>CAWFIU010000002.1:0-1097354 GCA_963816035.1 uncultured beta proteobacterium
GCGATGCCGACCTGCCGAGAAGTACCGGCGCGATGCGTTCGGTCAGCTGAGCCACGCATTATACGGGGTTTCGGCGCCCAGTGGCAAGGATGATCGCGGCCTTCTTCAGGCCGCCCGCCGCAGCACCACCTTCGCGAATTTGCGCTTGCCCACCTGCAGCACATACGTGTTGCCGGCGTCGAGGCGCAGCGACTTGTCGCTCACCTTCTCGCCGTTCACCCGCACGCCGCCTTGCTCGATCATGCGGTGGGCGTCGGAAGTAGATGGGCACACTCCCGACGATTTCAAGACCTGGGCGATGGACGCGCCGTCACCGTCCACCACGATCACCTGCTCCGAGAGATCCTCGGGAACGCCTCCGTGCCGGAAGCGCGACTCGAAGTCCTCGAGCGCCGCCTTCGCCGCGGCGCGGTCGTGGAAGCGCGCGACGATCTCCTGCGCGAATCGCACCTTCACGTCGCGCGGGTTGCCGCCCTCGGCGATCTCGCGCTTCCACTTCGCGATCGTCTCCATCGGCTCGAACGAGAGCAGTTCGATGTAGCGCCACATGAGCTCGTCGGAGACCCGCATGAGTTTGCCGAACATCTCGCCGGGCGCGTCGCTGACCCCCACGTAATTGCCGAGGGACTTGGACATCTTGCTTCCGCCGTCGATGCCCTCGAGCAGCGGCATGGTGATGATCACCTGCGGCTCCTGGTGGAAGTGCTTCTGCAGCTCGCGGCCCACCAGCAGGTTGAACTTCTGGTCCGTGCCGCCGAGCTCCACGTCGGCCTTCATCGCCACCGAGTCGTATCCCTGCATGAGCGGATAGAGGAACTCGTGGATCGAGATCGGCCGCTGCTCGGCGAAGCGCTTGGCGAAATCGTCGCGCTCGAGCATGCGCGCCACGGTGTAGGTGCCGGCGAGCTGCACGATGCCCGCCGCACCCAGCTGCGAGCACCACGTGGAATTGAAGAGGATCTCCGTCTTCTCGGGGCGCAGGATCTTGAACACCTGCGCCTTGTACGTCTCCGCGTTCGCGGCGATCTGCTCGGGCGTGAGCGGCGGGCGCGTCACGTTGCGCCCGCTCGGATCTCCGATCATCCCGGTGAAGTCCCCGATGAGGAACATGATGTGGTGGCCCAGGTCCTGGAACTGCCGCATCTTGTTCATCACCACCGTGTGCCCGAGGTGAAGGTCCGGCGCGGTCGGATCGAACCCGGCCTTCACGCGCAGGGGCTTGCCCCGGGCGAGCTTGCGCCGCAGGTCCTCCTCGAGGATCAGCTCGTCCGCGCCCCTTCGAATCAGGTCGAGGTCTGTCGAATGACTCATTGATTTGATTCCATTTTCTGCCTGGCGGACGGCCTTTTCTGCTATGCTGTGGCGGCCACGACGAAACGGCTCGCGATGAACGTACAAAAAGGCCACAGTTTAGCGCAGCGCCCCGCGCTGTTCCGCCTCGCCCACCCGATCGTGTTCGGCGTGATGCTGCTGCTTCTGCCCGCGCTCACGGTCCTCACCGCGTTCGGCGTGGCCCCCGGCACGGCCCGGGACGATAGCGTCCGCAAGCCGGTGGAACAGGAAGTCGCGCTGCCCGACTGGACTCCGGGCGCGCCCGAGGCCCAGCGCTACGTGACGCAGGAACGCGTGCTTCGCGGCGACACCGTGGCCGCGCTCTTCGACCGGCTCGGCGTTCGCGACCCGCGCGCCCTCGACTTCCTGCGCGGGGATTCCACCGGCCGCATGATCTTCCGCCAGCTGGTCCCCGGACGGATGCTGCAGGCGCAGACCGATGCCGGCGGCGCCCTGCTGGCGCTGCGCTATTTCGCGAGCACGTCCTCCATGCTCGAGGTCCAGCGCACGGCCAATGGCTTCACCTCGCGGCAGCGCTCGATCACCGATACGCCGCGCCTGGTCTACAAGACGGCGACCATCGAGTCGTCGCTCTTCGCCGCCACCGACGACGCAGGCATTCCGGACGCGATCGCGCTGCAGCTCGTGCGCATCTTCGCCACGGACATCGACTTCCACGTCGACCTGCGCAAGGGCGACCGCTTCTCGATCGCCTACGAGATGCTGTATGGATCGGGCGAGCTGGTCGGCCCGGGACGCGTCCTGTCCGCGGAGTTCGTGAACGACGGGCACGTGTACCAGGCGCTGCTCTTCAAGGACGAAGAAGGCAACGACGCCTACTACTCGCCCGACGGCACGAGCCGCGCGAAGGCGTTCCTGCGCTCGCCCGTCGAGTTCTCGCGCGTGAGCTCGGGCTTCGGGGGGCGCTTCCATCCGATCTTCAAGAACTGGCGCGCGCACACCGGCGTCGATTTCGCGGCGCCGCAGGGCACGCGCGTGCTCGCGAGCGCCGACGGGCAGGTCGCCTTCGCCGGCGTGCGCGGCGGCTACGGCAACGCCATCGAGATCCGCCACGGAGGCAGCATCACGACGCTCTATGGCCACCTTTCGCGATTCGCGGCCGGCATCCATGCCGGCACGCGCGTGAAGCAGGGACAGGTGATCGGATACGTCGGCCACACGGGATGGGCCACGGGCCCGCACCTGCACTACGAGTTCCGCATCGCGGGCGTGTACAAGGATCCGCTGCGCGTGGCACTTCCGAAGGCCGAGCCGGTGCCCGCGGCGCTGCGCGAGCCGTTCGCACGCGTGGCCGCCGATGCCCGCGCGACCATGGAGCTCGTAGCGGCCTCGTCGCCCGCGCGCTTCGAATAGCGTGGCGCCCCTGTACGTCGGATTGATGTCGGGAACGAGCCTCGACGGGGCCGACGCCGCGCTCGTCGATTTCTCCGCCGGCACGCCGCGCACGCTCGCCTTCGCCACCGTTCCATTCTCCCCCGCCCTGCGCGACCGCATCCTCGCGTTGTGCGAGCCGGGATCCGATCCTCTCGAGCTCGCGGGCACGGTTTCCATCGAGCTGGCCGAGCTCTATGCGCGCGCGGTGGAAGGAGCGCTGGCCGCGGGCGGCGTCGAGCGCGGCGCGGTGGCGGCGATCGGCTGCCACGGGCAAACGGTCCGTCACCGCCCCGACCTCGGCTTCACGATCCAGCTCAACGATCCCGCGCGCCTCGCCGAGCTCACCGGCATCGACGTGGTGGCCGACTTCAGGCGCCGCGACATGGCCGCGGGAGGACAGGGCGCGCCGCTGGTTCCCGCCTTCCACGAGGCCGTCTTCCGGCATCCCTCCACGTCGCGCTGCGTGGTCAACATCGGCGGCATCAGCAACGTCACGTGGTTGCCGGCGTCGGGCAGCGCGCTGGGATTCGACTGCGGGCCGGGCAACGTGCTCCTCGACGGCTGGGCGCGCAAGCATCTCGGCGCGGAGTACGACGAAGGCGGACGCTGGGCTTCGCAGGGACGCACCGACGCGGGCCTGCTCGACCGGCTGCTCGCCGAGCCCTTCCTCGAGCGCGCGCCGCCGAAAAGCACCGGACGCGAGCTCTTCCGCATGCACTGGCTCGAGGAGCGGCTGCCCGCGAGCTATCGGCCCGAGGACATCCAGTCCACGCTCACGGACTTCACCGCCCACGCCATCGTGGGCGCGATCGACCGCTTCTGCGAGGACGCGCGCGAGATCTACCTCGCGGGCGGCGGCGCGCGCAACGCGGCGCTCGTGGGCCGCATCGAGAGCCTCGCCGGCGGCCGCCCGGTGGCGCCGACCGACGCCCTCGGGGTGCCGACCGCGCACGTCGAGTCCATGGCCTTCGCGTGGCTCGCGATGAAGTGCGTGAACCGCGAGCCGGTCGACCTCACGGCGGTCACCGGCGCACGCCTCCCGCGCGTCCTGGGCGCCATCTATCCCGCCTAGAAACGCAACAGGGGAGCCGAGGCTCCCCTGCCGGCACTGCGAACGATTCGCGATCAGGTGGTGAACGAGGACCCGCAGCCGCAGGTCGATGTGGCGTTCGGATTCTTGATCACGAACTGCGCGCCCTCCAGCCCTTCGGTGTAGTCGATCTCGGCGCCCACCAGGTACTGGTAGCTCATCGGGTCGATCAGCAGGCTCACGCCGTTCTTCTGCATCACGGTGTCGTCCTCGTTCGTCACCTCGTCGAACGTGAACCCGTACTGCAGGCCCGAACAGCCGCCGCCGGTCACGAAGACCCGCAGCTTGAGCTCGGCGTTGCCCTCTTCCTCGATCAGGGTCTTCACCTTGTTGGCCGCGTTCTCGGTGAAGATGAGCGGATCCGGCATCGCCGTGGCCATGTCATTCATGATGGTTCTCCAAATGGGGTCTCGACTAGTCTGAATTGGTGGCGGATTTCAATTCCACAACCTTCTCGTTCTTCTGGGGGCTCTCGTATACCAGCTGGCCCATGACGATCGCGCCGACGTGGATCTCGATGGACTTGTAGGACACATTTCCTGTGACCCGCGCCTTGGGCAGCAGTTCGACGTATTCCGAGCCGCGCACGGGCCCCGCCACGGTGCCGTTGATCACGACGTGCGCCACGTCGATCTCGCCTTCCACCTTCGCGAGCTCCGAGATGACCAAGGTCCCCGGCTTGCTGCCGGTGGCCTTCACGTTGCCCTTCACGTGGCCGTCGATGCGTAGCCCCCCGGTGAAGGTGATGTTCCCCTCGATCGTGGATCCCCCACCGATCAGGCTGTCGATCGGGCTCGGCTTGTTTGCTTTTCCGAACATGGGCTTTCCCCCTTACGGAAAGTTGACCATCCGGGACAGTTTAACCTGTCCCCCCGGAAGCGCAAGGACGCGCACCTCGACGCTTTTCAGCTCCGCGCCGTCGGGCACCGTGAAGCGGCCCTCCACCTTCTGGTAGAAGCGGAAATCCAGCGCGCCGGCGGAAGGCGCCGCGACCGACGGATCGGGGAAGGTGAGCGCATTCTGGGTGGGGCCCTGGACGACGTGCGCCACCAGTTGCAGGCGGCCCTTGAAGTCCTGTTTGCGCTGGCCGCCCTGGGTGAGGAGCATGTGATAGCGGAAGACGTTGGAGGACGGATCGCGTTCGATCTTGAGGTCCGAGACGCCGAGCCCCTCCGGCGTGGCGCCGGAGGACATCATCTTGCGCAGGAACCCGAGGTCGTCCTTGAGGCCCGCGTTCTCGTCCTGGAGCTGCGCCACCGTGCGCGCCAGCTCGCCCTGGGCGGCCTTCTCGACCTGCAGCTGCCGATCGCGCTCGACCAGCGTGCCGCGCGCCTCTGCCACCTGGCGCTTGAGCGTCGCGTTCTCCTCACCGAGCGTGGCGGCACGCTGCTTGAGCTCCTCCATGCTCGCGCCCGGCAGGCCGTAGCTGCCCTGCACCACGAGCCAGACCACCCCGCCTGCGGCCGCCATCATGAGCAGGTTGAGCAGCCAGCGCCAATGCCAGGCGAGCTGCGAGCGGATCGCCATGCGCGACGATCCGATGCCGAAGGTGCTGCGCAACCGCCGGCCGATGCCGCGCATCAGGGCACCACCGCGATCTGCTCCAGCCCCTGCGTCTCGGGGAAACCGAACATCAGGTTCATGTTCTGCACGGCCTGTCCGGCCGCACCCTTCACGAGGTTGTCCTCGACCGCGAGCACCACCAGCGTGTCGCCACCGAACGGCCGATGCAGCGCGATGCGGCACTGGTTCGTGCCCCGCACCGACCGCGTCTCCGGCTGCGAGCCCGGCGGCAGCACGTCCACGAACGGCTCGCGCGCATAGCGCTTCTCGAAGAGCGCCTGGAAATCGGCGTCCTTCGTGATGCGCGCATAGACCGTCGCGAGGAGGCCGCGCACCATCGGAACCAGGTGCGGCACGAAGGTGAGTCCGAGCGAGCGCCCCGACGCCTTCTCGAGCGAGGCGAGGCTCTCGAGGATCTCCGGATGGTGGCGGTGGCCCTGCACCGCGTACGCCTTGAAATTGTCGCTCGCCTCGGAAAAGAGCAGGTCCATCTCCGCCTTGCGGCCGGCCCCGCTCACGCCGGATTTCGCGTCCGCGATGAGATGGCGATGCTCCACGAAGTCGGATTCCACGAGCGGCAGCAGCGCGAGCTGCACGGCCGTCGCGTAGCAGCCGGGATTCGCCACCAGCCGCGCCGCGCGGATGCGCTCGCGATTGATCTCCGGCAGGCCGTACACCGCCTCCTCGAGAAGCTCCGGCGAAGCGTGCGCGACCTTGTACCACTTCTCCCAGACCGCGCGGTCCTTCAAGCGGAAATCCGCGGAGAAATCGACGATGCGCGCGCCCGCGTCCAGCAGCGCGCGCGCCTGGCTCATCGCCACTCCATTGGGTGTCGCGAAGAACACGCAGTCGCACTTCGCGAGCGGCGCGGAGGCCGGATCCGTGAACGCGAGGTCGAAGCGCCCGCGCAAGGAAGGAAAGTGGTCCGCGACCTTCACGCCCGCCTCGCCGCGCGAGGTGATCGCGACGACCTCGACCTGCGGATGCGAGGCGAGGAGCCGCAAGAGCTCCACGCCCGTGTAACCGGTCCCTCCGACGACTCCCACCTTGATCATCGTTGCGGTCCTTCCTGCAGCCCGTGCGGACGTGCGTCCCTAGAACGACGAAGCCGCTGCGAGGCGGCTTCGTTCGTGCACGGCAATGCGAACAACGTCCCCAGCCTCAGCGTTTCGAGAACTGCTTGCGACGTCGCGCCTTGTGCAGGCCCACCTTCTTGCGCTCGACCTCGCGCGCGTCGCGCGTGACGAGCCCCGCCTTCGAGAGGGCGGGCTTGAGCGTGGGATCGTATTCGATGAGCGCCCGGGTGATCCCGTGGCGCACCGCCCCGGCCTGGCCCGATTCGCCGCCGCCGAACACGTTCACCTTGATGTCGAACGTCTGCGCGTGGTTGGTGAGCTCGAGGGGCTGGCGGACGATCATGCGGCCGGTCTCGCGCGAGAAGAACACGTCGAGCGGCTTGTCGTTGACCGTGATCTCGCCCTTGCCGGGCTTGATGAAGACCCGCGCCACTGCGTTCTTGCGCCGTCCCGTGCCGTAGTTGTATTTGCCGATCATGCTCGCTCCTTAGATCTCGAGGGACTTGGGCTGCTGCGATGCGTGGGGATGCGTCGGGCCCGCGTAGATCTTGAGCTTCTTGATCATGGCGTAGCCGAGCCGGCCCTTGGGCAGCATGCCCTTCACCGCGAGCTTGAGCACACGGTCGGGATGGCGCGCCTGCAGCTTGGCGAAATTCGTCTCGTAGATTCCACCCGGGTACGTCGAGTGGCGGAAGTACTTCTTGTCGCTCGCCTTGGCGCCCGTGACGCGCAGCTTCTCGACGTTGACCACGACGATGTAGTCGCCGGTATCGACGTGGGGCGTGAATTCGACCTTGTGCTTGCCGCGCAGGCGCCGCGAGACTTCCGCCGCGAGCCGCCCCAGGATCTTGTCCGTGGCGTCCACGACGTACCAGTCACGCCGCACCGTTTCCGGCTTGGCGGAGAACGTCTTCATGTGATTCCTTTCCATACGCGACCCTGGGTGCCGCCCGTTTCGACGAGCAATTCTCGTGTCGGCGAGCAATACTTTGATCGCTTTGTTTTGGGTGCAGAACTCGAAATTATAGGTAAATCAGCGCTTTGTGTCAAACCCCTTCTCGGCTAGAATCTGACACCGCCCCCTGAGCGCCCGTCCTTGAGCTCCCCTCCCGCCAGCCGTCTCGAGCATTACGCGCGCATCGTCGCCGTGGCGCTGCTCGTCTTCGGCTGCTTCCTCATCCTGCGGCCGTTCCTGGGCGCGATCCTTTTCGCCGGGGTGCTGTGTTTCTCCACCTGGCCGCTTTTCGTGCGGCTGCGCGAGCGGCTGCGGGGACGCTCGTGGCTCGCGGCGATGCTGCTGGTGCTCGCGATGATCCTCGCCATCGCGTTGCCGGTGGGGCTCGCCGCCCAGAGCCTCATCGTGCATTCGTCGGACGTGGTGGAAGGCGTGCGCAACTTCATCGACCAGCGCACCACGCTCACGCTGCCCGCTTTCATCCGCGACCTTCCGCTGGTGGGCTCCTCGCTCGACCAGTACTGGCAGGTCCTCATGCAGAGCCAGGCGGAAGTGGTCGTCCTCGCCAAGCGCTTCGCCGAGCCCGCGAAAGCACTCATGGTCGCCATGGGTGGGGCGATCGGGCAGGGGCTCGTGCAGATCCTCATCGCGATCTTCGTTGCCTACTTCTTCTACCGCGACGGCGAGCGCGTGCGCGCCCTCCTGCTGGAGGCGATGACGCGGCTGGCGGGCCCCGAGTACGGCGGAGCGCTCGCGGTGACAGCGCAGAACGCGGTGAAGGGCGTCGTGTACGGCCTGCTCGGAACGGCGCTCGCCCAGGCCGCGGTGGCGGTGGTGGGATTCCTCATCGCGGGCGTGCCGGCGGCATTCGCGCTGGGCGCGCTCACGTTCGTGCTGTCGCTCGTGCCGATGGGCCCGGTCTTCGCGTGGGGTGGCGCGGCGATCTGGCTCTATGCCAACAACGAGCCGGGCTGGGCGATCTTCATGGCGATCTACGGAGTTGCGGTGATCAGCTCGGTCGACAATTTCGTGAAGCCGATCCTCATGAGCCGGGCTGGCGGCCTGTCCATGCTGCTGGTGGTTCTCGGCGTGTTCGGCGGCGCGATCGCGTTCGGCTTCATCGGGCTCTTCGTGGGACCCGCGCTGCTCGCGGTCGGCTGGAGCGTCACCAAGTTGTGGCTCGACGCGCCGCCGCCACCGCAGCCCGGTGCGCCGGAATCCTGATGGGGGGACCATCCGCATGAAAGCGCGCATCCAGCTCACCGAGGGAATGACGTTCGTCGCGGAAAGCGGAAGCGGCCACGCGATCGTGGTGGATGCCGCACCCGATGTGGGCGGCCGCGACCTCGGCGCGCGGCCGATGGAGCTCGTGCTCATGGGCGCGGGATCGTGCAGCGCGATCGATGTCGTGCACATCCTGCGCAAGGCGCGCCAGGCGGTGACCGGCTGCGTCGTCGAGCTCGACGCGGAGCGCGCCCCGGAAGACCCGAAGGTCTTCACGCGCATCCGCATGCACTACGTGGTGACGGGCAAGGCGCTCGCCGCGGCGCAGGTCGAGCGCGCGATCAAGCTCTCCAAGGAGAAGTACTGCTCCGCGACGATCATGCTCGCGAAGACCGCGGAGATCGAATTCGACTTCGAGATCCGCGAAGCCTAATCCCCGCTACACCCAGTACGCGGTGCCCGTCATCGCGCGCGCGGCGGCGCGCATCGCCGCCTTGACCGGCGCCGGCAGCTCGCGCGCGCCCAGCGCACGGCCCATCGCGCCGTGCCGCGCTTCGTCGTCGCGCATCTGCAGCACGATCGCCCGGCTCGCGCGATCGTCGGCGGGCAGGCGATCGAGATGGCCCTCGAGATGGCGCTCCACCTGGTCCTCGGTTTCGGCGAGGAATCCCAGGCTCCAGCGATCCCCGGCGAGCCCCGATGCGACGCCCCAGGCGAAGGAGCCCGCGTACCAGAGCGGGTCGAGCACGCTCGCGCGCGAGTTCAGTTGACGGAGGCGATCGCGGCACCACGCGAGATGGTCCCGTTCCTCCGAGGCCGCGGTCTGCAGCGCGGAGCGCACCGCAGGGCTGCGCGCGGCGAGCGCCTGGCCGCTGTAGAGCGCCTGCGCGCACACCTCGCCGGTATGGTTCACGCGCATGAGGCGGGCGGAGCGCTCGCGATCCTCGGGCGCGGCGGGGCCCTCGGCCGGAATCCCGGGAGACGGGCGCGCCGCCGTGGCGGCGCCGGAAAGAGCGCGCAGGGCCTCGTCGGCCGCGATCAGCAGCGAATCGACGAGGCCGGCAAAGGAAGGAAGCGGCGTCGGATCGGACATCGGAAAAGAAAAAGGGCGCGGCAACAGCCGCGCCCTTCATTGTGCCAGCGAATCGCCGTCAGGCGATCAGAACACGTGCTGGATGCCGACCGCGGCGCCCTGCAGGTCGTTGCCCTTGCCGAGCGGGAACGGCGCCGTCGTGGCGTAGCTGCAGTTGGCCGTGTCGTTGTTGTCCGTCTTCATGTATTGCGCGATGAAGAACGTGCGCTTGGAGAAGATGTACTTGTATCCGAGGGTGTCGCTCTTGCAGGTCGGCTCCTGACCGCTGACCGCGCCATCCTTGGAGTCCTGGTGCTGGTAGATGAACTGGTTGTTGCCCAGCGTCCAGACGATGTTGGCCAGCCACTCCTTGCGCTTGCTGGGATCGTTGCCGGTCACGGCGTTGCGCTTGATCTCTTCGTACTCCGCGCCGATCTTGAACGCGCCGAAGCTGAACGCGCCGCCCACGCTGTTGCCGGTTTCCTTCTTCACCGTGGCGGACGGATCCTTGTGATCCTCGTACGCGTAGAACACGTAGATCGGGCCGCGCGTGTAGGTCACGTTCGCGCCCTGGTCATGCGGGTTCGACGTGGCGGTCTTGGCCTCGTTCGCCTGCCACATCAGCTTGAGCGCGAAGCCGGCGAAGTCCGGGGACCAGTACTGCACCACGTTCTGGTCGCGACGGTCGAAGTTGCCCTGGTCGTGGCCCAGGCCGCTGATGCCGGCCATCGTGAGGTCGCCGAACGGATCCGACCGGGTAGGTCGAGACTTTGTACGGCGTATCCCAACGGCCCATCACGACGCTGCCCCAGCCGCCTTGCAGGCCGACGCCGCTGTTACGAGCCGCGAAGGTGGTGTCGTTCTGATCGGGTTTGAAACCGGTCTCCAACTGGAAGAAAGCCTTGAGTCCGCCGCCCAGATCCTCGGTGCCGCGCACGCCGAGCAGCGACGCCTGGTCGGAGATGCGCGTGCGACGCGGAATCTCGGCGGAGGGTCCGCCCGCCTTTCCTTCCAGCGACTCGAGGGTCTCGTAGACCCGTCCGTACAACGTCACCGGGCCGCCGGCGGTCTGAGCCATGGCAGCAGGCGCAACGCAAGCGCCGAAGACTGCCAGAGCAATCAGCTTTTTGTTCATCAGAATCTCCTTTGTTTGAGATGAGGCCGTGTATTCACTTCTGTGTTTCTTGGAAACCTCGACGGGGATTGTGTCGCCCCGATTCAGGAACTTCCTTGAATTCTTTTTGAGAAGCCATCCGCATGATGCCAAAGGCAATGCAATCGCTCAAGGGGTTTTTTGCCAATCACGCAACAAACCTGGGACCTTGTTGTGCACTCACAACAGCCTCAGGAGGCGCCAAAAAAGAGATCTGCGAGCATGGCGCCTGGATCGTCGGCGCTCATGAAGGCGGTTCCTACTAAGTAAGCGCTCACTCCTGCAGCCTGGAGCCGCGATACGTCGGCCGGCGTCGAAATGCCGCTTTCCGCGACCAGGAGTCGATCCGGCGGAACGCGGGATACCAGCGAAAGGGTGGTCTCCAGCCGCGTCTCGAACGTCCGGAGATCGCGATTGTTCACGCCGATGAGCGCGGTCGGAAGCTCGAGCGCCCGCTCGAGCTGGCCGGCGTCGTGGCATTCGACCAGCACGTCCATCCCGAGCTTCCTCGCGAGGCGCGCCATGGCGTCCAGCTCCGCGTCGGCAACGGCATCCATGATGAGGAGGATGCAATCGGCGCCCCAGGACCGCGCTTCGTGCACCTGGTACGGGTCGATCATGAAGTCCTTGCGCAGGACCGGCAGCGCGCAGGCCGAGCGCGCGGCCACGAGATCGTCGGGAGACCCGCCGAAGAATTCGCGATCCGTGAGG
Organism: uncultured beta proteobacterium; assembly: GCA_963816035.1. GTDB lineage: Bacteria > Pseudomonadota > Gammaproteobacteria > Burkholderiales > Usitatibacteraceae > Usitatibacter. The sequence goes on from CAWFIU010000002.1 coordinate 11,572, forward strand.
ACCGAGAGGCACGATGCCCCGTTCGATTCGTACGAGCGGGCGATGCGCGCGGGATCGAAGTCGGCGCGGATCAGGCCGCGGCTGGGGCTCGCGCGCTTGATCTCGGCGACGACCGCGGGCCGGCCTTCCTTCACGCGCCGGCGCAGCGCGGCCTCGAAACCGCGCACGGGCGATGCCGCCGCGGCCCGCCGCTCCACCTCGGCGGGAGGTACCGCCGCCCGGGCCTGCTCCACCTCCTTGCGCTTGGCCGCGATGATGCGGCGCATCACATCGGACATCAGCCCGCCTTCGCGAATGAGCGCGTGAACTTCACGAGCTGGTCGAGCTTCTGGCGCGCCGCGCCGCTGGCGAGCGCGTCGCGCGCAACGGCCACGCCGTCCCACAGGCTTTCCACCACGCCCGAGACATAGAGGGCCGCCGCGGCATTCAGCACCACGATGTCGCGCGAGGGGCCCGGCTCGTTCGCGAGCACCGACTCGACCCGCGCCTTCGACTCGGCCGCGTCCTTCACCTGGATCGACTCGATCGGCGCCACGTCGATGCCGAACTGGCCGGGCTCGATCGTGTACTCGGTGATGAAGTCGTGCTTGAGCTCCGCGACGAAGGTGGGACCGGTGATCGTGATCTCGTCCAGTCCCTCGTGGCCGTGCACCGTCATGACGTGGCGGCTGCCCAGCATCTTGAGGACGCGCGCCTGGATGCCGACCAGGTCCGGGTGGAAGACGCCCATCACCTGGTTGGGCGCGCCGGCCGGATTGGTGAGCGGCCCCAGGATGTTGAGGATGGTGCGCATCCCGAGCTCCTTGCGCACCGGCGCGGCGTGCTTCATCGCCGGATGGTGGCTGGGCGCGAACATGAAGCCCAGTCCCACTTCGCGCAGGCAGACCGCGACCTGCTCGGGCGAGAGCGCGAGGTTCACGCCGAGCGATTCGAGCACGTCCGCGCTGCCCGAATGCGAGGACACCGCGCGGCCGCCGTGCTTGGCGACGCGGGCGCCCGCGGCGGCCGAGACGAAGGCGGCGGTGGTCGAGATGTTGAACGTATGCGCCTTGTCGCCGCCCGTGCCGCAGGTGTCCACGAGATGCTCGAGCTCGGCGGCATCCACCTTGGTGGAGAACTCGCGCATGACCGAGGCGGCCGCCGCGATCTCCGAGACGGATTCCGTCTTCACGTGCAGGCCCATGAGGATCGCGGCGAGCTGCACGGGGGCGACCTTGCCCTCCATCACCTGGCGCATGAGGTCGACCATCTCGTCGTAGAAGATCTCGCGCTTGTCGCAGAGGCGGTTGATGGCTTCCTGGGCGGTGAACATCGGCGTGTCCCTCATGGCTTGAGGAAATTGGCGAGGAGCGCGTGCCCGTGCTCCGTGAGGATCGATTCGGGATGGAACTGCACCCCCTCGATGGCGAGCGTGCGGTGGCGCACTCCCATGATCTCGCCGTCGTCGGTCCAGGCGGTGATTTCGAGCTCGGCGGGGCAGCTCGCGCGCTCGATGGCGAGCGAATGGTAGCGCGTCGCCTGGAACGGCGTGGGAAGGCCGCGGAAGACGCCCTTGCCCGAGTGGTGGATCGCCGAGACCTTGCCGTGCATGAGCGTCTTCGCGTGCACGATCCTTCCGCCGAAGACCTGGCCGACGGCCTGGTGGCCGAGGCACACGCCGAGGATCGGAACGCGGCCCGCGAAGCGCCGGATCAGGTCCATGGAGATGCCCGCCTCGTTCGGCGTGCAGGGACCGGGCGAGAGCACGATGCGCTGCGGGTGGAGCTTCTCCACCCCGTCCACGGTGAGCTCGTCGTTGCGCACGACCTTCACGTCCTCGCCCAGCTCGCCGAGGTACTGGACGAGGTTGTAGGTAAACGAATCGTAGTTGTCGATCATGAGGAGCATGTCGGTCTCCTCATTCGAGCGGGGCGTCGAGGCCGGCGTGCACCTGCTCGGCCGCGGCGAGCACCGCGCGCGCCTTGTTGCGCGTCTCGCGCCACTCGTTCTCGGCAATGGAGTCGGCCACGATGCCCGCGGCCGCCTGCACGTAGAGCGTGCCGTCCTTCACCACGCCGGTGCGGATGGCGATCGCGAGGTCGAGGTTGCCGTTGAAGCCGAGGTAGCCCGCGGCGCCCGCGTACACACCGCGCTTCTCCGGCTCGAGCTCCTCGATGATCTCCATCGCCCGGACCTTCGGGGCGCCGGTGACCGTTCCCGCCGGGAACGTCGCGCGCAGGAGCTGCATGGGCGTGAGCGCCGAGTCCACCGTGCCCTCGACGTTGGACACCATGTGCATCACGTGCGAGTAGCGCTCGACCACCATGGTCTCGGTCACCTTCACGGTCCCGATCTTCGCGATGCGGCCCACGTCGTTGCGGCCGAGGTCGATCAGCATGAGGTGCTCGGCGCGCTCCTTGGGATCGCCCAGCAGCTCGCGCTCCATCTCGAGGTCCTTCTCCGGCGTGGAGCCGCGCTTGCGCGTGCCCGCGATGGGGCGCAGCGTCACCTTGTCCGCCTCGCGGCGCACGAGGATCTCGGGCGAGGCGCCCACGAGCTGGCAGTCGCCGAAATCGAAATAGAACATGTACGGCGAGGGATTGATCGAGCGCAGCGACCGGTAGAGGTTCACCGGCGAGTAGGGGAACGGCTGCGCGATGCGCTGCGAGATCTGCACCTGCATCATGTCGCCGTCCTCGATGTAGCGCTTGCACGTCGCCACCGCTTCGTAGAAGGCCTGCTCGCCGATGTTGGAGCGCGGGGCGTCGAGCGTGAAGTGCGGCACGTGGGGCGGCAGTTCCGCGGGCTTGCGAAGCTGCGCGCGCAGCTCCTGCAGCCGGCGCAGCGCGCGCGCATGGGCATCCGGTTGCGACGGATCGGCGTACACGATGAGGTGCAGCTTGCCCGAGAGGTTGTCCACGACCGCGAGCTCCTCGGAGAGCAGGAGCCGAATGTCGGGCAGTCCCAGCGGATCGGGCTTCGCGACGCGGCCCAGGCGCGGCTCGACGTAGCGCACCGTGTCGTAGCCGAAATACCCCGCGAGACCGCCCGCGAAGCGCAGCGAGCCCACGGGCGCGGCCCGGAACGAGCGCAGGTATTCGTCGATCACGGCCAGCGGATCGGCGGCCTCTCGATCCTCGAGCACCGCGCCGTCGCGCGTGCGCCGCACGCGCAGTCCCGCGACCTCGATGCGCTCGCGCGCGGGCAATCCGACGATCGAGTAGCGGCCGAAGCGCTCGCCTCCGATCACGCTCTCCAACAGGTAGGAGCCGGGGCGGTTGGCGAGCTTGAGGTAGATGGACAGCGGCGTGTCGAGGTCCGCGAGGGTCTCGAGGCGCAGCGGGATTCGGTTGTAGCCGGCGCGTCCGAGCGCCAGGAATTCGTCTTCAGTCATGGGTCACCACACGGTTCGATTTCGAAGGCAACGGCAGGCCGAGCGCTCTAGCGCCAGCTGTGCCATCGCCAATCGAAACGCAATCCGCGCAGTGCCATGTGAAGTCGGGGAAGAACAAGGTTACGGCTAGGCGGCCATTGTAGCCCGCTTCAGTTCCGAGCGCATCCGCGCGATCGCCCCCTTGCGATCCTTCTCGCCGAAGACGGCGGAGCCCGCCACGAAGGTGTCCGCGCCGGCGCGCGCGATCTCGGCGATGTTGTCGGCCTTCACTCCGCCGTCGACCTCGAGCCAGACGTCGCGACCGCTCGCCTCGATGCGCCGGCGCGCCTCGACGAGCTTCGGCAGCGCCGAGGCGATGAACGACTGCCCGCCGAAGCCGGGGTTCACCGACATGATCAGGATCAAGTCCACCTTGTCCATCACGTGGTCGAGGTACACGAGCGGCGTGGCCGGATTGAACACGAGCCCCGCCTTGCAGCCCTGGTCGCGGATCAGCCCCAGCGTGCGGTCCACGTGCTCGCTCGCCTCGGGATGGAAGCTGATGATCGCCGCGCCCGCCTTCGCGAAGTCCGGGACGATGCGGTCCACGGGCTTGACCATGAGGTGCACGTCGATGGGCACCGTGCACACGGGACGGATCGCCTGGCATACGAGCGGGCCCACCGTGAGGTTCGGAACGTAGTGGTTGTCCATCACGTCGAAGTGGATGAGGTCGGCGCCCGCCGCGATCACGTCGCGAACCTCCTCGCCCAGGCGCGCGAAGTCGGCCGAAAGGATGCTCGGGGCGATGCGGAAATCGGATCGGGACATGGCCTGTTCAGGGCGCGTCGGGCGGCGTCTGGATTCTACGTGGAATCGCCCCGCGCCGCCCTCGGAGCGCTTTCATTCTCTGCTACCATCTTCGCAATGCAGGAAACCAGGAAATCCATGCCGGAGGCCAAGAAATACAGCGTCGCGGTGACCGCGCACTCGACCTACCTGCCGGACCAGTCCGACGAGGAAGAGGACCGCTACGTCTTCGCGTACACCATCCGCATCACGAACAACGGCAGCGTCCCCGCCCAGCTCGTGAGCCGGCACTGGATCATCACCGACGCGGACAACCAGGTGCAGGAAGTGCGCGGCATGGGCGTGGTGGGCGAGCAGCCCGTGCTCAAGCCCGGAGACACCTTCGAGTACTCGAGCGGGTCTTCCATCCCCACGGCGGTGGGAACGATGCGCGGCAGCTACCAGCTCGTGGCCGAGGACGGCACGCGCTTCGAGGCGAGCATTCCCGAGTTCACGCTGAGCGTTCCGCGCGTGCTGCATTGATCCGTCAGCTTTCGCGGTCCGGGCGTCCCTTGTCTTCATCCGCGCGCCCGCCGCGCGGCTTTTTCGGAAACGTCCACCACACGATCGCCACCGCGATCGCGAGCACCACGGCCACTTCCAGGAACACCCAGCCCACGGCCTTCTCCTCGCGCGAACTCCCGACGTTCCCATTATCGTCCAGGAGCGCGGCGCTCCTCGCCGCCGCGCTCTGCGCGTTGCTCCAGGCCTGCACCAGCGAGCCGACGAAGGAGGCTGTATCCGCACCGGCCGCCGCGCAGCCGCTCGCATGTCCCCCGGTACCGCAGCCGGTGTGTCCCCCGCCTGCACCGGTCGCGCCGCCGGCGCCGCCCGCGATCGAATACCGCGGCAAGCTCGAGCCCGGGTCGTGGGCGCAGCTCCCGGACTGGGCCAACGAGGCGCTGCGCCCGTCGCTCGACGCGTTCGCGCGCAGCTGCAGCGTGCTCGCGAAGCAGGACGCGTGGAAGGCCGCCTGCGAAGCTGCGCTCGCGATCCCGGCCGGGGCGAGCGAGCGCGAGATCGCGCTCTATTTCGAGACCACGTTCGAGCCCTACCGCGTGCTCAATGCCGACGACACCGACACCGGGATGATCACCGGCTACTACGAGCCGCTGCTGCACGGAAGCCGCAAGCGCACGCATCGCTTCCACTATCCGATCTATGGCCCTCCGCCCGATCTCCTCACCATCGACCTCTCGTCGGTGTATCCCGACCTCAAGTACAAGCGCCTGCGCGGCCGGCTGGAGGGCAACCGCGTGGTCCCGTATCTTTCGCGCGCGGACATCGACTCCGATCACGCGCCGCTCAAGGGGCTCGAGATCGCGTGGGTGGACGACGCGATCGACGTCTTCTTCCTGCATATCCAGGGTTCGGGCCAGGTCGAGCTCCCCGGCGGCGAGCGCATCCGCGTGGGATACGCCGACCAGAACGGGCATCCGTTCCGCTCGCTCGGCGCGCTGCTCATCCGCCGCGGCGAGATCACGCCGGATCGCGCGTCGATGCAGGGCATCAAGGAATGGGCGAAGCGCCACACGCACAAGCTGAAGGAGTTCCTCGACGCGAACCCCAGCTACGTGTTCTTCCGGGAGCTGCCGAACGATCTTCCCGGTCCCATCGGGGCGCTCGGCGTGCCTCTCACGCCGGAGCGTTCCATCGCGGTGGATCCGCGCGTCATCCCGCTCGGCGTGCCGGTCTATCTCGCGACGACCTGGCCCAACACCACCGAGCCGCTGCAGCGTCTCATGGTCGCGCAGGACACGGGCGGCGCGATCAACGGCGCGGTGCGCGCGGACTTCTACTGGGGATTCGGCGATGCGGCGGGCGCCCTGGCGGGCAGGATGCGCCAGGACGGGCGCATGTGGGTCCTGTTGCCGAAGGGCTACAAGCCGCCGGCGCCCGGAAGCGCGAACGGCTCCTGAGGCGCGCTACTTGACGGAAGCGAGGGACGCCTTCGCCTCGGCGAAGCGCTGCTCCAGCTGCGCCATGGGGATGGCGCCCGGCAGCCGCTCGCCGTCCTCGAACACCAGCGTGGGCGTGCCGTGGATGCGCTTCGTGCGCCCGAACGCGATGTTCTGCTCGAGCGGCGTCGCGCACTTGCCTTCGGTGGCGGGCAGCCGGTCGTGCACCATGGTGTCGATCCATGCCTTGCCCGGATCGGCGGAGCACCAGATGGCCTTCGACTTGTCGACCGAGTCGGCCGCAAGGATCGGGTAGAGGAACACGTAGACCGTGATGTCGCTCACGCCCTGCAGGTCGCGCTCGAAGCGCTTGCAGTAGCCGCAGTTCGGGTCCTCGAAAAGCGCGATCTTGCGCGAGCCGTTGCCGCGCACGATCTTGATGGCGTGGTCGAACGGCAGCGACTTGAAATCCATCGCGTTCACCTGCCGCAGCCGCGCCTCGGTCACGTTCTCCTTCGTCTTGAGGTCCACGATGGGCCCCAGCGAGATGAACGACGCCTTGTCGTCGGTGTAGAAGATCTCGCCGCCCGCCACCACTTCGTAGAGGTTGCCGTACTGGGTCTTGCGCACGCTCTCCACCGGCGCCTCGGGAAGCTTCTTCCTGAGCTCCGCCTTGATGCTCTCGGGATTGACCTGCGCGTGCAGCGGCAGGACGGCGATCGCCGCGACGGCGGCGAGGAATGCGCTGATCTTCATGGCATCGCGTTTCTGGAATGACCCGTTCGGCAGCCCGCGATGAGCGGGGTTCCGGGGGGCGAACCGTGATTATCGCATTGCCCGGCTGGCAAGTGCGGCCTTCGCCCAATCCTGGGTTTCCACGAGTTCCAGGCCGAGGTTGCGCAGGCTGTAGGCTCCCGGCTTGCCGGTGGCGAAGAGCCGGTCGAGGCCGTCGGTCACGAACTGCATGGCGGTCACGTCCTCGCGCCGCTCGCGCGCGTAGCGGCGAAGCACGCGCAGGTCGCCCGGCGCCTCGAGCGGCGAGCGGCTCGCGATCGCCTCGGCCAACGCGCGCACGTCCTGGAACCCGAGGTTCACGCCCTGTCCCGCGAGCGGATGCACGGCATGGGCCGCGTCGCCGATGAGCGCCACGCCGGGCGCGACCGGCTGCGGCACGAGGATCAGGCGCAACGGGAAGCGCGCGACGGCGGAGACGAGCTTCAAGTCGCCCAGCGCCGCGCCGCCCGCCTCGCGAACGCGCCGCTCGAACGCGCGCGAGTCGAGCCGCTCGAGCTCGTCGGCGTGCGCGCCCGGCGTGGACCACACGATGGAGATGCGCCGACCGGGAAGCGGCAGCCACGCGAGCACGCCGTCGGGCCGGAACCATTGCCTCGCCGCCTCGCCATGGGGCTGCTCGGTCTCGAAGTTCGCGACGATCGCCGCCTCGCCGTACGGGCGCTCCTCGAACGGGATGCCGAGCCGCGCGCGCACCTGCGAGTCGGGTCCGTCGGCGCCCACGAGAAGGTCGGCCTCGAGGCGCTCGCCGTCGGCCAGCCGCGCCCACGCGGTGCGGCCCTCGACGCCGAAGTCCGTCGCGCGCGCGGAGCGCGCGATGGACACGTTCGCCAGCGACGCCGCCTGGAGCTCGAGCGCTTGCGCGAGGCGGCCGGCTTCGAGCACCCACGCGAGCGCCGCGCCCGGGCGCGCCGAGAACGCGAGGCGCGCGCCGCCGTCGCCGAAGATCTCCATGCGCCGCACCGGCGCGATGCGTTCCGCGTCGAGGTGGTCCCACGCGCCGAGATCGCGCAGCAGCGTGCGGGTTCCCGGGCTGAGGGCGAGCACGCGCACGTCGAACTGCTCGGGCCACGGCGCATCCCTCGCCGCCGACGCTTCGAGCACGCGCACCTCGCAGCCGGCGCACGCGCAGGCGAACGCCATGCCGACCGGCCCGCCGCCCGCCACGAGGATGCGCGCCGTCACGACGGCGCCCCGTGGATCATGCGCTCGGCGAGCAGGCGCCGCGCCGGCGGCAGCAAGTCCAGCACTGCGAGCGCGAGGCCGCGTCCGAAGGTCGGGATGCGCCGCGCGTCGGAGAACGCCCGGACGAGGAAATCCGTGAATGCGACGCCGCGCGAGGTGTCGCGCCGCCGCGCCTCGCGATAGGCCGCGAGCATGTCCGCCCCGCCCAGCGTCTCGCGCGTGGCGCCGCGCAGCAGGTCGGCGAGCGCCGCGGCATCGCGAAGCCCGAGGTTCAGGCCCTGTCCCGCGATCGGGTGCAGCGCCTGCGCGGCGTTGCCCACGATCACCGCCCTCAGCGCGACCGGCGTGTTCACCGTCCGCAGCTTGAGCGGGAATGCATTGCGCGCCTCGATCGCGGTGAAGCGCCCCGCGCGATCGCCGAACGCCTCCTGCAGCGCGGCGAGGAATGCGCCCTCGTCCAGCGCGAGGAGCTCGTGCGCGCGCGCCGGCACCGCGGTCCATACCAGCGCGTAGCGATCCTGCACCGGCAGCAGGGCGAGCGGGCCCTGCGGCGTGAAGCGCTCGTATGCGCGTCCTCCATGGGGCCGGTCGGTACGCAACGAACCGATGACGGCCCGCTGGCCGTAGTCCTTTTCCGCGAACGCGATGCCCGGGATCTTCGCCGCGCTCGCGCCGCCGTCGGCGATCACGAGCAGGCGCGCGGCGATCTCCTCGCCCGAGGCGAGGCGCACCGTGGCGCACTCGGCGGCGAGGCGAATGTCTTCGCACGCCGCGCCGAATCGCACTTCCACGCCGGCGGCCGCCAGGCGCTGCGCGAGGGCACGTTCGAGGTCCGCGTAAGCGACGGTATATCCGAGCGCGGGCAGACCCTGCTCCGACGCCTCGAGCAGCGTGCGTCCCGGCCCGCCGCGCTGCGAAATGTGGATCGAGGTGATGGGCGTGGCGCTTTCCGCGGGCCACGCGCGCGCGTCCTCGAGCCTCTCGCGGCTCGCGTGAGAAAGCGCCAGGATGCGGCGCTCGCCGGAGGGAGCGGCTCTCGCCTCGAACACGCCGATCGAGAGGCCCGCGCCAGCGGCGAGCGCGGCGAGCGCCGCTCCACCGGGCCGCCGCCCACGATGGCGACGTCGAGCATGCGGCTCAGCGGTCGAGGACCGCCGCCTCCACGTCCTTCACCCGCTTGGGACAGGCCAGCGTGAGGATCTCGCGGCCCTTGGCGGTCACGAGCACGTCGTCCTCGATGCGCACGCCGATGTTCCAGAACGCCTTGGGAACGTTCGGCGCGGGGCGAATGTAGAGGCCCGGCTCGACGGTGAGCACCATGCCCGGCTTCAACTTGCGCCACTTGCCGTGCTGCATGTAGTCGCCCGCGTCGTGCACGTCGAGGCCCAGCCAGTGGCCGGTGCGATGCATGTAGAACTGCTTGTACGAATTGTCCTCGAGCACCTTGTCCACGGAGCCCTGGCAGAGCTTGAAGTCGATGAGCCCCTGCACGAGCACGCGCGTGGCCGCCTCGTGGTACGCGATGAAATCGGCGCCCGGCTTGACCGCGCGGATCGCCGCCTCCTGGGACGCCAGGACCAGCTCGTAGATGTCGCGCTGCGCGGGGCTGAAGCGGCCGGCGACGGGGAACGTGCGCGTGATGTCGGAGGCGTAGCTGTCCAGCTCGCAGCCCGCGTCGATCAGCAGCAGCTCGCCCTTGCGCAGCTCCGCCGAGTTCTCGCGATAGTGCAGGACGCACGCGTTGGCCCCCGCGGCGACGATGGAGCCGTAGGCCGGGGCGCGCGCGCCGTTGCGCAGGAACTCATGCAGCAGCTCGGCCTCGACCTGGTACTCGCGCTGCCCGGGTGCGGCCGAGCGCATCGCGCGCACGTGCGCTTCGCTCGAGATGGCCGCCGCGCGGCGCATCACCGCGAGCTCGTGCTCGTCCTTCACCAGGCGCATGTCGTTCACCGCCGCGCGCACGTCGCGGATCTGCGCGGGCGCGGTTACGCCGGTGCGCACCTTGGCGCGCACCGCGTTGAGCCACGTGGCCACGCGCTGGTCCCACGCGGTATCGGAACCGACCGGGGTGTGGACCACGTCGCGGTTCGCGATGAGGTCCGGCATGCGCGCGTCCAGCTCGCCGTGCGGATAGGCCTCGTCGAAGGCGAAGAGCTCGCGCGCCTGCGCCGGCCCGTGGCGGTAGCCGTCCCAGATCTCGCGCTCGAGGTTCTTCTCGCGGCAGAAGAGGATCGAGCGCGGCTTCGGGCCCAGCACCATCACCAGCACCGCTTCCGGCTCGCGAAACCCGGTGAGGTAATAGAAGCCGCTGTCCCAGCGATAGTCGTAATGGGTGTCTGCGTTGCGCGCCCGCTCGGGTGCGGTGGGCAGCACGACTACGCCCTCCTCGAGGGCGCGCGCGAGGCGCGCGCGGCGCGCCTTGTAGGGCTTCACGTTGACGGGATGTTCGAGCTTCATGATGGAATCTTACCTTTCGTCGGAGCCGGGTGCTCGCGCATGAGCCGGGCGAGGTCGGCCTCTCCCTCGCCCTGCAGCGCCGCGGCCACGCGCTCGGCGTCGCGGCCGGGCCGGTTCTGGGACAGCTTGAACTTGCCTTCGATCCGTTCCACGTCGATCGCGAATCCGAAAATCGCGGCGACCATCTTCGCGACGTAGTCCTCGGTCAGGTCCTCCATGCGCCACGGCGCCGGCCGCCCCGACTCGTACTTCGCCGAAAGCCGGGCGAGGAGCGAGCGCAGCTCGCCTTCGTCGATCGGGCGCGCCGTGCCGTGCGCGTGCACGACCACGTAGTTCCACGTGGGGACCGCGGGATGGTTCTCGTACCAGCCCGGGGACACGTACGCGTGCGGCCCCTGGAAGATCGCCATCACGTGCCGCGCCTCCAGGAGCGCCTGCCCGTGCGGGTTGGCGCGCGCGAAGTGCCCGAGAAGGCGCACGTCGCCGCCGTCGTTCACGTCCACGAGGAACGGAATGTGGCTCGCGCTCAGGCCGTCCGCGCCGCTCGAGACGAGCGTGCCGAACCCGTGGTGCTCGATGAACTCCACCAGCTCGCGCCGGTCCTCGATGCGAAACGCCTTGGGTATGTAGAGCGTCATTCCGATAGTCTCCGGTCGAGCGCCGCGAGCTGCTCCGCGGTGCCCACGTTGTCCCACGGTCCCCCGTATCGTTCGCCCGTCACGCGTCCCTGGTCCACGAATCCGTACATCCACGGGAAGAGCTTGAGGCGCGTTCCCGCCGCGATGGCGCGGAACGGCTCGGGGTGGAAGACCGCGATGTTGCCATAGGTCAGGCACGGCCCTTCGCGGCGGACGCGGCCGCGGTCGAGCCCCATGTCGCCCGCGGCGTGCCACGGCGGATTGTCCACCAGCACGAAATGGGCGACGCACGCCGCCGGATCGCGCGCGATCGTCTCGATACGCGGGGCGAGCGATGCGAAATCGAATTCCGTGTGGATGTCGCCGCTCACCACGACGAAGGGCGCTGCCTCCAGCAGCGGCAGCGCGCGCGCGATCCCGCCGGCGGTCTCCAGGGCGGGCGATTCCGGCGAGTAGCGGATGCGCACGCCGAAGCGCCTTCCATCGCCCAGCGCCGCCTCGATCTGCGACCCGAGGTGCGCGTAGTTCACCACCAGCTCGCGGAAACCGCCCGCGGCGAGCCGCTCGACCTGCCATTCGATGAGCGGCCGTCCGCCCACCGCCAGCAGCGGCTTGGGTGTCGCGTCGGTGAGCGGGCGCAGCCGCTCGCCGCGGCCGGCCGCGAGGATGAGCGCGCGGCGCATCAGAACGTGTAGCGCGCCTCGGGCCGGCGCCCTTCGGCTTCGTCGAGGAGCCGCCCCAGGGGCGCCAGCTCGGGATAGCGGTTCACCGCGTGGCGCACGTAGCCCACGAACCGCGGGGTGTCCTCGAGGTAGCCGCTCTTCGCGTCGCGGTAGTGCAGTCGCGCGAAGATGCCCAGCACCTTGAGGTGGCGCTGCAGGCCCATCCATTCGACGTCGCGCCAGAACTCGGCGAAATCGGCGCGCACCGGCAGCCCCGCGGCGCGCGCCTTCTCCCAGTAGCGGATCGTGCCGTCGAGCACGCGCTCCTCCTCCCAGGTGAGGAACGCGTCGCGGAAGAGCGAGGCGACGTCGTAGCTGATCGGCCCGTGCACGGCGTCCTGGAAATCGAGGATGCCGGGATTGGGATCGGCGACCATGAGGTTGCGGGGCATGTAGTCGCGATGCACGTACACGCGCGGCTCGGCGAGGTTGCGCGCGAGGATCGCGCGGAACGTCGCCTCCAGCGCCTCGCGCCGCGCCCCGGCGGGCTCGATGCCGAGATGGCGGCCGAGGTACCAGTCGGGAAAGAGCTGCAGCTCGCGCCGCAAGAGCGCCTCGTCGTACTCGGGCAGGACGCCGGGGCGGCTCGCGGCCTGCCAGCGCACGAGCGCGGCCGTCGCGTCGGCGAAGAGCCGGTCGACGTCGGCGCCGCCTTCGCGCAGCGCCGCGAGGTAGGAGCGCGTGCCGAGGTCGGTCACGAGGAGGAATCCTTGCGCGAGGTCTTGGCAGAGCACCTCGGGGGCGTTCAGCCCGGCGTCGCGAAGCAATCGCGCCACCTTCACGAACGGCCGCGAATCCTCGCGCTCCGGGGGCGCGTCCATCGCGATCAGGGTGCGGCCGTCGAGGAAGACGCGGAAATAGCGGCGGAAACTCGCGTCGGCGGAGGCGGGCTCCAGGCGGAAGCGCGCGCCGGAAAGGGCCGTGCGCAGCCACGCGTCGAGCGCGCGGATTCGGTCGTCCATCGGGCGAAGCGTGGCGGGGATTTGCGTGTATCCTTCGCCATTCATTCTAGCATCGACCCCGACGCTGCCTTGAGGCCGAGACGCAACCGGACGCACGCGTTCGCGCTCCTCTGCGCGATGGCTCCGGCGCTCGCCGGCGCGCAGATCCCCGAAGACCTGCGGCTGAAGCTCGAGCGCCAGCTGCACATGGCGCCGGCGCGGCCCGAGCGCGACACCGCGAAGTTCCTGGAGGCCGACCGCATCGAGGCGTCCCAGGGGCACCACGTCGTGGCTTCCGGCAACGTGACGCTGCGCCAGCGCGGGGCGACGATTCGCGCCGACCGCGTGGACTACGACGGCGAGCAGCAGACCGCCGTCGCCACGGGCGGCGTGCGCCTCGAGCGCAGCGGCGACACGGCGACGGGGCCGCGGCTCGTCTATCACCTGGACGACGGCACGGGCGAGATGGACTCGCCGATGTTCGAGTTCCCGAAGACGCCGGAGCGGCGCACCGCCTCGCGCGGCCAGGCGGCGCGCGCCGAGCTGCAGGAGGAGCAGAAGAGCCGCCTCTTCCAGGCGGAATACACGTCCTGCCCCGCGCCGCGCGACGACTGGTTCCTGCGCGTGCGCGAGCTCGACGTGGACAGCTCGCGCAACACCGGCACGGCCTACAACTCGACGGTGTACTTCCTCGGCCTGCCGATCCTCTACATGCCGTACCTCACGTTCCCGCTCGACAACAAGCGCAAGTCGGGCTTCCTCGCGCCCACCTTCGGCACGTCGGGCCAGAGCGGCTTCGAGGCGTCGATATCCTACTACTGGGCCATCGCCGACAACCTCGACGCCACCGTCACGCCGAAGATCTTCACCAAGCGCGGCCTGCAGCTGGGCGGCGAGTTCCGCTATCTCGAGCCGACCCTGGCGGGGGAGATGCAGACGGAGTACCTGCCGAGCGACCGCATCGCCCAGCGCGACCGCTGGTTCGGCGGCCTCAAGCACGCGCAGCGGCTGTGGTGGCCGGGATGGAGCGCGGCGATCAACGCGCAGGAGGTCTCGGACAACAACTACTTCCGCGACCTCTCGACGAAGATCGCGCTCACGTCGCAGACCAACCTGCCGCGCGACGCGGTGATCGCCTACAGCGACGACACGTGGGCCTTCTCCACCCGCGCGCTCGCGTACCAGACGCTGCAGGATCCGCTGGGAGCGCCGGTGCCGATCCCCTACCGCATCGTGCCGCAGATGCTGTTCTCGGGCGCGCGCCAGAACGTGCACGGGTTCGACTGGCAGTTCGGCTCCGAGGCCTCGAACTTCCTGCATCCCACGCTGGTCGACGGCCAGCGGTTCATCATCAACCCGTCGCTGGCATTCCCGCTGCGCCGCAGCTACGGCTACGTCGTCCCGAAGATCGCCTACTACTTCCTGCGCTACAACCTGCAGGAGCACGCCGAGGGCGTGGCCGCCGGCCCGCTCTCGCTGCCGATCGCGAGCGTGGACAGCGGCCTCTATTTCGACCGCCCGATCCAGTGGGGCAGCCGCGGTTTCCAGCAGACCCTCGAGCCGCGCCTCTACTACCTCTACGTGCCGTTCCGCGACCAGACGCAGCTGCCCAACTTCACCACCGCGGAAAAGGACTTCAGCTTCGCGCAGATCTTCACCGACAACCGCTTCGTCGGCGGCGACCGCGTGGGAGACGCGAACCAGCTCACGATCGGCCTCACCTCGCGCATGATCGAGTCGTCGACCGGGCTCGAGCGGCTCACGGCCTCGCTGGGGCAGGTGTACTACTTCCGGCCGCCGCGCGTGACGCTGAGCCAGGAGCTCGGCGACAAGAAGTCCTCGGACCTCCTCGCCGGGATGACGAGCCAGATGTCGCGCTCGGTTTCGCTCGAAGGGGGCATCCAGTACACGCCGGACTTGAACCGCTCCGAGAAGATCGTGCTGGCCGCGCACTATTCGCCGGTGCCCGGCAGCGTGCTGAACGCGGCGTACCGCTACGCCCGCGGGACCACGGATCCGCGCGCCGACCCCTCGGTGCAGGCGGGCCTCGAGCAGGTGGACGTCTCGGCGCAATGGCCGATCACCAGCCGCCTGTCCGGCGTGGGGCGCTGGAACTGGAGCACGAAGGACCGCAAGCTCGTCGAGGGACTGGCGGGCTTCGAGTACAATGCAGGCTGCTGGCAGGTGCGCGCGGTGGCCCATCGATTCATCACGGCGACCGATCAGTACTCGACGTCCTTCCAGATCCAGCTCGAGCTGTCCGGCCTCTCGAGGATCGGGATCAATCCCCTGGAGACACTCCGGCAGAACATCGCCGGGTATCGCCGCTCCGACGAGATTCCCCCATGATTTCCCGATCCCCGTTGCTTCGATTGCTGGCCGCGTGCGCAGGAGCGCTGGCGCTCGCCGCCGCGGCCCAGTCCACGCCCCCCGTCCCCGCCGCGGGCCGCCTCGACACGCGGCTCGCCACCACGCCCTCGCGCATCGTTCCCGTCGATCGCATCGTCGCCGTCGTGAACGACGACGTGATCACGCAGAACGACCTCAACGAACGCGTGAGCCTGGTGGTGCGCCAGCTGCAGCGCCAGGGCGGCGAGCTGCCTCCCGCGGACGCGCTGGCGCGCCAGATCCTCGAGCGCATGATCAACGACCGCATCCAGATCCAGCTCGCGAAGGAAAACGGCGTCAAGGTCGACGACCTCACGCTGGACCGCACCATCGAGCGCATCGCGCAGGAGAACAAGCTGCCGATCGCCGACTTCCGCGCCGCCCTCGAGCGCGACGGCATCAGGTTCTCGCGCTTCCGCGACGACATCCGCAACGAGATCCTGATCGCGAGGCTGCGCGAGCACGAGGTGGACAACCAGCTCGTGGTGACCGACGCCGAAGTCGAGACCGAGCTCGGGCGCGAGGCGCGCGAGGCGAGCAGCGGCTCGGAATACCGACTCGCGCACATCCTGGTGGCGGTGCCGCCGCAGTCCACGCCCGAGCAGACGGAGGCCCGGCGCCGGCGCGCGGTCGAGGCGCTCGCGCAGCTGCGCCGGGGCGCCAACTTCGCGCAGGTCGCCGCGCAGTATTCCGACGCGCCCGACGCCCTGCAGGGCGGCAATCTCGGATGGCGCGACTCGGGACGTCTGCCCTCGCTCTTCCTCGAGATGATCCAGCGCATGCAGGCCGGCGACGTGAGCGACATCATGAAGAGCCCCAACGGCTTCCACATCGTGAAGCTCCTCGAGAAGCGCGGCAAGGCGGCTGCCGGGGGCGGCGTGGAGCAGACGCACGTGCGCCACATCCTGCTGCGCGCGCGCGAGGGCCTGTCGGAAGCGGAGGCGCGCGATCGCCTGGCCAAGCTGCGCGAGCGGATCGTCGCGGGCGCCGATTTCGGCGAGCTCGCGAAGCAGAACTCGGAGGACGCGAGCGCGCCCAAGGGCGGCGACCTCGGCTGGGTCGCCGCGGGCGACACCGTGGCCGAATTCGAGGCCGTCATGGATTCGCTCAAGCCGGGCGAGGTGAGCCAGCCGTTCCAGACGTCGTTCGGATGGCACCTCGTGCAGGTGATCGAGCGGCGCTCGGAAGCGCTGTCCGACGAACGCAGGAAGAACGCCGCGCGCCAGGCGATCCGCGCGCGCAAGTCCGACGAGGCCTACCAGGACTGGCTGCGCCAGAAACGCGACCAGGCCTTCGTCGAAAACCGCTACGACGAGCGCTGAAGCGCCCGGCTGCCGCGCGCCGTGCCCGATTCCGCGCCCCTCGTCGCGTTGACCGCCGGAGAGCCCGCCGGCATCGGGCCTGATCTTTGCGCGATGCTCGCGCGGCGCCGCTTCGCCGGACGCGTGGTGATCCTGGGCGATCGCGGCGTGATCGCCGAGCGCGCGCGCGAGCGCGGCCTCGCCTTCGACGTGCCGGAATACGCCGGGCGCGAAGGCGCGCCGCGCGTCTCCCTCCTCTCCATTCCCGTCGCGAATCGCGTGGTGCCTGGCCGGCTTGACGCGGCCAACGCGCGGCACGTGCTGGGTCTCCTCGATCGCGCGCTCGACGGCTGCGTCGCGGGCGAGTTCGACGCGATGGTGACGGCGCCGGTCCAGAAGAGCGTCCTCAACGACGCGGGCATCGCCTTCACCGGCCACACCGAATACCTCGCCCGACGCACCGGCACGCCGCAGGTGGTGATGCTGCTGGCCGGCGGCGGATTGCGCGTGGCGCTCGCGACCACGCACCTGCCGCTGGCGGCGGTTCCCGCGGCGATCACCGCCCCGCTCCTGCGATCGGTGATCCGCATCCTCGACGGCGACCTGCGGCGGCGCTTCGGCATCGCCGCGCCGCGCATCCTCGTGGCGGGCCTGAATCCCCATGCGGGCGAATCGGGGTACCTGGGGCGCGAGGAGATCGACGTGATCGCGCCGGTGGTCGCCGAGATGGCGCGCGAGGGCATCGGCGTCTCGGGGCCCTTCCCTGCCGACACGATGTTCACGCCGCGCATGCTCGCGGGGGCGGACGCCGCGCTCGCCATGTTCCACGACCAGGGCCTGCCGGTGTTGAAGCACGCGGCATTCGGCACGGCGGTGAACGTGACGCTCGGGCTGCCCGTGATCCGCACCTCCGTCGACCACGGCACGGCGCTCGACCTCGCCGGCCACGGCGACATCGACGCCGGCAGCCTCGAGCAGGCGATCGCGCTCGCCTTCGAGATGGCGGCCCGCGGCCGCTGAGGGCGCCATGCTTCCGCGCCCGCGCAAGCGCTTCGGGCAGCACTTCCTCACCGACCGCCACTACCTCGCGCGCATCGTCGAGGCGATCGACCCGCGGCCCGGCGACGCGATGGTGGAGATCGGGCCGGGCACGGGGCTGCTCACCGCCGAGCTCGCGGCCGTGGTCGAGCGCCTGCACGTGGTGGAGATCGACCGCGACCTCGCGGCCGCGCTGCGCCTGCGCTTTCCCGCCGAACGGGTGGTCGTGCACGAGGCCGACGCGCTGGAATTCCCGTTCGAGTCGCTGCCCGCGCCGCTGCGCGTGGTCGGCAACCTCCCCTACAACGTCTCGACGCCGATCCTCTTCCGCATGGCGCGGATCGCCGGGCGCATCCGCGACTGCGTCTTCATGCTGCAGAAGGAGGTGGTGGACCGCATGGTCGCTGCGGCAGGGTCCGCCGATTACGGGCGCCTCTCGGTGATGCTCCAGTATCGCTTCGCGATGGCGGACGTGCTCGACGTCCCGCCGGGCGCCTTCTCCCCGCCTCCCAAGGTCGAATCGGCGGTCGTGCGCATGCGGCCGCTGCCGGCCGATCGAGCGCGCGCGCGCGACGAGCCGCTCTTCGAGGCGATCGTGGCGGCCGCCTTCTCGCAGCGGCGCAAGACGCTGCGCAACGCGGCGCGCGGGCAGGTGCCGCAGGCGGCCTTCGCGGCCGCGGGCATCGACGCGGGACGACGGGGAGAGACTCTTTCCGTGCGCGAGTTCATCGCGCTCGCCGACGCGGCGAGCGACGCGCGCGGGCATGAATGAACTCCGTGTCAAGGACTCGTGTCCTAGCGGCCGAGCTATTACAATCGATGGCTCTTGCGCACATCGCCATCAATGAAGAACACCAAGCCTTTCCCGGTGCCGGTCCGCAGCTACTACAACTGCGACAAGTGCCCGGCCTTTTGCTGCACCTACAGCGACATCGAGGTGACCGCGCGCGACGTCGAGCGCCTCGCGCGCCACTTCTCGATCACCTACGCGCAGGCCGAGGAGCGATTCACCAAGCTCCACTCCAAGGGAAAGACGCGCGTGCTGCGCCACCGCAAGGACAAGGTCTTCGACTCGACCTGCATGTTCCTGGACCAGGACAAGCGCCGCTGCACGGTCTACGAGTCGCGCCCCGGCGTGTGCCGCAAGTACCCGGACAGCGCGCGCTGCGGATACTACGAGTTCCTCAAGTTCGAGCGCGAGCAGCAGGGCGACAAGGAGCTGGTCGCCCTCACCTGACGGTCGTCGCCCCCGCCCGGGCAGCCCGGCTAGGCGCGCTGGATGAACTCGATCTTGTAGCCGTCCGGGTCCTCGGCGAAGGCGATCACGCTGCCGCCGAACTTCATCGGCCCGGCCTCGCGCGTCACCTTCCCGCCCCGCGCCTTCACCGCCTCGCAGGCCTTGTACGCGTCCGGCACGGCCACCGCCACGTGGCCGAAGCCGTTGCCGAGGTCGTAGGACTTCGTGTCCCAGTTGTGCGTGAGCTCGAGCACCGCCTGCTCGCTCTCGTCGCCGTAGCCCACGAAGGCGAGCGTGAAGCGGCCGTCGGGATAGTCCTTCCTCCTCAGCAGCTTCATGCCGAGGACTTCGGTGTAGAAGCGGATCGAGCGGTCGAGGTCGCCGACGCGCAGCATGGTGTGCAGCAGCCGCATGGAAGCCTCCTGGAAGGCGCTAGAAAGCCCGATAGAGATGGTCGGTGGCGAAGAGGAGCGCGCGCAGGCGCCGGTAATCCGGGCACTGGCGCTCCACTTCGGCCCAGAACGCGGGCGAATGGTTCATCTGGCGCAGGTGGGCCAGCTCGTGGCAGATCACGTAATCGACGAGCGCGGGCGGCGCCTTGAGCAGCCGCCAGGCCAGGCGCACCTCGCGGCGCGAATTGCAGCTGCCCCAGCGCGCGAGCGCCGAGGAGAGGAAGAAGCGCGGCGGCGCGAGGCCGCTCGCGCGCGCGAGCTCCTGCAGGCGAGCGCCCAGGTGGCCGCGCGCGACACGGCGGTACCAGGAGACGACCACGCGCCGGATCTCGTCCTGCGACGGCTCGCGCACGGTCACCCGCAGCTCCGCGCCCGCGAGCACGGCGCTCGCGCGGCTTCCGGGGGCCACGCGCAGCATGAGCCGCGAACCCAGGTACGGCAGCGCGGCGCCCTCCTCCCATCGCACGCGGGGCACCTGCCGCGACTTCCATTCCGCGATCTTGCGCAGCACCCAGCGCTCGCTCTCGCGCACCATGTCCTCGATGCGCGCGAGCGGCATGGTCGCGGGGGCGCTCACGGTGAGACCGTTCTCGTCCACCTTGAGGCCCACGCCGCGGCGCCCGCGGCGGCGAACGAGGACGTACTCCACCGGATCCGCGCCCAGCGTGAGGCGGCGCACGTCGCGGGAGACGAGCTCACGCGCCGCCATGGCGCACCCCGGAAATCCGCTGCATCTCTGCCTCGATCCACTCCTGCACTTCGTTGTTGACCGCGACGGCGTCACGCCCCTCGGTGCGGATCAAGGGGCCGATGACGACCTTCACGCAGCCCGCACGCTTGCGAAACGCGTAGCGCGGCCAGAACTCCCCGGCATTGTGCGCGATCGGGAGGATGGGCGCGCCGGTCCGCGCGGCCAGCAGCGCCCCGCCGATGCCGTAGCGGCCGCGCTTGCCGGGGGCGACCCGCGTGCCTTCGGGAAAGATCGTGACCCAGAGGCCTTCCTCCAGCCGCCGCGCGCCCTGCTGCACGATCTGCTCGCGCGCCGTCGTGCCGCTCGAGCGGTCGATCGCGATGCAGCGGATCGCCATGAGGCCCCAGCCGACGAAGGGCAGCCAGAGGAGCTCCTTCTTCACGATCCAGCACTGGTCGGGAAACCGGGCCTCGAGGAAGATGGTCTCCCACGCCGACTGGTGCTTGGCCATGATCACCACCGGTTGCGCGGGCACGTTCTCCCAGCCGCTCACCTCGCAGCGGATCCCGAGGCTCGCCTCGATCCACGCGAGCATCATGCGTGCGTAGGTACGCGCGACCGCGAAAGGAAACCGTTTGCCGAGGAGCCGGCCGAGCGGGACCAGGAACCCGAAGATCCCCGTGAGAACCAACGCCCCCGCGAGGAAGAGCGCCGAGCGCAGCGTCGTCATGCGGGCGCGACGATGTGCCGCGATGCCTCGGCGAGGTCCTCGAACACCAGCGTCTTGCGGGGAAGGCTTCCCTCTTCCTGCGTGCGCCGGCCCTTGCCGGTGAGCACGAGGATCGGCTGGGCGCCCACCGCCTCGGCGGCCTGCAGGTCCTTGAGACTGTCGCCCACGCACGGCACGCCCTTGAGCTCCGCGTGGAAGCGCGCGGCGATCTCATCGAGCATGCCGGTCCGGGGCTTGCGGCAATTGCACTCCTCGACCGCCGTGTGCGGGCAGAAGAAGAGCGCGTCGATGCGCCCGCCGTGCCGGAACACCATTTCCATCATCTTGTCGTTGATCGCGTTGAACGTCGCCATGTCGAACAGGCCGCGCCCGATGCCCGACTGGTTCGTCGCCACCGCGACCCGGAAGCCGCCCTGGTTCAGCCGCGCGATCGCCTCGATGGAGCCGGGAATCGGCCGCCACTCCGCCGGCGACTTGATGTAGAGGTCGCTGTCGAAGTTGATGACGCCGTCGCGGTCGAGGATCGCGAGCTTCATCTCAGCTCGAAAGCTTGGAAATGTCGGCGACCTTGTTCATGACGTCGCCGAGACGCGTGAGAATGCCGAGGCGGCTCTGGCGCAGCCGCGAATCCTCGGCGTTCACGAGCACCTTGTCGAAGAATGCGTCGACATCGCCTCTCACCGTCGCGAGTGCGGTCAGGGAGCCGGCGAAGTCGCCCTGAGCGAACTTGGCCCTGACGAGGGCGTCCAGCTCGGTAAGCGATCGGTGCAGCGTCTTCTCCTCGGGCAATTGAAGGAGAGCGAAATCGATGGCGTCGGATCTTCCCGACTTGCGAAGAATGTTCTGGATTCGCTTGTTTGCCGCGGCAAGCGCCTCGGCCTCTGGAAGACTTCGAAATGCCTTCACGGCCTCGATGCGCTTCCAGACCTCGTTGATGCGGCCGGGGCTGTCCGCGAGCACGGCCTCAGTCTCGTTCGCGTCGTAACCCTTCTCGCGCAGCATTGAACGCAGCCGGTCGAGCATGAATGCGTGGACGTGCTCCGCAGTGCCGGAAGCGAGCTTGCCCGCGGTAAACCCGGATACCGCCGTGTCGAGCAGATTGCGCAAGTCGAGCGCCTCGGTTTCCGGTTTCTCGCTGAGAATGCGCAGGACCCCCAGCGCGGCGCGGCGCAGGCCGAACGGATCCTTGTCGCCGGTGGGCTGCTGGCCCACGCCCCAGATGCCGACCAGCGTTTCCAGCTTGTCGGCGAGCGCCAGCGCGATGCTCACGTCGCCCACGGGAAGCTGGTCGCCGGAGAAGCGCGGCCAGTAATGCTGCTCGATGGCGCGCACGACGCTCGGCTCCTCGCCGTCGGCCTCGGCGTAGTACTTGCCCATCACGCCCTGCAGCTCCGGGAACTCGCCCACCATGAGCGTCACCAGGTCGGCCTTGGCGAGCAGCGCCGCGCGGTCGGCGTAGGGACGTCCCTTCTCGCCGCGCGGCAGCATCGCCTGCACGCGCGTGGCGAGCCGGCGCAAGCGCTCCACGCGCTCCAGCTGCGTGCCGAGCTTGCCGTGGTACACGATGGAAGCGAGCTGCGGCACGCGATCGGCGAGCTTCGTCTTCTTGTCGGTGTCGAAGAAGAAGCGCGCGTCGGCCAGGCGCGGGCGCACCACGCGCTCGTTGCCGTGCACGATGTTCGCGGGGTCCGCGAGCCGCATGTTGCTCACGATGAGGAAGCGGTGGGTGAGGCGCCCGCCCGCGTCGAAGAGCGGGAAGTACTTCTGGTTCTGCCGCATCGTGAGCACCAGGCACTCCGGCGGCACGGCGAGGAACTCCGTCTCGAAGCTTCCCGCGTAGACGGTCGGCATCTCCACCAGCGCGGTGACCTCATCCAGGAGCGCGGCGTAGCTGCCCGGCGATCCCAGGCTCGATCCGAGCGCCCCGGCGGCGGTGTCGAGCTGGCGGCCGATCTCGTCGCGCCGCGCGCCGAAGCCGGCGATGACACCGCCCTCGGATTGCAGCTTCCGCGCGTACTCGCCGGCGCTCGCGAGCGCGACATCGCGCGCGCCCTGGAAACGATGGCCGTGCGTCGTGCGGCCGGCCGTGAGCCCGAGCGCGCGCACCTCCACCACGGCGCTGCCGTGGAGCGCCACGAGCCCGTGCGCGGGGCGCACGAACTTGACCGTGGTCTCGCCGTCGGCCAGCTGGTAGCTCATTACCTTCGGGATGGGGAGGCGTTCGATGGCCTCCTCGAGCGCTTCATCGAGCGCGCGCTGCAATGGCTGGCCGAGCGCGAGCGCCCGGAAATAGACGTACTCGGCATTCCCCTCTTTGCGGATCTCGAAGCGATCGGGACCGGCGGTCGCATTCGGAAAGTCGTCGGCGAGGTGCCCTCTGCCGAGCTTCGCGAGTCGCTTGCGCAATGCATCGGTAGGCTTTCCATCGGCACCGATCGCGACCGTGCGGGGCATCAGTTTTTCTTCAACAGGCTGGTCCGCACCCTTCTCTCTCACATCGAGAATCAGCGCGGCAAGCCTACGGGGACTGGCGAACCACTGCACCGACGAGGTGGGCTCGAGCAGGCCGCGCGACGCGAGCCCGTCGGCGATGCCTTGCGCGAACGCCTCGCCCAGGCGCCTCAAGGCGCGCGGCGGCAGCTCCTCGCAGAAGAGCTCGACCAGCAGCGGCGCGCTCACGGCGCGGCCCCTTGCACGAGCATCGGAAAGCCCAGCCGCTCGCGCGACTCGTAGTAGCTCTGCGCCACGGACTTCGCGAGCGCGCGGATGCGCCCGATGTAGCCCGCGCGCTCCGTGACGGAGATGGCGCCGCGCGCGTCGAGCAGGTTGAAGGTGTGCGCGGCCTTGAGCACCTGCTCGTACGCGGGGAGCGCCAGCTGCGCCTGCATGAGGCGCTGCGCGAGCTGCTCGTGGTCCGCGAAATGGCGGAAGAGCGCCGCGCTGTCGGAGTGCTCGAAGTTGTACGTCGACTGCTCGACCTCGTTCTGGTGGTACACGTCGCGGTACGTGAGCCGGTGCGTGCGGCCGCCCTGCTTCCACTGCGTCCACACGAGGTCGAACACGTTCTCGACGCCCTGCAGGTACATCGCCAGGCGCTCGAGGCCGTAGGTGATCTCGCCGGTGATGGGCCGGCAATCGAGGCCGCCCACCTGCTGGAAATAGGTGAACTGCGTGATCTCCATGCCGTTCATCCACACTTCCCAGCCGAGGCCCCACGCGCCGAGGGTCGGATTCTCCCAATCGTCCTCGACGAAGCGCACGTCGTTGGCACCCAGGTCGAACCCGACCGCGCGCAGCGAGCCGAGATAGAGATCGAGGATGTCGGGCGGCGAAGGCTTCAGCACCACCTGGAACTGGTAGTAATGCTGCAGCCGGTTGGGGTTCTCGCCGTAGCGGCCGTCCTTGGGGCGGCGCGACGGCTGGACGTACGCCGCGCGCCACGGCTCCGGGCCGAGCGAGCGCAGGAAGGTCGCCGTGTGGGACGTTCCCGCGCCGACTTCCATGTCGTACGGCTGGAGGATCGCGCAGCCCTGCCGGTCCCAATACTCCTGGAGCCTGAGGACCAGCTGCTGGAAGGTGAGCATCGAGGCGAGCGGTCGTGCAAAGCCTCGATTATAGGCGAGGGCGTGCGCCTCACGGCCTCCCGGCCGCGGCGATGTCCGCGTCGAGCTCGGCCACGAACGCGTCCACCGCCCGGCGCGTCGCGGCATCGAGCCCCGGGGCGGACTGCCAGAGGTCGGAGCGGGCCTTGACGCTCGCGAGCGCCGCCCGCCACGCCGCGTCCGTCGCGAGGAATCCGGCACGCCTCGCCTCGCGCGCGATCCACAGGCGCTCGGTCATGCACTCGAAGCGCGCGCCGGGCCGCTCCTGCTCCTGGTCCGGGTGCATGCGGAACTCGCTCAGCACGGAGGCGCAGTAGTACGCGAGCCCCGACTTGAGCAGGCGCAGCCAGAGCGCGAGGTCGGCCAGGCAGTGGTATTCGCGGCCGCCCCAGCGGAAGATCGAGTCGCCCTCCACGGCGAGCTGCGAGCGGCGGAACATCGCGGTGGTGGGTTCCCCGACGACGTTCACGCCGTTGGTGAGCGCGACGTCGGCGAGCTCCCGGCCGAAGATGAGCGCGGAGACGATCGATACCGGCATGGTCGCCTGGATGTCGGGACGCGGCTCGCCGCGCTCGTCGATCACGCGCCGGCGGCTGGTCGCGAGCATTACCGCGGGATTCGCCTCGAGCACGGGCGCCAGCGACTCCACGCAGCCCGGAAGCAACCGATCGTCGTCATTCAGGAGCTTGATGAGATCGCCGCGTGCCTCGTGGAAGCAGCGCGTGAAGTTTCCGGCGAACCCGAGGCGCTGCGGGTTGCGGACATAGCGCACGCGTCCGTCGCCCGCCGCGCGCGCCGCCGCCTCGATCGCCGTGCCGGGCGAGTCGTCGCAGACCACGATCTCGAGCGGCGCGTAGCGCTGGGCCAATGCGCTCGCGAGCGCCTGCGGAAAGTAGCGCTCCGAGTAGGCCGGGATCGCTATGGAGACGAGCTGCGCCACGGGCTCATTCCCGGCGGCGACGCGGGCGCAAGGCGACGAGCAAGGCGCCGACGATCGCCAGCACGGGCAGGTTGCCGCTGCGCCCGTAGGGCGTCATGCCCGAGCGCGGCACGACATCCGCGACCAGCGTGCCCGCGGTGAACGCGGGCAGCCGCGAGACGACCTTGCCGTGCTCGTCGATGGCCGCGGTGACGCCGGTGTTGGTGGAGCGCACCATCCAGCGGCCCGTCTCCAGCGCGCGCATCTGGGAAGCCTGCAGGTGCTGCTCGGGCTCCAGCGAGTGCCCGAACCACGCGTCGTTGCTCACGTTCACGAGCACCTGCGCGCCGGGAAGCGCGTCGATCATCTCCTCGCCGAACATGTCCTCGTAGCAGATCGCCACGCCGAAGCGCGTGCCGCCGGCCTCGATGGGCGGCTGCGTCGAGGTGCCGCGCGAGAAGTCGCTCATCGGGATGTGCAGGATCGCGAGCACCCACGCGAATCCCGGCGGGATGAATTCGCCGAACGGAACCAGGTGGCGCTTGCGGTACGACTGCCGCGCCTCTCCCGTGATGCGCACGAGGCTGTTGTAGTAGTCGTAGTCGCCGTCGCGGCGCACGCGCTCCACGGTGCCCAGCAGGATGTCCTTGCCGTGCGCGCGCGCCTCCTCGCGCAGGCTCTCGAGGTAATCCTCGGGAAGCTGGTCGAGGAAGGCCGGCAGCGCGGTTTCCGGGACCACCACGACGCGCGCGGGAGCGGCGAAGATCATGCGGCGGTAGTCGAGGAGCGTGCGCGTGCGCACTTCCTCGCGCCACTTGATCTCCTGCGCGATGTTGCCTTGAAGCAGCGCCACGGACAGCGGCGGCCCGGCGGGCGCGGTCCATCCGGGAAGGCGCGCGAGCCCGCCGGCGAGGAAGAGCGCCGCGAGCCACAACAGCAGGTGGAAGCGCACGCGCGAGGCCGCGCGGCTCGTCGCGAGCGCCGCGACGAGCGCGGCGGCACCCGTGACCGCGAGCGAGACGCCGTAGGCGCCGAGCCACGGCGCGAACCCGGCGAGCGGGCTGGAAGGCGCCTGCGAGGTGCCGGTGTTCAGCCACGGAAAGCCCGTGAAGAGCTCGCCGCGCAGCCACTCGAAGCCGACGTACGCGGCCGCCGCGAGCGCGAGGCGCCGGCCGAGCGCCGCGCCGCCCCAGCGCACGGCGAGCCATCCGGTGAACGCGGGGAAGAGCGCGAAGTAGGCGCAGAAGAGGAACGTCGCGATCGCGGCGAGGATCGCCGGCATCGCGCCGAACTCGTGCAGGCTCACGAACACCCACGAGACGCCCGCGAGGAAGTATCCGAGCCCGAACGCGTAGCCGGTGAGCCACGCCTGCCGCGGCGAGCCGCTGCGGCTCCAGACGGCGAAGAGCACCGCGAGCGCGGCGATCGCGACGGGCCACGCGTAGAACGGCGCGAACGCGAGCACGCACGCCGCGCCCATCGCCATGGGAAGCACGAGGCCCGCAGCGACGAGGCGCGCCGCCGAGCGGCTCGGCGGCGCGCCGGAGACCGCGGTCACTGCTGCGGCTCCTTGGGCTTCTCGACCAGCAGCGAGTGGACCTTGCGGCTGTCGGCGCGCAGGACCTGGAAGGTGAACCCGTCGATCACGATGGATTCGCCGCGCTTGGGCAGGCGCCCGAAGCGCGCGACGACGAGCCCGCCCACGGTGTTGTAGTCCTCGTCCGAAAAGCTCGTGCCGAAGTGCGTGTTGAAGTCGGCGATCTCGGTGATCGCCTTCACGCGGTAGCGGCCGCTGCGGTCGACGAGGATGTTGTCCTCGGTCTCGTCGAAGTCGTACTCGTCCTCGATGTCGCCGACGATCTGCTCGATCACATCCTCGATCGTGACGAGGCCCGAGACGCCGCCGTACTCGTCCACGACGATGGCGATGTGGTTGCGGTTGGCGCGGAACTCCTTGAGCAGCACGTTCAGCCGCTTGGCCTCCGGCACGAAGACGGCCGGGCGCAGCATGTCGCGCACGCTGAACTCCTCCTCCGCGTAGAAGCGCAGCAGGTCCTTGGCGAGGAGGATGCCGATCACGTTGTCGCGGTTGTCCTCGAACACGGGGAAGCGCGAGTGCGCCTTCTCGATCACGAACGGGATGAATTTCTCCGGGTGCTCGGCGACGTCGATCATGTCCATCTGCGAGCGCGGGATCATCACGTCGCGCACCTGCGTCTCGGAGACCTGCAGCACGCCCTCGATCATGGAGAGCGCCTCGGCGTCGAGGAGCCTCCTCTCGAACGCGGAGTGCAGCAGCTCGATCAGCTGCTCGCGGTCCTCGGGCTCGCGCAGCAGGAGCGAGGACAGGCGCTCGAGGAGGCTCGGCTTGGCGTGCTCGTTCATGCGGGGGGCGCGGGGAAGGAGGGAATACTCTACCAAAAAGGGGCGCGTGGCCCGATCCGGCCGGATGGGGATACAGTAGCGGCCATGGGCATCCGCACGGCCGCCGCCATCGCGCTCGCCGCGCTCCTCGTGGGCTGCGCCGAACCCGTGCCGGCCGCCAAGACGGCGTACGTGGGCGAATGGCGCTCGCCCCAGATGCTCCTCGTCATCAGCCGCGACGGGTACGTCCAGTACATCCGGCGCGGCGATCACGGCCGCACGTCGATCAACGCGCCGATCCGGCGCTTCGACGGCGACAACTTCTCGGTCGGCGTGGGTTTCGTCAGCACGACCTTCGTCGTATCCCGGCCTCCGCACCGCGACGGCTCGGCGTGGAAGATGACCGTGGACGGCGTGGAGCTGGTGCGCCAGGCGGGCCCCGGCGACACCTACACCTGAGGATCGCGCTCGGCGTACGGGTCGGGGAAGCCCAGGCCGGCGAGGATCCGGCGCTCGCGCCGCTCCATCCGCGAAGCCTCCCTCTTCCCCTCATGGTCGTAGCCCTGGAGATGCAGCAGCCCGTGCACGAGCAGGTGCGCATGGTGCGCCGCGACGTCCTTGCCCTGCTCGCGGGCCTCGCGCCGGACGACCGGGGCGCAGATCACGACGTCGCCATCCACCGCGCGGGGCGGATTCCCGCCTTCGCGGGAATGACGGGATGCCGCCGCGTACGAAAAGCTCAGCACGTTGGTCGCGTAGTCCTTGCCGCGGAATTCGCGGTTGAGCGCCGGCCCTCGCGCTCGCCGACGTATCGAACCGTGACCTCGGCCTTCGCGGGCAGCGCGGCGAGCGCCCAGGCGCGCAGCCGCCGGTCCGCGGGGATGTGGGCCGCGCGCGTGGCGCGCTGGATGGTGATCACGCCTTCTTCGCGCCGCGGCGGTCGTACGCGTCGACGATCGCCTGCACGAGCGGATGGCGCACGACGTCGTCGGACCGGAACTGCGTCATCGCGATGCCGCGCACGCCGGTGAGCACCTCGCGCGCGTCGACCAGGCCCGAGGGCTGGCCCTTGGCGAGGTCGATCTGCGTGACGTCGCCCGTCACCACCGCCTTGGAGCCGAAGCCGATGCGGGTGAGGAACATCTTCATCTGCTCGGGCGTGGTGTTCTGCGCCTCGTCGAGGATCACGAACGCGTGGTTGAGCGTGCGCCCGCGCATGAACGCGAGCGGGGCGATCTCGATCGCGCCGCGCTCGAAGGCGCGGTTCACCTTGTCGTAGCCCATGAGGTCGTAGAGCGCGTCGTAGAGCGGGCGCAGGTACGGGTCCACCTTCGCCGCGAGGTCGCCGGGAAGGAATCCCAGCTTCTCGCCCGCTTCGACCGCGGGACGCGTAAGCACGATGCGCTTCACGGTGTCGCGTTCGAGCGCATCGACCGCGGCGGCCACGGCGAGGAACGTCTTCCCCGTGCCCGCGGGTCCCACGCAGAACGTGATGTCGTAGTTACGCATGTTCTGCAGGTACTGCGCCTGGCGCGGCGTGCGCGCCGTGAGCTCGCTCCTGCGCGGGATCATGAGCGCCGGCGCTT
The DNA here is from genome assembly GCA_963816035.1 of uncultured beta proteobacterium. Taxonomy (GTDB): domain Bacteria; phylum Pseudomonadota; class Gammaproteobacteria; order Burkholderiales; family Usitatibacteraceae; genus Usitatibacter. Next base: position 40,714 of record CAWFIU010000002.1, read on the forward strand.
CCTTCTCGCGCTGCGGCCGCGGGTGCGCGATCTCCACGAGTCCCAGCTGGATGTCCTCGACGCTCAGGTCGCGGCTCGCCTGGTCGTAGAAGCGACGCAGCGCCTGCACCCCCTGCGCGGCCTTCTCGCGCGGGCCGGCGACGGTGAAGCGCTCGCCGCGCCGCGAGATGGTCACGTCGAGTCCCGTCTCGATCTGCCGCAGGTTCGCGTCGAGCGGGCCGCACAGGGCCGCCAGCCGCGCGTTGTCCACGGGCTTGAAGGTGACTTCCTCGGATGGGGCCTTGCGTCGCGCGCTCAAGCGATCATTTTGCCTCGTCAGGCGGCCGCGCGCTGCATCGGCGCCTTGAGCGCCTGCTCGAGCGTGTCGAGGCTCTCCGCGAGGTGGGCTCGGGTCTCCTTCGAGAACCCGGGCCTCGACTTCGCCTTGCGGATCTCCGCGGCGAGCGCCTGCGCGTCCACGCGCATGAGGCTGCGCGCGTCGGCCGGCGTGTTCGCGGAGGGGCGCAGCAGCATGTTGACCATGCGGCGCAGGTGCTCGCGTTGCAGGTTGCGGCGCATCGGCGTGATCTCGCGGCCGCTCTTCAGCTCGCTCCAGATGGCGTCCTGCAGCGTGTCGTAGAGCTCGGCGAGCGAGAACGCCTGCTTCGGGTCGGTCACGAGCTGCTGCGACTCGATCACGCGCTCGGCCACCACGTCGCTCATCACCTGGTCGAGCACCTGGCGCTGCATGCCGAGCACGGTCGCGGGCAGGCTGATCATCGGCTGCGAGGTGACGTTGGCGCCCTGCGGCATCGCGTCGAAGTAGTCGAGGCGGCTGTAGGGCAGGCTCGCGAGGAGCTCCGGCGTGAAGTTGAAGCTCTTCACCGAGAACATGCCTTCCGAGAGGATCTTCAGCGCCTCGCGCTGCTCGGCGGCCGGGATCGGCGTGTACGGAAGCCGCCCGCTGCCGGCGCGGTCGCGCACCTGCACGATGCCGCCGATGTACTTCGTGGCGGGCACGAGTCCCCGCGCGAGCTGGTTGAAGCCGGCGAGGAAGCTGCGGCGCAGCGAGTCGTACTTCTCGCCCGCGGCGAGCTGCTTCGACTCGAGGCGCGTCCACAGCTCGCGCGAGAGCTCCAGGCGCTTGCGATAGTAGTCGAGCGGGTCGCTCGAGAGGTCCCAGACGTTCACGGTCGGATCCATGCCCTGCGGCGAGCCGCCCACGAAGCCGTCCTCGTCGGTGCCGTAGGCGAGCCACGGCTCCTTCGAGCCGCGCGCGGCGATCTTCGCGAGCTCTTCCTTCTCGTGCGCGTCGTCGAGCGGCTTGTAGCCGTACTCGATCGCCCAGTAGTCGTAGGGACCGAGGCCCGCGTTCACGTAGTCGCCCTGCGGCTCGCCTTTCACCGCGATGTTGAACGGCGCGTAATCCATCACCGACGCCGTGACGCCGTTGCGCTTCGTGAACTGCGGATCGGCGAGCTCCTCGGGCGTGTACGCGGTCGAGGAGCGGAAATTGTGGCGCAGGCCCAGCGTGTGGCCGACCTCGTGCGCGATCACCTGCCTCACGTAGTCGTCGACGAACTTCTCGGCTTGCGGGCTGGCGGGGTCGAGCTCGCCGCGCGCTTCCAGCACGTCGAGCGCGAAGTCCGCCTCTTCGCCCGCTTGCTGCGCATAGGCGCAGTTGTCGAAGCCCTGGCCCAGGGAGATGCCGGGCAGCGCCGTGCCGGAGGAGCTCTTCGGCAGGTCTTCCACGATGAAGCGGCGGCTGCTGCGCGTGAACACGTCGGTGAAGACGATGTCGGCGTCGAGGATCTCGCCGGTGCGCGGATCGACGTGGCTGGGCCCGATCGCGGGACCGCCGTCCGAGGACAGGTACCAGCGGATCGATGCGTGCTGCGTGTCGGCCGTGTCGAAGCTCGCGTCGTCGGGCTGCACTTTCACCTGGATCGCGTTCTTGAACCCGATGCGCTCGAACGCCTTGTTCCATTCGAGCACGCCCTCGGTGATCGGCTTGCGGTATTTCTCCGGGATGTTGCGGTCGATCCAGTAGACGATCGGCTTCACCGGCTCCGAGATCGCGGCGTTCGGGTCCTTCTTCTCGAGGCGCCAGCGGTTGACGTAGTGGACGTTCGGGTTCGGGTCGAGGTCGTCCGAGAAGTCCGTGAAGCTCGTGGTGAAGTAGCCCACGCGCTCGTCGGCCACGCGCGGCGTCATCGGCTCGGGAAGCTGCGTGAAGTTGTAGCGGTAGCCGAGGAAGAGGCTGCGCGGATCGGGCGTGTCGAGCGGCGGGCGCACGTCGTTGTCGCCGCCGCGGCCCGAGGAGCCCGGCATCTTCGGCACCGAGAAGTGCAGCGAGACGTTGAAGCCCGTGGACGCCTCGTCCGCGTCGGCGCGCACCAGGCTCGAGTTGCGCCCGTCGAGCGCGTAGGGCACGTGGAACGCGTCCTCGAGCAGTGTCGAGGCGGCCGGGATGTCGCTCAGGAGCAGCGCGTTCACTTCCACGAGGATCGCGTGGCCGGCCGGGTTGGGCTGGCTCGCGATCGGCGCCGAGGCGAGCAGGCTGTCGGAGAAGCTCTCCTTCACGGTCCGCGCCAGGGGCGTGCCGGCCTGCGCGCGGAAGCGCGTGTTCTTCGCGATGAGCTGGATGTGCCCGTTCACCTTCCTGAAGTAGACGATGTGGCGCGCGCCCATGAGGCCGGCGATCACCATGCGCTCGCCCACGCCGGTCGTGCGGACGGTGGTGAAGAAGAACGGCTTGTCGAGCTGGTCGGGCCGGATCTCGATCCACGCGCGATCGTCCTGGCGCCACAGCGTGAAGAAGCCTTTCGTTTCCTTCGCGTCCTTGATCAACTCGCGGAACGGCCGCGCCGCGGGGCCGGGGGCCGGCGCGGAAGCGGGCGCGCCCGGCGTCGTGGCCGACGGGGCCGGCGTGAGCGGCGCGCCTTGCGCGGGCTGGTCCGGCGCGGGCGCCCGGGCGAAGGCGGCGAGGCTCGCGCCGAGGATGGCGGCCATCGCGGTTCGCCGCAGGATCGAGGTGGAGGAAATGCGCATCATGAAGTTTCCTTCTCGTTGCACTTGCAAGGGGTTCAAGCGGTGACGGCGTCGGCCACGATCGCGCGGCCGCGCAGGCTGTGGGGCAGCGCCTGGGTGATCTCGAGGTCGACGAAATGGCCGACGAGGCGCGGGTGGCCCGCGAAATTCACGACCCGGTTGTTCTCGGTGCGCCCGCAGAGCTCGGCCGGATCCTTCTTCGAGGGGCCCTCCACGAGCACGCGCTGGCGGGTGCCGACCATCGCGAGCGAGTATTCGCCGGCGAGCGCCTGCAGCCGTGCCTGCAGGCGCTGCAGGCGCGCGAGCTTCGTCGCGTGCGGCGTGTCGTCGCGCAGGTTGGCCGCGGGCGTGCCGGGGCGCGGGCTGTAGATGAAGCTGAACGAGCCGTCGAAACGCACGTCGTCCACCAGCTTCATCGTCTGCTCGAAGTCCGCGTCCGTCTCGCCCGGGAAGCCGACGATGAAATCGCTGGAGATCGAGATGTCGGGACGGGCCACGCGCAGCCGCCGGATGATGGAGCGGTACTCCATCGCGGTGTAGTTGCGCTTCATCGCGGCGAGCACGCGGTCGGAGCCCGACTGCACCGGCAGGTGGAGCTGCGAGACCAGCTTCGGCAGCTTCGCGTACGCGTCGATGAGGCGCTGGGTGAATTCGAGCGGGTGCGAGGTGGTGTAGCGGATGCGCTCCAGGCCGGCGACGCGCGTGACCTGTGCCAGGAGCAGCGCGAAATCCGCCGGCTCGCCGCCTTCCATCTCGCCGCGATACGCGTTCACGTTCTGGCCCAGCAGCGTCACTTCCTTCACACCCGAGGCGACGAGGTGGCGGACCTCGGCCATGACGTCGACGAGGGGGCGCGAGACTTCCTCGCCGCGCGTGTAGGGCACGACGCAGAAGCTGCAGTACTTGCTGCAACCTTCCATGATCGAGACGAAGGCCGAGGCGCCTTCCGCGCGCGCCGGGGGCAGGTGGTCGAACTTCTCGATCTCGGGGAAGGAGATGTCCACCTGCGCTCGGCCCGTCGCGCGGCGCTCGGCGAGGAGCTCCGGCAGGCGATGCAGCGTCTGCGGGCCGAATACGAGGTCCACGTACGGCGCACGCCGGACGATCTCCTCGCCCTCCTGGCTCGCCACGCAGCCCGCGACGCCGATGAGGACGTCGGGGCGCGCGCGCTTGAGCGGCTTCATGCGTCCCAGGTCGGCGAAGACCTTCTCCTGCGCCTTCTCGCGCACGGAGCAGGTGTTGAAGAGGATGAGGTCCGCTTCGGCGGGGTCCGAGGTCTTCTCGAACCCTTCGGCGGCGGCGAGCACGTCGGCCATCTTCGCCGAGTCGTACTCGTTCATCTGGCATCCGAACGTGCGGATGAAGACCTTCTTCGCTTGCGTCATGGCGTCCTGGGTCGCGGAGCTGAATCCGGGCAGGTGATTCCACTACGGGGGTGACGGAGAAATCCTACAGGATTCCTTTACGGGATTGTCGTAGCTGACCGCTGCATTTGTAGGGTTCGACCGACAAAGTGGTCCGGACGGACCACGCCTCCGCGCCATCGGCGGCTTGCGCTCCGTGCGGCGGCGAACAGACAGCCCCGCGCCCTCGGCTCACTGTTTTGTCCCGAACACCCAACAAGGGGAAACACGACATGAATACGATCCGGATCGCGACGATCCTGGCCAGCGTGCTTCTCCCCGCACTCGCCCCGAGCTTGTCATCGGCCGGCGATCCCAAGCCTTTCGAAGTTGAATTCGACAAGTGTGCTTCGGCCATCGTAAACCCGGGGTACCTGGTCACGTTCGCCGGCACGGCGTCGGGAGGTGTCCAAGGGACCGTCCAGGCAAGGATCCTCGTGAATACGCCTGGCATCGAGCCGAACCAGACGCACATCCAGGCCGACTACGTGCTGACCGGCACCCTGCCGTTCACCGCGCGTGTCGGCGGCCGCGTGAACAACAGCGACAATCTCGCCGTGCTCCGCGGGTACGTCAGCGAGGGACCGGCTTGGCTTATCGGCGCCGGCGTACGCGACGAATTCCTCAACTACACCAAGGCCGACGGCACGCGCTGCTCCAAGGGAATCCTCTACGTCAGGCCGCGCTGGAAACAGACCCACGGCGACGACAACGACTAGCCTTCACGGGGGCGTTGGCGGGGCGACGGGCTTCGAGGGGACGGCCGGCGCGGGCCATGGAGACGCCGGCCGAGATCTACACGACTTCGCCACGGCTCTAGGTTGACTCGCTTGCGGTGCAGGCAGATGCGCCCGCAGGTCAGCGGGTTGGGATCAAGGAGGTCGACGAGGGCCTCTGGATCGTAAGCTTCATGCATTACGATCTCGGCTACATCGACCTGGAGCAGAAGACCTTGCAACCACTGGACAACCCGTTCGGCCCGAGGTTGTCACCTATGTCTTAAGGTACGGCCCGTAACCTATGTGTACGGGCCGGACCCCCGAAATGGTGGTGGCGAGTCAGGGATTTGAACCCCGGACCAACGGATTATGATTCCGCTGCTCTAACCACTGAGCTAACTCGCCAGAGAGCCGAACATTTTCGGTTATCCGCGCCCCAAGGTCAAGGAACGCGGCGCTATTTGAGGCGAAGCGGCTCGTCGATCGCGCGCGTGGCCACGTCGAGGTAGAGGTCCCGCCGCGAAGCGTCCATGCCCACGGCGCGCGAGATCTTCGCCACGTAGGCGTCGTCGAATTCGCGCGGGCCCGCGGGGAAGAGCGCGAACCAGACCGTGAGCACTGCGAGGTCGCCGCCGAGCGAGGAAGCGTTCACCCGCCCCGAATGCAGCGCCGCGCGCTTGTCCTGCGAGAGCAGGCGCAGCCACGACTCGGCCACGGGCAGCAGGATCGCGCCCGTCGCGTCGGCCGCGGCGCGGTACGCCTCGATCGCCGCGGGGAAATCGCGCAGGCGGTCGGAGGGCGGCCACGCCATGAAGAGCGCGGGCGTGGCGCCCTGCGCGCGGATGCGCGCGGCGAAGCGCTTCGCGGAGTCGATCAGCTCCGCTCGCTCGCCGGGCCCGGCCGAGGGCCCCTGCTGCAGCACGACGACGTTCCACCCCTTGCCCAGGAGGGCGAGCGTGCGATCGTCGCGTAGATGGTCCTCGAGGGTGTACGAGTCGAACGCCACCGACTCGATCTCGACGTCCTTGCCCATCGCCTTCGCGAGGTCCGCGAGCCGCTGGGGAATGGCCGGCACGTCGATCAGCTCGTTGCCGATGAAGAGGACGCGCACCGGGGCGGCAACGCTCGGGCCGGCAGCGAGGGCGCACAGGAGGAGAGCGACGGCGAGGACGACGCGCGACATGGATCGAGTCTAGCGGCCGGGAAGCCGCCCGATGTTACGGCTTGTTCGGCGCGTTACACGTTGAAGCGGAAGTGCATCACGTCGCCGTCCTTCACGACGTAGTCCTTGCCCTCGAGCCGCATCTTGCCCGCCTCCTTCGCGCCCGCCTCGCCGTTGCAGTGCAGGTAATCGTCGTATCCGATCACCTCGGCGCGGATGAAGCCCTTCTCGAAATCGGTGTGGATCACGCCGGCCGCCTGAGGCGCGGTCGCGCCCTTGCGCACGGTCCACGCCTTCACTTCCTTGTCGCCCGCGGTGAAGTAGGTCTGCAGGCCGAGGAGCTCGTAGGTCGCGCGGATGAGGCGGTTCAGGCCCGGCTCGAGGAGGCCCATGTCGTCGAGGAACACCTGCTTCTCCTCGCCCGAGAGGTCGGCGATCTCGGCTTCCAGCTTCGCGCAGATCGCCACCACCGGCGCGCCCTCCTTCGCCGCATATTCCTTCACGCGATCGAGCAGCGGGTTGTTCTCGAACCCATGCTCGTCGACGTTCGCGATGTAGATAGCGGGCTTCGCGGTGAGGAGCTGCAGCGGCATGAGCAGCGCCCTCTCCTCGGCGGAGAGCGCGAGGACGCGCACGGGATGCAGGCCGTCCAGGGACTTGTGCACCTTCTCGAGCACCGCCACCAGCTTCGCCGCTTCCTTGTTGCCGGAGCGCGCGCTGCCCAGGTTGCGCTCGCGCGTCCGGTCCACCGTCGCCATGTCGGCGAGCGCCAGCTCCGTGTGGATCACCTCGATGTCGGAAATCGGATCGATCTTCCCCGCGACGTGCACCACGTTGTCGTCGCCGAAGCAGCGCACGACGTGCGCGATGGCGTCGGTCTCGCGGATGTTGGCGAGGAACTGGTTGCCCAGGCCTTCGCCCTTCGACGCTCCGGCGACCAGCCCCGCGATGTCGACGAACTCGACGATCGCGGGCACCACCTTCTGCGGCTTCGCGATGGCCGCGAGCTTCGCCAGGCGCGCGTCGGGCACCTCGACCACGCCCACGTTGGGCTCGATCGTGCAGAACGGGTAGTTCTCCGCGGCGATGCCCGCCTTGGTGAGCGCGTTGAAGAGCGTGGACTTGCCGACGTTCGGCAGGCCGACGATGCCGCATTGCAGGCTCATGGTTTCTTTCTCGTGGGCTGGGTCCCCGTCTCCACGGGGACGACGACCGGCTCGGGCTTCGGCGGCGTATGCAACCATGTCATCGCGTCATTCATTCGGCCGGTGGCGAGCTTCGGCAGCAGGTCGAGGCTGCGCTCGAGGGCCGGATCGATGGCGTCCTGCTCGATGCGCCGGGCGCGATCGAGCACGTAGTCGGCGACGAGGTCCTTGTGGCCCGGGTGTCCGATGCCGATGCGCAGCCGCCAGAAATCCTTCGTGCCCAGGGCTTCCGCGATATCCGTGAGGCCGTTATGGCCGCCCGTGCCGCCGCCCTTCTTGAGCTTCACGGTGCCGGGCGGGAGATCCAGCTCGTCGTGCACGACCAGCATCTGCGCGGGCTCGATGCGGTAGAAGCGCAGCAGCGACGAGACGCTGCGGCCGCTCTCGTTCATGTAGGTCGCGGGCTTGAGCATCCAGAAGTCCTTGCCGCCTTCCTCGACGCGCGTGGTCCAGCCCGAGAACTTCGTTTCCCGCTTCCACGCAGCGCGCTTGCGCTCCGCGATGGCGTCGACCCACCAGAAGCCCGCGTTGTGGCGCGTGCGCCCGTAGTCCTTGCCCGGATTGCCCAGCCCCACGATGAGGCGGATGTCTTCCATCAACGTGCGCTCAGTTCTCGCGAAAACGCGTCCCACGTTTGCTCCCTCTCCCAAGGGAGAAGGAGCCCTTTGAAAACAAGAACGCCCGCCGGTTCGCCGGCGGGCGCTCGTCGCTGCGAACGCCAGGTTACTTCTTGTCTTTCTTTTCCTTTTCCTTTTCCTCTTTGCCACCGCCGGCAGGCTTGGCGGCTTCCTTGCCCTTCTCGCCGGCGCCCGCGGCGGCGGCCGCCGCGGCTTCCTCTTCCTTCGTCTTCTGGGCCGTGGTCGGAATATCGGCCGCCGACGGCGCCGCGGCTGCGGCCGCTGCTTCCGCCTCTTCCTCTTCCGCCGTCATCACGCGCGGGATCACGACCGTGGCGACCGTGGGATCCTCGCCCTTCGGGACGATCGCCTCCACGCCGGCCGGCAGCTGCAGCGCGGACAGGTGCAGCGAGTGCCCGGCCTGCAGGTTGGCGAGGTCCACCGTGATGAACTCCGGCAGGTCCTTCGGCAGGCAGCGCACCTCGAGCTCGCTGATCACGTGCTGCACGAGGCCGCCCGCGACCTTCACGCCCGGGCGAGTTCTCCGCGTTGATGAAGTGCAGCGGCACCTTCATGTGGATCTTCTTGTCCGCGGCCACGCGCTGGAAATCGGCGTGCAGCACGCGCTGCTGGAACGGATGCATCTGGTAGTCGCGCAGGAGCACCTGCGACTTCTCGGCGCCCACCTCCATGTCCAGGATCGACGCGTGGAAGGCTTCCTGCTTCAGCTTGATCAGCAGCTCCTTGTGGTCGAGCTCGATGGGCTGCGCGTCCTTGCCCCCTCCGTAGAGGATTCCGGGCACTTTGTCCGTGCGGCGCAGGCGGCGGCTCGCACCCGTTCCCTGCAGCTTGCGCGGTTCGGCTTTGATGGCGATCTTCATGTTCACTCCAGTTGCTCGGCGACCCGCGACCAGGCTCGCCGATTTCCGAGGGAAGTCCCCTCACTACGATCTCCCCGCAAGGAGAGGCTTGAAGCTATTCGACGAAAAGCGAGCTCACCGAGCTCTCTTCACAGATTCTGCGCATCGTCTCGGCGAGCAGCTCCGCGACGCTCACCGTGCGGATCTTTCCGCACTCCTCCGCCTCGGGCTTGAGCGGGATCGTGTCCGTCACCACGAGCTCGTCGATGACGGAGTTCGTCGATGCGCTCCACGGCCGGCCCCGAGAGGACGGGGTGCGTGCAATACGCGACCACGCGCACCGCGCCCTGCTCCTTCAGCGCCTTGGCCGCCTCGCACAGCGTGTTCGCCGTGTCGACCATGTCGTCCATGATCACGCAGGTGCGGCCGTTCACGTCGCCGATGATGTTCATCACCGTGGCCACGTTCGGCCGCGGGCGCCGCTTGTCGATGATCGCGAGGTCGCTCTCGAGGCGCTTGGCGATGGCGCGGGCGCGCACCACGCCGCCCACGTCCGGCGACACCACGACCTGGTTCTTGTACCCGTGCTTCCACAGGTCTCCCAGCAGGATCGGCGTCGCGTAGACGTTGTCCACCGGGATGTCGAAGAACCCCTGGATCTGGTCGGCGTGCAGGTCCATCGTGAGCAGCGCGATTCACGCCCGCGACCGTCAGCATGTTCGCGACGACCTTCGCGGAGATCGCCACGCGGGCGCTGCGCGGCCGGCGGTCCTGGCGCGCGTACCCGAAGTACGGGATCGCGGCGGTGATGCGCGCGGCGCTCGAGCGGCGCAGCGCGTCCACCATGATCATCATCTCCATCAGGTGGTCGTTGGTCGGCGCGCACGTCGACTGCAGCACGAACACGTCCTTGCCGCGGACGTTCTCGAGCAGCTCCACCATGATCTCGCCGTCGCTGAACTTCGACGACGGTCGCCTTGCCGAGCTGGATGTTCAGGTGCTTGGCGACCTTCTGCGCGAGCTTCGGGTTCGCGTTGCCCGTGAACACCATCAGGTTGTCGAAGGCCATCGTCTCGATCCCGCTCGCGCTCTACGCGCGAAGCGCCTTCGGAAAAAATGGCAGGGGAGGAAGGATTCGAACCCTCGAATGCCGGAATCAAAATCCGGTGCCTTAACCAACTTGGCGACTCCCCTACGGCCGCGCCCTTGCGAGGCGCGGGTACGAAGCTATTCGCGCAGCGGATGGTGCGTCGAGCCCGCGCGCGACGAATCCGTGCATCGATGCCGGCAGCTCGTCCATCACGCGCTGCGCGGCCTCCGCGGCTCGCGAACGCCGCGAAAACGCAGCCGCCCGAGCCCGTCATGCCGCGCCGTCGCGCGTGCTCGAAGCCACTCGAGATGCTCGCGCACCTCCGGGAATCGGGCAGCGACCACGCCTTCGAGATCGTTGCGGAACGCGCCCCTCTCCGGCTGCGCCGAAAAGTCTTCCATTTTAAGGGGTTCCGTGTTCCGGGTCAATTCCGGCGACGCGAATACGGACGGCGTCGGGAACGGCCACCGGAGGGACCAGGACCACGTACCAGCGGACCGGCACCTCCATGGGCGCCAAGCCGCTCGCCGATGCCCTCGACCCACGCGGTGCGGCCGAAGATGAAGAACGGCACGTCGGCTCCCAGCGCGGCGCCGAGCGTCGCGCAAGCGCGTCTGCCCCGAGGCGCGTCGCCCACAGCCGGTCGAGCGCGAGCAGCACCGTCGCAGCATCGGAGCTGCCGCCGCCCAGGCCGCCGCCCATGGGGATGCGCTTGTCGATCTCGATGTCCGCGCCCAGGGTCGTGCCCGTGAGCCTCCTTCAGGCAGCCGCGCCGCGCGCACCGCCAGATCCTGCTCCGGCGGCACACCGGGTACTGTCGTTCACGCGCGCGCATGACGCCGTCGTCGCGAACCCGCAGCCGGATCACGTCGCAGCGATCGATCAGCGTGAAGACGCTCTGCAGCAGGTGGTAGCCGTCCGCCGCGCCGCCCCACGCACGTGCAGGAAGAGGTTCAGCTTCGCCGGCGCGAGGATAGTCGGGCCCGGGCAGGCGCAAGGGTCAGTCCTCGAGCGGACGGTAGCTGTCCACGACCAGCCGCACGACGATGTCGCCGTCGCTCACGCGTGATGCGCCTGGCGAGCCGCACGGCGCCGGCGGGTTGCGTCTCGTCCAGCGTGAAGCGCCAGCCCGGGCGCGACGGTGCTCCGGCGTGCGGCCGTGCAGGCCCTCGGCGAGCCACGCAGGGTCGAGCGCCACGCCGAGGATGCGCTCGCGTGAGCTCCTGGAAAGTCTCGGCCTGCTCGGTCGGAATCCCCCGCGCGAGTGAGCGTCGCGCCGTGCGGCGTCGATTCGATGCGCGCGACCTCGTTGCCGAGCGGCGAGGAGACGACCCACTCGTCGGAGGCGCCGCGCGCGCGATCCAGCGAAGCTGCGCGATCTCGCTGTGCTGGCCCTCGCGCACCGCGAGGCGCCCGCTCATCTCGAAGGACTGCGGGGACCGCCGCGAGCTGCGGCAGCGGCGTTTCCGGCGGAGCGAGCGCGGCGCAGGCCGCGAGCAGCACGGCGAGCGCCGCGGCCGCGAGGCGCGCGATCATCGCCCCAGCCCCGCGCGTGCGGCGCTCAGGGTGGTACTTCTGGATCACCGCGAGCAGCGACTCGTGGTTCGGGTTCTCCGCGAGCGCGGCGCGCCAGATCTTCTGCGCCTCCTCGCGCTGCCCGCTCTTCCACAGCACCTCGCCCAGGTGCGCGGCGATCTCCGGATCGGGGCGCGAGGAATACGCCACCTGCAGCTGCTTGAGCGCCTCCTGCACGTGGCCCATCCGGTACTCCACCCATCCGAGGCTGTCGATGGATGAACGGGTCGTCGGGCTGGAGCTTGTACGCCTTGTCGATGAGCTGCTTGGCTTCGGCCTGAGGCGGTTGGTCTTCTCCGCCAGCGTGTAGCCGAGCGCGTTGTAGGCGTGGGCGTAGTCGGGCTTCATCTCGATCACGCGCTTCAGGTCCGCCTCCATCACGTCGAGCCTGTCGATGCGCTCGGCGGCCATGGCGCGGTCGTAGAGCAGCTCGAAGGAGTCGGGGTACTTGGCCACCGCCTTGCAGAGCATGTCGTAGGTCTCGCTGCCACTCTTTCGCGTCGCGCAGCAGCTGCGCCTCGACCTGGATCATCTGGATGCTGTCGTCGGTGGACCGCGGCTCGATCTTGTGCAGGTACTCGCGGCCCGCGGCGAGGCCCTGCTGGCGCGCGATGAGGGTCGCGATCTTGAGCTGCGCGCGCACCCAGTCGCCGGAATCGACCTTCTTGTACCAGTCGATCGCCTCGTCGTAGCGCTTGAGCCCCTCGGCCGCCTGGCCCATGCCGAGGTAGATCGCGGCGGGCTCGCGGTAGTTGAGCTTGAGGGCGCGCGTGAACGCGGATTGCGCGTCGGCGTAGTCCTCGAGCTGCAGCGAGAGCAGCCCGATCGCGTAGCACCGCCTGCGCATCGGTCTTCGAGAGCTTCTCCACGTCGCGGAACTGCTCGCGCGCTTCCGCGAGCTTGCGATCGGCGGCCAGCTCGCGCCCGAGCTGCATGCGCACTTCCACGGAATCCGGATAGCGGCGCGACGAACTCCTCGTAGAACGGCGACGACCGGCGGACGGGTCCGTCTTGCGCAGCACCTGCGCCTTGAGGATCGCGGCCTGGTCCCAGCCGGGCTTCGCGGCGAGCGCTGCATCGGCTTCCTGCTGCGCGATGTCCGGCTGTCCCGGCGAGGAGCGCCGCGACGCCGACGGCGTAGTGCGACTCGGGCATGGCGGCGTACGGCGCCGTGACCGCGCGCGTGGCCTGCAGCACCGCCTCCTTGTCGTGGAACTTGGCCGAAGAGGTGCGAGAGCTGCATCAGGATCGGGCCGCGGTCGGCGGACTTCGCGAGGACGCCGCGCGAGGAGCTCGCGCGCCTTGTCGAGGTCGCCTTCGTTGGCCAGCAGCGCCGCCATGATCTCGCGCGCGAGGCTCGATTGCGGATCGAGCTCGAGCAGGAGCGTGGCGTTTCCAGCGCGGGCCCGAACTCGCGCGCCTTGATGGCGGTCTCGACGGCGCGCGGGCGATCTGCGGGTCGCGCAGCTCCTTCGCGAGGCGCTCGTAGATCGCGATCGCGCCGTCGGTGTCGCCGCGCTGGGCCGCGAATTCCGCGACCAGGTATTCGAACATCGCGTCCGAGCCCGCCGCGGCGTCGTCCTCCGTGGCCTCGTCGTCCGCGCTCTGCGCCCACGCGGGGCCCGCGACCGCCATCGCGGCCGCCACGGCCAGACCCATCCACCACCGTTTCAACGTCATGTTTCCTTGCTCCCGGCAGCGCCCAGCCGGCGCCGTGAGCACCTATCATAGAACGATTCGACGCCCTTCGACGCAGGCTGTAGCGGGTCCAATATGACCGCTGTAGGACGGGGCCGGCGACGTATAATCGTGTGCGAGAAGTCCTTGAATTTGAAGCCCTCGCAACCATGCCCGAGCTGCCGGAAGTCGAGACCACGCGCCGGGGATTGCTGCCCCACCTGCGGGGACGCCGCATCCGCGGGGTGGTGGTGCGCAACCCGAACCTGCGCTGGCCGGTGCCCGCGGACCTTTCGCGGCGCCTCACCGGCGAGGAGGTGATCGACGTGCGCCGGCGCGGCAAGTACCTGGTCTTCGACTGCCGGCGAGGGGCACCTGCTCGTGCACCTGGGCATGTCGGGACGGCTCACGCTGGTTCCCGAGGGCGAGCCGGCGCGCGCCCACGACCACATGGACGTGCGCTTCGAAGGCCAGCGGCACGCTGCGCCTCACCGATCCGCGCCGCTTCGGCGCGATGCTCTGGGTGCGCGGGCCGGCCGAGCGCCATGTGCTGCTGCGCGAGCTGGGCCTCGAGCCGCTCGATCCCGCGTTCACGGGCCGCGCGCTGCAGGCGAAGGCGCGCGGGCGGCGCGTGGCGGTGAAGCACTTCCTCATGGATTCGCACGTCGTCACCGGCGTGGGCAACATCTACGCGAGCGAGTCGCTCTTCCACGCCGGCATCCATCCGCTGCGCAGCGCGGGACGCATCTCGCGGCGCGCTGGGACCGGCTGGCCGGGAGCGTGCGCACCACGCTCGAGCGGGCGCTCGCGGCCGGCGGCACGACGCTGCGCGATTTCGCCTCCGCCGAGGGCCGTCCCGGCGACTTCCAGCAACGAGTGCGCGGTGTACGGCCGCGAGGGCGCGCCGTGCCGCGGCCTGCGGCGCGCCGATCCGCGCCGCTGCGCCAGGGTCAGCGCTCGACGTTCTACTGCCCCGCATGTCAACGCTGAGCGCTACCGGAGCCTGGCTCGCTTCCTCGCGCTCCTTCGAGCGCAGCCTCGCGGAGCTCAAGCAATGGCGCGACGCCACCGCCGAAGCGCTCGCGGCATTCCGCCGCTGGGCGGTGGTGGGCCGCCTCCTCGACGAGCAATCGGCCGCGCGCCTCGCGCACCTCGAGCGGCGCCTAACGGGCGAGCGCCTCACGGTCGCGTTCGTCGCCGAATATTCGCGCGGCAAGAGCGAGCTCATCAACGCGCTCTTCTTCGCGGAGCTTCGGCCATCGCCTGCTGCCCTCGGGCCCCGGCCGCACGACGCTCTGCGCGACGGAGATCGGCTGGGATCCGGCGCGGCCGCCGTCGATGCGGCTGCTGCCCATCGGCACGCGCGAGCAGCCGAAGGCGCTGCGCGAGTACATCCAGGAGAGCGAGGGCTGGACCACCGTCGAGATCGATCCCGCCCACCCCGAGACGATCGCGTCGGCGTGCGAGGCGATCTCGGAGTCGATCGAGGTGGAGGCGGTCCACGCCGCCGACCTCGGCTTCCGCGTCGACGGCGATGGCCTGGTGCGGATCCCGCGCTGGCGCTACGCGATTGCTGAACGTCCCGCATCCGCTGCTCTCCAACGGCCTCGTGATCCTCGACACGCCCGGCCACAACACGCTCGGCTCCGAGCCGGAGCTGACACTGCACCGGGTGCCGGACGCGGCGGCGATCGTGTTCATGCTCACCGCCGAGACCGGCGTCGAGCGCGCCGACGCCGACCTGTGGGCCGAGCACATCGCGCCCATCGACGGGCTCGAGCGCAGCTGCTTCGTGGTGCTGAACAAGATCGACGTGCTGCGCGACGGATCGCGGAGCGAATCGCAGGTGCTGGCCGAGATCGACCGCCAGGTGAAGGAAAGCGCCGAGGCGCTCGCCATGGAGCCCACGCGCGTGTTCGCGCTGTCCGCGCGCCAGGCGCTCGCCGGCAAGATCGCGGGCGACGGCGACGCGCTGCTGAAGAGCCGCCTCTACCGCCTCGAGCAGGCGCTCGCCAAGCGCACGGTGCACGAGCGGCGCATGGACCACACGACTTCCGTGCGCGCCGAGGTGCGCGTGCGTGATCGGGAGAAGCGCGCGCGCTCGCGACGAGCCGCCTCGACTACGAGCGCGAGCAGATCGAGGCGCTGGCGGCGCTGCAGGGCAAGAACCAGAAGCTCGTGGAATCGCTCGCGCGCAAGGCGTCGCAGGAGCGCGCGCGCATCGAGCAGGCCCGCGCGCTGCTGATGGGACTGCGCACCGTGCACAACCGCCATGCCGACGAGCTCGCCCGGCTCCTCGATCCCAACCGGATCCGCGAGGCCGCCATCGGGACGCGGCGCGCGGTGATCGAAAGCGCTTTCTCGAGCGGCATCGGGGAGGCGCTGGACGGCTTCTTCGCGAACGCGCGCGAGCGCCTCCAGTCGGCCATCGCCACCATCGAGGAGGCGAAGAAGATGATGGCGAACGTGAGCCGCAACCTCGCGGAATACCGATCGTCGGCCGCCGCAGGCCGACGGACTTCGCGACCGAGCGGTTCCTGGTGGAGATCGGCCGCCTGGAGGAGCGTTGCACGCGCGATTTCCGCGGCACGGCGAGCCTGCATCCTGCACCGGCGCAAGACGCTGGGCGCGCTCTTCTTCGATACCGTGGCGCTCAAGGTGGTCCACGTCTTCGAGATCGCCGACCGCGAGGTGCGCACGTGGATGAACGGCTTCATGCGGCCGCTGGAAGCGCAGATGAACGCGTTCCAGGAGCAGACGAACAACGCGCATCGAGGGGATGGGACGCATCCAGAACGCCGAGACCGACCTGGTCGAGCGGCTGGAAGAGCTGAAGAAGCATCGTGGCCGACGTCACCGCGCAGCGCGAGCAGCTGGAGGCGCACCACCAGCGGCTGCAGGCCCTCCTCCAGGTCACCCGACCGCTCCCTCGCCTAGCCGCTCAGTCGCCCGCGGCGGCCTTCTCGCGCTCGAGGCGCTCGTACTTCGCCTGCAGCTCCTCGCGCGACTCCACGCGGTCCGGGTCGAGCGGGATGCAATCGACCGGACACACTTCCATGGCACTGCGGCTTGTCGAAGTGCCCCACGCATTCCGTGCACCGCTTCGGATCGATCACGTAGATCTCCTCGCCCATGGAGATCGCCCCGTTGGGGCACTCGGGCTCGCAGACGTCGCAATTGATGCACTGGTCGGTGATCTTGAGGGCCATGGTCGCGTCAGCGGGCCGCCTCGTCGCGGCCGATCTTCTCGCGCATGCGCTGCACGGTGAGCGGATGGACGAAGGCGGCGATGTCCCCGCCCAGCACCGCGATCTCGCGCACGATCGTGGCGGAGAGGAACAGGTACTTGTCCGAGGGCGTGAGGAACAGCGTCTCGACGCCCGGGGCGAGGCGGCGGTTCATGCCCGCGAGCTGGAACTCGTACTCGAAGTCGGAGACCGCGCGCAGTCCCCGCAGGATCACGCACGCGGCCTGCTCCTTCACGAATTCCGAGAGCAGCCCCGAGAAGCCCAGCACGCTCACGTTCGAGTAGGGCGTCGAGCACCTCGCGCGCGAGCGACACGCGCTCGTCGAGCGAGAAGAACGGCCGCTTCGCCTGGCTGTGGGCGACGCCGACCACCACCTCGTGGAAGAGCCGCGAGGCGCGCTGGATGAGGTCCTCGTGGCCGTTGGTGATCGGGTCGAAGGTGCCGGGGTAGACGGCGCGCGTGATGGTCATGGGGGGTCGTTCCGAAAAGGGCATAGCGTACAGCGCCGGCGCGTCCTTCGCGAAGCGCCTGCCATGGAGCGGCCGGCGCGATGGGCGCGGCGCGGTCTCGACATAGACCCGCGCGCCCGGCTTGAGCCGCGCGGGCAGCGCGCGCATCGCCCGCGCCGCGAGATCGCGTCGCGTAGGGCGGATCGAGGAACACGACGTCGAAGCGGTCGCCGCGTGCGCGCGAGGAACGCGAGCGCGTCGCCCTCGACGACCTCCGCACCCACGGCGTCCAGCTCGCGTCCGCCGTCGCGAAGCGCCGCCGCGACGGCCGGTCGCGCTCCACCATCACCACGCGCGCGGCGCCCCGCGACAGCGCCTCGAAGCCGAGCGCGCCGCTGCCCGCGAAGAGGTCGAGGCACGCGAGTGCCGTCCAGGCGCTGGCCGAGCCAGTTGAAGAGCGTCTCGCGAACCCGGTCGGGGGTGGGGCGGAGCTGCGCGGCCGAAGGCGGGAAGCGGACGATGCGGCTGCGCCATCGCCGCCGATGATGCGCACGCGGTTGCGCCCTGCGGGCATCGTGCGCGCGGCCGGGCCACGGTCGTGGAGCGGCGCGCGGAGGTCATCGTCGGGGGATCATACCGTAAAATATCCTCCGTTCCGTCTCGCCGGCCCGCCCGGGCCGCTCCCATGCCTCCGCTGTTTTCCCGCAAGGAAAGGACAAGGCCGAAGCCCGCGCCGGCGCGAGCCTCAAGTCGCTGCTGCGCAAGGACCTCGAGCTCACGCGCTCGCGCTGGTAAAGCGCGCTGGGGATGCTGCGCGCGCACCCGAAGATCGACGAGTCGCTCTACGAGGAGCTCGAGTCGCAGCTCATCGAGGCCGACGTCGGCGTGGCCGCCACCGGCAGCCTCATCGCGGCGCCTGCGCAAGGCGCAGCGCGACAAGCGCCTCGAGGACGGCGGCCGCGCTCGAGAGGCGAGCTCAAGGGCGCGCTCGTCGCAGCTGCTGGCGCCGCTCGAGAAGCCCGCTGGACGCCGACGTGCGCGAAGCCCTTCGTGATCCTGCTCGCGGGCGTGAACGGCGCGGGCAAGACCACGACGATCGCCAAGCTCACGCGCCTCTTCCAGTCGCAGGGGCCTGTCCGTGCTGCTCGCCGCCGGCGACACGTTCCGCGCCGCCGCGCGCGAGCAGCTCGCCGAATGGGGCGCGCGCCACGACGTCACCGTCGTCTCCCAGGAGAAGGGCGATTCGGCCGCCGTGATCTTCGACGCGATCCAGTCGGCGCGCGCGCGCAAGATCGACGTCGTGCTCGCCGACACCGCCGGGCCGGCTGCCCACGCAGCTGCACCTCATGGACGAGATCCGCAAGGTGAAGCGCGTGATGGCGAAGGCCGATGCGCGCGGCGCCGCACGAGACGTGGCTCGTGATCGACGCCAACACGGGGCAGAACGCCGTGCGCCAGGTGAAGGCGTTCGACGAGGCGCTCGGGCCTCACGGGGCTCATCGTCACCAAGCTCGACGGCACCGCCAAGGGCGGCGCCGATCGCCGCGATCGCGCGCGAGCACCCGGTACCGATCCGCTTCATCGGCATCGGCGAGAAGGCCGAGCGACCTGCGGCCCTTCGTCGCCGCGGACTTCGTCGAAGCGCTGTTCGCGTGATCCGGTTCTCCGCAGTCGCCAAGCGCTATCCCGGCGGGCTCGAGGCGCTGCGCGGCGTGAGCCTCGAGGTCGGCCGACGGCGAGATGGTGGCGGTGACGGGGCATTCGGGCGCCGGCAAGTCCACGCTGCTCAAGCTCGCGGCGGGCATCGAGCGCGCGTCGAGCGGCACGGTGCTGGTGCAGGGCCAGAACCTGGCCGCGCTGGGGGAGTCGGCGCTCGCGGTCCTGCGCCGGCGCATCGGCTTCGTCTTCCAGGACCACAAGCTGCTCTTCGACCGCAACGCCTTCGAGAACGTGGCGCTGCCGCTTCGCATCGCGGGGTTCGCGCGCGACGAGACGGCGCGGCGCGTGCGCGCGGCGCTGGACAAGGTGGGACTGCTCGCGCGCGAGAAGGCGATGCCCGATCGCGCTTTCGGGAGGCGAGCAACAGCGCCTCTGCATCGCGCGCGCCATCGTGAACCGTCCCATCGATCCTCATCGCCGACGAGCCCACGGGCAACCTCGACGCCGAGTACGCGCGCGCCATCGTGGAGCTGTTCGTGTCGTTCCACCAGGTGGGCGTGACGGTGCTGCTGTCCACGCACGACGAGGCGAGCCTCGGACGCCTCGGCTGCCGGCGGGTCGGCGCTCGCCGCGGGCGTGCTCGCCGCGGGGGAGCCCGCGTGAGGCGCTGGCTGCGGCTGCACGCGCATGGCGCTCGGGGATGCGTTGCGCCGCCTCGCCTCGCAACCGGTCGCTTCGCTCTTCTCGGTGCTGGTGCTGGCGCGTGGCCATCGCGATCCCGGTGATCGCGGCCGTCGTGTTCGAGAGCGTGGGCGCGACGACCGCCGGTCTCGACACCGATCCGCACGTGAACGTCTACCTCGCGCTGGACGCGGTCGATGCGGACGCGAAGCGCGTCGAGCAGGCGCTGCGCTCGCATCCCGACGCCGCGGCGGTGCGCTTCATTCCCCGCGCGCAGGCGCTGGCCGAGCTGCAATCCACGACGCACCTCGCCGAGCTCCTCGCGAGCCTCGACCGCAATCCGCTGCCCGACGCGTTCA
Source organism: uncultured beta proteobacterium (assembly GCA_963816035.1). Classification (GTDB taxonomy): domain Bacteria; phylum Pseudomonadota; class Gammaproteobacteria; order Burkholderiales; family Usitatibacteraceae; genus Usitatibacter. The sequence continues at coordinate 60,448 of CAWFIU010000002.1, forward strand.
CCGTGCGCATGCGCACGACCGACGCGGCGCGCATCGGCGCGGCGAAGGCGGCGTGGAGCCGGCTCCCGAAGGTGGACCAGGTGGTCGCCGATTTCGAATGGTCGGAGCGGCTCGGCGCGCTGGGCGAGGTTCGGCGAGCGCACGTGCTGGGACGATCGGCGTCCTGCTGGGTGGGGCAGTCGCCTTCATCGTGGCGCACCTCATCCGCCTGCAGGTCCTGACCCGGCGCGAGGAGATCGAGGTGAGCCAGCTGATCGGCGCCACCGCCGGGGACGTGCGGCGGCCCTTCCTCTACCACGGCGTCCTCCAGGGCCCTGCTGGCCGCCGCCGCCGCCCTCGCCCTGGCCGCCGCTTTCGCCGCCTGGGTGGGGGCCGAAATGTCGGCGCTTACTCCCAGCTATGCCGCGGAACTCAAAGTCGTTTTCCTCGACCCGTCGGAGCGGCTCGGGCTGGTGGCCGGGGTCCGCCACGCTGGGCCTCCTGGGCGCCTGGCTGGCCGTCTCCCGGGAGCTCCGGCGGTTCTCCGCGGATCGCGTAAAAGGGGAACCTTCCGGGCGGATTAGCACTCGAATGAAGCGAGTGCTAAAATTCCTGCCCAGGAGGGTTCCGATCCGATGACGACCATGACGCTTCCTGCCACCCTGCCCCCCGTTTCCAGCCTGGAGTCGTACATCCAGGCCGTGAATGCCGTTCCGATGCTCACCCAGGAAGGCGAGAAGGATCTGGGCCGCCGCTTGCAGCGCGACAACGACGTCGCCGCGGCGTGCGACCTCGTGCTGTCGCACCTGCGGCTCGTGGTGTCCGTGGCGCGCAACTACATGGGCTACGGGTTGCCGCAGGCCGACCTCATCCAGGAAGGCAACATGGGCCTCATGAAGGCGGTGAAGCGCTTCGATCCGGAGCGCGGCGTGCGCCTCGCGTCCTTCGCGATCCACTGGATCAAGGCGGAGATCCACGAATACATCCTGCGCAACTGGCGCATGGTGAAGATCGCCACGACCAAGGCGCAGCGCAAGCTCTTCTTCAACCTGCGCAGCATGAAGCCGACGATGGCGTCGCTCACGCCCAAGGAGATCAAGCAGGTCGCGAAGACGCTCAACGTGAAGGAGAGCGAAGTCATCGAGATGGAGCAGCGGCTGCAGGGCGGCGACGTGCCGCTCGAGCCCTCCCCCGACGACGGCCAGGACGAGGTGGTCACGCCGATCGCCTATCTCGCCGACAGCGCCGAAGGTCCGGCCGAGGTCTTCGAGCGCGAGCAGGGCGAGGCGCTCAAGTCCCGGGGCCTCACGCATGCCCTCGAGAGCCTCGACGATCGCAGCCGCCGCATCATCCGCGCGCGCTGGCTCGCGGAGTCGGACCCGAAGACGCTGCACGAGCTCGCCGGCGAGTTCGGCGTGTCGGCCGAGCGCATCCGCCAGATCGAGGCGAAAGCCATGCAGAAGATGAAGAAGGAGCTGGCCGCGCTCATCTGAGCGGCCTCCACGAAAACGAAGACGGGGCCCCGGCCCCGTTTTTTTTCGCCTAGGAATTCAGCAGGACTTGCAGGTCCGAGGCGATCGTCCGCCGGCGGCGTGCCCGCCGGGATCATCAGCCGCAGCTTCCCCGCCCGGTCGAAGATGAAGACCTGGGAGGCGTGGTCCACGGTGTAGCTCTCCGGCGTCTTGCCGGGGCGTTCCTGCGCGTAGATGTGGAAGTCCTGCGTCACTCGCGCGGTGGCCTGCGCGTCGCCCCTCAAGCCGAGGAAGCGCGGATCGAAGGCGGGCACGTACTCGCGCAGCAGCTCCGCCGTGTCGCGCCGGGGATCCACGGTCACGAAGAGCACTTGCACCTGCGAGGCGTCGTCGCCGAGCTTCTTCATCGCGGACGCGTAGTCGGACAGGGTCGTGGGACACACGTCGGGACACTGCGTGTAGCCGAACATCACGGCGACGACCTTTCCGCGAAAATCAGCGAGCGAGCGCGGCTTGCCGTTGAAGTCCGCGAGCTGCGAGCTAGCCGCCCGCCTCCATGCCCGTCACGTCCACGCCGTGGAAAGGGGTTTTCGACGGCGCGAAGAGCTTGTCGCAGCCGGCGGTCGCGAGCAGGAGCGCGCAGAGCGCCGAGGCCGCCAGGAAACGTGCCGGTCTCACCCGCGAAGCGAGCGGAAGGTAGTGGTCGATCATCAGCGCCGCGAACAGCATCGCGAGGTAGAAGATCGAGTAGGCGAAGGTGCGCTTCGCGAGCGCGTCGCTGTAGCGGCGCCAGATCGCGAGCGCATAGCCGAGGAAGACGAGGTCCAGCATCGCCACGCGGCGCCACGTAGAACCATCCGGCCATGTCGGGTCGCGAAGGGAAGCAGCGTCGTCGCGACCAGGAGCAGCGTGTAGAGCAGCAGGTGCAGGCGCGTGAACTCCTCGCCGTGCGTCACCGGCAGCATCGGGATGCCGGCGCGCGCGTACTCCTTGCGGCGGTAGAGCGCGAGGGCCCAGAAATGCGGCGGCGTCCACGCGAAGATGATGAGGAAGAGCAGCAGCGGCTGGAACGTGACGTCGCCCGAGACCGCCGCCCAGCCGAGCACCGGCGGCATCGCACCGGAAGCGCCGCCGATCACGATGTTCTGCGGCGTGGCGGGCTTGAGCAGCACGGTGTAGACGATCGCGTAGCCCACGAACGTGCCGAGCGTGAGCCACATCGTGAGCGGGTTCACCGCGTGCCAGAGGATCGCGAGGCCGAGGCCGCCCACGGCGCCCGAGAAGAGCAGGATCTGCGGCGCCGAGATCGTGCCCATGACGGTCGGACGTCCGCGCGTGCGCGCCATCGCCGCGTCGATCTTCTGCTCCACGAGGCAATTGAACGCCGCGGCCGCGCCCGCGACCAGCGCGATGCCCACCGTCGCGAAGACGACGCGGTGCGAGGGGCGGCAACGCCCGGCGCGGCGAGGAGCATCCCGATCACCGCGGTGAAGACGATGAGGGAATACGACGCGCGGCTTCGTGAGGCGCCAGAACTGCACGCCGATGCCGGGTGCGCGGGTTGCGTGGAGATCGTTCGCTGGAGCATGGGAGCCCGTAATTATAAGCGTTCAGCCGATCTGCGACGCCTTGAGCAGGCGCTCCAGGTCCCTGAGCATGCGCCTGCGGGTCCGGCCTGCGGCCGGCCAGCGCATCATCACGTTGCCGTGTGGGATCCACCAGGTAGATGCGGGCCCGGTCGCCGGCCGCCCCGGGCGCGATGGCCGCGGCCCTTCGGCGCCACGGCCACCTCGGTTCCCTCGAAGGGCGCGAGCGCCGCCATGCTCGGGCGCGCTGCTGGTCGTCCACCAAGAAGCACGCGCGCGACGCGGGACGCATTGCGGCCGAGGGCGAGGCGCACCTGGCGCATGACCGTGAGCTTCGCCCGGCAGGTCTCGCCGCACGCGCCCGAATCGATGGCCACGAGGATCCAGCGCCCGCGCAGCTCGCGGAAGGCGAAGGCGCGCCGCCGCCGGGCCGGCCGAAGCGACTGGTCGCTGACCTGCGCCGGGGGCAGCAGCAGCTCGCCGTGGTTCGCGGTGGGCGCGCGGTGCCCGTACCGGTACGCCAGGATCGGAGGCGACGATCGGCAGCGCGAAGAGCGACAGCGATGAGCGCGAGCTTCGCGCGCGAGCCGAGCTTCATCGCGCCCGGCGCAGGTTGAGCGCGATCCAGAGCACCGCCGCGGTGGCCGCCAGCGAGAACCACGTGAGCTCGTACTCGCGATGCTTCGCCACGCCCGCATCGGGCGACTCGGTCACGGCGGCGAGCCCGGCGCCCGGCGTGTCGGCGAGGATCACGACCGGCAGCACCGCGAGCCCGCTCCATTGGCCGATAGCGCTCGATCGAGAGGTTCTGGCACACCGAGCCCGTGATCACCTGTCGAGGACAGCTCGATGAACCGCGCGGGCGGCACGGTGGCGAGGCCCGACACTTCCACCTCGCCCGACGGGACCGCCACATGCGGCGGGCGCGGGTAGCTCGCGTCGCGCTCGATCCATCCGCGGTTCACGAGCACCGTGGCGCCGGAGCCCGCGAGCCGCAACGGCGTCACCACCTCGAAGCCGGCGCGGCCCGTCGAGCACCTGGTTGTCGACGAAGACCTGGCGCTCGGCGATCCAGCGCCCGGCCGCGCTCACGCGGCGGAAGAGGAGCGGCTCGGCCGAATCCACCGCGCCCGTGAGCCGCACGGGCGCTTCGTGCATGCGCGCCTCGTACAGCGCCTGGCGCTGCAGCTTCTCGTCGGCGCGGTGCGCCTGCCAGCGCCCGAGCGCCACCGTGAGCGCGATGAACGCGACGGCGGCGAGCGTGGGCAGCGCACGCGGCGCGAACGTGTATCGCCCCGCGCTCACCATCCGCGTCGCATCCGCGAGGAATACACTACGTCTCGAGACGCCACTTCCCGTCCCCAATGCGCATCGTCATCATCGTCCTGCTCTTCGCGATCGTCGCAAGCCTCTTCTCCGGGCTCTTACTTCGTCTACAAGGACAAGGGCACCACGCAACCGCGCCGTGATCTCGCTCACCATGCGCATCGTCCTCTCGCTGCTCGTCTTCGGCCTGCTCATGGCTTCGTACTACTTCGGCTGGATTCCGGCCGGCCGCCTGTAGCCCTTCCAGAAGACAAAAGCCGCACCCCCGGTGCGGCTCTTCTCCGCCACCCTCTCCCCGGCCCTCTCCCAAGGGAGAGGGAGCAATGCACCTTCTCCCTTGGGAGAAGGCCGGGATGAGGGTCTTACAGCCAGTACACGAAGATGAACAGCAGCAGCCACACCACGTCCACGAAGTGCCAGTACCACGACACCGCCTCGAAGCCGAAGTGGTGGTCGGGCTTGAAGTGGCCCGCCACGCAGCGGAACAGGATCACGATGAGCATCGTGGCGCCCGAGCGTCACGTGGAAGCCGTGGAAGCCGGTGAGCAGGAAGAACGTGGAGCCGAAGACGCCGGTGGTGAGCTTGAGGTTGAGCTCGGAATAGGCGTGGCCGTACTCGAAGGCCTGCAGCGAGAGGAACGTGAGGCCCAGGATGATGGTGAGCGCGAGGCCGAAGATGAGGTTGCCGCGGTCGCCCTTCTTGAGCGCCCAGTGGGACCACGTGACCGTCACGCCCGAGGACAGCAGCAGCAGCGTGTTGATCGCGGGGATGCCCCACGCGTGCATCGGCGTGAATTCGGGCGGGCGGTACGGGCCCGCCGTGGGCCAGTGGGCGCCGAACTCGGGCCACAGCAGCTTGTTGTCGATGTCGCCCAGCCACGGCACCGAATACTGGCGCGCGTACCAGAGCGCGCCGAAGAAGGCCGCGAAGAACATGACCTCGGAGAAGATGAACCAGCTCATCGCCCAGCGGAAGGACATGTCCACCTGGCGGTTGAAGAGGCCGCCCTCGCTCTCGCGGATCACGGTGCCGAACCAGCCGAACAGCATGTAGAGCAGCGTGAAGAAGCCGATCGCGAAGGAAATCCAGCCCACGTGATAGCCGTTGAAGAGCAGCACGCCGCCGAAGGCGAGGAAGAAGAGCGCGGTCGAGCCCACGACGGGCCACTTGGAGGGCGGCGCGAAGTAGTACCCGGTAGTTGGTGTGTTGGCCACTTTGGTATCCCCTTTGTCCGGTTCCGTTTGTCCTGTCCTGGGCGCTAGCGCGTCACGAGCTTCACGACGCCGTAGAGCAGCAGCACGAACACGATCGCCGCGACGATTCCCGCGGCGATGACGTGCTGGGGCTTGAGCTTCTGCGTGTCGCTCTCGTATTCGGAGCGCTTGCGCACGCCGAGGAAGCTCCAGAACACCGCCTTGAATGCGTCGCCGATCATGGTGTCAGGAAGCCGCCTTGGGCGCCTCGAAGAAAGTGTACGACAGCGCGATCGTGCCGAGGTCCTTCGGAGCATCGGGGCTCACGCGGAAGACCACGGGCATGTCGCGCGTCTCGCCGGGGGCGAGCGTCTGGTTGGAGAAGCAGAAGCACTGCTGCTTCTGGATGTAGCGGGCCGCGAGCGCCGGCGCGGTGCTCCACGAGGCGTGGGCGGTGATCGGGCGGCCGAGCGTGTTCACGACCCGGTAGCGCACCATCCTGAACTCGCCCGGATGGAGCATCACGCTGTGGTCGAGCGCCTCGAAGCGCCACGGCAGGCCCGCGGTGGAGGCGAGGAGCTCCACCTTCACCTCGCGGGTCATGTCCACCTGCGTGTTCGCCGCGCCCACGGCGCGCGTGCGGCTGATGCCCGTCGCCTCGCAGATCTGGCGGTAGAGCGGGACCATGGCGAAGCCGAAGCCCGAGCATCCCCACGCAGATCACGAGGAGCTTGCCCATGAGCTGGCGGTTGCGCAGGTCGACTTCGGCGTTCATCCGCGGGCCAGGTACTGGAGCACCACGTACGCGTAGATGCCCAACGCGATGGCGGCGAGCACGAGCGCCGTCACGACCGCCCGCTTCCTCTGCTTCGGGCTGGGCGACTGCGGCTTCATCGCGGCGGCATCCATGGCATCACTTGATGACCGGGGCGGTCTCGAACGTGTGGTACGGCACCGGCGTGGGCAGGTGCGTCCACTCGAGGGAGTCGGCCCCTTCCCACGGCTTCTGCTCGGCGGCGCGCCCGCTGCGGATCGTCGACACGATGTTGTAGACGAGCAGGAGCTGCGAGGCGCCGAAGAGCCACGCGCCGATCGACGACCACATGTTCCACTCGGCGAATTGCAGCGCGTAGTCCGGGACGCGGCGCGGCATGCCCGCGAGCCCCAGGAAGTGCTGCGGGAAGAACGCGACGTTGAAGCCGATCATCGAGAGCCAGAAGTGCCACTTGCCGAGCGTCTCGTTGTACATCTTGCCGGTCCACTTCGGCAGCCAGAAGTACACGCCGGCGATGATCGCGAAGAGCGCGCCCGACACCAGCACGTAGTGGAAGTGCGCCACCACGTAGTACGTGTTGTGCAGCGTGATGTCCACGGGCGCGATGGCGAGCACGAGGCCGGAGAAGCCGCCGATCGTGAAGAGGCAGAGGAAGCCCACCGCGAAGAGCATCGGCGTCTCGAACGTCATCGAGCCGCGCCACATGGTGGCGATCCAGTTGAAGATCTTCACGCCCGTGGGCACCGAGATGAGGATCGGTCGCGTACATGAAGAAGAGGTTGCCCGCGGCCGGCATGCCCACCGTGAACATGTGGTGGCCCCACACGATGAAGGAGAGCAGCGCGATGGAGGCGGTCGCGTACACCATCGAGGCGTAGCCGAAGAGCGGCTTGCGGGCGAACGCCGGGATGATGTGCGAGATGATCCCGAAGGCGGGCAGGATCATGATGTACACCTCGGGGTGCCCGAAGAACCAGAAGATGTGCAGGAACATCGTCGGGTCGCCGCCGCCGGCCGCGCTGAAGAAGCTGGTGCCGAAGTGGCGGTCGAAGAGCAGCATCGTGATGGCGCCCGCGAGCACCGGCATCACCGCGATCAGCAGGTACGCCGTGATGAGCCACGTCCAGACGAACATCGGCATCTTCATGAGCGTCATGCCGGGAGCGCGCATGTTGAGGATCGTGGTGATGATGTTGATCGAGCCCATGATCGACGAGGCGCCCAGCATGTGGATCGCGAGGATCGTCATGTCCATCGACATGCCCTGCTGGATCGACAGCGGCGGGTAGAGCGTCCAGCCCGTGGCGATCGCGCCGCCCGGGGCGAAGAAGCCGCCCATGAGCAGCAGCGAGGCGGGGATCAGGAGCCAGAAGCTCCAGTTGTTCATGCGCGGGAAGGCCATGTCGGCCGCGCCCACCTGCATCGGCACCAGCCAGTTCGCCAGCCCCACGAACGCCGGCATGATCGCGCCGAAGATCATCACCAGGCCGTGGATCGTCGTGAGCGAGTTGAAGAACTCGGGATTGAAGAACTGCAGGCCGGGCTTGAAGAGCTCGAGCGCGGATCAGCATCGCCATCGTGCCGCCCACGAAGAGCATCACGCACGAGAACACGAGGTACATCGTGCCGATGTCCTTGTGGTTCGTGGTGTAGAGCCACCGAGTGATGCCGTGGGGCGGCCCGTGGTGCTCGTGGGCGTCTCCGTGGGGGTGGTCGTGAGCGTGGGTGACAGTGCTCATGGTGGCTCCGGTTTCCTTTGTGGGCTCTTCGGTGGTGTTCAGGGGGCCTTGCGCGCGGCGGCGATCTCGGCGCTCTGGATCGCGTCTCCGGTCTTGTTGCCCCAGCTGTTGCGCTCGTAGGTGATGACGGCGGCGATCTGCTCGTCGGACAGGTGCGCCCAGGCCGCCATGGCGGTGCCGGGGCGGCCCTTCAGCACGGTCTGGATGTGCGCGGCCTTCGGTCCGGTGGCGACCTTCGATCCGTCGAGCGCCGGGAACGTGGGCGGCATGCCCTTGCCCGTGGCCTGGTGGCACGCGACGCAGTTGGCGGTGTAGACCTTCTCGCCCGCGGCCTTGAGGTCCGCGAGGCTCATCTTGCCGACGGGGGCGGCGGCCGCTTGCGCGGGCGCGGCGGCGGGGGCCTGTGCGGCGGCGGCCTGCTCGGGTGCCGCGGCCTGCGCGGGCGCGGGCGGCGGCATCTTCGCCTTCTCCTCCTTCACCCAGGCGGCGTACGCCTCGGGCGAGCGCGCGTCGACGACGATCGGCATGTAGCCGTGCTCCTTGCCGCAGATCTGGCTGCACTGGCCGCGGTAGATGCCGGGCCGGTCGATCTGGAACCACGCGTCCTTCACGAATCCGGGAATGCCGTACTGGTTCACGCCGAGCTGCGGCACGTACCAGCCGTGGATCACGTCGTTGGAGGTGATGAGGAGGCGGACCTTCTTGCCGACCGGGACCACCATCGGGCGGTCCACCTCGAGGAGGTAGTTGTCGTTCTTCGGCGCACCCGGGCCGTCGTAGTTGTCGATCTGGTCGCGCGGCGTGGCGAGGTTGGAGAAGAAGCGCACGCCGTCCTGCTGGTAGTCGTATTCCCAGCGCCACTGGTAGGCGGTGATCTTGACCGCCATGTCCGCGCCGGACGGGTCCTTCATCTCGAGCATCGTCTTCGTGGCCGGGTAGGCCATGCCGATCAGGACCAGGAACGGGATGATCGTCCAGATCACCTCGATGGTCGTGTTCTCGTGGAACTGGGCGGCCTTCGCGCCCTTGCTCCTGCGGTGCTTGTAGATCGACCAGAACATCGCGCCGAACACGATGAAGAAGATCGCCACGCACACGTACATGATTCCCCAGTGCAGGTCGTACGACTCGCGCGAGGTCGGCGACACCGGCGTGAGGATGTCCACGTCGTAGGTGGCGAGCGCGGCGAGGGAGACGGGAAGCGTCGCCGCGAAGGCGGGAAGGGCGCGCAGGTGTTTCAGATGCATGGCCAGGCCTTATGTTGTCCGAATTTCTCTGTTCTCTAATTGGCGGTGATGGCGATTCGCCCTCGCAGGCGTTGCGCGAGCGCTCGCCGCCCCTCGTCCGACAGCAACCTCCCCAGCGGCTCCGACTTCCCGCGATACGTGAGGCGCAGCGTGCAGCGCATCCCGCGATCGCGGACCACGACCTTCGCCCAGGCGCGGTGGGCGACGAAGCGCGTGACGCAGTGCGCCTCGCGGGCCTCCACCCGCACCTCGTGCTCGCCGATCTCGAGGCGTTCGAAATCCGCGTCGTGCCGCTGCACGATGTGGAAGGCGAGCGCCACGAACGCCACCTCGAGCCCCGCGAAGGGCATCACGGGCCACGCGCCGATCGCCGCCGCGCACGCCGCGATGCCGAGCGCGGTCGCCGCGATCACCCCGAGGACCCAGCGCCGCCCAACGGGACCGAGAGATCGATTGGGGACCGAGAGGTGAACGTACGGCGGGGAATCCGCGGAGGGAGCCATCGGAGAAGCCGCTTGAAACCGCGCCATTTTAGCCGACCGTTTGCTCGCGCGCAAAAGCGCGCGCGCTGATCAGCCTTCCGGCTCCTGATTTCCGCCCCCCGGCTCGTCCTCGCCCGGCTTGGCCGGGATCCGATACGACTCCGACGCCCACGCGCCCAGGTCCGTCGTCCGGCAGCGCTCCGAGCAGAACGGGCGCCACGGGTTCCACGGCTCGAACGCGCATTTCTTTCCGCAGGCGGGGCACGGGACGGTGCGGGGTTCTCCGGCCCCGGCGCGCGGGGACCGGTCGTCGCGGCTCATCGCGTCACAGGTTGCAGAAGGCGAGCTCGAAGGGAACGTCGTGCTCGTACACGCGGCTCTTCTGCACGCCCTCGGGCAGCAGGAAGCGCACGTTCAGCGCGTACTTGTTGGCGCTGATCTCGGGAACGCAGGGAAGTTCGTCGGCGAGCGTGAGCCGCAGCATCTGCGCGGGCTTCTCGGCGGGCGTCTGCTGGTACACGCCCTGGAACGCCATGAGCGTCACGGTGCGCCCGCTCTCGCGCAGCACGCGCAGCACGATCTCGAGCGCGGCGTGGACCGGCAGGATCGTCTTCAGCCACGCGGCGAGGTCCTCGCGCCGGCGCGCGGCCGGGTGGTGCAGCCAGTGGTGGTACGAGGGCAGGTCGAACTCGCTCGTGCCGCCGGGGATGCCGGCGCGCTGCTTGATCGCCATGAGCCATTCGTTCTCGCGCAGGCTCTGCCCGGTCTTGCCCGAGGTCGCGTGCAGGTTCGCGAAGGCCGCGTCGATCTCGCCCAGCACGGCGTTGAGCTTGTCCTCCGAGATCGCGGGGTTGCTGCGCAGCGCGTCGAGGAAGGTGCGCTGGCGATCGAGCTCCTGCAGCAGGTCGCTCTTCAGGTCCGCGCGGCTGGCGACCTCCACGATCTCGAACATCCCCGCCAGGCACGCATGGTGGTCGTGGGCGCTGTCCTTGGCGAGGAAATAGGCGACGCGCTCGTAGAGGTCCTCGAGCCGCAGGAGCGTGCGCACGCGCTCGTTGAGGGGATATTCGTAGGTGATCACGGACCCCGCCTTGGGTTGGCCGGGATTGTGGGGCAACGCGGGGGCATTGACAAATGCTACCGCGCGGCGCGCGCGAGCGCGCGGTAGCGCGCGTCCAGCGCCGAGCATTGCGCGTCGAGCGCCGCGGCCTCGCCGCCGTTCCAGACCACGTCGTCGGCCGACTGGAGCCGGCGCCAGCGCGGCCATTGCGCGTCCATGATCGCGCGCACGTCGGCGCTCGGCGAGGCCGGAACGCGCGCGCGGTGCGCTCTACCTGCATCTCCTCCGGGCAATCGACCACCAGCGTGCGGTCCACGCGGCTGTGAAGGCCGCCCTGCCCGGCAGGGCCGCTCGGTCTCGAACAGGAGCGGCACGACGAGCACCGCGTACGGCCCGCGCGCCGCGGCGAGCGCGCGATCGGCCCCGGCGCGGATCGCCGGATGCAGGATCGCCTCGAGCTTCGCGCGCGCGAGCGGGTCCTCGAAGGCGAGCGTGCGCATCGCGGCGCGGTCGAGCGCGCCTTCGCCGCGTCACGAACCGCGCGCCGAACGCCTCGCGCAGCGCCGCCATCGCCGCGCCGCCCGCGCCAGTGAGCGCGCGCGAGATCTCGTCGGTGTCCACCACCGTGGCGCCGAGGGCGGCGAGGCGCTGCGCCGACGGTGGTCTTGCCCGAGCCGATCCCGCCCGTGAGCCCCACCGTGAAGGTCATTCCGGGAACCAGCCCAGCCATGCCACCACCGCCCGCCGTCCCCACAGCAGCCCGACGATCCCGCCGAGCGCGAGGTAGGGCCCGAACGGGATGCGCGTGTCCGTGCCCTTGCGCGCGAGCCAGAGCCCGATGGAGCCCACGACCGTGCCGAGGCCGGCCGCCACGAGGATCACCACGGGCAGGACCTGCCAGCCGGTCCAGGCGCCGATGGCGGCGAGCAACTTGAAATCGCCGTAGCCCATGCCTTCCTTCTTCGCGACGAGGCGGAACGCCCAGTACACGCACCAGAGCACGAGGTAGCCCGCGGCCGCGCCGAAGAGCGCCGCGCGCAGGTCGGCGAAGATGCCGAAGCCGTTGGCGAGGAGACCCAGCCACAGCAGCGGCAGCGTGATGTCGTCGGGCAGGAGCTGCGTGTCGAAGTCGATGAACGTGAGCGCGAGGAGCGCCCACGCGTAGGGGAGCGCGAGTGCGAGCGCGCTCGAGTAGCCGAAGTGCCACGCCATCAGCACCGCGAGCACGCCGGCGACGAGTTCCACGGCGGGATAGCGCGCGCTGATGGGCGCCTTGCACGCCGCGCAGCGCCCGCGCAGGGCGATCCAGCTCACGAGCGGGATGTTCTGCAGCGCGGTGATGGGCGTGCCGCACGAGGGGCAGCGCGAAGGCGGCGTGGCGAGGTTGAGCGGCTCGGCGGGCGGCGGCGCGCGCCCCTCGAGCGCGGCGCACTCGGCCTTCCACTGCGCCTCCATCATGCGCGGCAGGCGGTAGATCACCACGTTGAGGAACGAGCCCACGCACAGGCCGATCACGCCGCAGACCGCCGCGAGCCAGCCGGGCGACTCCCGCAGGAGGATGAGCGCGTCCATGGACGTTTCGGGGCCCTATAAACGAAGGGCGCGGGGATCGCTCCCCGCGCCCGCGATTTCGCGGCGCACCGAGCCGGCCTAGATCGCCTGGCCCATCTTGAAGATCGGCAGGTACATGGCGACCACGATGCCGCCGATGAGAGTGCCCAGCACCACCATGATCATCGGCTCCATGAGGGAGGAGAGGGACTCCACCGCGTCGTCCACTTCCTGCTCGAAGAAGTCGGCGACCTTGCCGAGCATCGCGTCGAGCGAGCCGGATTCCTCGCCGATCGCCGTCATCTGCAGCACCATGCTCGGGAACACGCCCGAGTTGGTCATCGCCGCGGTGAGGTTCGTGCCGGTGGAGACCTCGCTCTGGATCCTCTTCGTGGCCTCGTAGTAGACGTAGTTGCCCGCCGCGCCCGCCACCGAGTCCAGCGACTCGACCAGCGGCACGCCCGCGGCGAACATGGTGGACAGCGTGCGGCACCAGCGCGCGATCGCCGCCTTGCGGATCACGTCGCCGAAGACGGGCAGGCGCAGGAACAGCCGGTCCATGAAGCGCTGCACCGTGGTCGAGCGCTTCCACGCTAGATGAATCCGTAGACGCCCCCGCCCAGCAGGCCGAACACCCACCACCAGTTGGCGACGAAGAAGTCCGAGATCGATCATCACGACCAGCGTGGGCGCCGGAAGGTCCGCGCCGAAGCTCTTGAACAGGTCCTTGAACACCGGGATCACGAAGATCATGATCACCGCCGTCACGACCAGCGCCACCACGATCACCGCGATCGGGTAGAAGAGCGCGCCCTTGATCTTGCCCTTGATGGCGAGGATCTTTTCCTTGTAGGTCGCGAGCCGCTCGAGGAGGCTGTCGAGGATGCCCGCCGCCTCGCCCGCGCCCACCAGGTTGCAGAAGAGCGCGTCGAAGTAGGCCGGGTACTTGCGGAACGCCTGCGAGAGCGAGGAGCCGGTCTCCACGTCGGTCTTGATGTCGAGCAGGAGCTTGCCGACCGACGGATTGCCGTGGCCGCGGCCCACGATGTCGAAGGCCTGCAGCAGCGGCACGCCCGCCTTCATCATCACCGCGAGCTGGCGCGTGAAGATCGTGATGTCCTTCTCGGTGATCTTCTTGCCGCCGCGGGAGGAGATCTTCTTGACCCGGAGATCTGCTGCAGCCCCTGGCGGCGCAGCTGCGCGAGCACGACGTGCTCGCCGCCGGCGCGCACCTCGCCGCGGACCATCTTCCCGGTCTTGTCCTTGCCCGATCCAGGCATAGTTGTAGAGCTTGACGTCCTTGCCGGTATCGCGCTTCGCAACCGCTGCCATGTGTGATCTCCCTGCTACTCGTTGGTCACGGCCTCGACCTCTTCCAGCGAGGTGAGGCCCTTCTTCACCTTGATGAGCCCCGACTGGCGCAAGGTCGTGGACGTCCTCGCGCTGGGCCTGGTCCGCGAGGTCGATGGCGGTGCCGTTCTTCATGATGATGCGCTGCATCTCGTCGGAGATGGGCATCACCTGGTAGATGCCGAGCACGCCCCTTGTAGCCGGTATTCTTGCACACGTCGCACCCGACGGGACCGAAGGGCTGCCAGGTCCCGTCCAGGTCCTCTTCCTTGAAACCGGCGCGCAGCAGCGCCTCCTCGGGGATGTCCTCCGGCCGCTTGCAGGTGCAGAGCTTGCGCGCGAGGCGCTGCGCGGTGATGAGGATCACGCTCGAGGCGATGTTGAACGGCGCGATGCCCATGTTCATGAGGCGCGTGAGCGTCGTCGGGCGCGTCGTTCGTGTGCAGCGTCGACAGCACCATGTGGCCGGTCTGCGCCGCCTTGATCGCGATCTCGCCGGTCTCCAGGTCGCGGATCTCGCCCACCATGATGATGTCCGGGTCCTGGCGCAGGAACGCCTTGAGCGCCACCGAGAACGTGAGGCCCCGCCTTGTCGTTCACGTTGACACTGGTTGATCCCCGGCAGGTTGATCTCCGCCGGGTCCTCCGCCGTCGAGATGTTGATCCCGGGCTTGTTGAGGATGTTCAGGCACGTGTAGAGCGACACCGTCTTGCCGGAGCCCGTGGGCCCCGTGACGAGCACCATGCCGTAGGGCCGCTGGATGGCGTTCATCAGGAACTCCTTCTGGTCCGGGTCGTATCCCAGCGCGTCGATGCCGAGCGTGGCGCTCGACGGATCGAGGATGCGCATCACGATCTTCTCGCCGAAGAGCGTGGGCAGCGTCGAGACGCGGAAGTCGATCGCGCGCGTCTTCGACAGCGTCATCTTCATGCGCCCGTCCTGGGGCACGCGCTTTTCCGAGATGTCGAGCTTGGAGACCACCTTGATGCGCGAGGCGATCTTCTCCTTGATCGCGAGCGGCGGCTGCGCCACGTCGTAGAGGATGCCGTCGGTGCGGTAGCGGATCCGGTAGAACTTCTCGTAGGGCTCGAAGTGGATGTCGGAGGCGCCGCCATTGATCGCGTCGAGGAGGATCTTGGTGACGTACTTCACGACCGGCGCGTCGTCGATGTCCTCGGTGATGACCTCCGGCTGCGCCTCGCCGTCGGTGATCTCCATGCCCGAGAGGTCCACGTCCTCGGTGGCCGCCTCGAGCGACTTCGCCGACGAGTCGGTGAGCTTGCGGACGATGTTGGAGAGCTTGTCGTCCTCGACCACCACCGGCTCCATCGTCATGCCGGTGGCGAACTTGACCTCCTGCAGCACCTGCTCGTTGGAGGGATCGGACATCGCGACGAACACGCGATTGCCGCGCTTGCCGAGCGCCACCACGCGGTGGTTCGAGACGATCTTCGCGTCGATGAGGTTGAGCGGAAGCTGATCCACGTCAACCGCATTGAGGTCGAGTAAGGGATAACCGAAAGTCTGGGCCGCGAAGAGCGACACCTCCTTCGCGGACAGCTTCTTCGAGGCGACCAGCTGCTGCACGAAGGAGACGCCCGAGCGCGTCGCCTCGCCCTGGATGGCGGTCGCATCGGCCTGCACGAGGCGGCCTTGCTGGACGAGCGCGCGCCCGAGGGCGCTGAAGTGGGTCGGCTGGGCAGCCATGCGAAGAAAGTTATCGTTTCAAATCAGGGTGATAATGCGCCTTTTGAGTTCTTTTTGTAAAGAGTGGCCCCATCATACTCGGAAGTTGCGCCGGACCGCCATGGCAAAGTCCACAAAGACCCCCCTGCTATAATTTTCGGCTAGCCATGCCCCTCCTCGTCCTCGGCATCAACCACCGCAGCGCCTCCCTGGAGGTGCGCGAAAAGCTCGCCTTCCCGGCCGAGGCCCAGGGGGAGGCGCTGGCCGACCTGGCCGCCCAGCCCGGGGTGGCCGAGGCGGTGCTGGTCTCCACCTGCAACCGGACCGAGGTCTACTGCCGGGCCGACGACGACGCCCCGGTGCGCGCCTGGCTCGAGCGGGAAGCCGCCAAGTCCGGCGTGGCGCTCGCCACCTACCTCTACTGCCATGCCGACGAGGCGGCCGTGCGCCATGCCTTCCGGGTGGCCTCGGGGCTGGACTCGATGGTGCTGGGCGAGCCGCAGATCCTGGGGCAGGTGAAGCAGTCGGTGCGCACCGCCGAGAACGTGGGGACGATGGGCACCACCCTCTCGCGCCTCTTCCAGAACACCTTCTCCGTGGCGAAACAGGTGCGCACGGAGACCGCGCTCGGCGCGCAGTCGATCTCCATGGCGGCCGCGGCGCTGAAGCTCGCGCAGAACCTCTTCGGCGACCTGTCGCGCACCACGCTGCTGCTGATCGGCGTGGGCGAGATGGTGGAGCTCGCCGCCACCTACTTCGTCGCCCAGCGCCCGCAATCGATCGTGGTGGCGAACCGCACCGTGGCGCGCGGGGAGGCGTTCGCCGAGCGCTTCGGCGCCCACGCGATCGCGCTGGCCGAGCTGCCGGCGCGGCTGGCCGAGTTCGACGTCGTCATCACCGCCACCGCCTCGTCGCTCCCGATCCTCGGCAAGGGCCTCATCGAGAGCGCGTTGAAGACCCGCAGGCGCCGGCCCATGTTCATCGTGGACTTCGCCGTCCCCCGCGACGTGGAGACGGAGGTGGCCACGCTTCCCGACGTCTTCCTCTACTCGATCGACGACCTGGGCAAGATCGTCCAGGAGGGTGCGGAGGCGCGCAAGTCCGCGGTGGCCGAGGCCGAGGCGATCGTCGAGCGCCAGGTGGCGACGTTCCGCGAATGGCAGGGCTCGCGCGCCGCGGTGCCGGCGATCGTCGAGCTGCGCCGGCGCGCCGACGAATACCGCGAGGCGGAGCTCGCGCGCGCGAAGGCGCGCCTCGCGAAGGGCGATGACCCGGCCGCGGTGATGGAGGCGCTCGCCAAGGGCCTCGCCAACAAGTTCCTGCACCATCCCACGCAGGCGCTGTCGCGCGCGCCCGAGGGCGAGCGCGAGGCGCTCGCGCGCGCGGTCCGCAAGCTCTTTCCGGAGGCCGACGAAGGCGGCTCCGCGCGCGAGGCATGAAGGACTCGATCGCGGCGAAGCTCGCGAGCCTCGAGGCGCGCCTGAAGGAGATCGACGCCCGGCTCTCCGATCCCGGCGTCGTGGACGACCTCGACGGCTACCGCAAGCTCTCGCGGGAGCGCGCCGAGATCGCCCCCGTGGTCGACGCCTACGGCGGCGTGGCGCAAGGCCGAGGCCGACATCGCCGCGGCCGAGGACATGGCGCGCGAGCCGGGCATGCGCACCTTCGCCGAGGAGGAGATCCGCACCGGCCGCGCGAAGCTGGCCGAGCTCGAGACCGGGATGCAGCGCATGCTGCTGCCGCGCGATCCCAACGACGACAAGAACCTCTTCCTCGAGATCCGCGCCGGCACCGGCGGCGACGAGAGCGCGCTCTTCGCGGGCGACCTCTTCCGCATGTACTCGCGCTTCGCCGAGAGGAACCGCTGGCAGGTGGAGGTCGTCTCGGAAAGCCCCGGCGAAGCCGGCGGCTACAAGGAGATCATCGCGCGCATCGTGGGCAACGGCGCCTACTCGAAGCTCAAGTTCGAGTCCGGGGGACACCGCGTGCAGCGCGTGCCCGCCACCGAGACGCAGGGCCGCATCCACACCTCGGCGGCGACCGTCGCGGTGATGCCCGAGGCGGACGAAGCCGGCGACGTCGACATCAACCCCGCCGACGTGCGCGTGGACACGTTCCGCGCGAGCGGCGCCGGCGGCCAGCACGTGAACAAGACCGACTCCGCGGTGCGCCTCACCCACGCGCCCACCGGCATCGTGGTCGAGTGCCAGGACGCGAGGAGCCAGCACAAGAACCGCGAGCAGGCGTGGCGCGTGCTGGCCGCGCGCATCAAGGACAAGCGGATGCGCGAGCAGCAGGCGAAGGAGGCTTCCGAGAGGAAGAGCCTCGTCGGCAGCGGCGACCGCTCCGACCGCATCCGCACCTACAACTTCCCGCAGGGGCGCGTGACGGACCACCGCATCAACCTCACGCTGCACAAGATCGACGCGATCATGGACGGGGAGCTGGACGACATCACCGCGGCGCTCGCGGCCGAGCACCAGGCCGAGCTGCTCGCGAGCCTCGCGCGGAGCGCCTGAGGCGATGCGCCGCACGGTCCGCGCCGCCCTCGACGAAGCCGCGCTCGCCATCGGGCGCGTGGACGCGCGCGTGCTCGTGGCCCACCTCCTCGGCGTGGATCGCGCGTGGCTCGCGGCCAACCCCATGCACGTGCTCACCGAGAGCCAGGACGCGCGCGTGGACCTCGCGGTCGCGCAGCGCACCCTGGGCCACCCGGTCGCGTACCTCGTCGGCAAGCGCGAGTTCTACGGCCGCGACTTCAACGTCGGCCCCGACGTGCTCATCCCGCGTCCCGAGACGGAGACGCTGGTCGAGGCCGCGCTCGCGCATATCGACCGTCATTCCCGCCCCCGACAAGATCGCTCGAGGGCAGGCTCCGGCGGGGATCCATTCCGCGTCCTCGACCTCGGCACCGGCAGCGGCGCCATCGCGGTCACGCTCGCGTGCGAGCGGCCGGCGCTTCGCGTCGTCGCCACCGACGCGAGCGCCGCGGCGCTCGAGATCGCCCGCGCCAACGCACGCGCGTGCGTTTGCGAGGAGCGCATCGCGTTCGTCGAGGGCTCCTGGTATGCGCCACTGGCGGCACAGCGCTTCGACCTCGTCGTGTCCAACCCGCCCTACGTCGCGCGCGGCGATGCGCACCTCGCCGCGGGCGATCTGCGCTTCGAGCCGGGCGTCGCGCTCACCGACGGCAGCGGCGACGGGCTGGACTCGATCCGCGCCATCGTGGCGGGGGCGCGCTCGCACCTGGTACCGGGCGGCGCCGTCCTCTTCGAGCACGGCTACGACCAGGCCGAGGCGGCCGCGCGGCTGCTGGAGGCCGCGGGCTTCGGCGACCTCGTGTCGATTCCGGACCTCGCGGGCATCCCGCGCGTCGCCGGCGGTAAAATGGGGTAGCGCGGCAGATCATGCGTTGGAGCGGACTCCTACGGAGCCGCTCAACGCATCGACCGGGGCGATCCCGGAGCCGCTCAATCACCGATCACCAGGAGTCACCCATGTCAGTCCAGGACAAGATTCGCGAGCAGGTGAAGGGCCATCCCGTCGTGCTCTACATGAAGGGCTCGCCGCAGCAGCCGATGTGCGGCTTCTCGGCCACCGCCACGCAGCTGCTCAAGATGTGCGGCGTGCAGGAAATCTTCACCGTCGACGTGCTGCAGGACCAGGAAATCCGCGAAGGCATCAAGCAGTACGCGAACTGGCCCACCATCCCGCAGCTCTACGTGAAGGGCGAGTTCGTCGGCGGCTGCGACATCATGCGCGAGATGTACCAGTCGGGCGAGCTGCAGAAGATCCTCGCGACCGCGAAGTCCTGATCCTCGCGTGCCCGCGCCGCGGCGATCGCGCTCGAGCCAAGTCGCCCGCGCCGCCGCCGGCACGCTCCTCGCGCTGTCGCTCGCCGCGTCCTGCTGGGCCGCGTCCGCCGCGGTCCTGGTCTTCGCCGCGGCGAGCCTCAAGGAGTCGCTCGACGAGGTCGTGACCGCCTACCGTGCCGCGGGCGGCGAGGAAGTGCGCGTCGCCTACGGCGCCACGTCCGCCCTCGCGCGCCAGATCGAGGCCGGAGCGCCCGCGCAGGTGTTCATCTCCGCGGACCTCGACTGGATGGCGTACCTGCGCGATCGCCATCGCCTGAAGGGCCCGCCCGTGGACCTGCTCTCGAACGACCTCGTCCTCGTCGCTCCGGCCGCGAGCACGGTCAAGCTCGACATCGCCCGCGGCCTCGATCTCGCCGGCGCGTTGCAGGGCGGACGCCTCGCGGTGGCCGACCCGCGCGCGGTCCCCGCGGGCAAGTACGCGCGCGCGGCGCTCGAATCGCTCGGCGCGTGGGACGCGGTGCAATCCCGCCTTGCGCCGACGGCGGACGTGCGCGGCGCGCTCGCGCTCGTCGCGCGCCGCGCGACTCCCCTCGGCATCGTCTACCGCACGGACGCGCTCGCGGAGCCGCGCGTGCGCATCGTCGGCGCCTTCCCCGCTTCCAGCCACGCGCCGATCATCTACGGCCTCGCGCAGATCGAGGGCGCCACGCCCGCGGCGCACGGCTTCGCGCAATTCGCGGCCTCCGCTCCCGCGCGCGCCATCTGGGCGCGCCACGGCTTCCGGCTTCCCTGAGCCATGCTCACCGGCGAAGAGCTGGGCATCGTCGCGCTGAGCCTCAAGGTGGCGCTGGCCAGCGTGGCCACGAGCCTTCCTGTGGCCATCGTAGTTGCGTGGCTGCTCGCGCGCCGCCGGTTCCCCGGCAAGACGCTTCTGGACGCCGTCGTGCACCTGCCCCTCGTGCTGCCGCCGGTGGTGGTGGGCTACCTGCTGCTGCTCGCCCTCGGACGCGGCGGCCCGGTGGGTGCCTTCCTCGAATCCATCGGCATCGTGTTCGCCTTTCGCTGGACGGGCGCCGCGCTCGCCGCGGCGGTGATGAGCTTTCCGCTGCTCGTGCGCGCGATCCGCCTGTCCATGGAAGCGGTGGATCCGCGGCTGGAAGCGGCGGGGCGCACCCTGGGAGCGCGGCCATGGCGCGTGTTCGC
The DNA here is from genome assembly GCA_963816035.1 of uncultured beta proteobacterium. Classification (GTDB taxonomy): domain Bacteria; phylum Pseudomonadota; class Gammaproteobacteria; order Burkholderiales; family Usitatibacteraceae; genus Usitatibacter. The sequence goes on from CAWFIU010000002.1 coordinate 80,914, forward strand.
CACGCTCACGCTGCCGCTCGCGTGGCCGGGCATCGTCACCGGCGCGCTGCTGGGCTTCGCGCGATCCCTCGGGGAGTTCGGCGCCACCATCACCTTCGTCGCCAACATTCCCGGCGAGACGCAGACGCTGCCGCTCGCGATCTTCGCCTACACGCAGGTGCCGGGCGCGGATGTGCATGCGCTGCGGCTCTCGATCCTCTCGGTGCTGCTCTCGCTCGCCGCGCTCGCCGTCTCCGAGTGGCTGGTGCGCCGGCGCGCCGCGCCTTCGCTCGATGCTTGACGTCGACATCGACGTGCGCCGCGGCGCGTTCCGCCTCCAGGCGGCGTTCGCGAGCGACGCGCCGATCGTGGCGCTCTTCGGCCGCTCCGGCTCCGGCAAGAGCACGATCGTGGAGGCGATCGCGGGACTGGCCCGTCCGCGATCGGGGCGCATCGTCATCGACGGGCGCACGCTCTTCGATTCGTCGCGCGGCATCGATCTCACCCCGGAGGCGCGCCGCGTGGGTGTCGTGTTCCAGGATGCGCTCCTCTTTCCGCACCTTTCGGTGCGCGCGAACCTCGCCTACGGCGAGCGGCTGACGCCGGCGGCCGAGCGCTTCGTGGATCGCGGGCGCGTCGATGGCGCTGCTGGGACTCGCGCCGCTCCTCGACCGGCGCCCCGCCACGCTGTCCGGCGGCGAGAAGCAGCGCGTGGCGCTCGGCCGCACGCTGCTGGCGAGCCCGCGCCTGCTGCTCCTCGACGAGCCGCTCGCGGCGCTCGACGCCCCGCGCAAGGCGGAGATCATGGGTTACATCGAGCTGCTGAGGGACGAATTGCGGCTTCCGATGGTATACGTGAGCCACGCGATCGAGGAGGTGACGCGTCTCGCCGACCGGCTCGTGCTCGTGTCCGACGGGCGCACGGTGGCGGAAGGCGACGTCGCCGAGGTACTTTCGCGCGCCGATCTGAAGCCCTACACCGGGCGCTTCGAGGCGGGCGCGGTGATCGACGCGCGCGTGGCCCGCCTCGACGAGCGCTACGAGACTCACGCGCGCTCGCGTTCGACGGCGGCGAGCTCGTCGTGGCCAACCTCGACGCGCTGCCGGGCGAGCCGGTGCGCGCGCGCATCCGCTCGCGCGACGTGGCGATCGCGCTCGAGCGCCCGCGCTCGGCCAGCTTCCAGAACGTGCTCGAGGCGACGGTCGAGTCGGTGGGCGGCGAATTCGGCGCGATCGTGGACGTGGAGCTGCGCGTGGGGCCGACGCCGCTCGTCGCGCGCGTCACGCGCGAATCCGTGGAGCGCCTCGCGATCGCGCCGGGCGTGAAGGTCTTCGCGCTGGTGAAGGCGATCGCGATCGACCGGCGCAGCGTGGGCTACGCCTGATCGTTCCAGGTGACCTCGCCCGCGTGGGCGAGGTCGTAGCCGGTGAACGAGGCGGCGTGGGCGGCGAAGCGCCGCGAGCGCGCGAAGCGCCATAGCGACTGCAGCGGCGGATCGAACCAGGACGCGCGCGACACGGCGAGGTCGAGACGCTCGACGGCGAGCGGGATGAAATCGAGGTTGAAGAGCCGCGCGGCCGCGCGCGCGCCCAAACCCGCGTCCGCGTCTGCGGCCGCGATGGTGGAGGCGAGATCGCTCTCGGTGGACGCGGTCTCGGCGAGCGCGTGCAGCGCACCGGGCTTCAAGCCCTCGCGTTCGAGCAGCCGCTCCAGGAGCTCGCGGCTGCCGCTGCCCGGCTGGCGCAGGGCCACGCGCACCCCGCGGCGCGCCAGGTGCTCGACCGAGCGCAGCCGCTTCGGATTGCCGCGCGCGACGAGGAGTCCCTGCTCGCGCCGCGCCCATTCCACCAGCGCCACGTCGTGTCCGCGCAGGCGCGCCTCGGCCGCCTCGCGGTTGAAGTCCGCGAGGTCCGCGTGCGGCAGGTGCAGCAGCGCCGCGCACGCCTCGCCCGCCGCGAGCCGCTCGAGGCCGTCGCGGCTGCCCTGCGTGAGCAGCGCCAGGCCGCAGCGCGATTCGCGCACCGCCCACTCGAGCAGCGGGTCGTGGCTGCCGGCGATGGTCGCCGGGGCCGCGGGCGCGCGGCCGCCCCCGCCGCGCGCGCGGCGAGCCAGCGTTCCACCTCGGGCGGCGCGAAGAGGATCTTCGCGCCCACGCGCGTGTGCGGTATCTCGCCCCGGGCCACCAGGTCGTAGACCTTGCGCTCCTTCAGGCGCAGCCAGCCGGCCAGCTCGCGCACGTTGAGGAGCTGCGAGCCGGCGGCGGGGGCGGCGGCGGGACGGTCCATGGAGGCATTCTACGGCGCGCCGTTTCCGCCGGTTTGCATATTTTCCGGACTTTTGCAAAAATTCCCGATGGCCGAAATATCTCGCCAGCTTCGGGCTCGCCCTGCGCCTCATCCTCGACGCCGAGGACGAGTTCGCGCGCATCGTGGGCCTTTCGCTCACGGTGAGCCTCGCCTCGGCGGTGCTCGCCTGCGCGATCGGGCTGCCGGCGGGTGCCGCGGTCGCGGTCGCGAGCTTCCCGGGACGGCGCGCCGTGATCGTCGTGATGAACGCGCTCCTGGGGCTTCCCTCGGTGGTTGTCGGCCTCGTGGTCTACCTTCTGCTCTCGCGCGCCGGTCCCCTGGGCTCGTGGGGAATCCTCTTCACGCCGCCCGCGATCGTGATCGCGCAGACGCTCCTCGTGATCCCCATGCGTCTCCGCGCTCTCGCGCCAGATGGTCGAGGACGCGTGGCACGAATACCGCGAGCAGCTCACTTCGCTCAACGTCCGCCCCCTGCGCGCGGTGGCCACCCTGCTCTGGGACACGCGCTGTCCCTCTTCACCGTGGCGCTCGCGGGACTGGGGCGCCGGCGTTCTCGGAAGTGGGCGCGGTGATGATCGTGGGCGGCAACATGGACGGCGTGACGCGCGTGATGACGACCGCGATCGCGCTGAAGACCGCGAGGGCGAGTTGCCCCTCGCGCTGGCGCTGGGCATCGTGCTGCTCGCGATCGTGCTCGGCCTCAACGCCGCGGCCTTCATGGTGCGCGAGTGGAGCGCGCGCCGCTATGGCTAGCGCGACTCCGGCGACGTGCTTCCGCTCGAGGTGCGCGATCTCGGCGTGCGGCTGGGCGAGCGCCAGGTGCTGCGCGGCGTGTCGTTCCGCCTCGAGCCCGGCCAGCGCACGGTGATCCTGGGACCGAACGGCGCGGGCAAGAGCGTCGCTCCTGCGCGCGCTGCACGGTCTCGTGCCTTCCACCGGTTCCATCACCTGGGCGGGCGGCGCGCGGCAGCGAAGCGCGGAAGCGATGGTGTTCCAGCGGCCGGTGATGCTGCGGCGCGGCGCGCTCGCCAACATCGAGTACGCGCTCGGCGTGAACGGCGTGCGCGGCGCGGAACGACGACGATCGCGCGCTGCGAGGCGCTCGAGCGCGCGGGCCTCGCGGGCGCTCGCCGAGCGCTCCGCGCGCGTGCTCTCCGGCGGCGAGCAGCCAGCGCCTCGCGCTCGCGCGCGCCTGGGCGCTTCGCCCGCGCATCCTCTACCTGGACGAGCCCACCGCGAGCCTCGATCCGGCCGCCTCGGTCGAGGTCGAGCGGGAGATCGCGCGCGATCCACGCGGCCGGCACGCGCATCGTCATGACGACGCACCACCTCGGCCTCGCCCGGCGACTCGCCGACGAGATCCTCTTCATCACGAAGGAAGGCTCGTCGAACAGACTTCCGCCGACCGCTTCTTCGCAGCCACCCGCGTCCGCAGAGGCCCGCGCAATTCCTCAAAGGAGAACTGCCATGGAACGCCAAGACACGATCGTCCTGCGCCTCGCCGCCGCCGCCTTCGCCGCGACCTTCCTCGCCGCGGGCGATCGCCGCCGCGCTCGCGCGCGAACGACTTCATCACCGTCGCCTCGACCACCTCCACCGAGCAGTCGGGCCTCTTCAAGCACCTGCTGCCCGCCTTCACGAAGGCGACCGGCATCGACGTGCACGTCGTGGCGGTCGGCACCGGCCAGGCGCTCGACATGGGACGTCGCGGCGACGCGGACGTGGAGTTCGTGCACGACAAGGCCGCCGAGGAGAAATTCCTCGCCGAGGGCTGCGGCGTCAAGCGCTTCGACGTCATGTACAACGACTTCGTGCTCGTCGGGCCGAAGAGCGACCCGGCGCACGTGAAGGGGCTCGGCATCGACGCGGCGCTGAAGAAGATCGACGAGGAGAAGGCGCCGTTCGTCTCGCGCGGCGACAAGAGCGGCACTGACGCGGCGGAAGCTGCGCGCCTGGAAGCCGCCGGCATCGACATCGCGAAGACGAAGGGCCCCTGGTACAAGGAGACCGGCTCCGGCATGGGCCCGGCGCTGAACACCGCCTCCGCGCATGAACGCCTACCTGCTCGCCGACCGCGGCACGTGGCTCTCGTTCAAGAACCGCGGCGACCTCGTGATCGTGGTCGAAGGCGACCCGGCGCTCTTCAACCAGTACGGCGTGATGCGCGTGAATCCCGCGAAATGCCCGCACGTGAAGAAGGAGCTCGGGCAGAAGTTCATCGACTGGGTCACGTCGCCCGCGGGCCAGGAGACCATCGCGAGCTACAAGATCAACGGCCAGCAGCTGTTCTTTCCGAACGCGGCCGCCGCGCCGAACGCGAAGACAGGAAGCTGAGGCGCGCGGGCCGCTACGAATGGCCCGCATGCCGCCCCTCGCGCGCTCCCGGTTCCCGCTGTGGCTGGCGGCCATGCTCGTCGCCGTGGCCTTGCTCGCGGCGTGGAGCCTCACGGTGGGGCGCTTCCCCGTGGCGGCGCTCGACGTGTTGCGCGCGCTGTGGTCGGCGGTCGCGCGCGGCGACAGCGGCCTTCCCGCGAACGTGAGCGCCATGGTGCTCGAGGTCCGTGCACCGCGCGTGGCCGCGGCGCTCGCCGTGGGCGCCGCGCTCGCCGGCGCGGGCGCCGCCTACCAGGGCCTCTTCAAGAACCCGCTCGTCTCGCCCGACATCCTCGGCGTGACCGCGGGCTGCGCGCTCGGCGCGGGGATCGCGGTGCTGCTCGCGCTGCCCATCGGCGCGATCCAGGCGCTCGCGTTCGCGGGCGGCCTCGTCGCCGTGGGGCTCGTGGTGCTGATCGGCTCGTGGGTCGGCGGGCGCGATCCGCTGCTCACCCTCGTGCTCACCGGCGTGGTCGTGGGCTCGCTCTTCGGCGCCGGCATCGCGCTGGTGAAGTACGTCGCCGATCCGTACAACCAGTTGCCGGCGATCACGTTCTGGCTGCTGGGCAGCTTCTCCGGCGCGCTTCCCGCCGACCTTCCGCCCACGCTGCTCCTGATCGCGCTGGGGGTGATTCCGCTGGCGCTCCTGCGCTGGCGCATCGACGCGCTGTCGCTTTCCGAGGACGAGGCGCGCTCGCTCGGCTTGCCGGTCGGGCTGCTGCGGCTGGCCGTGATCGTGTGCGCCACGCTCGCCACCGCCGCCTCCGTGGCGCTCGCGGGAACCATCGGTTGGGTGGGACTCGTCATTCCGCACGCCGCGCGGCTCCTCGCGGGCGCCGCCTTCGCGCGCGTGCTGCCGCTCTCGCTCGTGCTGGGCGCCGGCTTCATGCTCGCCGTGGATACGATCTGTCGCACCGCGTTCGCGACCGAGGTGCCACCGGGTGTCGCCACCGCGTTCGTCGGTACGCCGGTCTTCATCGTGCTGCTGGCGCTGTCGTTCCGGAGGTCCGCGTGAGCCTCGCCGCGCGCGCTCTCGCCTACGGTTTCCGCGACCGCACCGTGGGCCGTGGCATCGACCTCGCCATCCCGGCGGGCGAAGTGGTGTGCCTCCTCGGACCGAACGGCAGCGGCAAGACGACGCTCATGCGCACGCTCCTCGGCGTGCTCGCGCCGCTCGCGGGCTCCGTCACGCTCGACGAGCGGCCGCTCGCCGAATGGCCCGCCCGCGCGCGCGCCACCCGCCTCGCCTACGTGCCCCAGGCGGCGGAGAGCTACTTCGACTTCAGCGTCCTCGAGATGGTCGAGATGGGGCGCACGGCGCACGGCGGCGTGTTCTCGCGGCCGGGCCCGCGCGATCTCGAGCGCTCGCGCTCGGCGCTCGAGCGCCTGGGCATCGCGGCGCTCGCCGAGCGGCCGATCCATCGCGTGAGCGGCGGTGAGCGCCAGCTCACCCTCATCGCCCGCGCGCTCGCGACCGAAGCCACGCACATCCTCATGGACGAGCCGGCGGCCAACCTCGACTTCGGCAATCAGGCGCTGGTCCTCGAGGAACTCGCGCGCCTGCGCGGCAGCGGGGCCGCGGTCGTCTTCTCGACCCACCATCCCGACCACGCGTTGCGCATAGCGGACCGGGTGGTCATGATCCGGGATGGCGCGATGATGGCCTCCGGGCCCACCGCCGCCGTGGTCAATTCTGAAAACCTTTCGGCGCTTTATGGCCGCCCGGTGGAGGTCGCCTTGGTAACATCCGCCCGAGGAGCTCCGCGGCGGGTCTGCGTTCCCGGCAGCGGCCGCCAGGACTGAGGAAACCATGGGCGCACGAACCCGCAACGCCAAGAAGCTCAGCGCGGAAGAGCCGCCGGTCGAGGCCCGGCCGCCCCGGCCCCGGTTCGCGCGGCCGAACCACCTCGGCCTGCGGCCTGCCGAGTACGCCAAGCTCGCGCGGCTCTCCTCGCCGGAGAGGATCCAGGCGTTCCTCAACGCGATCCCGATCAACCACGAGATCGGCGGCGAGACGGTGCTCTCTGTGCGCGAGGTGCTGCGCCAGCGGCGCGCGCACTGCATCGAGGGCGCGATGGTCGCGGCATGCGCGCTGTGGGTCCACGGGGAGCCGCCGCTGGTGATGCACCTCGACTGCCACGAGAGCGACTATCCGCACGTGATCGCCCTCTTCCGGCGCACGGGCGCGTGGGGCGCTATCTCGAAGACCAACGGCGCGCCCCTGCGCTATCGCGACCCGATCTACCGCACGCTGCGCGAGCTGGCGCTCTCGTACTTCCACGAATACTCGAACAAGCGCGGCCACAAGACGCTGCGCAGCTACTCGATGCCGTTCGACATGCGGCGCATCGACCCGCGCGAATGGGTGACGGCGACGGAATCGTGCTGGAAGACCCACGACCGCCTCACGGACCTGCGCCATTTCGCGCTGATCTCGAAGCGCCAGGAGCGCCTCCTCGCGAAGCGCGACCGCTTCGAGCGCAAGGCGTCGAAGCTCGTCGAGTACCCGAAGCCGCCGACCGCCGGCCCTTGAAATGGGGTCAGATTACTTTTCCGAGAGCGGGACCGAAAAGCAATCTGACCCCATTTCGCTGAACGGCCTGGGCGCGGACGGGTTCGGCGCAAGCTCGCCGAGGCGGCAGTGCCACCAGCCGACGTCGTGCCAGCGCCCGAGCTTGAACCCGACGCCGCGATACACGCACAGCGGCGCGAAGCCCACCGATTCGTGCAGCGCCACGCTCGCCGCGTTCGGCAGCGTGATGCCCCCGTACGCGTTGACGAATCCCTGCCGCCGCACGATGCCGAGCAGCTCGCGATAGAGCGCGCCGCCGATGCCGCGCCGGTGGAAATCGGGATGCACGTACGCGGAGGCGTCCACGGACCACTGGTAGGCGAGCCGCTCGCGATGGCGGCTCGCGTAGGCGTAGCCGGCGACACGGCCGCCCTCCTCCCACACGAGCCACGGAAAGACCGCGAGCGTCGAGGCGATGCGCCGCCGGATCTCGTCCACCGCCGGCGGATCGAGCTCGAACGAGATCGCCGTGTCGCACACGAACGGTGCATAGATCGCCTGCACTTGGTGCGCATCCCCGGGCCGCGCGACGCGGATGTTGGGAGAAGTCGCGTTCATGTCCGCGGATCGATCGGGCATTCCATGATCGCCATCTCCACTCGATGGGGCCGCGTACCGGCGGTGATCCACCCGAGCCTCCGGTAGAAAGCGAGCGCGTCCTCGTTGCGCAGCGCGACGCTCAGGCGCAGCTTGCGCATGCCGCGGCGGCGGAACACCGCGACGGCATGCTCGTGGAGCCTGCGCCCGAGGCCGCGGCCGCGCAGCTCCGGCAACACGTAGTAGAAACTCACGTAGCCCACCTCCGGCTCGCCCGCGACGAGCCGCATCTCCGTCTGTCCGACGATGCGGGAACCGTGCCAGAGGTGCATGTTGCCTTCGGGAACCTCGGCGATGCGCGCACGCAAGCGCTCGACGTAACGCTCGCCGCTCGGGCCCATCTCCTCCTCCATCCCGTCTTCCGATCCGAAGCTCGCGACGTAGCCCTCGCGACGGAACGCGATGCAGCGGTCGAGGTCGTGCGCGAGGTCGATCGGGGCGATGCGGATGTCGCTCGCGACGCGCTCGAGCCGCAGCACGCATTCGGGCGGCGCGCCGTCCAGGTGCATGCTCTTCCACCGCCGAAAGCCCGCCTTCTCGAACGCGCGGATGCCCGCCGCATGGCCCTCGGGCGCACCGGCGACGCATGCCCCGATGGAGCGATCCTCGAAGACGACCTCCTCGGCATAGCGGCGGATCAGGCGCGGGCCGAGCCCCTTGCCGACGAGCGCCTCCTCGCCGATCAGGAGGTCCATCGCCGCGATCCCGTCGCCGCCGTCCAGCGCACGGGCGAAGTCGGGAAACTCGCGCACGTCGTAGTGCTGCGCGTAGCCGATCGCCGTGCCGTCCCTCATGACGATGTGGGAACGCACCGCGTTTCCGTCGATGGTTCGCGGGCCGTAGCGGGCGACGACCTCGGCGTACGACGAAGGCGCCGGGGCGTACCACTTGGCGACGTGCGGCTTGGCGAGCCAGAGATACAGCGCCGGCAGGTCGTCGGCCGCGAGGCGGCGGAATCCGATCGTCGCGTGAGCGGACCTGTGTGCCGTCACGCCACTTCGAGTGCGCCCGGAAGGGCGATCAGGTCCGTCACGCCCGGATCGATCCCGCGCTGGAAGAGCAGCGTGGTGAGCTGGCCGCGATGGTGCGCCTGGTGGTTGAAGAAATGCGTCGCCGCGAGCCACAACGGGCAGCGGCGCGGACCGGGGTTGATGAAGCTCGTGTACGCGAGCGCGGCGGCGAGATCGGACTCGGAGAGCGCCGCCGCCCACGCGTCGATCGCATCGTCGGTCTTCGCGCGCTCGCGCCGCAGCTCCTCGAAGTCCGCGTAGAGCTCGTCGGCGAGCGAGCGGGGGCGGTACGGCCGCCCCATGAAGCGACCCATCCACACACGGTCGGCGAGGAGCAGGTGGTTCAAAGTGCCGTGGATCGACTTGAAGAAGGCGCCCATGTCCTCCTTGCGCTGGGCGTCCGTCAACGGCGCGCAGCACTCGTAGAGCCGCTCGTTCATCCAGCGGTTGTAGTGCGCCATCGTACGCACGTGGCCGGGTGCGATCATTTCGCCTCGCCGCGGCCCATCGCGTAGAACTCGTCGTTGGGGCGCATCGTGACCAGGTTCGCCATGCGGTTGGAGAGCGCGAAGAAGGCGCTGACGGCGCCGATGTCCCACGCGTCCTCCTCGGTGAAGCCGTGCTCGCGCAGCCGCTCGAAGTCCGCCTCCGAGATCGCCTCGGCCTCGCGCGAGACCTTCATCGCGAAATCGAGCATCGCCTTCTGCCGCGGCGTGATGTCGGCCTTGCGGTAGTTGGTCGCCACCTGGTCGGCGACGAGCGGGTTCTTCGCGCGGATGCGCAGGATCGCGCCGTGGGCCACTACGCAGTACAGGCACTGGTTCGCGCCCGAGGTCGCCACCACGATCATCTCGCGCTCCGCCTTGGTGAGGCCGCTCTGCTTTTCCATCAGCGCGTCGTGGTAGGCGAAGAACGCGCGGAACTCGTCGGGCCGGTGCGCGAGTGCCAGGAACACGTTCGGCACGAAGCCCGCCTTCTCCTGCACGGCGAGGATGCGGCTGCGCATGTCCTCGGGAAGCGCGGCGAGCTCGGGAACGGGATAGCGGCTGATGGGCTTGGCGCTCATGGATGCCTCGTGGGGCGCGGCGTCGACCGCCGCGAAGTCAGTCGATTATCCGCGAGACGACGAGCACCAGCACGCCGCCCCACGGCAGGATCAGCACGCCGGCGGTGATGGCGACCAGCCATTTCGCCACGCGGCGCGCGCGCTCGCCGGCGGAGCGCATGATGCCGCCGGCCCAGATCGCGCCCGCGCCGGCCACCACGAGCGTGACGAGATACGCGCCCATGCCCGCGACGCCGGTGAACATGAGGTCGGGCAGCCCGAATTCGCCCGTGCGCAGGTGGTCCACGGCGTTCACGAGCATGGCGAACCAGAGGAGCATGGGCAGGATGCCGACGCCCATGAGGGCATTGGCCACGGCGATCTTGGTCGAGCTCTTCACGCTTCCGGGGGCCCCGCGCACGGTCAACCGACGCCATCATTCTGCACCGGCGCGCGCCACCGCGAGCACGCGTACCATGCCAGGGCCGTCACGAGGACGACATTGATCGCGAAGGCGACGGTGATCACGGCCATGGTGACCGCCACCTCGTCGCTGTCGGTCGCGAGCCACGGCAGCGACCACGGATACGATCCGAGGAAGATCGTCCACCCGAAGGCTTCCGGAACGGAGCGCGGCCAGGCGTGCTGCGCGAGGATGAAGATCAGGACCGCGAGCTCGGCGCCCATGAAGACGGCGAGCAGCCCGCGCCTGCGTGCGCGCACGAACGCGATCAGGCCGGCGCGCTGGGTCGGCGAGCCAGTTGCCATATCGCGTCGGGCACGCTGAAGGCGAGCGGCAGCGTCACGACCGCGGCGATGGACGCGTCGAGCGATCGCCACGCGCCGGCGGCGAGCGCCGCCCCGAAGCCGCAGAGGACGATCGACGCCGACTTGCCGCGCACCGCCGGCGAGAGGTAGGCGAGCGCGAGCGCGAGGCTCGCCACGGGAAGCGCCGCGAGCCACCAGAATACCGTACGCTGCGGATCCTCGAGCAGCCATTCGCGCAACAGCCCGAGCCGATCGGCCTCCGGCCCGCTCGCGACGAAGAGCAGCGTGTACCAGATGCCCGCCACGGTGCCGATGGGCGCGAGGTATGCGAAGCCGGCGATGCGCCGCACCGTCCAGCGCCCGGCCGCCGCGCGCATCCAGCCCTTCGCGTCAGGCATCCCGGAACTCGTTGGCGAGCTCCCGCAGGAAGGTGCGCGTGATCTGCACTTCCCGCTCCTCCTCGGGCGTGAGGTCGCGAAACGCGGTCCAGCTCATCGCGACGCCGGCATACGCGGCATCCGCGGTGCGCTGCGCCGATTCCAGGTCCGGCAGGCGCTCGGCGGCGACCGTGCTCCACTCGGCGTTGCAGTGCATGAGCAGCACGGAGCCGTCGACGAGGTCCTCGGCCATCACGATGCGCGAGACCACGTCGAAGTCGACGGGCACGCCGCCCGCTACCACGCCCGAGCGCAAGCCGGGCCGCGTGTTGTCGACGATCGCGAAGCGCACGACGCGCGCGCCGTCGAGGAGGAGGGGGGGCTCCCGGGCATCCATGCGCGAGAGAGTAAGCTCAGCGCCCTTCCCGCGTCCAGCTTCCCGCGCCGGTCGACGTGTCGGCGGTGAGCGAGAAGAGATCGCCGCATACCTCGCAGCGGAAGCGATAGCGAAGCACGCCGGGCAGCGCGCCGCTCGCCAGCATGGAATCGAGCGCCTCGCGTTCCGCGGTTCCGGGCGCGATTTCATCGCCCACTCGCGACAGCACGCCGCGGCTCATTTCCTCGGCCGTGACCCGCAGCGCGTGGATGAGGTCGTCCGGCGCGCGGAACTGGTGCGTCTCGAGATCGCGGCATTCCTCGCAAGCCATCAAGCCGGCTCGCGCGGCCCCGGAACGAACCGCACGTCCGGGATCCAGTTGCGCTTGCGCCGCGCCAGGCGCGTGGCCTCGTCCTCGCCGTCGAACGATACCGGCGCGCGCCGCAGGAGGGACGGCTGAACGTCGTTGAACGCGTTGACGCTCACCACCGCGTAGACGCGGCCGTCGACCTCGCTCGTCACCACGGGCACGATGCCGCAGCGGCCGCAGACATGGAACACCGCGGTACGCGTCTCGAATGAGTACTTCGACACCGCCGACGGCTCGCGCTCGTGGATGCGCAGCGCGCCCGCGGGGTTGGACGTCCACACGCCGCCGTGCTTGATGCAGAACGAGCAGCCGCACGCACGTGCCGGGATTTCCGAAGGCGCGGGATCCCAGGTCAGCTCGAACGAGATGTTGCCGCAGTGGCAGCTTCCATGGATGAGCATCGGACCTAGCGCCGCTCCTCGCCGTTCGCGGGAACCAGGCGGCCCGCGGCGTCCTTCATCGTGACCGTGGCCGAATAGCTCGTGCCTCCCCACGCGAAGCTGAGGTGCCGCTTCGGCGGGTAGCTCGTCATCAAGGCGAAATTGCACGCCATTTCCTCGATGTCGAATCGCGACCTCAGCGAATGCAGCTCGCGCGGCTTGCACGGCACCGTCTCGGCGGATCGCAGGATGCCCACGACCGCACGGTACTGGTCGGGATGCTCGCGCTTCAGCTGGTCCAGGGCGCCCGGCCGATCGAGATCGATCGGGTGCCATGAAGTGTCCGCGGCGATCGCGGAGCCGACCAGCGCGGAAACGACGGCAATGCCGATTGCTCGCATGATGCCTCCTCGTGTCTCAACAAGATGGTGCCGATGTCGCTAGCCGCCCGCGCCTTCCACCGGCTCGTAGTGAAGGACCGTCGGGAACGGGTCGTAGAAATGATGCAGCAATTTCCGCCACTGCTGGTACTGGGGAGACTTTCGGAATCCTTCCTCGTGCGCGGCGACGCTGTCCCACCGCACCAACAGCAGATACTGGCCCTCGCGCTCGAGGCAACGCTGGAGCTCGTGCGACCGGTATCCGGGCATGGCAGAAATGATCGCCTGCGCCTCGCGAAACGCCGATTCGAATGCCGCCGACTGCCCCGGCTTCACCTGCAGCGGCGCGGCTTCGAGGATCATGGTGCGCACCTGTTCATTGCCGTTTCTCCTTGCGCTTGGCCATCGATGCGCTTCTCCATGAAGATGCTCAACGGATCGGGCCGATAGCTGCCGAAAGGTCCGCGGCGCACGAAGCCGATACGTTCGTAGAACGACAGCGCCGCGAGCTGCTTCACTCCGGTTTCGAGCAGGACGGATCCATATCCGCGGTCCCCAGCCTGGCGCTCGAGAAACTGCACGATCGAGTCCGCGATCCCTCGCCCGCGCGATTCGGGACGGACGTACATCCGCTTCAGTTCCGCGTATTGGGGCAAGAGCGCCACGGCACCACATCCGTGAGCCGACCCGCCCTCGTCACGGGCCAGCACGAAGAGCACGTTCGTCGCCCGCAACGCTTCGATCTTCAGTCCATGTCGACTTTCGGGCGGATAGAGCGGCTCGAGATGCGCATCGAGCGCCTGGATCAGCGCGACCGCCTCGGGCTGGTCGACGGTCTCGATGGCCACGCGGAATTTCATCGCCGGCCGAGCGTCGATCGACGCCCCTTCAACCGATCGGGAAATGGCGCAATCAGCTCCGCCAACGCGAACAGCACGACCCCGCCCACGAGGCATGTCGCGAGCAGCCACCACGCGGACGCCAGCCACGAACCTGCGACCAGCACCGCGACGCCCGCGATGAACAGGGCGTTCCCGGCGGTCCGCCTGATCACATGCAGGCGCTCTTTCTCGAGTCGATGCAACATTTCGAATAGCCCGAGTGCCGCAGTCCGTACTTACTTCAGCTCCGTTTCCACGAATACGACCTCGCTGTCGCCCGTGTTGATCACGTTGTGCTCGATCGGCGCCCTTCGAAAGAACGACTGGCCCTCCGCGATTTGAACCGGGTTCGCGCCGCCCTTCGTCTCGACCATCATCTGCCCGGACGTTCGGTAAACCACGACATAGTCCATCGCGTGCCGGTGCCACCCCGTTTCCGCACCCGGGGCGAACCGCCATTCGGTAATGGTTACGCGGTCGTTGTTCTCGATGGCGGTGCGAGTTGCCTTGAGGCGGGTGTCCATGGCGTCTCCTCGTAACGGGCCAGCTTCAACGGGTGATCAGACCGCATATTGCCACCGCAAGCCGTACCCGGTTGAAGCGAAGGCGGCTCCGGGGTCCGGAGTCGAATTGCCTACGAGACGATGGCCAGAGCCTCCACCTCGACCAGGTAGTCCGGGCTTGCAAGTGCCGTGACGCCGACCAGAGTAACCGGTCGCCGATAGTCGAAGCCGAGCTCCTCCGCTGCCTTCATCGCTCCCGAGAGCAACGGTTCCATCTTGTCCGGGGAAAGATCCACTGCGTAGACGGTCAGCTTGGCGATATCCGCGAAGCTGGCGTCAAGAGCCTCGAGCGCGAGGTGCACGTTGCGATAGGCCTGTTGGGTTTGCGTCGCCAAGTCTCCGGCACCGACCAGCCGGCCCTGCTCATTGACGGCCACTTGTCCCGCGAGGCAAATGAATCTTGTGCCGGATGCGACGCTCGCCTGGAAGTACGTGGTCGGCTTGCGGATGCCGTTCGGATTTACGACGACGACTCCCATCGGTCCTCCCGCGTCACGTTATATGAGCTGCCAGACGAGAACACCGGCCAGGAACAACAGGAGCGAGTAATACTGGGCACCGCTCATTTCGTGACGGCGCCCGCGATCAGCCGCTCGGCGGGGGCGAGGTTGTTCAGGAAAGCCGCGGCAAGCGAATGGCGCTCGAGCAGGTATGTGCTGGCGTTGAAGCTCACCATGACCGTGCCCGGCGTGGCCTCCGTCACGAGAACCTTGAGAGGCAAATCGATTCCGCATAGCGGTCGCGCCATCATCAGCGGCGTGCCGGCTGTCGGGTTGCCGAAGATGACCAGCGTCGCCGGAGGCAGGGTCAAGCCCACCGCGGCAGCCTCGGCCCGTTGATCGATCGTCGCGAAGATCTTGATCCCATGTGCCCGAAACGACGATTGCAAGCGCTGCACGGTGTCCTCGAATGAATGGTCGCTCGAGATGCTCACGATGCCGCGGTCGCTATCGCCGCGATTGTTTGCCGGAGTCACGGGCTGCACCCCCCAGGCCGCCGCGGATCAAGCAGCACACAGGTCCTTTGGCGAGAAAGAGTGTTCCAGGAATGGTTCGGGCCCGGCCGCCCGGAGCTCCGCGATGAGTTCCTCGAGTCGTCGCTCGTCTTCGGGCGGCAGGGTGGCTGTCACGACAAGCGCATTCACCCGGGTCGGTACGGGAACGAGATCGTCGAGATCGCTCTCACCCTTCCTTGTAGCCACCGTGATCGCTCCTCCCAATTCCCGCTCGATCATTCACATAACGCACATACACTAGCAGGTACAGCCAAAACACCAGAGTGACGGCAATGTGCGCACCGGCCAATTCACCAAGACGGTAACCCAGATACCAGGCGAACCCGGCAGCTGGAAGAGCGAGCATGAATGCGATGAGCTTCGAAATCGAAAGACGATCTCGAAAACGAAAGACATCGATGACCGCCCCGATGCCGGCGAACATCAAGAACACGATGCCGAAACAACTCCCGAGGATCGGGATTGCGAGAACCATCGCGAACGCTATGGCGCTGGCGGGGCGCATTGCAGGCTAACGGCCGAGTTGTCAGGCATCTTCCCCCTTGCCTTGTGCGCGCGCCATCCACCACGCCAGCACCGCGAATGTCATTGCCACGCATGCGAGAAAGGCCCAGAACCAGGCGAAACCTTTCGCGTCGGCCAATTGCGCCGCATCCGAAATCTCGCCAAGCGACGCAAACCCGGTGATCGCAACACCGAGAGACATGATCGCGAAGATTGCGGCGATAACCATCGTGGCTTGCAGCGACAGTCTCAAATGCGCCCCCTTTGCCTGCGAAGATGCCTAACGACCGGGTTGAGCGTGGATGGAAACCAGTGAAGCGAGGTCGGCCGTGGAGCTGATGGTTCTGTCTCGCGGCGCCGCCCGCCCGCCGAGCAGTCGCTGGAGTGCGGAGCCCGTCTCGCAGCATGTCGCATACAGCCGCAAGCCGCCGACGTCCCATTGCCCAAGCGGCGTCGACGTATTGATCGTTCTAGTTGTCTGGTAGAAGAAGTCCATGGTGCCCTCCTCGATTGGTGAAACCTGGCGACCGAAACGCGTTGTCAGCCCTCATGGATTCTCTTCTCCATCCGTGGATCGGTGCCTGGAGTTTGTTTCGACACCACTCGGTAGCCGAGCTTCGCCCAGAACTCTATGGCGTCAGGCGCGACATAGGCAACAAGGAGACGACAACCCTCGCGCTGCGCAAATTCCTCGGCTCTGCGCATCAAGGCCCGGCCGTAACCGTGCCTCTGCAAAGGCGCGCGCACGGCAAGACGTCGAAATACCGCGGCTCGAGGCTCGACACCCAGGTCAACCCTCACGGCAGCCACCGCGACGCCATTGACCATGAGAAGAAATGGATGGTTGGCGCAGGCACGATCGTCGGGATGGCGCTCGTCATAGACGCCGACGCGACCTGGAGCCTCAAATAGAACGGTGCGCCTGATGTCGTGATACGCAGCCCAGTGCGATGGCGTCGTCAAGGCCACCATGTCTAACTCATCGGTGGATTCGAAGGAAACCCCACCACCGATCCGCCGAACATATGCGAAGCTGGCCACGAGTGCAGTGACCAACGGCGCAAGGAATACGACCAACCCGATAAACGAGCGCCCCGATGCGTATTCGGGATGAGCCGCGAAGATGGCTGCGCTTATCCCGGAGGCTATGAAAAGCGCGCAGCCCGCGAAACGATTGGCACGAAACCACAACTCGCGATTCGTAAGGGTTTGCTGCGTCCGGAAGCCATAGAGCTTGTTCGGAGGCACGATGTTCAGCATGAGAGGAATGCTCGCGAGGGCGATGATTCCGCACGGCACCAGGAAGGAGATGGCGGCACTCACGAGGCCTCGATGACGGCTAACGCCCAGGTTCAGCGGCGCGTCCGCTGGAACCGCTAGCTGGGCCTTGCAGCTCAAAACCAGAGCCGCGCGACCATTGCGTCATGGAGCTGCCGGCCGTAACCGTGGCCTTCGCGGCTCGGATGGACAAACAGTGCCCAGATATTTCCATCTCTCCCATTGCCCACGGCAAAGCCTACTACTTCGCCGTTCTCCTCGATTACCCAGCCTCGACCATTGGTTTCTATGGCCGGGACGCAATCGGCTTCAGTAATTGTTGTCGTTCGAAGCCGGTTATCGTGGACCGACGTGCGCACCCGGTGCATTGCCGGTATGTCGGCGCGGCTGGCTTCTCTCAGCATCCAACGCGTTGTTAGGCGTCTCATCCTTGCTCACTGCGCCACCATGCCTCTGCGCCGTCGATATGAATGAGAATCTCGTTCGCTTGGTACGATTTGTCAGGGGCTTGCAACCGTAACCCCGGCTCATGCAACTCCGCATGGACGGCTTCCCAGTCGTCCCACTGGGCGGAGTCATCGGAAGTGTTAGCTCGCAGTAGTGCCAGTTCGTGCTCGAAGAGGTCGCGAACAGGTTCGAACGCCGCCGTAGGGTGAAATACCCCGCTGTACCAAGGGAAATCACCCTCGCCTGGCTTTACCTCGATGGTGCCCAAGAGCGCATCTCCTCGCACGAGCTCCAATGTCTCGGGCAACTGCTGTTTCGACACGACCTCTCCCCCTCGCTCCGCCCCAAGGCGTTGTTAGACGTCATTCTCGGCCGCCGGTGTGCTTAAGCACAGTAGCCCCTTTCCATACCATTTGTACGGGCGGGCATTTGACACTCCCAAACGAGCAAAACACGCAACAATCGCCCTTCGAAGGACGCAACAACTTGTGGCAGCCTTTGCACTCGTAGAAGAAGACGCACGCATTCGTCGGCATTTCTTCTTCGGACTTGGCCCCACGTTCGGGGCAGGTGATGACGGAGCGCAGCGTTATTTCCATCGCCATTCCGAATGAGCGGAGTCCCTCAGGACTTCGCTTTCTTCGAAGGTTTCGACTTGCCGGAACCGTTGAGGGCGATCGCTTGGCGAACGAGCGCCTTGAAGGCGGACTCGTCGACTTCTTCTCCTTCGTGGATGTCGATCGCGCGGCGTACATTTCCCTCGAGACTCGAGTTGAAGAGACGGGCCGGATCCTTCAGAGACGCGCCCTTGGCGAAGGTAAGCTTCACGACATTCTTGTAGGACTCGCCCGTGCAGATGATGCCGTCGTGCGACCAGATCGGAGTGCCCATCCACTTCCACTCCTCGACGACGTCCGGGTCTGCTTCCTTGATGAGCTTGCGCATTCTGCCGAGGGTTTCCCCGCGCCAGTCCCCGAGTTCAGCGATTCTTTTCGAGATGAGCTCAGATGCTGATTGGCCTTGGCTCGCGCCCGACCTTTTCATGTTCCCACCCCGCAAGACTTCAGAACGACAGAGCAACACTCGCAACTTGCCCAGGTGTGCTCGTATCACTCCGAACAAGCACCACCGATTTCCCCTCGTCGCAGGCCTGAATGGAATCGCCGGACATGTCGAGCGCCGCAACTGCCAGCGCCATGATTACGAGGGCCAAGAACAGCGCCGCAATTGGTGTCTTCTTCACCGATGCCTCCATGGCAGAACGATTGCCTGCCAACTCGCACCGTACCCCGCCTTCGGATTTGGCTCAAGTTGTTCCGTCGAAGCCCTTTCGTGCCGCGCGCCTCGGCCGCGCAAGCGAGTCCGCCACGACCCAGGCGGCGCCGATCAGGGCGAGATTCAAGGCGTTCTCGGACCAGTTCATATGGCGGGAGGGATCGGCCAAGAGCATCGGCACGTGCACCAGCGGGGTAAAGGACGCGAACATGGCGGTCAGCAGGATCGCGGCAAGGCGTGCCTGCACGCCCGTCAGGATCGCAACGCCCGCCGCGATGTGGCCAACCCCGGTCGCATAGGCCCAGAACTCTTGCGCGGGCGGCAGCCATTTGGGGACCAACGGGGCGGTCAGGTTCATATAGAAAAAATGCGCTCCGCCGAATAACAGCGCACAAACCCCGAACGCGAGTTGGCCCAGGCGCGTGAGGCGCGCGGCCAGGGCCGCATCGATCCTGGCGCTGCCGGCGTACACGATCAGGGCGCCCGCCGCGATCGCGAGCTGCTCGGCCGCGCCGCTGTAGGTGCCGAACTCGGCGTAACGGGCGAGCACCAGGCGGCCGTTCATCAGGATGACGACAATGAGCGCGTAGTAGGCGGTGAGCACCGCGGCGCCCCAGGCCGCGGTCCGGCGCCACTCGACGGCCGCGCCTGCGAAGAGCATGAACGCAGCGACGGCATAGGCCAGGGCGGTGCGGATGGGAAAGTCCTTGGGCACCGGCTGCCCCGGGTCGAAGTCTCCCAGCGCCAGGCAGACCACCCCCAACGCCATCACACCCAGGCCGTAGACGCGCCAGCCGAAGGGCATCGTCGCTTTTTCCGTGGTCATGATCATTCGCCGACGCTGCCTAACGACCTAGTTGAGCGGCGAGCGCGAGCGAGCTCTGACTCATTTCTTTGAGCGGTCTAACGACTGAGTTGAGCGGCCGGCCACGATGCCAGTGCCGCGGCCGAACGCGGCCCACCCTGCCTCAGGTCCGCTCCAACGCGGCGTCAGCCATCTCAGAACATCGCCTGAATTCGATCATCGAAATTGACCGAATCGAGCTGCCACTTGTCCTCGCTGGTCGATGATCTTTGAGACGAGAACTTCGACTTCAGCATTCGGCAGCCCGTTCCAATATGGCTTTAACTTCGCGAAGGCTCCACGAATGTCGTCTTTCGCCACCGAGGACATAACGCTATCGAGAAGCGAACGCGCTTCGGGCAGATCCTTGAGATCGGCCCCGAAAGCCAGCATCGGGAATAGCAGCATCACTAGAAATATGCGCATATGTCTCCTTGAGATGGCTAAGGATCGGGTTGAGCGGCTGTCCAACCTTCGATGGAGAGGTTAGGCGCCACCGGCTTTCACCTCGCCCATGAGCGCCAACTGATTGCCGAACGGATCTTGAAACTCCGCCAGCCACAATTCCGCGTTCGGCGTTCTGTGCACGACGTGTGGCTCCGCCAGGAACAGAACGCCACTTGCTTTGAGTGTTGAAAAGACCACGGTGATCTCGGGGACCTGAAAGTAGATGGCTGAACCTCGCTGCGCTGGCTGCCCCACGGGCGGCACGCCCACCAGCAGCCTTACGCCTCCGCAATTGAAGAAGGCCATTTGAGGCGGGGCCTCGAACAAGAAGGTAAGGCCCAGAACATCTCGGTAGAAGACGATTCCCTTCGCCAGGTCGTCGACTGGTACGAGAAGCTGTGCGATCTTTGCGTTCGCAAGGTTCATCGGCTCTCCCGCGGCGATCACTCGGGCTGAGCGGCCGGCCTCGACCGCCACTGCGCACCGGCGAGCACACAATCCATTGCGAGCACGGTGCGCCCACGATGGGTCACGGTCCGCCCCAGCGTGTTGTTGGAGTGCGTTGGCTCGCAATTCACCAAAAATTCCACAAGTCGTTGAGTGCATGCGCTCCTACGAGAGGCCACAAATCTCGAAGCCTCAAATAGAACAGGCTGGCAAAGATCCCGTAGGTGAATGTTGCAAGAGATCGGAAGCAGCGATAGAACTCGCAGAACCGCAACAATCGCGAACGCAAGGAACAGAAAGCGCACCCATCACCAACGAAAGACAAGGCCAATTCCCGCGAAGGCAATCACCACCCCAAACCCGATAAGTGGTATCCAATTGGCTTTCCGTATCAGATGGGACTGATTTCTGGCGAGAACATAAGAAATCGCTTCAACAGACCCCCACATGAGATAGACACCCGCAGCACAGAATGCTGCACCCGTCAGCCAAGTCCCCTCGATGGAAGGGTTAGGCCTCGGGTTCGTGGCAAACCACTTCGATGTTGTGCCCGTCCGGACCAATGACGAAAGCTGCATAGTAGTTCGCGTGGTAGTGCGGGCGCAGACCAGGCGCACCATTGTCTTTGCCACCCGCCTCCAGAGCCGCGCGATAGAAAGCATCGACTTGCTGGCGATTCTCGGCCGTGAACGCCAAGTGAAGATGCGCCGGCTTCTCCTCGGTTTGGTACAGGCACAATGAAGCCTTGCCCTTTGGGCTAAGCTCGACACCGTACGTCGGCGGCCCCTCCGAGACAGCAGCTACGCCGAGCGGTTCGAGTGC
The DNA here is from genome assembly GCA_963816035.1 of uncultured beta proteobacterium. Classification (GTDB taxonomy): domain Bacteria; phylum Pseudomonadota; class Gammaproteobacteria; order Burkholderiales; family Usitatibacteraceae; genus Usitatibacter. Next base: position 101,971 of record CAWFIU010000002.1, read on the forward strand.
CTTGAGGAAGAACGCCTTGCTCGCTGCATAGTCGCCGACTCCGAATTTGACGTGGTCAAACATGAGTTCTCCTGAAGTGTGTGGCCCTGCGCGAGGCCTAACGATCGAGTTGAGCGGCCGGCCACAATGCCGATGCCGCGGCCAGACGCGGCCCACCATGCCTCGCGGTCCGCTCGAGCGCGTTGTTAGGCCGCAACCTGCTCGTAGGAGAACTGTGGAATGCCGGTGCGCTTCGACGCATGCTCGACGGTGATTGAGCAGATGGCTCCCTGCGCGTCGACATCGAGGAGCGTGTTTTCGTCCAGGTCGCGCGTCTCCGCCACGGGCGCTTCTTTGAACTCGATAAGCAGCGTATCGGTGTCTTTGAAGTAGCGGATTCTCATGGCACGAACCTTCGATCGAAAAATGCGTTATGGACCGTTTCGCCGTCGGGCAGGAGCACCACTCGCAAATAGCGGTTCTCCATCTCGGGCACCTGTATCCAGCGGCGGATACGGCCATCAGCTTGCACCACCTCTTTGACCGGGCTCCGAATGGCCCGTTCGATCCACTCTTCGCGAATGATAGCCCTGTCCGGGCGAGACCGCAGCGCTTCGAAGTAGAGCGTCGTCTTCACTGCGCCAACGTACCAGAATGCGACGGCCTCTGTTGCGGCCTGACGACCGAGTTGAGCGGCCGGCCACGATGCCGCTTGCCGCATGCAGAGCCAGCCAACAACTTGTTGGCAACCAGGGTGCGGCCCACGATAGTCCGCGGTCCGCTCGAACGCGTTGTCAGAGGTCTTCACTTCGGACATTTGTATCGAGTCGGAGTAAACCCGGCATTTCGGCCAAGATTCGAGATCCGAAGTTCAGCCGCTCGCTGGGCAGGTATCGATGCATCGGCGGCGCGGCCAAGCCTTGTCAATGCTACCGAGTACTCTTCATACGCGTTCGCCAGACTGACGGGGTCCGACTGAGAGACGCCGAGCTTTTCCACAACGGGAAGGCCGCGTGAATAGAAGTTGATGGATTTTTCATAGTCGCCCCGATCGAAATAGAACCGGGCCAACTCGAAGATGCGCATGGCCGAAATGCTACTTTCCGGCCCGGTCACCCCCTTCTCGAGTTCCAGAGCCTCAAGGAGGTATTTTTCGGCCTCTTCCAAGTGACACGTGTAGCCGGTCGTTCGACCAAAGTTGTACGTCAGCATGGACATGGTGGCCCGATCGGCACCCGCTAGCCTGGCGGTCACCAATGCCTTCCCGTATTGATCTCGCGCCGATGCGTAGTCTCCCGACACATCGAAACGATGTGCCGCCTCGAAGTGGATAGCCGCCTCTCTTCGATTGATATCGCTCGCACACCCACCCAAGACTAATGTGGCGAGAACAATCGTTGTTCGAATTGCCGAGATATTCATTTTGAAGACGTCTAACGACCGAGTTGAGCGGCCAACCACGGTGCCGGTGCCGCGGCCAGGCGCGGCCCACCATGCCTCACGGTCCGCTCCAACGCGTTGTTAGCCATCAAGGACCCCTTTCCATGTACTCGAGCGCTTCGTGCCAAAAGGCTGCCGTAGCGCCCTCTATCAAGCGCTGCGCAAGTGTTGTGCCTGGCGCGACCCATCGAATGTAGGGAGTTGGATCGCCACGCTTTACGATGGCGGTCGCCTTCGTGCGGAAAGAAGAAGTTACACCAGGAACCGGGTTCGCAAGGCGTCCGCTGATCCGTGATTGATAGGCAGGCAGCCGATATTCGCGGCGGCGGTACCAGAGGTAGGCCTCATAGTCGCGGCGGGATACTTCGAGCCAGCCAATGAACCCAAGCGGAGGTTCCGGATCAGCCTCGCGGAAGGGCACTTCTACTTCGCAACTGATGAAGTACCGACGCCCAGGTAATCGACACGTGAACTTGTCGTCGTAGCGAATGCGCCGACTGGTCCACGCCGGCAACGCTGGCCTCCGCCACATGAAATAGCGCTGATGGTCGTCGTGTACTTGGCCACACTCTCCGCATACGTACGGCACTGTCTCCCCTTGATGGCTAACGACCTAGTTGAGCGGCCGGCCACGATGACCGTGCCGCGGAAAGACGCGGCCCACGATGCGTCACGGTCGGCTCCAACGCGTTGTTAGAAGTCATGCGTATGTTCGCGCAAAGGCCACCATTAGAGTCGCTACTGCCACCAGCCGCACCCAAAAGACGAGAGAGAGCCAACTACCCCAAGCGCGCGAGTGAGGACAATCTCTGAGTTGGTCGCGGTATTTTCGAAATAGGAACATGGCGGAAAACAGACTAAAGAATTGCCTTCCCCGGAGGTACTTTCCCAAAGTTGGCTGGCCCCAAGATTGGTATAGCTCGGGCGATTCCCGACGGACCGATTTGAGAAATGAGTTCAGCAGCGGCCAGGTTGCGACAGTCGCCACAATTACCACAATGAACGAAGCCGTGAACATGACTTCTAACGACCGAGTTGAGCGGCCGGCCACGTTGCCGCTTGCCGCATGCAGAGCCAGCCAACAACCTGTTGGCAACCAGGGTGCGGCCCACGATAGTCCACGGTCCGCTCCAACGCGTTGTTAGGCGTCACATTCCCGCCTTCCCTCGAGATGGAGCGCACGTCACGGTGTCCTCCATCGAAGTGCAGCCGCGGATGTTAGCGAGGAATGACGCGATCTCGGCTTCGTGGCCCGCGCCCTCAGAAATGAGTGCATGGACGAACGAGTGACGCTTGGTTTCGGCCAGGAGCTCAACCTTTCCGGCGCCAAGCGACCGAGTAAAGCAGCGCGCGAACCCATGGTCGCCAAGGCAGTCCTTTGCGCTCCCCCCAGGTCGGGTGTCAACGTCGGGGTGGTTGCCGACATATATTAGAGCCGACCTTCCGAACGAAAATTGAACTTGGTACAAGACGAAATCGACGGGTATGGTCATAGTCAGCTTGTCACCGCCCCTTATCCCGAAGCACGCATCAGACAACCTGACATTGCAGTAAACATATGGGCCCGTTCTCAACAGGTCCCCCTGCTGCCTCGGAGCACTTTCGCATCCTGCAAGGAGCGTAAGAGCAGCGGTAAAGGCGAGAAGTCGGTTCAATGTGACGTCTAACGATCGAGTTGGGCGGCCGGCCACGATGGCCGTGCCGCGGACAGATGCGGCCCACGATGACCTACGTGGCAGTTAGACGGCCGGCTCACTCTCGTGCCAGCCTTTGATGAGGTTCGCCAAGGCCATCATGCCGAGGACCGTTCCGAACGGCATGTTCAGCAGCGATAAGACCGAAATCGCGACGCCGGCACCACGAGCCCAAGAGTGATGGTTCCTAAGACCTGAACCAACCACGAAGCAGGCAACGGTTTCAACAACCAGGACGCCATAGACAGCCCACATCACGAAGGAACCGGCATTCCCTCTTGCCAGCGCTGTAACCAGCATGCCTCCAAGGACAATGTCGAAGAGCAACATGATCCAGCCAAGCACGCCGATCATGCGGCCCGCCTTGAAGGTATATGAAAGCGCAGCGCTTGCCTCTGCGCTGGAGTCTGCTTTGGGTGCTTTCGCGCGACCCTGCGTGATGGTACCCCCGACATACCCGATTACGAACGCCCCGGCTACAGGCAACGTCAAAAACGGACCGACGAGCACAAAGAGCTGAAGCCAATGATCACGCTTTTCGTGGGCTGCAAAGTACACCAGGTATGCGATCACCACTCCTGCGCCCGAGAGAATGCCAGCCAACTTTGGTCGCGCGAGAACCAAGCCAAATACAAATACAACAGCTGCGCCCAACAACTGCGCGATGCCAGTCGTCATGGCTGCCTAACGACCGAGTTGAGCGGCCGGCCACGATGACCGTGCCGCGGCCAGACGCGGCCCACCATGCCTCACGGTCCGCTCCAACGCGTTGTTAGGTGTCATTCACAGCTGATACTTCGTGATGTCGAGCGCGCCGTGAAACACTCCGAGAATGTCCACATTTCCGTCTCCCTTGACGAGATAGGCGATGCGGTAATGCCCATACAGGAGGATGCGGACATTGCGGCTTGAATGGAGGTATCGATGGCCCAACTCGGGATACTGTGCCAAGGCTTGAGCCCGCTCGAATATGCCCTCAAGCGTTCGACTTGCCGCATCGGGATTGTCGGCGGCGATGTACTCGAAGATATCCTCGAGCCAGCGAAGTGCTTCGCTTGTCCAGGTTATTTGCGCCATGACCGGATGCGCCGCCCCATTTCTTCGTTCGAAATGGTGCGCCGCGCATCCGAGTCCGCGAGGCCGCGTTGAATCATGACGTGGAAGGCCAGCTCTCGCACGATCTCGTCGGGCGAGGCGTCATCAGGCTGGCTCTCGATAAGGCGGGTTAGATCTTCCTTGGGCGTAGACATGGTTCACACCTCGACGCAATGCCTATCGTGCCACAGGCGTCTGAGCTTGGCGAATGACACCTAACGGCCGAGTTGAGCGGCCGGCCACACTGCTGCTTGCCGCATGCAAAGCCCGCCAACTACCTGTTGGCAACCAGGGTGCGGCCCACGATAGTCCACGGTCCGCTCCAACGAGTTGTCAGACAGCGCACATTCCACTATTGGCTCACCTCTCGCTTGGCCAGGAGAGTCTTCGGCGCAACGAGACGCCAAGCGCGCTCGAGCAATTCGGGCAGCGCGCTTCGAGGAACGGCCGAAAATCGCACCAGTATCCAAGGATAGTTTCGATAGTGGTCGGTTATGAAGAATACTTCGGGTTGAGCTTGAATCAAGATGTGTCGGTCGAGAATTCCCGCCCGCAAGACAAAGCAATCGCGATCCTGGTGGAGTCGGACAAAGAGTTTGCCGCGAACCTTGAGTGCGGGCGTGCCATACGATGTCCCGTCTTCGACGCCCGGCAAGGTGTGCGCAACCTCTCGAACATCGTCAAAGGTAACCGCGCGACGACGAACCGAAGTTCGCCCCGCCACCTTGCGCGTGATTGGCGCCATGCGCTGTCTAACGACCGAGTTGAGCGGCCGGCCACGTTTCCCGTGCCGCGGCCAGACGCGGCCCACCATGCCTCACGGTCCGCTCCAACGCGTTGTTAGAGAGCATCGTTCTTGCTCCGAAACTCGTTCTTGTACTTTCCCAATATATGAAGCAAGAGTACCGCGATGGCCACAACTGGCGCGACATACGCCACAACAAGCCAGACGCTCGGCGCCTCGCCATACTCGGAAGCGAGATCACTTGCCATGAAGGGATTAAGGACCCCAAAGATGAGCATAACGATCGCGAGCCATAGCACAATGACTGTGGCAATTCGTGCCAATGGATGCAGTTTCCATAGGCCCACGCCGAGCAAGACCCACCCGCACACAGAATGCCCCCGTCCGCGCTCGGTTCACCGCCAGAACTCGCCGAGACCGGTGCTGGCCTCGAAGATGCATAGCGCGGTCAGGACCAGTCTGTAACCGCGAGTACGCGCTGCTTGGTGCGGGAAGATAGCGCCACAGCGCCAGGTTTCCGATGACACCTAACGACCGAGTTGAGCGGCGAGCGGCCAGAGCGCAAAGCGCGATGGCTGCATTCTTGTCCGCTCCAACGAGATGTTAGAACGCACCGGCCCCACGGTTTGCGGTTCTCCGATGCCCGCAATGTTGACCGACGGGTGATATGCAGAGCGATTGCGCATGCGCGATGGGTCCTGGTTACGGCCGCTAGAGCTTCGCGGCTCCGAAGCTAAACGAAGCCCCGATGCCGAATATTGTGCCGAATGAGACGTACGGCTGCACCCACCTGCGCGGGTAGGTTGACGAAGGGGATTTGGCACGGCGCCCGGGTTTGGAGATGAATGGCCCCGCTGCTTCGCGTGCGTCTAACGACCGAGTTGAGCGGCCGGCCACGCTGACCGTGCCGCGGCCAGACGCGGCCCACCATGCCTCACGGTCCGCTCCAACGCGTTGTTAGGCCTCAGCCACCTTCACCCTAGCACGCCTCAGTTGCGAGCCGAGCTTGACAAACGACTATGCCATCTGCTCGATGCGTCCACACTCAGTGCGCTCGAAGGCGCTTCGTGTCCACACGAATAGTATGGACGTCGGCAGATGCGCCGGCAGGATCGGCAATGGATCGAGCATAGCCGCCCGTACGGAAGCTGCCGTGATGCCCCAGCACGAGAGGCTGCGCTAGACTCAGGGTACCTGGTGCCATGTGAGGAGTCTGTGAATCGCGCCCAAACCGCCGGCCCGGCAAATGGACACGATAGCTGTGATTGCTGGCGATAATGTGAGCGTGCGCATCCGTCGCTCCTGTGAGGCCTAACGACCGAGTTGAGCGGCCGGCCACGATGACCGTGCCGCGGCCAGACGCGGCCCACCATGCCTCACGGTCCGCTCCAACGCGTTGTTAGATGGCACCGCATTGCTCGCGAATTCACTCAGATTCTGAAAAGCTGGCCGGGAACGTTCCACTCAGTGATGCCAAGAAGCTTACTACCGCGTCGCGATTGACAGGAAATGACCAGCGATGGCAACGACGCAGTAGATTGTGCGCAGCAATGCGCCATTCGTCAGATTCGAGGCCATGACCTCGCCGATAATCGTCGTATCCGACGACGTTCGCGTCCAGTACCGACGCGAAGATCCCCGTCGATAGCGAATAGAGCGTAAGTTCCGCTGCGACAGCGGCCCCGACTGAGTTGCGAACCGGCAATCAATGCGACCTCGGCGAGACACGTGAGGCCCGATCGGCGCTTGCGACGGACGCTAGTCACCACGCTTTCCATGCTGCCTAACGACCGAGTTGAGCGGCCGGCCACGATGCCCATGCCGCGGCCAGACGCGGCCCACCCTGCTTCACGGTCCGCTCCAACGCGTTGTTAGACAGCATCGATTCACTCCTCCAGCACTGCCGAACGAATTGCTGCCAGAACCACGTTGGCTAGAATGGCGCCAAAGCTTCAGGATGCCCGATGCCAAGTGTTGAACCATGTTCGAGTGGCCACGAATAGCAATGCCCGCGACACTTCGCGGCTCGGACGACCAACTGCGATGACGGTAAGCGAGACCTCTCGGCCGCCTCGAGTAGCTGCGCTGAGATGCGGCACGAGCCTCGCTGGACTGCGTACCATAAGCGATTACGCTCCTCAACGATGCCGGCTGAACTCGACGCCGCGAATGCTCCAGTCGTACGATGCTTTCCCAACGAGTACCACGGCATGGCTCTCGTGCTGTCTAACGACCGAGTTGAGCGGCCGGCCACGATGCCGATGCCGCGGCCAGACGCGGCCCACGCTGTTTCACGGTCCGCTCCAACGTGTTGTTAGACAGCATGACGTTCATGCCCGATGATTCCGTAGTGCGTAATGGCAGATATTCTGCCTCCGCTGTGCACTAAGGCAAACAGTGGCGCTCGCTACGATGGCTCGTGACATGCGGTCGCATATCGTAGGTGCCTACCGCAGCCCTTCCGAAGCGCCCGACCCCGGCGTGCTTGAACCCGAGCGTGCATTGCGCGATACTGTGAGCGAGCGGCATTCCTGCAGAACGCATCGAGAGGACACTTCGGAGGCGCGGGCTGTTCGATGTCGGCAATTCGGAACTGGGCGATCGCTCGATGGCTTCGGAGCTGCCTATGACGTCATTGCGAGATGCCATCGCGATGCCGCCTTTCATGCTGTCTAACGACCGAGTTGAGCGGCGAGCGGCCGGAGCGCGAAGCGCGACGGCCGCACTCTCGTCCGCTCCAACGACATGTTAGAACGCACCGGCCCCACGGTTTGCGGTTCTCCGATGCCCGCAAGGTTGACCGACGGGTGATATGCAAAGCGATTGCGCATGCGCGATGGGTCCTGGTTACCGCCGCTAGAGCTTCGCGGCTCCGCGCCCAACGAAGCCCCGATGCCCAATATTGTGCCGAATGAGACGTACGGCTGCACCCACCTGCGCGGGTAGGTTGACGAAGGGGATTGGGCACGGCGCCCGGGTTTGGAGATGAATGGCCCCGCTGCTTCGCGTGCGTTCTAACGACCGAGTTGAGCGGCCGGCCACGATGCCGTGCCGCGGCCAGACGCGGCCCACCATGCCTCACGGTCCGCTCCAACGTGTTGTTAGGCGTCATGATGCCCCATGAGCTGGCTGACTATGAAGATAGCGCCGATTGGCAGATCAATGTGCCGAGCGCGGATATGGCTATGGACCGACCGAGCTGAGTGGCGATCGACAGGCGACTCCGATGCTGTCACACTGCACTAGGAGACCGCGACAGCCCTTCCACGAGGCCAGGACCATAGCCGCGTGGATCGTAGCCATGTCGAACGATGGAGCAGGACTCGCAAGACGACCGGTACTACGGAGACTGCCGTATACCATTTCGCGATCATGACGCCTAACGACCGAGTTGAGCGGCGAGCGGCCGGAGCGCGAAGCGCGATGGCCGCACTCTCGTCCGCTCCAACGACATGTTAGAACGCACCGGCCCCACGGTTTGCGGTTCTCCGATGCCCGCAATGTTGACCGACGGGTGATATGCAGAGCGATTGCGCATGCGCGATGGGTCCTGGTTACCGCCGCTAGAGCTTCGCGGCTCCGACGCCAAACAAAGCCCCGATGCCGAATATTGTGCCGAATGAGACGTACGGCTGCACCCACCTGCGCGGGTAGGTTGACGAAGGGGATTTGGCACGGCGCCCGGGTTTGGAGATGAATGGCCCCGCTGCTTCGCGTGCGTTCTAACGACCGAGTTGAGCGGCCGGCCACCATGCCGATGCCGCGGCCAGACGCGGCCCACCATGCCTCACGGTCCGCTCCAACGCGTTGTTAGACAGCATCACGCCTTTCCTTCGCGGTGCTGTGAAGGTACACCACGCTGCTTCCCTCGATCGATTTTGGCCCCGATGCGGGAAGTACCCGTTCCCAAAACTTCAGCCCCTCGGTGTTCGAGTCTTGCACCGGGATTCTCCATGGTCCGGAAAATGCAGAAAAGAGCGCCTCAACTGCCGCGCGCCCGATACCACAGCCGCGACGCGCGGGCCGAACATAGAACTCCGCAATCTCGTGTGCCCGTTCCAAGGTGCGGACGAAGGCAAACCCAACTGGCTCGCCGTTGTATGAAATGACAAAGGGATGACGCTCTGCCTCGAGCCAATACTGCTCGAAGTAGGGATACTCTTCGCGAAACCCAAACTCCTCCAGATACGCGAGGAGGAATGCAGCAATGGTCGGCCTGTACCCGGCAGATGCCCGCAAGATCTCGACGCTTCCGTTGGCCACGATGCCTTGATGCTGTCTAACGACCGAGTTGAGCGGCCGGCCACGATGACCGTGCCGCGGACAGACGCGGCCCACCATGCCTCACGGTCCGCTCCAACGCGTTGTTAGACGTCATTTCCGTTTCACTCAACTTTCCGGACAACTTGGCCAGGGCCAGCCATTTCATGGTACAGGTCGTCGAGAAAGGTCCCAACTTCCGCAGCATCGAGCGACGACGGAATGACGAGCTCGTTCCACTTGATGCGCTTGCCCAGGTCGAGACGGTAAGCGACCCACCGCTCCCCTTCGCGCACCACGTCAAGTTGAAAACGCCCATACACATCAAACTTCACAGAAATGACGTCTAACGACCGCGTTGAGCGGCCGGCCGACGCTTGCCGCATGCGAGCCAGCATGACCAGGGTGCGGCCCACGATAGTCCACGGTCCGCTCCAACGCGTTGTTAGAGCGCATGCTCGTCTACAGTAGCTGAATGAGGAGCCATGCCAACGGAATCCCGCATAGAACGACAGCGATGATCGGAGCGAACTCTTGCCCCCGTGAAGCTGTAACCAGACATCCATAGCGACGCGAGCACTAAGACAATGCCCGCGATCATGATCGCCGTCGAACGGTGAGGGGTTGATTCAAAATCACCCATGAACGTAGCTGGCAATTCCGTCATCGCCCCATAATAGGCCGCGGCCCAGCCTGCGACCGCCAATGTGATGGCGATGTTTGCGACCACGCTGCCTCTCATGCGCTCTAACGACCGAGTTGAGCGGCCGGCCACGATGACCGTGCCGCGGCCAGACGCGGCCCACGATGCCTCACGGTCCGCTCCAACGCGTTGTTAGACTTTCACTGTTCATTCCCAGCCAAACTTCAGTAACTCGCGGCCACACTGCGGACACGGCTTGCGCAAGAGAGTCAATTGAGATGTTTGCAATGTGACAGCATCGGGCAATACACGCCGTCATCGGATATTTCGATTGTTTCCCTCAGTCGAGAAAGCTGGTCAGCCGCTGCGATATGTCCGGTCGTCCGTAGCGTGCAAAGGAGGTAGGCCCATCGACTCGGATCCTTGGTGTCGGCGTTGAGCGGAAGAGTCTTTATCCAGTCAATGGGCCCAATGATAGGTTGTCTCCGAACCTCTCGGTTGAATCGACCTGGCTATACGAGATGTTCGCAGGAATCGCCGATGGAACTGCGGAACGTCCCTTCTTCTTGAACGGCCACATTCGCGCGATGTCTTCAGTGAAGTCTAACGACCGAGTTGAGCGGCCGGCCACGATGCCGATGCCGCGGCCAGACGCGGCCCACGATGCCTCACGGTCCGCTCCAACGCGTTGTTAGGCGGCATTGGCCCACTTGCCGCAACCTCTAAGTAAGGCACTCAGACTGCCCTTTCATCAACGGAGCCATTGTCGTCCAATGGTCTAGAATTCGCAGCTAGGAATTCCGATCGTCGCTTCGGCGAGGCCGCGTGAACGAGCCTGCCCGTCCTGCGACCAGAATCGTGACGGCACGAAACGCGCCTCGCGTAACGATTGCGCATGACATGCGAGTGCGCGAACACTCTTGCGCTGCTCGACGCCTACGCGATGACCGCCTCTCAACATTCCCCGCTCGACGAAGCTGTCTGCGCGGCTCGAACATTGCGATCGGCGCGCAAATTTCGGTGACGTGCTTGCGAATCGCGCGCCATACGTGCTACCTAACGACCGAGTTGAGCGGCCGGCCACGATGCCGATGCCGCGGCCAGACGCGGCCCACCATGCCTCACGGTCCGCTCCAACGCGTTGTTAGACAGCACCGATTTGCACTGCCGCTTTCACCGAATGTTGAATACGCCGTGTGCAATCGCAAACGGCGACAACCCGATGAGCGGCCATTGCACTGAGATCCGTTCGAAAGCGGCGCAAGTGCCCAGCGAAGACCGAAGCGCGATCGTGATTCAGGCCCAGCTTGCACGAACGGCGCGCTAGCCAGTCTCGAACCGCCAAGAGCACGATCGTGAGGCCTGTCGCGCTGGGCCCACATTCGCGACGTCGGCGTACGCGGCAATCAGTACGGCGACGTAGCAGGCCTGGTAGCCACTTGATGCCGCATTCGCTGCACCGCGCTTCCTACGGTGCTGTCTAACGACCGAGTTGAGCGGCCGGCCACGATGACCGTGCCGCGGCCAGACGCGGCCCACCATGCCTCACGGTCCGCTCCAACGCGTTGTTAGACCTCACTGCATCCTGACGTTCACCTTGAGCCCCAGATCGAGCACGATGCCTCGTCGTAGAACGTTGCGAGAACGGTAAGCGATGCTCGAGGCCAGGTGAGACTGCACCATGATCGCGCTCAGCGCTGCCACTCGCACGGAAAAGCGTGATGCGCCGCGACACGCGCCGAGATTAGCGTCAGACGGCCTCGAGCCGCTAGCCGATTCCCACGGAATCGGGCATCGAACCCGAACGGCTGCGCCAAGAGCCGCAGCTGCCGGAAAGCGCTCATGTCGAATCGCCGGCTGTTGAGCGAATGACTTCAGATCGCAGGTCGTCATTCGACAATCGGATCGCAAGAGCGCGCTGATCGCGGCCAAAGCTCGAGGAGATCGAGCCATCGGATGCACGAGTTGCGCATGGCGCCAGTTCTCGATCACGCACTGTGATGCCTAACGACCGAGTTGAGCGGCCGGCCACGATGCCGATGCCGCGGCCAGACGCGGCCCACCATGCCTCACGGTCCGCTCCAACGCGTTGTTAGACAGCACTGCTTCCGTGCCGATTACGATGCGCTCAACCTTGACGTGCACAGGTCACTGAGGTGTATCAGATTCGCGCCCGATAGCTCGAATGCATCGAGTGCCGTCCGCGAATGCGCAGTACGCGACCGTCGCAGTGGACGATGCGAAATGCCTCGAGTGCAGCGAACGATCCGCTCAGCGCAGTGCGGCAACACTCGCGTCGAACGCATGCTGCGTCCTCGATTCGCCCACGAGCATTCGCGGCACATCGACGCTCTCGATAGATCAATGACGTGCCACGCGATCTTCATGCTGTCTAACGACCGAGTTGAGCGGCCGGCCACGATGCACGATGCCGCGGCCAGACGCGGCCCACCATGCCTCACGGTCCGCTCCAACGCGTTGTTAGCTGTCACCATTCTCGCGTCCCGTCGTAGATCTCTTCAATTTCGCTCGTCGAGCTCGCTCAGGAGCATCCGAGCTTGTCGAGCCCGCGATGTACGCAATGCGGGAGGATCGCTCGACAAGCAACCCTCACCGAGCCGCGCAGTGCTTCCAGCCCGATTGAACAGCGGTCCCACGATTCCGCGATGCGTCCGAGCCAGTCGCGAAGCGGAGGACTCGGGCTGCTCGGAACACTCAATTGCACCGACAAGAGCGAAAAGATTCCAGTCGACGATGCGGCCGATGCATATGGAATGAGAGCTGCCGCAAGGACGTCGCCCACTCCCCTTGGTGAGCTCGCCACAGCACCTGCCGAATTGGCCCCGATCCGCCCCCGAGCGAACGCTCGTAACGGTTCAGCGGCATCGAATGGTCCGAAAGCCCCCCGTCAGCATGGTCCATCGCTGGCATTCAGCGCCAACGCTGCCATGTGACGGCTAACGACCGAGTTGAGCGGCCGGCCACGATGACCGTGCCGCGGCCAGACGCGGCCCACGCTGGCTCACGGTCCGCTCCAACGCGTTGTTAGGCAGCATTCTTCGATCCCTGCCGTTTTCGAATGGTGCTTCGAACCTTTAGGGCAATCAAAACTAGGAAGAGCGCCCATATGGCCATGCCCAAGCCCAACCATGGTGCCCACGGCTGAGAGTATTCGAAGTACGCGAAGATGCCCGCGGCACCAAGCATCCAGGGACCAGCGCTCAGGAGGGAAGCCGCCAGCGCCCTCCCCCACGGATTGGGCGATGGATCCTTCAGAACTTGCAGGATGGTTCCAATCCACCGCAAAGCCGCACCGAGAACAATGTTTCCAGCAATGACGCCAGCGAACACTATTGCGGCGATGGCGAAATGGCTCACGAATGCTGCCTAACTTGTATTAGGGCGACAGGTGTTATTCGTCTTGATGAATAACACCGCCCACCTGATTGATAACGCCGCCATTGTTGGCCTGCTCGGCACGCCGGTCAACTGCAACTCCTTGACCCGCGTTTGGAATTTCGATGCCGTCTCCGAGCCCGAAATGTCCGATCCCTCTCCCTCGCCCGAAAATGGCGCAGCCCCCGCCGACCCGGGCCCGAAGCTCCTCGATCGGCTGCGCGAGCGCATCCGCCTGCGCCACTACAGCCTGCGCACGGAGAAGGCGTACTCGGACTGGGTGAAGCGCTACGTGCGCTTCCACGACCTTCGCCACCCGGCCACGATGGGCGCGGAGCACGTGACGGCGTTCCTCTCCTCGCTCGCGAACCTGCGCAACGTGACGGCCTCCACGCAGAACCAGGCCCTCGCCGCGATCCTCTTCCTGTACCGCGAAGTCCTCGGCGTCCACCTGCCCTGGCTGCATGAGATCACGCGCGCGAAGCGCCCGCGGCGGCTCCCCGTCGTCCTTACGCGCTCCGAAGTGCACCTCATCATCGGCAACATGAGCGGCGTTCACGCGCTCGTGGCGAAGCTCATGTACGGCACCGGAATGCGCCTGATGGAATGCCTGCGCCTGCGCGTGAAGGACGTCGAGCTCGTGCGCGGCGAGGTGATCGTGCGCCAGGGCAAGGGCGCGAAGGACCGCATCACGATGTTTCCCGCCACTCTCGTCGACGAGATGCGCGCGCACCTGGAAGGCGTGCGCCGGGTGTATCGCGCCGATCGTGCGGCGGGATTCGCCGGCGTGGAATTGCCCGACGCCTATGCGATCAAGAATCCCGGCGCGGCGAAGAACTGGGGCTGGCACTGGGTCTTCCCGCAGGACCGTCTCTCCGTCGATCCGAGAACGGGCATCACGCGAAGGCACCACATGTTCGACCAGACTTTCCAGCGCTCGCTCAAGCGCGCGGCGGCGAAAGCGGGCATCGCGAAGCCGGTCTCCTCGCACACGCTGCGCCACTCCTTCGCCACCCACCTCATGGAAGCCGGCTACGACATCCGCACCGTGCAGGAGCTGCTGGGCCACAAGGACGTGAGCACCACGATGATCTACACGCACGTGCTGAATCGCGGCGGGCGCGGCGTGGTGAGCCCGCTCGACCGGTAGGGAGCGCGGCTCAGCGGATCTCCGCGAGCAGCCGCTCGATCGACTGCTCCGCCTGCCGCACATACCCGCCCGCGAAAAGGTTCGCGTGGTTGAGCACGTGGTAGAGGTTGTAGAAGTCGCGCCGGACGCGGTAGCCGTCGTCGAGCGGATACGCGGCGCGGTACGCGGCCATGAAATCCGCCGGGAAGCCGCCGAAGAGCTCGGTCATCGCGAGGTCGGCCTCCCGGTCGCCCACGTACACGGCCGGGTCGAACACCACCGGCGTGCCATCGGCGAGGGAAGCCGCGTTCCCGCCCCAGAGGTCGCCGTGCAGCAGGGATTTCGCGGGCCGGTAGTTGCGGAAGAGCGCCTCGCAGTCGGCGGCGAGGCGCTCGCCGCGGTCGATCATGCGCGAGGGCAGCCGATGGTGGGCCGCGAGCCGCAGCTGCGCGTGCAGCCGCTTGTCGCGCCAGAACGCGAGCCAGTCGTCGGACCAGCCGTTCAACTGGGGCGAAGCGCCGATGTAGTTGTCGCGCGCCCAGCCGAACTTGTCGCGCGGGATGCCGTGCTGCGACGCAAGCGCGCTGCCCAGGCGCCCGGCGCTCGCGGGAGAGAGCGCCGCCAGCTCCAGCCACTCGAGCACGAGCCACGCATGCTCGCCGTCGTCTCCCTGCGCGATGACGCCCGGCACGCGCACCGCCTTCGCTTCGGCGAGCGCCGCGAGCCCTTCGGCCTCGGCCGCGAACATCGGCGCGCGCACCGCCTCGTTCACCTTCGCGAAGTACGAGCGCGTGCCCTCGGCCGTCTCGCCGGCGATCCTCGAGCGCCGTGTGGATGCAGCCGCCGCCCACCGCGTCGCTCGCAGCCGGTTCGAAGTGCACCTCGGTCGCGTCCGAGATCGCGCGCGCCAGCGTGCGCGCGAGCGCGTCCGGCTTCACGCGCCCTTCATGCGCTCGAGCCCACGCTCGAGGTCGGCGATGAGGTCCGCCGGCTCCTCGAGCCCGATCTGCAGCCGGATGAGCGGCCCGCCCGTCCACGGCCGCGCCGAGCGCGCCGCGCCCCGCAGGTTCGCCGGCACGATGAGGCTCTCGTAGCCGCCCCAGCTGTAGCCCAGCGCGAAGAGCTCGAGGTCGTCCATGAACGCGGCCAGCTGCGCGCGCGAGCACGGCGCCATCTCCACGCCGAACAATCCCGACGATCCGAGGAAATCGCGCCGCCACAGCTCGTGCCCCGGATCGTCGGGCAGCGCCGGATGCAGCACGCGCTTCACCTCGGGACGCGACTGCAGCCATTGCGCGACCTGCAGCGCGTTCCTCTCGTGCTGGCGCAGGCGCACGTCGAGCGTGCGCATGCCGCGGATCGCGAGGAAGACATCGTCGGGGCTCGCGGTCTGCCCGAGGTCGCGGGAGGCGTCGCGCAGCCGCGGCCAGTACGCCTCGCTCGCCACCACCGAGCCGATGAGCACGTCGGAGTGTCCGCCGGGATACTTGGTCGCGGCCTGCACCACGAGGTCGGCTCCGTGGTCGAACGAGCGGAAGAAGATGCCGGTCGCCCACGTGTTGTCGTGGATCACCGCGGCGCCGCGCTCGTGGGCGACCTTCGCGATCGCGGGAAAGTCCTGCACCTCGAACGTGAGCGAGCCGGGGCTCTCGAGGTAGACCAGGCGCGTGTTGGGCCTCATCAGCTCCTCGATGCCCGCGCCGATGCAGCGGATCGTAGAACTCGTCTCGACGCCGAAGCGCGCGAGCGTCTGCACGCATAGGCGGCGCGTGGGGCCGTACACGCTGTCGCTGACGAGCACGTGGTCGCCCGCCTTCACGCACGCCATGATCGCCACCGCCACGGCCGCGAGGCCCGAGGGCAGCGTCACCGCGCGGTGTCCGCCCTTCGAGCTCCACCATCAGCTCCTCGAACGCGGCG
The DNA here is from genome assembly GCA_963816035.1 of uncultured beta proteobacterium. GTDB lineage: Bacteria > Pseudomonadota > Gammaproteobacteria > Burkholderiales > Usitatibacteraceae > Usitatibacter. Next base: position 118,272 of record CAWFIU010000002.1, read on the forward strand.
CGCAGCGGCATGTTCACGATGCCGTAGGTGGGCGCGACTGTCGTCGGACTCGAAGCGCTTCTGGACCGCGTCCATCTCGGCCAGCGACGCGAAGGTCACGGTCGAGGCGCGCGCGACCGGGAGGTTGACGGTCCCCGGATGCGACTTCGGCTTGCGGCCCTTCTGCGCGAGCCGCGTGCGCAGCTTCATTGCGAGGCGAGCGGACTGCACGTCGGCCTGCGCCTCGACCGTCGAGCGCTTGCCCTTGGCGTCCTCGATCACGAACTCGAGCGGCACCTTGCCGCCCGGTCTCGAGCGGCCGCGTGAGCCCGATCAGCATCACGTGGTAGCCGCCGGGCTTGAGCTCCACCGCCTTGCCCGCCGGGCAGCGCCACGGAATCGACCGCCTGCATGTGCATCATGCCGCCGTGCATGTCATGGACTCGTGCACCTCGACCGTCTTCGCGGCCGGGCTCTTCACCGCCACGAGCTTCGCGTCCTCGCTGCTCGTGAGCGTGGCGAAGGCGCCCGTCGTCTTCTGCGCCGGCACCGTGCCCCTCACCCACGCGTCCTTCGCCGTCACTTCCGCCTGCGCAGCCAGTGACGCGGCAAGCAGGATGCAGGCGATCTCAATCCGCGATTCTCAACGGCTTCTCCTGTTTGGCGCCCGACTGGCGCGAACATGCGCTCCATCTCGCGCCGCATCTTCACCGCCTCGGAATTCGCGTCGTATTCGACGTCGTCCCAGCTCACGGTCGCGGCCCTCGGGGATCGTCGCGCTTCAGCTTCACCTTGTGCGCGAGGCCGATGGGCAGCGCCCTTCTTCGCGCTCGAATCGGCGCTGTCCATGAGCTTGCCCCACACCGTGTAGCCGCCCTCGCCGTCGAGCGTCTCGCCCGCCTGCGAGCGCGCGCTTCGCCGTGGCCACGCAATCGCCCCGCCATCCCGTGGCCGCGCCCGTCGGCCTCGCGCCGCAGCGCCACGCTCGCCACACTGATGCCCAGCTCCAGGCCGATCAGGTGGCTCGGCTTGTACATCGCCGCGTACTCGCCGCTCGGGTCCGTCACGATGCCGTACTCCTGGAAGCAGCGGCGCACGTATTCGCTTTCCGCGGCGAAGGTCACGTACACGCCCCAGCGCAGGTCGCGGAACACGGGTCGGCCGTCGCGCTCCACGCTCGAGATCACCTCCACCTGGCCCGCGTGGTGCAGCGCGCCGCCGGCCTCGGCGGGACGCAGCACGCGCGGCAGGTCGTCCACGCCGCAGGGCGGGAACGCGAGCCCGCCGGGCGCGGGCGTGAGCCCGGTCGCGTTCGCCACCGCCGCCATCTCGATGCCGCTCTTCGTGCCGTCGAGGAAGGAGTTGAACATCTGCGCGTTGAAGTCGCCCTTCGCCACCATCTCGTCGGTGAAGCCGTAGTGGCCCCAGACGGTCTTCGGCGTCGAGGCGTGGTACGACGGCAAGGTACTTGGTGCCCTTGCCCGCGGCGACGACGGTGAAGCCCGCGGCGCGCGCCCAGTCCACGAGCTCGCAGATCAGCGCCGGCTGGTCGCCGTACGCGAGCGAATACACGACGCCCGCCTCGGCCGCGCGCCGCGCAAGCAGCGGGCCGGCGAGCGCGTCGGCTTCCACGTTCACCATCACGATGTGCTTGCCCTCGCGGCAGCACGCGAGCGCGTGCGCGATGCCGGCCGCGGGGTGCCCGGTGGCGTCGATCACCACCTCGGTCGCGGCGTGCGCGATGGCGGCCATCGCGTCGTCGGTCACGAACGTGGTGCCCGCGCTCGCCGCCTCGTCGAGCGAGCGCGCGGCGAAGCGCTCGGGCTTCCAGCCGGTGCGCTCGAGCGAAGCGCGCGCGCGGTCGGGGGCGAGGTCCGCGACGGCGAGGATCTGCAGCCCGGGCGTGCGCCGCGCCTGCGAGAGGTACATGGATCCGAACTTGCCCGCGCCGATCAGCACGGCGCGCACCGGGCGGCCTTCGGCGGCGCGGCTTTGGAGGAGGCGATGGAGGTTCATTTTGGGGGTCCGGGAGCGCCCGCGGAGCGCGGCGGGGCCGGGTGGCGGAAATTGGCGGACGGACGGCATAGCAGTTTACAGTTCCCCCGGTGCGAAAATGCACTCGCGACCATGACCCGCGTCATAACCCGTCCTCCGGGCCCATGAACGACGACCGACCGCCCGGCGCCCCCGCCGAGCGGCTCGCCGCGCTGCAGGCCGGCCTCGACCTCCTCGGGCTTCCGGCGTGCGTGCTCGACCCCGAGCTGCGCTACCGCTACGCGAACCCCGCGTACCTGCGGCAATACGACCTGCCGCTGGACGAGCTCGCGGGCCGGACCCCCGACGAGGTCTTCGAGCACCGCCGCCCCCAGCGACGGCCGGCGCGACTATCTGCGGCGCGCGCTCGGCGGCGAGACCGTCGCCTTCAACCGCCGCTGCCTCGAGGGGCCCTACAAGCGGCGAGTGGTCCGCGCGCACTACTTCCCGCTGCGCGAGGGCGACGGGCCGGTGTGGGCGTGCTCGTCGTGCTGGTGGACATCCAGCAGCTGAAGCAGACGCCGAGGCGGCGCTGGGCGAGCGCGAGCGCCAGCTCTCGCTCATCACCGACGCGGTCGGCCTTCCCGATCACCTACGTCGATCGCGAGCGCGTGATCCGCTTCGTGAACAGGCCCGCGGCCGCGAGTGGTCGGGCCGCGAGCCGGTCGAGATGATGGGGCGCTCCGTCACGGAGCTCGATGCCCCCGAGACGTGAGCGGCGGTCGCCCGCCGTACATGGAGCGCGCGCTCGCCGGCGAGGCCGTCACCTACGAGCGCGAGGCGCTCTGGCCGGGGCGCGAATCGCGGCGCATCCGCGGGCACATGGTTCCCGACCGCGATGCCGTCCGGGGAAGTGCGGGGCATCCTCATCGTGCTGGTGGACATCGAGGAGGACTGCCAGCTGCGCCGCGCGCTCGACGAGCAGCGGAAGGCCTTCAGCTCGTCGTCGACGAGCTCGAGCGCCAGGAGGCGCAGTTGCGCTACTTCGCCGAGAACATCCCCGGCCCGATCGCGGTCGTGGACTCGCAGTTCCGCTACCTCTTCGCGAACAAGGTGTTCACAGCGCCTGCGCGGCATGACGCTCGAGGAGATCGTCGGGCCGCCGTGCGCCGAGGTGCTAGGCCCCGAAGTGGCCGCCGTATATTTCGACCCGTTCGTCGAGCGCCTGAAGCGCGGGGAGACGTGCACCTACGAGCGCCTCGTGGGCCCGCCCGGCGCCGAGAAGCGCTGGCACCTCGTGCGGCTCGCGCCGATCATGGACGAGGACGGGTTCAACGGCTACTACATCGTCGGCAGCGACATCCACGACCTGAAGCTCGGCGAGGAGCGCCGCCGCCTGCAGCAGGAGCAGCTGCGGCTCTTCGCGGACAACATTCCCGACTGCCGTCGCCTACCTCGACCGCGACCGGCGCATCCTCTTCGCCAACCGCCAGTTCGCCGCGCTGCGCGGGCTCACCACCGAGGGGATCATCGGCAAGACGACCCCGGAGGTCATGGGGCGCGAGGTCGCCGCGTGGATCGCCGAGCGCACGCAGAAGGTGCTCGACCGCGGCGAGGTCGTGACCTACGAGCGGCTCACCGACGTGCCGGGCGCCGGCCCGCGCTGGTTCCACGTGAAGGCGGTGCCGCATTTCGGCGACGGCGGCCGCGTGGTCGGCATGTACGTGGTCGGCCACGACATCCACGAGGTGAAGGAGGCGCAGGCGCAGCTCGCGGCGAGCGAGGAGGAGCTGCGCTTCTTCGCCGACAACATCCCCGAGGCCATCTGCTACATCGACCTCGAGCGCGGCTGCACCTTCGTGAACAACCTCTTCCTCGCCACGCGCGGCTTCGCGCGCGAGTGGGCGCTGGGCAAGTTCCCCGAGGACGTCTATCCGAAGGAGGTCGTGGAGTCCCTGGGACCGCAACTCACGCGCGTGATGCTGGGCGAGGAGGCGACGTACGAGCGGCCGATGCGCATGCCCGACGGCGAGCAGCGCTGGGTGCGCGTGCGCCTCACGCCGCGGCGCGACGCCATGGGGGTGGTGCGCGGCTATTACGTGGTGTCCACCGACATCCACGAGATCAAGACGGCGCAGCGCGAGGTGGAGGACAAGGAGCGCCAGCTGCGCCAGGTGATCGACTCGATCCCCACGCCGATGTGCTACGTCGACGCGCAGCTGCGCTACCGCTACGTGAACAACGCCTTCCTCGAATACATCGGCCTGCGCGCCGAGCGACATCGTGGGGCGCCCCGTGCGTCGACGTGCTGGGCGAGGAGCGCTTCCGCCAGCTCCACCCGCACCTCGAGCGGCTGAAGCTCGGCGAGGCGCTCGCCGTCGAGCGCCTGGTGCGCTTCGCCGACGGGCGGGCGCGCTGGATGACCGTGCGCCTCACGCCCCGCATCGCCGACGGCGAGTACCTCGGCTACTACGCCACCACCAGCGACATCCACGAGCAGAAGATGGTCGAGGAGGAGCTGCGCCGCGCCAACTCCATCCTCTCGGCGCACTTCGACAACACGCCGCTCGCGGTGATCGAGTGGGACACGGAGCTGAGGATCGTGCGCTGGTCGGGCCAGGCGGAGTCGATCTTCGGATGGAGCGCCAGCGAGGCGCTCGGCCGCCCGCTCGAGGGCTGGCGGCTGGTCTACGAGGACGACGCCGCCGCGGTGGACGGCGCGATCGCCGAGCTCGTGCGCGGCAGCGGCCGGCACGCCACACACCTCAACCGCAACTACCGCAAGGACGGCTCGGTGATCTGGGTCGAGTGGCACTACTCGGCGCTGCGCGACGAGTCGGGGCGGCTGATCTCGATCCTCTCGCTGGCACAGGACGTGTCCTCGCGCATCCAGGCCGAGGAGCGGCTGCAGTACATGGCGACCCACGACGGGCTCACGGGGCTGCCCAACAGCGTGCTGCTGAACGACCGGCTCGACGCGGCGCTCACGCGCGCGCGCCGCAGCCACGCGCGCGTGGGCGTGATGTTCCTCGACCTCGACCACTTCAAGGACGTGAACGACACGCTCGGCCACCGCGTGGGCGACCTGCTGCTGAAGGAGCTGGCGCGCCGCATCCGCGGGGCGCTGCGCCAGAGCGACGTCCTCGCGCGCGTCTCGGGCGACGAGTTCGTGATCGTGCTGGAGAGCTTCCCCGACGAGAACGCGCCGGAGCTGGTCGCGCGCAAGGTGCTGGACGAGGTGCGCCGCCCGTTCCACCTCGAGGGCCACGAGATCCACGTGAGCGGCAGCCTCGGCCTCGCGCTCCATCCCGAGGACGGCGTGGACGCGGAGACGCTGCTCAAGAACGCGGACGCCGCGATGTACCACGCGAAGGAGCTGGGCCGCAACGGCTTCCGGCTCTTCTCCTCGGAGCTCGCCGATCGCCGCTCGCACCGGCTGCAGGTCGAGACGGCGCTGCGCCGGGCGCTGCGCGGCAACGAGCTCGCGCTGCACTACCAGCCGATCGTGGACATCGGCACGGGCGCGGTGCATCGCGCGGAGGCGCTGCTGCGCTGGCACGATCCCGAGCGCGGCCTGATGCTGCCGCAGGGCTTCATCCCGCTCGCCGAGGAATCCGGCCTGGGCCACGCGGTGGGCCACTGGGTGCTGGAGGCGGCGTGCCGGCAGGCGCGCGCGTGGCGCGACGCGGGCCTGGGCGGCATCAACGTGTGCGTGAACCTCTCGGCCGGGCAGCTGCGCGACACGGCGATGCTCGCGGACCTCAAGCGCGTCCTGCACGCGACCGGCTGCGAGCCCGGCTGGCTGCAGTTCGAGATCACCGAGACCAGCATGGTGCGCGACGTCGAGGGCGCCAGCGTCGTGCTCGCGAAGCTGCGCGCCCTGGGCGTGCGCATCGCGATCGACGACTTCGGCACCGGCTTCTCGAGCCTGTCGCACCTGCGCCACCTGCCCGTGGACGTGCTCAAGATCGACAAGGCGTTCGTGGCCGACATCGGCGCGTCGCCGGCGGCTTCCGGCGGCGCGCGCCAGCGCATGCCGCGCCAGGGCGACGCGACCGGCGGCGCCGCGATCGTCTCCGCGGTGATCGGGCTCGCGCGCGGCCTGGGGCTCGACGTCGTGGCCGAGGGCGTGGAGAAGAAATCGCAGCTCCGCTTCCTCACGCGCGAAGGCTGCAACGCCTGCCAGGGCTACCTCCTCTGCCCGCCGCTGGCCGCCCCCGAGTTCGAGCACTGGCTGCGCAACCGCGCGAAGCTCGCCGCGCGCAGGAAGCCGAAGGCGAAGGAAAATCGGGGTCAGACCCCCATTTCCGAGCGCAGAGCCCGCTCTCGCGCGCCGCGGAAATAGGGGTCTGACCCCGATTTTCCTACCAGCGCAGCGAGATGCGCGCGCCGCCCAGCGGCGAATCCGAGATGAACGCTTCGCCGCCGTGCCATTCCGCCACGCTCTTCACGATGGCGAGGCCGAGGCCCACCCCGCCGCTGTCGCGGCCGCGGCTGCCCTCCAGGCGCGTGAACGGCTCGAAGAGCCGCTCGCGCTCGCCGGGCGGCACGCCGGGACCGTCGTCGTCCACGCTGATCACGGTGCCGCTGCCGTTGCGCTCGACGGTGAGCGCGACCTTCGAGTGCGCGTAGCGCACCGCGTTGCGCAGGATGTTGGCGAGCGCGCGGGCGAGGATACTTCGCGTCGCAGGACAGGCTCTCGGGCATGTGGCGCGGCGGCTCGATCGCGACCGAGCGGCCGGCGGCGCGCATCTCGTCCTGGGCCCTCCTCAGCACGTCGTTGATGAGCGTGGCGGCCGGCACCTCGCGCGGCGTGTAGGGCGGGGCCTCGCGCAGGCGCGCGAGCAGCAGCAGCTCGCTCACCAGCTCGTCGAGGTCCGCCACGTCGCGCTCCATCGCGTCGAGGCGCTGCGCGCGCTCGTCGTCGGCGCCGCTCGTGCGCGCGAGCTCGAGGTCGAAGCTCAATTGCGCGAGCGGCGTGCGCAGCTCGTGCGCGACACCCTGCGCGAGGTCGCGGTGCGAGCGGAGCAGCGCCTGCACCCGGTCGGCCATCACGTTGAACGCCTCGGCGATCGGGGCGAGCAGCGACGACTTGCCCACCTGCGCGCGCACGCCGAAGTCGCCCTCGCCCACCCGCGCGGTCGCATGGATCAGCCGGTCGAAATCGCGCCATAGCGGGCGCGTCCACCACCAGAGGATCGCGCACAGCCCGAGGGTCACGAGCGCGACGATCATGGCGTAGTAGAGCGCCAGGTACTCGTAGGCGTCCCGACATACTCGATGCGCAGCGCCCGGTCCGAATCGCCGATGCGCCGCAGGTACACGTTGCCGCCGCCGGGGCGGTCGCGCCACGCGATCTCGCCGCCCTGCAGGCGCTCGCGCTCGGAGGCGGACATGAAGAGGTCGTCCAGCGCGCGGTCGAGCGGGACGATCTGGTGCTCGACGCGGAAGGTCTTCTCGATCTCGTGCAGCCGCCCCTGCCAGTCGGGCACGCGCGTGTCGGTGATGATGCGCTCGGCGCGATCGAACGCCACGCCGGCGCGCGCGCGCTGCTCCTCGGCGTGCATCTGCGCCATCACCTGGTCGGTGACGTACATGAAGAGCACGAACGCCGCCGTGGCCGGCAGCATGAGGAACAGGTAGAGCCGCAGGAAGAGGCGGCCCACGCCGCTTCAGGCGTCGCCGGCGAAGAGGTACCCGCGCAGGCGCACGGTCTTGATCATCGACTCCGCGCCGCCCGCTTCCTGGAGCTTGCGGCGCAGGCGGCAGATGCGCGCGTCGATCGAGCGGTCGAGGCCGTCGTAGTCGATGCCGCGCACGACGCGCAGGATCTCGTCGCGCGTGACGACGGTGCCCGGGCGCGAGGCGAGCAGCCACAGGATGTCGAAGTCGCCGGTGGTGAGCTCGACGGGCGTGCGGTCGAGGCTGGCGCTGCGGCGCGCGCCGTCGATGGCGAGCCGGCCCGCCGCGAGCTTCGCTTCGCGCGGCTCCGGCGGGGCGCGGCGCGCGCGCGGCGCAGCAGCGCTTCCACGCGTGCCAGCAGCACGCGCGGCTCGACCGGCTTCACCACGTAATCGTCCGCGCCCATCTCGAGCCCCAGCACCTGGTCGATGCTGTCGCCCTTCGCGGTGAGCATGAGGATCGGGCGTGTGCGCTGCGGCGCGCAGCTCGCGGCAGATGGTGAGGCCGTCCTTGCCCGGCAGCATCAGGTCGAGGATGACCAGCTCGGGCTTCAGGCGCTCGAAGCGCTCGGCCACGCGCGAGCCCGTCGCCCTCGATGAACACCTCGAAGGGTGGTGCTCGAGGTATTCGCGGATCGAGGCGGCCAGCCGCGCGCTGTCCTCGACCAGCAGCAGGCGGGATCCCGGCGGCGGCCGTGGCGGCCGGCCGGTCGCGGGCGAGGGTGGACTCGGCGGCGCACATGGGGGGAAGGATACTCCACGCCTCCCCGCCCGGGCAAGGTGACGCTTCCTTCCCGAACCTTGCGAAACGTTACGCGGGCCGCGGCGAGCGCAGCGGGCCTTACGCCTTCTTGGTGACGAGGAAGTTGCGCACCTGGCGCACGCCCTTCACGCCGCTCGCGATGCGCTCTGCGCGGCTGCGGGCGGCGTCGTTGTCCGCGAGGCCGTTCAGCGTGACGACCCCTTCGCGGGTATCGACGTCGATCTTGAGCACGCTCAAGTCCGGGTCCTTGATGAAATCCGCCTTGATCGACGCGGTAATCGCGGTGTCGCTCATCGCGGTGCGCGCGGCGGTGCCGTCGGCGGGCATCGAGTTGTCCACGGACGCGAGCGCCTCCCGGGTCTTCTCCCCGGCCTTTTTGCCCGCCTGGGCGAGCGTATCCCCGGCGCGCGCGAGCGCGTCGTCGGCCTTGCGGCCCACGGCCGCCCCGTCGCGCTCGGCGTTCGCCATGTCCTGGCGGTCGCACGCGGCGAGCGTGGTGGCGGCGAGCGCGGCAACGATGGCCGCGCGCAATGCAATCGTTCTCATGACGCCTCCTTGCAAGGGAAGGTGCCGGCAATCGGGTTGCCGGCGGACTCCAGCATCGTAGTTCGCCGTGCGGCGCGGCACCGTCGGCGCTTCCCGCAATCCCCTGTCGGTCCCCGCCGACGGCCGCGCGTCGGCGCAATCCCACGCCGGAATAGGAGATTCGGGACGGCCGGCTGGGGGCCCGTTCCGACAGAGCACGCCGCGGCGGGCTGCCTAAGCTGGAGTGCAGCCGGACAGTTCCCACCATCTGAGGAGAAAGCCATGCGCGTGACCGCCGAACCGAATCCCATCGCCCGCGACATCCAGAACGTCGTGGAGGACGCCCAGGACCTGATGAAGACCGTGCGCAACGAGGGCGAGGGCAAGATCACCGAGATGCGCACGAAGGTGCAGTCGCAGATCGACACGGCGCGCGCTTCCCTGGCCGAGCTGCAGCGCTCGGTGCAGGACGGGGCCCGCGTCGCGATGACGAGCACCGACGAGTACGTGCGCGCCAATCCCTGGCGCGCCGTGGGCATCAGCGCCGGCGGTGGGCGCGCTCGTGGGCTTCCTCATCGCCCGGCGCTGAGGCGCTCCATGGGGCTGTTCGGCGAGGCGAGGAGCATCGTGGGCGACGTGAAGGGACTCGCGTCGACGGGCCTTCGCGCCGTGCGCACGCGCCTCGAGCTGCTGGTGATCGAGCTCGCCGAGGAAAAGGCGTGGATCGCGCGCTTCGTGGTGGTCGCCGTGGCCGCCCTCTACCTCGTGACCTTCGGCCTCGCGCTCGCGATCTGCGCCCTCGTGCTCTGGGTCGTCCGAGGAGAACCGCCCCGCGATCCTCGCCTGCTTCGCGGCCGCATTCCTCGCCGCCGGCGGCGGGGCGCTCGCTACATCTACCTCGCGTCGAGGAAGCGCCAGCCGCCCTGGTCGAGACGATCGCGGTCCTGAAGGGCGACGAGGCCAGGCCGCTGCGCCAGGACCTGCAAGGCGCCGGCGATGACTGAGCTCGAGATCCTTCGCCGCCGGCGCGAACTGGTGTTGCTGTCGGCCGGGCTGCAGCGCGCGACCATCGCGCGGCGGCTCGGCCGGATCGATGCGAACCCCGCGCGCGTGGCCCTGGGCTACGCCGCGAGGATGGCGGGCCGCCCGATGCTCTGGAAGCTGGGCTCGGCAGCGGTCGGTTTGGCAGTGCGTGCGTACCGGAGGCGATCCGGCAGCAGGGGCCGCCATGAAGACAACCAACCCTGAATAAAGGAGATTGACATGCTTTATTGGGCAGCCGTTTTCTTCATCATCGCGCTCGTCGCCGCGGTCCTGGGCTTCGGCGGCATCGCCGCGGGCGCGGCCGGGATCGCCAAGATCCTGTTCTTCATCTTCCTCATCGCCTTCGTGGTCTCGCTCCTCATGGGCGTGTTCCGGCGCGGGGTCTACGGAGGCTCCATGCGGAAGATCCACATGGAGCGCGACTAGGCGGGGCGAGCGCGCCGTGGAATTTGCCGTGGGGTAAGATACCCCATGGCATTTTCGATCGTGCCAGATCGGGGGAGCGCGGCGTGGATAGCACGCTCGAGGCGTTGATCGCCGGCATCGAAGCGGACCTCGGGCACATCGATCGCGCGCGCGACGACGCGGAGCGCCGCGAGCTGCTCGCGAAGCTGCGCTCGGACCTGGCGCTCGTGCGCGAGCGGCTGCGCGAATCGGGCGTCATCGAGTCGCTCTCCACCTTCCTGCAGTCGAGCGGCGAGCTCGAGAAGGCGAGCCTCGCGCGCGAGCTGCACGATCACCTGGGCGGCATCCTCACGCCCGCCAAGATGGACGTCGCGTGGCTGCGATCGCACCTGGGCGACGATCCGCAATTCGGCGAGCGCATGGCGCGCCTGGACGCGCTGATCGACCAGGGCGATCGACATCAAGCGCCGCATCATCGAGACGCTGCGCCCGTCGCTGCTCGATCACCTCGGCCTCGCGGCGGCCATGCAATGGTACGTGGAGGAGGCGTGCGCCGAATCCGACATCGCGCCGCACCTCGACATCGACCCCGGCCTGGGGCGCCTCGCCCCGGAGCTCGAGATCGCGCTGCTTCCGTCTGGTGCAGGAAGCCGTGAACAACGCGGTGAGGCACGCGCGCGCAGCGCACCTGGACGTGACCATCGGACGCGTCGCGCCGGCCTGCACATGACCGTCTCCGACGACGGCGTCGGGATCCCGGACGTGGGGCGCGGCGATTCGCTTCTCGCACGGCCTCGCCGGCATGAGCCATCGCGTGCGCTCGCTGGGCGGCACGCTCGCGGTGCGTTCGATCTCCGGAAAGGGGACACGCCTCGAGATCGTCGATCCCGATCGAGGCGGCGGCCGCGCGCGCTTCCTAGTTCTCGCGCCCCGAGAGCAGCTCGCCGATCAGGCGCGGGATGGTCGCGAAGTCCTTGCTCTTGTCGAGGAAGTAGTCGGCCCCGGCCTCGAAGGCCGCGACCTTGAGCGCGGGCACCGCGTGGTTGGTGAGCACGACGATGCACGCGGGGTTGGCGCCCGTGGCCGCGCGCAGCCGGCGGATCACGCCGAACCCCGTGCCCTGCGCGAGCTGCAGGTCCACGATCGCGAGGCTGATGGTGTAGCGGTCGCACGCGGCGAGCGCCTCGTCCTCGGTCGCGGCCGTCGCCACCACTTCGACGCGGCTGGGCACCGAGACCAGCTCCACCAGGCGTTCCGCGATCTGCGGAGAGTCTTCCACGACGAGCGCGTTCATGAGCTCATCGGCGCGGATGCGCGGGTCGATCTCACCCGCGCGCGTGCGCCGCTCCGGGCCGCTTTCGTGCGGCGTTGGCGAGTGCGCGTGGATGTCGGCCGCGGCGCGGCCTGTAGTCGTGAGTCCCCTCGCCGTCATGGTCATGCGATGAGCTGGTTCTTCACCGCATAGTAGGTGATGTCGGCGTTGGACTTGAAGTTCATTTTTTCCAGGATGCGCGACCGGTACGTGCTCACCGTCTTCACGCTGAGGAAGAGCTCCTTGGCGATCTCGGAGACGCTCTGGCCGCCGGCGAGCTTGCAGAAGATCTGGAACTCGCGCTCCGAAAGCTGGGTGTGCGACGGCTGGTCGGCCGCGGGACCCGCGAGGCCCTGCGCGAGCTTGTCGGCGATGCGCGGGCTCACGTAACGCCGGCCCTGCGCCGCGGCGACCACCGCCGAGACCAGGTTCTCCGACGGCGCGTCCTTGGCGACGAAGCCCGAGGCTCCGGCCTTGAGCAGGTTGATGGCGTACTGGTCCTCGGGATAGCCGCTCACGATGAGCACCGCCATCTCGGGACGGATCGCCTTGCTGCGGTTCAGCACGTCGACGCCCGACATGTCGGACAGCGACAGGTCGACGAGCGCGACATCGTAGGGAGTGGAGCGCACGGCGGCGATCGCTTCCTCGCCGGTGCGGGCCTCGCCGGTGACCTCCATGTCCACGCGGCCCGAGAACACCTGCTTCAGGCCCATGCGCACCACGTCGTGGTCGTCGACGATCAGCAGGCGGATCATTGCTCGCGTTCCTGCAGGAGAAGTCCAGGAGCCCATTACACCATGGCGAACGGAACGGGCGGACGTCGGCACTCTCGGATTAGTTTGTAGGACAAATCCTACGCCGGAGGGCCTGGAAGGAGTAGCGGTGTCCCCGTAACGCAGGGTCCCGTGTCGGACGGCGCCGACACGCCGCCGGAGCGCGCCCACGGCACGGCGCGGCGTCCTCCCATTACTTCGTCGATGCCTCCCCGCATATCGTGGCTGCATACGGCGCGACTCTGCCGCCGATCCGCCACAGGGAGGACGCATGAAGCCGCTTTCGATGCTGGCCGCGCTCGCGCTCGCGGCCTTCGCGCGCGGCGCGCTCGCCGCCGTCTCGATCGACGTGTCGCCCGCGCTTCCGCAATACGGGCAGAACGTGACGATCGACGTGGCCCAGGCGCCGGCGCCGCTCTACCTTCCGGCCACTCGCTACACGCGCTCCGGCTCGACCATCACCATCGACTACGAGTTCCTGGGAAACCAGTTCGGCCCGTTCGGCCCGGACTTCGGAGTTCCGCAGCTGTCGCTCGGCGAGCTCGCGCCCGGCAACTACACGGTGGTCGCGCGGATGATCGACATCGACCGCCCGAGCGCGCCCGCGGAGACTTCGACCATGAATGTCGCCGTGGTGCCGCCGCCGGATTGGGGCGTCTACCTCGTGCCCTCGCAGCCGAAGGCGAACGACGCGCTGGAAGTCGTCGTGCACAGCGCCGCGTATTTCGATCCCTCCTCGCTCAGGGCGACCCTGTCGGGCAACGTCGTGCGCGTCGATTTCGCCTACCGCGCCACGGCGCCGGTCGGCGGCGCGATTCCGCCTGGCATGACGTCCTTCGCGAGCGTGAAGGTCGGGCGCCTTCCTCCCGGCGCGTACCGCGCCGAAGGATGGGGCCATCCCGACACCGGCGGCGATCCGCAGCGCTATTTCACGCGCGACTTCAACGTGGGCACGGAGGCAACCGTCGTCGAGTTCTACCAGGACATCCTGGACCACTACTTCATGTCGGCGAGCGGCGACGAGATCGACCAGCTCGACGCCGGCGGCCAGGGCGGATGGAAGCGCACCGGACAGTCGTTCCACGGCTGGCTCAAGCAGCAGGACGCCCCGCCCGGCGCGCACGCGGTGTGCCGGTTCTACGCGGCGGGCGCGAACTCGCACTTCTACACGGGCGACGGCGCGGAGTGCGCGTGGCTCAAGGCGCTCGAGCAGTCGCAGCGCGCCGACGCCGATGCGCGCGGCCAGCGGTTCCTGGGATGGGGCTACGAAGGCATCGCGTTCTGGGCGCTCCTGCCGCAGGACGGCCAATGCCCCGCGGGCACCGATCCGGTGTGGCGCGCGTTCAACGATCGCGTCGCCGAGGACGACATGAACCACCGCTTCATGGCCGATGCGCGGCAGCGCGCGGCGATGGAGGGGTGGACCGACGAAGGCGTGGCGTTCTGCTCGCCCCATTGAGCGGGCCGTGCCGCGGCGCAGTCGGAGGAAACGAGGGAACCGGCGAGAAGGAAAGGAAGGGAATTGGTGGAGTGGAAGGGGATCGAACCCTCGACCTTCGCATTGCGAACGCGACGCTCTCCCAGCTGAGCTACCACCCCACGCGCAGAGCGCAATTATAACCCAGGGCGCGGCCGCGCTGGACGTTCAGCTCGACGGCATCGGCACCGAGCGCACCGCGACCAGCTCGTCGCGCATCGTGCGCTCGAGGAGCTTCGCCGCCTGGTAGATCGCGCGCATCGCGGGCGTCGGGACACCCACCAGCTCTCCCAATTCCACGGCCGCGCCGAGCACGGCGTCGATCTCGAGCGCGCGCCCCGCTTCCACGTCCTGCAGCATCGACGTCTTGTGGCGCCCGACGCTCGCCGCGCCCTCGATGCGCTTTTCCAGCGTCACGCGGAAGGCGACGCCCAGCTTCTGCGCCACCGCCTGCGCCTCGCGCATCATCTGCTCGGCAAGCGCGCGGCCATGGCGATCCGCGCAGATGTCGGCGAGCAGCGCATGGGTGAGCGCGGAGATCGGGTTGAAGGCGAGGTTGCCCCACAGCTTGAGCCACACCTCCGCGCGCACGTCCTCGAGCAGCGGCGACTTGAGCCCGCGCGTTCGCGAACGCCTGCGAGCACGCGCTGCACGCGCTCGCTCTTCGACCCGTCCAGCTCGCCCACGGGAAAGCGGTCGCCGTCGATGTGCACCACGCGCCCCGGGCGCCGACACTTCGGCCGCGGCGTACACGACGCATCCGATGATGCGGCGCGCGGGGATCGCGGCCTTGATGGCGCCGCCCGGATCCACCGCTTCGACCGTGCGTCCCGCGAGCGCGCCGCCGTGCCCGTCGAAATACCAGAACGGGACGCCGTTCTGCATCGTGACCACGACCGTGTCGTCGTGGCAGAGCGGCGCGAGGCGCCCGCACACGTCGCCCAGCTGGTGCGCCTTCAGCGCGAGCACGATGGCGTCGTACGTCCCGGCGGAGTCGTAGTTGTCCGTGGCGTCCACGGAGGCAGCGATCTCCTCGCGGCCGTCGCGGTAGTAGACGCGCATGCCGTCGGCGTTGATCGCGTCGAGGTTGCGGCCGCGCGCGATGAACGTGACTTCCTCGCCGGCGAGTGCCAGCCGCGCGCCCACGAAACCGCCGATGGCGCCGGCGCCGATGATGCAGAACCTCATGGCCGAGCCCTCCCGCGCATAATGGAAAGCATGCGCTGCCTTCTCGCGGTCCTCATTCTGCTCTTCTCGACGGCCGGCTTCGCGCAGGACACGGCCGACGTCTCGAAACGCATCGCGGCGGTGCGGGTCCTGCTGCGCGAGCGGCCCGACGACCCGACGCTCTGGTTCTACCTCGCGCGCTACCAGGCCCAGGCGCACGACCCGAAAGCCTGCACGGCCGCGCTCGAGCGCGTCGAGGCCCTGGGCGACGGGTTCCTGCCGGCGCGCGACCTGGGCTTCGCGAACGTGTGGGACGACCACGCGTTCCAGGCGGTGCGCGCGCGGATGGAGGCGAAGCTGCCGCGGCTCGATTTCGCGCCGACCGCCTTCGAGCTCGAGGATCGCGGCCTGTTGCCCGAGGGCATCGCGTACGACGCGCCCTCGCGCGATTTCTTCCTCGGCAGCCTCGCCGAGCACAGCATCGTGCGCGTCGAACGCGGAGAGCGCGGTGGGCGAATTCGCGGGCGCCTCCGCCGGGCTCGACGCGATCCTCGGGCTCGCGATGGACGCGCCGCGCCGCATCCTCTACGCGGTGAGCACCTCGGCGCTCACCGATGAGGGCGCGAAATCGCCGCGCAACGCGATCTTCGCCTTCGACGTGGATTCGGGCCGCCTGCTGCGACGCGTCGAGCTGCCCCAGGCCGCGCAGCTGAACGACGTCGCGGTCGCGCCCGGCGGGGCCGCCGTCTACACATCCGATTCGGGCAACGGCGCGGTGTTCGAGATTCCGGCTCGCGGGGAGCCGCGCGCGGTGGTGCCGGCGGGCGCGCTCCGTGGCAGCAACGGCCTCGCCGTCTCGGCCGACGGCCGGCGGCTCTACGTCGCGCACTGCGTTCGGCCTCGCGGTCGTGGACCTCGCCAGCGGCGAGATGAAGCGCGTGGCCATCCCGCCGCGCGAGACGGTCGCGGCCATCGACGGCCTTTACACCTGGCAGGACGGCCTCGTCGGCGTGCAGAACACGACCACGCCCGGGCGCGTGATCGTGATGACGCTCTCGCACGACGGCGAATCGATGACCCGCGTGCAGACGCTGCTATCGCACCATCACACGGTGTTGAACGAGCCCACCACCGGCGCAGTGACCGCCGACGGCTTCTTCCTGCTCGCCGCGACGGGCGTCACGCACCTGGGACGCGACGGGCACATCGAGCATCCCGAATCGGTGCCGAAGCCCGCGGTGCTGCGCGTTCCGCTGCCGTACGCCGCGCTCGCGCAGCCGTCATCCCCGGCGGGCTTACGGTGGGCCCACGCCATCATCGCGAGCCCGACCGCGATCATCGGCAGCGAGAGCCACTGGCCCATCGACATGCCGAGCGCGAGCAGGCCCAGGAAATCGTCGGGCTGGCGCGTGAACTCCACGAGGAAGCGGAAGGTGCCGTAGCCCACGAGGAACGCGCCCGAGACGGCGCCCGCCGGCCGCGGCTTGCGCGCGTACCACCAGAGGATCGCGAAGAGCGCGAGCCCTTCCATGCCGAACTCGTAGAGCTGCGAGGGATGGCGCGCGACCGGCTGCGGGTCGGCCTGCGGAAACCACATGCCCCAGGGAAGCGTCGTCGCGCGCCCCGGCAGCTCGCCGTTGATGAAGTTGCCGAGGCGTCCCGCCGCGAGGCCGAGCGGGGCCAGCGGCGCGACGAAGTCCATGGTCGTGATCCAGCGCCGGTGGCGCAGCGCGCAGAAGATCGCGACGCCGATCAGCACGCCGAGGAGCCCGCCGTGGAAGCTCATGCCGCCGGTCCAGATCTTCACGATCTCCGCCGGATGCGCGAAATAGAAGTCGGGCTTGTAGAACAGGACGTAGCCCAGGCGGCCGCCGAGGATCACGCCGAACACGCCGTAGATCAGCATGTCGTCCACGTCGCGCTCCTCGAGGCCGTTGCCCAGGCCGTGGCGCACGCGCCATTTGCCCAGCGCGATGAACGCGATGAACCCGAGCACGTACATCAGCCCGTACCAGCGGATCGCGAGCGGGCCGAAGCTCAACGCGACGGGATCGAACTGGGGATGGACGAGCAAGGCGATTCCTTCGGTCGAAGCGCTTCAGTCGAAGTGATAGAGCCGGGCTGGATTATCCCAGAGGATGGCCTCGGCTAGAATGGTCCGTTCATCCCCGCATCACCGCCCCAAGGCCGCCATGACCGAAAAGCTCCGCTCCTTCACGATCACCCACGGCGTGCCGCGTTCGCCGAACCGCTCGATGCTGCGCGCCATCGGCTACCAGGACGCCGACTTCGACAAGCCGATCGTCGGCATCGCCAACGGCCACTCGACGATGAACCCGTGCAACGCCGGGATCCAGCCGCTCGCCGACGCGGCCGACGCCGCCGCGCGCGAGAGCGGGGCCATGCCGCAGATGTTCGGCACCATCACCGTGACCGACGGCATCTCGATGGGCACCGAGGGCATGAAGTACTCGCTCGTCTCGCGCGAGGTGATCGCGGACTCCATCGAGACCGCGGTGCAGAGCCAGTTCATGGACGGAGTCCTCGCGATCGGCGGCTGCGACAAGAACATGCCCGGGTGCGCTGATCGCGATGTCGCGCATGAACATCCCCGCGATCTTCGTCTACGGCGGCACCATCAAGCCCGGCCACTACAAGGGACAGGACCTGCAGATCGTCTCGGTCTTCGAGGCCGTGGGGTCGTACACGGCGGGCAAGATGTCGCAGGAGGATTTCGAGTGCATCGAGCGCTGCGCGCTGCCCGGCGTGGGCGCCTGCGGCGGCATGTACACCGCCAACACGATGTCCTCGTCGATCGAGGCGGTCGGCATGTCGCTCCCGTACTCCTCGACGATGGCGGCCGAGGACGACGAGAAGCGCGAGAGCGCGGCGAAGAGCATGCAGGCGCTGGTCGAGGCGGTGCGCAAGGGCCTGAAGCCGCGCGACATCGTCACGCGCGCCTCGCTCGAGAACGCGATCGCCGTCGTGATGGCCACGGGCGGCTCGACGAACGCCGTCCTGCACTGGATGGCGATCGCGCACGCGGCGGGCGTGCCGTGGAACCTCGACGACTTCGAGCGCATCCGCCGCAAGGTGCCGGTGCTCTGCGACATGAAGCCGTCGGGCCGCTACGTCGCGGTGGACCTGCACCGCGCGGGGGGCATCCCCCAGGTGATGAAGATGCTGCTCGTCCACGGCCTCATCAACGGCGATTGCATGACCATCACCGGGAAGACGGTCGCCGAGAACCTGAAGGACGTGCCGGAGGCGCCGCGCAAGGACCAGGACGTGATCCGCCCGTGGGACAAGCCGATGTACGCACACGGCCACCTCGCGCTCCTGCGCGGCAATCTCGCGCCCGATGGGTGCGTCGCGAAGATCACCGGCCTCAAGAATCCGGTCATCACGGGCCCCGCGCGCGTGTTCGAGAGCGAGCCCGACTGCATGGACGCGATCCTCGCCGACCGCATCAAGCCGGGCGACGTGCTGGTGATCCGCTACGAAGGACCGAAGGGCGGCCCCGGCATGCGCGAGATGCTCGCGCCCACCTCGGCGCTGATCGGCAAGGGCCTCGGCGAATCCGTGGGCCTCGTCACCGACGGGCGCTTCTCCGGCGGCACCTGGGGCATGGTCGTGGGCCACGTCGCGCCCGAGGCGTTCGCGGGCGGCCCCATCGCGCTCGTGAAGGAAGGCGACTCCATCACCATCGACGCCCACAAGCAGCTGATCCAGCTGAACGTGCCCGACGCCGAGCTCGCGAAGCGGCGGAGCGCGTGGAAGCAGCCCGCGCCGCGCTACACCACCGGCGTGCTCGGGAAGTACGCGAAGCTGGTGGGCAGCGCCAGCCAGGGCGCGGTCACCGACTAGATTTGCTCCCTCTCCCCTGGGAGAGGGCCGGGGTGAGGGTCCCATGAAAATCTCCAGCGCCACTCCCGTCCTCTTCGTCGAGCGCGTGGAGCCCACGCGCGACTTCTTCGTGCGCGCGGGCTTCAAGGCCATCGTCGAGGTGCCCGCGGGCGACGCCGTGGGCTTCGCGATCCTCGACAAGGACGGCGTGCAGGTGATGGTGGAGACGCGCGGCAACGCGAACGAGCCGCCCGCGCTGCAGGCGCTCTCGCGCGATTCGCGCCGCGCGGTCGTCTTCATCGAGGTGGACGACGTCGACGCGGTGATCGCGGCGCTCGCCGGCGCGAAGGTGGCCGTCGAGCGGCACACCACGTTCTACAAGGCCGACGAGCTCACCTACGAGGAGCCGGGCGGAAACCTCGTCACGTTCGCGAAGCTCGCCCGGGGCTAGGCGACGACGGAATCGATCCGCGCCATCACCTCGGGCGTGAGGCGCGCGATCACGTCGGCGGCGCCCATGTTCTCCTTCACCTGGGAGACACGCGAGGCGCCGGTGATCACCGTGGAGACGTTCGGGTTGGCCGCGCACCACGCGATCGCGAGCTGCGCGACCGAGCAGCCGAGCCCGCCCGCGATCTCCTCCAGCTTCGCCACCGCCGCGTTCTTCGCGCGGTCGGTGAGGCCTTCCACGAGGAACTTCATGCGCGGCATGGCGCCGCGGCTGTCGGCCGGCACGCCCGAGCGGTATTTTCCGGTGAGGAGCCCCGAGGCGAGCGGGCTCCAGGTGGTGAGCCCCAGGCCGATGCCCTCGTAGAGCGGCGCGTACTCCTTTTCGACGCGCTCGCGGTGGAAGAGGTTGTACTCGGGCTGCTCCATCACCGGCTTGTGCAGGTGATGGCGCTCGGCGACGGTCCCACGCGCTGCGGATGTCGGCGGCGCTCCACTCCGAGGTCCCCCAGTAGAGCGCCTTGCCGCGCGCGACCATGTCGTGCATCGCCCACACCGTCTCCTCGATCGGCGTGTCGGGATCGGGGCGATGGCAGTAGACGAGGTCCACGTAGTCGAGCTGCAGGCGCTTCAACGACGCGTCGATCCCGTGCAGCAGGTACTTGCGGTTCAACGTGTTGCGCTCGTTGGGCCCGTCGGTGATGCCCCAGAAGAACTTCGTCGAGACGACGTACTTGAGGCGCGGCCAGCCGAGCTTCTTCAGCGCCTCGCCCATGATCTCCTCGCTCTTGCCGGCGGCGTATACCTCGGCGTTGTCGAAGAAGTTCACGCCGCGCGTCCCACGCGGCGGCCATGCACTCGCGCGCGGCTCCCGTGTCGAGCTGGTTGCCGTACGTCACCCACGAGCCGAACGAGAGCTCGCTCACCTTGAGGCCGGAACGGCCGAGTCGCCGATAGTTCATGGAGGAAGATTCGGTAAGGAACGCGGAGAATATGCGGGTCGTCCCACTCATACTAGCGGGATGGACAAACCAGAACGCACCAACGTCACCCTCCTCGCCTGCTGCCAGGCGCTGCTGCTCACCGGCTCCGTGACGCTGATCTCCATCGGCGCGCTCGCGGGCTATGCCCTCGCGCCCGACAAGCGGCTCGCCACGCTTCCCGCGGCGGCGTACGTGATCGGCGGCTTCTTCGGGACGATGCCGGCGTCGATGTGGATGCGGCGCGTGGGCCGGCGCAACGGCTTCCTCACCGGCGGCTTCTTCGGCCTTGCGGGCTCCGCGGTCGCCGCCTTCGCGATGGTGTCCTCGAGCCTCGCACTGCTCTGCCTCGGCACGCTGCTGCTCGGCGTCTACAACGCGTTCGGCCAGTACTACCGCTTCGCCGCCGCCGACTCGGCGCAGCCGGACTTCAAGGCGCGCGCGATCTCCTACGTGCTCGCCGGGGGGCTCGTGGGCGGCATCGTGGGGCCCGAGGCGAGCAAATTCACGCGCGGCCTCGTCGCTCCCACGTACACCGCCTCCTACGCGTCGATCTTCGTCTTCGTCCTCGCCGCGATGGCCATCGTCTCGCGCCTGCGCATCCCGACCGCGCAGGACAGCATCGCGCACGACGGCGCCCGTCCCCTGCGCGAGATCGTGGCGCAGCCGGTGTTCCTGGTCGCGGCCTCGGTCGCGGCGCTGGGCTACGGCACGATGAACCTGCTGATGACCGCCACGCCGCTCGCGATGGGGTTCTGCGGCCTTCCCTACGACGCGGCGGCGACCGTCATCTCCGTCCCACGTGGTCGCGATGTTCGCACCGTCGTTCTTCACCGGCTCCCTCATCAAGCGCTTCGGGCCGCTCAACGTGATCCTGGCGGGCGTGGTGGCGATGCTCGCCTGCGTCGGCGTGGCGCTGTCCGGCCAGCTCATCGCGCATTTCTGGACCGCGCTCGTGCTGCTCGGCACGGGCTGGAACTTCATGTACATCGGCGGCACGGCGCTGCTCACCGAGGCGTACCGGCCCGCCGAGAAGGCGAAGGCGCAGGGCGTGAACGAGATCACGGTGTTCGCGGTGCAGACGCTCTCGGCGTTCTCCTCGGGCGTGCTGGTGAACACCCAGGGCTGGAGGACGCTCAACTACGTGGCGCTGCCGCTCATCATCGCCGCGGGGCTCGCGGTGCTGTGGCTGGCGGCCGGAATTCGACGTCCGAAAACGGCGAGCGGTGCGCCCTGAGCGGCGGATAATGGCTTCATGCTCCTCGACGCCGACCAGTGCTACCGCGCCCTCACCGCCCATGACGCGCGCTTCGACGGGCGCTTCTTCGTGGGGGTGGCGACCACCCGCATCTATTGCCGCCCGGTGTGCACGGTGCGCACGCCGCAGCGCGCGCAACTGCCGCTTCTTCCCGAGCGCGGCGGCCGCCGAATCCGAAGGCTTCCGGCCGTGCCTGCGCTGCCGCCCGGAGCTCGCGCCCGGCCACGCCGCCGTGGACGCCAACCGGCGCCTCGCGCAGGCGGCAGCGGGGCTGATCGACGACGGGCGCCTCGGCTCCGAGGCGCGGCTGCCTGGCCTCGCGCAAGCGCTGGGGGTCACGGACCGCCACCTGAGGCGCGTCTTCCGCGAGGAATTCGGCGTGGCGCCCGTCGAATACGCACAGACGCAGCGCCTGCTGCTCGCCAAGCGCCTGCTCACCGACACCGCGATGCCGGTCATCGACGTGGCGCTCGCCAGCGGCTTCGCGAGCCTCAGGCGCTTCAACCATCTTTTCCGCGCGCGCTACCGCATGACGCCGGGCGCGTTGCGCCGCGCCGCGCCCGCGAACGCGCGCGACGAGCTCACCTTCGACCTCGCCTATCGCCCGCCCTATGACTGGGACGCGATGCGCGACTTCCTCGCGCGCCGCGCCATCGCCGGCGTGGAGGCGGTGGAGGGGCAGCGCTACCTGAGGACCGTGCGCCTCGAGCGCAACGGCAAGGCGGTGAGCGGCTGGCTCGCGGTGTCGCCCTCGCGCAAGCGGCACGCGCTCGCGGTGACGGCGAGCGCCTCGCTGGCGGGCGTGCTGCCGGCCGTGCTCGCGCGCGCGAAGCAGCTCTTCGACCTCGCGTGCCGCCCGGACGACATCGCCGAAGCGCTCGGCGAGCTCGCGGCCGCCCATCCGGGCCTGCGGTTGCCCGGCGCCTTCGACGGCTTCGAGATCGCGGTGCGCGCCATCCTGGGCCAGCAGGTGACGGTGAAGGCGGCGTCGATCATCGCGGGCCGCTTCGCGCGCGCGTTCGGAGAGCCGGTCCAGACGCCGCACGCCGCGCTCACGCATCTCTTCCCGGATCCCGCACGCATCGCCGCGCTCGATGCCGCGCAGATCGCCGCGCAGGGCATCATCGCCGCGCGCGCCCGCGCCATCGTGGCGCTCGCGCGGGAGATGGAAGGCGGCCGCCTGCACCTCGATCCCAGCGCGGGCGTCGACGCCACGCTCGCCGCGCTGGAGAAGATTCCCGGCGTGGGGCCGTGGACCGCGCAATACATCGCGATGCGCGCGCTCGCGTGGCCCGATGCCTTCCCCCATCCCGACGTCGCCGTGCTGAAGGCGATGGCGGAGAAGAACGCGCGGCGCGCCGCCGAGCGCGCCGCGCAATGGCAGCCGTGGCGCGCCTATGCCGTGCTGCACCTGTGGAAATCCCTGGAGAGAAACCCATGACCACGTACCTCCGCTTCGATACCCCGCTGGGCCCGATGCTCGCCATCGCGCACGACGGGGCGCTCGCGAGCCTCGACTTCACCGACGCGAAATACGCGCGCCTCATCGCGGACGACTGGCGCGAGGATCGCGGCCCGGGCGTGCTGCGCGA
The DNA here is from genome assembly GCA_963816035.1 of uncultured beta proteobacterium. Taxonomy (GTDB): domain Bacteria; phylum Pseudomonadota; class Gammaproteobacteria; order Burkholderiales; family Usitatibacteraceae; genus Usitatibacter. The sequence goes on from CAWFIU010000002.1 coordinate 141,498, forward strand.
TTGCGTGCGCCAGATCGGGGAGTACTTCGCGGGAACGCGCCGGCGTTTCGACCTGCCGCTCGCCGCCGACGGCACGCCGTTCCAGCACCGCGTGTGGGACCAGATCGCGCGCATTCCGTACGGGGAGACGATCGCGTACGCCGAGCTCGCCGCGCGCAGCGGCGCGCCCGGCTCGGCGCGCGCCGCGGGCGCGGCCACGGGCCGCAATCCGCTCGCCATCGTGGTCCCCTGCCACCGCGTGGTGGGAGCGCGCGGCGAGCTCACCGGATACGCGGGCGGCGTGCCGCGCAAGGCGCGGCTGCTCACCCTCGAGGGCGCGCGCGAGGAGCTCTTCGCTTGAGGGCATCCGACCTCGCGCGCCTCGTCACCCTCGCCGCGATGTGGGGCGCGTCGTATCTCTTCATGCGCTACGCCGCGCCGTTCATGGGCTCGGTGCTGCTGATCGAGATGCGCGTCACCATCGCGGGGCTGGCGCTCCTCGCGCTCGTGCTGGCCAGCGGCCGCAGCGTCGGCTGGAAACGCCACTGGCGCGCCTACCTCTTCGTGGGCGCGGTGGGACTCGCGCTGCCGTTCACGCTGATCGCGCAGGCCGTGACGGTGATCGACGCCTCCACGGCCGCGATCCTGAACGCGCTCTGCCCGCTCTTCGCCTCGATCGTCGCGGCGATGTGGATCCGCGACCCGCTCACCCCCGCGAAGCTCGCCGGGATCGCGCTCTGCCTCGCGGGCACCGCGGTCCTCGTCGGGTGGACGCCGGCGCCCATGAGCGGGCGCGAGCTGCTGGCGGCGTCGTTGTCCATCGCGGCGGCCGCGGCGTACGGCTACACGATCGTGTTCACGAAGGTGCACCTGAAGGACACGGATCCGCTCGCGACATCGGCGGGCACGCTCCTCATGGCCGCGGCGGCGATGCTGCCGTTGACGCCGGTGGGCCACGACTTTTCCGCGATTCCGGCCGGCGCGTGGATGGCGGCGCTGGGGCTGGCGGTCGTCTCCACCACCTTCGCGTTCATCCTGTACTACCGGCTCATCGCCGACATCGGGCCGGTGAAGGCGATCACGGTGACGCTTCTCGTGCCCATCTTCGGAATGGTCTGGGGCGTGGCCTTCCTCGGCGAGCCGGTCACACCGGGGCGCCTCGCGGGATGTGCGATCATCCTCTGCGGATGCTCGCTCATCCTCGGCCTCGTGCGCATTCCCGCGCGCGCCCCGACCTGATCGCGGGAGGCCCCATGGCCGAGGAGCACGTTTTCGAAACCCGCCTCGAATACCCGGCGGACAAGGCCCAGAAGCTGCCTCCCGACCCCGACTTCTCGCGCGACAACCGCCTGATCGTCGAGGGCCATCCGGAAATGCCGGGGGCGCTGCCCGCCGCGCTGGGCGGCCACAACCGCGGCTACAGCCCCGAGGACCTGATGATCCTGTCGCTGTCCGAATGCCACCTTCTCACCTACCTGGCGCTCGCGCAGCGCCGCGGCATCGCCGTGCGCCGCTACGAGGACCGTGCCACCGGGCGGCTCGGCAAGAATGCAGCGGGCATGACGCAGTTGATGGAAGTGGTCCTGCGCCCGCGCGTGACCGTCGCCCGCGGCACCGACGTCGCCGCCGCGAAGGCGCTCCACGATCGTGCCCACCATCACTGCTTCATGGCCAACTCCGTCAACTTCCCCGTCCTCCACGAGCCCGAGATCGTCGAGGAAGGTGACCGCCTTCGGCGGACTACGGCGGGCGACGCAGATGAGCGCAGATAGGGGCGAACGCAGATGAACGCGGAAAAGCCGAGAATGTCCTAGCTGCCAGATGGTCGGGCTGCTTCAAAGGGCCGAGATTCATGCCGTCTGGCCGTACTGCGTTCATCTGCGCTCCATCTGCGTTCATCTGCGTTTCAAGGAATTTGGCCCGCATCACTCCCCACCGTCCATGCCCAACCGGCTCGCCAACGAGACCAGCCCCTACCTGAGGCAGCACGCCGGCAATCCCGTGGATTGGTATCCGTGGGGCGAGGAGGCGCTGGCCGAGGCGAAGCGCACCGGCAAGCCGATCCTGCTCTCGGTGGGCTATTCGGCGTGCCACTGGTGCCACGTGATGGCGCACGAGTCGTTCGAGGACGCCGCGATCGCGAAGGTGATGAACGACCTCTTCGTGAACGTGAAGGTGGACCGCGAGGAGCGGCCCGACATCGACCAGATCTACCAGACCGCGCAGGCGATGCTCACGCGGCGCAGCGGCGGCTGGCCCCTCACGATGTTCCTCACGCCCGACCAGGTGCCGTTCTTCGGGGGCACGTATTTCCCGAACGCGCCGCGCTACGGCATGCCCGCGTTCGGCGACCTGCTCAAGCGCGTGCGCGAGTTCTACGACCAGCATCCCGACGACATCCGCGCGCAGGGCGTGGAGCTCGCCGCGGCCCTCGAGCGCATGCAGCCGCAGGCGGGCGACGGCGCCGGGCGCCTCACGCGCGCGCCACTCGATCGCGCCGCCGGGGAGCTGGCGGAAACCTTCGACCGCGAAAACGGCGGCTTCGGCGGCGCGCCCAAGTTCCCGCACGCCGAGACGATCGAGTTCCTGCTGCGCCGCCACGCCGCCGCACCAGACAGCGCGCAAGGGCGCGAGGCGCTGGAGATGGCCACCCTCACCCTGCGCACGATGGCCGAGGGCGGCATCTACGACCAGGTGGGCGGCGGCTTCGCGCGCTACAGCGTCGATGCGGAGTGGGCGATCCCGCACTTCGAGAAGATGCTCTACGACAACGCGTGGCTGCTGCGCCTCTACGCCGACGCGTGGGCGATCACCGGCGAGCCGCTCTTCGCGCGCGTATGCGAGGAGACCGCGGCGTGGGTCATGCGCGAGATGCAATCGCCCGAGGGCGGCTACTACTCCTCGCTCGACGCCGACTCCGAGGGCGAGGAAGGCAAGTTCTACGTGTGGACGGTGGACGAGATCCGCTCGCTCCTCACCGGGGACGAATTCGCCGTGGCCTCCGCCATCTACGGGCTCGACCGGCCGCCCAACTTCGAGAACCACGCGTGGCACCTCGCGATCGCGCATCCCGCCTTCGAGCTCGAGCGCGAGGCGAGCCTGAACGAGGGCCAGGTGCGGGTGCTGCTCGATTCGGCGCGGCGCAAGCTGCGCGCCGCGCGCGACAAGCGCGTGCGCCCCGGGCTTGACGACAAGGTGCTCACGTCCTGGAACGCGCTGATGATCGCGGGCATGGCGCACGCGGCGCGCGTCTTCGGGCAGCCCGAGTGGCTCGACTCCGCGCGCCGGGCGCTCGACCACATCCGGCGCACGATGTGGCGCGACGGCAAGCTGCTGGCCACCGCGCGCGACGGCCGCGCGCACCTCGACGCCTACCTCGACGACCATGCGTACCTCGTCGCGGCCTTGATCGAAATCATGCAAGCGCGATTCTCTTCCGACGACCTCGTGTGGGCCGTGCAGGTCGGCGAGGCCCTCATCGAGCGCTTCCACGACGACATGGAAGGCGGCTTCTTCTTCACCTCCCACGAGCACGAGGCGTTGATCCACCGGCCCAAGCCCGGCCCGGACAACGCGACGCCTTCGGGCAACGCGATGGCCGCATGGGCCCTGAACCGCCTCGGCCTGCTCGCCGGCGAGCCCCGCTTCGCCGAGGCGGCGCGCGACACGGTGGAGCTCTTCCGGCCCGCTCTCGAGCGGATGCCCTCGGCATTCGGCACGATGCTCGCCGCGCTCGAGGAGCAGCTGGAGCCCGCGCGCACCGTGATCGTGAGGGGCACGCGCGGCGAGCTCGGCCCCTGGCGCGAGCTGCTCGACGCGGCCTACCTGCCCACCACCACCGTGCTCTTCATCCCCTCGGAGGCCGCCGGGCTCCCGGAACCCCTCGCCAAGCCGCCCACGGAGGCGGTCAACGCCTGGGTGTGCGAAGGCGTTACCTGCTTGCCAAGGATCGACACCAGGGAGCAATTGCGCGAGAATTTGCGTTTGTCCAAGCTGCACGCTTTCGCGCAAGCCCCAACCCCCCACAGGAGCCTCACATGAAGACGCTGTACGCCGCCCTGGCCGCGGCTGCATTCACCGCCACGTTCGCCCTTCCCGCATCCGCCGACGACCAGCTCGCCCTCGCGCAGAAGAGCGGCTGCACCGCCTGCCATTCCGTCGACAAGAAGATCGTCGGCCCGGCCTACAAGGACGTCGCCAAGAAGTACGCGGGCGACAAGACCGCGGAAGCCAAGCTCATCACGAAGGTGGAAAAGGGAGGCATGGGCGTGTGGGGCCAGATCCCGATGCCGCCCAACACCCAGGTGAAGCCCGAGGACGTGAAGAAGCTCGTGGAGTGGGTCCTCTCGCTGAAGTGACCGATGGATTCCCGCCTGCGCGGGAATGACCGCAACACGACAAAGCCGGCCCTGCGCCGGCTTTTTCATTGCCGACGCAAATTGACATGCGTTGGGGGGCGTCCCCATAATGCGCCCCTCTCTGGCGCCATCTGCGCCTCGCCCAACCAGTTCGAGGAGACCCCCCCGATGAAACGTCCGCAACCGCTGGCCATCGCCATTGCCGTCGTGGCCGCGCTGGGCCTCGCCGCGTGCGCCAAGAAGGAAGAACCGGCCAAGACCGCCGAGCCCGCGCAGCCCGCCGCCCCCGCCGCCGTCACCGTGACCATCGCCCACGCGGGCCCGCTCACCGGCTCCATCGCCCACCTCGGCAAGGACGACGAGAACGGCGTCCACCTCGCGATCGACCAGGCCAACGCGAAGAACCTCACCATCGGCGGCAAGCCGGTGAAGTTCGTGATGGACAGCGAGGACGACCAGGCCGATCCGAAGACCGGCACCACCGTGGCGCAGAAGCTGGTCGACGCGAAGGTCGCCGCGGTGATCGGGCACTTGAACTCCGGCGTTTCGATCCCCGCCTCCGAGATCTACGCGAAAGCCGGCATCCCCATGATCTCCGGCTCCGCGACCAATCCCGCTCTAACGGAACGGGGTCTGAAGACTGTCTTCCGCACCGTCGGCCGCGACGACCAGCAGGGGCCCGCGATCGCGTCCTACATCGCGCACGAGCTCAAGGCGAAGAAGGTCGCCATCGTCGACGACAAGACCGCGTACGGCGAAGGGCTCGCCAACGAGGTCGAGAAGACGCTCAAGGCCGACAAGGTGAAGATCGTCGGGCGCGAGCGCACCACCGACAAGGAAACCGACTTCAAGGCGATCCTCACCAAGATCAAGTCGGAGAAGCCGGACGTCGTCTTCCACGGCGGCATGGACGCCACCGGCGGCCCGATGCTGAAGCAGGCGCGCGAGCTGGGCATCAAGGCCATCTTCTCGTTCGGCGACGGCGCGTGCACCGACGAGATGGGCAAGCTCGCGGGCAAGGCCGCCGAAGGCATGGTGTGCTCGCAGGCGGGACTGCCGCGCGAGGCCGCGAGCAAGGATTTCGTGGACGCGTTCACCAAGCAGTACGGCGAGATCAAGCAGTACGCGCCGTACTTCTACGACGCCACCAACGCCGTCATCGAGGCCATGAAGAAGGCCGATTCCGTCGATCCGGCCAAGTTCGCGCCGGAAATGTTCAAGGACGATTTCCAGGGCGCCACGGGCCACGTGCAGTTCGACGAGAAGGGCGACCGCAAGGACGCCGAGATGACGATCTTCAGGCTGAAGGACGGCAAGGTCGTGCCGATCGCGATCGTGAAGAACGGGCAGGCCACGCCGTTCAGCGCGGCCGCGGCCGCGGCACCCGCCGCGCCGGCCGCCGAGCCGGCCAAGGAACAAGGCAAACAGGGAGAGGCCAAGCCCGCCGAAACGAAAAAATAACAACACGAACAAGAGAGAAGAATAAGCAGATCAGCGGGCCCGGCCCGCTGGAATGAGCGGCACCGGAAACGGTGCCGTTTTTTTTCGCCCGGCGCTCCCGCGTCCCTTACAATCCCCGCGTGGACACCTTCCTGCAGCAGGTCGTGAACGGGCTGACACTCGGCTGCGTCTACGCCGTGGTCGCCCTCGGCTACACGATGGTCTACGGCATCATCCAGCTCATCAACTTCGCCCACGGCGAGGTGGTGATGATCGGCTGCATGGTCGCCTTCTCGGTGATCGTCGCGCTCGCGGGATATGGCCTGCCGCCGCTCGTGGTCGTGGGCATCGGCACGCTCGCCGCGGTTCCCGTCTGCATGGGCGTGGGCTATGCCGTCGAGCGCGTGGCCTACCGGCCGCTGCGCAACGCCCCGCGCCTGGCACCCCTCATCACGGCGATCGGCGTGTCGATCGTGCTGCAGCACCTGGCGCTATTGGTCTGGAGCCGCAACATCATCGCGTTCCCGCAGATCATCGACCTCAAGCTCTACCGCCTCGGCAAGGGCGATTCGGCCGCGGCGATCTCCAACGTGCAGCTCGCGATCATCTTCACCTCGATCGCGATGATGGCCGGGCTGCTGGCCCTCGTGTACCGCACGCGCATCGGCGTGGCCATGCGCGCGACCTCGCAGAACCCGCAGATCGCGGGCCTCATGGGCGTGGACGTGAACCGCGTGATCTCGTTCACGTTCGTGGTGGGCGCCGCGCTCGCGGCGGTGGCGGGCGTGATGGTGGGAACGTACTACGGCATCGCCCACTACCAGATGGGGTTCCTCCTCGGACTCAAGGCGTTCTCCGCGGCGGTGCTGGGCGGCATCGGCAACCTCGCGGGCGCGGTGCTCGGCGGCATCCTCATGGGCCTCATCGAAGCGCTCGGCGCGGGCTATGTCGGCGACTGGACCAACGTGTGCTTCCTGAACCAGTACCTCCCCGGTTTCTCGGACGTCTGCACCGCGAGTCCCGAATCCAGCCTCTTCGGGAGCAACTACAAGGACGTGTACGCGTTCATCGTGCTGATCCTCGTGCTCGTCTTCCGCCCCTCGGGGCTGCTCGGCGAGCGCGTCGGCGACCGGGCATAGGAGACCGAGGGGTCCGATGCGCGCATTGGCGGCGATTCGCGGTGACCCCCGGCTGAAGTGGATCGGTGTCGTGCTCATCGTCGTGTCGCTCGTCGCGCTGCCGTTCGCGCTCGCGCAGGTGGGCACCGCCTGGGTGCGCATCACGAACTTCGCGATCCTCTACACGCTGCTGGCGCTCGGCCTGAACATCGTGGTCGGGTTCGCGGGGCTGCTGGACCTGGGCTACATCGCCTTCTACGCCGTGGGCGCGTACACCTACGCGCTGCTCGCCTCGCCGCACTTCGACATCCATCTTCCGTGGTGGGCGATCCTGCCCATCGGAGCTTCCGTCGCGTGCCTGTTCGGCGTGCTGCTGGGTACGCCGACCCTCAAGCTGCGCGGCGACTACCTCGCCATCGTGACGCTGGGCTTCGGGGAGATCATCCGCATCTTCCTGAACAACCTTTCCGATCCCTTCAACCTCACGAACGGCCCGAAGGGGATCACGACCATCGATCCCATCCATTTCGCCGGGATGGACTTCGGGAACGACACGCGCATCGGGTCGCTGTTCGTGTCCGGAACGATCAAGTACTACTACTTCCTGCTCGTCGTGCTTCTCGTGGTGATCGTGGTGAACCTGCGGCTGCAGGACTCGCGCATCGGACGGGCCTGGGAGGCGATCCGCGAGGACGAGCTCGCGGCGCGCTCCATGGGCATCAACACGCGCAACATGAAGCTCCTCGCCTTCGCGATGGGCGCGTCGTTCGGCGGCGTGGCGGGCGGCATGTTCTCCGCGATCCAGGGCTTCATCAGCCCGGAGAGCTTCGTGCTCACCGAGAGCGTGATGGTCCTGTCCATGGTGGTGCTGGGCGGCATGGGCAACATCTGGGGCGTGATCCTCGGGGCGATCCTCCTCACCTTCGTGCCGGAGGTGCTGCGCTACACCGTGGAGCCGGTGCAGCGCTGGGTCTTCGGCCGCTCGCTCATCGACCCGGAGGTGATCCGCATGCTGCTCTTCGGGCTGGCGATGGTGGTGATGATGCTGTTCCGGCCCGCGGGATTGCTGCCTTCGGCCGTGCGCAAGCGCGAGCTCGCCGTCCCGGAAAATGGCCGCTGAAGCGAGCGCGACCGCCAACACCGCCGGCGCGCCGATCCTCGAGGTCGACCGCGTCACGAAGCGCTTCGGGGGCCTGGTCGCGCTCTCCGACGTGAGCTTCTCCATCGCGCGCGGCGAGATCTACGGGCTCATCGGCCCTAATGGCGCCGGCAAGACCACGCTCTTCAACGTCCTCACGGGCATCTACCGCCAGGACGAGGGCGCGATCCGCTTCGAGGGCGCGCCGCTCGCCGATCCCACGCCCGACCGCATCGCGAGGCTCGGCATCGCGCGCACGTTCCAGAACATCCGGCTCTTCGCCAACCTCTCGGCGCTCGAGAACGTGATGATCGGCCGGCACGTGCGCACGAAGGCCGGCGTCGTGGGCGCGGTTCTGCGCGACGCGCGCACGCGCTCCGAGGAAGCCGCGATCGAGCGGCGCGCGCACGAGCTCCTCGGCTTCGTCGGCATCGCCCATCGCGGCAACGAGCTCGCGCGCCATCTTTCCTACGGCGACCAGCGGCGCCTCGAGATCGCGCGCGCGCTCGCGACCGATCCGCGCCTCCTCGCCCTCGACGAGCCGGCGGCCGGCATGAACGCCACCGAGAAGCTCGAGCTGCGCAAGCTCCTCGAGTCGATCCGCGCGCAGGGCGCGACACTCCTCATCATCGAGCACGACGTGCGCCTGGTGATGGGACTCTGCGACCGCGTGCTGGTGCTCGACTACGGCCGCAACATCGCCGAGGGCGTGCCCCGGGCGATCCAGAAGGACCCGCGGGTGATCGAGGCCTACCTCGGCAAGCCGCGCGAGGCCGGCGCGCCATGAGCCTGCTCGCGCTGGAGCGGGTCGAGGTCGCGTATGGCGGCATCCGCGCGGTGAAGGGCATCGATCTCGAGGTGAATGCGGGCGAGATGGTCTGCCTCATCGGCGCGAACGGCGCGGGCAAGAGCACGACGCTGCGCGCGGTGACCGGGCTCGTGCGTGCCGCCGCGGGCCGCATCCGCTACGACGGGCGCGACATCCTGCAGCTGCGCCCGCACGAGATCGCCCGCAGCGGGCTCGCCATGGTGCCCGAGGGCCGCGGCGTCTTCGCGCAGCTCACGATCGAGGAGAACCTCGGCATGGGCGCGTACGCGCGCTCCGACAAGGCGGGCGTGAAGGCCGATCTCCAGCACGCGTTCGAGCTCTTCCCGCGGCTCGCCGAGCGGCGCAAGCAGATCGCCGGAACGCTTTCCGGCGGCGAGCAGCAGATGCTCGCCATCGCCCGCGCGCTCATGAGCCGCCCGAGGCTCCTCCTCCTCGACGAGCCCAGCATGGGCCTGGCGCCCCTCATGGTGGAGAAGATCTTCGAGGTGATCCGCACCATCGCCGCCGGAGGCGTCACGCTGCTGCTGGTCGAGCAGAATGCGCGCCTCGCGCTCGAGGTGAGCCATCGCGGCTACGTGCTCGAGGGCGGCCTCGTCACCATCGCGGGCCCCGCCCGCTCGCTCCTCGACGACCCGCGCGTGCGCGAGGCGTATCTCGGGGAATGACGGTTGCATGACGACGCCCATCTGTGTTCATCTGTGTTCATCTGTGGTTTGTGCCGTCCTGACCTGAGCCGATGTCACTCAGCAAGTCCGAGCTCGCGGAGCTCAAGCGCGCGAAGGAAATCCTGGAGAACCCCGGGATCGCGGTGAAGCTCTCGGCCCTCGCCGGCTCGCCCGTCGAGAAGGGAATGAAGCTGCTGCCCGCGCGCTGGCAGGCCACCGTGCACGACGCGACGCGCGCGGCACTCATGAAGGCGCTCGACGTCGCGGTGAAGTCGCTCGGCGCGCGCCGCGCCGCCGGGTCGCGCGATCGCCTGCACCGGTTCGCCGCGGCGGCCTCGGGCGCGGCCGGGGGTGCCTTCGGGCTTCCCGCGCTCACCATCGAGCTGCCGGTGTCCACGACGCTCATGCTGCGCTCCATCGCGGACATCGCGGCGGCGCACGGAGAGGACCTTGCCGATGTCGACGCGCGCCTCGCCTGCCTCAGCGTCTTCGCGCTCGGCAGCACCTCGAGCGCGGCCGACGACGCGGCGGAAACGGGTTACTTCGCCGTGCGCTCGGCGCTCGCCACCGCCGTCACCGAGGCCTCGAAGCACATCGCGCAGAAAGGCCTCGCCAAGGGCGGCGGGCCGGCGCTCGTGCGCCTGGTCACGCTCATCGGCGCGCGCTTCGGCATCGTGGTCTCCGAGAAGGCCGCCGCGCAGGCGATTCCGATCCTCGGCGCCGCGGGCGGCGCGCTCGTGAACACCGTCTTCATCGGCCACTACCAGGACATGGCGCGCGGGCACTTCGCGGTGCGGCGCCTCGAGCGCCTGCACGGCGCGCAGGCGGTGCGCGACGCCTACGAAGCGCTCTGACGGCGCTTTAGCCCCGGCGCACGTCGTCGTACGCGCGATTGCGGTCGAACACGCCGCGCGCGTAGTAGCAGGTGGGATGGAGCTTGCGCTCCTCGCCGCGCGCCCACGCCACGATCGCCTCGAAGAGCGGGCGCGCGACGCCGCCGCCGCGCAGCTGCGGATCCACCCACGTGTAGTCGACGATCGCGTCGCGTCCTTCCAGCTTGTAGGTGAGCTCCGCGATGCGCCGCTCGCCGCGCTCGAGGAAGAACACGCCACCGCGCTCGCCCGCGTCGTGGCCGACGCGATCGCCGTTCCCGGAGGTCACGGATAGCTCACCACGCCGGGTCCGCGCTCCGGCAGCGGGATGAATTCGGAATCGCCGGGGACCTTGGGAAACCTTCCCGCCATCCAGTCCTCGGCGGCCTCGCGGATGCGCTCCTCGCGACTCGAGACGAAGTTCCACCACACGTGGCGCGGACCCTCGAGCGGCGCCCCGCCGAACGCGACGAAACGCGCGCCCGCCGCGCTCGTCACGAGCGTCTCCATCCCGGTCTCGAACACGAGCATCTCGCCGGCGCCGTGCACATGTCCCGCGAGCTCGATCTCCCCTTGCACGACGTAGATGCCGCGCTCGTCGGGATCCGTGGGCAGCGCCATGCGCCGTCCCGCGGTGAGGGATACGTCGGCGTAGAAGGTCGGCGAGAGGGTGGCCACCGGCGAGGCGAGACCGAGCAGGTCGCCCAGGATGAGCCGCACCGTCACGCCGTTGTCCTCGATGACCGGCAGGCTTTCGTGGTGCGCGAACGAGGGCTCGGTCTCCTCGTCCGCCGCGGGAAGCCCCACCCAGACCTGCAGGCCCGCGAGGCGCGTGCCGCTCGCGCGCAATTCGGGCGGCGTGCGCTCCGAATGCACGATGCCGCGGCCCGCGGTCATCCAGTTCACCTCGCCGGGGCGGATCGCCTGCACGTTGCCGAGGCTGTCGCGGTGCAGGATCTCGCCCTCGAAGAGGTAGGTGACGGTCGCGAGCCCGATGTGCGGATGCGGGCGCACGTCCAGCCCCTGCCCCGGAGCGAGCACGACGGGGCCCATGTGGTCGAAGAACACGAACGGCCCCACGCTGCGGCACGCCGGCGAGGGCAGCGCGCGGCGCACCCGGAAGCCGTCGCCGAGATCGCGCACGCGGGGAACGATTCGCAGGGCGGTCATTTGCTAGGATGCGCGGTTCCGAGGGCGGTCACGAACGGGAGGAACGATGGCGGCGTACGTGTGGGCGGAAATCGAGGTCACGAATCCCGAAGGGTACAAGGATTACACGAAGCACGTTCCTCCTACGATCGCCAAGTACGGCGGCCGGTTCCTCGTGCGCGGAGGCGCTTCCGAGACGCTCGAGGGCGAGTGGCCGCAGCAGCGCCGCGTGCTGATCGAGTTCCCCTCGATGGATGCGGCGCGCCAGTGGTGGAATTCGCCCGACTACGAGAAGCCCAAGGCGATGCGCCGGGCCAACAGCAAGGGGCGCTTGCTGCTCCTCGAGGGCGCGCCTACGTCGTAGGGTCCTTGTCGGCATCGGCGATGTGCAGCCGGTGGAAGATCCGGTGCACGACCGGCGCGAAGATGATCGCCGCGATGCCCAGCACGGCGAATCCCGAATAGATCGCGTAGATCCCCGCGAAGAGCTTGCCCGCCGCGGTCTGCGGGTTGTGGACCGGGCCCATGCCCGAAAGAATCATCGCCGCGTCCAGGAACGCGTCGAGCGATCCGAGGCCCTCGAACGCCGAGTAGCCCGCCATGCCGATGGCGAGAGAGATGGCGATGAGCAGGAGGCCCACCTTGCCCGCGGTGAGGACGCGCCGCCGATGGGCCGCCCGCGAGGCGAGCGGAGCGTGGAAGTGGTTGAAGTTCTCGTACATGACTACAGGTTCGCCCAATCGCGCGGCGGCGACAAGACCTCCGCGAGCCGCGCCTCGGCCGTGCCGGGCGCGGGCTTCCAGTCGTAGCGCCATTTGACCACGGGCGGCAGCGACATGAGGATCGACTCGGCGCGCCCGCCCGATTGCAGGCCGAAGAGCGTGCCGCGGTCCCACACCAGGTTGAACTCCACGTAGCGCCCGCGGCGGTAGGCCTGGAAGTCGCGCTCGCGTTCCCCGTAGGGCGCGTCGCGCCGGCGCTCGACGATGGGCACGTACGCGGGCAGGAACGCGTCGCCCACGGCGCGCATCACCGCGAAGCTCTTCGCGAAGCCCAGCTCGCTGAAATCGTCGAAGAACGTGCCGCCGATGCCGCGCGGCTCGTTGCGATGCCTGAGGAAGAAATACTCGTCGCACGCCTTCCTGAAGCGCTCGTGCAGGCCGGGGAAGGGTGCCAGCGCGTCGCGGTTGGCGCGGTGGAAATGCACGCAGTCCTCGTCGAACGGGTAGTAGGGCGTGAGGTCCATGCCGCCGCCGAACCACCAGACGCCCTCACCCCGGCCCTCTCCCGAGGGAGAGGGAGACGCGGCGAAGAACCTCACGTTCATGTGCACCGTCGGCACGTGCGGGTTGCGCGGATGCAGGACGAGCGACACGCCCATCGCCTCCCACGGCTGCCCCGCGATCTGCGGGCGGTGGGCGGTCGCCGACGGCGGCAGCTTCGCGCCGCGCACGTGGGAAAAGCCCACGCCGCCGCGCTCGAGCAGGCTGCCTTCCTCGAGCAGGCGCGAGATCCCGCCGCCGCCCTCGGGGCGCGTCCACTCGTCGCGCAGGAATCGCCTGCCGTCGAGCGCCTCGAACTTCGCGACGATGCGCTCCTGGAGGTCGAGGAGATAGTCCCTGACGGCCGTGGTGTCCATCATCTGCGGCCGAACGCGCGGTGCCCGATGTCCTTGCGGAACTGCATGCCGTCGAAGCGGATCTTCTCGACGACCTCGTAGGCGCGCTCGGCGGCGATCTTCACCTTGTCGCCGAGCGCGGTGACGCACAGCACGCGCCCGCCGTTGGTCACGACCTTGCCGTCCTTCTCCGCGGTGCCGGCGTGGAAGACGTGGAAGTCCTCCTCGTCCTTGGGCAGGCCGTGGATCTCGTCGCCCTTGCGCGGAGCCTCGGGATAGCCGGCGGCGGCCATCACGATGCCCAGCGCGGCCCTGCGGTCCCACTCCGCCTCGACCTGGTCGAGCGTGCCGTCGATCCCGTGCTCCACCAGCTCGAAGAGGTCGCTCTTCAGGCGCATGAGGATCGGCTGCGTCTCGGGGTCGCCCAGCCGGCAGTTGAATTCGACCACGCGCGGCGCGCCTTGCGCGTCGATCATGAGTCCCGCGTAGAGGAAGCCCATGAAGGGCACGCCGTCGGCCGCCATGCCCTTCACCGTGGGACCGATGACCTCCCGCATCACGCGGTGGTGGACCTCGGGAGTGACGACCGGGGCGGGCGAGTACGCGCCCATGCCGCCGGTGTTGGGGCCGCGGTCGCCGTCGAAGATGCGCTTGTGGTCCTGGCTCGAGGCGAGCGCCAGCGCGTTCTTGCCGTCCACCATCACGATGAAGCTCGCCTCCTCGCCTTCCAGGAATTCCTCGATCACCACGCGATGGCCGGCCTCGCCGAGCTTGCGGCCGCCCAGCATCATGTCGATCGCGTCGTGGGCCTCGCCGGCGTTGGCGGCCACCACGACGCCCTTGCCCGCGGCGAGCCCGTCGGCCTTGATGACGATGGGCGTCGAGTGGACATCGACGTGGCTGTGCGCCGACTCGGCGTCGGTGAACGTCGCGTGCTGGGCGGTGGGAATCCCGTGGCGTGCCATGAAGCGCTTGGCGAAGTCCTTCGACGCCTCGAGCTGGGCCGCGGCCCGGGTGGGACCGAAGATGCGCAGGTCCGCGTCGAGGAACGCGTCCACGATGCCGGCCGCGAGCGGCGCCTCGGGCCCCACGACGGTGGTGTGGATCTCCTCGCGCTGGGCGAAGCGCACCAGGTCGGGAATGGCGGTGAGGTCGACGTTGAACACGCCGTCCTCGCGCGCGGTGCCGGCGTTGCCGGGCGCGACGTAGACGCGGGAAACGCGGGGAGACTGCGCGAGGCGCCAGGCGATGGCGTGCTCGCGGCCGCCGGATCCGATGACGAGGAGCTTCATGCAGGTGCGGGGCGTGGGAGAGCAGCCATTATATGAGGCCCAGAAACTGCGCCACGAGAATCGCGATACAGGCAAGGATCATCGCGGCAATGAGCCCCGCCTCCCGCGGCCGCACGCGGGCGGCCTTCAGCGTCAGGCGCGCGGCGCTCACCATGTTGCCGGGCGGAATGCGCGCGAGGATCGCGTCGGCCACGGCCCCGCGATCGAACATCTCGCGCGCAGGCTGCCGCAGCAGGACGACAGCGGTACCGGCGATCAATCGCGCTCCGTCGGAATACACCTCGGACCACGGTGCGAACACCTCTTCGACTTTTCCGAAGGCATTCATGGCAATCACGTGGAGCCCTTCGTCCGAGGCGCCCATCCGGAAGGCGGAGCGCCGGCGCGTCACGTCGGCCAGGGTTCGCACGAACAGGAAGGGCGTCGTCAGGACGACCGCGATGGTCGGGCCGAGTGTCCGCAGGCCCCATCGCGAGAAGACCATCGAGGGAAAGACCACGACGAGGACGCCGAGCGCCAGCAGCAGGGCGGAGCAGGCGATCCACGCGACCGCCGTCACGCGCCGCCGCTCACCCTCCACGAAGGCGCGGTCGTAGGTGATCCATTGGACGCCCAGGACCCGCTCTCTCCGGCCCGGCGCGGTTCCGCGCTGCGCCGCGGTCATCAATGCCTGAAGTGGCGCATCCCGGTGAAGACCATCGCGATCCCGTGCTCGTCGGCCGCCGCGATCACCTCGCGGTCGCGCAGGCTGCCGCCGGGCTGGATCACGGCGGTCGCGCCGGCATTGGCCACGACGTCGAGCCCGTCGCGGAACGGGAAGAACGCGTCGGAAGCGGCGACCGAGCGGCGTAGCGAGAGGCCGGCGTTCTTCGCCTTGATCGCCGCGATGCGGGTCGAATCGACGCGGCTCATCTGCCCCGCGCCCACGCCGAGCGTCATGCCGCCCTTGCAGAACACGATCGCGTTCGACTTCACGAAGCGCGCGACGCGGAACGCGAAGACGAGGTCGTTCATCTCCGCCTTCGTGGGCTCGCGCTTCGTGACGATGCGCAGCTCCGCCACGTCGAACTCGTCCGCGGTCTGGACCAGCAGCCCGCCGCCCACGCGCTTCAGGTCGAGGCGGTTGGCGCCGCGCTCGGGCGCGATCTCGAGGAGCCGCACGTTCTGCTTCGCCGCGAACACCTTGCGCGCGAGCGCGTCGTAGCCCGGCGCGATCACCACCTCGACGAATTGCTTCGCGACCGCCTCGGCCGTCGCGGCATCGACCGCGCGGTTGAACGCGATGATCCCGCCGAAAGCGGACGTGGGGTCGGTGAGGAAGGCGTTGCGATACGCGTCGAGCGGGGTCTCGGCCACCGCGACGCCGCACGGGTTGGCGTGCTTGACGATCACGCACGCCGTCACCTCGAACGAGCGGCAGCATTCCCACGCCGCGTCGGCGTCCGCGATGTTGTTGTAGCTGAGCTCCTTGCCCTGGAGCTGGCGGAACGTGGCCAGCGTGCCCGCGGGCGGATCGCGCTCGACATAGAACGCGGCCGACTGGTGCGGGTTCTCGCCGTAGCGAAGCGACTGCGCCAGCCGGAACTGGAAGTTGAGCCGGTCGGGAAACTCGCGCGCCTGGCCCTCCGCCTCGTGCGCCGTGAGCCAGTTGGAGATCATCCCGTCGTACTCGGCCGTGTGGCTGAAGGCCTTCGCCGCGAGGGCGTAGCGGTCCTCGAGCGCGAGCGCGCCGCCGCCGGCCTTCATCTTCGCGACGAGCCCGGCGTAGTCCGCCGGATCGGTGACCACCGCGACGAACGCGTGGTTCTTCGCCGCCGCGCGCACCATGGCGGGGCCGCCGATGTCGATGTTCTCGATCGCCTCCTCCATCGTGCAGCGGGGGTTGGCCACGGTGCGCGCGAAGGGATAGAGGTTCACCACCACCATGTCGATGGGCGGGATGTCGTGCTCTTCCATGGCGCGCACGTGGTCGGGCTTGTCGCGCCGCGCGAGGATGCCGCCGTGCACCTTGGGATGCAGCGTCTTCACGCGGCCTTCCATCATCTCGGGGAAGCCGGTGTAGTCGGCGACCTCGGTGACGACGACGCCGTTCAGCTTCAGCAGCTGCGCCGTGCCGCCGGTGGACAGGATCTGCGCGCCGTGGGTGAGCAGCGTCTTCGCGAAATCGACGATGCCGGTCTTGTCGGAGACGCTGAGGAGGGCGCGGCGGATCTTGATGGGGGACATGGGAGCTATCGCTCCGTCAGTCCAGCCCGTGCTGCTGCAATTTCTTCCGCAAGGTGTTGCGATTCAATCCCAGGAGCTCGGCGGCGCGCGTCTGGTTGCCCTGGGCCTGGAACATGACGACCTCGAGCATCGGCCGCTCGACCGCGCACACCACCATCTCGTAGATGCCGGTGCACTTCTCCCCGTCGAGGTCCTTGAAGTACTGCTTCATCACCCGGCGCACCGTCGAGGCCAGCTCGTTCTCGCGCGCGCTCGCTTCGGCCTTCGCGTCGTACCTGTGTTTACGCTGCAAGGGCGACCTCGTCGTCGTATTCGAGCCGGGCCGAGTGCGCGAGCAGCTCGTCGAAGAAGCGCGCCACGGCGGCGAGCTGCAACTCGGCGGTCTCGAGGGTGTTCATGCGGGCGCGGAACACGGCGGAATTCTTGAGTCCCTTCGTGTACCAGCCGATGTGCTTGCGCGCCACCCGCACGCCGCGCTCGACGCCGTAGAAGGCGTACAGGTCGTGGAGGTGGCCGACCAGTACCTCGCGGATCTCCGCCACGCTCGGCGGGGGCAGCTCGGTGCCGGTCGCGAGGAAATGCTCGATCTCGCGGAAGATCCAGGGGCGGCCCTGGGCGGCGCGGCCGATCATGATCGCGTCGGCGCCGGTGTATTCGAGGACGAACCTGGCCTTCTCGGGCGTGGTGATGTCGCCGTTGGCGACCACCGGGATGCGCACGGATTCCTTCACCGCGCGGATCGTGTCGTACTCCGCCTCGCCCGTGTACATGCAGGCGCGCGTGCGCCCGTGCATGGCCAGCGACCGGATGCCGTGATCTTCGGCGATCTTCGCGATCCGGAGCGCATTGCGGTTCTGCGTGTTCCAGCCGGTGCGGATCTTGAGCGTGACCGGGATGTCCACGGCCTTCACCACCGCATCGACGATCCTCGCCACCAGCGGCTCGTCCTGGAGGAGCGCCGAGCCGGCGTAGACGTTGCAGATCTTCTTGGCCGGGCAGCCCATGTTGATGTCGATGATGTCGGCGCCCTTGTCCACGTTGTAGCGGGCCGCCTCGGCCATCATCTCCGGGTCCGCTCCGGCGATCTGGATGACCTTCGGCTCCACCTCGCCCTCGTGGTTGCCGCGGCGCAGGGTCTTCTCGGAGCCCCACAGCAGCGAGTTGGACGCGACCATCTCGGACACGGCCATGCCCGCGCCCATGCGCTTGCACAGGCTGCGGAAAGGCCGATCGGTCACGCCCGCCATGGGCGCGACGATCAGATTGTTCCTGAGGGTGATGTTGCCGATCTTCACGTTCGGACGCGTGGTTCTCATTTCCCGCGTTGCGCTCCCTCGCCCACGGAAAAGGCGACCATTTTATACGCGGCGCGAATCGCGGAGGAAGTTAATTTTCGCACATGCGATGCGGCAGGATGCCGACGCGGTCAAAAAGTCAAGCGGTCCGGTCTCGCTTCGACGCGCAGGAAGCGTGCCGAGCGGAAACTACTTCCCGTAGCCTCCGCCGCCCGGCGTCTCGATCACGAAGACATCGCCCGCATCCACCTGGGCCTCGTCCGCGAAGGACAGTTCCGTGCGCGAGCCGTCGGCGCGCTCGACCCAGTCGCGCCCGACGTCGCCCGGCTCGCCGCCCGCCATTCCATAGGGAGGAATGCGGCGGTGGCCGGCGAGGATGGCCGCGGTCATCGGCTCCAGGAAGCGCACCCGGCGCGTCGCCCCGTCGCCCCCACGCCACTTTCCGCGCCCGCCGCTGCCGCGCCGGATCTCGTGGGCGTCGATGCGCACGGGAAAGCGCCATTCGAGGACCTCCGGGTCCGTGAGGCGCGAGTTCGTCATGTGCGCCTGCACCGTATCGGTGCCGTCGAAGCCGGGACCGGCGCCCGTGCCGCCCGAGATCGTCTCGTAGTACTGGTAGCGGTCGTTGCCGAACGTGAAGTTGTTCATGGTGCCGTACGAGGCCGCCATCACGCCCAGCGCCCCGTAGAGCGCGTCCGTGAGGCACTGCGAGGTCTCGACGTTGCCCGCCACGGTCGCCGCCGGCGGCCGCGGATTGAGCATCGAGCCCTCGGGAATGATCACCCGCAGGGGCTTGAGGCACCCGGCATTGAGCGGGATGTCGTCGTCCACGAGCGTGCGGAACACGTAGAGGACGGCGGCGTAGACGACGGCGGCCGGCGCGTTGAAGTTGCTCTCCAGCTGCGCGCTCGTGCCGGTGAAGTCGATGGTGGCGCTGCGCCGGTCGGGCCCGATGGTGATCTTCACGCGGATCACCGCCCCGTTGTCCATCTCGTAGGCGAACTCGCCGTCCTTCAGCACGCCGATCACGCGCCGCACGCATTCCTCGGCGTTGTCCTGCACGTGCTTCATGTACGCGCGCACGACGTCGAGGCCGAAGTGCTCCACCATGCGCTTGAGCTCCTGCACGCCCTTCTCGTTGGCGGCGACCTGCGCGCGCAGGTCGGCGATGTTCTGGTCGGGATTGCGCGCGGGATAGCGGGCGGCGGCGAGGAGACGGCGCATCTCCTCCTCCAGCATGCGGCCGTCCTCGACCAGCTTCACGTTGTCGAGCAGGACGCCCTCCTCCTCGACGTTCTTCGAGAACGGGGGCATCGAGCCCGGAGTAATGCCGCCGATGTCAGCATGGTGGCCGCGTGAGCCGACATAGAACAACGGCATGGGGACCGTCCCGGAGTTTTCGGGCGAAGCCGAGCCCGAAAAACCGGGACTGTCCCCATGCCGTTCGGCCTGCATATAGACCGGAGTGATGACCGTCACATCGGGAAGATGAGTTCCCCCGTTGTAGGGATCGTTCAGCACGTACACGTCCCCGGGCTTCATCGTGTCGCGGTTCTTCGCGATCACCGTCTTGATGCTCTCGCCCATGGAGCCCAGGTGCACGGGCATGTGGGGCGCGTTGGCGATGAGGTTGCCGTCGGCGTCGAAGAGGGCGCACGAGAAGTCGAGGCGCTCCTTGATGTTGACCGAGTACGCGGTCTGGGCGAGGCGCACGCCCATCTGCTCGGCGATCGACATGAAGAGGTTGTTGAAGACCTCGAGCATCACGGGGTCGGCGCCGGTGCCGACCGCGTAGCGCACCTCCCGCGGCGTGACGCGCTCGAGCACGAGGTGGCCCGGCCCGATGACGCGCGCCTCCCAGCCGGGCTCGACGACGGTGGTCGCGTTGCGCTCGGCGATGATCGCCGGGCCCGCGATCCGCGTCCCGGTCGCGAGATCGTCACGCGCGTAGACGCCGGTCGCATGCCGCGTGCCGCCGCTCGTCATCTCGACGCGATCCACCGGCTGCGCGGCGGCGGCCGCGGCAGGGGCCGAGCCGGCCGCCGGCGCGGCACTCGTCGAGCCGCCGCCGCCGATCGCCTCCACCGCCACCGCCTCCGCGACGAGCGCGCGGCCCGGCATGAGGAAGCTGAAGCGCTGCGCATACAGCCGCTCGAACTCGGCGCGCATCGCCGCGACGGAGCCGAGCGGCACCACGAGCGAGGTGTCGGTGCCCTCGTACTTGAGGTGCACGCGCTTGTCCAGGCGCGAGAGCGTGACGCCCTGCCACTTGAGCTCGTCCACGCACTGCTCGCCCAGCCGCACCGACTTCTCCACGATGTCCTCCAGCGCCTCGTCCAGGCGGCGCTCCGCCGCCTCCTCGCGCAAAGCGCGCACTTCCGCGAGCCCCATGCCATAGGCCGAGAGGACGCCCGCGAACGGATGGATGTACACGCGCTTCATGCCCAGCTCGTCGGCCACGAGGCACGCGTGCTGGCCGCCCGCGCCTCCGAAGCAGGCGAGCGTGTATCCGGTGACGTCGTGGCCGCGCTGCACGGAGATGAACTTGATCGCGTTCGCCATGTTGGCCACGGCGATGCGCAGGAACCCCTCGGCGACGGCGTGCGCATCCTGCGGCTTGCCGGTCGCGCGCGCGATCTCGCCGGCGAGCTCCGCGAACTTGCCCTTCACCAGCTCGGCGTCGAGCGGCTGGTTGCCGCGCGGCCCGAAGACGTGGGGGAAGAAGCCGGGCTGGATCTTGCCCAGCATCACGTTGCAGTCGGTCACGGTGAGCGGGCCGCCGCGCCGGTAGCACGCGGGGCCCGGATTGGCGCCCGCCGAGTCGGGCCCCACGCGCTGGCGCTGGCCGTCGAAGTGCAGGATCGAGCCGCCGCCGGCCGCGATGGTGTGGATCGACATCATGGGCGCGCGCATGCGCACGCCCGCCACCAGCGTTTCGAACTCGCGCTCGAGCTCGCCCGCGTAGTGCGACACGTCGGTCGAGGTGCCGCCCATGTCGAAGCCGATCACCTTGCCGAAGCCCGCGGCGAGCGACGTGCTCACCATGCCGACGATGCCGCCCGCGGGCCCCGAGAGGATCGAATCCTTGCCCTGGAAGCGCAGCGCGTCGGTGAGCCCGCCGTTGGACTGCATGAACATGAGGCGCGCGCCGGGCAGCTCCGCGGCCACCTGGTTCACGTAGCGGCGCAGGATCGGCGAGAGGTACGCGTCCACCACGGTCGTGTCGCCGCGCGAGACCACCTTCATGAGCGGGCTCACGACGTGGGAGACGGAGATCTGCTCGAAGTCGGCCTCGCGCGCGAGCTCGGCCACGCGCGCCTCGTGCGCCGGATGGCGGTAGCCGTGCAGGAAGACGATCGCGATCGAGTTGTAGCCCTCGGCGCGCGCCGCGGCGAGCTGCTCCCACGCCGCGCCCTCGTCGAGCGGGCGCACCACGTCGCCGTGCGCGCCCATGCGCTCGTCGACTTCGACCACCTTGCGGTAGAGCATCTCCGGCAGCCGGATGTGGCGATCGAAGATGCGCGGGCGGTTCTGGTAGGCGATGCGCAGCTGGTCGCGGAAGCCCCGGGTGATGAAGAGCACCGTCGGCTCGCCCTTGCGCTCGAGCAGCGCGTTGGTGGCGACGGTGGTTCCCATCTTCACCGCCTCGATCCGGTCGACCGGGATCGGCGCGTCCTTCGCCACGCCCAGCAGGTGGCGGATGCCCGCGATGGCGGCGTCCCGATACTGCTCGGGATTCTCGGAGAGCAGCTTGTGGGCGAGCAGCCCCCCGTCCGGCCGGCGCGCGACGATATCGGTGAACGTGCCACCGCGGTCGATCCAGAACTGCCACCCGCTGCTACTCGCGCGCTCATCTGTGTTCATCTGTGTTCATCTGTGGTTCGAGCCTGGATTCCCGCCTTCGCGGGAATGACGCGACCGGTCATTTTGACACGCGCACCCCCGTTTGCTAGCTTGCCCGGGCACACCCACCGGAGATTCCCCCATGAAGATCGCGCACGCCCTCGCCGCCCTTTGCGCCGCCGCCTTCTGCGCGGCCGCCTCGGCGCAGGTGAAGTGGGACATGCCCACGCCCTACCCCGCCACCAATTTCCACACCGAGAACATCGCCCGGTTCGTGGCCGACGTCGACAAGGCGACGAAAGGCAAGCTCAAGATCACCGTCCATCCCAACGGCTCGCTCTTCAAGGCCACGGAGATCAAGCGCGCCGTGCAGGGCGGGCAGGCGCAGGTCGGCGAGATCCTCATCTCGGGCTACTCCAACGAGGATCCGGTGTTCGGCGTCGATTCCGTGCCATTCCTCGCCACGAGCTACAAGGACGCGGCCAAGCTCTGGAAGGCCTCGAAGAAGGCGATCGAGGAGCGCTTCGAGAAGCAGGGGATGATGGTCCTCTACACCGTGCCGTGGCCGCCGCAGGGCATCTACTCCACGAAGCCCATCAACTCCATGGCGGACATGAAGGGCTTGAAGATGCGCGCGTACAACCCGTACACCTCGCGCATCGCGGAGCTGGCCGGCGCGCAGCCGGTCACCATCCAGGTCGCCGAGCTCGCGCAGGCGATGGCGACGGGCGCGGTGAACGCGAACATCACCTCCGGCGCCACGGGCTACGACACCAAGGCGTGGGAAGTCGTGAAGTACTACTACGACACGCAGGCGTGGCTTCCGAAGAACATCGTGTTCGCGAGCAAGCAGGCGTTCGACTCCCTCGACAAGGCGAGCCAGAAGGCCGTGCTCGACGCCGCGAAGGCGGCCGAGGCACGCGGCTGGAAGACTTCCGAGGAGAAGAACAAGTGGTACCTCGGCGAGCTCGCGAAGAACGGCATGCACGTCGCACCCCCCTCCGCCCGGCTCAAGGCCGACTTCAGGAAGATCGGCGACAAGATGACCGAGGAGTGGCTCGCGACCGCCGGCCCGGACGGCAAGGCGATCGTGGAGGCGTATCGGAAGTAAGACCCTCTCCCCGACCCTCCCCCAAGGGGGAGGGAGCGAACGTTGGGAGCGTTTTCGCGGTTCCATGCGTCTTCGAAACTTCCTGGATCATCTCTATAACGCCGCGGGGTATCTGGCGGCGTTCTTCATGGTCGGCGTGCTGGCGATGGTGCTGGCGAGCGTGGTCGGGCGCATCGCCGGCTTCAACCTGCGGGGCAGCGACGCGTACGCCGGCTACTGCATGGCCGCGGCGGGCTTCCTCGCCCTCGCCCATACGCTCAAGCGCGGCGAGCACATCCGCGTGATGCTCTTCCTCGAGCGCTTCGGCGCTCGCCTGCGCCGCCCCCTCGACCTGTGGAGCCACGTCGCGGGCACCTTCTTCTGCGCGGTGCTCGCGTTCTACAGCGCGCGGCTGGCGTGGCAGTCGCACGTGTACAACGACATGTCCCAGGGCAACGACGCCACACCGCTGTGGATCCCGCAGCTCGCGATGGCGGCGGGCTCGATCGTGCTGCTGGTGGCGATGGTGGACGACCTCGTGCTGCTGCTGCGCCGCCGCGAGATCGCGACCGCGAACAGGGACGAGCTGAAGCTCATCGAATAGCGCCGCATGGACTTCCTCATCACGCTGCTCCTCATCGTGCTGCTCTTCGCGCTGCTGGGCAGCGGCCTGTGGATCGGACTCTCGCTCCTCGGCGTGGCGTGGCTCGGCATGGAGCTCTTCACCAGCCGGCCCGTGGGCGACGCGATGGCGGTGACCGTGTGGGGATCGCTGTCCTCATGGACGCTCACGGCGCTGCCTCTCTTCGTCTGGATGGGCGAGATCCTCTTCCGCACGCGTCTCTCGGAAGACATGTTCAAGGGGCTGGCGCCGTGGCTCTCGCGCATTCCCGGACGGCTGCTGCACACCAACATCATCGGCTGCACGATCTTCGCGGCGGTGTCGGGCTCGAGCGCGGCCACCTGCGCCACCATCGGGAAGATGACGCTGCCGGAGCTCGCGAAGCGCGGCTATCCGGACGACATGACCATCGGCACGCTCGCCGGCGCCGGCACGCTGGGCCTGCTCATCCCGCCCTCGATCATCATGATCGTCTACGGCGTCTCGGCCGACGTGTCGATCACGCGCCTCTTCATCGCGGGCGTGGTCCCCGGGCTCGTGCTGGCCGGCCTCTTCATGGGCTACACGATCGCCTGGTCGCTGATCCACCCGGAGCGCATCCCGGCGCCGGACCAGACGATGACGTTCGCGCAGAAGCTGCACGCCTCGCGCCACCTGATCCCGGTGGTCGCGCTGATCGCGCTGGTGCTGGGCTCGATCTACGTGGGCATCGCCACCGCCACCGAGGCCGCCGCGCTGGGCGTCGTGGGCGCGCTGGCGCTGTCGTGGATCCAGGGCTCGATGAACGCGCAGGTCTTCATGCAGAGCATCATGGGGGCGACGCGGCTGTACTGCATGATCGCGTTCATTCTCGCCGGCGCGTCCTTCCTCACGCTCGCCATGGGCTACATCGGCCTGCCGCGCAAGCTCGCCGAGTACATCACCGGCCTCGGCCTCTCGCAGCTGGGCCTGCTCTTCTGGCTGATGGTGTTCTACATCGTGCTGGGCTGCTTCCTCGACGGCATCTCGATGGTGGTGCTCACCATGGGCGTGATCCTGCCCACCATCCAGAAGGCCGGCATCGACCTGGTGTGGTTCGGGATCTTCATCGTGCTCGTGGTGGAGATGGCGCAGATCACGCCGCCGGTGGGCTTCAACCTCTTCGTGCTGCAGGGAATGACGAAGCGCGAGATCACCTGGATCGCGCGCGTGTCGATGCCGCTCTTCTTCCTCATGGTGGCCGCGGTGGGACTCATCTTCTTCTTCCCCGGGCTCGTGACGTGGCTGCCCGGGCGCATGGGATAGCGCCGTGTCAGAATGTCCTCACCTGCCCGCCCAACGGAGGCCCGCATGGATAACGACAAGACCGTCCGCAACGCCTTTCTCGACACCGTGGTGAACCAGATCGAGAGCGGCGACCCGCCCGAGGCCAAGGCCACGTACGACCGCCTCGTCGCCGCCGGACAGACGCGAACCCAGGCCCTGCACCACATCGCCGCGGCGCTGCGCGAGGAAATGAACCGCATGCTCGCCGACTCCACGCCCTTCGACAACCGCCGCTACGCGGCGCTGCTGGAGAAGATCCCCGCGGAGGGCTGAGCCCCGCGCAGCAAGGATCCGACCTTGTGCCTCATCGTCGTCGCGTGGCGCTGCCGCGCGGACCTTCCCCTCGTCGTCGCCGCCAATCGCGACGAATGGCGCGACCGTCCCGCCGAGCCCGCGCACTGGTGGCCCGACCACCCGGACCTGCTCGCCGGCCGCGACCTCGAGGCGGGCGGCACGTGGATGGGCGTCACGCGCGCCGGGCGCTTCGCCGCCGTGACCAACTTCCGCGATCCGTCGGATCGCCGCTCCACCGCCCGCTCGCGCGGCGGCCTCGTCACGGATTTCCTGCTCGGGACCGAATCGGCGCCCGCCTTCCTCGCGGCCGCAGGCGCCCGCGCCCACGAGTACAACGGCTTCAACCTCATCGTGGGCGACGCGGAGACTCTCTGGTATTTCGGCAGCCGTGAAGGCGGCGCACGGCCCATCGCGCCCGGCGTGCACGGCCTCTCGAACCACGTGCTGGACGAGCCCTGGCCCAAGGTCACCCGCGGCCGCCAGGCCATGGAGCAGGCCCTTGCGCAGCCGGACCCCCGGCCGCGCCTCTTCGAGCTGCTGGGCGACGCCCGCGGCGTGCCCGACCCGGAGCTGCCCGACACCGGGGTGGGGCTCGAATGGGAGCGGCGGCTGGCCGCCCCGCTCATCCCGGGCGCGGACTACGGGACCCGCGCCTCGACGGTGCTCACCGTCTCGGCGGGCGGGGAGTTCGCGTTCGAGGAGCGCACCCGGGGGGCCGATGGAGCGGAAGACGGACGCGCGAACCATGCTTTCTGTCAAAGTGTCGCTGCTCCCGGCGCGCGTAAAATCGCGGCACCCCCCAAGTCGAGGAGCCAGCCATGATTCGCCGAGTCGCAATCGCCGTCCTGCTCGCCGCGCTGCCGCTCGCCGGCGCGTTCGCGCAGGCGCCCATCGTCATCAAGTTCAGCCACGTCGTCGCGCAGAACACGCCCAAGGGCAACGGCGCCGAATACTTCAAGAAGCTCGCCGAGGAGCGCACCAAGGGCCGCGTGAAGGTCGAGGTGTACCCGAACAGCACGCTGTACAAGGACAACGAGGAGGTCGACGCGCTGCAGCTGGGCGCCGTGCAGATGCTGGCCCCGTCGCTCGCGAAGTTCGGCCCGCTGGGCGTGCGCGACTTCGAGGCGTTCGACCTGCCGTACCTCTTCGACAGCTACGACCGAGCTGCACAAGATCACGTACGGCCCCGTGGGCGCGTCGCTCTTCAGGAAGCTCGAGCCCAAGGGCATCATCGGGCTCGCGTACTGGGACAACGGCTTCATGGACATGAGCGCCAACAAGCCGCTGCGCGTGCCCGCCGATTTCCGCGGACTCAAGATGCGCATCCAATCCTCGAAGGTGCTGGACAGCCAGATGCGCGCGCTGGGCGCGATCCCGCAGGTGATGGCGTTCTCCGAGGTGTACCAGGCCCTGCAGACGGGCGTGGTGGACGGCACGGAGAACCCGCCCTCGAACCTCTACACGCAGAAGATGTACGAGGTCCAGAAGTACCTCACGCTCTCCGACCACCATTACCTCGGCTACGCCGTCATCGTGAACAAGAAGTTCTGGGACGGACTGCCGGCCGACATCCGCAAGACGCTCGAGGAGTGCATGGCCGAGACGACCAAGCACGTGAACGAGATCGCGAAGAAGGAGAACGACGACGCGCTGGAGGCGGTCCGCAAGAGCGGCAAGACGGAGATCATCACGCTCACGCCGGAACAGAAGCGCGAATGGAAGAGGGCCCTCATCAAGGTCCACAAGGAGAACGAGTCGCGCATCGGCAAGGACCTGATCGAGTCCATCTACAAGGCAACGGGCTTCGACCCGAACAAGCTGTAGCCCCCCCGCGCGGCCCGGGCGAGCGCCCGGGCCGCCGCTGTCCATGAGAGCCGCGCCATGCTGAAGGTCCTCGACCGGCTGGAGGAGTGGCTGATCGCATCGCTGATCGCCGGAGCGACACTCCTCATCTTCGTCGCGGTGGCGCACCGCTACGCGCTGGACTTGAGCGCCAAGTTCCACTTCGACGCGCTCTACGACGCGCTCTTCAAGATCAACCTCGCCTGGGCGCAGGAGCTCTGCATCTACATGTTCGTGTGGATGGCGAAGTTCGGCGCGGCCTACGGCGTGCGCACCGGCATCCACGTGGGCGTGGACGTGCTCGTCAACAACCTGCCCCCGCGCTGGCGCTTCGTGTCGATCATGTTCGGCCTGCTGGCGGGCGCCTTCTTCACCGGCGTGGTCGGCACCCTCGGCGTGCGTTTCGTCTACGAGCTGGCGCACACCGACCAGACCTCGCCCGACCTGGAGGCCCCCATGTGGATCGTGTACCTCGCGATCCCTTGCGGCTCCTATCTCATGTCGTTCCGCTTCCTGCAGGTCGCCTGGAGCTTCCTGCGCACCGGCGAGCTGCCGCACCATGACGCGGCGTACGTCGAGGGCGTGGACGAGGACGCGGTCGCGCCGGCGGCCGCACCCGTCGGAGCGGCGGCACGATGAGCGCCATCCTGATTCCGAAGGCGATGACGACCCGGCAGGCGGCGACGGCGCTCACGATCGTCGCGATCCTGCTGCTCGGGGTCGCCTCGCTCGGCAACGCCGGCATCATCTTCGCCATCCTCGTGACGCTGATGCTCACCGGGATGCCGATCTCCATCGCGCTCGGCCTCACCGTCCTCCTGTTCCTCTTCACCATGACCCAGGTGCCCATCGCGGCGGTGGGGTTGAAGCTCTTCACCGGCATCGAGAGGTTCGAGATCATGGCGGTGCCGTTCTTCATCCTCGCGGGCACCTTCCTTACCCATGGCGGTGTCGCGCGCCGGATGATCGACTTCGCGACCTCGGTCGTGGGGCACTTCCACGGCGGCCTCGCGCTCGCCGGAATCGTCGCCTGCGCCATGTTCGCGCTGGTGTGCGGCTCGAGCGTGGCGACGGTGGTGGCGATCGGCTCCATCGTGCTGCCCGAGATGGTGCGCAACGGCTATCCCATGCGCTTCGGCGCCGGCGTGATCACGGTCGCGGGCTCCCTCGGCATCCTGATGCTGCCGTCGATCCCGAAGGTGATCTACGCGATCGCGACCAACACCTCCATCGGCGCCCTCTTCGTGGCGGGGCTCCTCCCGGGGATCATGCTCACGATCATGCTCTGCACGGTGACGTGGTGGATCGCGCGCAAGCGCAACTACCCGCGCATGGAGCGCAAGAGCTGGCTCGCGCGCTGGCGGGCCTTCCGCCGCAGCATCTGGGGACTGATGCTGGTGGTGATCATCATCGGCGGCATCTACTCGGGCATCTTCACCGCCACCGAGGCCGCGGCGATGGCCGCCGTCTACTCGTTCTTCGTGTCCGTGTTCGTCTACAAGGACCTGAAGATGAGCGACGTGCCGAAGGTGCTGCTCAAGAGCGCCAACACGTCCGCGATGCTGCTCTACATCATCACCAACGCGGTGCTCTTCTCCTTCATCCTCACCAACGAGAACATTCCCAACGCGCTCGCCCACTGGTTCCTCGCCAAGAACCTGAGCTGGGTCGAGTTCCTGCTGATCGCGAACCTGATGCTGCTGATCGCGGGCAATTTCATGGAGCCGTCGTCCATCATCCTCATCATGGCGCCGATCCTGTACCCGACCGCGGTGAGCCTGGGGATCAACCCGGTGCACCTGGGCATCCTCATCGACGTCAACATGGAAGTGGGCCTCTGCCACCCGCCCGTGGGCCTGAACCTCTACGTCGCCTCGGGCATCTCGCGGCTGGGCATCACCGAGCTCACCAAGGCCGTGTGGCCGTGGCTCCTCACGATGCTCGTGTTCCTCGTGATCGTCACGTATTGGCCCGGGCTCACCCTGTGGCTGCCGCGCGCGATGAAGATGATGTAGCCGTTCGCTCGGCGTTCTGCGCCCGCTCGAGGACGCCCCGGGCCCGCCGCCAGCAACATGCGGCGAGGACGGCCCCGAAGAAGACCTGCGCGAGCGGCGGCACGAGGCTTGCCTCGGCGAGGCCCGCCTCGAGCAGTCCGATCGCCGTGAAAGCCGCGCCGATGTACCCGAGGTACAGCCAGACGCTGCACAAGACGAGGGTCCGCTCCAACCTGTCCCGCGCGTTCACGGGCGATAGAAGTACGGGTCCAGCACCTGCACCTCGGTGATGCCGTCGACGGGAAGGCCATTGCGCCGCGCGGCGCTGCGAATGGATTCGACGCTGGGGCCGTCGTAGATGCAGAAGGTCCGGGTCCGGTCCGGGCTCACGTACGATTGCACCCAGGTCGCCCCCTCGGCGGCATTCCGTTCGACGACCATGCGGCAAGTCTTGGCGCCTTCGGCAGTCGTGGGAATCGAGAGACCTTCGGGAAAGGAACGTTCGACCAGGTATCGCGGCATCGGGAATCTCCTCGAGTTGTCCGGCGGGGTCCAGTGTCGCCGCGACGCCTTCCCCGCGTCCTTAAGGCGGCCTTAAACGTTGCTGAAACGTGCCGGTTCCGATGGCGCGGACTTCCGCCCGGACATAGACTTCCGGATTCGACCCGGGACCCTCCGTGCCATGACCGAGGACGTCGCCTGCGAATACCGCTTCGGACGCTTCATCGTGCAGCCGCGCGAGCGGCGCCTGCTCGCGGACGGCGCGCCCGTGACGGCCGGCCCGCGCGCGTTCGACGTGCTGCTGGCGCTCGTCGAGCGCGCCGGGGCGCTGGTGGCCAAGGAGGAGCTCCTCGAGCGCGTGTGGCCCGGCCTCGTCGTCGAGGAGAACAACCTGCAGGTCCAGGTGTCGACCCTTCGCAAGCTGATCGGGCCGGGGACGATCGCGACGATCCCGGGATACGGTTACCGCTTCGCCGCCGGCGTGGAGCGCGTCCCGGTCGCCACCGCCGCCGGATCCCGCGCCCGCAAGCACAACCTGCCGCAACCGCTCACGAGCTTCATCGGCCACGAGGGCGACCTCGCCGAGTACGCGGAAGCGCTCGAGCGCACGCGCCTGCTCACGCTCACGGCGATCGGCGGTTGCGGCAAGACGCGGCTCGGCATCGAGCTCGCGCGGATGATGCTGCCCTCGTTTCTGGACGGCGTGTGGTTCGTGGACCTCGCGCCGGTGGCCGACGGCGAGCGCGTCGCGACGGCGGTGGCGGCGGTCCTGGGCGTGCGCGAGGAAGCCGAGCGGCCGATCGAGGAGACCCTCACGCGCCATCTCGAGGACAAGCACCTCCTGCTCGTGCTCGACAACTGCGAGCACGTGATCGCCGCCTGCGCCGGGCTCGTGCAGCGCTGGCTCACTTCGGCCTCGCGGGTGCGGATGCTCGCCACGAGCCGCGAGGGCCTCGGCATCGCCGGCGAGCGCGTGGCGGCCGTTCGCCCGCTCGCGACGCCAGGGGCCTCGCTGCGCGATCCGGCGGCGATCGCGGTGTTCGAGTCGGTGCGGCTCTTCGCGGACCGGGCGCGGCAGGTGGCGCCCGATTTCGCGCTCACCGCGGCGAACGCTCCCGCGATCGCCGAGGTCTGCCGGCGGCTCGACGGCATCCCGCTCGCGCTCGAGCTCGCGGCCGCACGGGTGAAGATGCTCTCCATCGAGCAGATCCGCGAGAAGCTGGACGATCGCTTTCGCCTCCTCACCGGCAACTCGCGCTCGATCGCGCGCCACCAGACGCTGCTGCACACGCTGCAGTGGAGTCACGCCCAGCTGGGGCACCAGGAACAGCGATTGTTGCGGCAGCTGTCCGTGTTCACCGGCGGCTGGAGCCTGCGCGAAGCGGCCGCCGTCGCGGGGTCGGGTGGCGACGAGATGGCGGTCCTCGACGGGCTCGAACGCCTCGTGGACAAGTCGCTCGTCCTCGTGCGCCGCGACGCGCTCGACGAGCCGCGCTACCACATGCTCGAGACGGTGCGCCAGTTCGCGCAGGATCGCCTGAACGAGGCGGGCGAAGGCGAGGCCGCGCGCAACCGCCATCTCGAATGCTTCGTCGCCCTCGCGCAGCGGGCCGACGCGAAGCTGCGCGGCGAAGAGCAGGGCGAATGGCTCGCGCGGTTCGGCGTCGAGCGCGAGAACTTCATGGCGGCGCATGCCTGGTGCGATCGCGCGCCGGACAGCGGCGAGGCCGGCCTGATCCTGGTGTCGGCCCTGAACGACCTCTTCCTCCATTCCGGCCTGTTCGCGCTGGGATACCGCGTGACCGTGGAGGCCCTGCAGCGGCCGGGGGCGCAGCGCCACAGCCTCGCCCGGTGCCGCGCGCTGTGGGCCGCCGGCGCGCTCGGCTACTTCATGGGCCGCTACGAAGACGCGAGAAGTCGCGTGGAGACGAGCCTTGCCGTCGCGCGCGACATCGGCGACAAGGCGCGCGCGGCCGAGGCCCTGCGGCTGCTGGGTTACCTGGAGGTGGCCCTGTCCGACCGGGCCGCCGCGCGCGAGCACCTGCAGGACGCGCTGGCGCAGTCGCGCGAGACCGCGGACGAGGCGCGCATCTCCAAGGCCCTCAGCGCGCTTGCCGAGCTGCATCGCGCCGAAGGCCGGCTCGACGAGGCCGAAGCGCTGTACGCCGAGACCCTTGCGCTCAACCGGCCTCGGGCGGACTTCGCCATCGTGGCGGTGAGCCTCGTGAACCTGGCGGCGATCGCCATCAATCGCGGCGAGGTGGAGCGCGCCAGCACGATGTTGCGCGAAGGCATCGCGATCGCCGAAGACATCGGTTCGAAGCGGGTGGGCGTGGTGCAGGTGCAATGCGCGGTGGGCCTCGCGTCGGTGCTCGGGGAATGGGAGCGCGCGGCGCGCCTGCATGGAGCGGCCGAGGCGCAGTCGGAGCAGATGGGCTACTACCTCGAGCCCGCGGAGCGTGCGTACCTGGGCCCGCTCATCGCGCGCACGCGCGACGCGTTGGGGGAGGCGCGCTTCGCCACGGCCGAGGCATGCGGTCGATCGCTTTCGTACGAGGAGGCGATTTCGCAGGCGCGCGAACTGGTGGAGAAACCCGCGGGATCGGCCCCGAAATCCCGCAGCTCGACCCGTTCCTGTTCCTGAACCACCACGGGCCGCAGGTGTACGCGCCGGGCAACGACGGCCTGCCGTTCGGTTCCCATCCGCATCGCGGGTTCGAGACGGTGACCTTCATCGTGCAGGGCGAGCTCACGCACAAGGATTCGGGCGGCCACGAGAGCGTGATCCGCGCGGGCGGCGTGCAATGGATGACCGCCGGGCGCGGGCTCGTGCACGCGGAAGTCTCGTCGCGCGAGTTCAAGGATCGCGGCGGGCCGCTCGAGATCCTGCAGCTCTGGGTGAACCTGCCCGCGCGCCTCAAGATGGCGCAGCCGCGCTACGTCGGATTGCAGGCGGCCGGCATCCCCGCGATCCCGACTTCCGATGCACGGGGCACTGTGCACCTCATCCCGGGCGAATGGAACGGCCGACGCGGGCCGGTCGAGTCGCTGACCGGCGTCTTCATGTCCACGGTCGCGCTCCGCGCCGGCGGAGGCGCGCGTTTCCCCGGCGTGGGTGGCCCGCACGGTATTCCTCTACGTGGTGCGCGGGCGCATGCGGATCGGCGCGGACGCGGCGCGCGAGCATGCGCTCGTCGAGCTTTAGGGGACAGACCCCGTTTTCCTTTAGGTGGAACCGCTTCTGTTCCGCCTAAGGGAAAATGGGGTCTGTCCCCGATTTTCTCATGAGTACGGACCCTCTCTACCTCGCCATCGACCAGGGCACGCACGCGAGCCGCGCGGTCGTGCTGGACCGGCGCGGACGCGTGGTGTCGCAGGGCGAGCGCGCGATCGGGCTGGCGCGGCCGCAGCCGGATTGGGCCGAGCAGGATGGCGAGGAGATGGTGGCGTCCGTGGTCGACGCGGTGCGCCAGGCGCTGGCGCCGCTCGGGGAACGCCGGCGCGACCTCGTCGCCGCGGGGCTCGCGAGCCAGCGCGCGAGCTGCGCGTGCTGGGACCGGCGCGACGGCCGCTGCCTCGCACCGCTCTTCAGCTGGCAGGATCGCCGCGCGCACGAATGGCTGCGCCAATTCGAGCCGCAGGGCGAGGCAATCCATCGCAAGACCGGGCTCTTCCTCTCGGCCCACTACGGCGCGAGCAAGCTGCGCTGGGCGCTCGACCACTTGCCCGCGGTGCGCGAAGCGCGCGCCGCCGCGACGCTCGCGTGGGGGCCGCAGGCGAGCTTCCTCGTCTTCCGCCTCACGGAGGAACGCTCGCTGTTGGCGGATCCGCAATGCGCGGCGCGCACGCAGCTATGGAACATCGCCACGCGCGATTGGGATCCGGAGCTGGTCGCGCTCTTCGGCCTGCCCGCGGGATTCCTTCCCGGGAGCGTTCCCACGTGCCACGCGTTCGGTACGATGCGCATCGACGACCTCGCGATTCCCCTCGCCGCGGTGAACGGCGACCAGTCGGCGGCGGTGTTCGCCTTCGGCTGGCCCGAGGGCGACTCGGCTTACGTGAACATCGGCACCAGTGCCTTCGTGCAGCGCGCCGTCACGCGCGCGCCGCCCTACCTCCCGCGGAGCCTCACCGGCATCATCCTCGACGACGGCGCGACCACCGTCTACTCCGCGGAGGGCAACGTGAACGGCGCGGGCACCGCGCTCGAATGGCTGCGCACCGACCTCGGCATCGTGGACGCCGAGGCGCGGCTGCCGGAGTGGCTCGAGAGGCCCGAGGAGCCGCCGCTCTTTCTCAACGGCATCGCGGGGCTCGGCGGGCCGTTCTGGAAACCGGATTTCCCGTCGCGCTTCGTGGGCGAGGGCGAGCCGTGGCAGAAGGCGGTCGCCGTGGTCGAGAGCATCGCGTTCCTGCTGCAGGCCAACATCGACGAGATCGACAAGTACCTGGCGCCCGCGCGCCGCATTCGCGTGAGCGGTGGCGTCTCGCGCCTGGACGCGTTGTGCCGGCGGCTCGCGAACGTGAGCGGGCTCGCCGTGCATCGCCGCCACGATCCCGAGGCTACCGCGCGCGGGATCGGCTATCTCGCCGCCGGCCGTCCGCGGCCGTGGAACGAGGATGCGGCCGAGGAGGCCTTCGCGCCGTCCGACGACGCCCCGCTGCGCGCTCGCTACGGCCGCTGGCGCGCGCTCATGGCCGAAGCCACCGGCGTGTGAAAATCCCTATTTCTTCGCGCGAGCGACTTCGTCGGCCAGCTCCTTGCCGGTCTTGTAGTGCGGCACGCGGAAGATGAGGCGCTTCGCGCGCTGGAAGAAAGCGTTGGAGCCGTTCACTTCGGTGTCCCAGTAGTAGTGCGCGAGCTTCAGGTTGCGCGGCACGTCGAGCATGAAGGCGTCGTGCGAGCCCTTGCCGCCGAAGATGTAGAGCTTGCCGTCGAAGATCTCCCACACGTCCGCGTCGCCGCCCCAGGGAATCCCGTACACGATGCCGTTCGCGCAAAATCCGCCGAACTGCGGGATGTACTTCTCGGGCGCGGCGTCGAACATCGCCTTGTGCTCGGGCGTTGCGAAGCGGAAGGTCACGCCCTTGTACACGCTCTTGATCGCCGGCGATCCGGGCTGGTGATGATGGTCGGTGAAATAGCTCACGACGTCGTGGCCGAAGAGGAAAAGGTGCTTGTCGGGCCCGTCGGAAACCGCGTTCACCGGGCTCAAGCCCGCGCCGGGACTCTGGGTGATCATCGGCGCGCAACCCGTGATCGCGAGGCTCGCGGTGAGCACGGCCAGCAGCTTCGCGGCATATCCCATGGTTCGCCTTTCATCGCTTCGCATCGATGCGCAAGATCTTAACTTGTCGTTGAAACAGCCGCCGCGCGCCGAAATTCCCCGCCTACGGCTCGTCGCCCATCGCGCCCGCCCCCGCCGCCGCGCGCCGCAGCCGGTCGTTCACCGCCTCCCACGCCGCGAGCTCGGGCGGCGCTTCCACGAGGATGCGTGCCGCGCCGCTGCGATCGAGCGCGCGCAGGTTGGCGTAGAGATCGTGGCCGTATTGCGTCGGATCCGCCGGCGCGGCCACCCACGCGGCGACGTTCGCGCTGTCCGGCCTGTCGCGCAGCGCCAGCACCGCGAGGGCGCGCGACTTCGCCACTTCGGCGGCGAGCGCGCGCGCATCCACCAGCGCGAGCGGCGTGCGCGGCGCGTAGTGCGCGGCGAGCGTTCCCGGGGCGCGCGGGGCGGCCGCATCGCGCTCCGTCGGCGCGATGCCGAGCACCGCTTCGATGTCGCGCCGCGTGATGGCGCCCGGGCGCAGCAGCACCGGCGCGCCGCGCGACAGATCGACGATGGTGGACTCGATGCCGACCTCGCACGCGCCGCCATCCAGCACGAAGA
This sequence comes from uncultured beta proteobacterium, assembly GCA_963816035.1. GTDB lineage: Bacteria > Pseudomonadota > Gammaproteobacteria > Burkholderiales > Usitatibacteraceae > Usitatibacter. The sequence continues at coordinate 176,859 of CAWFIU010000002.1, forward strand.
GGTCGCCGCCGAATTCCTCGCGCACGTGCTGCGCGGTGGTCGGGCTCACGTGCCCGAAGCGGTTGGCCGAGGGTGCGGCCACGCCGCCGCTGCCCGCGCGCGCGAACTCGCGCAGCAGCTCCTGCGCCACGGGATGCGAGGGGCAGCGCAGGCCGACGGTGTCCTGGCCGCCGGTCACGCTCGCGGGCACGCGCGGCGATTTCGCGAGGATCATCGTGAGCGGCCCCGGCCAGAAGCGCGCCGCGAGCTTGCGCGCCGTCTCCGGCACGTGCCGCACCCAGAGCTCGAGCGCCAGCGGGTCGGCGATGTGCACGATGAGCGGATGGTGCCCGGGGCGGCCCTTCAGCGCGAAGATCTTCGCGACCGCCTCGGGATTCGTCGCGTCGGCACCCAGCCCGTAAACGGTCTCCGTCGGAAAGGCGACCACGTCGCCCGCCTGGAGACGCCGCACCGCTTCGGCGGTGGCGCTCACCGTCAAGGCCGCTCCCCCCGGGGATCGGCGCCGCTGCGCAGGAAGACATCGACCGAGGCGAACGCGATGCGCTCGTTTCCGCCGACGAAGGGAAGGTTCATCGCAACACTCGTGGAAAGGGATGCGGCCGCCGCTTGCAGACCGGAAAGGGCGCTCCCTCGAGAGCGCCTGTCACATGATAGTCGGTCCGGGCCTGTCGAGCGACGACTCGTCAGCCGGATCGCGCCCGACGCCGACTCGCGCCGAATGGAGCGGAGTCAGCGGGCGGTCAGCAGGCGCGACCCGGGTGCGGCCGGGCGCGCCAGGGCCTGCGCAGCGCCCGCTTCGGTGCGGTAGATCCCGCAAAGGACGATCACGTCGCCGCGGCGCTCGAAGTAGGTCGACTTCGGCTCCACCCGCTTCGATACCGGGTTGTGCCAGTAGTAGTCCACCCATCCCTTCCCGCGCTCCGCCGCGATGCGCAGCACGTCGCGGATGAAGGGCTTGCCGTTGGCATCCTTCAGGTCCGCATGGTTCTGGTTGCGCGACTTCGGGTTGCTGCCGTTGGCGCGAACGACGCCGTCCAGGTCGCAGACCCACAAGTAGTAGTCGCCCCGGATGAACGGACCCTTGCGGTCCTCGAAGTCGCGGAACGCGGCCTCGTTGCCCACAACGCCCATGTGGGCGATGCCCTTGCCCACGAGCGCCACCGCGGCGTCGCGCGCCTCGGCGCGGTCGAGCTTGAAAGTGCCCACCGCGTCCATCAACCGCATCGCCTGCTCCTCGAAGGCTCGCGCCGCCGCACCTGCCTGCTCGACGAGCGCCGCGTTGTGCTGCGTGACGCCCTCCAGCTGCTGGATCGCCTTGCCGATTCCTTCCACCGCGCCGCTCTGCTCGGCCGAGGCGCGCGCGATCTCGCCGATCTCCTGCGACACGGCACGCACGCTGGCCACGGCGCGTTCGATGGTGGCGGCGGCCTCGCCGACCAGCTTGCCGCCGTCCGCCACGGCGCCCGACGATTCGCCGACCAGGCTCCTGATCTCCTTTGTCGCATCGGAGCAGCGCTGGGCGAGATTGCGCACCTCGCTCGCGACAACCGCGAAACCGCGTCCCTGTTCGCCCGCGCGCGCCGCCTCGACCGCGGCGTTGAGCGCGAGGATGTTGGTCTGGAAGGCGATGCCCTCGATCAGTCCGCTCACCTCCGCCACGCGTCGCGAGCCCCGCTCGATGCGGTCCATGGTGTCGGTGACGCGTCCCATCGACTCGGCCGCCTGCGCCGCGATGCCGCTCGCTTCCCCGGCGAGCGCGCTCGCGCGCCGGCAGCCGTCGGCATTCTGCTTCACGGTGGCGGTCAGCTCCTCCGTGCTGCTCGCGGTCTCCTCCAGCGTGGAGGCCTGCTCCTCGGTTCGCTGCGAGAGGCTGGAGTAGCCCTCCGCGATGTCCCGGGCGGCCTTGCCGATCACCTCGCAGCTCGCATTGACCTGCTTCACGATGTCGGCGAGGCTGCGGCTCATCGTGTCGATCGAGCGCCACATGCGCTCGGCGTCGCCGCCGCCCGCGCGATTGTCGACACGGACGCTCAGGTCCCCGAGCGCGATGCGCTCCATGGTGCGGCTGATTCGCACGATGCCGAGCTGGCCCCACATGACCATCGCCCCCATCAGATAGGCGGCGAGGATGAACAGTCCGCATGCCAGGGCAAGGGGGACCGGCTCCCGGTCACCGAAGACTCCCGCGGCGACTGACGAGGCGCCGAACAAGACGATGATCAAGCCAGCGCGGCCCCACGGACCGAACAGCGAGATCATCCACAGCCCGGGCCGGAAGAACGTTCCCATGAATAGCCCTCCCCGCCGCGATTGTGTCCCCGGGAACGGGCGGACGGGAAGGTAAAAAGTCACAGGCGGGCGGTCGCCCGAAGCTCAGTGCGCCTCTTCCCAGTTCGCCCCCACGCCCGCCTCCACCACCAGCGGCACGTCGAGCTTCGCCACCCCCGTCATCAGCTTCTCGACCGAGGGCTTCACGACGCCCAGCTCGCGCTCGGGCACCTCGAGCACCAGCTCGTCGTGCACCTGCATCACGAGCTTGGTGGCGAGATGCTCGCGCTCGATCCAGCCCTGCACCGCGATCATCGCCATCTTGATCAGGTCCGCCGCGGTGCCCTGCATGGGCGCGTTGATCGCCTGGCGCTCGGCGCCCTGCCGGCGCTGCATGTTCGAGGAGCGGATGTCGGGCAGCCACAGGCGGCGCCCGAAAACGGTCTCCACGTAGCCGCGCTCGCGCGCCTCGTTGCGCGTGCGCTCCATGTACGCGGCCACACCCGGGTAGCGCGAGAAGTACTTCTCCATGTAGCTCTGCGCCGCCGCGCGCTCGATGTCCAGGTTGGAGGCCAGCCCGAAGGCGCTCATGCCGTAGATGAGCCCGAAGTTGATCACCTTCGCGTAGCGGCGCTGCTCGGCGCTCACCTGGTCCGGCGGCGTGTCGAAGACTTCGGAGGCCGTGTGCCGGTGCACGTCCTCGCCCTTGGCGAACGCGTCCACGAGGCTCCTGTCGCCCGAGAGGTGCGCCATGATGCGCAGCTCGATCTGCGAGTAGTCCGCCGAGACGATCCTCGAGCCCGGGGGCGCGATGAACGCCTCGCGGATGCGCCGGCCCTCGGCCGTGCGCACCGGGATGTTCTGCAGGTTGGGCTCGTTGGATGCGAGCCGGCCCGTCACCGCCACCGCCTGCGCGTAGTTCGTGTGCACGCGGCCGGTCTTCGCGTGCACCATGCGCGGCAGCTTGTCGGTGTACGTGCTCTTCAGCTTCGCCACGCCGCGGTGCTCGAGGAGCGTGGCGCAGATCGGATGGTCCAGGGCGAGCTTCTCCAGCACTTCCTCGTCGGTCGATGGCGCTCCCGAGGGCGTCTTCTTCACGACCTTGAGCCTGAGGCGCTCGAAGAGCACCTCGCAGAGCTGCTTGGGAGAACCCAGGTTGAACGGGCCGCCCGCGAGCTCGTGGGCCCTGCGCTCCAGCTCGAGCATCTTCTGGCCCAGCTCCTGGCTCTGGCGCGCGAGGAGCTGCGTGTCGATCAGCACGCCGTTCCTCTCCATCGCGAGCAGCACGCCGGCCACCGGGATCTCGATCTCGCAGTAGATGCGCTTCAACTTCGCGTCGCGCTCGAGCCGCGGCCACAGCGCGCCGTGCAGCTGGAGCGTCACGTCCGCGTCCTCGGCGGAGTAGTCGGTCGCGCGCTGCACGTCGACCTGGTCGAAGGGGATCTGGGCGGCGCCCTTGCCGGCGACATCCGTGTACAGGAGCAGGCCGCTCGCGCCCAGGTAGCGGGTGGCGAGCGCGTCCATGTCGTGGCGCTGGTGGCTTTCCAGCACGTACGACTCGAGCAGCGTGTCGTGCGCCACGCCGCGCACCGTGACGCCGTGGTTGGCGAGCACGTGGCGGTCGTACTTCGCGTTCTGGCCGACCTTGAGCTTCGCGGCGTCCTCGAACCACGGGCTGCAGGCGCTCGAGCACTTCCTTCAGCGGCAATTGCGCCGGCGCTCCCGCGTAGCGGTGCGTGAGCGGGATGTAGGCGGCCCTCGCCGGGCATCGACCGCGACCGCGAGGCCGACCAGGTCCGCCGACCATCGGATCGAGGCTCGTGGTCTCGGTGTCGAAGCAGGCGATCGGCGCCGCGTCGAGCTTCGCGATCCAGCGCTCGAGCGCCGCCATGTCGAGCACCGTTTCGTACTTGCGCGTGGCGACGAACGGCGTCACGTCGGCCTTCGGCTCGAGGGTCGCGGTGAGGAGCGCGAAGTTGCGCCCGCCGTCGGCCTTGGTCTTTCCCGGCACCGGCGCGGCCCCGCCCTCCGGCGCGTCTTCCTTCTTGACGCAGCGCGTCGCGCAGCGTGCGGAAACCGAAGCGCTCGTAGAGGGCGGCGAGCGCGGCCTCGTCGGCCCCCTTGTCCACGAGGGACTCCATCTCGAACGGCAGCGTGACGTCGGTCTTCACGGTGACCAGGCGCCGCCCCGTGGGAAGCCAGTCCGCCACCTTGCGCAGGTTCTCGCCGACGACGCCCTTCACGTCGCTCGCGTGGGCGATGACGTTCCTCCAGCGACCCGTACTGCTCGATCAGCCTGGCCGCGGTCTTCGGCCCGACCTTTTCCACGCCGGGAACGTTGTCCACCGCGTCGCCCATGAGCGCGAGGTAATCGACGATCTTCTCCGGCGGCACGCCGAACTTCGCCTTCACGCCCGCGGGGTCGAGCTTCTCCTTGGGAACCGCCATCGTGTTCACCCACAGCACGCGGTCGGTCACGAGCTGGGTCAGGTCCTTGTCGCCCGTGGAGATCACCGAGCTCCATCCGTGCGCCTTCTCGGCGTGCGTCACGAGCGTTCCGATCACGTCGTCGGCCTCGACGCCCTCCACGATCACGAGCGGCCAGCCGAGCGCGCGGATCACCTCGTGCAGCGGCGCGATCTGCCGCGCGAGATCCTCGGGCATCGCCTGGCGCGTCGCCTTGTACTCGGGATAGATATCGTCGCGGAAGGTCTTGCCCTTGGGGTCGAAGACGCAGGCCATATAGTCGGACGGGAAGTCCTGCTTGAGCTTGCGCAGCATGTTGATCACGCCCAGGATCGCGCCGGTGGGTTCGCCCGACGGGCTGCGGAACTCCGGCAGCGCGTGGAACGCGCGGTAGAGGTAGCTCGACGCGTCGACGAGCAGGAGGCGTTTCGGGGAGGCGTTCATGGGACGAGCGCGGGAATCGGGAATTATCGCAGACTCGCAGCCCGCACCGGATGTCGGGCCACGGGCGATATAATTCCCTTCCATAAACGCGTGCGGCTTCCCGCCGCCTACCCTCGCAGGCTCCCCATGTCGGCCACTTCCCCCAAGGTACCCAAGCCCTCGGATCCGCAGCTCGTCCGCCGCTCGCAGAACTCCGCGCGCGAGGCGTGGCGCATGTTCGAGATCATCGCCGAGTTCGTCACCGCCACCGAGCGGCTGCAGACCATCCAGCCCGCCGTGGCGATCTTCGGCAGCGCGCGCGTCACTCCCGACCACGCCTACTACCAGGCGACCGAGGACATCGCGAAGCGCCTGTCGGAAGCGGGCTTCTCCGTGATCTCCGGCGGCGGCCCGGGAATCATGGAAGCGGCCAACAGCGGCGCGTATCGCGGGAGCGAGCCCGAGCGTGGGCCTCAACATCCAGCTCCCGCACGAGCAGTCCGCGAACGCGTACCAGGACGTGGCCCACACGTTCCAGCACTTCTTCGCGCGCAAGGTGATGTTCGTGAAGCTCTCGTGCGCGTTCGTGATGATGCCGGGCGGGCTTCGGCACGATGGACGAGCTGATGGAAGTGCTGACGCTGGTGCAGACCGGCAAGATCCGCAAGGTGCCGGTGATCCTGTACGGACTCGGCGTTCTGGAGCGGACTGTTGCAGCTGGATCAAGGGGACGCTGCGCGAAGAGGGGATGATCGGGATGGAGGACCCGGACCTCCTGCAGGTGATCGACGATCCGCAGGCGATCGTGGAGGCGATCTTCCAGCACTACCAGTCGCGCGGTTTCGAGCCCAGCCCGTCCGAACGCGAGGCGGAGCTCGCGCTCTAACCTGATACACTTCGCGTCCGAATCGAGGCCCCCATGAACGCAGCCGATTTCGACCGGCGTCTCGCGACCGCCTTCTTCTCCGCGCTGCTGGTCGCCGCCGTCCTCCCGGCAGCAGCACAATCCACCGAGCGTTCCAAGCCCCCGGGCACCGTCCCGCTCGAGGAAGTTCCCCCGCCGCCGCCGCCGCCGCCGCTCACGAACGGGCCCGTGCCGGAGCCGGAAATGACCGTGCGCACCGAGGGCGAGCAGACCATCGCAGGAGTACCGCATCCACGGCAAGCTCTACATGCAGCGCGTCACGCCCAAGCATGGCGTTCCCTATGTCCTCATGGACATGAAGGGCGACGGCACTTTCATGCGCCAGGACAACCCGCTCGACAGCGGCGTGCGCGTCCCCCAGTGGGTGCTGATGGAGTTCTGAGCCGACCCCTGCGACGCGATGTCGGTCTTCACGCCCGTATCGGACGCCGAGGCGCGCGCGCTGCTCGAGCATTACGCGCTGGGCGAGCTCGAGCGGCTCGAGGGCATCGCGCAGGGCGTCGAGAACACCAACTACTTCCTCACCACGACGACGGGCGAATACGTCCTCACGCTCTTCGAGCACATCCCGCGCGCCGACCTGCCCTTCTACGTGGGGCTCATGGACCACCTCGCGCATCGCGACGTGATCTGCCCGCAGCCGATGCGCCGCGAGAACGGCGAGATGCTCGCCGAGGTGAACGGCAAGCCCGCGTGCATCGTGACGCGGCTGCCGGGCGCCCCGCGAGCGCAGCCGGACGCCGGCGATTGCCGGGCGGTGGGCGAGATCCTCGCGCATATCCACGTGGCGAGCCGTCGACTACGACGCGGGACTCGCGAACTGGCGCGGGCGGGAATGGCGCGAGAGCTTCGCCGCGACGCTCGCGCCCAAGCTCTGCGCGCGCGGACAACGAGCTCATCGCCTCCGAGAACCGCTACCAGGCCATGCACGACGATTCGGTGCTGTCCCAGGGCGTGATCCACGGCGACCTCTTCCACGACAACGTGCTCTGGGATGACGAGGGCCGCGGCGGCGTGATCGACTTCTATTTCGCCTGCGACGACGTGCTGCTCTACGACCTGGCGATCGCGGTGAACGACTGGTGCGTGATGCCCGACGCGAGCCTCGACGCGGAGCGCACCGCGGCGTTCGTCGAGGGCTACGAGGAGGCGCGCCCGCTCGAGGACCTGGAGCGCGCGATGTGGCCCGTGATGCTGCGGCGCGCGGCGCTGCGCACGTGGCTGGGCCGGCTCGGCTACAACCACTTCCCGCGCGAGTCCCACATGACCATCCCGAAGGATCACGCGTTCTCGCGGCGCCTGCTCGAGCGGCACATCGCGCACGCCCGCCCGCTCGCCTGATGGACGCCAGCATCCGCGTGGCGGAGCAACCCGCCGCACGCGGCGCGTCCTGGCTTGCGGACTCGTTCCGGCTCTTCCGCGCGAGCCCGCTGCAATGGATCGGGCTCTGCGCGGGATGGATCTCGCTCACCTTCGCCCTGATCCTCGTTCCGTTCCTGGGCGGCGTGATCGCCAATTTCCTGCAGCCGGCGTTCTTCGCGAGCTTCGCGATCGCGGCCTACAAGCAGTCGGCCGGCGAGCGCATCGTGATGGCGGACCTCTTCGCGGGATTCCGCCGCAACATGCGCGCGCTGGTGAACCTCGGCGCGATCGAGCTCCTCGCCGCGATCGGGATCGTCGCCCTGATGACCGCGCTAGGCCTGCCGAGCGTGCCCGAATCCTCCCCCGAGACCGCGGTGGCCGACTATCTCGAATTGCTCAAGGGGCACGAATGGATCCTCGCCCTCGGGTTCGTGCTGCTCGTGGTCCTGAAGGGCGCGCTCTGGTTCGCGCCGCCGCTCATCGCCTTCCACGGCATGTCGACCATGCACGCCATCCGCTGGAGCGTCTACGCCGCGCTCGCCAACCTCGGCGCGATGATCGTCTACGGCGCGGCCCTGCTGGGGCTCATGCTGCTCTCGGTCCTCACCTCGGGCCTCGGCCTCGTCGTCACGATGCCGATGATGGTCATCAGCACCTACATCGGCTACCGCGAAGTCTTCGAGAGGAAGGTCGAGCCTGCGGTGCAGTGAAGGCTAGAGTGCAGTGAGCTTCGCGTACTGGAGCGCGAGCCACTTGGTCCCCTCGCCCGCGAAGCGCACCTGCACGCGCGCGTCGAGGCCGCGGCCCTCGAAGTCGAGCACCACGCCCTCGCCGAACTTCGCGTGGCGGACACTCTGGCCGATGGCGAAGGGCTGCTCGTCGGGGCGCCGCATCTCGAAGCCCGCGCGCTGGGGCGGCGTGGGATAGCGGTTGCGATCGGCTTGCGGCGCACGCCCACCGCCCGATGTCCAATGGGCCGGCCCCGTGGACAGGCCCCCGTTGCGCGCTGCCCCGGCCGCGCCTCCGAACAGGGACTGTCCCCGGCCCTCCGGCAGGACAATCCACTTGCACAACTGGGGCGGGATCTCCTCCACGAAACGCGACACGATGCCGTAGCGCGGCTGGCCGTGAAGCATGCGGCTGCCCGCGTAGGAGAGGTAGAGGCGCTTCCTCGCGCGCGTGATGGCGACGTACATGAGGCGCCGCTCCTCCTCGATGCCGCCGTCCTCGAGCATGCTGTTGTCGTGCGGGAAAAGGCCTTCCTCGAGCCCGGAGATGAAGACCGCGGAGAACTCGAGGCCCTTGGCGGAGTGCACGGTCATGAGCTGCAGCGCGTCCTCGCCCGCGGCGGCCTCGCGCTCGCCCGCCTCGAGGCTCGCGTGGGAAAGGAACGCGGCGAGGATCTGCTGCTCCGGCGTGCCCGCGTCGGCGACGTCTTCCTGCGCCTCGCCCGCGGGCTCGAGGCCGTGCTCGAAATCCTCCGCGAAGAGCGCGGCGGCGTTGTAGAGCTCCTGCAGGTTCTCGAGCCGGTCCTGGCCGTCCTTCTCCGCGGCGTAATGGTCCTTCAGGCGACTCCTCTCGATCACCTCCTCGATCAGCTCGGGCAAGCGCCAGCATCTCGGCGGACTTGCGCAGGCCGTCGATCACGCCGACGAACTGCGCGAGCGCCGTGCCGCTGCGCCCGTGACGATGCCGGCGCGCGCCGCGTGCATGAGGCTGCCCATGCCGCGCTCGGCCGCTTCCTGGAGCTGCTCGACGGAGCGCGCGCCGATGCCGCGCGGCGGGAAGTTCACGACGCGCGTGAACGCCGTGTCGTCGTCGGGGTTGGCGGCGAGGCGCAGGTAGGCGAGCGCGTGCTTCACTTCCTGGCGCTCGAAGAAGCGCAACCCGCCGTAGACCTTGTACGCCACACCCGCGCGGAAGAGCGAATGCTCGAGGATGCGCGACTGCGCGTTGGAGCGGTAGAGGAGCGCCATGTCCGAGAGCGCCATGCCTTCGCGGTGCAGGGCCTTCACCTCGTCCACGATGAAGCGCGCCTCCTCCTCGTCGTTGGCGGCGGCGTAGACGCGCAGCGACTCGCCCTTGCCTTCCGAGGTCCAGAGGTTCTTGCCCAGCCGCGCCTTGTTCTGCGCGATGATCGCGTTGGCCGCGTCGAGGATGTTGCCCTGCGAGCGGTAGTTCTGCTCGAGCTTCACGACCTCCTTGATCGCGAAGTCGCGCACGAACTCGTTCATGTTGCCGACTTCCGCTCCGCGGAAGCGGTAGATGGAGTTGTGGGTGACGAGGCCGCCGGCGATGTAGTTGTGGGTCGGAAAGACGTCGATGTCGTAGACCCGCCGTCGTTCGGTAGAAAGCCTGCGGACCGATGTCACGACGTCGGGCAGGCCGTCGTCACCCATCATCACCATTCCGACCTGCATCTGAATGGCCGGGACGAAATCGAAGAACCGGTTGCTCAGCCTCGCGACTTGACGGATGCGCCCACCGGCACCGGTGATCGCACGCTCGGCCTCGCGCATCGCGGCGGCGTAATCGTCGAATCCCCGGGCGGACGACCGGCTGGCCGCCATCACCGAGTGGATGACCCGCCCGGCCTCGTTGTCCGCGCACAGGGAAACGACGACGTCGCCCGCGCCTCGCCGCTTCTCCTGACGCTGCTCGGCAAAGTGGGTGTGGCGCGGCGTGCTCACGAGGCGGCGCCCGCGCGAAGTGCGGATCTCGATGAGCCCGTCCCTGGCCAGGCTGCAGTGTGTGTCCACGACCTCGGCGGGGCGGAACGTTCCCGCTCCATAACAGGACAGGACCTGATCGCCCTTCCTTACGGACTCGACCGCCTTGTCCTTCCCGTCCGCCATGGTGATCAACGTGCCCTCCGGCACGCACTGATCGTCGTCCCCCACGGCGAACACGCATCCGTTCGATCCCGCCAGCAGCTTGATCCACTTGTACTGCAGCTTGTTCGTGTCCTGGAACTCGTCGACCAGGATGTAGCGGAAGCGCGCCTGGTAGTGCTGCAGGAGGTTCAGATGCCGAGTGAGCATCTCGAAGGTGCGCAGCAGGAGCTCCGCGAAGTCCACCACGCCCTCGCGATTGCACTGCGCGTCGTAGTCCGCGTAGAAAGCGACCATGCGCCGCGTGAAGTCGTCGCCCGCCTCCACCGCGTTGGCGCGCAGGCCCGCTTCCTTGCAGTTGTTGATGAAGTTCTGCAGCTGCCGCGGCGGGTACTTCTCCTCGTCCAGCGCCTGGGCCTTCGCGAGCCGCTTCACGAGCGAGAGCTGGTCGCCGGAATCGAGGATCTGGAAGAGCTGCGGCAATTCCGCGTCGCGGTGGTGCGCGCGCAGCAGGCGGTTGCAAAGCCCATGGAAGGTGCCCACCCACATGCCGCGCGTGTTGATGGGCAGCATCGCCGAGAGCCGCGTAAGCATCTCGCGCGCCGCCTTGTTGGTGAAGGTGACCGCGAGGATGCCCGCGGGGCTCACCTCGCCCGACTGGATGAGGTGCGCGATGCGGGTGGTGAGCACGCGGGTCTTGCCGCTGCCCGCGCCCGCGAGGATCAGCGCGCACTCGCGCGGCAGGGTGACGGCCTTGAGCTGCTCGGGATTGAGGGTGGAGAGGAAATCGCGCATTCGGAAAGCGGGGCTGGGCGCCAACGGGATTTTCTCACGGCGCGCGGGCCTTCCCTTCCCGATATCGAAAAAAAAGGGCGCCGGCCAGGCGCCCTCAACTGTCTGCCCCAACTGCCAAGTCTCGCTTGCAAAGGCGGGACGGAAGTAAAGACAGCGGGCACGCGCGGTAAGTTCCGTCAGCCGCCCTTGCCGGACATCGGGCTCACGGACGGGATCGTCACGCCGGGAATCGTGCGCAGGTTCGCCATCACCGCCCGCGCCTACGCCTCGCCCGCGAGCCCCGGGACCTGCACCAGGAAGATCCCGCCCTCCTCCGCCACCTGCGCGGGATAGCCGGACGCGCGCAAGGTGCGGTTCAGCGCGAGCGCGCTGTCGCGCCGCTCGAACTTGCCGCGACCACGCGCCAGGCGCCGCCCACGCGGCCCGCGGGGCCCTCGGGCGCGATCTCCGTCTCCTGCGCCCAGATGTCGATCTGCTTCTGGTCCACGCTCGCCACCTCCGGCTCGCCGTCGCGCGGCTTCTGGTAGAAGTCGCGCGGCTGGTCGAGCGTCACCGCTCGCGGCCCTCGGCCCCGACGCTGATCTTGCCCTCGAGCAGGCACACGAGGTCGCGCTCGTCGGTGGACTTGCCCCACACGTCCGTGCCGCGGATGCCGGCGGTCACGTTGCGCACCCTGATGGTGATGTCGCGGCGCTGCCGCTTCGCGAGCGCCTCGGTGGTGAAGCGGAACGCGCCGGAGATCACCTGCAGCGCCGCGCGGAATATGCCGCGCTGCTCGACGTGCTCGACCTCGAAGCGCGCGTTCTCGCCCAGCTTCACCGAGCTGCCTTCGCGCAGGCGCAGCAGCACGCGCGCATTGGCGCCGGTGCGCAGCTTGTCCTTCGCTTCCAGCGCGATGCCCGGCAGGAGCGGCACGATGTTGCCGCCGCGTTCGAGCCACGCCGGATACTGGACCGCCTCGACCTTCGCGGACTGCGCGAACGCGCCGGTCGCCGCCGCCAGCGCAAGCGCGCCGAGGGTCTTTGCGAGTGTGCTCATGGTCATACCTCCCGTGGGCGCAAAATGCCCGATACTGCGCGGCAAATCAAGGGCTTGGCGACCCGACTGATATAATTTCATCCATGGACCCGCAATACCACCCCAAGGCGATCGAGCCGGAAGTCCAGAAGGAGTGGGCCGCGACGCGCGCCTTCGTCGCGCCCGATGCCTCGCCGAAGCCCAAGTACTACTGCGTCTCGATGCTGCCCTACCCCTCGGGCAAGCTGCACATGGGGCACGTGCGCAACTACACGATCAACGACGCGCTCTACCACTTCATGCGCATGAAGGGCTGGAACGTGCTCATGCCGATGGGCTGGGACGCGTTCGGCCTGCCCGCGGAGAACGCCGCGATGGCGAACGGCGTGCCGCCCGCGAAGTGGACGTGGGAGAACATCGCCTACATGAAGAAGCAGTGCCAGGCGATGGGCTGGGCGATCGACTGGACGCGCGAGATCGCCACCTGCTCGCCCGGCTACTACCGCTGGAACCAGTGGTTCTTCCTGCGCCTCTGGGAGAAGGGGGTCGTCTACAAGAAGACCGGCGTCGTGAACTGGGATCCGGTGGACCAGACGGTGCTCGCCAACGAGCAGGTGATCGACGGGCGCGGCTGGCGCACCGGCGCGCCCGTGGAAAAGCGCGAGATCCCGATGTGGTACATGCGGATCACCCAGTACGCCGACGAGCTGCTCGATTCGCTCGACGGCCTGGGCTGGCCCGAGCAGGTGAAGCAGATGCAGCGCAACTGGATCGGGCGCAGCTACGGCGTGGAGTTCGTGCTGCCGTACGCGCCCGAGACGGCCGCGCGCATGCAGGACGGCATTCCCATCCGATGGGGCGAAGAGAAACGGCCTGAAGGTCTTCACGACGCGCGCCGACACGATCATGGGCATCACCTTCGCGGCGGTCGCCGCCGAGCACCCCCTCGCGACGGAGGCGGCGAAGGGCAACGCGAAGCTCGCCGCCTTCATCGAGGAGTGCAAGAAGGGCGGCGTGCAGGAAGCCGAGCTCGCCACGATGGAGAAGAAGGGCGTGCCCACGGGCCTCTTCGTGCTGCATCCCATCACCGGCGACAAGGTCGAGGTCTGGGTCGGCAACTACGTGCTCATGGCCTACGGCGAGGGCGCGGTGATGGCGGTGCCGGGCCACGACGAGCGCGACTTCGCGTTCGCGAAGAAATACGGGCTCGCGATCAAGCAGGTCATCGACCTCGACGGCAGGCCGTACTCCACGGACGAATGGCAGCCGTGGTACGCGGACTACGGCCGCAACGTGCACTCGGGAGCGCGCTTTCCCGAGCTCGACGGCAAGGACTACGCCGCCGCGATCGACGCCGTGGTCGCGAAGCTCGCGGCGCTGGGCGTTCCCGCCGCCAAGCGCGTGCAGTACCGCCTGCGCGACTGGGGCATCTCGCGCCAGCGCTACTGGGGCACGCCGATTCCGATCGTGCAGTGCGCGAAGTGCGGCGACGTCGCCGTCCCGGACGACCAGCTTCCCGTGGTCCTCCCGGACAACCTCGTGCCGGACGGCAGCGGCAGCCCGCTCGCGAAGACGCCGTCGTTCTACGAGTGCAAATGCCCGAAGTGCGGCGGCGCGGCGAAGCGCGACACCGACACGCTGGACACGTTCGTGGATTCGTCGTGGTACTTCATGCGCTACGCATGTCCCGATGCGAAGACGATGGTGGACGCGCGCGCCCAGTACTGGATGCCGCTCGACATGTACATCGGCGGCATCGAGCACGCGATCCTGCACCTGCTCTACGCGCGCTTCTGGACCAAGGCCATGCGCGACCTGGGGCTCATCCGCGTCGACGAGCCGTTCACCAACCTGCTCACGCAGGGCATGGTGCTGAACCACATCTTCTCGCGCCGCACCGCGAAGGGCGGCATCGACTATTTCGCGCCGGACGAGGTGGAGGCGACGGTCGATCCGGAAGGACGCATCACGGGCGCGAAGCTGAAGAGCGACGGCGGCGCGGTGGACTACGAGGGCATCGGCACGATGTCCAAGTCGAAGCGCAACGGCGTCGATCCGCAGGACATGATCGACCGCTACGGCGCCGACACGTCCCGCTTCTACGTGATGCAGGCGAATCCGCCGACGGACACGATGCTGTGGTCCGACCAGAGCGTGGCGGGCTCCTTCAAGTTCCTGCGCGGCCTGTGGACGCTCGTCCACGAGCAGGTGACCGCGGGAGTCGTGGCGCGCTACCCTCAGCCGGGTGACAGGGGGAGCTCTCGTCCGAGCTCAGGGCGCTGCGGCTGAAACTGCACAAGACGATCGAGAAAGTGGCCGACGATTACGGACGGCGCCTTCAATTCAACACCGCGATTGCCGCGATCCGCGAGCTGCTGAATCTCTACGAGACCGTGAAGGACCGCACCCCCGACGCGCGCGCGATCGCCCAGGAAGTGCTCGAGGATGCGGTGCTGCTCCTGTCGCCCATCGTGCCCCATATCGCCACCGCGCTCTGGCGCGAGCTGCGCCCGGGCACGCGGCTCATCGACCAGCCCTGGCCCGCGGTCGATCCCGCCGCACTCGTGCAGGATTCCATCGAGCTGGTGGTGCAGGTGAACGGCAAGATGCGCGGGCACCTGCAGGTCCCGGCGAGCGCCAGCCGCGAGGAGATCGAGGCGGCCGCGCTCCACCACGACGCGGTGGTGAAGTTCGCCGCGGGGCAGAAGGCGAAGAAGGTCGTCGTCGTGCCGGGCCGATTGGTGAACGTCGTTGTCTGAGCGCGCCGTCGTCGCCCTCTGCCTCTTCCTCGCCGCGTGCGGCTTCGAGCTGCGCGGCGAGCCCACGTTCGGGCTGCACACGCTCTACGTGTCGAGCGCCGTGCCGTCGACCGTCGCGGCCGAAATCCACCACATCCTCGCGACCGGCCCGACGAAGGTCGTCGCGAACGAGAAGGACGGCGAGGCGAGCCTGCGCATCCTCGGCGAATCGCGCGAGAAGACGGTGCGCACCATCACCAGCAGCGGCCGCGTCTACGAGTTCCAGCTGCGCCTCGCGGTGAGCTACCAGCTCGCGGTGCCGGGCCGCGAGGAGCCGGTGATCCCCCCCAGCGAGGTGATCACCACGCGCCTCATCACCTACAGCGAAGCGGCGCCGACGGCGAAGGAAGCCGAGGAGCAGCTGCTCTACAAGGACATGCAGGCCGAGATCGCCAGCCGCATCCTGCGCCAGGTCGCGGTCGCCCGCCGCGAGATGGCGCCCGCGTTCGCTCCAGCGCGATGAAGATCCGCGCGAAGCAGCTCGACGCGCAGCTCAAGAGGGGGCTCGCGAAGCTCTACGCCGTGCACGGCGCCGAGGCGCTCCTCGCGCTCGAGGCGGCCGACCGCATCCGCGACGCGGCGCGCCGCTCCGGCTGCACCGAGCGCGAGATCTTCTTCGCCGAGCCGGGCGCGGACTGGAGCCGCATGGGCGCGGCCGCGGCCAACCTCTCGCTCTTCGCCTCGAAGCGGCTCTTCGAGCTGCGCATCCCGACCGGCAAGCCGGGCGTGGAGGGCGCGCGCGCGATCGAGGCGTGGTGCGCGCGCCTCGGTCGTGGTCGCGAAACGCCGGCAGAAATCGACGACACGGTCGCCCTCGTGATGCTGCCCGAGCTCGACTGGCAGCAGCAGAAGTCGCGCTGGTTCGAGGCGCTGGACGCCGCAGGCGTGGTGGTCGAGGCGCAGCCGGTCACGCGCGACGAGCTCCCGGAATGGCTCGCCGAGCGCCTCGGGCGGCAGGACCAGGCGGCCTCCGTCGAGACGCTCGAGTGGCTCGCCGACCGCGTCGAGGGCAACCTCCTCGCCGCCAAGCAGGAGGTGGACAAGCTGGCGCTCCTGCTGCCGCGCGGCGAGATCACGCTCGCGGCGATCCGCGAGGCCGTGACCGACGTTTCGCGCTTCGAGCGCGACGCGCTCGTGGACGCCATCCACGGCGACGACCCGGCCCGCATCGCGCGCATCGTCGAGTCGCTCGAGGCGGAGGGCGAGCCGCTGCCGCTGCTGCTCTGGACGCTCGCCGAGGAGCTGCGGATGATGATGGCGGTCGCGGCGGGCCAGCGGCCGCGCCGCTTCCTGCCGCCGGAGCGCATGCAGGCGCTCACCCGGACCGCGAGGCGCCACGGCGCGGTCTCCTTCGGCCGGGAGGTATTGCGAGCCCACCGGATCGACCGCATGATTAAAGGCGTCGAGGCGGGCGATCCGTGGGACGGCGTGCTGGAGCTGGCGCTGGGGCTGGCCGGGCGTCCCGTCCTCGCGGAAGCCGCCGCGTAACCGAAGATCGAAATGCCCAACGACCTCAATGTTTCCGCCGACCTGCGCGCCATGATGATCGCCATGGGCGAGTCGGCGCGCGCCGCGAGCCGCGCGCTCGCCCGCGCCTCCACGGCCGCGAAGAACCGCGCGCTGGAGACGGCGGCCAAGACGCTCGTCGAGCGCGAGCGCGGCATCCTCGCGGCGAACGCGGAGGACGTGAAGGCGGCGCGCGCCGCGGGCCGCGACGACGCGTTCATCGACCGCCTGAAGCTCACCGCCAAGGCGATCGAGGAGATGGCCGAGGGCCTGCGCCAGGTGGCGCGCCTTCCGGACCCGGTGGGCGCCGTGACCGACCTCGCCTATCGCCCGTCGGGCATCCAGGTGGGGCGCATGCGCGTGCCGCTCGGGGTGATCGGGATCATCTACGAGTCGCGCCCGGACGTGACGGCGGACGCGGGCGCGCTCTGCCTCAAGTCCGGCAACGCCTGCATCCTGCGCGGCGGCAGCGAATCGATGCAGTCGAACCAGGCGATCGCCGCGTGCCTCGCGGCGGGCCTCGAGGAGGCGGGCCTGCCCGAGACGGCGATCCAGCTCGTGGCCACCGCCGACCGCGCCGCCGTGGGCGAGCTGGTCGCGATGGACAAGTACGTGGACGCGATCGTGCCGCGCGGCGGCAAGGGCCTCATCGAGCGCGTGGCGCGCGACGCGAAGGTGCCGGTGATCAAGCACCTCGACGGCATCTGCCACGTCTACGTCGACGAGCGCGCCGACGTGGCGAAGGCGGTGGCGATCGCCGACAACGCGAAGACGCAGCGCTACGGCACCTGCAACACGATGGAGACGCTGCTCGTGGCACGCGCCATCGCGCCCAAGGTGCTGCCGAAGATCGGGCGCATCTACGCGAAGAAGCGCGTGGAGATGCGCTGCGACGCCGAATCGAAGGCCATCCTCGAGAAAGCGGGCATCGAGGGGCTGAAGGACGCCACGGCCGACGACTTCCGCACCGAATACCTCGCGCCCATCGTCTCCATCGCGACGGTGGCGGGGCTGGACGCCGCGCTGGAACACATCGC
This sequence comes from uncultured beta proteobacterium, assembly GCA_963816035.1. Taxonomy (GTDB): domain Bacteria; phylum Pseudomonadota; class Gammaproteobacteria; order Burkholderiales; family Usitatibacteraceae; genus Usitatibacter. The sequence continues at coordinate 194,287 of CAWFIU010000002.1, forward strand.
CGCCTACGGCTCGCAGCACACGGACGCGATCGTGACCGAGGACTGGTCGCATGCGCAGCGCTTCCTGCGCGAGGTGGATTCCAGCTCCGTGATGGTGAATGCCTCCACGCGCTTCGCCGACGGCTTCGAGTACGGACTGGGCGCCGAGATCGGCATCTCCACCAGCAAGCTCCACGCGCGCGGCCCGGTGGGGCTGGAAGGCCTCACGTCGCAGAAGTGGATCGTGCTGGGCGACGGGCAGGTGCGCGACTAATTTGGCGGCCCTCGGCCTCTTCGGCGGCACCTTCGATCCCGTCCACTTCGGGCACTTGCGGCTCGCGACCGAGCTCGCCGAGGCGTTCCGGCTCGAGCGCGTGGTCTTCATCCCGGCGGGGCTTCCGTACCATCGCGGGCGCACGGCGCATGCGTCGAGCGAGGAGCGGCTCACGATGCTGAAGCTCGCCATCGCGCGCGACGCGCGCTTCGACGTCGACGACCGCGAGTTGAGGCGCGAGGGCGCCACCTACAGCCACGACACGCTGGCCGAGATCCGCGCCGAGCGCGGGCCCGACGCCCCGCTCGTGTTCCTGCTCGGCAGCGACGCGTTCGCGAAGATCGACACGTGGCATCGCTGGACCGAGCTCTTCGACCTCGCGCACTTCGCGGTCGCGATCCGCGGCGACGACACGGAATGGGCCACCAAGGGGCCGGGCGCGTTCCCGCGCGAGGTCTGGCCGCGCATCACGCTCAACCTGCGCGAGATGCTGTCGGCGCCGTCCGGCAAGGTCATGACGTTCGCGATGACGCCGCTCGCCATCTCGTCCACGGCGCTGCGCGAGCTCGCGGCCCAGGGCGCGTCGATCCGCTACCTCACCCCCGACCCGGTCGTGGAATTCGTGAGGTCGCACCGCATCTATTCCGGTAGCCGGGAGCTCGAAGCCGCTCCCGGCGGGACACGATGAAGCCCCCGACAAGCTGGGGACCCCCGCGATGAAGAAACTCACGACGCTCGGCAAGAAGAAGCTGGTCATCTCCGCCCTGGAGGACATCAAGGCGCGCGACATCCAGGCGATCGACGTGCGCAGGCTCACCTCCATCTTCGACTGGATCATCGTGGCGAGCGCGGAATCCGCGCGCCAGACCAAGGCGCTCGCGCGGCACGTGCGCGACCGGCTGAGGGAATGCGGCTCCGCCATCGTCGGCACCGAGGGCGAGGACTCGGGCGAGTGGATCCTCGTGGACGCGGGCGACGTCGTGGCGCACGTGATGCAGCCGGCCGTGCGCGAGTACTACAACCTGGAGGAGCTGTGGAGCGAGGGACGCTTCGACAAGATGGTGAACTCGTCGGCGCCGGTCGCCGCGGCGCGGCGCATGACTCGCCGCACCGGCGCACGCCCCTCGAAGGCTGCGTGAGCGCGCTCGCGTGCGCGTCACGATCCTCTCGGTGGGCCACCGCATGCCGGGGTGGATCCAGGAAGGCTTCCAGGAATACGCGCGCCGCATGCCGCCCGAGGTCCGCGTCGAGCTGGTGGAGCTCAAGCCCGAGGAGCGCGCGCAGGGCAAGCCCGCCGAGCGCGCGAAGGCGCTGGAGGGCGAGCGGCTGCTCGCGGCCGTTCCCGACGGCGGCACGCTCGTCGCGCTCGACGAGAAGGGCCGCGCGGTCTCGACCCAGGGGCTCGCCGTGATGCTCGCCGAGTGGATGCGCGAGGCGGCGCACCCGGTGTTCGCGATCGGCGGCGCGGACGGGCTGTCGGACGCGGTGAAGCAGCGCGCCGCGAAGCTGGTTTCCCTCTCCGCGCTCACGCTGCCCCACGCGCTCGTGCGCGTCGTGCTCGCCGAGCAGCTCTACCGGGCCTGGACGATCCTCGCGCGCCATCCCTACCATCGCGAATGAGCTCGAGCGCCCCGGAGATCCTGTTCCTGCCCGGCTTCGACGGCTCGGGGCAGCTGCGCGAGCCCTTCGTGGCGGCGCTGCGCAGCCACAACCCGGCGCGCGCGATCGGGTACCCGAACCGCACGCTGGGCTCCCTCAACGGCTATTGCCGCTTCGCCTCGGCCGAGTCCGCGCACCATGCGCGCCACATCCTCGTGGCCGAGTCCTTCTCCGGCCTCGTGGCCGCGCGCTGGGCGTCGATGGACCCGCACGTCGAGGCGATCGTGCTGTGCGGCTCGTTCGTGCGCAACCCGGTGAAATGGCTGGCTTCGGTGGGTGCCGCGCTGCCCGAGATCGTGCGCTTCGGCGCGCGGCTGCTGAAGGCGATCCCGCCCGCCACGCGCGACCCGCTGCACCTGCGCTGGTCGCGCGAGTTCAACGACACCATCCTCGCGATGGACGACGACGTGATCGCCGAGCGCCTGCGCATCATCGCGGAAGAGGACGTGAGCCGCGAGCTGCAAGCGCTGCGCATCCCCATCGTGCTCGTGCAGTTCGACGGCGACCAGGTGGTCGGCCGGGGCGCGCGCCGGGAGCTCGAGGCGGTCTGTCACAATGCGCAGATCGTCCGCGTTCCCGGCCCGCATTTCGCGCTCGAGGTGCGGCCGCGGGAGTGCGCCGAGGCGATCGGCACCCGGATCCGCTCCATCTTGGGCAACTACACCAACAACGAAAAGAACACATGATCTACCTCGCCTCGAGGAGCCCGCGACGCAGGGAGCTGCTCGCGCAGATCGGCGTGAAGTTCGAGCCGCTGCTGTTCCGCGGGGGACAGCGCCAGGACGCCGACACCGACGAGACGGTGCACCCCGGCGAGCAGGCCGAGGACTACGTGCGGCGCGTCGCGCTCGCCAAGGTCCAGGCCGCCTGGCAGCGCGTGGTGATGCGCCGGGGGCTGCGGCGCATGCCGGTGCTGGCCGCCGACACCACCGTCTCGCTCGCCGGCGAGATCCTCGCCAAGCCCGCCGACCGCGCCGACGCCGAGCGCATGCTGCGCCTCCTTTCCGGCACGCGCCACCGCGTGTTCACCGCCGTCGCGGTCGGTCTCGAGCAGCGCTCCGAGGTCGCGACGAGCGAATCGGTGGTCACCTTCGCCACCCTCGACGACGCGCGCATCGCCGCCTACGCCCAGTCGGGCGAGCCGTTCGACAAGGCGGGCGGCTACGGCATCCAAGGGCGCGCCGGCGCCTTCATCGAGCGCCTCGAGGGCAGCTACTCCGGGGTCATGGGGCTGCCGCTTTACGAGACGGCCAACCTCCTGCGACTATTCGGGGTAGTCGTCCCGTGAGTTGGGACAAAAGGCATTGAAGACGCGGATGAACGCAGATGTCGTGCAGATGAACGCCGAAATCATGGAGGAATCGTCGAGTACCCAGTGACTTAGGCACGGATGCAGTCCTGTTCCCTGCGTCCATCTGCGCGGCATCCGCGTTTATCCGCGTTTCCGCCTTAACCGCGGGAGCCCGATGAACGAGCAAATCCTCATAAACGTCACGCCGCAGGAGACGCGGGTGGCGGTCACCGAGCAGGGCGCGGTGCAGGAGCTGCACATCGAGCGCGACTCGAGCCGGGGCCTGGTGGGCAACGTCTACCTCGGCCGCGTGTGCCGCGTGCTGCCGGGCATGCAGTCGGCGTTCGTGGAGATCGGGCTGCCGCGCGCGGCGTTCCTGCACGTGGCCGACATCTGGAGCGCGCGCAACGGCAACGGGGGCGGCGCCACCGAGCCGCCGCGGCCCATCGAGAAGATCCTCTCCGAGGGCCAGACGCTCCTCGTGCAGGTCGTGAAGGACCCGATCGGCAGCAAGGGGGCGCGGCTTTCCACGCAGGTGTCCATCGCGGGGCGACTCCTCGTCTATCTCCCGCAGGACCCCCACATCGGCATCTCGCAGCGCATCGAGGACGAGAACGAGCGCGAGCAGCTGCGCGAGACGGTGCACGCGCTCATTCCGCCCGGCGAGACCGGCGGCTTCATCGTGCGCACCGTCGCGGAGACCGCGACCGAGGCCGAGCTCGCCGCCGACATCGAGTACCTCGTCACGCTCTGGAAGCAGATCCGCCAGGCCGCGCAGAGCGCGGCCGCGCAGGAGCTGCTCTACCGCGACCTCTCGCTCGCCACCCGGGTGTTGCGCGACCTCGTCACCGACTCCACCGAGCGCATCATCGTGGACTCGCGCGAGACCTTCGCGAAGGTGCAGGACTTCGCCGCGCGCTACACGCGCCAGGCGCTCCCCATCCTCGAGCACTACACCGGCGAGCGGCCGCTCTTCGACCTCTTCGGCGTCGAGGACGAGATCGAGCGCGCGCTCGCCCGTCGCGTGGACCTGAAGAGCGGCGGCTACGTGATCATCGACCAGACCGAGGCGCTCACGACCATCGACGTGAACACCGGCGGATTCGTCTCCGGCCGCTCGTTCGACGACACGATCTTCAAGACCAACCTGGAGGCCGCGCAGTCGATCGCGCGGCAGCTCAGGCTGCGCAACCTGGGCGGGATCATCGTCGTCGACTTCATCGACATGGACAGCCAGGAGCACCGCGACGCCGTGCTGGCCGAGTTCCGCAAGGCGCTCGCGCGCGACCGCACGCGCATCACCGTGAACGGCTTCTCGCAGCTGGGCCTGGTGGAGATGACGCGCAAGCGCACGCGCGAATCGCTCGCCCACGTGCTGTGCGAGCCGTGCCCGGTGTGCGAGGGGCGCGGGGAGCTCAAGACCGCGCAGACGGTCTGCTACGACATCCTGCGCGAGATCATGCGCGCGCACCGGCAGTTCAACGCCAAGGAGTACCGCATCCTCGCCTCGCAGAAGGTGATCGACCTCTTCCTCGAGGAGGAATCGGGCAGCCTCACGCAATTGGGCGACTTCATCGGCAAGCCCATCTCGATGCAGGTGGAGACCGCCTACATGCAGGAGCAGTACGACGTGATCCTGGTCTAGCGGGAGGAGGCATGCGACGCATCCCCGGCTTCCTCGTCGCCGCCGGCATCGGGCTCGCCGCCGGCCCGCTCGCCGCGCATGGCCCGTCCGGCCACGACTCCGCCTCGCCCGCTGACACCGCATTCGGCCGCGCCGGGGATCCCGCCCATGCGACGCGCACGGTGCAGATCACGATGAGCGACCGCATGCGCTTCGAGCCCGCGCTGATCCGCGTGAAGGCCGGCGAGACGGTGCGCCTCGCCGCGGTGAACCGGGGCGCGCAACCCCACGAGCTGGTGCTCGGAACGATGGAGGAGCTGCGCGCGCATGCGGAGCTCATGCGCAAGTTCCCGAACATGGAGCACGACGAGCCCAACATGGTTCGCGTGCAACCCGGCGGGCGCGGCGAGATCGTGTGGCAATTCACGAAGCCGGGGGAGTTCGGCTACGCCTGCCTCATGCCCGGCCATTTCGAGGCCGGCATGGTGGGCCGCGTGGTGGTCCGGCCTCAGACGCCCAGATAGCGGTGCAGCACCTCGGGCCGCGCCTTGATCTCCTGCGCCGGCCCCTCGTGCACGATGTGCCCGTTGTTGATCATGTAGACGCGGTGCGCGAGGGCGAGGGTCGCCGGGAGGTTCTGCTCCACCAGGACGATCGTCTGGCCGGCAGCCGCGAGCTCGCGGCACGCGCGCATCAGGTCGCGCACGATCACGGGTGCCAGGCCCTCGAACGGCTCGTCGAGCAGGATGATCTTCGGGTCGCGGATGAGCGCGCGGGCGATGGCGAGCATCTGCTGCTCGCCGCCGGAAAGGTCGGTGCCGCGGCTGCCGCGCCGCTCCTTGAGCCGCGGGAACATCTCGTAGATGCGGTCGAGCGGCCACTTCTTCGGCGCCGTCAGGCCCGCGAGGACCAGGTTTTCCTCGACGTCGAGGCTGCCGAAGATTCGGCGGTCCTCGTGCACGAGCTGCATGCCCGCCTTCGCGATGAAGTAGCTCTTGTGGCCGGCCATTTCCACGCCGTCGAGGACCACCGATCCCGATTGCGGCGTGACGACCCCCATCAGGCTCTTCAGCGTCGTGCTCTTGCCCGCGCCGTTGCGCCCGAGCAGCGCCACCACCTCGTGGCGCTCGACGCGCAGCGCGACGTCGAAGAGGATGTGCGAATCCCCGTAGTAGCTGTTGAGGCCGGCGACTTCGAGCAGGCTCATTCGTGGACGACCTCCTGCACGCCGCCGAGGTACGCCTCCTGGACGGTCGCGTTGCCCTTGATCTCGTCGGGCGTGCCCTCGACCAGCACGCGTCCCCCGTGCATCACCGTGACGCGCTCCGCCAGCTCGAACAGCGAGTCCACGTCGTGGTCGATGATGATCATCGTGCGGTCCTGGCCGATCGACTTGAGGAGCTTCACCGTCTCCACGCGCTCGCGCGGGCTCATGCCGGCGAGCGGCTCGTCGAGGAGCAGCAGGCTCGGGGAGGAGGCGAGCGCGAGGCCCACCTCCAGCCGGCGCTTTTCGCCGTACGCGAGCTCCGCGACCGGCGCGTCCATGCGCTCGGCGAGGTCCACGAGCTCGAGCGTCCGCTCCACCTGCTCGCGCAATCCCGGGATCTTCGCGAGGCTGCGCAGGAGGTCGAGCCGGAACTTGCCGCGCAGCTCGGCGAGCGCGGCGATGGTGACGTTCTCGCGCACGGTGAGCCGGTTGAAGAGCTGGTTCACCTGGTAGCTCTTGGTGAGGCCGAGCTGGCACACGTCGGTCACGCCCAGGCCGGTGATGTCGCGCCCTTCGAAGACGATCTTCCCGGAGGTCGGGTGGACCTCGCACGTGAGCATCTTGAAGAAGGTGCTCTTGCCCGCGCCGTTCGGGCCGATGATGCCGCGCATCTCGCCGGTGTGCACCGTGAAGTCGATGCCCGAATTGGCGACGATCCCGCCGTAGTGCTTGGTGAGCCCGGTGGTTTGGAGGACCGGGCCGGTGAAGAGCGTGTTCGCGTGGTGCGGCGGAGTCATGGTGGTGGCCGGCTCGATCCCCGCGCGCGCTTCGCGGGCCTTGCGCTCTTCGGCGCCCTCGCCCGCCGCGACGGCGGCGGCGCGTCCGGGTTGCGCCCCGGCCTTGCGCTTGCCGCCGATCAGGGCGAAGAGGTCGCGGATCGCGCCGACGATGCCCTGGCGCAGGAAGAAGACGAGGGACACGAAGACGAGCCCGAGCACCAGCTTCCAGGTCGCGCCCAGCTTGAGCGTCGCCTGCAGGAAGTCCTGCAGGAAGAGCCACACCGCCGCCCCGACCAGGGGACCGAAGAGCGTGCCGCGGCCGCCGATGGCCGTCTGCATGATGAGCTGGCCGGAGGTGTCGAAGGTGAAGGCTTCCGGCGGCATGAATGCCTGCATCACGCCGAGGAGCCCGCCGGCGAGGCCGGCATACGCCGCGGCGATGACGAACGCGGCGAGCTTGTAGCCGTGGATGTCGTGCCCGACGGCGGATGCGCGCAGCGGATTCTCGCGGATCGACCGGAGCACCGCGCCCACCGGCGAGCGCACGATGCGCAGCGCGACCACGATGCCGACGAAATAGCAGAAGGCGAGGAACGGGTACAGCGCCCAGCCGCTCGTGAAGTGGAGCGTGGTGAAGCCCAGGTTGATCGTCGGCGTGGGCACGCCCGGCAAGCCGTTCTCGCCGCCGGTCCAGTCCGCGAGCGGGTTGAACTCCACGAAGTAGAAGACCTCCGCGATCGCCACCGTGATCATCGCGAAGTAGATGCCCGTGCGGCGAAGCGCGATGAGGCCCACCAGGTAGCCCACGGCCGCCGCGACGACCATCCCGATGACGAGCGCCCCGATGACGTGCGGGAACCCCGCACGGGTGAGCAGGTACGCCGCGACGAATCCACCCGTGCCGTAGAGCGCCGACTGGCCGAACGAAAGGAGCCCCGTGTACCCGAACAGGATGTCGAACCCGATGCCGAAGAGGCCCCACACGAGGATACGATTGACGGTATTGGGCGCCGCGTCGAAATAGGGCAGCACGAAAGGCGCGGCGATGAGCAGCAGCGCCGTGAGCGCTTCGACGAGGTAGGGACGCTGGCTGCTGTAGAGGCGGTCCGCGTTCACTCGCGCCCCCGCACACCGAACAGGCCGTACGGGCGCAGCATGAGCACGAGGGTCATGGCCGCGAACAGCATGACGTACGCGTAGCCGGGGTTGACCATCGACGTGAGGCTGATGATCTCGCCGGCGATCAACCCGCCGAGGATCGCCCCGGGGAAGGAGCCCACGCCGCCGATCACCACCACGACGAAGGCCTGCACGAGGATGGCTTCCCCCACCTCGGGAGTGAGCGAGACGACCGGCGCGTTCACGATGCCCGCGAATCCCGCGGCCATGGAGCCGATCCCGAACACGACCATGAACACGCGGTCCACGTTGATGCCCAGGGAATCGACCATCGCCGAATCCTCGATGCCCGCGCGCACGATGAGGCCGAGGCGCGTGCGGTAGAGCACGAGGAAGAGTGCCAGCAGCGCGGCGGCCACGATGCCGACGACCGCGAGCCGGTACGTCGGATAGAACATGAAGCCCAGGTTGGTGATGCCGGCGAAGAGCTTGGGCGGCGGCACCAACTGCGACTGGCTCGAGAAGATCAGGCGCACCAGCTCCACGAAGACGATGCTCAGGCCGAAGGTGACCAGCAGCTGGTCCTCGTGCGGGCGCTTGTAGAAGTGCCGGATGACGACGCGTTCCATCACCATGCCGGCCACCAGGAGGAAGACGGTCCCGGCGACGACGGCGATCGTGAACGAGCCGGTCGCCTGGTACGCGGCGAAGCCCGCATAGCCCCCGAGCATGAACATGGCGCCATGCGCGAGGTTCAGCACGCCGAGCGTGCCGTAGATGATCGTGAGCCCGGAGCTGATGAGCGCGAGGAGCGCGCCCAGTGCCAGGCCGTTGAACAGCTGCGAGACGAAATTGGACCAGTTGATCATGGCAGAAGCGCGCCGCGGGCGGCCTGGGCCGCCCGCGGCACCGTACTATTGCATGACGCCGGCGGCGATCAGGTGTAGTCGCCCAGCTTGCAGCCGAACGCGTCCGGCTTCTGCATGAGCGGGGCGCCCGGGAGGACCTCCAGGACGTTCCAGTAGTCCTCCTTGTCCTTCATCTCGGAAGGCTTCTTGCCCTGCACGATCACCACGGGGCGCACGAGCTGGTGGTCCTCCTTGCGGAAGTACACCTCGCCCACCGTGGACTGGATCTTGCGCCCCGCCTCGAAGGACTTGATCACGTCCGGCGGGTAGAACGAGCCGGCGTTCTCCACCGCCTCCGCCCACAGCGCGAAGGACATGTAGGCGTTGTTCGCGCCCCACTCCGGCTTGTGGCCGAACTTCTTCTCGAAGGACTCGACGAACATCTTCGCGAGCGGGTACTTGTCCTCGAGCGTCCACCAGAAGTCGGTCGCCGCATACACGCCGGCGAGGAGGCCGCCCCCGACCTCGGGCGCGAGGAACGGGATCTGGTAGGGAATCACCAGCTTCATCTTGTCCAGGATGCCGAACTGCTTCGCCTGCTGGATCGAAAGCACGGCGTCGTGGCCCCAGTTGACGTTGATCAGCACGTCGGCGCCGGAGTTGGCCACGTTCAGCAGGTACGACGAGTAGTCGGGCGCGCCGAGCGGCGCCACCTGGTTCGTCACCGTGGTCCACCCCGCGCCGGCGAGATAGTCCTGCATCGACTTGGTGACGGTGTGGCCGTACGTGTAGTCGGGCGTGAGGTAGGCGGCCTTCTTGTTCTTGCCGTAGGCCTTCTCGATGACGGGACCGATCGCGGCCGCGGCCGTCTGGCCGTAGAAGCACTGGCGGAAGCCGTAGCGCACGCAGTCCTTGCCGGTGGTGTCGTTCGAGCCGGAGATGCCGGTCACGTAGAGCACCTTCTCGCGCTGGGCGAGCTTGTTCGTCGCCACCGCGACCGCGCTCGAGGTCGACCCGGTCATCAGGATCGCCTTGTTCTCGGTGATGAAGCGCTGCTGCGCCTGCACCGCGTCGTTCGGCTTGGCGGCGGAGTCGGCCACGCCGTACTTCACCTCCTTGCCGAGCACGCCCTTCTTCGTCTTGGGCGAGATCTTCCGGATCAGCTCGTGGCCGCTGTTGATGTGCTCGACCGCCAGCTGCCAACCCTTGAGCTCGTCTTCGCCTTGCACGGCATACGTGCCGGTGCGCGGCACCGCGATGCCGATGAAGACCGAGTTGCCGGACGAGCCGGCCGGCCAGGTCCCGATCGGCGCGTGCTCCGCGGCGAATGCCTGCGATACCAGGCCGGGCAGCGCCAGCCCGCCTGCCATGCCGAGGCCCGCGCGGACGAATTCGCGGCGGCCCTGATTGTGCGGTTTCCGATCCTGCATGACGTCTCCTCCGTGTGATTAGCCGGTTTGACGATCGAAGCGGTATGTCCGGGGGCGGGGGTATATCGCACCGCGATAGTACCGCATCCACAATGGAAGGGAATTCGGGTTTACCCTTACTCGGCGCGCGCAACCCGCGCCGAGGCGGGCGCCGGCGGGGAACGCGAGGGGGCTACTTGCGGCCGATGCCCTGCAGGATGCGCTTGGCTTCCTGGAGACGCCAGATCGAGTCGTCGATGCGCTGCGTCGTCTCGGCATCGGCGTCGGCGGGTTGCGCCTGCGCCGGCTGCGTGGCCTCGGGCCGCCATGCCGGATCGAGGGAAGGAATCTTCTGCGTCTTGTCCAGGTCGGGCGACGGCACCTTCGCCGGATCGATGCGCTGGGTGCGCTCGGCCTCCGGCGGCAGCTTCTGCGTGGCCATGGGGTCGAACGCCGGTTCGAGCTTCTGCGTGGACATCGAATCGAACCCGGGTTCGAGCTTCTGCGTGGCCATGGGATCGAGCGCCGCGGCCAGCCGCTGCGTGGCCACGGGATCGGGGGCGGCGGAAGGCCTGGACGCGGTGAGCTGCGCGAGCAGGTCGTCGGAGACCATCGGCTGGACGGGCGGCTTCGGCGCCGCGGGCCTGGGCGCGGGCTTCGGCGCCGCGGCGGGCTTCGGGCTCGCGCCCGGCGCGGCCCTGCCCGGCTTCATGAGCTCGATGGGCTCGACCAACTCCGGGCGCGCGACCGGCGCCGGCAGCTCCGCGGCGAGCGAGGCGCGCGCCTCGTGCTGCGACACGCGGGCGATGAGGCCGTCGATCATCTCGCGCTGCTTCGCGAGGTCGGCTTCCGCGGCCTTGAGCAGCGCCATCTGCTCGTTGATGGTGGTGGTCTTCTCGTTGATCTTGGCGAGGTTGTCGAGGCGCGATTGCAGCTGCGCCTTGTGGTCCTTGATCTGCACCTCGAGCGGCAGCGTGACCGCCTGGATCCAGCGCTCGGTCTGGCTCTTCGCGTCGGTGAACGTGGTGCGCGCCTGCTTCACCAGGGTGCCGTAGAACTTCTTCACCAGCGGGCCCTTGTAGTGCGCGACGTTGACGGGGTCGCGCGCGAAGGCCTCCGTCTCGTGCACCAGGAGCTTCAATTTCGTGCGGTGCGGGTCGAGGTCGAGCGCCGGCAGCGTCATCGGCTGGAACGCGAACTTCTCGATGAAGGCGTCGTACACGCCCTGCATCATCGTCTTGATGTCCTCGCTCGCCGCGAACACCGCCTCGAAGTTCTCGCTCATGAGCCGCGAGAGCTCGCGCATGCTGCGCTGCAGCCCCACGGTGGTCCACGAGTCCTCCATGGCCTGGGCCGCCTTGGCGAGCATGCCGTCCAGCTTCTGGGCGTTGAGCATGTCCATGATCGCCGTGCGCTTCGCGCCGAACGCGGCGTGGTTCACCTTGTACTCGGCGAGCGCGGCGTTGTAGGCGTTCTTCTCGCTGGTGATCTTGGCCCAGATCTTGGTCACCACGTCGCGGCTCTTGCCCACGAGGCCCTTCAGCTCCGCGATCTCGGCCTCGTTGGCCGCCTGCTTCTTGGCGAGCGAGGCGCGCGAGGAGGCCATCATGCCGCCGATCTCGCCCACCACGGCCCTGCAGAGGATCTGCCGCTTCATGGGCACGATCTCCTCGGCGAGGAAGCGCTCGAGGGCCGTGATGCCGCTCTTCTCGAGCAGCTGCGGGTCGTCGCGCACCTTGGCGAGCAGCGCCTTCTGCGCGGACATCGCGAAGATGCGCTCGCGCGGCAGCTGCAGGTGCTGCGACGTGGTCTCGATCATGCGCGCGACCGCCCGGTCGATCTCCTCGGGGGTCTTCAGCTCGTCCCACATGAGGTCGATCTTGTTGAGCACCGCGATCTTCTGCGGCAATCCCGGGCGCACGTAGCGGTCCCAGATCTCGAGGTCGCTCTTGGTGACGCCGGTGTCGATGGAGAGCAGGAAGAGGATCGCGTGGGCGTTGGGCACCGTGCTCACCGTGAGCTCTGGCTCCATCCCGAGCGCGTTCAGGCCCGGCGTGTCGAGGATGGACAGCCCGTTGGTGAGCAGCGGGTGCGGGTAGTTGATCATCGCGTAGCGCCACGCCGGCACCTCGACCAGCTCCTCCTCGCCCGGCAGCTCGCCGCTCTCGTCCACCATCGGGGCGAGGCCCAGCATCCGCGCCTCGAGCGCGTAGACCTTCTTGGTGTCGGCGAGCGCCTTCAGCGCGTGCTTCATGTCGGCGGCCGAGCTGGTGTTCAGGCGCACCTTGCTCCACTCCACCGGCATGTTCTTCAACTGCGAGATGGACTCGTCGCGGTAGCGCGTCTCCACGGAGAGCAGCTTCAGGTACGGCTCCTCGTTGGGATCGTGGAAGATCTCCGTGGGGCACATGGTGGTGCGCCCGACATCCGAGGGCAGCAGGCGCTCCTTGAAGCTCGAGAAGAAGAGCGCGTTGATGAGCTCCGACTTGCCGCGCGAGAACTCGGCCAGGAAGGCGAGCATCAGCCGTCCCTTGTTCAGGTTCTCCAGCAGGTCGTAGAAGCGGATCGATTGCTGCACGTCGAGCTGGCTCGTGGACTCCAGCCAGTCGTGGTACGCGTGGACCGACTGCGTGAGCTCCTCTCGCCAGCGGTTGTACCGGGCGATCTCCGTTTCGAAGCGGTTCGAGGAGGCAATCGTATCCATGGCGCCCGGCGGACGAGGTCGAGGTCCAGTGTATCCGAATTTCGCCAAATGCCAGAGTGACTTGGCGCACAGTCCAGAAAACAAAAGGCCGGGCGAAGCCCGGCCGGAAACGCCACCTGGAGGGGAGGGGCTAGAAGCGGAAAGAGGCCGACCCGAACCGCCGCTCGGCGGCGGCGCCCGCCAGCCGCGGGCGGATGCGCACCCCGCCCACCGGATGCGCGCGCGGGGCGGCCGCCTGCGCCTTCAGGGCGATGGCGACGAAACGCTCGCGCCAGAAAGCGCCGGGTCGGGATGCGGAGCGGATGTTCATGGATTGCAGGTTAACCGGTCGCTCGCGACGATTCGATGACAAAGTACGCGAATCCGATGGGGACAATTCGACAGTCGCGGGCACGCGCCGTTACAGGCGTCACGCGGCGGCGCGCAGGCCGGTCACGTTCAAGGCGACGGTGAGCGCGATCGGCGCGAAGAAGGCGAGGCTCACGATGATGGCGAAGGCGTTCATTGCGGTTCTCCTGGGTGATGCGTGGTCGATGGGCAGACTGTAGGCGCCGGGCGCCGCGGGCTCCACCGGCACGCGACGAAACGCGGAATTCTCGGGATGAAGCCCCGAATCCGGCCCGGTTCGGCGTTCCCCGGGCCGGCGGGCATGCCCCGCGGCGGGCCGCTAGGCCGCCCAGCGAAGGGGCTCGAAGCCCGGCTTCGCGACCGCGCGGACGGGCGACGGCTCCGCACGCGGGACGAACGCGACCGGCCCCATGGGATGCCGGGAAGGCCGCCACGTGGCCAGATTGATCGCCACGAGGCTCGCCATGGGCAGGAAGAAGGTGGCGAGGACCAGAACGTCGAAAGCGGTGTTCATGCAAGTCTCCTGGGGGTGCCGGGGCGGGAGCGCCGCCCCGGCGGGCGGGGCCTTACTCGTGCTGCATGTCGCGGTAGATCTGCTCGCGCAGCTCGGCGAGCTCCTTGTCGCGGTTGGCGGGCGTCGAGTTCTCGGTCGCGGGTTCCGGCACCGAGGCGACGTCGTCGTCCACGATCAGGAAGTACCCCTCGTACGATTGGCTCTGCGAGGCTTGAGCGCAGGGGACGAGGGCGAGGCTCGCCGCGAGGGCGGAAGCGGCGATGAGCGCAGTGCGTTTCATGATTGTTTCCTTTGCTAGGGTCAGGGGGTCGCGCCGCTTCTGCGGGGGGTGCATCACGAGCGCAGGGACACCTTACGGCGCGCGAGCGGCGGACACATAGCGAATCCGGCGCGCTTCGCGCACGCCGGAAACGTCTCGCGGGGTGCCGAAAGTTACGCGCTCAGAGCGCGATCCGACCGAGCGTGTGCAGGGCGGTGCTCTCCAGCCACGCGACGGGCAGGGACACCAGGACCTGGAAGAGGATGAGGACGAACACGGGCGAGATGTCGACGCCGCCGATCAGCGGAACGAGCTTGCGCACCGGCCGCAGGAAGGGCCGGGCGAGGGCCTCGAAGAACGGCATCACGGGATGGTAGGCGTGCACCCAGGAGAGCACCGCCTGGATGATGATCGCGCCCATGAAGATGTAGATCGACAGGCGCACCAGGCGCACCAGCGTCAGGAAGAACACCCACGGCAGCAGCTCGGGATAGTCGAACGGCGAGGTGCCGAGCATCAGCGTGAGCAATCCCTGGAGCACGAACTCGAAGAGCAGCGCCACGAGGATCGACGCGGCATCGAGCTGGCCCACGGCCGGGACCACGCGCCGCAGCGGCCGCACGGCGAAATCGGTGAGCGCCATGGAGAACTGCGCGATGGGATTGCGCGCTGGCGCGCGGAAGGTCTGCATCCAGAACCGCAGGAGCGCCACGAGCACGAAGAGATCGACCAGCGCGACGAGGATCAGCGCGATCGCCTGGAGGAGCATGTCTCAGTCCTTTCCGAAGGCGTCGCCCAGCTCGCGCGAGCGCGCGCAGGCCGCCTTCACCGCGTCGACGAAGCGCTGCTTCACCGCGCCTTCCTCGAGCACCTCGAGCGCGCGCTCGGTGGTGCCGCCCTTCGAGGTGACTTGCGCGCGCAGCTTCGCCGGCTCCTCGTCGCGCTCGATCGCGAGCTTGGTCGCGCCCACGAAGGTCCACAGCGCGAGCGAGCGCGCGGCGCCCGCGGCCAGCCCCAGCTCGCGCGCCGCCTGCTCGAGCGCCTCGATGGCATAGAACACGTACGCCGGCCCGCTGCCCGACACCGCGGTGACCGCGTCGAGGTCGTCCTCGCGCTCGAACCACAGCGTGGAGCCCACGGCGGCGAGGAGGTCCTCGGCGGCCTGGCGGTCGTCGGCGCCCACGCCCGCGGGCGCGTACAGCCCCGTGATGCCCGCGTGCACGAGCGCGGGCGTGTTGGGCATCGCCCGCACCAGCCGCTTGCGCCCGCCCATCCAGCGCGCGAGGTCCGCGAGCCGGATGCCGGCGGCGATCGTGACGACGAGAGGATCGGCGAGGTGCGCGGCGGCCGCTCCCGCCGCCTCGCGCATCTGCTGCGGCTTCACGGCGAAGACCACCATGCCGGCGGCCGCGAGCGCCGGCCCGGGCGCCTCGACCGCCGCCACGCCGAACTCGGCGATGAGCCGCAGCCGCGCGGCGCCGTCGATCTCCACCACGGTGATGTCGGAGGCGCGGATGCCCTTGGCGACCAGCCCGCCGATGATGGCGCGCGCCATGTTGCCGCCGCCGATGAAGGCGATCTTCATTGCGTGCCGTCTCCACGAAACCGTGTCCCACGTTCGCTCCCTCTCCCTTGGGAGAGGGTTGGGGAGAGGGTCGCGGGCCTCGCCCCGAAGATCGCCGTCCCCACCCGCACCATCGTCGCGCCCTCGGCGATCGCGGCCTCGAAATCGTCGCTCATGCCCATCGAGAGCGTGTCGAGCGCGATGCCGGCCGCGCCGATCCGCGCGCGCGTGCGCTCGAGCAGCGCGAACTGCGCGCGCTGCTCCGCGCGCTCCCCGGTGGGCCGCGCCATGCCCATGAGGCCGCGCAGGCGCAGGCCGGGCAGCTCGCGCACCTCGCGCGCGAGCGCGAGCGCGTCGCCGGGCGCGACCCCGCCCTTGGTCGCCTCGGCGCTGATGTTGACCTGGATGCACACCTCGAGCGGCGGCATCGACGGCGGGCGCGCGCGCGAAAGTGCGGCGGCCACACGGCCGCGATCCACCGCGTGCACCCAGTCGAAGCGCTCGGCCACGTCGCGCGCCTTGTTGGTTTGTATGCGCCCGATGAAATGCCACGCGGCTCCCAGGCCCTCGAGCGCGGCCATCTTGGGCAGCGCCTCCTGCACGTAGCTCTCCCCGAAATCGCGGCATCCGGCCTCGAAGGCGGCGCGGATCGCTTCGGGCGGCTGGGACTTGGATACCGCCACCAGCGTGACCGCGCGGCTATCCCCTTGTAATGCCTCTGAAATGCGCCGTCTCACGGCTTGCAGGTTGGCGGCGATTGGGGACATAATCGGATCGACTTTCCGAGGCGCATTCTAACCCAGCGGTCCATAAGCCCCGCCCTCGGTGCCTCACGCTTCCAGGGACAAGACATGGACATCGCGGAACTGCTCGCCTTCTCGGTCAAGAACAAGGCCTCCGACCTGCACCTTTCCGCAGGCCTGCCGCCCATGATCCGCGTGCACGGCGACGTGCGGCGCATCAACGTGCCGCCGCTCGAGCACAAGGACGTGCACGGGATGGTGTACGACATCATGAGCGACTCGCAGCGCAAGGTGTACGAGGAGACGCTCGAGTGCGACTTCTCGTTCGAGATCCCGAACCTCGCGCGCTTCCGCGTGAACGCGTTCAATCAAAACCGGGGCGCCGGCGCCGTCTTCCGGACGATTCCCTCCAAGGTGCTCACGCTGGAGGACCTGAACGCGCCCAAGATCTTCGCCGAGATCGCGAACCAGCCGCGGGGCCTGTGCCTCGTGACCGGCCCCACCGGCTCGGGCAAGTCCACCACGCTCGCCGCGATGGTGAACCACGTGAACGAGAACGAGTACGGGCACATCCTCACGGTGGAGGACCCGATCGAGTTCGTGCACGAGTCGAAGAAGTGCCTCGTGAACCAGCGCGAGGTGGGCCCGCACACGCTGTCGTTCTCGAACGCGCTGAGGAGCGCCCTGCGCGAGGACCCGGACATCATCCTCGTGGGCGAGATGCGCGACCTGGAAACCATCCGGCTGGCGATGACCGCCGCCGAGACCGGCCACCTGGTGTTCGGCACGCTGCACACGTCCTCGGCCGCGAAGACCGTGGACCGCATCATCGACGTGTTCCCCGCCGCGGAGAAGGAGATGATCCGCGCGATGCTCTCGGAATCGCTCCGGGCGGTGATCTCGCAGACGCTGTGCAAGACCAAGGACGGGAGCGGCCGAGTGGCGGCGCATGAAATCATGATCGGCACGCCCGCGATACGAAACCTGATCCGCGAGGCCAAGGTGGCGCAGATGTATTCGTCCATCCAGACCGGGCAGGCGCTGGGGATGCAGACGCTGGACCAGAACCTGCTGGAGCTGGTCAAGCGCAACCTCATCGCGATGCCCGAAGCGCGCTCGAAGGCCGCCAACAAGGACAACTTCATCGGCGGCTAGCCCGGATCCCTCCAAGGAGCACCAGATGGAACGCGAACAGAGCCTCAAATTCATGCACGACCTGCTGCGCGCGCTCGTCGCGCGCAAGGGCTCGGACCTCTTCATCACCGCGGGCTTCCCGCCGGCGATGAAGGTCGACGGCAAGGTCATGCCCGTGTCGCAGCAGAGCCTGTCGCCGATACACACCCAGGAGCTCGCCCGCTCGATCATGACCGACAAGCAGGCGGCGGAGTTCGAGGCGACCAACGAGTGCAACTTCGCGATCAGCCCGAGCGGCATCGGCCGCTTCCGCGTGAACGCCTTCGTGCAGCAGGGGCGCTCGGGCCTCGTGCTGCGCACGATCACCACGATAATCCCGAAGTTCGACGACCTGGGCCTGCCCCACGTGCTGCGCGACGTGGCGATGACCAAGCGCGGGCTGGTGATCTTCGTGGGCGGCACCGGCTCCGGCAAGTCCACCTCGCTCGCCGCGATGATCGGCCACCGCAACGAGAACAGCTACGGCCACATCATCACGATCGAGGACCCGGTCGAGTACGTGCACGAGCACAAGAACTGCATCGTCACGCAGCGCGAGGTGGGCGTCGACACGGACAACTGGTTCTCGGCGCTGAAGAACACGCTGCGCCAGGCGCCGGACGTGATCCTCATCGGCGAGATCCGCGAGCGCGAGACGATGGAGTACGGCATCGCCTTCGCGGAGACGGGCCACCTGTGCATGTCCACGCTGCACGCGAACTCCACCAACCAGGCGCTCGACCGCATCATCAACTTCTTCCCCGAGGAGCGCCGCGCGCAGCTGCTGATGGACCTGTCGCTGAACCTCAAGGCCATCATCTCGCAGCGCCTCATTCCCAAGAAGGCCAGCAAGGGGCGCGTGGCGGCGATCGAGATCATGCTCAACTCGCCGCTCATGCCGGACCTCATCTTCAAGGGCGAGGTGCACGAGATGAAGGCGCTCATCGCCCGCTCGCGCGAGCTGGGCATGCAGACCTTCGACCAGGCGCTCTTCGACCTCTTCGAGGAAGACATGATCACCTACGAGGACGCGCTGCGCAACGCCGACTCGGTGAACGACCTGCGCCTGAAGATCAAGCTCGAGAGCAAGAACGCGAAGAACCGCGACCTGGGCTCGGGACTGGAGCACCTCGAGATCGTGAAGTGACGAGGCTGCAGGTCGCGCGTGTGACCTGAGCCTCGTCATCCCCGAGTCGTCGGGGATCCGTGGGTTCCCGCCTCCGCGGGAACGACGAAACGAGGAGGCCCGCCGTTCTCCGGCGGGCCTCTTGCTTGCGGCGCAATCGTGCCACCCGGCGCGTTGTAGGAGCCCTCCGACAGGAACATCAGCGCAATCCTAGGCCGGATGCTTTTCCGTCCGACTTCGGCCCTTTTCGGCCCTCTTCAATATGGACGAACAACCAAGGGAGACGGCCATGAAGAAACTCCTCGCAATAGGCCTCGCCACCGCCACCTGCCTGCCCATCGGGATCGCGGCCGAAGAACCCGGGGATTCATCGCAGTCGCTGGGAACCGTGAACGTGCTGGTGATCGAGGATTCCGCGTCCGCGGCGGACGTCGCGTGCGCGCGCTCCGCCATCGACAAGCCCGGCACCGAGTGCGCCGCCGTGCGCCGCGCGGTGCTGGGCGCCCGCATCCAGAAGGCCTCCGCGCTGCACGAGCGCGGGCGCTGGCTCTGATTCAACCCCGGAGAAGACACCCATGAACAGCGACCAGATCCACGGCCATTGGCGCGAGGTGAAAGGCTGGGCCCTCGAGAGCTGGGGCCGCGTCACCCACGATCCGTGGAAGCGCATCGCGGGACGGCGCGAGCGCCTGCTCGGGCGCCTCGAGGCTTCTCTCGCCGAATCGCGCAGCATCGCGGAATCGAGCTTTCCCGCCTCGCGCGCCCCGGCCGCTCGCCGCGAAAGCCTCTCCCGCTAGTCACTTCTGCGCCGGCTTGAGCGCCTCGATGTGGCGGCGCGCGCGTTCAGGAAGCGAGGTGCAGCCCGCGGTTGCCGCCGGGACGCAGCGCCGCGCGCAGGCGCGCGAGCGCGGCCGGCTCGTCGGCGAGGGCCGCATCCGGCGCGGAGAAGAAGAAGCCCTGCACGAAGTCGGCGCCGGACTCGACCGCCACGCGCGCCTCGGCGGCGTTCTCGATGCCGGCGACCACGACGCGCGAACGCATCTCGTGCAGCAGCTCGACGATGCCGGCCAGCATGCGGCGCGAGCGTCCCCATCCGAGCACCGCGTCGGCGAGGAGCCCGCGGTCGATCTTCACGACATCGGGGTGCAGTGCCAGCACCCGCTCGAAATTGGATCGCGCCTTGCCGAAGTCGTCGATGGCGATCGACACGCCCAGGCGCCGGTAGGTCGAGACCGCTTCGCGCAGCAGGCCCTCGTCGCCGCAATCGGTCGGCGAGGATCTCCACGCACACGCGCTTCGGCATGAGCCCGTAGTAGCGGATCAGCTCGCCCAGCTCGCGCGCGCAGGCCGAGTCGTGGACCGCCGCGCGCGGATGCACGTTGAGGAAGAGCGTGCGCTCGTCGGGATCGAAGCGCGCGTAGTTGCGAAGGTGGAGCGCGCGGCACGGCCAATCCAGCACCGCGCGGCTCGCTTCGGCGGCGCGCGCGAGCAGGTCGGCGGGCGCGATGCGCGTTCCGTCGCGATCGGTCGCCCGCAGCAACGCCTCGTAGCCGTGGCACACCGGATTGCGCACCGCGAGGATGGGCTGGAAATGGCTGCCCAGCTTGGCGCCTTCCCACGCGAGGCAGCCCGCGGTGCCCGAGCGCACGAGGCGCTCCGCGGTGCGCGCCATGGATGGCGGCGCCTCTTTCGTGTCGGTGTCGTCCGCGGCTTTTCCGGCCGGAGGATCGAACCCTGCCTGCATCGTCGTCCTCCGGCGTAGGTTGGCGGGCCACGAATGGCGGCCCTGCAGCCACCTTGCCGAAAGGCGGTTACGCAGCGGTTACGGGGCCGCCGGTGAGGGTTGCATCTGTAAGGCGCGGCGTCAGTGCTGCGTGAAGAACGCCGCCAGCGCCTCGGCGATGTCGCTCATGCGGTAGGGCTTCTTGAGCACGCGGTTCACCCCGGCGGAAAGCGCGCGCGTCTCGAATCCCGCCCCGCCGTAGCCGCTCGCGATCACGATCGGCAGCGTCGGATTGAGCTTGCGCAGCTCGACGGCGAGCTGGGTGCCGGTGAGCTGCGCCATCACCTCGTCGCTCACCACCGCGTCGAAGCGGCGCGGGTTGGCGCGCGCGGCGGCGAGCGCCTCGCGGCTGTCGCTGAAGCCCACGGGCTCGTAGCCCAGCGCGGCGAGCATCTCCTCCAGCGCATGCAGCACCTCGATCTCGTCGTCCACGGCGAGGATCGTCTGGCCCCCGCCCATGGGGAAAGTCTCCTGCTTCTCCTGCGCGCCCTCTTCCACGTACACCAGCGGCATCCAGACCTCGAAGGTCGTGCCGCGCCCGAGCTCGCTGGTCACCTCGAGGAATCCGCGATGCTCCATGACCACGGCGTGCACGAGCGCGAGGCCAAGGCCCGTGCCGCGGCCCGCGGGCTTGGTGGTGAAGAACGGCTCGAAGATGCGGTCGATCACCTCGGGCGCGATGCCGTGGCCCGTATCCCGGACCGTGATGCGCACGTAGTCGCCCGCGGGCATTTCGCCGGTGCGCACCTTGCGCATCGCGGAGACGTTCTCCTCGGACACGTTCACCTCGAGCACCCCGCCCTCGCCCATCGCCTGGACCGCGTTGGTGCAGAGGTTCATGAAGAGCTGGTGCAGCCGCGTGGGGTCCCCGAGCACCGCGGCCTCGCCCGCCTCGCTCACGAAGCGCACCTCGATCGCCTGGGGCGAGGAGCCGCGGATCAGGTCGCATACCTCCTGCGCGATGGGGCCCACGATCACCGGCAGCCGCTCCGCGCCCTCGGCGCGGCTGTACGAAAGGATCTGCGCGACCAGCGCCTTGGCCCGGTTGCCGGCGCTCATGATGGTGTCGAGGTAGCGGCGCATGTCGCCCTCGGCCTTGAGCTGCGCCAGCTCGCCGTAGCCCAGGATCGCCCCGAGGATGTTGTTGAAGTCGTGCGCGATGCCGCCCGCGAGATGTCCCACCGCCTGCATCTTCTCCGCCTGGCGCAGCTGTGCGGCGAGGCGCTGGCGTTCCTCTTCCGCCCGCACCTTCTCCGAGACGTCCTTCACGAAGCCGATCACGCGTCGCGGCCCTCCCGCGACACCGGCCACTTCCCCGATCCGGTACGCGTTCACGCCGACGGTCGTGTACTCGCCGTCGTCGCGCCGGAAGCGGTACTCGAGCGCCACGTGCGAGAGGTCGCCGGTGAGCAGCATCTTGCGCAGGCCCTTGAGCCGCATGCGGTCGTCGGGGTGCACCCGTTCCACCCACTTCGAGAGGGTCGAGATGTTGTCGCGGCGCGTGCCCACCACCGCCATCGTGTCGCCGTCCCACAGGATGCCGCCCTGGGCCGGATCGAACTCGTAGAGCAGGTTTCCGCTCGCGCGGATCACCGCCTCGTGGCGGTTGCGCCACGCCTCGGTCTCGCGCGCCGCCTCCTGGCGCTCGACCAGCAGCGCGGCGGCGAATAGCGTGGTGACGACGAGCGTGGCGAGGTAGCCCTGGAGCTGCAACAGCGCCCTCAGGTCGGGGATGTTCTCGAACGACATCGGCGCTGCGCCGTGACCGGCGTGCCAGTACACGATGAGGCCGAAGACGGACAATCCCAGGCTCGCCGTACGCAGCCCGAAGCCCAGCGCCGCCCAGATGAGGAACGGGGCGCAGAGATAGGCGAGCGGCGGGATGAGGTCGCCCCCCGGGGCCTGCTTGCCGAAGACGTAATTGGCGCTCACCACGAGGCCCGCGAAGAGCGCCAGCAGCTCGGGCCAGCGCCGGCGCGCCACCTCGAGCGCCTCGCGCAGCCCGCTGCGGCTCCAGGCGAGGATGAGCGGGGCGGTGAGGAGCATCCCGAGCATGGTGGACACGAACGTCACCGACCAGCGGTTGCGGAAGTTCCCCCCGAACTGCAGGTAGGCATGGGAGGCGTCGACCAGCGCCGTGACCGCCACCAGCGGCAGCATCCCCACCAGGAAGGACGAGACGCCCTTCACCGTGTCGATGCGCACCCGCGGGCCGGACAGGCGCATGAGGCCCGCCGCGACGAACGACGGCTGGGCGCAGTTCAGGGCCGCGCCAGCCAGCATCGCCCCCCAGCCCTCGCCCATGTCCAGCCCCACGGCGACGCTGGCCAGGAAGACCAGGACGAGGTAGCCGGGCCAGCGCCGCGGGGGCGCCACCAGCAGCGCGCCCAGGGCCACCCCGTGAGCGGGCCAGATGAAGACCGGCAGCTTGGCGTGCAGCGGGAGGCTGGCCGCGTAGGCGGCGAGAAGGTAGTAGATGACCCCGAAAGCGACGTAGGCGAGGGTCTGCCGGACGGACGCGGTCCGGGCCGTCGACCCGAGGGACGGGGTAAGGGCGCTCATGGGGCCGCCCCGGGCAAAAGAGGCTCGGCGGACATTCCTCTTCGGATTCTACGGTTTCCGGCGTTAAAATGCCCCAAACAACGACTACGGCCCACCCGCTTGGAAGCCCATATCCTCGTCGTAGACGACGACGCCGCAATCCGCGACCTGATTCGCGAGTACCTCACGGAGAACGATTTCCAGGTCTCCGTGGCCGAGACCGGTGCCGACATGGACAAGGTCCTCGGCGCGGAAATCGTCGACCTGGTGATCCTCGACCTGAAGCTTCCGGACGAGGACGGACTCGCCATCGCGCGCCGGCTGCGCGAATCCCTCGACCTGCCCATCATCATCCTCACCGGCCGCAAGGAAGAGGTGGACCGCGTGATGGGGCTGGAGCTGGGCGCCGACGACTACGTCACCAAGCCCTTCAGCAACCGCGAGCTCCTCGCGCGCGTGCGCGCCGTGCTGCGCCGCACCGAGGGCAAGCGCGCCAAGCGCCGCGGCGAGACCGTGCGCGCGTTCAGGTTCTCGGGCTGGGAGCTCAACACGGGCACGCGCAAGCTGCGCAGCCCCGAGGGGCGCAACGTCGAGCTCACCAACAGCGAGTACGCGCTCCTGGTGGCGTTCCTGCGCGCCCCGCAGCGCATCCTCACGCGCGACCAGCTGCTCGAGTCGAGCCGCCTGCACGACGACATCTACGACCGCTCGATCGACGTGCAGATCCTGCGCCTGCGCCGCAAGATCGAGGAGAGCCCCAACCAGCCCAGCCTCATCCGCACCGAGCGCGGCGCCGGCTACTACCTCAACTCCACCGTCGAAACAGTGTGAACCTTCCGCTGCCCGCGATCGATGGCGTCCTCATCGTCGTCGCGGCCTGGCTCGCAATCGGATTCGCAGGCATCGCCGCGCCCCGCAGCTTCCGCTTCGTCGCGCACTTCCTGTTCCCGGTTTCCGCCGTCCTGAGCCTCGTCCTCGCCGGGCTGGGACTCGCCGCGCTCCCCGCCGCGCCCCAGGCGCTGCTGCTGCCCATCGGGCTGCCAGGCCTGCCGTTCCACCTGCGCCTGGATGCGCTCTCGGCCTTCTTCCTCGTGGTGCTGGGGCTCGCGAGCGCGGGCATCACCGTCTTCGCCGCCGGCTACTTCCGCGCCGGCGAGGGCACGCCGCCGGGCATCATGGGTCTCGAGTACCACGTGTTCCTCGCTTCCATGGCCATGGTCATGCTGGCCGACGACGCGTACGCGTTCATGGTGTGCTGGGAGCTCATGGCCCTCTCGTCGTTCTTCCTCGTGACGACGAACCACCGCATCCCCGAGATCCAGCGCGCGGGCTTCCTGTACCTCCTCGTGGCCCACGTCGGCGCGATCGCGATCCTGCTCTGCTTCGGCGTCCTGCAGGCCAACACCGGCGACTACACCTTCGCCAACATGCGCGCGCAGCACCTGTCCACCTTCTGGGCCTCGGCGGGGTTCCTGCTGGCGCTCTTCGGCTTCGGTGCCAAGGCGGGCATCCTGCCGCTGCACGTCTGGCTGCCGGAGGCGCACCCGGCCGCGCCCTCGCCGGTATCGGCGCTCATGAGCGGCGTGATGCTGAAGACCGCCATCTACGGCATGGCGCGCGTCTGTTTCGACCTGCTCGGCACGCCGCTCTGGTGGTGGGGCGTGATCGCCCTCGCCGTCGGGCTCGCGACCGCGCTCTTCGGCGTGGTGTTCGCCGCGGCGCAGGTCGACATGAAGCGGCTGCTCGCCTACTCGTCCATCGAGAACATCGGGCTCATCGTGATCGCCTTCGGGCTCGCGATCGTGTTCACGGCCTACCGCATGCTGCCGCTCGCGGCACTGGCGATGATCGCGATGCTCTACCACTGCGCCAACCACGCCATGTTCAAGAGCCTGCTCTTCCTCGGGACCGGCTCGGTGCTGCACGCGACCCAGGAGCGCAACCTCGGCAAGCTGGGCGGCCTCATGCGCTTCATGCCGTGGGTCGCGGTCACCTCGCTCGTGGGCGTGATCGCGAGCGCGGGGCTGCCGCCCTCCAACGGCTTCGTGTCGGAATGGCTGCTGCTGCAGAGCTTCCTCTTCACGGGCGAGCTGCCCAATCCGTACCTCAAATGCTGGTGCCCGTCTTCGCCGCGGGCGTGGTGCTGGTCGCGGCGCTCGCCGGCTACGTGATGGTGAAGTTCTTCGGCGTGATCTTCCTCGGCCGCCCGCGCGAGGAGAAGCTCGCGGAGGCGCACGACGCGGGACTCCCTCGAGCGCCTCGGCCTCCTGTGGCTCACCGCGTTCTGCGCGTTGCTGGGGCTCTTTCCGGTCGAGGTGATGGAAGTGATCGACCCGGTCCCCGCGATGCTGGTGGGCCGCGGGCTGGTGCAGGGCGGGCACATCGGCGACTGCCTGCTGCTCGCCCCCGTGACGCGCGGAGCGCGCTTCCTACAGCCCGCTCGTGATGCTGGTCGTGGCGACCCTCGCGATCGTGCGCTCGCGTTCGTCGCTGGTGCGCCGCTTCTACCACGGCAGGCTGCGCCGCGCCGCGCCGTGGGACTGCGGCTACCCGTGGCAGACCGCGCGCATGCAGGACACGGCCGAGGGCTTCGGCCAGCCGATCCGCCAGATCTTCGAGCCGTTCTTCCGGATGAAGCGCGAGCTGCCCACGGCGTTCGACAGCGCGCCGCACTATCGCGTGACGGTCGAGGACCCGATGTGGGCGTGGGTCTACCTGCGCATCGCCGCGGCGACCGAGTCCGGCTCTCGCGCTTCGTGGGCATGCTGCAGCGCGGGCGCATCGCGATCTACCTGCTCTACAGCTTCCTCACCCTCGTCGACCCTCCTCTTCCTCACCCAGGCATGAACCTCGAAGGCATCCTCGCGCAGCTCGCGGCCCTGGTGGTGGCGCTCGTGCTGGGGCCGCTGCTCGCCGGCTGGGTGAACCAGTGCCGCGCGTGGCTGCAGAACCGCTCGGCGCCGCCCGCTCACGCAGCCGTTCCGCACGCTGCACAAGCTGTTCTGGAAGGAATCGGTCATGGCGCACGGCGCGAGCCCCATGTACCGGCTGGCGCCCTACGCGATGTTCAGCTGCATGCTGCTCGCGTGCATGATCATCCCGACGCTGTCCACCAACCTGCCGCTGGCGCCCGCCGCCGACGCGATCGCGCTGGTGGGCCTCTTCGCGCTGGCGCGCCTCTTCATCTCGCTCGCCGCCATGGACGTCGGCACCGCGTTCGGCACGATGGGAGCGCGCCGGGAGATGCTGGTGGGCTTCCTCGCCGAGCCCGCGTTCCTGATGGTGGCTCTTCACCGCCTCGCTCATCTCCAACTCGACCTCGCTCGCGACCATCGTGGGAAGCCTCGCCCACCGCGAGCTCACCATCCTGCCCAGCCTCGCCTTCGCGGGCGTGGCCTTCACCATGGTCTCGCTCGCGGAAAACGCGCGCGTTCCCGTGGACAACCCCGCCACGCACCTCGAGCTCACGATGATCCACGAGGCGCTGCTCCTCGAGTACTCGGGCCGCCACCTCGCGCTCATGGAATGGGCCGCGTCGTTGAAGCTCTTCGCCTATTCGTGCGCCGGGCTGGCGCTCTTCTTCCCGTGGGGGATCGCGGAGGCCAACGACCGCGTGGCGCTCGCTCTTCGCCCTGCCGGTGCTGGTGGCCAAGCTCGCCGCCGGCGGGATCCTGCTCGCGGTGATCGAGACCATCCTCGCCAAGATGCGCATCTTCCGCGTGCCCGAGTTCCTCGCCACCGCGTTCCTGCTCGGCGTGCTGGCCCTGCTCGTGCGCATCCTGCTGGGAGCCTAGGTGAACCCGTTCGAGCACCCAGATCGTCAACCTCTTCGCCGCGGCGCTGCTGCTGCATCGCCTTCGCGATGCTCTCGCAGCGGCGGATCGTGGCCCTCATCAACCTCTTCGCGCTGGCAGGGGCTGGCGCTCGTGGGCTCGACGGTCGACGGTGGCGTGGGCGACCGGGCAGCACCACCTCTACTACTCGGCGGGCATCACGTTCGCGCTGAAGGTGCGTGCTGCTGCCGTGGATCCTGCACCGGCTGATCCGCCGTCTCAACGTGAAGTGGGACATCGAGACCCTCATCAACATACCGACGATGATGCTGGTGGGAATCGTGCTCGTGATCTTCGCGTTCAACCTGGCGCTGCCGATCTCGGAGTTCTCGCGCTCCATCGCGCGCGGCACCCTCGGCATCGCGCTCGCCTGCGTGCTCATGTCCTTCCTCATGATGATCACGCGCTCCAAGGCGGTGCCGCAGGTGATCGGGTTCCTCGCCATGGAGAACGGGCTCTTCTTCGCGGCCACCAGCGCCACCTACGGCATGCCCATGGTGGTGGAGCTCGGCATCGCGCTCGACGTCCTCGTGGGCATGGTGATCCTCGGCGTGTTCCTGTTCCAGATCCGCGAGCAGTTCGATTCCCTCGACATCCACCACCTGGAGAAGCTCAAGGAAGACTGATGGAAGCGCTCGCCATCCTGCTCGCCGTGCCGCTTCTCGGAGGCCTGAGCCTCTGGGCGCTGGGCGAGCGCGAGAGCGCTCCGGAGGTGAACGTCGCCTTCAGCTTCGCGACCCTCGTCGCGGCCGCGTGGCTCACGGTCGACGTCGTGTCCACCGGGCCGATCCCGGTCCTGGTCGAGCAGTTCTTCGTCGATCCGCTCAACGTCTTCCTCGTGACGCTCACCGCGTTCGTGGCGTTCACGACCTCGCTCTTCTCGCGGCCGTACATGCGCGTCGAGCGCGAGCACGGCCGCATGACGGCCGGGCGCCTGCGCCTCTACCACAGCATGTACCAGGTGTTCACGTTCACCATGCTGCTGGCGCTCACCACCAACAACATGGGCATCCTGTGGGTCGCGATGGAAGCCGCGACCCTCGCCACCGTGCTGCTGGTGTCGGTCTACCGCACGCCGGCGAGCCTCGAGGCGGCGTGGAAGTACTTCATCCTCTGCGGCGTGGGCATCGCGCAGGCGCTCTTCGGGACGATCCTGCTCTACTTCGCCGCCGAGCGGGTGCTGGGCGCCGAGGGCGACGCGCTGCTCTGGACGCACCTGAACCTCGTGAAGCGCCAGCTCGAGCCGGCGATCATGTCGCTCGCCTTCGTGTTCCTGCTCGTGGGCTACGGGACGAAGGTGGGCCTGGTGCCGCTGCACAACTGGCTGCCTGACGCGCATGCCGAAGGCCCGACGCCGATCTCCGCCGTGCTCTCGGGGCTGCTGCTCAACGTCGCGCTCTACGCGGTGCTGCGCTGCAAGGTGCTCGCCGACGGGGCGCTGGCCTCGCGCTTCGCGAGCAACATGATGATGGGATTCGGGCTGCTCTCGGTCGTGGCCGCCGCGTTCTTCCTCTCGCGGCAGCGCGACATCAAGCGCATGTTCGCGTACTCGTCGATCGAGCACATGGGGCTCATCACCTTCGCCTTCGGCATGGGCGGACCGATCGCGAACTTCGCGGGGCTGCTGCACATGACGGTGCACTCGCTCGTGAAGAGCGCGATCTTCTTCGCCGTGGGGCACGCCGCGCAGAAGGCGGGCACGCAGGTGATGGAGGACATCCGCGGGCTGCTGCACGTGAACCCGACCGTGGGGTGGGGCCTCATGATCGGCACGCTGGCGATCCTCGGCATGCCGCCGTTCGGCGTCTTCGCGAGCGAGTTCCTGATCCTCACCACGGCGATGCGCGAGCACGCCTGGGCCACGCCGCTGCTGCTCCTGGCACTCGGCGTGGCCTTCGCCGCGATCTTCAGCCGCGTGCAGCCGATGGTGTTCGGCGAGACGATGCTGAAGGCCCTCCCGCACCAGCCCGCGCTCACGCCGGTGTTCATCCACCTGGGGCTGGGGCTGATGCTCGGGCTGTACATTCCTCCCTATCTCGCGGCCTGGTACCAGCAGGCGGCGCGGCTTCTCGGCTGACATGGCGATTCCCGGATTGCCCATCTCGAAGACGCTCGCGGGCGAGGTGCCCGCGTCGTTCGCGCGCGTGACCCCGGCGCAATGGACCGAGGCCGCGCGCTTGGTGCACGACGCGGGCGGCCGGCTGGTCGCGTTCTGGGGCGCCGACAACCGCGACAAGGGCGAGGCGTTCTCCGTGTACGCGGCGTATGCGATGAAGGACGGGCTTTCGGTGCTCGACCTGCATGTCGTAGCACGGCCTGCCCTACCCCGATCTCTCGGGACTCTTCCCCGCCGCGGGGCGAATGCAGCGCGCGGTGCACGACCTCCTGGGCCTCGTCGCGGAGGACGCGCAAGACGAGCGACCGTGGCTGCGGCACGGCGCATGGCGGGCCGGCGAGTTCCCGCTGCGGCGCGACTTCGATCCGTCCGCGCCGCGGGAGGCCGGCCCCGAGCCGTATCCCTTCGTGCGCGTCGAGGGCGACGGGGTGCACGAGATTCCGGTGGGCCCGATCCACGCCGGCATCATCGAGCCGGCGCACTTCCGCTTCTCGGTCGTGGGCGAGAAAGTCCTGCGCCTCGAGCAGCGCATGGGCTACACGCACAAGGGCATCGACAAGCGCTTCGAGGACTTCACGATCGCCGAGGGCTACCAGCTCGCAGGCCGCTGCTCGGGCGATTCGACGGTCGCCTACGCGTGGGCATATGCGCAGGCCGCGGAATCGGTGCTCGCCATCGTCGTGCCGCCGCGCGCCCGGTGGCTGCGCGCGCTGATGCTGGAAGGCGAGCGCATCGCCAATCACCTGGGAGACCTCGGCGCGCTCGGCAACGACGCGGCGTTCGCGTTCGCGCTCGCGCAGTTCTCGCGGCTGCGCGAGGACTGGTTGCGGGTCTCGGGCGAAGCGTACGGACACCGCATGATGATGGACCGCATCGTGCCGGGCGGCGTGGCCGTGGACATCGGCGACGGGCAGCGCAACGCGATCGCGGTATTGACCGAGCGGATCGAGGCGGAATCGCACACGCTGCGCGAGATCTTCGACGAGCACTCGGGGCTGCAGGATCGCTTCATCACGGCCGGGCGGGTCACCCCGGAGCTGGCGCGCGCATTAGGCCTGGTCGGGCTCGCCGGGCGCGCGAGCGGCCAGCCGCACGACCTGCGCGTGGATCTTCCCGCCGAACCTTACGAGCGCCTGTCCGTGAAGAAATGCGTGCACGCCGCCGGCGACGTCGCCGCGCGCGTGCGCGTGCGCTTCGAGGAGCTGTTCGAATCGCTGCGCCTGGTGCGCGCCATCCTGGACGGCATGCCGGAGGGCGACATCCGCGTGGAGCTTCCCGACGCGCGTCCTGGGGCCTTCGGCGTGGGCTGGATCGAAGGCTGGCGCGGGGAAGTGTTCGTCGCGATCGAGGCGGCCGAGGGCGGGCGCATCCGCCGCGCGCACGCCCACGATCCCTCGTGGCAGAACTGGCCGCTCGTCGAGCACGCCATCATGGGCAACATCGTTCCCGACTTCCCGCTCATCAACAAGAGCTTCAACCTGAGCTACTCGGGGCCCGACTGCTGATGTTCCCGATCCTCCTCAAGATCCTGCGCACCGGCCTCGTGAGCGAGCCCGCCCCCGAGGCGCGCGAGGAATGGCGCGCGCGCTCCGCCGAGATCCAGGACGAGATCCTGCGCCTGCTGGGCCGCGCGCTCGTGATCCGCGAGGTGGACGCGGGCTCCTGCAACGGCTGCGAGCTCGAGATCCACGCGCTCAACAATCCCTACTACAACATCGAAGGGCTCGGCATCAAGTTCGCGGCGAGCCCGCGCCACGCCGACATGCTCCTGGTGACCGGGCCCGTGGCGCGCAACATGGAGCAGGCGCTGCGCATCGCGTACGAGGCGATGCCCGCGCCCAAGCTCGTGGTCGCCGTCGGCGATTGCGGCTGCGACGGTGGAATCTTCGGCGAGAGCTATGCCACGCGCGGCCCCGTCTCGCGCGTGATTCCGGTGGATGTCGCGGTGCCGGGCTGCCCGCCGGCGCCGCTCGACATCCTGCGCGGCATCCTCACCGCGATCGCGTCGGCGAAGAGCGCCGGATAGTCTTACAATGCGCGAGGCTCGCATGCCGCTTGCGCGGCGCGGGCATCGAGTGTGTCGCTGACGAACGCACCATCGGAAGTGTCGCTTTGAGCCCGCCGGCCGGGGACCCCCTGCTCCTCGCCTACGCCGCGGTGGCCTGCACGCTGCTCTCGGGCTGCGTGTCCCTCCTGGCCGTGCGGCGCCATCCCGGCTTCCTGCACTTCGGCTCCTTCCTGTTCCTCTTCCTCGCGGGCGCGGCGAGCATCGCCGCGGGCGGCTGGGCGCTGCTTGCGGATCTCACCCTCACCGACCGCCTCGCGCTCGGATTGCCCTGGCTCGCGTGGTTCGTGCGCATCGACCCGCTCTCGGGCTTCTTCCTGGTGCTGCTCGGCACGCTGGTGGTGGCCATCTCGCTCTACGGGCCGAGCTACACGCGGGAATTCGCCCGCGGGCAATCCCGGCAGCCGCTTCCCCCGCTGGGCGTCTTCACCGCGCTCTTCGTCCTCGGGATGCAGATGCTGGTGCTCGCCGACGACGCGCTGATGTTCATGATCTTCTGGGAGATGATGTCCGTCTCGGGCTACATGCTGGTGGTCTACCAGCACCAGCACGCCGCCAACCGCCACGCCGCCTTCCTCTACCTGCTCCTCGCGCACGTCGGCGCGCTGGTGATTCTCATTTCCTTCGGCGTGCTCGCGGCGTTCGGCCACGGCCTCGATTTCGACCACATGCGCTCGGCGAGCCTCACGCCCCTCTGGGCCACGCTCGCGTTCGCGTTCGCGTTCTTCGGCTTCGGCGTCAAGGCGGGCATCGTGCCGCTGCACGTCTGGCTGCCCGACGCGCACCCGGTGGCCCCCTCCCACATCTCGGCGCTGATGAGCGGCGCCATGATCAAGATGGGCATCTACGGCATCGTGCGCGTGACCTACGACCTCATCGGCCACGTGCGCTGGGAATGGGGTGTCGCGGTGCTCATCGTCGGCACGGCCTCGGCGCTGCTCGGGGTGCTCTACGCGATCATGCAGCACGACCTCAAGCGCCTGCTCGCGTACCACTCGATCGAGAACATCGGGATCATCCTGATGGGACTGGGCCTGTCGATGATCTTCTTCGGCACCGGCAACAAGGTGCTCGGCACGCTGGGCCTCGTGGCGGCGCTCTATCACACGATCAACCACGCGCTCTTCAAGGGCCTGCTCTTCCTCGGCGCGGGGGCGGTGCTCTACCGCACCCACGAGCGCGACCTCGAGAACATGGGCGGCCTCATCCACCGCATGCCCGTCACGGCGCTCCTCTTCCTCATCGGCTGCATCGCGATCTCGGCGCTGCCGCCCTTCAACGGCTTCGTGTCGGAGTGGCTCACGTTCCAGACGGCGCTGCAGGCGCCGATGCTCGCCAACGGCGTGCTGCGCGCGGGCATTCCGATCGCCGCCGCGCTCCTCGCGCTTACCGGGGCGCTCGCCGCCGCGTGCTTCGTGAAGGCCTTCGGCATCGCGTTCCTCGGCAAGCCGCGCACGAGGCACGTGGCGCGCGCCCGCGAAGTCCCCGCGGGCATGCTGGCCGGCATGGGACTGCTCGCGACCCTTTGCGGGCTGCTCGGCATCTTTCCCACCACCGTGATCGAGGCGATGGCGCCCGTCACGCGGCTCCTCCTGCACGAGGCGCTCCCCTCGGCGGTGGCGCAGGGCTGGCTGTGGCTCACGCCGATCTCGCCGCGCGTGGCCTCGTACTCCGCGCCGTTCCTCGTGATCGCCATCATCCTGGTGTTCGGCCTCGGTTACCTGTTCCTCAAGCGCGGAGCGGTTCCGGCGCGCGCGTCGGACGCGTGGGATTGCGGGTTCGGCGGCCTCACGCACCGCATGCAGTACACCTCCAGCGCGTTCAGCCAGCCCATCCGCCGCGTGTTCGGCGCGGTCTGGAAGGTGGAGGAGCGGGTCGAGACGGTGCGCGAGCCGGGACCGATCCCGCGCGCGAAGAGCATCCACCACGAGCTGCACGTGCAGGACTGGTCGTGGCTCAAGTGCTACGTGCCGATTGGGCAACTGGTGCTCGGCGCCGCCCGGCGCATCGGGATCATCCAGACGGGCAACATCCACACGTACCTCAAGTACTCGTTCGTGACGCTGCTCGTCTTCCTATGGATCGTGAGCTGACGGCCTGGTCGCTCGCGCTCGCGCAGGCGCTGCTGTTCGTGATAGCGGCGCCCCTCCTGTCGGGTTGGGTGAAGCGCGTGAAATGCCACATGCAGAACCGCGCCGCGCCGGCGGTCTGGCAGCCGTACCGCGACCTCGGCAAGCTGCTGCGCAAGCACATGCTGCTCGCGCACAACGCCTCCTGGCTCTTCCGCGCGGTGCCCTACATCGTGTTCGGCGCGACCCTCCTCGCCGCGGCCGTGGTGCCCCTCGTCGCCGTGCAGCTGCCCACCGCCGCGATCGCCGACGTGATCGTGCTGGTGGGCTTCTTCGCGCTCGCGCGCTTCTTCACCGCGCTCGCGGGCATGGACATCGGCACCGCGTTCGGCGGCATGGGCGCCTCGCGCGAGATGATGGTGGCCGCGCTCGCCGAGCCGGCCATGCTGATGGCGGTGTTCACGCTATCCATGACGGCGGCCACGACCAACCTGTCCACCGCCACGGAATACGTCCTGCAGTCGGGCCTCGTGCTGCGACCCTCGTTCCTCTTCGCCATGCTCGCGCTCGCCATGGTCACGGTGGC
Organism: uncultured beta proteobacterium; assembly: GCA_963816035.1. Lineage (GTDB taxonomy): Bacteria > Pseudomonadota > Gammaproteobacteria > Burkholderiales > Usitatibacteraceae > Usitatibacter. The sequence goes on from CAWFIU010000002.1 coordinate 227,900, forward strand.
CGAGTCGGGGCGCATCCCGGTGGACAACCCCGCCACCCACCTCGAGCTCACCATGTTGCACGAGGCGATGATCCTCGAGTACAGCGGCCGGCACCTCGCGCTCATCGAGTGGGCGTCGCAGGTGAAGCTGATGATCTACGCGGTGCTGATCGTCGACTTCTTCTTCCCGTGGGGCATCTCCACGGATCCCGGCAGCCCCACGGGGCTCGCGGTGGGCGCGGCGACGGTGACCGCGAAGCTCATGCTGCTCGCGGTTGTGCTGGTTGCCTGGGAGACGGTCCTCGCCAAGATGCGCCTTTTCCGGGTGCCACAATTCCTCGGCTTCGCGTTCCTCCTCGCGCTCCTCGGCATGCTCACGCACGTGGTCCTCGAGACCGGAGGCTAGATGGCCCTCGGGGAGCTCGGCCTCTTCAGCCAGGCGATCATCCTGTTCGCCGCGCTGGTGCTGTTCACGTCGTTCATCATGCTGGGGCAGACGCGCATCCTGCCGCTCATCTTCACGTTCGCCTGGCAGGGGTTCCTCCTCGCCGTGGTGACGGCGCTGGTGGCCGTGGTCTCCGGGCACTCGGAGCTGTACGTTTCCGCCGCGCTCACGATCGCGCTCAAGGTGGTGCTGATCCCCTGGCTCCTGTACCGCCTGAGCATCCGGCTCAACATGCATTACGACGCCGAGCTGATCCGCCACCCTTCGCTGCTGCTCCTGGGAGGCGCCGGCCTCGTGATCTTCAGCTACTACGTGGCCCTGCCGATCGTGCAGCTCTCGGGGCTCGCGATCCGCAACACCATCGCGGTCAGCATCGCGGTGGAGCTGATCGGCATGCTGCTCATGTGCGTGCGCAGGACCGCGGTGGCGCAGGTGATCGGCTTCATGTCGATGGAGAACGGGCTCTTCTTCTCGGCGGTGGTGTCGACCTACGGCATGCCGCTCATCGTCGAGCTGGGCGTGGCCTTCGACGTGCTCGTGGCGGCGATCCTGTTCGGCGTATTCTTCGTGCACTTGCGCGATTCGTTCGATTCGCTCGACGTGGTGCGCTTCAACCGCCTGTCCGAGGCGAACGAGCCGCCCGCGGCGCGCGACGCGACCGGCGCGCACCGGACCGGAGGCAGGCCGTGACGCTGCTCCAGGTCACGCTCCTCGCGCCGCTTGCCGGCAGCCTGCTTCTCGCCTTCGTGGGCCATCGCCCGGTCGGCGGGTGGATCAACGTGGCGACCTGCGCGGTGACCTTCGCGGCCTCGCTCGCGATGGCGCTCGACGTGTTCGCCAACGGCCCGCAGCTATCGGGCGGGCGCATGTTCTACATCGACGCGTTCAACGTGTACCTGGTCGCGCTCACCGCGTTCGTCGGCCTCACCTCGGCCATATTCTCGCGCCCCTACATGCGCCACGAGATCGAACGCGGCCGGGTCACCGACCGGCGCCTGCGCCTCTACCACTCGATGTACCAGGGCTTCCTCTTCTCGATGCTGCTGGCCCTGTCCACGAACAACCTCGGCATCCTCTGGGTCGCGATGGAAGCGGCCACGCTCACGACGGTGCTGCTGGTCTCGCTCTACCGCACGCCCGAGGCGATCGAAGCGGCGTGGAAGTACTTCATCCTCTGCGGCGTGGGCATCGCGCAGGCGCTCTTCGGCACCGTGCTGGTCTACTTCGCCGCCGAGACCAAGCTGGGCGGCGAGCGCAGCGACACGATGCTGTGGACCGTGCTGCACGACTCCGCCGCCGGCAACCTCGACCCCGCGGTGATCTCGCTCGCCTTCGTCTTCCTCCTCGTGGGCTACGGCACCAAGGTCGGACTCGTGCCGCTGCACAACTGGCTGCCCGACGCGCACTCCGAGGGCCCGACGCCGATGTCGGCGGTGCTCTCGGGCCTGCTGCTCAACGTCGCCCTCTATTCGCTGGTGCGCGTGAAGATGCTGGTGGACGCCTCGCTGCACACCAACCTCGCGGGGCACCTGATGATGGGCTTCGGGCTGCTCTCGTTCATGGTGGCGGGCCTCTTCCTGCACCGGCAGCACGACATCAAGCGCATGTACAGCTACTCGTCGATCGAGCACATGGGGCTCATGACCTTCGCCTTCGGCATGGGAGGCGCGCTCGCCACCTTCGGCGCGCTGCTGCACATGACGGTGCATTCGCTCACCAAGTCGGCGATCTTCGTGACGGTGGGCCACGCATCGCAGCTCGCCGGCACACAGCGCATCGACCAGATCCGCGGCCTCATCCGCACGCAGCCGACGATCGGCTGGGGGCTGCTCATCGGCACGGTCGCGATCGCCGGCTTCCCGCCCTTCGGCGTGTTCATGAGCGAATTCCTGCTGCTCGTGGCGACCATGAAGTCGTGGCCGTGGCTCGACCATCCCGCTGCTGGTGGGCTTCGGCGTGGCGTTCGCCGGGCTGTTTCCGCCACCTGCATCCGATGGTCTTCGGCGAGCCGCCGCCGACGCAGAAGCCGGTGGAAGCGAACATGCTTCCGGTGGCGGTGCATCTGTTCCTGGTGCTGTGGCTGGGGCTGCTGATTCCCGCGTTCCTCGCGCGCTGGTTCGAGCAGGCCACGCTGCTCATCTCCGGAGCCTCGCCGTTGTGACCGCGCCCGCCGCCGCCTTGCTGGAACGGCTCGCCGCGGCCCAGGTGCGAATCGAGGAGCGGCACGCGCCCGGCCTGCGTCCCGCGCAGGCGATCGCGGTGCCGCCGGCAGACTGGGGACGCCTCGCGCACGAAGCGGCGACCGCGGGTTGGCGCTGGGCCGCCGGCTGGGGCGAGGACCTCGGAGAAGAGATCCGCGTCAACGCCTGCTTCGAGAAAGCCGGCGCCTACGTGCTCGCCCGCTCGGTCGTGCCACGCGCGAATCCCGCGCTGCCCTCCACACGCCGCGTCGTATCCAGCGGCGGAGCGCCCGGAACGGCACACGCGCGACCTCCTCGGCGTCGATTTCACGGGACATCCCGACGCGCGGCGCTGGACGCGCCACCAGGCGTGGAGCGATTCCGAGCATCCGCTGCGACGCGATTTTCCCGCCGCCGGCAGCCCGCCCGCGCAGACGCCCGCCGACCACGAGTACAAGTTCCTCTTCGCGCACGGCAGCGGCGTCTGCGAGATTCCCGTGGGACCCGTGCACGCCGGCATCATCGAGCCCGGCGCATTTCCGCTTTCAGGCGGTTGGCGAGACCGTGCTCAACCTCGAGGAGCGCATGGGCTACGTCCACAAGGGCATCGAGAAGATCGCGCGACGGGCGCGACGCCGCGGGCCTCGCACGCCTCGCCGGACGCGTCTCCGGAGACTCGACGGTCGCCCATGCGTGGGCCGCGTGCATGGCGATGGAGCGTGCGTGCGAAGTCGAGATTCCGCCGCGCGCGGCGTGGTTGCGCGCGTTGATGTGCGAGCGCGAGCGCGTGGCCAACCACCTGGGCGACATCGGCGCGATCCTGAACGACATCGCCTTCACGTTCGGCTTCTACCAGTTCTCCCGGCTGCGGGAAGACTGCCTGCGGCTGTCGCACGAGGCGTTCGGCCATCGCCTGATGATGGATCGCGTCGTGCCCGGCGGCGTGCTGCGCGATCCCGACGCCCGCCTGCTCCGGCGCATGCTCGACGAGGCGGGCGTGCTGCGCAAGCAGGTCGCGAAGCTCATGGCGATCGTCGACGGACCTGCCTTCGGTCAAGGACCGGCTGGCGACCACGGGCGTCCTGGAGCCGGCGCATGCCCGGGCCTTCGGGTGCATGGGATTCGTCGGCCGCGCATCGAACGTGGATTTCGACGTCCGGCGCGACGCGCCCTACGCGCCGTACGACCGCCTCGAGACGAAGGTGCCCGTGTACCACTACGGCGACGTGGCCGCGCGCATGCGCGTTCGCGTGGAAGAGATCGACGCCTCGTTCGACTTGATCGAATCGATCGTCGCGGGCCTTCCCGACGGGCCGGTATGCGCGCAATGGCGCGCGAGCGCGGCCGACGTCGAGGGCCTCGGGCTGGTCGAGGGCTGGCGCGGTGAGATCCTGACCTACGTGCGCTTCGGCGGCGACGGGCGGATCGAGCGCTTCTTCCCGCGCGACCCATCGTGGACCACGTGGCCCGCGCTCGAAGTGCTGGTCCACGACAACATCGTTCCCGACTTCCCGGTGTGCAACAAGTCGGTGAACGGATCGTACTCGGGACAGGACCTGTAGCCGTGCTGCGCATCCTCGCAAAGATCCAGCGCATCGGCATCGTCACCGAAGAGGTCCCGGCGGCCGGCGAGCCCGCGCTGGAGGAGATCGGCGAGCAGTTGAGGGCGCGCATCGGGGAGCTCTTCGGCGGCAGCCTCGCGATCCGCGAGGTGGACGCGGGCTCGTGCAACGGCTGCGAGCTCGAGATCCACGCGCTCGCCAATCCCTATTACGGCATCGAGCGCTTCGGCGTGCATTTCGTCGCGAGCCCGCGCCATGCGGACATGCTGCTCGTCACCGGCCCCGTCTCGCGACACATGGAAGCGGCGCTGCGCCGCACGTACGCGGCGACGCCGGAGCCGCAGGCTCGTGATCGCCGTCGGCGACTGCGGGGCGCACGGCGGGGAATTCGGGATCAGCTACGCCTCGTGCGGCGCCGTCTCGAGCGTGATCCCCGTCGATGCCGTGATCCCGGGCTGCCCGCCGACTCCGCTGGGCGCTCGTGCGCGGAATCCTCGAGGCGATCGGCAAGAGGGCCGCGAAGTAGGCTACAGCCGCTTCACGCAACCACCACGGCGACTTCCTCGAGGCTCGTCCGGATGCGACCGATGCCACGCGTGCGCGCCGCAACCTCTTCGTACCAGTAGAAAGCCGAGGAGCTCGCGGCCTCGGAAAGTGCCTTCCACGCTTCATCGCATGCGGCGGCAAGCTGGTTGGCCCGTCCCGCGGCGATCCATTCGCGCGCGAGCAGCGGCAGCGGCGCTTCGTCGAGCCGGCCCAGGGCGAGATGGCGGCTCACCTCGTGCGTGAGGGGCACGACGGTGGAATCCGCCTCGACCACGAGGATCGGCGCGACCTCGGCAAGCTCGCGCACCGGCCGCGACGGAACCAGGCGCTCGCGATAGGCGAGGACCTGCTCGCGCGTCAGCGCATCGACGTGCATGGCGACGTCCATCGCGCCGGCCAGGCGGCTCGCCTCGCAGAGCGCGGCCATGAGCTCGAGGGAATCGGGGCGCGAACCTGGCATGCGCGCCGTCGCGCGGCCGTGGAGCGTAAGCGGATGCACCTGGACGCTGCGCGCGCCCTGCTCGGCCGCCAGGCGCACGACGAACTCGAGGCTGTCCACGTTGTGCCGCGTGAGCGTGAAGATGAAGCCAAAGGCCACACCGGTGTCGCGCAGCACCTCGAGGTTCTCGAGCGTGCGGTCGAACGCGCCCGCCCTGCCGCGGATGCGATCGTGCTCATCGGGCCGCCCATCGATCGATACCGCGAGCACGTCGACGAGCGGCGCGATCGGCCCGAAGCGGTGGTAGGTCGCCAGCATCCCGTTGATGGTCATCGTGGTCTTCATGCCGTGGGCGCGCGCGTGGGCGAGCAGCCGCGCCAACCCGCGGTAGAGCAGCGGCTCGCCGCCCGAGACCGCGAGCTGCGTATAGCCCAGGCGCGCGGCGTCTTCCACGCACGGCAGGAGGAGCGAAAGCGCGAGCTCCTCCTGCGCGCGCGGACCCGACCACGAGTAGCAATGCTCGCACGCGAGGTTGCAGCGCCGAGTCGGGTGCACCTGCAGCACCCGCGTATCGCCGGCCGGGCAGTGCATCAGCCGAGCTCCGTGAAGCCGGCGCCCGGATTGCCCGGGACGCCCGGCTCGTTCACGTGCGCATCCACGCGGCCGAAGTCGATCTGCATGCGCACGAGGTCCGGGATCGGAATGCCGTTGATGATGATGCGCGGCGGCTTCGTCGCGCCGCCATGGTTGAGGTGCCACTTGAGCCAGAAGAGGATGTCGTTGCCGCAGACCGGCACGTCGTCGCCGTCGTAGCGCACCGTGAGGCGCAGCCCGGTGGGATTGTCGCCGCCGTAGAGCTCGGCGCTCTCCACCTTGCCACGCGACTTCTCGAACGCGCTCGCGATCTCGCGGTAGGACTCCTCCGTGAGAGAGCGCGCCTTCCAGGCCGCCATCAGTTTGCTCGAGCCGCGAACCACATCGTCAGGCATGTTTGCCTCCGTCGAAAGATTGGGGGATACGGGCCGGCCCGTCTCCGCAATCTATTAACGTTGGCAACTCCGGGATACGGGTTTTTGTGCGCGAAGGATGCGGAAAATTACGCTCCGATCCCGTTTGTGAAGTGCTTCACATCGACGGCGCTGCCGCCGTGGAAGAATGCGGAGCGGCCAGATCCGCTTTCGCCCCGAAGCGGCCATTCGGAAGGATACGGCGGCATTCCACCACGACCATGCCTGCGCGAATCGTATTGAGCCGCGGCGAGCAGCTGCTTCGGGAAGCACCCATCGACAAGCCGGTCACGATCGTCGGACGGGATCCGTCCTGCGACATCGTGATCGATGACATCACGGTCTCCAAGCGCCACGTGAAGCTCGAGCTCGTCGGCCCGACGCTGTATGCCGAGGACCTGTCGAGCACGAACGGGTTGCGGGTGAACGGGCATTCGGCGACGCGGCAGGTGGTTCACCACCTGGACGTGATCGAGATCGGCAACCACAAGATGCACGTGTTCGATGACGCGATGCTGCCCGGGGGGGCATTGCGTCCGGAATCCACGGTGCAGACCGGTTCCGGACGAACCCGCCTCGTGGAGCATGCGCCTGCTCCCCAGCCCGGGAACATCGTCATCCGCACTGCCGAAGACGACGCAGCCACGTTGCCGCTGGCGGACACCCAGCCTACTTCCGCCTCTCGCGCGTCGTGGCGCCTGTTTGGATTGAAGCGCGTGGATGGCGATGCCACCGGCCTCGTGCGACTGGACCAGACGAATACGATGGTCGGCGCCGCGGGCCATTCCGCGCTTCTCGTGCGCCGGCGCGACGCGTTGTATCTCAGCAGGCTTTCGCACGAAGCGCTGCGCATCAACGGCCGCAACGTCGGCGCGGGTTCCTACGCCGTCGGCGTGGACGATGTGATCGAGGTGGGATCGGTCAAGTACGTGGTCGTGGCCTTGGACATCCCCTAATATGGCGGCGTGGACACGAGCCTCCCCGAAGACCACCCGCTGCGCCTCGAGCTCGCCAACGAGGTCCACGCGCGGCCGCACGAGGCCCTCACCGCCCCGCTTCGCGCCACCCACGTCGCGGTCCTCGTGGACCCCGCCGACCGCGCGAAGGAGCGCGCCCACGTAGCGGCGCTGTGCGAGCGGGCGGGATTGGCGCCGCCGCCGGAGCGCTCGATCCATTTCAGCACGGACCTCGGCGCGTTCCGCCTGCGCTGGGAGCGGCACACCGAATTCTCGTCGTACACGTTCTTCTGCCCGGGCCTGGGCCCCGCGCGCTTCGCCGAGAATGCCGCGTCGCGCGTGCCGGACGAATGGCTGCGCGCGATCCCGGGGCACACGCTCGCCGCCGCGCATGCGGAGATGCTCGAGCGCACCGTCGCGATGCCGTCGGCGCGCGAGATCGCCGCGGCCTTCGGGGGCAACTACGTGGTGGGCGCCGAGGTGGGCGACGGCGCGGCCGCGGTGTTCACCGATTTCCGCATCCACGCCGACGGCTTCGGCCGCTTCCTCGTGATCGACCGCTCGCTCTCGCGCTTCCAGGCGGGGCGCACGCTGCAGCGCCTGTTCGAGATCGAGGCGTACCGCATGATCGCGCTGCTGGCACTCCCGATCGCGCGGGATGTGTCGCCGAGGGTGTCGGCCATGGAACGGGAGCTGGCGAGCGTCGCGGGCGAGCTTGCCGGCGATGAAGGCCGGGACGAGGCGTTGCTCGACCACCTCACGCACCTTTCCGCGGACGTCGAGAACGTGATCGCCGCCTCGCGCTTCCGGTTCGGCGCGACGCGCGCCTACAGCGACCTCGTGAACGCGCGCATCCGCGAGCTGCGCGAGCGGCGCCTGCCCGGAACGCAGACGATCGAGGAATTCATGGCGCGGCGGCTCGCGCCCGCCATCGCGACGTGCGAATCGGCCTCGAAGCGGCTGCTGGAGCTCTCGGAGCGCGTCGCCCAGGCCAACAGCCTGCTGGTCGCACGCGTGGACGTGGCGCACGAGCGCCAGAACCAGCAGCTCCTCGCGTCGATGGACCGGCGCGCGCGCCTCCAGCTTCGCCTGCAGGAGACGGTCGAGGGCCTGTCCGTCGTGGCGATCACGTACTACATGGTGGGGCTCGTGGGCTACGCAGCCAAGGCGCTCAAGGCCGCGGGCTACCCCATCGATCCCGATCTCACGTCGGGGGTCGCCATCACGATCGTCGCCGTGCTCGCCACGCTCGGGATCCGGTACGTGAGGCGAACGGTCCAGCAGGCCGACCGGGCCGCGGGCCCGCACGACTGAGGATCAGGGAGCCGCCAGCCTCCGTCGCACGGACTCGTCGAGCGAGCCCATGAACGATTCCACCGCGCCGGTGTAGGCGCCCGCGCTGCCCAGCCGCTCGTTGATCTCCCGGTGCGACAGGTCTTCCTCGAGGACACGCACGTCCACGCCGAGGGATTTCGCCCGCGCGGCGAAGCGGTGCGCCGCGGGGCAGGAGTCCCTGCGGCGCAACGAGCATACGGCGAGGAACGGGGTGGCGCCCTTCGAGAGCGCGTCCAGGGGCGATGCGGCCTTCCAGTAAGCGGGATCGGTTCCGAAGGCGTCGTCATAGAGGCGCGCGTGCCTCGCCTTCATGAGGCTCGGAACGTCGATCGCCGCGCTGTCCAGCAGGACCGTGCCGAGCCAGGGCTTCGCTCCCGCATCGCGGGCGGAACCGGAGGATGCGGCGAGAAGCGCGGCGAGGTGCGCGCCGGCCGAATGTCCCATCACGATGAGCTTCGTCCCATCGCCGCCCCACGACGCCGCCTTCTCCTGCGCCGCGGCGATCGCGCGGGCGACATCGCGCGCCTGATCGAGGGGCGCGGTATCGGGCAGCATGCGGTAACCGGCGGAGACGAAGATGAATCCCCGCGCGACCCAGCGCGCGACCTTGTTGTCGATGACGGTGCGCGCGCCCTTGTCTCCCGTGCGCCAGGCACCGCCGTGCACCATGAAGATCACGGGCGCGCGGGATGCTCGCTGCGGGAGGTACACATCCATCCGCTCGCGGGCATCGGCTCCATAGGGCACGTCGCGCACGACGCGCGCGCCGGCGGGCAAGGCCGCGGCGCACGCCAGGGGCCATGCCGCCAGGAGCGCCGCCAGGAAGATTGCGCGCAAACGTCCCATACGTTCCGCGATAATAGCTCCCCGCGCATCCCCCGCCGCTCGATTCGATCCCCATGGCGTTGAAATCCACGATCTTCAAGGTCGACCTTGCGGTCGCCGACATCGACCGCGGCTACTATCGCGACCACTCGCTCACCATCGCGCGGCATCCGTCGGAGACCGACGAACGCATGATGGTGCGCGTGCTGGCGTTCGCGCTGCATGCGGACGAAGCGCTCGAATTCGGCCGCGGCTTGAGCGCGGAGGACGAGGCCGACTTGCTGCGGCGCGACCTCACCGGCGCGATCGAGGAGTGGATCGAGGTGGGACTCCCCGACGAGCGCGAGGTGCGCAAGGCGTGCGGCCGCGCTCGCGAAGTCCACGTGCTGGCCTATGGCGGGCGCGCGGTGGACCTCTGGTGGCTGGGAGCGCGCGCGGCGCTGGAGCGGCAGGAGCGCCTGTCCGTGACCGAGGTGCCCCCCGAAGCGAGCCGCGCGCTCGCGCAGCTCGCCGGCCGCTCGATGCGCCTGCAGGTCACGATCCAGGAGGGGCACGTGCTGGTCACCAACGGCGCCGATTCGGTGTCGATCGAGCCGCGCGTCCTCAAGCCGCGCTAGCCGCCTTTCGCTTCTCGAGGATCACCAGTGCGATCCCGCCGAGTATCGCCGCCGAACACCACAGGTAGCGGGCGGTCACCGGCTCGCCGAGGAAGGCGATGCCGCCGAGCGCGGCGATGACGGGAACGCCCAACTGCACCGTCGCCGCGTGCGTCGATTTCAACGCCGGCAATGCCGTGTACCAGATGGCATATCCGATCCCGGAAGCGATGGCGCCGGAGGCGACCGCGTATGCGACGCCCGCGCCATCGAGGCTCAGGCCCTCACGGGCGAGCGCGCTCAATACCAGGGCGATGGGTACCGCGCGCGCGAAATTGCCCGCGGTGACCCGCGTGGGATCGCCGGCGCTCTTCCCGCGCAACGAGTAGATGCCCCACGCCACTCCGGCGCCCAGCATCAGCAACGAGCCCACGAGCGGCGGGGCGGAAAGTCCGGGCAGGAGCAGGCCGACGAGCCCTCCGAGCGCGAGCGCCAGGCCCACGAGCTGCATCGCCACGAGGCGCTCTCCGGCCCGGATGCCGTGGCCGATCATCGTCGCCTGGACCGCGCCGAAGAGCAGCAGCGCGCCGGTGGCCGCGGGCAGGCTCACGTACGCGAAGGAAAAGCCGGCCGCGTACGCGAACAACGCCAGCGCCGACGGCCAGCTGCCCTTGCCGTCGCGCTTGGTGCGCCCCATCCGTGCGATGAGCCAGAGGACGGCGGCTCCCGAGGCGAGCCGGATGGTGGTGAAGGTGGCTGCGTCGATCGCGGTCTGCTTCAGCGCCACGCGGCAGAGCAGCGAATTGCCCGCGAATGCCGTCATGGCGAGCGCGGTGAAGGCAGCTACGCGCGCGGTCGACATCACGGCTCACGCATCGAGCTTCTTCTCGCCGACCGCGAACGACGCCTTCCGGATCCGTCCCTGCGCGACCTCGTACACGCACAGCATCTCGAGCGTGCCGCGGCCTTCGGGGAAGTTGCGCGTCACGATCTCGTGGTCCACGACGACATTTCCCATGACGGTGCGCGACAGCAACCGTGCATGCAGGTCCGGCTCGGCGAACCGCGCGAGGAAACGCTCCCGCAGCTGCTCGTGGCCCTGAACCAGGCGCTCGCCATGCAACGCGTATTGCTCCGCATCGGGAGCATACGTTCGCAGCAACGCCTCGATATCCTTCGCGTTATAGGCATCCAACTGCGCCTGGACCACGGAAAGCGCCGATTCGCTTGGCATACGGTCTAGGCGTCTTCCTTGCGGTCCTGGGCCTTGCGGGCGAGCTTGCCGATGAGCTCCTGCGCGGCCTCGCTGGAGCTCTCCTCGAGCTCGCGACGCCGCTCGGGCGAGAGCGCCTTCTCGGGAAAGAGCTCGCGCTCCCGAGCCGCTTTCCGGCGCTTGCGACCCGCCGCGCGGAGCCACCCGAACACGGCCCACGCGCGGTGGCCGTCGAACGGCCCGAGGGGGAGCAGCGCCACGATCATCAGGAATATGTTCAGCTTGATGAAGACGAGCAGGGCCGGCCCGGCAATGGCCGATGCGATCGGGTGGGTGGAAAAGTCGACGAAGTAGCCCGCCGCGAGCGCCAGCAGCAGGACCACGAGCTGGGCCATGACGCCGCCCCATGCCACCACGATGTCGACTCCCGGAGATGCGTATCCGTGCGCCGTGTCGCCGTGAATGCCGTTGAACCGCATCTCCTGGACGGGGATCTTCTTCCTCCACAGCACGGCGACGTGCCCGAGCTCGTGCACGACCAGCAGCGCGACGTACGCCACCGAGGCGATCGCGGTCGCGAGAAGGTCCGACAGGAAGAGATAGAGCCAGGGGAAGACGATCAGCACCGTCCAATGCATCGACACGGGTACCCGACGCCACGTCCCGAGCTGCCAGTAGTCCATCGCGGACACCTTAGCGAAGCTCCTTGCGCACGACAAGCTTGAGCCCGCGGGAGTGACTAGTCACAGCAACCACCCTTCATTTGCACGGGCGGGCACTTGACGCTCCCGAACGAGCAGAACACGCAACAGTCGCCCTTCAAGGGACGCAACAGCTTGCGACAGCCTTTGCACTCGTAGAAGAAGACGCAGGCATTCGTCGGCATCTCCTCGTCGGACCTGGCCCCGCATTCGGGACAGGTGATGACGGAGCGCAGCGTCACTTCCATCGCTTCGCCGCGCTCATTTCATGCCGGCGAGTACATCCGTCAGCGCCTCATCGGCATAATCCAGCCGAATCAAGCCGACGCGCGGGTGATCGAGGTCGAAAATGACATACAGGGTGACGGTCAAGACGAGTGCGAATCCGACGGTGTGGAGGGCGACGGAGGAAGCCCCTTTGCGGGCCAGCCCATTGCCGATCATCAGAGAACAAATCAGGGTCAGCACGACCAGCGTAGCGAGGACGACCCGCGGCGTGTGCGTCTTCAACACGATGGCCCGTGTCGTAGTGATGTCAATCATGTCGTTCAACGCCGGCAGGAGGAGCAGCGACGATGCGGGCGGGGTGTCTTTAAGGGCCGTGAGGGCATCGGTCCAGATCTCGCCTTGCAGAGCGCCGGCGCGCGCCGCGTTGGCGTTCGACGCCGCGACATCGGGCAGCGACTGAAAGACCGCGATTCGCGCCTTGGTGTATCGCCGGACTTTTTCGCGCAACGGCGGTTGGGCCGCGGCGGGCAGGAGACCGAGGCGCAGGTACGCCGTGCCGATTGCGTTGGCTTCCTGCACGGTCAAGGTCCGCCTGACGTCGAACCGCGAGGCCGCCCCGGAGAACGTGAAGGCGACCATCAACCCAAGCAGCGCATAGATCGCAGTCTCGATCGTGCTCAGGACGACGCGTTCCCGTTCGGTCTCTTCGGCAACGCGCCGCATCCCCAGCCGACGCCCGATCTCGACGAAGGCCAGCACGCCGAAGAACAATCCGGGAAGGAGCAGGAACGTGGCGGCCGAATCACTCATCCGGGATCGTCATCCTGTGTCATCCAACGGTCTTGCGCTTCCAGGGCATCAGCCAAGGACGCGCGCAGGTCACCGGCCGAGGCATGGACGCCAAACGACCGAGTTGAGCGGCCGGCCACGATGACCGTGCCGCGGCCAGACGCGGCCCACCATGCCTCACGGTCCGCTCCAGCGCGTTGTTAGGCCTCTTATTGCGTTGGCACAGGTGTTCACGCGCGACTCTCCCGCCAGAGCATTGCAGCAAGTGCTCCCGCGATGACGAAACCTATTCCGCTCAGCCAAAGCGGGATGGCCACACCGTTGATCAAGACCCCCCACCCCAAGATGAGGCGAGCCAAGTGCAGTATTGAGACTACTGCGAAGACGACAATCGCTATGCGAGTGAATGGCTTCATCTCGAACCTCCGTTCCGTGACACTACCGCAAGGCAGACAATCGACCCGCGGGAGGCGCGTGTGGTTCCCTAGCGTGCGGGCACCATCTCCTCGTTTCGAGCCATCGTCGCGAAGGCCTTTCGATAAAGCTCGGGCCAGAGCGATTCCGGCTTCGCCGCGAGGAGCGACTTCTCGTCGGCCGGGATGCGCCGCCAGTCGCCGCGCTCGATCTCGGCTTCGAGCTGCCCGGGCGCCCAGCCGGCGAGGCCCGCGAACACGCGCAGGCCCTCGGTGGGCTTGTCGCGATCGAGCAGCTCGCGCAGCAGCTCCTCGCCGGAGCCGATCCACACGCCGGGAACTATCTCGGCCGAATCGGGACGCGGCAGCGGCGAGCGGAAGATGTAGACCACCGTCTGGCGCGCGACCGGGCCGCCGAAGAACAGCTTGTCTTCGAGACCCGAGAGCTTCTTGAAGTCGGGCAAGGCCTTCGAGAGAAGAATGTCGGTCGGTCGGTTGATGATCAGCCCGATCGCCCCGCCCGGACCGTGGCGCGTGAGCAGGACGACGGTGTTGTGGAAGTTCGGATCGGGCAGCTCGGCGCGCGCGACGAGGAACATCGGCTTCGACGAATCGCCCTCGTCGCCCAGGCAAAGCGCCGGAAGCGCGAGCGCGAGAAGGAGGCAGATTCGCGCGATCGTCTTCATGGCCGCTCCCGGGGCAGCTCGCGGACCATCACCGCCATTCGCTCGCTCGAGGTTCCGGGCGGGAAGAACGCGACGTAGCGGCCGTCGCGGCCGATGAGGAACGTGAACGACATATGGTCGATGAAATACGTCCCCGCGGCCGGCTCGGGCACCTTCTCGAAATAGACCTTGTACGCGGTCGCGATCCGGCGTGTTTCCTCCACGCTTCCACGCAACGCGATGAGCCGCGGATCGAATGCGGCGGCGTACTGGCGGAGGACGTCGCGCGTGTCGCGCTCGGGGTCGAGCGTCACGAAGATCGGCTGGACGCCGTCGCCTTCCTTTCCGAGGGAGCGCATGAGCCGCGCGATCTGGGAGAGGTCGGTGGGACACGCGTCGGGGCACGACGTGTAGCCGAAGTAGAGGAGCACCAGCTTGCCGCGGAAATCCTCGAGGCTGCGCTTCCTGCCGTTCGTGTCGGTGAGCGTGAAGGGGCCGCCCACGTCGACCTTGCCCGACATGAGCTCGTCCATCAGGCGCGCGGCATCGGCGCGCCGCGCGACGGCTTCCGCGGTGGCCGACGACGAAAGGGCGGCGGCCACCGCGAACGTCGCGATCATCGCCAAGCGACGCGCGCGCGCGCCGCGCGGTGCCCAAGGCACGCTACGCCCCGAACTGGAACTCGCTGCCGGTCGTCGAAGTGATCACGCGATCGGGCATCGTCTCGCGCAAGACCCGCGCGATGCCGGGTCCCGAGCAGTGCAGCGGGATGACGACGTCGGGATCGAGCGTCTTCAGCTCCGCCACCACGCGGCGCAGGTACGGGTCGTCGGCCGGGAAGAGGTGGAAGCCGCCCATCACCGCGTGGACCTTGTCGATGCCGGAAACCTCGCGCGCCTGCAGGACGGTGTTCACGATCCCGGAATGGCCGCACGACGAGATCACGACGAGCCCGCGATCCTTCAGGTTGAAGCAGGTCGCGTGCTCGTTCAGGTGCTCGTCCGCGACGGGCTTGCCCTGCGCCTTCGCGTCCGGTTCGGGCATGTCGCAGCCCAGGCCGTTCTCCCTGTGGTACTCGACCATCGTGTTCGGGAACACCTTCTCGAACGTGCGCCGCTTGATGGTGCCGGTCGTGAACGCGTGGCCCTCGATCACCGTGGGTTTTTCGCAGTAGGCGATCTTCACCTTGAGCGCCTCGAGCTCGCGCCGGTCCAGGACTCCCCAATCGCTGAAGTGGCCGGGCGCCCCGCTCTGGGTCTTGCGCGTGCAGAAGTTGTCCTCGCCGCCGACGTAGAGCGTGAGGTCCTGCGGCAGCCTGTCGCGGTTCTTCTTGAGGAAGCCGATGAGCCCGCCGAAGTGGTCGAAGTGGCCATGAGAGAGGATAAGCGCGCGCATCCTCGCGGCATCCACGCCCACGATGTCCATGTTGTTGAGGAGCGCCTCCGGCGTGTAACCGTAGTCGAGCATCAGGTTGCGCGTGTCCGCACCCATGCGCGACTGCAGCGCGAGCGACAGGCCCCACTCGTTGTGCAACGCCCGGCGGTAATCGTCGCGGGAATAGAACCCGGCGCGCTTCACCTTGACCCACTTCGAGGTCTCCGGCCGCGGGGTGTCGTAGCTCGAATCGGTGAGCACCTTGACAGTGAGGCCGTCCACCGTGGGCACTGATCCGGCCTTGAGGATGTCGGCAAACGAAGGACGCGCTATCGCCCAGGCGGCGAGGGCGGCGGAACCGAGGACGAGCTGGCGGCGCTGCAGGTCGGTCTTCATGTCGTTCTCCCCTGTTGATCGTGGGAGCAAGCCTAATCCCCGTCCCGGTGCGCGGCAAGCCGCGGTTCGCGAGGAGAAACCGCGGCCTTGACGTAGCCGTCGCGCGTCTGCGGCAGCTTGCGCTTGAGCAGGCTCGCCGCCACCTGCGTGCGCAGGATCTGCGCGGTGCCACCGGCGATGGTGAACATGCGCGCGTCGCGCACGTGGCGCTCCATCGCGAGGTGGCGCGAGTAGCCCGACGAGCCGAAGAGTTGCAGCGCGTCGTTGGTCACGCGGTTCGCCGTCTCCGCGGCGAGGATCTTCGCCTGCGCCGCCTCGGTCATGTCGGGGAAGGCGCCCTTGCAGTGCGCGGCGCGATGCAGCATTAGGCGCGAAGCCTCGAGCTGCACCGACATGTCCGCGAGCATCCATTGCAGGCCCTGGAATTCCGCGATGGGGCGGCCGAACTGCTCGCGCTTCTGCACGTACGCGAGCGCTTCCTCGAACGCGCCCTGCGCGATGCCGAGCGCCACCGTGCCCGCGCCCACGCGCTGCGCGTTGTACGCGTTCATCAGTCCGCCGAATCCCTTGCGCAGGCCGTTCGGCGGGACGACGAGGGCCGAAGCCGGCACGTGCAAGTCCTGGAACGACACGTAGGTCTCGGGGATGCCGCGCACGCCCATCGCCGGGATGCGCTCGCCGATGACGAGGCCCTCGGGCGAGTTTCCGTCGCGCACCACGATGAACCCGCCGATCCCCTGCTCCGCTCCGCCTTCGTAGACGCGCGCGAAGATGAGGTGCAGGCGCGAGACGCCGCCGCCGGTGATCCAGTACTTGCGGCCGTTGATGACGTAGGAGTCGCCGTGGCGGTCGGCGCGCGTCGTCATCTCGCTCGCGGCGCTTCCCGCATTCGGCTCGGAGATGCAGATTGCGGGCTTGTCGCCGGCGAGCACGCATTGCGCGGCGAGGCGCTTCTGCGCGTCGTTGCCGTACGCCATGATCGCGCCGATCGCGCCCATGTTGGCCTCGACCGTGATGCGGCCCATGGCCGCGCACGCCTTCGCCATCTCCTCGATCACGATCACCGCGTCGTGGTAGCTCGCGCCCTTGCCGCCGTACTCCTTCGGAATCGTCATGCCCATGAAGCCCGCCTCGCGCAGGCGCTTCACGTTGTCCCACGGATACTTTTCCGTGGCGTCGGTGTCGGCCGCGGTGCGCGCGAACTCGCCCTGGGCGAGCTCCCGCGCGCGAAGCTGCAGCTCGCGTTGGCCGTCAGTCGGTGGATGCATGGCGTTTCTCCGGAGTGCTGTCCTCGCCGCTAGCTTATCCGGATGTTCTGGCTTGCGTCGGCAATCCCGGAGACGAAGGCGCAGAACCCGCATCCCCAGCCAGGCTGAATACGGATACGGCCTGCGCCATCGTCTGCGCTTGATGCTTCAGCGATTCCGACGCCGAAGCCGTTTCTTCGACGAGCGCGGCGTTCTGTTGCGTTACCTGGTCCATCTGCGTGATCGCCTTGTTCACCTCCTCGATTCCCGAGCGCTGCTCGCGCGATGCCGCGGCGATCTCCGACATGATTTCCGTGACCCCTTTGACCGAGGACACGATCGCGTCCATGGTCCTGCCCGCCTCGTCGACCAGGTGGGTGCCATCCTGCACATTGCGCACCGACGCGGCGATCAACCGCTTGATCTCCTTCGCCGCATCGGAGGTGCGCTGCGCCAGCATGCGCACTTCGGACGCCACGACGGCGAAGCCGCGCCCCTGCTGCCCGGCGCGCGCCGCTTCCACCGCCGCGTTGAGCGCCAGGATGTTGGTCTGGAACGCAATCCCGTCGATCACGCCGATGATGTCGGCGACCTTCTTCGAGCTCTCGCTGATCGAGCCCATGGTCTGGGCCACCTGCCCCATCATTTCGCCGCCCTTGGACGCCACCTCGGTGGTCCCGACCGCCAGCTGGCTGGCCCTTTGCGCGCTCTCCGCGTTGCGCGCGACCGCGCTGGTGAGCTCTTCCATCGCGGAGGCCGTCTCCTCGAGCGACGAGGCCTGCTCCTCGGTCCTCTGCGACAGATCCTGGGTGCCGCCGGCGACTTCGTTCACGCCCCCGGTGATGATGCCGGCCGATTGGTTGATCTGCCCGATGAGGCCCGACAGATGTCGCTGCATCCTGGCCATCGCCGCCATGACGCTCGTGGTGTCGCCCTTCCCGACCGCCACCTCCACGCTCAAGTCCCCCGCCGCGATGCGACCGGCAACCCGCGTCGCGTCGGCGGGCTCACCTCCGAGAGGTCGCACCACATAGCGGCGCACCAACAGGAAGATCGCCCAGAGCAACGGCAAGCTCAGACCCACCGCGAGCAACGATATCCGCCAGGTGAAGTCCCGCAGGTCGGCCTGCGTTCTCTTCAGGCTCACCCGCATGCTGACGGCACCCAGGACCGTCCCCTCCTTGCCCTCGTGGCATTTCATGCAGTTCTTGCCGAGGTAATTGGACGAGTTGAGGACGGGATAGATCGCGCGCAGCGCATCCTCGTCCTCGAGGATCCTGAAGTAAGGCCGGCCACTCTCCATGACCGCCTGCTCTTCGGGGGAGACCTTGCTTTCGGCTCCCTCTCCCGCTCCGTACTGCTCGACCGTGGTGCCGAACCGGAAGACCTTGAGGTCGTTTATGTCGTTCGAGTTCCTTATCTGGTCGAGAAAGATGGCGCGCTTGTCGACGATCTTCGTGATCATGAGGCCCGTAAGGCTCGCCATGGTCATCTGGCTGACGCTCTCCGCGAAATCCCGGGCCTGCGCGATCGAACCGTCGCGCCGCTGGGAGTAGGTCACGTAGATCATCAGCGACCATGTGATGAACAGCGCCAGCGTGATCGCTCCCGTCAGGCGCACCCAGAGCGGCAGCTTCCGATCGCCGCCGTGTGCGGTCCTGCCCGGATCCAGTACCAGACTGCGGTCCTGCAACACCATGGACATGATGATCTTCTCCGCGGACAGGCAGCACGAGATTCATGCAGCTCGTGCGCCTGCGGCACGAACTGCTCAAGCCCGACGAAGATCCTCCGATCACCCCTTGAGATGTTTGCCGTACGTCATGATTCGGCCCCAACCCCAAATTACATCGGTAAGCGCACCCGGCTTCCGGCTGACCCCATAATGGGCAGCCATGGATATGAATTTCCGTATGGGGGCTTCCATTTCGCTTGCCCTGGCGGTCGGGGCGCTCTGGGCACTGCCCGGTTGCGCCATTCCCAAGCGGGACAATTCCGCGAAGGAATGGGACCGCGCGCAGTGCAATCAGATCATCAGCGAGCGCGAACGCAAGCGCTGCCTCGAGCGGGTCGAGTCGGAGTAGCAGGCGCCGGCTGCATTCGACCCTCTTGTAGGAGCACTGAAGGAATAGTCGGAGCAATACGTGTGTTGCTCGCGTGAGCGACGATGAGGAGAAGCCCGCGTCGTCCCGTCGAATACCAGGGAGGAAACTTGTCGATCCGATCGGTCATCCGCAACGCGCTGGTTGCGGGCGCGCTTGCCTTGGTCGCATTGCCGTGCCTCGCGCAAGCCGGGCACGAAGGCGATGATTTCATCGTGACCCTTCTCGGCACGGGCAGCCCGTTGCCGAGCGTGAAGCGGTTCGGGCCGGCCGTGCTCGTTCAGGTTGGGACCAAGACGCTCCTGTTCGATGCCGGCCGTGGGGTCGCCCAGCGAATGGTGCAGATCGGCGTGCGGCTGGGCGCTCTTGACGCGCTCTTCCTTACGCACCTGCATTCGGACCACACAGTGGGAATTCCCGATCTATGGCTGACCGGCTGGCTGCCGCTTCCCGTGGCAAACCGCAAGGGCGCGTTCCGCGTGTACGGCCCCGCGGGCACGAAGGCGCTCATGGAAAACCTCGAGCGGGCTTACGACTGGGATATCGAGACGCGCGTCGCCGACCAGAAACTCTCGCGTGACGATGTCGCCGTCGCCGTGACGGAATTCGTCGAAGGCGTCGTCTTCGACGCGGACGAGGTCAAGGTGACCGCGTTCGAGGTCAACCATGGCGACCTCGTGAAGCCGGCCTTCGGATTCCGCGTGGACTACAAGGGGCGATCGGTAACCATCTCGGGCGATACCCGGTTCAACGAAAACCTGATCCGCCATGCCACCGGAACCGATCTGCTGATTCATCAAGTCGCCATGGCGCGCGACGAGCTGCTTAAGGCCTCGAAGCCCGTACAGCTGATCCTTGCCCACCACACCAAGCCCGAGGAAGCGGGTGTCGTCTTCACCAGGACGCACCCCAAGCTCGCAGTCTATTACCACTTTTCTCTACAGGGGTCGCCGCAGATTCCGCCGCCCACGGAGAAGGACGTGCTCGAGGCGACGCGCAGGACGTACTCTGGACCACTGGTACTTGGCGAGGACCTGATGAAGTTCTCGATCCGCGCCACCGGCGTATCGATGAGCGGTCCCGGCCTCTAACGTCCGACGCTCTCCAGCAGCGCCACCGCCGCCAGCCCGCCGTCGGCGCAGATCGAGACGATCGCGCGCTTGCCCGCGCCCATCGCCGCCAGCTCCTTCACGGCCTGCGAAAGGATGCGAGCGCCGGTGGCGCCGAACGGGTGCCCGATCGAGATGCTGCCGCCGTTGGGATTGAAGCGCTCCCACGGAAACTTCCCGAGGCGCGCCTCGATGCGCACCTTCTCGCGCAGGAAATCCTCGCTCTCGAGCGCGGCCACGTTGCACAGCACCTGCGCCGCGAACGCCTCGTGGATTTCCCAGAGGTCGATGGCGTCGAGGGTCAGTCCCTGACGCGCGAGGAGCCGCGGGATCGCATAGGCCGGCGCCATGAGCAGCCCCTCGTGAAAGACATCCACGGCGGCCATCTCCCAGTCGACGAGGCGCGCGCGGGCGCGGCCGGCGGGCAGGCGCTCGAGGCCCGCGTCGTCGGCGACCCAGATCGCGGCGGCGCCGTCGGTGAGCGGAGAGGCGTTGCCGGCGGTGATCGTCCCGCGCCCGCTGGTGCGATCGAACGCGGGCTTCAACGTCGCCAGCTTTTCCGCGGAGCTGTCGGCGCGCGGCACGCCGTCCTTCGCCATGCCCCCGGCCTCAGGATTGCCGGGGCCGGCTTCCACGGGAATGACGAGATCGTCGAAGAAGCCGTCGGCCATGGCCTTCACGGCGCGCTGGTGCGATTGCAGCGCGATGCGATCCTGGTCGGAGCGCGCGATGTTCCACTGCTTCGCCATCTCCTCGCAGTGCTCGCCCATGCTCTTGCCGGTCGCGCGGTTGGCGATGCTGGGGACGTGCAAGCGGACGTCGCGGGCGCGCAGCTCGGCGAACCGGTCGATGCGCTCGCCGATGGAGCGCGATTGCCCGAGGCGGCGAATCCAGTCCGAGAGCCCCTGGTTGAGCGCGATCTGCACGCGGCTCATGCTCTCGACGCCGCCGCAAAGCGCCAGCGTGCGCGATCCGCCCAGCATGCCGGCCGCCTCGATCGCCGCCGCCATGCTGGTGGCGCAGGCGAGCACGGTGGAGAACGCGGGCGTCGAAGGATCGAGCCTGGCGTCGATGACCACTTCGCGCGCGATGTTGCTCCAGCCGAGGTTGGGCGCGACCGTGCCCCACACGACGAAATCGGGACGATCGCCCCCGGGAAGCTGCGCGGCCATGGCGCGTGCGACGGGCACCGAGAGCGCCACCGAATCGAGGCGGCGCAACGGCCCATCCACGCGCGCGAAAGGCGTGCGCACGCCCGCGACGAGCCAGCGGTTGGCGCTCACCGCGCGCGCTCCGGATCGTCCGGCTCGCCGGGAACGCCCAGCGCGGGCTGGCTGTGGCCCTCGCGCGCCCGCCAGCCGGGATACTTGAAGACCATGTTGTCGAATCCGCCGCCGGTGTCGTAGACGATCTCGGGCTGCCCCGGGTGCTTCGCGCGCCACTCCTCGCGCAGCACCGGTCCCGTCTTGTACCACGGCACCTTGAACATCCAGCCTTCGAGCGTGGCTTCGCGCCAGCCCTTGTCGCGGATCTCGGGCCAGACCGCATCGGCGTGCGCGATGTTCTCCGTCTCGTCGAGGAGCCAGAACTCGTGGCCGAGGATGTCGCCGAAGATGAAGAGGCGCCCGCCGCGGATCTCGAACTGCGTCGGATCGCTGCCGAGCTTCACCTTGTACGGCGCGCCGTCGGAGCAGAACCCGCCGTACTGCGGCTCGTACCTCGCGGGCGACGCGAGGAACGCGCGGCGATGCTCGTCGCTCGCGAAGTAGTACGTGCGGCCCTCGTAGGTCGCCGGCAGCGTGTGCTTGCCGCGCACCGGCCTGCCCTCGGCGAAATAGCCCACCGGGTCGAATCCCAGCAGCATGAGCTCCTCGCCGCGGCTGGTGTGGACGGTGGCGTGCGTGGACCCGCAGCCGCCGAGCGACAGGCCCGCCGCGAGGGCGGCCAGGGCGAGGAGTGTCCGCATCATTGCCATCCCTTTCCTCCGTGCTCGCGTTCGAAGCGCTCGCGGTCGCGCGCGAACTGCCGCTCCAGCTCCTCGCGCCCCGCCTTCGCGATGGACATGCGCCGCGCCTCGTCCTGGTAGAACGGCAGCGTCGCGTCCACGCTCGCGATATTGTGCCGCCGAAATGCGTCCGCCAGCTCGCGCGCCCGGTAGCGGCTCGACGCCGAGGCGCTCGAGCGCCGATCTCCCGACCCGCAGCGCCGACTCGAACGTCTCGCGCTCCACCACGTCCACGCCGCGCAGCTTGAGCTCGAAATAGTGCGTCACGTTGCGCGCGCGGCTCACGATCTCGAGGTTCGGGAAGTTCGCGCGCACGCGGTCCACGAGCGCGATGCTGTCCTTCACGTCGTCGATCGCGTTCACCAGGAGGCGCGCGTTGCGCGCCCCGGCCGCTTCCAGCAGATCGAGCCGTGTCGCGTCGCCGTAGAACACGCGATAGCCGAACTTGCGCAGCGCATCGACCTCGTCGGGATCGTGGTCCAGCACCACGGCGCGAATGCCGTTGGCGAAGAGGAGCCTTCCCACGATCTGCCCGAAGCGCCCGAAGCCCGCGATGATGACCGGCCCTTCCGCGGACACCGTGTCGGTCTTGCGCTCCTCGCGCGTGCGCCGCGCGGACAGGCGATCGTAGGCGAGGAGCAGGAGCGGCGTGGTGGCCATGGAAAGCGCCACCGTGATCGTGAGGAGCGCCTCCCATTCCCGGTTGAAGAGCCGCGCCTCGTGGGCGACGCCGAAGACCACGAAGGCGAACTCGCCGCCCTGCGACAGCAGGAACGCGAAGAGCCAGCGCTGTCGGCACACCTCGATCATGCAGGCCACCGCCCACAGCGAGATGATCTTCAGCACGAGGAATCCCGCCAGCAGCAGCAGGACCGTGCCCGGGCGGCTCGCGAGCAGGCCGAAGTCGATCGTCATCCCGACCGAGATGAAGAAGAGGCCCAGCAGCAGGCCCTTGAACGGCTCGATGTCGCCCTCGAGCGCGTGGCGGAATTCGGAGCCCGCGAGCAGCACGCCGGCGAGGAACGCGCCCAGGCCCATCGACAGCCCCGCGAGCGACATCAGCTCCGCGATGCCGATCACGAGGAGCAGCGCGAACGCGGTGAACACTTCCCGCACGTTCGCCTTCGCGAGGACGCGCAGCACGGGGCGCGTGAGGTAGCGGCCGATCACGACGACGCCGGTGACCGCGGCCGCGGCGATGGCGATGCGCATCCACATCGGATTGGCGCCCGCCTTGTCCACCTGCCCCACGAACGGCACCAGCGCGATGAGCGGAATCGCCGCGATGTCCTGGAAGAGCAGGATTCCGAACGCCGAGCGGCCGGTGGGCGTCTCGAGCTCGTTGCGCTCGATGAGAACCTGCATGGAGATCGCCGTGGACGAGAGCGCGAGCGCCAGCCCGCCCACGAGGGCCGCCTGCCACGACAGGCCGAGCGCGGCGAGCGCCAGGCCGAGCACCAAACCGCTCGCCGCGAGCTGGATCGAGCCGCCGCCGAAGACCACGCCGCGCATCGCGAGGAAGCGCCGCGGATCGAGCTCGAGGCCGATCACGAAGAGCATGAGCACCACGCCCAGGTCGGCGAGGTTCTGCGTGGACGCGACGTCGCCCACGAGCCGCAGCCCCCACGGTCCGATCGCGGCGCCCGCGATGAGGTAGCCCAGCACGGAGCCCAGCCCGAGGCGCGCGGCGATGGGCACGCAGATCACCGCGGCGGCGAGGAAGATGAGCGCTTCAGTCATCGGCGGTTGATGCCCGGCCCTTTCCGGACCGGTCGCATGATGCGCTTGCGCAGCGCGATGCCCGCCGCGCGCAGCGCCTCCTCCGGCACGATGTGGGCCCCATAAACGACGAACGGCTCGAGCCAGTTCATGCCGCAGAAGCGCGCGGTCTGTTCGACGACCGGGACGAACGCATCGAAGCGGTGCGCGTGACGCCCGTCAGGCGAGAAAGCGGCCTCGTCGCCGCCCGCCGTCGCGACCCAGAGGCAATCCTTGCCCGCGAGCGCTCCGCCGCCCTCGCCGTAGGCCCAGCCCTTCACCAGCACCTGCTCGAACCAGTGCTTCATGAGCGCGGGCGCCGTGTACCAGTAGAGCGGATGCATCCAGACGACGAGGCGGCTCTTCTCCAGCGCCGCGCGCTCCGCGCCCGCGTCGATGTCGAAGTCCGGATACAGGTCGTAGAGCGAGCGCACCTCGAGCCCGGGCAGGCCCGTGATGGCCGAGAGCAGCGCCGCGCACGCGCGCGAGTGGTGCGCATACGGGTGCGCGAAGATGACGACGGCCGTCACCGGGCCATCCCGCCGAAGAGCGATTGCCACGGAAAGCTGTCGGCGAGGATGCCCCCGAAGACCGCCGCGCCGACCCAGTTGTTGTGGCGGAACGCGCGGAAGCAGCCCTCGCGCGTGCGCTCCCTGATCATCGGGTAGTGGGACAGCGCCAACGCCGCCGCGACCAGCACGCCCGCGTAGTAGAACCCGCCGTACTCCTGCCACCAGCCGATCGCGGCGAGCGCCGCGATGAAGAGCGCGTAGCACCCCATCACGGCGGCGACGTCGCGCTGTCCGAAGAAGATCGCCGAGGTGCGCATGCCGACCCTGAGGTCGTCCTCGCGGTCCACCATCGCGTACTCGGTGTCGTAGGCGATGGTCCAGGAGATGTTCGCCGCGAGCAGCGCCCAGGCGAGCGGCGGCACGCCGCCCGTGAGCGCGGCGAAGGCCATGGGGATGCCGAAACCGAACGCGATGCCGAGCCACGCCTGGGGCATCCAGAGGAAGCGCTTGGTGAAGGGATAGATCGCCGCGATCGCCAGCGCCGCGAACGACAGAGCGATCGTGAGCGCGGTTCAAGCGCAGGATGAGCCCGAACGCGCACGCGGCCAGCACCGCCGCGACAACGAGGGCTTCCCACGGCCGGATCGCGCCCGCCGCGAGCGGCCGGTTGCGCGTGCGCTCCACGTGCGCGTCGAAATGGCGGTCGGCCCAGTCGTTCAGCGCGCATCCCGAAGAGCGCATGAGCACGGTGCCGAGGAGGAAGATCCACAGCACCGCCCAGGGTGGAATGCCGCGCCGCGCGAGCCACAACGCCCACAGCGTCGGCCACAGCAGCAGCAGGATGCCGATCGGGCGGTCGAGCCGCACGAGCTTCTCGTAGGCGTCCAGCCGGGCGGCGATCGCGGTGAGCCTCGCGTTCATGCCTTGAGGTAGAACTGGCGCGTGCCCAGCCAGCGGTCGAGGTGGCGCGCGACCGCGCTCGAGCGTTGCGCGAGGAGATCGTCGGCCACGCGCCGCGCGACCTCGAGCAGGTCGGCGTCGCGCTCGAGGTCGGCGAAGCGCAGCAGCGGCGCCCCGCTCTGGCGCGCGCCGAGGACCTCGCCCGGCCCGCGCAGCAGCAGGTCCTGGCGCGCGATCTCGAAGCCGTCGTGGTTCTCGTAGATGATCTTCAGCCGCTGCCGCGCCGTGTCGGACAGCGGCTGGTGGTAGAGCAGGATCGCGAGGCTCTGCTGCGCCCCGCGCCCGACGCGCCCGCGCAGCTGGTGCAGCTGCGCGAGGCCCATGCGCTCCGCGTGCTCGATCACCATCAGCGTCGCGTTGGGCACGTCCACGCCCACCTCGATCACCGTGGTGGCGACGAGGAGCTGGATCTTCCGGGCCTTGAAGTCCGCCATCACCTGCGCCTTCTCCGCGGGCTTCATGCGGCCGTGCACGAGGCCCACGGCCAGGTCCGGGAAGGTCGCCTTGATGGTCTCGAAGGTCTCGATGGCGGTCTGCAGCTGGAGCTGCCTCGCTCTCCTCGATGAGCGGGCAGACCCAGTAGGCCTGCGCGCCGTCGCGGCAGCTTTCGCGCACGCGCGCGATCACCTCTTCGCGGCGCTCTTCCGAAACCAGCTTGGTCACCACCGGCGTGCGGCCCGGCGGCATCTCGTCGATCACCGTCACGTCGAGGTCGGCGAAGTAGCTCATGGCGAGCGTGCGCGGGATCGGCGTGGCGCTCATCATGAGCTGGTGCGGCTCGCCGCCG
Source organism: uncultured beta proteobacterium (assembly GCA_963816035.1). Classification (GTDB taxonomy): domain Bacteria; phylum Pseudomonadota; class Gammaproteobacteria; order Burkholderiales; family Usitatibacteraceae; genus Usitatibacter. The sequence goes on from CAWFIU010000002.1 coordinate 254,029, forward strand.
CCCTTCGAGGCGAGCGCCAGGCGCTGCTCGACGCCGAAGCGGTGCTGCTCGTCCACGATGGCGAGCCCGAGCTTCGCGAACGCGACCCCTTCCTGGAAGAGCGCGTGGGTGCCGATGGCGAGCTGCGTCTCCGCGCTCGCGATGGCGTCGAGCGCCGCCTTCTTCTCGCGCGCCTTGAGGCCGCCCGCGAGCCACGCGATCTTCACGCCGAGCGGTTCCAGCCAATGGGTGAGCTTGAGGTAGTGCTGCTCGGCGAGGATCTCCGTGGGCGCCATGAGGGCCGCCTGCCAGCCGTTCTCGATCGCCTGCAGCGCGGCGAGCGCCGCCACGAGCGTCTTGCCACTGCCCACGTCGCCCTGCAGGAGCCGGCGCATCGGGTGCGGCTGCGCGAGGTCCTTCGCGATGATCGACTGCGCGTGGCGTTGCGCGCGCGTGAGCGCGAAGGGCAGCGAGCGCACGAGCGCGTTGGTGAGCGTGTGCGCGTCGGGAAGCGGCGGGGCGCTCTTCGCGCGCCGCTCGCGGTAGGCCACGCGCATCGCGAGCTGCTGCGCGAGCAGCTCGTCGAACTTGAGACGGCGCCACGCCGGATGCGTGCGCTCCTCGAGGCTGGCGGCGTCGACCTTGGGCGGGGGACGATGGAGGAAGAGCACGCTCTCGCGGAAGCCGCCGAGGCGAAGCTTCGCGAGGAGCTTCTCGTCGAGCGTGTCCTCGAGCGCGAGGTGATCGAGCGCATCTGCGATCTTCTCGCGCAAAGCCGCCTGCGACAGCCCCGCGGTCGTCGGGTATACGGGCGTGAGAGACTCGGGAAGCGGCGTGTCCTTGCCGACGATGCGGTAGCGCGGGTGCACCATCTCGTCGCCGAAGAAGCCGGGACGCACCTCGCCGAAGAGCCGCACGCGCCTGCCGGGCGCGAACTGCTTCGCCTGGCTCGGATAGAAATTGAGGAACCGGATCCACAGCTCGTCGTCGCCCTCGTGCAGCTTCACCACGAGGGTGCGGCGCGGGCGGAACTTCACGTCCGACTCGACGACCTCGGCTTCCACGAGCGCGGGCACCCCGGCGCGCACTTCCTTCAGCGGCGTGAGGCGGGTCTCGTCCTCGTAGCGCAACGGCAGGTGCAGGACGAGGTCGAGCTTCGAGCGGATGCCGAGCTTTTCCAGGCGCGCGTCGAGGCCCGGCTTCGCGCTCGGCGCGGCGGCGACCTTCACGCTCCGGGCGTGGATCCCAGGTGCATCACGGCGTCGATCTCGACCAGCGCGCCGCGCGGCAGCGAAGCGACGCCGATCGCCGCGCGCGCCGGGAACGGCGCTCGGAAGTACGTCGCCATCACCTCGTTCAGCTTGGCGAAGTTGGCGAGGTCGGTGAGATAGACGGTCACGCGCACCACGCGGTCGAAGTCGCCGCCCGCGGCGCGGCAGACGGCGCGCAGGTTGTCGAACACGCGCTTCGCCTGGTTCTCGAAGCCCTCGGCGAGCTGCATCGTCTTCGGGTCGAGCGGGATCTGGCCGGAGAGGTACACGGTGTCGCCCGCGCGCACGGCCTGGGAATAGGTGCCGATGGCGGCGGGAGCGTCGGAAGTCGCGATGGGGTTCATGTGCGCATGTATGGATTCCCGTCTACACGGGAATGACGAATGATGCCACTGGCTACTGCTTTTTCTTCAGCCTGGAAATTCGCACCACCTCGGGAATCCGCCTGAGCCTCCGGAAGACATGGGCGAGGTGCAACCGGTTCTTCACCTGGATCGTGAACACGACGGTGGTGTAGGCGGGGCTCGAGCGCTGCTCGGTCTCGATGTGGTCGATGTTCGAGTCCGCCTCGGATACTTCCGCCGCCAGCCGCGCGAGCACGCCGCGGTGGTTCTGCGCGATGAGGCGCACGTTCACGTCGAAGAAGCGGTCCGACGACGGGTCCCACTGCACGTCCACCCACTTTTCCGGGTCGAAGTGGAACGGGTGGATCGCGGGGCAGTCGTGCGTGTGCACGACGAGGCCCTGGCCCTTCCTGATCTGCGCGATGATCGGGTCGCCCGGGATCGGCCGGCAGCATTGCGCGAACTGCACGGCGAGCCCCTCGGTGCCGCGGATCGTGATCGGGTCTAGGCGGTTGTCGCCCTCGGGCGAAGGGTCGCCGATCGACAGCAGCTTCTTCGCGACCACCACCGCGAGCCGCTTGCCCAGCCCGATGTCGGCGAGCACCTCCTCGCGCGACTTGGCGGCGTCGCCCTTGAAGAACCGCGTCCAGTGGCCCTCGCCGATCTCGTCCGGGTTGGCCTTGAGCGAGCGCAGCGCCTGCACCAGCAGCAGCTCGCCCACTTCCGCCGATTCCTGCAGCTGCATCGTCTTCAGGTAATGGCGGATGTGCGATCGCGCCTTGCCGGTCGCAACGTACGAGAGCCACACCGGATTCGGGCGCGCGTGCGGGTCGGTCACGATCTCGACGCGGTTGCCGTTGCGCAGGATCGTTCCGAGCGGCACCGGCTCGCCGTCCACCTTCGCGGCCACGCAATGGTTGCCCACGTCCGTGTGCACGGAATACGCGAAGTCGATCGGGGTCGCGCCCTTGGGCAGCGCGAAGATCTTGCCCTTGGGCGAGAAGACGTACACCTCGTCCGGGAAGAGGTCCACCTTGATGTGCTCGAGGAACTCGAGCGCGTCCCCGCTCTCGCTCTGGATCTCGAGCAGCGACTGCAGCCACTGGTGCGTCTTCAGCTGCACGTCCTTGGTGTCGCCCTCGGCGCTCTTGTAGATCCAGTGCGAGGCCACGCCCGCCTCGGCCACCTTGTGCATCTCCTGCGTGCGGATCTGGATCTCGACCGGCATGCCGAACGGGCCGAAGAGCGTGGTGTGCAGCGACTGGTAGCCGTTCGCCTTCGGGATCGCGATGTAGTCCTTGAACTTGCCGGGAATCGGCTTGTAGAGCGTGTGCAGCGCGCCCATCGCGAGGTAGCAGCTCGCGACGTCCGGCACGATGATGCGGAAGCCGTAGATGTCGAACACCTCGGAGAACGAGATGTTCTTCTCCTGCATCTTCTTGTAGATCGAGGAGATGTGCTTCTCGCGCCCGGTCACCTGCGCCTCGACCTTGAACTCCCTGAGCCGCGCCTGGATCGCGTCCTGGATCTTTCCGACCGCGTCGCGCCGGTTGCCGCGCGCCTTCTTGAGCGCCTTCTCGAGCACCTTGAAGCGGGTCGGGTGAAGGTAGTGGAAGCCCAGGTCCTCGAGCTCGTAGTAGAGCGAGATCAAGCCCAGGCGGTTGGCGATCGGCGCGTAGATGTCGAGCGTCTCGCGCGCGATGCGCTCCTGCTTCTCCGGCGGCACCGCCTCCAGCGTGCGCATGTTGTGCAGCCGGTCGGCGAGCTTGATGAGGATCACGCGCACGTCGCGCGCCATCGCGAGCAGCATCTTGCGGAAGTTCTCCGCCTGCGCGTGCTGCAACGTCGCGAATTCGATGCGGTCGATCTTCGAGACGCCGTCCACCAGCTCCGCAACGGCCTTGCCGAAGGTCTTCGCGATCTCGGCCTTCGTGGTGGGCGTGTCCTCGACCACGTCGTGCAGCAGCGCCGCCATCAGCGCCTGCGCGTCGAGGTGCCATTCCGCGAGGATCTTCGCCACCGCGAGCGGGTGGGTGATGTAGGGATCGCCGCTGTGGCGATACTGGCCCGAGTGCGCCGCGCGCGCCACACCGTAGGCCTGCTCGATCGCCTCGATGTCCTTGGGCTTGAGGTAGCTGAGGACCGCCGTCAGCCCTTCGGGCCCGGGGCCCGGCAACGACGCCCCCGAGGGCTTGAAAGCCCCGATGAGCTTCTGGAGGCCGAGCGCGGGGATCATCGACGCAGGAAGAGTGGCGGCGCCCCCTTCCCGTACCGCGTCAGAGGACCGGCGGAGTCGGCGCCGGCGGGTTGAGCAGCTCCTTGCCGACCTTGCCGGCGGCGATCTCGCGCAGCGCGATCACGGTCGGCTTGTCCTTGTTCGGCTCGACCAGCGGGGTCGCGCCGAGCGCGATCTGGCGCGCGCGATTGGTGGCGGCGAGCGTGAGCTCGAAGCGGTTGGGAAGGAACTTGATGCAGTCGTCGACGGTGATGCGGGCCATGGCGCGGTCTCCTGTTACTTGAATTCGGCGAGCAGCGACGCGAGGCGCGCGGACTGCCGCTCCCGTGCGACGCGGGTCGCGCGCACGATGGCCTGCAGGTCCGACACCGCCGAGTCGAACTCCTCGTTAACAATTATATATTGAAATTCAAGAACATGGGAGACTTCTTCGCGGGCGCTCGCCATGCGCTTGGCGATCGACTCCGGCGCGTCCTTGCCGCGCGCTTCCAGCCGCCGGCGCAGCTCCGAAATCGAGGGCGGAAGGATGAAGATTCCGACCGTCCGGGGGAAGAGGTCTCGCACCTGGCGGGCACCCTGCCAGTCGATTTCGAGCAGCACGTCGTGGTCGCCCTGGAGCTCGTTCTCGATCCAGCGCCGCGACGTGCCATAGTAGTTGCCGTACACGTTCGCGTGCTCGAGGAAATCCCCCGAGGCGATCATGCCCTCGAACTGCGCGCGCGAGACGAAGTGGTATTCGCGCCCGTGGGACTCGCCCTCGCGCGGCGCGCGCGTGGTGTATGAAATGGACAGGCGAATGCGCGGCTCGCGGCGCAGAAGCTCGTTCACCAGACTCGTCTTGCCCGCCCCCGACGGCGCAACGACGACGAAGAGATTTCCGGATGCATGGGGGCGTCGAGCGGCGACCTTGTCGTCCGCTCCAACGCCGTTCCCGCTCGCCATTTCTTCTCCGCTCACTCTATGTTCTGCACTTGCTCGCGCATCTGCTCGATCAGGACCTTCAGCTCCACCGAGATGCGCGTCATCTCGCTCGCCACCGACTTGGAGCCCAGCGTGTTCGCCTCGCGGTTCAGTTCCTGGCAGAGGAAATCGAGGCGCTTGCCGCAGGCCCCTCCCCGGTCGAGCACGCGCTTGAACTCGGTGATGTGCGTGCCGAGCCGCGCGATCTCCTCGTCCACGTCGATGCGCGCGGCGTAGAGCACGATCTCCTGGTGCACGCGCTCGTCCGAGGGCGACGCGGCCGCCTCGGCGATCTTCGCCGCGAGCTTCTCCTGGTAGGCCTTGACCGCGCCCGGCATGAGCGGGCCCGCTTCCGTGACGAGCTGCGCCATGCGCGTGAGCCGCTCGCGCAGCACCGCCTCCAACTTCGCGCCCTCGCGCTGGCGCGTCTGGTCGAGGTCGCCCAGCGCGCGCTCGAGGAGCGCCATCACGCGTCCTTCACGCGCTTCGGCGAGAGCGTGGTCTCCGCGAGGACGCCGGGCCAGTGCAGGATCTCGGCGACCGACAGCGGCCGTGCATCGGGAAAGCGCTCGAGCACCCGCTGGCGACGCATCGCGCAGCGCGGTGAGCGCGGCGGCGTCCGGCACGATCGAGCGCTGCGCGGCGGTGCGCCGGCGTGAACGTGACCCGGCAATCGACCTTGCCGCGCGTGAGGTGCGCCGCCGACCGCCTCGCGCATCGCCGGCTCCAGGGGGCGGATCTCCTCCGGGATGCGCGTCTGGAACTCGAGGTAGCGGTGGTTCACGGTCTTCAGCTCCACCGCGAGGCTGCCCTGGGGCATCTCGCGCGCCGCTGCCGCGAAGCCCGTCATGCTGGAGATCATGTTGACTGGGCCCGATGGTGAAGCGATCACGTTTCTGCACCCTCTTTGCGTGGATGGGGCGGGTTCGGCGCGTTACGTTCGCAACTTACGTCCGCAACAAAGGGGCCCAAACAGCACGCCCGGGCGGAATTCGCCTTTACAAGGCGGAAGCGAGTGCCGACAATTGGCCGGAATTATATCGGAACCTCCCCGCTCCAATGCCCCAGCAGGCGAACCAGCCGTTGCCCGCAGGCTACGTGCTGAACGGCTATCGCATCGAGAAGCCCCTGTCCTCCGGAGGTTTCAGCATCGTCTATCTCGCCAAGGACGAGAGCGGCACGCCTTACGCGATCAAGGAGTACCTGCCCTCGTCGCTGCCGCTGCGCACCGAGGGCGTCGAGGTGCAGGTCACCGACGAGGCGAACCTCTCCGTCTTCCGCCACGGGCTCAAGTGCTTCTTCGAGGAAGGCCGGGCGCTCGCGATGATCTCGCACCCGAACGTGGTGCGGGTCGAGAACTTCTTCCGCGCCAACGAGACCTGCTACATGGTCATGCAGTACGTGCGCGGCCGCACGCTGCAGTTCCACATCCAGCGCCACCGCCACGAGTTCACCGAGGCCTTCATCCGGCGCATCTTCATCAACCTGATGAACGGGCTGCGCGAGGTGCACTCGAGCAAGCTGCTGCACCTGGACATCAAGCCCGCGAACATCTTCATCGCCATGGAGGGCCGGCCCGTGCTGCTCGACTTCGGCGCCGCGCGCATCACGCTCTCGGAAGAGGCGATGAAGCTGAAGCCCATGTACACCGCGGGCTTCGCCGCCCCCGAGCACTACCGCTTCAAGCCCGAGCGAGCTGGGCCCGTGGAGCGACATCTACTCGGTGGGCGCCACGATCTACACCTGCATCGCGGGCGCCCCTCCGCAGGCGGGCGACCAGCGCGAGCAGGAGGACCGGATGATCCCGCTGCGCACCCTCGCGCGGCAGCAATATTCCGACGACCTCTACGACATCGTCGACTCGTGCCTCGCGGTGGACTGGATGAAGCGCCCCCAGACCGCTTACGAGCTGCAGCGCCGGCTCATGAACGAGCCCGGCAGCGAGAAGCGCGGCTTCCTCGAGACGATCAACCGGCCGCTGTCCAAGCTCTTCTCGCGGTAGGCGACCCGATGCGCTTCACCATCTTCCAGGACAGCCGCCTCGGCGACCGCAAGGGCAACGAGGACCGCGTCGGCTATTCGTACAGCCGCGACGTGCTGCTGATGGTGGTTTGCCGACGGCATGGGCGGGCACGATGCAGGGCGAGGTGGCCGCGGAGATCGCGGTGATCCGAGATCACCCGGCGCTTCCAGCAGGAGGCGCGCAACCGCCTGAAGCCGCCCGTTCGAGTTCCTCGTCTCGGCGATCCAGTCGGCGCACCGCGCCATCGTCTCGCACGCGGTCGAGCAGAACCTGCTCGAGTGCCCGCGCACGACGTGTGTCGCGTGCATCGTGCAGGGCGGGCGCGCGTTCTGGGCCCACGCCGGGCGACTCGCGCCTGTACGTGATGCGCCGCGGCGAGCTCGTGGCCGGCACCCAGGACCATTCGCGGGTGCAGCAGATGATCGACGCGGGCGAGATCAGCGCCGAGGCGGCCGCGCGCCATCCCGACCGCAACAAGATCTTCAGCTGCCTGGGCGGCGTCGTGCCGCCGATGATCGACACCGGCCGCGACTTCGCCCTCGAGGTGGGCGACACGATGCATGCTGTCCACGGACGGCTTCTGGGCGCAGATCCCCGCGCTCGATCCTCGGCAACATGCTGCGCAAGCAGGCGGTGGTGGACCTCATGCCGGGACTGCTCGCCGAGGCGCAGCGCCGGGCGCAGGGCGAATCCGACAACCTCTCCGTGGTCGCGATGACCTGGGAGAACCAGGACGACCCGAGCGTGGCCGACACGCAGAGCATGGACGACGAGCAGTTCGCGCACCTCCACCAACACCACGCAGCAGCTGGGCACCGACGTGCCCGCCGCGACGACGTGACCGACGAGGACATCGAGCGCGCCATCGCCGAGATCCAGAACGCGATCAAGAAGGTTCCCCGCTAGCCATGGCCCGCGTCCCCGAAGGGCCATTCCATGCCGCGTTACCTCGATCGCCCGCCGCGCAGCTGCGGCCCGTGCGTTTCCACCGCGGCTACACGCGCCACGCCGAAGGCTCGGTGCTGGTGGAGATGGGCGAGACGCGCGTGCTGTGCACCGCGAGCGTCGAGGAGAAGGTGCCTGGCTTCCTCAAGGGCAAGGGCAGCGGCTGGGTCACCGCGGAATACGGAATGCTGCCGCGCGCGACGCACACGCGCGGCTCCCGCGAGGCGGCTTCGGGCAAGCAATCGGGGCGCACGCACGAGATCCAGCGGCTCATCGGCCGAAGCCTGCGCGCCGTCACGGACCTGCCGCGCTGGGCGAACGCCAGGTCACCATCGATTGCGACGTGCTGCAGGCCGACGGCGGCACGCGCTGCGCTTCGATCACCGGGGCCATGGTCGCGCTCGCCGATGCCGTGGCGGGATTGCGCGCGAAGGGGCTCGTGACGGGCGACCCGATGCGCGATTTCGTCGCCGCGGTCTCCGTGGGCATCGTCGAACGGCGCGGCGCTGCTCGACCTGGACTACTCCGAGGATTCCGCGTGCGAGACCGACATGAACGTGGTCATGACGGGCGCGGGCCGCTTCGTCGAGGTGCAGGGCACCGCGGAGGGCGCGCCCTTCACGCGGGCGCAAGTCGACGAGCTCCTCGACCTCGCCTCGCGCGGCATCTCGCAACTGATCGGACTGCAGCGAAAGGCGTTGGAACCCGCGCTTTCGTGAACAAGGTCGTCATCGCCTCCAACAACCCGGGCAAGCTGCGCGAGCTGCACGCGCTTCTCGCGCCGCTCGGCATCGAGGCGTTGCCGCAATCGGAGTTCCACGTGACGGAGGCCGAGGAGCCCCACGGGACGTTCGTGGAGAACGCGCTCGCGAAAGCGCGCAACGCGAGCCGCGGCACCGGGCTGCCCGCGCTCGCCGACGACTCGGGCTTGTGCGTGCCCGCACTGGGCGGCGAGCCCGGCGTGCACTCGGCGTACTACGCGGGAAGGGGTGGAAGCCGCGAGGAGCGCGACGCACGCAACAATGCGAAGCTCGTCGCCGCCCTGCGCGACCGGGCCGACCGCGCCGCTTTCTACTATTGCGTGCTGGTGCTGCTGCACGCAGCCGAGGATCCGACGCCCATCGTGGCAGACGGCACGTGGTACGGCGAGATCGTGCTCGAGCCGCGCGGCAGCGGCGGCTTCGGGTACGACCCGTACTTCCGCGCGCCCTCCGGCCTCACCGCGGCGGAGCTCGCGGCGGACGAGAAGAACCGGCTGAGCCATCGGGCGCGAGCGCTGGCGGCGCTCGCGGAAAAGCTACGGACCCTCTCCCAAGGCAGAGGGGGTATCTAGCCGACCAGTCCCTCCATCTTCACCGTCACGCCGTTCCTCGCCGCTTCGGCGAGGTAGAGCTGGTGGATGCGCGGGTCCTGGTCCGCGTACTCGATCTGGTTGCCGCCCTGCTTCACGCTCGTGGAGACGCCGCCGAAGAGCGCCGCGCGCTTTCCCTCGGTGAAGGGGTAGCGCAGCGACCCGTACGCCGTCGCCAGGTAGCGCGCGGGCACCGCGCTCGTGTTGAAGTGCTGGTGGAACATGGCGTCGGGCGGCGCGAAGACCGTGCCGTGCTTCCAGTCCACCTTCACCCAGTCCTCCTGGCCCTCGTACCAGAGCAGCGAATACCCGGTTCCCGTCACGCACATCACGTGGAAGTCCGCGGGGTGCCGGTGCGCCTTCTTGTAGGTCCCGACCGGCATCTCGGAGATGTGCGCGTGCATCGTGCCATCGGCGAGGATGAACATGATGTTCGAGCCGCGCGCGCCGCGCTCGCCCCACGGCTGCAGCTCGATCTTCGCGAGGTCCGGCACGAAGTTCGTCTCCCACAGGTGGTTGCCGGGGCGGATGGGAATGAAGTCGCCCTCGCCGCCGAAGTACTTCGAGCTCCCGAGCCGCGCCTCGAAATCCCACGGGTTGGCGAAGACGAACTCCTCGTCGTGGAACATGTTGAGGACCGCGGGCAGGTTCGCGGTCGACACGAGGCGCACCGCCTGCGAGCCGCTGCCGTTGAAGAGGCGATAGCGCGCGTTGAGCGGGATCGCGAAGAGGCTGCGCGGGCCCCACTCGAACGAGTGCTTGCGGCCATCGCCCGTCTCGATGGTGGTGCTGCCGCGGCCGTCGAGGACATAGAACACCTCCTCGTACAGGTGGCGCTGCGGCGCGGTGGCGGCGTAGGGCGGGATGTCGAGCACGAACATGCAGAGGAAATCGCCGCGACCCTTCAGGTGCACGGCGGCGCCCGGGACGTCGTAGCGCTCCCAGCGGCGCGTGGGCACGGCGAGCAGGTCGACTCCGAAATCCTCGGTGACCGGGATGCCCTCCTTGCGGATCCACTCGAGATAGACATCGACGCCGACGCGCGGCCCGTCGATCGGTGCGTTCATCTTGTGCTCCTTGCCTTGCGGACCGGGACGTATTCCACGGCGTCGGGGCGCGCGGCCGGGGCGCCGCCCGGAAAGAGCAGCGACTTGATCACCACGGGGACGACGTCGGCGGGGTGCATCACCTCGCCGATGTCGACGTAGTCGAATTCCCTGAGCTGGATGCCGTCGATCGAGACCACGTCGCGGCCGATCGCGAGCTCGTGCTCGAGGATGTAGCCCAGCGTGCGCCCGACGTCGCCGTCGATCATCAGCACGAGCGGCGCGCGCGCCGCGCCGCGCGGCGCGAGCGCCAGGGCCATGCCCTCCGCGAGCTGGCGCAGCCGCAGGTAGTGCGGGTCGCCGCGCCACGCGATCGCGATCGCCACCGCTTCTTCCTCGTCGGCGGAGCAACGCTCGATCGCCGACTGCACGGCGCGCGCGACCTGCTTCACGTCGATGGCGTCCTCGAGCTCCAGGGCGGGCGCCACCACCGGCACGTTGCGCAGCGGGAGCGCGGCCCGCTCCGAGATGTGGATCGTCTTTCCGCTGACCTGCACCGTGAACTGCGAGGCGCCGATCACCGTCGCGCGGATGCCTTCACGCGGCAGGGCGACGGGCGTGGCGATGCGCCCGTCGGCGCAAGCGGCCGCGATGCGCTCGGCGAGCGGCTGCGCGATGTCGCCGAAGCGGCGCGTCTCGCGCCCGTAGATGTATTCGGACACGCCGCCCGAGAAGAGGATCGTGCGCGCTGGCTGCGCGAACGCGATCGGCTCGGTGAGCAGCAGCTCGCGCGCGAGCTTGCCGCCGGGCTCGCCGCGGAGGAATTCGATGCATGCATCCGCGAGCGCATCGATCACGCGCTCGAGCGCCGCGGCATCGGGACGCTCGCCCTGGCGCAGGGACACGCGGGCGCAAGCCGCGGCGAGCCGCGCGGAATCGTCGATGCGCGCGACGCGGCCTTCCGCGTCGAACGCGACCAGCCGCCCGCCCACCGCGAACGCGCACGTCGCCACGACGCGCCCGGCGGCGACGAGCGCCATCTTCGTCGTGCCGCCGCCGATGTCCACGTTGAGCACCGCGCCCGGCGCCTCGCGCGAGAGCGCGACGGCCCCGGAACCATGGGCCGCCAGCGCGCACTCCAGGTGGTGGCCCGCCGAGGCGCACACGAAGCGGCCCGCATCGGCGGCGAAGAGGTCGGCGATCGCGCGCGCGTTGCTGCGCTTGATCGCCTCTCCCGTGAGGATCACCGCGCCGCTATCCACCGCCTCGCGGGCGATGCCCGCCGCGCGGTAGGCGCCGGCGACGAACAAGCCGAGCGCGTGCGCATCGATCGTCCCGTCGGCGAGGAACGGCGTCAACAGGATCGGCGACTTCCACAGCACCTTGCGCTCGACCATCACGAACTGGCTGGACAGCGCCTGGGTCTTGCGCTGCAGGCGCACGGTCGCGAACATGAGGTGCGAGGTCGAGCTGCCGATGTCGATGCCGACGGTGGTGAGCTCGACGTTCTCGACCTTCCAGATGTACTCGACGAGCCGGCCCTTCTCGCCGACCGTCATCTCGTGCACGTGGTCGCCGTCGCCCTCGTGCAGGCGCCACGGCGCGAGCGCCGGACGGGTCGCCCCCATCAGGACTTCGACCGGCGCGTGACGTTCTCCTGGTAGAGCTTGAGCCACTCCTGGTCCTTGTCGATCGCCTCGCCGGGATTCACGGGATGCAGCGTCTTGCCGTCGAAGGCCGAGGGCACCTTGCGGCTGGACGGCGTGAAGTCCTTGGCGGCGAGGAGCGGCTGGCCTTCGGTCAGGAAGAATTCGTGGAGCAGCTCCGCGGCGTTCGGGTGCGGCGCGTCCTTGTGCACCGCCACGCCGTGCATCTGCACGATGACCGGGTCCATCACGAACCAGTCGATGGGCTCGCCCTTCGCCTTCAGCTGCGGCGGCTTGTAGCTGTAGACGTCGAGCGCGAGCGGCACCTCGCCGGAAGCGACGAGCTTGGCGAGCAGCGTGTGGCCCTTGCGCACGGTGATGCCGTTGCGGTCGGCGATGTCGCGGAAGAGCTTCACGCCCTTGTCGCCGCCCAGCTGCTCGGTGAGCGTGCCGAACCAGCCCTGGTCGTCCACCTCGGCGCCGATCCTGCCCTTCCAGCGCGCATCGAGGAGGTCCTCGTAGGTCTTCGGCAGCTCCTCCTTCTTCACCTTCTGCGTGTTGTACGCGAGCACGAACACGTCCAGCGTGGAGGTCGTGTACTCGTGATGCTCGGGCGCCATGCCGGGGCGCAGGTCCGCGTACACGGGAGAGTCGATGCGCCGCAACTCCTTCTCGCGGCGCAGCGCCTCCATCTCCGGCAGGTTGTTCTCGATGAAGTCCACCTCGTGCCGGCCCGCGCGCGTCTCGCGGATGATGCGCTGCACGACGTTCTCGGAGCTCGAGCGCCAGTCCACCACCTTCACGCCGTACTTCTTCGAGAACGCGTCGAACACCGGCTTCAGGTCCTCGGTCTGGCTCGAGTGGTAGACCGTCACCTGGCCTTCCTTCCTCGCGCCGTCGATGAGGCGCTGCATGCGGGCATCGGGCGACTGCGCCGACGCGATGCCCGCGACGAGCATGGAAGCGACGAGAGCGAGGCAGCGTTTCATGGTTCTACCCTTTCCGCGCGAGGCGCCTGGTCTTCCGGCTTGAGGGGCGCCGCGCCGAGCGTGCGCCAGTCGGCGCCCTTGGCAACGATGCCCTCGAAGGAACGCAGCTTCGCCTTCGGCACGCGCGGCTCCGCGGTGCCGATGGCCGGCGCGCCGCCCATGAAGCTTCGCGCGGCGTCCACCATGATGCGGCGGAACTCCACGATCGCGAGGTCGCTCGCGCCCAGGCGCTCCTTGCTGCGGTCGGCGATCGGGCCCATGGTCTCCCACATCGCCATGTCCTGCATCGGAATGCCGCGCATGCCCGTGAAGTCGCCGAGCTTCATCGCGTTGCGGTCCTGCAGGAAATCGTTGTCGCGCGTGCGGCGCTTGCGCCAGCGATGGTCGAGGTCGATGCCGGGCTGCGCGCCGCAGAACTTGCGCCACGCCTCCACGTCGATGCCGGGGCCGGCGTCGCTCCACGCGATGAAGTAGAACATCGTGTTCGTGTCGTCCATGGGGACGTTCACGTTCGCGAGGTTGTACATGTTGTTGGGCGGGATGAGCACCGTGAACGGCGCCACGAAGAGCGAGATGCGGATGTAGTCGTGGGTGGCGGAGTTCATGATCGGCCGCCGGATGGCCGCGTAGCGGAACCCGAAGGGCGTGGGCTGCAGCTGCAGGCGCGGCGCCTTGTCCGTGGATGGACGCGGCCACGCCTTGTCGGTGGCCTTCGCGCCGTCCACGCGCGCGGGCGGCATGTCGGTGGAATGCAGGCTCGAGCTGTGGGCCGAATCGATCGCGCCTTCGAGGATCTGCGCCCAGTTGGCCTGGACGTGCACCTTCACGATCGACACGCGCGTGGCGGGCGTGGGCGCGAAGGCGGGACGCTCGAACGCCGGCATCGATTCCGCCGGGCCCATGTACGCCCATACGAAGCCGCCCGCCTCCTCGCAGGGATAGGCCTTGTGCTTCACCTTGCCGCACAGCTCGCTCGCCGCCGGCTCCGAAGCCATCTCGAGCACGTTGCCGCGCACGTCCACCTTCCAGCCGTGGTAGAGGCAGCGCAGCCCGCCTTCCTCGTTGCGTCCGAGGGCGAGCGAGGCTCTGCGATGCGGGCAATGCTCGTCGAGCACCCCGAGGCGCCCTTCCGTATCGCGGAACACCACGAGGTCCTCGCCGAGGACGCGCGCGTGTACGGGGGTGCCGTCGTTCTCCTCGACCTCCTCCGAGAGGCAGATGGGCATCCAGTGACGGCGCATGATGGCGCCCATCGGGGCATCGCCCTCGATGCGGCACAGCAGGTCGTTCTCCTCGGTGGTGAGCATGGGATTGCCTCCGATGCCGCCCCGGCGGGGTTGCTCCCCGATACGGCCGAGGCGTAGCATGGGGCTTAAGTTAGCCCTCTAAGTTTCCGCCACCCTACCCATTTCGCGCGCGGCTGTCGAGGCCCGCAGCCCCGGAAACAAAATGCCCAAGCTGCGCGTCGCCCGCATCGACCGGATCGCGCAGGACATCCATCTCTTCGAGCTGCGGCATCCCGCGAGCGCCGCGCTGCCGCCCTTCACGGCCGGGGCGCACGTGACGGTCATCGCGCCCAACGGCGCGCGGCGCAAGTACTCGCTGTGCAACGACCCGGCGGAAATCGAGCGCTACGAGATCGCCGTGAAGCGCGATGCCGCGGGCCATGGCGGATCGAAGAGCCTGGTCGATGGCGTGCGCGCGGGTGACCTCGTCGAAGTCTCCGAGCCGCGCAATGCGTTCGAGCTCGCCCCGCGTGCCGCGTCGTTCCTGTTCGTGGCCGGCGGGATCGGCATCACCCCGATCATGTCCATGGTGAGGCACCTGCGCGCCGCGGGAAACGAACGCTTTCGCCTCTGCTACTGCACGCGCTCGCCCGAGGCGACCGCCTTTCGCGACGAGATCTCGGCACCCGGACTGGGCGGCAAGGTGACGATCCACCACGACGGCGGGGACCCGGCGCGCGCGCTCGACCTGTGGCCGCTCTTCGAGAGGCCCACGGCGGCACACATCTACTGCTGCGGGCCGCGGCCGCTGCTCGAAGCGGTGCGCGACATGACCGGCCACTGGCCGGCGTCCGCGGTGCATTTCGAGAGCTTCGTCGATGCGGCGGCGGCCGAGCGCCCGGAGGACCGGACCTTCACCGTCGTGCTCGCGCGCTCCGGCGCGCGCATCGAGGTGCCGCCGGGCGTCTCCATCCTCGAGGCGATGCGCGCGCGCGGCCACGCGGCGCCCAGCTCGTGCGAGAGCGGCACCTGCGGCACCTGCCGCACGCGGCTGGTTGCCGGAGAGCCGGACCACCGCGACCTGGTGCTCACCGAGGAGGAGCGCGCGACCCAGGTCATGATCTGCGTCTCCCGCGCGCGCTCGGGCGAGCTGGCGATCGACCGCTGATGGCGAGCGCGCGCCGCCTGCGCCTCGGTGTGGCCGGCCTCGGCCGCGCATTCACGCTGATGCTGCCCGCGCTCACGCGCCATCCCCGCGTCGAGCTCGTGGCCGCCGCCGATCCCCGCGCGGAGGCGCGCGCGCGCTTCGCCGCGGATTTCGGCGCGCGGACGTACGACTCCGTGGAAGCACTCTGCGCCGATGACGGCGTCGAGGCGGTGTACGTCGCCACGCCCCACGAATCCCACGCGGCGCACGCGATCCTCGCCGCGCACGCGGGCAAGCACGTGCTGGTGGAAAAGCCCATGGCGATCGCCGTCGACGAGGCGCGCTCGATGATCGAGGCGGCGCGCGCGAGCGGCGTGCAGGTGGTCATCGGGCCCAGCCACAGCTACGACGCGCCGGTCGCGCGCACGCGCGAGCTCGCCGCGAGCGGCGAGTTCGGCCGCGTGCGCATGATCACGTCCCTCTACTTCACCGATTTTCTCTACCGGCCGCGCCGGCCCGAGGAGCTCGACACGGCGCGCGGCGGCGGCGTGCTCTTCAGCCAGGCCGCGCACCAGGTGGACGTCGCGCGCCTGCTGGCTGCGTCGCCCGCGGCGCGCGTGCGTGCCGCGGCCGGCGCGTGGGACGCGGCGCGCGCCACCGAGGGCGCGTACTCCGCGCTGCTGAGCTTCGAGGACGGCGCCTTCGCGAGCCTCACGTACGCCGGCTACGGGCACTACGACGGCGACGAGCTGTGCGACTGGATCGGCGAGACCGGCCGCGCGAAGGATCCTTCCGTTCACGGCGCCGCGCGACGGGCGCTGCGCGCCGCCGGCACGCTGCCCGAGGCCGCGGCGAAGAACGCGCGCAATTATGGGGGGGCCGGCCATGTGCCGCCGGCCCGGGAGGACGCGCCGTGGCACGAGCATTTCGGGTTCGTGCTCGTCTCCTGCGAGCGCGCCGACCTGCGTCCCACGCCGAAGGGCGTCCTGGTCTACGGCGACGAGGCGCGGCGCTTCGAGCCCCTGGACAAGCCGCCGGTGCCGCGCGCCGCGGTGATCGACGAGCTGTGCGACGCGGCGATGGGCGGCAAGCCCCCACTGCACGACGGCGCCTGGGGCCTCGCCACGCTCGAGGTGTGCGTCGCGATGCTGCGCTCGGCCCGCGAGGGCCGCGAGGTCGCGCTGCGCTGGCAGCGCGGCGTGGGATAATTCCCGGTTCCGAAGATGTCCCGCGCCCCCGTCGACAAGCATCCCACCCGCGAGATCCTGCGGCATTGGCGCGAAGCCGTGCCCGAAGACCGCCTCGCGCACCTCGTGAAGGACGCCTCGCGCTCGTTCGTGCGCGCGCTGCAGCTGCGCCTCGTGGAGCACGACGTGTCTCCCGGCCACTGGCAATTCCTGCGCATCCTGTGGGAGCACGACGGCCTCACGCAGCGCGAGCTCTCGGAGCAGGCGGGCGTGATGGAGCCCACCACGTTCTCCGCGCTCAAGGCAATGGAGCAGGCGGGTTACGTCGAGCGCCGGCAGATGCCGGAGAACCGCAAGAACGTCTACGTCTTCCTCACCGCCAAGGGGCGCGCGCTCAAGGACAAGCTGGTGCCGCTCGCCGAGGACGTGAACCGCGTGGCGGTGGCGGGCATCACGCCGGCCGACATCGCGCTCGTGCGCCGCGTGCTGCTCGAATTGATCGAGAACCTCGCGCGCGAGGAGGCGGAGCCGGGCGGCCGGCGTTCCTCGGGCACCGAGCGACCGACGCCGCGAGCGGGCAAGGCGCGCCGCACACGCCCGTGAGCTCCGTTCCGTCCGCCGGCGCCGTTCGACTGGCCGAGCTTCCGCCGCTCTCGCTCTACGTGCACATCCCGTGGTGCCTGCGCAAATGCCCCTATTGCGACTTCAATTCGCACGAGGCGCGCGGCGAGGTGCCCGAAGCCGAGTACGTCGACGCGCTCGTGGCCGACCTGGAATCGAGCCTGCCCAAGGTATGGGGCCGGCGCATCCACACGATCTTCATCGGGGGCGGCACGCCCAGCCTCTTCACGCCCGCGGCCATCGACCGGCTCCTGGTCGCCGTGCGCACCCGCATCCCGGTCGATCCGGAAGCGGAGATCACGATGGAAGCGAATCCCGGTACCTTCGAGGCCGAGCGCTTCCGCGGCTATCGCGCGGCGGGCGTGAATCGCCTCTCGCTGGGCGTGCAGAGCTTCTCGGACGCGAAGCTCGCCGCCATCGGCCGCGTGCACGGCGCCGACGAGGCGCGCCGCGCGCTCGCGAGCGCGCTCGAGACGTTCCCCACGGTGAATGCCGACCTCATGTACGCGCTGCCCGGCCAGTCGACCGACGAAGCGGCCGCGGACGTGCGCGAGGCGATCGCGTTCGGCGCGCCCCACGTTTCCGCGTACCACCTCACGCTCGAGCCCGGCACGAACTTCCATCGCAACCCGCCCGCGCTTCCGGACGACGACGCGGGCGCGGACATGCAGCAGGCGGTCGAGGAGCTGCTCGCCGGCGCGGGCTACGAGCACTACGAGACTTCCGCGTTCGCGCGGCCCGGGCACCGTGCGCGCCACAACCTCAACTATTGGACGTTCGGCGATTACCTGGGCCTCGGCGCGGGCGCGCACGGGAAGATCGCGTTCCGCGACCGCATCGTGCGCGAGGCGCGCATCCGCAAGCCGCTGGGCTACATGCGCGCCGCGCTCGCCGGCGACGCGATCGACGCGGCGCACGACGTGCCGGACGCGGAGCTGCCGTTCGAGTTCATGCTGAACGCCCTGCGCCTGATCGAGGGCTTTCCCGTCACGCTCTTCGCGCAGCGCACCGGGCTTCCCATCGCGGTCGTGGAGCGCGAGCTCGCCGCGGCGGAGCGCGCGGGCCTGCTCGAGCGCGACCACGCGCGCATCCGCCCGACGGCGAAGGGCCAGCGGTTCCTGAACGACCTGCTCGAGCCCTTCCTCCCCGGCGCGCAGCCCGCCGCGCCGGTGCACGCGACGATCAGTATTTCCCCGCGGGATAGACCTTCCCGTCCTTCATGAACGGCGGCTCGCGGCCGACCAGC
Source organism: uncultured beta proteobacterium (assembly GCA_963816035.1). Lineage (GTDB taxonomy): Bacteria > Pseudomonadota > Gammaproteobacteria > Burkholderiales > Usitatibacteraceae > Usitatibacter. The sequence goes on from CAWFIU010000002.1 coordinate 272,246, forward strand.
GCCTCGAGCATGATGAGCTCCGCGTCCGTGTGGTTGCGGAACGGGCCGGGCTGCGCCGCCATGATGCCGCCGCCCTCGGTGAGGAGCAGCGGCTGCTCGTGGTGCGTGGTCTTCACGAGCTTGTCCGCCATGCCGGGCCCCTCGACGACCGCTTCGCCGTAGCAGAGGCAGAAGTAGACGCTCGCCGGATCGACCTCGAGATAGGCGCCGGTGCCGCGGATCCCGATGGTCGCGTTCGCCGCGCGAATGGACAGGGGCTTCTTCGAGAACACCGAGAGCACCTTGCCCGTGGACACCAGCAGGTTGGCGAGCACGCCCTCGTGTGCCCGCGTTTCGATGATCGTGTTCGAGCGCATGAGGAAGGCGTCCTGGCCGATCACGATGACCGCCTGGCTGTCGGGGCCCGTGGCGACACGCTCGCCGAGCGCGATGGCGGTGCCCACGCGCGCGGGCCGCCCGCCCACCGTCGCGGTGCCGTCGAGGCGCACCACGCCCTCCTTGCCGCCGAGGTCGCCCTTGGCGAGCGCGCGCGCGATCCACGCCGGTCATTCCCGCGCCGCCGAGCGCGCCGCCCGCCGCCATGCGCCGCAGCCATTCGCGCCGCGTCCGTTCGAAACGATCGCCCATCGCTCACTCCCTGGTGAATAGCAGGTCCCACACTCCGTGGCCGAGGCGCAGCCCGCGCCGCTCGAACTTGGTCTCCGGCCGCCACGGCGGGCGCGGCGCGAATCCCGCGGCGCTGTTGCGCAGGCCCGGGACTTCGGAAAGGACGGCCAGCACGTGCTCCGCATATTCCTGCCAGTCGGTCGCCACGTGCAACTGCCCGCCCCTGGCGAGGCGCGAGGCCGCGAGCGCGGCGAAGGCGGATTGGAGCAGGCGGCGCTTGTGGTGGCGCTTCTTCGGCCACGGGTCCGGAAAGAAGACGTGGATCGCCGCGAGCGAATCGGGCGGCACCATGTCGCGCAATACCTCCACCGCGTCGTGCTGCACCACGCGCACGTTGGCGAGGCCTTCCTCCTCGACGCGCTTGAGGAGGCTCCCCACGCCCGGCGCGTGCACCTCGATGGCGAGGTAGTCCGTCTCCGGATGCTCGGCCGCGATGCGCGCGGTGGTCTCCCCCATGCCGGAGCCGATCTCGACCACGACCGGGGCGCGGCGACCGAACAGCGCTGCGAAGTCGAGGGGCTGCGCGCGGTACGGCACGCCCAACCGCGGCATGAGCTCGGAATACGCTCTCTGTTGCGCCGGCGAGAATCGGCCCTGACGCAATACGTAGCTGCGGATGGGGGGATGGGTCACGACAGGTTGTGGTTTTCGCGGCGAGCCGGCATGTCGCGCCGATTATACGGAGTGCGCCGATTGACAGCGCCTCGGGGCGGCGCCTAAATTGCTCGGGAAGGACGGTGAAAACAATGACTTTCCGGTGCCGGTTCATCGCTCTGCCCTTGGCCTTCGTGCCGGCGGCCGCGCTGGCCGGGGATTACGTCGGAACGCTCAAGCCGCCCAAGGCTCCGGCGGCGGGCGAGATCTACTCGTTCTCGAGTCTTCCCCTCGCGGGCCAATCCGCCCCGGCGCGCAGCGACGAGCCGTTCCAGCTCAAGCTCGGCTACAAGTATTCACGCTATTTCTCGGTCGAAGGCGAGCTGAACGACATCGCCCGCATGCCCAGCAACGTCTTCGCGAACCCGGTGGACCTGGCCTCGCCGTTCCGCTCCACCGGCTTCGGCGTGGACACGGTCGCGACGGTGCCGTTGTGGCGCTTCTCCTTCTACGGGCGCATGGGCGCGTACCACGGCGATGCGCGCTACCCCTTCGCGACGTACTCCACGTCGCTGCTCGGCGATGCCGGCGCGCGCACCCACTGGCGCTACGGGCTGGGCGTGCGCTACGACATCACCAGCGCGCTCGGCATCCGCGCGCAGGTCGAGCGCTACTCGCCGCTCGGCTCCCCGCTCGCGGGCGAGACCGATGGCGACCTCTTCTCGGTCGGGGTGAGCTGGCGCTTCTGAGTCAGGCGCCCTTCGGGGCGCTTGCCGCGATGAGCCCGGACTGCGGCGAGCTGGCGCTCGCCTCGTAGGGCTTCTTCGCCATCCTTCCGGCGAGGAACGCCTCGCGACCGGCTTCCACCGCGAGCTTCATCGCGCGCGCCATGCGCACCGGCTCGCGCGCCTTCGCGATCGCGGTGTTCATGAGCACGCCGTCGCAGCCGAGCTCCATCGCCACCGCGGCGTCGGAAGCCGTCCCGATCCCCGCGTCGACCAGCACCGGCACGCCCACGCGGTCGATGATGATCTGCAGGTTCCACGGGTTGAGGATTCCCATGCCGGAGCCGATGAGGGAGGCGAGCGGCATCACCGCCACGCAACCCAGATCCTCGAGCTGCTTCGCCATGATCGGATCGTCGCTGCAATACGCCATCACCTGGAAGCCCTCGGCGACCAGCGTCTTCGCCGCGGCGAGCGTCTCGGGCATGTTCGGATACAGCGACTGCGCATCTCCCAGCACCTCGAGCTTCACCAGCGCGTGGCCGTCGAGCAGCTCGCGTGCCAGGCGCAGCGTGCGCACCGCGTCCTGCGCCGTGTAGCAGCCCGCGGTGTTGGGCAGGATCGTGTAGCGCGAGGGCGGCAGCACCTCGAGCAGGTTGGGCTCGCCGGCGTTCTGGCCGATGTTGGTGCGGCGGATCGCCACGGTGACGATCTCGGCGCCGCTCGCCTCGATGGCGCGGCGCGTCTCGTCGAAGTCGCGGTACTTGCCGGTGCCCACCAGCAGGCGCGAGCGATAGGCCTTGCCCGCCACGACGAGCGCGTCGGCCTCGATCCTCTCGGGTGCGTTCATCAGCCTCCTCCCACCGCCATGACGACCTCGATGCGGTCGCCGTCCGCGAGCCTCGCCTCGGCGAAGCGGCTGCGCGGCACGATCTCGCCGTTGCGCTCGACGGCCAGCCGCCGGCCCGCGAGGGCGAGCTCGTCGATCAGCTGGGAGAACGTGAGCGATGCGGGAAACTCCCGCGGCGCCCCGTTCACGACGACACGGATGGGCGCGGACATGGAGGAATTATAGACCGTCACATCTGCTTGAAGCGGTGGGCGCAGGCGCGGCTCACGGCGAGCTCGGTCTTGCCGTCGCGCAGCTTCACGAACACGCGCCCGCCCAGGTCGCGCCGCGTGGCCGCCACCTCGGCCATGTTCACGACGGTGCCGCGATGGATCTGCCAGAAGGTCTCCGGATCGAGCTGCGCGGCGAGCTCGGCGAGCGGCATGCGGATCAGCGACTCGCCCGCGCGCGTGACCACGCACGTGTACTTGTCGGAGGCCTGGAAGTAGAGCACGTCGTCCACCGCGATCTGCTGCACGAGCTCGCCCTTCAGCGCGCGAATCCAGCGCAGCTTTCCGCCCGCCGCGGGAAGCGCGCGCGCGAGCCGTGCCAGCACCTCGTCCAGCGCGGGCGCTGGCTCGCGCGCGGCGAGCTTGCGCTTCAGCCGCTCCACGCAGGCCGCGAGCCGCTCGTCGGCGACCGGCTTCAGCAGGTAGTCGACCGCGTCGCGCTCGAAGGCTTCCACCGCGTACTGGTCGTACGCGGTCACGAAGACCACGTGCGTGCGCCCGTCGATGCGCCGCGCGAGCTCCAGCCCCGTGAGCCCCGGCATGCGGATGTCGAGGAAGGCGACGTCGGGCTCGTCTTCCTCGATGGCGCGCAGCGCCTCGAGCCCGTTCGAGGCGAGCGGCAGCACCTCGAGCTCCGGCCACAGCTGCTGAAGCCGCGCGCGCAGGTTCTCCGCCAGGTGCGGTTCGTCATCTGCAATGACGGCGCGCACGCTCATGCCGGAAGCCGGATCGTCACCACGGCCCCACCGCCGCGGTTGTCGCCGATCGCGAGCGTGGCGCGATCGCCGTGCAGGCTGCGCAGCCGGTCGCGCAGGTTCGTGAGCCCCACGCCGCCGCGCGTCGCGGGCGCGAATCCGGCGCCCGTGTCGCGGATCTCGATCACCACGTGCTCGCCCTCGCGACGCGCCCGCACCGCGATCTCGCCGCCCTCGACCTTCGGCTCGAGCCCGTGGCGGATCGCGTTCTCGACCGCCGGCTGCAGCAGCATGGGCGCGAGCGACCAGCCGCGCAGCTCCGGCGGCACGTCGACCGTGTAGCGCAGGCGCGCGCCCATGCGCACCTGCAGCACGTCGAGGTAGGCCGCGATGAGCTCGGCCTCGGCTCCGAGGGTCGTGCTCTCCGCGCGCGTGGCGGCGAGCGAGGCGCGCAGGAAGCGGATGAAGCTCTCCAGCATGCGCTTGGCCTTCGGCGCGTCGCTGTCCACGAGGCTGGTGGCATTCGCAAGCGTGTTGAAGAGGAAATGCGGCTCGATCTGCGCCTGGAGGGCGCGCAGGTTGGCGAGAGCGGCTTCGCGCTCCACCCGTTCTGCGCGCAGCCGCTCGCGCTCGAGCTCCGCCTGCCCGCGCGCCTCGCGCTCGCGCGCGAACGTGATCGCGGCGAGCACCAGCGAGATGATCACGCTGGTGATCGCCACGGAGAGGATCCAGCCCGGCTCGGAGATCCAGCGCCGCCAGCTTCCCCCCGGCCCGACCGTCACGGCCACGCCGGCACGTGCGGTCACCGCCAGGTCGAAGACCATGAGCCAGATCTGGAAGCCGATGAGGACGCCCAACGTGGGAATGACGGTGAAGTAAGCGGCCTTCGCGAACGTGCCGCGGACCGCGAACCAGCGCTCGATGCCGGTGAGCTGGGCGACCGCGAACAACCCGTGGATCGCGTAGCCGATGAGGTTCGCCATCACCAGGAACATCAGGAAGTTGTACGCCGTGGGCAGCCGCCCGTTGAATCCGGCGTTCATCAGGCAGAACACGACTCCCAGCGCGCAATTCCAGATGAAGGTGTACAGCAGGTCCCGCGCCGGGCTGCACGGAAAGCGCCGGAAGAACGGAATCATTTCCAGGGGATGGGAGCTGGAGATGCGCGGCGACGGGTCCATGCGCGCCATCCTAAGCGGCGTTCCGCCGTGCGGGCAAACGATGCGACGGAGTGCGCTCATGCGGCGCCAGGGGCCGCGGGACGGCGCGAACGGGTTGCGACCGTTCCAGTAAGATATCTGCTCCGGCGCGGGTGTAGCTCAATGGCAGAGCAGAAGCTTCCCAAGCTTACGACGAGGGTTCGATTCCCTTCACCCGCTCCAGCGCCCTCCCCGGCGTTGCATCTCCCCCTCCGAAGCGACCAGGCGCCTGAACAGCCGCGGCGGCGGCCGGTCTACGGGGAACCTCCTGTGGAAGTCCCATGCGAACTTTCATCCGGCCGGCACGCGCCCGGGACGCCGGCGGCCTTGCGCTCGCCATGCTGCTGGGCGCCGGCCTTGGCGCGACGCTGATGTACTTCCAGCACCCCCTGCGCTTTCAACGCCGGGCGTGCGCGGTGTGCGGGCGGTGGAGAACCGGCTTTCGCTCAACGGATAGGTTTCGTCGCGCGTCGCACGCGCTTTGCGGCATCATCGCGGGGATGCCGTCCCTTCCCTCCTTCGCGCAACGCCTCGTCGCCTGGCAGCGGCGCCACGGGCGCCACGACCTCCCGTGGCAGCGCACGCGCGATGCGTATCGCCTGTGGCTCTCCGAGATCATGCTGCAGCAGACCCAGGTCGCCACCGTCATTCCGTATTACGAGCGGTTCGTCGCGCGATTCCCGGCGGTGGCCGATCTCGCGCGTGCCGACGAGGACGAGGTGATGGCGCTGTGGAGCGGGCTGGGCTACTACGCGCGGGCGCGCAACCTTCATCGCGCGGCGCGCGAAGCCTGCGAGCGGTTCGGCGGCGAATTTCCCACGGCGTTCGAGGCGCTCGTCTCGCTTCCGGGCGTGGGCCGCTCGACCGCGGGGGCGATCGCCGCGTTCGCCGCGGGCGAGAGGCGCGCGATCCTCGATGGCAACGCGCGACGGGTCATCGCGCGGCATGCGGGCGTCGAGGGCGACCCGTCGAGCGCCGCGGTGCTCGCCGCGTTGTGGTGCGAGGCCGAGGCGCGGCTTCCCGAAGACGACATCGAGCCTTACACGCAGGGATTGATGGACCTGGGCGCGGGCGTCTGCCTCGCGCGCGAGCCGCAGTGCCTCGTCTGCCCGGTACGCGACGATTGCGTGGCGCGCCGCACGGGACGCACCGCGCAGATTCCCGGCCGCAAGCCGCGCGCGCCGGTGAAGCGCAAGCGGGTCGCGATGCTGGTCGTGCTCTCGCAGGGCGAGGTGTTGCTGGAGAAGCGCCCACCCTCCGGCATCTGGGGCGGGTTGTGGTCGCTGCCCGAGGTCGATGCCGGAGCCAGGCCGGCCGAAGCGCTCGCGCGCGAATGGGGCATCGAGGCGGCGGACGTGCAGCCCCTCGAGCCCTTCGAGCACGCGTTCACGCATTTCACGCTGGAGGTCACGCCGTGGCGCATCCGCGCGCGCCGGTCGAAGCGCCTGGCGGAAGGCAAGGCCGGAACCTGGATCGCCCTCGACGACGTGAAGGGCGCTGCGCTTCCTTCGCCCGTCCGTCGCCTCCTGAATTCGATTGCCGGAGGACGTTGAACCACGGATGGCCACCAGGCTCTGGGCTACCGCGAGATGATTCCGTCCTGTTGCCGCAAGATGGCGTAGATGTGCTCGACGCAAGGCTGACCGCGAAACACGGCAACGCGTGTTTCGGTCATGTGCATGCCGACTCGCTCGAGCAGGCGGATGGACTGGAGATTGCGGACATCCGTGATTCCCAGCACTCGATCGGCATTTGTCTGCTCGAACACGAGGTGGATGGCCTCTCGCACCGCAGCCGCGCCCAGGCCACGGCCTTGCGACTGGCGTCCCAGCGTGAAGCCGATCTCCGCCTGGCCACCGTCGGCGGCGAGGAGCAAGCCGATATCGCCTACGAGGCCCAGTCCGTCGGGATTCGCGATGCCGATCTGCGACCAGATTCCCGGCCGAAGCAACGGGGCGGTGCTCATTTCGGCGAGAAAGGCGGCGGCCTCGGCGTCCGACCTGGTTTCCCAGTCCTGATATCGGGCGACCAGCGGATCGCGCCGATACGCCTGGAACGCGGGTAGGTCCGAAGCCGTGAGCCGGCGCAGGACAACCTCGTTCGCAAAGCGCGGCAGCGGATCGGCGCTCCGCACTTATCCGGGCCCGCGACGGTAGCCGTGGAAGGGCAGAAGCGCCCCGGTTTCGCGACGGTAGCTCTCGTAGGGCGCTCCGAATGCCGCGACCAGCATGGCGTCCTCCACACGGATCCGATAGGTGTACGCAGCAAGCGTCGCGGCGATCGACGCCAGGACAGCGAGCGTGCTGCCGGACGCCAGCGCGATGCCGTTCAGGCACAGCAGCGATCCAAGGTAACCCGGATGGCGAACGAAGCGATAGGGGCCGCCGCGCTCGATCGTGTGGCCTTCGTGCAGGAGCAGCGTGCGCGTATCGCGCTCGCGCAGCACGAGCACCGCCCACAGGCGCAGGAGAAGGCCGAACGCGCCGAGACCCACACCCACCCATGCAATCGTCGGCATGCCGGGAAGAAGAGCGGGTATCCACCTTTTCATCGCGAGCACGAAGCCGACCACCGGTACCGCCGATGCCAACGAAACGGCGAGCGTGCTGCCTCGGTCCGACAACCCCGCGGCATGGCTCCGCGCCCTGGCGCCGAAGCGGATTTCCGACTGAAGCCCGTAGAGCAGGAGGACGAGCAATGCGCCCACGCCGTAGGAAGGCAGGGCGACGATTCCCGCGGTCAGGCTCTGGAACAGGTCGGACATCGCTCGCGACTCAGCGGCACGACGAGGCGGATGATCGACCATACCGGCTGATCATCTACGGGCTTCATGACCGGTGAGCGCCGCAGCCTCGCGTACTCCTCGCGTGGCCCGATCGGATACGGTTCGGGTGTGAGCGGTTGGACCGTGTGCTTCATGGGGCGGCTCACGCGATCAGCCTCATGTGGACGATCGCGGTGGCAACGGCGACGAAAGCCAACGCGAATACTGCGCCGGGCTTCCGCGCGACGCGGCTGAAACGCGGCAATCGTATCCATTTCTCGGGACATACTCCCTGCCCGCGCCTTTCAATCGAGCTCGTCGTGCAGGAATTGCAGCACAGCGATCTCATCGCGCCGAAGCGCCGCCGCGCCTCGCCCGCGCCGCTCGCCGCGGCCCGGCGCCTCGGGCGGGAGCGTCGCGGTTTTGCCGAGCAGGTACGCCTCGATGATCGCCGGATGCACATAGTACTTGCGGCACACCGCGCGCGTGTTGCCGAGGTGCTGGGCGACCAGGTCGATCGAGCGCACGATGTTGCGGTCGGCCTCGCGCCGGCTCGCCGCCGGTCCCATGGCGCGCAGCGCGATCGCGGCGTGCATCGTGCCGCCCCACGTCCGGAAATCCTTCGCGGTGATGTCGCTCCCGCTCATCTCGCGCAGGCGCTCGTTCACGTCGTCGGACGACACCGCCTGGCGCCGTCCGAAGCCATCGATGTACTGGAAGAGCTCCGTGCCGGGGAGGTCCTGGCAGCGCTGCACGATGCGCGCGAGCCTGCGGTCGGTTATCGACACGTCGTGCTCGATGCCGCTCTTCCCCCGGAAGCTGAAGCGCAGCATCGCCCCCTTCACCTCGACGTGGCGGCGGCGCAGCGTCGTGAGGCCGAACGAGCGGTTCTGGCGCGCGTATTCGTCGTTGCCGACGCGGATCAGCGTCCGGTCGAGCAGCCGGATCACGGTGGCGATGATCTGGCGGCGCGACAGCTCCTGGGCGCGCAAGTCGCGCTCGATCCTCTCGCGCAGTCGCGGGAGCGCCTCGCTGAACTCGATCATGCGGCGGAACTTCGACCTGTCGCGCGCCTCGCGGTAGCCGACGTGGTAGCGATACTGCTTGCGCCCGCGCGCATCGCGAGCGGTCGCCTGGATGTGGCCATCCGGATCGGGACAGATCCAGACGTCGGTCCACGCGGGCGGAATGGCGAGCGCGTTGAGGCGCCGGCGCTTCCCGGCGTCGCGGATGCGCGTGCCGTCGGGCTCGAAGTACGTCCAGCCCGAGCCCGCGCGCTTGCGCGTGATGCCCGCGAATCCGTCCGTGACGTAGCGAAGCCCCGCCCGCGCGGCGGCCTTGCGGTGCTCGCGCGAGCGCGGCGATGCGATGGCGACTTCGGTCATGGAGGCCTCCCCGCTCCCTCGACCTCGGCGCGGTCATGGTCCACCGCGGCGAGGTACTCGGCAAGCCCCTCCGAACACCAGGCTTCCAATTGGTTCAGCGGCTCGCCACGGTTGACCGAGCCGCGGCCAGGCGCGGCCCACCATGCCTCACGGTCCGCTCTCGCGCCGATACGATCACGTGGTCGAGCTCGATGGCCATTCCGCCTCCTTTCCGGTTTCCGCGGCGAAGGGACGACGCCCTATGCGATCAGCCTCTGCTGCCTCAGGAACTTGTGCAGCACCGCGAGCCGCAGCGTCGCGTCGGTGAGCTCGAGCAGCTTCTGCTTCACGTCGTTGCGCAGCGGCAGGATCTCGGCGAGGCGAAAGCCGACCCAGCTCGCGTCCTCGAAGCGCAGCGGCCGCGTGAAGCGCTCCTCGCCGATGCCGGCGATCACCTTGCGCAGGAAGTCCGCGCACTCCGCGAACCCCGGAGCGTTCGGCGCGGGCTCCTCCCGCGCGAGCGGCTCCACCTCCGCCACGATGAGCCCCTGCTTCATCACCTCGCTCGACACGATGCGGAAGCGCTCCTGTCCTTCCACGCGCACCTTGAGCACGCCCAGCTCCTCCGCGTCGCAGTCCGCGATGCGCGCGAGGCAGCCCACGCGCTCGGGGACCGCGGGCGCGCCCACCTCCTCGCCCTCGACGATGAGGCACACGCCGAACGGGCTCGAGCGGCGCAGGCACTCGCGCGCCATGTCCACGTAGCGGACCTCGAAGATGCGCAGCGGAAGCGCCGCGCCGGGATAGAGCACGGTGTTGAGCGGGAAGATCGGGACGGCCTGAGCGCGCTTGCCCGCCGAGAACAGGTTGAGGATCAGCAAGGCGGCGCCGGCTATTCCTTCAGGTCGCGATGCCGCAGCACGACCGGATAGTCCGATGCGAAGCGCTCGGCGAGCTGGTCCGCGATGTACACGGAGCGGTGGCGCCCGCCGGTGCAGCCGATCGCCACGGTGAGCGCGGCGCGCTGGTCGAGCACGAAACGCGGCAGCCACCGCTGCAGGAAGCGCTGGATGTCCTCGATGAGGATGCCGGCCTGCGTCTCGCGCTCGAGGAACGCGACCACCTCGGCGTCGTGGCCGGTGAGCGGGCGCAGGCGCGGATCGTAGTGCGGGTTCGGCAGCACGCAGCGCGCGTCGAAGACGAAGTCGGCGTCGAGCGGCGCGCCGCCCTTGAAGCCGAACGACTCGAAGCACAGCGTCAACCGCGTGTGGTCGGTCACCACGAGGTCCTGGATCCATCCGCGCAGCTGCGCCGGCGTGAGGACGCTGGTGTCGATGCGCTGGCCGATCTCGGCGAGCCAGGCCAGCACCCCGCGCTCCTCGGCGATCGCGTCGGGCAGCGCCTGGCCTTCGCGCGCGAGCGGGTGCGGGCGGCGCGTCTCCGAGAAGCGGCGCACGAGGCTCTCGTCGTTCGCGTCGAGGAAGATCACGCGCACGTCGTTGCCGCGCGCCTTTTCCTTGGCGACGATGTCGGGGAGCCGCCCCAGGCTCTCGCGGCTGCGCGCGTCGGCGCTGATCGCGACCCGCGGCTCGCCACGCGACATCGCGTAGTCGGCGAGCGGCCCGATGAGATCCGCGGGCAGGTTGTCGACGCAGAAGAAGCCCGCGTCCTCGAGCGCCTTCAGCGCCACGCTCTTGCCCGACCCGGACACGCCCGAGAGCAGGACGAGCTGCATCAGTCGGCGATCTCCTCGGGGCCCGCGCCCTCCAGGCGGATGGCGGCCTCCTGGCGCGCGATGAACTCGCGCGTGGAGTCGATGCCGCGCGTGAGCAGGATGTGGTTGCGCACCGCCGCTTCCACGAGCACGGCGAGGTTGCGGCCCGGCGCCACGGCGAGCGTCACGGTCGGGATCTCCACGCCGAGGATCTCCTGCGTGCCCGAGCGCGTGGCGAGCCGGTTCTTCGGCTCCTGCCCGCCCTCGGGCGCGTCGAGGTGCACGATGAGCCGCAGCGCCTTGCGCGGCCGCACCGCCGTCTCGCCGAAGATGGAGCGGATGTTGAGCACGCCCAGGCCGCGCACCTCGAGGAAGTCGCGCAGCATCGGCGGGCAGCGCCCCTGGATCGTCTCGGGGCCGATCTGCTGCAGCTCCACCACGTCGTCGGCGACCAGCCCGTGGCCGCGCGAGACGAGCTCGAGCGCCAGCTCGCTCTTGCCGATCGAGGACTCGCCGGTGATGAGCACGCCGATCTCGAGCACGTCGAGCATCACGCCGTGCAGCGTGGTGACCTCGCCCAGCTCCTGCTGCATGTAGGGTCGCAGCACGTTGATCACGTGCTGGCTGGGCTCGGTCGAGGTGAGGACCGCGGTGCCCGCCTTCTCGGCCACCTGCGCGAGCACTTCCGGGACCACGGTTCCGTCCGCCACGATGACGCACACGGTGGTGTCGGCCGAGCAGATGCGCTCGACGGTCGGGCCCTTGAGCGGAAGCGCAAGCCCCTCGATGTAGTCGACCTCGCGCGGGCCCAGCACCTGCGCCAGCAGCGGGTGGATCAGGTTCAGGTGGCCGATGAGCCCGACGCCCGGACGATGCAGCATCTCGTCGGTGAATTCGCGCGCGGCCCCCGCCATGCCGGCGGCCCATGCGAGCCCGAGGCGCTCGCGCCGCTCGTCAAAGAGCCGCTGTACGCTGAGTCGGGGCATAGGGCGACCACTCGGTGATCAACCGGTGGGCCGCCTGCGCGTCGTCGGTCGCGGCGAGCGCGTCGCGCAGCTGCGAGTCGCTGAACATCTGCGCGAGCTCGGAGAGGAGCTCCAGGTGCGCCTCGGTCGCGTGCTCCGGCACCAGCATCGCGAAGACCAGCGTCACGGGCTGCGCGTCCGGCGCCTCGAACGCAATGGGAGAAGCCGTGCGCACGAACGCGCACACCGGCTCCTTCAGCTGCCTGATGCGCCCGTGCGGGATCGCGACCCCGTAGCCCAGCGCCGTCGAGCCCAGCTTCTCGCGGTCGAACAGGCTGTCGAAGACGCGGGCGCGCGGGATCTGGCGCGAGTTCTCGAAGAGCAGGCCGATCTGCTCGAACAGGCGCTTCTTGCTGCTCGCGTCGAGCCCGAGCACGACGTGTTCGCGGGGAAGCAGGCGGGAGACGAGGTTCATGGCGCCGAACGGTGCGCCCATGCGCGCGCGGCGCTCAGGCCTGCGGGATGCGCTTGATGCCCGGCGCGTGCCGGCTCACCTGGAAGCGCTCCTTGTGGCGGATCACCTGCCGGTCGAGCTTGTCCATGAGCTGGTCGATCGCCGCGTACATGTCGCCGTCGCTGCAGCGCACGTGGATGTCCTTGCCCGACAGGTGCACGTTCGCCTCGATGTGCTGGTCGAGCTTCTGCACCGTCATGATGACGTTCACGTCGATCACGTGGTCGAAATGCCGGTTTATTCGCTCGAGCTTGCCCACGACGTAGTCGCGGATGGCGGCGGTGATCTCGACGTGGTGACCGGTGAGGTGCAGGTTCATCGAGGGCTCCTTGTGTGGCTAGATCGACTTGCGCAGGTTGGCCGGCTGGATGTGCATCGCTTCGCGGTACTTGGCCACCGTGCGCCGCGCGACCTGGATCCCCTGCTGGGCCAGGATGTCGGAGATGCGGTGGTCGGAAAGGGGCTTGCGGCAGTCCTCGGCGGCAACGAGTTGCTTGATCAAAGCACGGATCGCGGTCGCCGAACAGGCCCCGCCCGTGTCGGTTGAAACATGGCTGCCGAAGAAATATTTCAGCTCGAATATTCCGCGCGGGGTGAGCATGTACTTCTGCGTGGTGACGCGCGAGATGGTCGATTCGTGCAGCCCGACCGACTCCGCGATCTCGCGCAGCACCAGCGGGCGCATCGCGACCTCGCCGTGCTCGAAGAAGTTCTTCTGGCGGTCGACGATGGCCTGGGTCACGCGCAGGATCGTGTCGAAGCGCTGCTGCACGTTCTTGATGAGCCAGCGCGCCTCCTGGAGCTGTCCCGCGAGGTGCTTGCCGCCGTTCTCGCGCGAGGCCTGGAGGATGTCGGCGTACATCTTGTTGATGCGCAGGCGCGGCATCGCGTCGCGGTTCAACGCCGCGCTCCAGCGCCCGGAGATCTTGCGCACCACCACGTCGGGCACGATGTAGCGCACGTCGCCCTGGCCGAACGCGCGGCCGGGCTTGGGGTCGAGCGTGAGGATCAGCGCGCGCACGTCGCGCAGCTCGTCCTCGCCCACGCCGAGGAGGCGCCTCAAGCGATTGAAGTCGCGCGCGGCGAGCACGTCGAGGTGCTGCGTGACGAGCGCCAGCGCCGCGTCGCGATGCGGCGTGGATTCGGGCAGGGCCTTCAGCTGCAGCTCGAGGCACTCGGCCGCGTCGCGCGCGCCCACGCCGGTGGGCTCCAGGTTCTGCACGTGCTTCAACGCGATCGACAGCTCTTCGATATCGAGGTCGGGCAGCGCCGAGAGCGCCGATTCGCGCAGCTCCTCCAGGTCGCTCTTGAGGTAGCCGTCCTCGTCGAGGTGCCCGACGATGTGCGCGGCGAGGCGCTTGTCGCGCTCCGTGAGCCCGGTGAGCGAGATCTGCTGCAGGAGATGCTCCTGGAGCGTGGGCTCCGCGGCGGCGAACTGCGTGAAGTCGTCGCGCTCGTCGTCGTCGCGGCGGGAGCTGCCGGTGGGAGCGTGCTCGTCGCCGAAGCCGTGCTCGTCGGCGAGGCTCGAGCTCTCCTCGCGCCGCTCCTCGGCGTCGCGCGACTCCTGCGCATCCTGGCTGGATTGCGTCGGCTGCGTGGTGCCGTTGGGCGGCAGGGGAGCGGTTTCGTCGGAGGATGCGAGGTCCGCCCGCTCGAGCAACGGGTTCTCGGCCAGGTAGCGCTCGAGCTCCTGGTTCAGCTCCACGGTCGAAAGTTGCAGCAGGCGGATCGACTGCTGCAGCTGCGGCGTGAGCGTGAGATGTTGCGATAGCTTGAGCTGGAGGCTGTGCTTCATGTCGAAGGTTCCCGGAGGAACTGACTGTCCGCTAGAGGCGGAAGTTCTCCCCGAGGTATACCTTTCGGACCGCCTCATTATAGACGATATCCTGCGGCTTCCCGAAGGCGAGGACCGCGCCCTGGTTGATGATGTAGGCGTGGTCGCAGATGCCCAGCGTCTCGCGCACGTTGTGGTCGGTGATGAGCACTCCGATGCCGCGTTCCTTGAGGAACCGGATGATCTGCTGGATGTCGAGGACCGCGATCGGGTCCACGCCCGCGAACGGTTCGTCGAGCAGGATGAAGCGCGGATTGGTGGCGAGCGAGCGCGCGATCTCCACGCGGCGGCGCTCGCCGCCCGACAGCGACAGCGCGGGGCTCGAGCGCAGGTGGCCGATGTGCAGGTCGTCGAGCAGCGCCTCCAGGCGCGCCTCCACCTCGTCCGCCTCGGTGCCCTGCAGCTCCAGCACCGCCTGGATGTTCTGCGCGACCGTGAGCTTGCGGAAGATCGACGCTTCCTGGGGCAGGTAGGACAGGCCGAGCCGCGAGCGCCGGAAGATCGGAAGGTGCGTGAGGTCCTCGCCGTCGAGAGTCACGCTGCCGCGGTCGATCGGCACGAGCCCCAGGATCATGTAGAAGCACGTGGTCTTGCCGGCGCCGTTGGGGCCGAGCAATCCCACGACCTCGCCGCTCTCCACGGTGAGCGACACGTCGGACACGACGGTGCGCTTGCGATAGCGCTTCATCAGGCCCTCGGCGCGCAGCACCGAGGAGCGCGGCTCCGGGCGCACCAGGGTGAGGCGCTGCGCGGCGCTGATGCTCGCCACCACTACGACTTCCCCTCGTCGGGCTTGAGCTTCAGGGGCTCGTCGGTGGCCTTGCCGGGAGCCGCGGGCTTCTTCGGCGGCAGGATCACCGCCTTCACGCGCGCGCCGGCGCTGGCCTGCCCGGGCGGGCCGCCGGTGACCTCGGCCAGCTCCTTGCGCATGTCGTAGGAGATGAAGTCGCCGGTGATCTCGTTCTGGCTGCGCTTCACGCGCGCGTGCTCGTGCAGGCGCAGCACGTCGTTGCGGTCGTCGAACTCGGCGCGCTGCGCGTAGCCCTCGACCCACTCGTCGGAATTGTCGAGCTTCTGGCGGAACGTGACGGGATCTCCCGTGGCGACGTAGTACTTGTGGCGCTCCGCGTCCTCGCGCACCGTCACCTTGGCCGCGGTCATGCGCATCGTGCCCTGGGTGACCACGACGCTGCCCTCGAACGTGCTGGTCTTCTTCGCGTCGTCGGCCACCAGCCGGTCGGCGCCCACCACGATCTCCTTCTCGCGGTCGGCCTTCTCCGCGCCGGCGAGCGCCGGGAAGAGCAGGAGGACTGCGCAGAATGCGGGGGCGAATGTCGTGCGCATCAGGGCTTGGCGGATTGGTAGGTTGCGCGCACGTGATCGAGCGTGATCGTGCGCGTCTTGTTGTCGACTTCGAGTCCGGCGGCGACCACCCGGCCCGACGGGCTCGTCATCGTGACCTCGCTCGTGGTGCTCGCGATGCCGGCGTCGGGAAGGACGAGCAGGCGGTCGGTGGTCACGCGCGCGGGCTCCGTTTTCGTGTCGCCTTCGCGCACCAGCACCACGTGGCCCTCGATCCACACCCGGTCCCCGGCGCGCTCGAGCCTGCCGTGGTCGGCCGTGACCGTCATCTTCGGCTGTCCCGGCTCGAACGCCTCGAGCGTGAGCGACTCGAGGAGCGCGGAGTCGTCGTCGGGGTAATGTACCATCTTCTTCGCGGCCAGGGTGTAGAGCACCCGGCCGTCCTCGCCCAGCTTGCGCGCGTCGAATTTCTCCACGATGGCGTCGGGATCGTGGCGCAGCGCGCCGTCGGAGCGCTGCGCCGGCGCCTGCACCAGCTGGTTGAGCCACAGCGTGAGCCCGACGAGCAGGCCCAGCACGGCGAGCGGAAGCCAGATCGTGGGACGCACCGCCGCCCGTGCCCTTCAATTCCGCGCGCGCGCGCCGAGCCGCCCCTGCGCGCGCAGCACCAGCTCGCAGAACTCGCGCACCGCGCCGCGCCCGCCGCCCGCGCGCGTCACGTAGTGCGCCGCCGCCTTCACCTCGTCGACCGCGCCGGCCACCGCGACCGCGAGACCGCAGCGCTTCATCACCTCGAGGTCGGGAAGGTCGTCGCCCACGAACGCGCACGATTGCGCCTCCACGCCGAGCGCGGAGCGCAGGCGCTCGAAGGCGGCAACCTTGTCGTCGGCGCCCTGCACCACGTGCGCGATCGAGAGCTCGCGCGCGCGGCGCGCCACCGCCTCCGACGAGCGGCCGGAGAGGATCGCCGCGGCCACACCCGCCG
The DNA here is from genome assembly GCA_963816035.1 of uncultured beta proteobacterium. Taxonomy (GTDB): domain Bacteria; phylum Pseudomonadota; class Gammaproteobacteria; order Burkholderiales; family Usitatibacteraceae; genus Usitatibacter. The sequence continues at coordinate 288,686 of CAWFIU010000002.1, forward strand.
CCTGCAGCATCTTCACGCCGTGGCCGTCGAGGATGTTGAACGCCTTGAGCGCCTCGCCGTCGGCGCCGATGTAGAGCGTGCCGTCGGTCATCACGCCGTCGACGTCGAAGATCGCGAGGCGCACGCCGCGCGCCCGGGCCAGCGCTTCCTCCGGGCTAGACGACACCGGCGGCGAGGAGATCGTTGAAGGTCACCACTCCGAGGAGCTTGCCGTCGGGCGAGGCCACGACGATGCGCCCGCCGATGCGGTAGCTCTGCATCACCTGCGCGGCCTCGGCCGCGAGCTTCTCCGGGGCGATGGTGCGCGGGTTGGCCGTCATCACGTCGCCCACGCGGATGTTGCGGATCGCGTCGTGCTTCTCGAGGGTGCGGCGCAAGTCTCCGTCGGTGAAGATGCCGAGGAGCTTGTCGCCCGGGCCCACGATGGCGGTCATGCCGATGCCCTTCTTCGACATCTCGATGATCGCCTCGGGCAGGAGCGCGTCGGGGGAATTGCGCGGCAGCTGGTCGCCCTTGCGCATGATGTCCGAGACGTGCACCAGGAGCTTGCGCCCGAGCGAGCCGCCGGGATGGTGCAGCGCGAAGTCGTCGCTGCCGAAGCCGCGCGCGTCGAGGAGTGCCAGCGCCAGCGCATCGCCGAGCGCCAGCGTGGCGGTCGTGCTCGCGGTGGGCGCGAGGTTGAGCGGGCACGCTTCCTTCTCCACCGCGGCGTCGAGGTGCACGTCCGCTTCCGTCGCGAGGGTGGATTTCGGGCGGCCCGTGATCGCGATCACCGCGGCTCCGCGCCGCTTGATGAGCGGCAGCACCTTGAGGATCTCGTCCGACTCGCCCGAATAGGAGATGGCGATCACCACGTCCTGCGCGGTGATCATGCCGAGGTCGCCGTGGCTCGCCTCGCCGGGGTGCATGAAGAACGCGGGCGTGCCGGTCGACGCCAGCGTGGACGCGATCTTGCGCGCGATGTGTCCCGACTTGCCCATGCCGGTGACGACGACGCGGCCCTTCGTGTCCAGCATGAGCCGGTGCGCGCGCAGGAACGGCTCGCCCAGGCGCGCCTTGAGAGCGCGCACCGCATCGGCCTCGATGTCGAGCACGCCGCGCGCGAGCTCCAGGTAGCGCTCGGCGGCGGCCAGCACGTGGGGTTGCAGGAGATCGGTCATTGACCCAAAGTATAAATCCATTACCCCCGAGCCGCCGCCGCGCCCTCCGATGCACGACGCCCTTCCCGTCGCGCTGACATTGCTTGCCTCGGCGGTCGCCGTGGTGGTCGTCTTCCGGCAGCTGTCGATGCCGGCGATCCTCGGCTACCTCATCGTGGGCGCGCTCATCGGCCCGCATGCGCTCGCCTTCGTTCCGGCTACCGACGCGCAGCGCTACCTCGCGGAATTCGGCGTCGTGTTCCTCATGTTCTCCGTGGGCCTCGAATTCAGCCTGCCGCAGCTGACGGCGATGCGCCGCATCGTGTTCGGGTTCGGCGGCGCCCAGGTGGCGGTGATCCTGGCGCTCGGCATGGGCGCGGCGATGGCGGCGGGCGCCGACTGGAGAGCGGGACTGGTGCTGGGCGGCGTGGCCGCGATGTCCTCCACCGCGATCGTGTCGAAGACGCTTGCCGAGCGCGCCCAGCTGCACAGCGACTTCGGCCGCCAGGTGATGGGCGTGCTGCTCTTCCAGGACCTCGCGGTGATCCCGCTGCTCGTGCTGATCCCGGCGCTGACGCTCTCGAGCGGCGCGATCGCGACCGCCATCGGGGTCGCGCTGGTGAAAGCGGGGATCGTGCTGGCGATCGTGCTGTACGTGGGGCAACGGGTCATGCGCGCGCTCTTCGACCTGGTCGCGCGCCAGAAGTCGAGCGAGCTGTTCGTGCTGTTCGTGCTGCTGGTCACGCTCGGGCTCGCGTGGCTCACGCAGCAGGCCGGCCTTTCGCTCGCCCTGGGCGCGTTCCTCGGCGGGATGCTCATCTCGGAGACCGAGTACCGCTACCAGGTCGCGGACTACATCAAGCCGTTCCGCGACGTGCTGCTCGGGCTCTTCTTCGTGACCATCGGCATGCTGCTCGATCCGCGAGCGCTCCTCGAGCATTTCGTGGCGATCGCGGTGGTGTTCACGCTGCTGCTGGTGGTGAAGTTCGGCGTGGTGTTCGGGCTCGCGCGCGCGTTCGGCAACGCCAAGCCCACGGCGCTGCGCGTGGCGCTCGCGCTCGCGCCCGCCGGCGAGTTCGGCTTCGTGCTGCTCGCCCTGGCGCTGCGCGAATCCGCGCTCGGGTCCGCCGCGCTGCAGGTGATGCTCGCCGCGGCGCTGCTCACGATGCTCGCCGCGCCGGTCATCCTCGCCCGCACCGAGCGCATCGTCCTCTACTTCATCAGCAGCGAATGGACCTCGCGCGCCGTGGCCCTGCACGAGCTCGCGGTGCAGCGCGATGGCCACGAAGGGCCACGTGATCGTGTGCGGCTACGGGCGCAGCGGCCAGGCGCTCGCCCAGTTCCTCGAGCGCGAGAAGATCCCGGTGATCGCGCTCGATTCCGATCCCGAGCGCGTGCGCGAAGCCGCGGCGGCGGGCGACTCCGTGGTCTTCGGGGACGCGGCGCGCCGCGAGGTGCTGGTGGCCGCGGCGCTCGCGCGCGCGGTGGCGGTCGTGGTGAGCTTCGCCGACACTCCCAAGGCGCTGAGCATCCTCGCGCACGTGCGCGAGCTGCGCCCCGAGCTTCCGGTGATCGTGCGCACCTTCGACGATACCGACGTGGAGCGACTGAAGGCCGCCGGAGCCGCGGAGATCGTGGCCGAGGTGGTCGAGGGATCGCTGATGCTCGCGACGCAAACGATGATGCAGCTCGGGATGCCGCTCAACCGCGTGCTGCGCCGGCTGCGCCAGGTGCGCGAGGAGCGCTACCGAATCGCGCCCGGCTTCTTCCCCGGCGTCACCGACGCGGACGCGGACGACGTCGAGCAGCCGCGCCTTCGCACCGTCGTGATCGGCCCCGATGCGCCGAGCGCCGGAAAGACGCTCGGCAGCCTCAACCTCGATGGCCTCGGGGTGCAAGTGACCGCCGTGCGCCGCAAGGGTTCTCGCGAGGTGCATCCCGGGCCCGAGACGCGCCTGCAGGCGGGCGACGTCCTGGTGCTGCTGGGAACGCAGGAGAAGCTCGCGCGCGCCGAGATCCGCATCCTGCAGGGCTGAAAACGAAACGGCCCGCGCGCGGCGGGCCGTTCGCAAGCGCAAGCCGCGTCAGAACGTCATGCAGACCGTGTAGTTCGCCGCGTCGTCGATGACGTTCGTCGCGGTGGCCGCGGTATTCAGCGCCGAGGCGTCGGGCACGACGCGCATCGAGCCGGTCGCCGTGTTGCCGTCGTCCATCTGCACGTCGAGCTGCTTGGCGAACTTGCCCTGGATGCCCGCCGAGCACACCTGGTACGTGCCGGTCATGCCGTTGATCTGCACCAGCCCGGTCGTGGCGCTCGAGACGCCGATCAGTCCCGTCACGGCGTTGCGCGGCTGGTACGTGGCGTCGTTCACGTCCGTCGGGCCGGAAGCGAGGTTCGACAGGCGCACATGCTGCCAGAAGAGGTACGACTCGTCGGTCTTCGTGGCCGAGTTCCAGCTGCCTTCGATCACGCCGTTGCCCACGGTGCCGTTGGTGGTGGCATTGGTCGCGCCGTTCACGTGCGTCGCCGCCGCGGGATCGTCCCCGGGCAGCGCCTTGAACTTGTCCTGGTACGCGTAGATGTAGGTGGGAATCACGCGGAAGTCGTTCGCGAGGTTCTTCACCTTGGCGCTGTTGATGAGCTCCTGGCCCTTGAGGATGCCGCCGAGGAGCAGCCCGATGATCACCAGCACGATGGCGATCTCGACGAGCGTGAATCCGGATTGCTGCGATCTCATGATTCTTCCTTTCCCTGACGGGGTGTCACTCCGGATCCTGCAATCGACGTGCCAGAATAGTAAGCCATTGTTAAATTGGTACTTTCTGAAGCCGGGCACCAGAATTGGGAGGCGATGAGGGGGGCTGACCGTCCATCTGCCGACATCGGGTGTCGAAAGGCCGACGCCCGCCATCGCATGGCGCACCCGCCGCGTTTTCATTATTCTCGCCGCACCGCATCGCGATTGCCCCCTTGCAGCCGTCCTCCACCCCGTTCGCGCAGCGCCTCTCAGGCCGGTTCTCCGGCGCCTCCCGCTGGGTCGTTGTCGCCATGCTGCTCGCGCTGCACGCCGCACTCTTCGCGGAACCCGGCGAAGTTTTTCAGAGAATCTGGTTGCTCGTTCACTTCGGCCTGTTCCTGCTGTGGCAGCCGTTCTATGCGGCCGAGCGCGAGATGGAGCCGCTGTCCATCGTGCTGCTGCTGGCGATCACGGTGGTCACGCTCTACTTCCTCGCCCCGTGGATGATCGTCACGTGGCTCCTCGTGCTGCTGGGCATCCTCGGCGGGCGCGTGTTCACGATCCAGGCGTCGCGGCGCAACCGCTTCTACCTGCTCGCCTTCGCCTACGTGCTGGCGCTGCTGCTGCTATGGGTCGTGCCGACGCTGGTGCTGGGCATCCGCGAGATGCCGGCCCAGGCGGCGGCGTTCACGCGCCTCTTGCTTCCGCTCATGCTGCTGGCACTCGCACTCTGGCCGCTCGGTCCCCAGGTGCCCGCCTCGGCGCAGGTATTCGATTTCTTCTACGCGGTGCTGGTGTTCCAGCTGGGCGTGGTGCTGGTGCTGGGCTCGATCGCACTCATGCGCTTCACGCGCGACAACTACCTCGCTTCCGTGGCACTCACGGTGTTCGGCTTCGGCCTGGCGCTCTTCGTGTTCGCGGTGCTGTGGAACCCGCTGCGCGGCTTCGGCGGGCTGCGCACCTATTTCTCGCGCTACCTGCTCTCGGTCGGCATGCCGTTCGAGCTGTGGATGCGGCGCATCGCGGAGCTGTCGGAGTCCCAGATGGATTCCAGCCGCTTCCTCGAGGAGGCGTTCAAGGAAGTCTCGCGGCTTCCGTGGGTGCGCGGCGGCGAGTGGCGCTCCCCGGCGGGCGAAGGCGTCTTCGGGGAGCCGCGCGGCCACGCCTCGCGCTTCTCGGTGCACGGCCTCGACGTGGTCTTCTATACGCAGATGGAGCTCTCGCCCGCCCTCTTCCTGCACATGCGGCTCCTCTCCCAGGTGGTGGGCGAGTTCTACGAGGGCAAGCGCCGCGAGTCGGCCCTGCGCCGCAACGCCTACCTGCAGGCGGTGCACGAGACGGGCGCGCGCCTCACCCACGACGTGAAGAACCTGCTGCAATCGCTCTACGCGCTCATGTCGATGGCGCCGCGCGATTCGGACGACCGATATTCGGGCCTGCTCCAGCGCCAGCTTCCGCAGCTCACGCGCCGGCTGCAGACCACGCTCGAGAAGTTGCGCGCGCCGGAAGTGCCCACGGCGGAGCTCGCGTTGACGGCGTGGAGCTGGTGGTACGAGCTCGGGCGGCGGCTCGAAGGCACCGGCGTCGTGCTCAACGCGCGCATATCCGTCGAGGCCCGCGTGCCGGGGCCGGTGCTGGACGGCTTCGTCGAGAACGCGCTCGAGAATGCGCGCGCCAAGGCGGCGCGCGAGCCCGGCATCGCGACCTCGATCGATTTCGTCTCGGACGCGTCGGGCATCGCGGTCACGGTGTGCGACACCGGCAGCCCCGTGCCCGAGCCGATCACGCGCGTGCTCTTCCACGAGCCGACCGAGCGCGCGGGGGGGCTCGGCATCGGCCTCTTCCACACCGCGCGCCTCGCGCAGCAGGCGGGCTATCGCCTGGAGCTCTCGTCCAATCGCGAGGGCCGCGTGTGCTTCACGCTCGCGAGCGCCGGATACCCGTCCTCAGGCGAGGGGAACGGCTGAGATCGCCTCGGCGAGCCCTTCGCGCCACGGCGCGAGGTGCACGCCGAAGGTGCGCTGCAGCCGTTCGCACGAAAGCACCGAGTTCGCGGGCCGGCGCGCGGGCGTCGGATATTCGCGCGTGGGGATCGGCACCACGCGCGGCGGCGTGAACGCCGCGCCGCGGCGCGTGGACCATTGCTCGAAGATCGCCTGCGCGAACCCGAACCACGTGGTCTCGCCCGCGGCGGTCGCATGGTAGAGGCCGCAAGAGGCCCCCACGCGCTCGATGTCCGCGGGCGCGAGCGGCCGCGCAGCCCCGCCGGTGAAGAGCGCGGCCGTGGCGCGCGCGAGCTCGAGGCTCGCCGTGGGCGCTCCTCGCTGGTCGTCCACCACGCGGATCTCCGGTTGCGCGGCCGCGAGCCGCAGCATCGTGAGCAGGAAGTTGCGTCCGCGCGGCGCATAGACCCAGCTCGTGCGCAGGATCACGTGCGCGCACCCGCTCGCGGCGATCGCGCGCTCGCCTTCGAGCTTGGTGAGGCCGTACGCGTTGACCGGGTGCGGCGGGTCGCTCTCGACGTAGGGCGTCGGCTTCGTGCCATCGAACACGTAGTCGGTCGAGTAGTGGACCAGCAGCGCGCCGATGCGGCGCGCCTCCTCCGCGAGCACTTGCGGCGCGCGCGCGTTCACGGCGCGCGCGGTCTCGGTCTCGGCCTCGGCGCGATCCACCGCGGTGTACGCGCCGGCGTTCACGATGAGGGCCGGTCGCGCCTCGCGCACGCGCTCCACGATCGCCCGCGGGTTCGCGAGGTCGAGGGTGGCGTGATCGTGCGCGACCACCTCCGCGCGGCCTTCGAGGACGCGCGCGACATCCGCGCCCACCTGCCCGCGGGCGCCCGTGAGCAGCACGCGGATCACGGGTACGTTTCCGCCTCGGCGAGCCGCTTGCCCGCCGCGTCCTTCGGCTTGAGGAGCGGCTCGCCCGCGAGCGGCCACGCGATGCCGAGCGCGGGGTCGTTCCAGAGCAGCGTGCGCTCGTCGTCCGGCGCGTAGTAGTCGGTCGCCTTGTAGAGGAACTCGGCGGCATCGGAAAGCACCACGAACCCGTGCGCGAAGCCGGGCGGCACCCACAGCATGCGGCGGTTCTGCGCCGACAGGCGCTCGCCGACCCAGCGGCCGAAGGTGGGCGAGGAGCGCCGCAGGTCCACGACGACGTCGAACACCTCGCCGGACACGACGCGCACGAGCTTTCCCTGCGGCTGCCGAAGCTGGTAGTGCAGTCCGCGCAGGACGTTGCGCGCGGAAAGCGAGTGGTTGTCCTGGACGAACTCGACGTCGCGTCCCGCGAGGCGCGCGAAGTCGCGCCGGTTCCAGCTCTCGAAGAAGAAGCCGCGCGCGTCGCCGAACACCTTCGGCTCGATCACGAGCACATCCGCGATGGCGGTCGGGACGGCCTTCATCGGTCTGCCTAGAAGACCCGGTCGCGCAGCACCTCGAGGAGGTACTGCCCGTAGGCGTTCTTCGCCATCGGCTGCGCGAGCTGCTCCAGGCGAAGCGCGTCGATGTAGCCCATGCGGTAGGCGATCTCCTCGGGGCACGCGATCTTGAGCCCCTGGCGGCGCTCGATCGTCTCGATGAAGTGCGCCGCCTCGAGCAGGCTCTCGTGGGTGCCCGTGTCGAGCCACGCCGTGCCGCGCCCCATCACCTCCACGGCGAGCTGGCCGCGCTCGAGGTAGGTGCGGTTCACGTCGGTGATCTCGAGCTCGCCGCGCGCCGAGGGCTTGAGGGAGGCGGCGATGTCCACCACCTGCGCGTCGTAGAAATACAGGCCGGTGACCGCGTAGCGCGATTTCGGCTGCGCCGGCTTCTCCTCGATGCTCACCGCGCGACCGCGCGCGTCGAACTCGACCACGCCGTAGCGCTCGGGATCGTGCACCGGGTAGGCGAACACGGTGGCGCCGCCCGAGCCCGACGCGGCGCGCTGCAGCGACACCGCGAGGTCGTGGCCGTAGAAGATGTTGTCGCCGAGGATGAGGCAGCTCGGCCCCGTGCCGACGAAGTCCCGGCCGATGAGGAAGGCCTGCGCGAGGCCCTCGGGGCGCGGCTGCACCGCGTACGAAAGCGCGAGGCCCCAGTCCGCGCCGTCGCCCAGCAGCTCCATGAAGCGCGGCGTGTCCTGCGGCGTCGAGATCACGAGGATCTCGCGGATGCCCGCCAGCATCAGCGTGGTGAGCGGGTAGTAGACCATCGGCTTGTCGTACACCGGCAGCAACTGCTTGGAGACGACGCGCGTGGCCGGATACAGCCGCGTGCCCGATCCTCCGGCGAGGATGATCCCCTTGCGGCTCACGCGGCGCTCCTGCCGGCGTAGTTCACCTCGAGCCATTGGCGGTATTCGCCGCTCTTCACCTGCGCGACCCACGCGGCGTGGTCGAGGTACCAGCGCACCGTCCGCGCGAGCCCCGACTCGAACGTCTCGCGCGGCCGCCACGCGAGCTCGCCGCGGATCTTGCCGGCGTCGATGGCGTAGCGGCGGTCGTGGCCCGGACGGTCCGCGACGTGCGTGACCAGGCCACGGTAGCCGCCCGCGCGCGACCGCGCCCCCTGCAACGCGTCGCAGATCGCGTGCACCACGTCGATGTTGCGCCGCTCCGAATCCCCGCCGATGTTGTAGGTCTCCCCCGGCCGGCCGCGCGCCAGCACCACGCGGATCGCCTCGCAATGGTCGCCCACGTAGAGCCAGTCGCGCACCTGCTGCCCGTCGCCGTACACGGGCAGGGGCTTGCCCTCGAGCGCGTTGGAGATCACGAGCGGGATGAGCTTCTCGGGAAACTGGAACGGCCCGTAGTTGTTGGAGCAGTTGGTGGTGAGCGTCGGCAGCCCGTAGGTGTGGTGGTACGCGCGGACCAGGTGGTCCGACGCGGCCTTCGAGGCCGAGTACGGGCTGTTGGGCGCGTAAGGCGTGGTCTCCGAGAACGCCGGATCCGAGGGTCCCAGCGAGCCGTACACCTCGTCGGTGGAGACGTGCAGGAAGCGGAATCCGGCGCGCTCCTCGCCCTCGAGGCGCTGCCAGTGGGCGCGCGCCGCCTCGAGCAGCTCGAAGGTGCCCACCACGTTCGTTTGCACGAACGCCGCGGGCCCGTGGATCGAGCGGTCGACGTGGCTCTCGGCGGCGAAATGCACCACGGCGCGCGGGCGCTCCTCGCCGAAGATGCGCTCGAGGAGCGCGCGGTCCGCGATGTCGCCGCGCACGAAGCGGTGGCGCGCGTCGCGCGCGAGCGCGGCGAGGCTGCCGAGGTTGCCCGCGTAGGTGAGCTTGTCGAGGTTCACCAGCGGCTCGCCGCTCGCCGCGATCCAGTCGAGCACGAAGTTCGCGCCGATGAATCCCGCGCCGCCGGTCACGAGGATCACGCGTCCTCCCCGCCCGCGGCGCGCGCGGACTGCTGCAACTCGATGAGCTTCAGGTACTTGTGGAACGTGTTGTTGCAGCCGACCACGATGTGCGCGAAGCCGGGCCCGCCGTCGAGGAAGCCCAGGCGCAGGAAGTAGAACTTCACGAAGCGGGCGAGGGGACTGGCCGCGAGGCGCCAATAGCCCGCGCGCACGCCCTGCTTGTAGAGCGCCTGCGCGTGCAGCGTCGAATAGCGGTTCTGCTTCGCCATGTACGTCGCCATGTCCTCGGCGGAATCGTGCAGCAGGTCGCCGTCGAGGCGGCCGACCTCGGTGGTGGTCAGCACCGCCTCGTGCACCTCGTCGTTGGACCAGCTCGCGTGGGCGCGGTGGAACAGGCGCACGGTCCAGTCGGGATAGCCCTCGCCGTGCGCGAGCCAGCGGCCGAGGAAGCGGTTGCGCCGCGCGAGGCGCCAGGCGCGATAGCGGCGTCCCGCGAGCGCCTCGCGGATCGAGCGCTCGAGCCGCGGCGTGACCCGCTCGTCGACGTCGAGGCACAGCACCCAGTCGTTGCGCGCGATGGACACCGCGTGCTGCTTCTGGCGGCCGAAGCCCAGCCATTCGCGCTGCTCGACGCGCGCGCCGTGGGCGCGGGCGATCGCCACGGTGTCGTCGGTGCTGCCCGAGTCGACCACCAGCACCTCGTCGGCGAACGCCGCGCTCGCGAGGCACGGTCCGATCTGCGCGGCGGCGTTGAGCGCGATGATCGCAACGGTCAGGGGAAGTCTTTCGTCGGCGGGGCGCGCCACGGTGTCGGAGGCTGCTGCTCGGGCCCGCCATTCTACCCCGAGCCGCCGGATTAGAATGCGCCATGCCCGCGCCGCGCATCCTGCTCGTGAAGCTCTCCTCGCTCGGCGACGTGATCCACCTCTTTCCCGCCGTGAGCGACCTGCGCGCGCGCATGCCCGATGCGCACGTCGCGTGGGCCGTGGAGGAGCCCTACGTCGGCCTGGTGCGGCTGCATCCGGGCGTGGACCGGGCGATCCCGGTCGCGCTGCGCAGGCTGCGGCGCGAGCCCTTCTCGGCGCGCGCCTGGCGCGACGTCGGCGCGAGCCGCCGCGCGCTGCGCGCGGGGCGGTGGGACTACGTGATCGATGCGCAGGGGCTCGTCAAGAGCGCGTGCGTGGCGCGCTGGGCGCGCGCTCCCGCCTTCGGGCTCGATGCGAAGAGCGCGCGCGAGCGGCTCGCCGCGCGCTTCTACGACGTGAAGATCCGGGTCCCGCGCGACCTGCACGCGGTGGAGCGCAACCGCCGCCTCGTGGGCGGGATCTTCGGCTACCCGGTCGAGGGCACCGCGGCGCGCTACGGGCTCGCCGCGCCCGAGACGGCGCCCGCGTGGGCGCCCGCCCGTCGCTACGCGGTCCTGCTGCACGCGGCGAGCCGCCCCGCGAAGCTGTGGGCCGAGGCGCGCTGGATCGAGCTCGCGCGGCTGCTCGCGCGCGACGGATACACGGCCGTGTTTCCGGGCGGCACGCCCGCGGAGCGCCAGGTGGCGCAGCGCCTCGCGGCGGCGAGCGGCGAGGGCGCGATCGCCGCACCGCCGATGGAGCTCGCCGATGCGGCGGCGCTCATCGCGCATGCCTCGGGCGTGGTCGGCGTCGACACGGGATTGAGCCATCTCGCCGTGGCGCTCGGCGTGCCGACCGTGGGCATCTATTGCGCGACGTCGCCGCGCCTCACCGGGCTGCACGGCTCCGACATCGCGGTGAACCTGGGCGCGCCGGGCGCGCCGCCCGGCGTGGCGGAGGTGGCCGCGGCGGCGGGCGTGGGCAACGACAGCGCATGACGCGGTTCCTCTACGCGCTCGCGTGGCTCGCGATCGCGCCCCTGGTCGTCGTGCGCCTCGCGTGGCGCTCCCGGCGCCAGCGCGGCTACCTCGCGCGCCTCGGCGAGCGCTTCGGGCGCTACGCGCCGGTCGAGCGCGTGCCGCGCATCTGGATCCACGCGGTGTCCGTCGGGGAAACGCGCGCCGCGGTTCCCATCGTCGAGGCGCTCGCGCGCCGCCATCCGGGCCATCGCATCCTCGTCACGCACATGACGCCCACGGGGTGGGAGACGGGGGAGACGCTCTTCGGCGACACGGTCGAGCGCGCGTGGCTGCCCTACGACCTGGGCTTCGCGGTGCGCCGCTTCGTCGAGCGCTTCCGTCCCGAGTTCGGACTGATCCTCGAGACCGAGATCTGGCCGCGCCTCATCGAGGAATGCGCGCGCGCGGGCGTTCCCGTCGTGCTCGCGAACGCGCGGCTTTCCGAGCGTTCGGCGCGGCGTTACGCGCGATTTCCCGCGCTCACGCGCTGGGCGTTCGCGAACCTCGCGGGGGTGGCGGCGCAGACGCAGGCCGACGCGCAACGCTTCGCGGCCATCGGCGCGCGCGACGTGGCGGTCACGGGAAACGTGAAGTTCGACCTCGCGGTGCCGGAAGCGATGGTGGAGCGCGGGGCGATGTTTCGCGCGCGCTTCGGCCTCGAGCGGCCGGTATGGGTCGCCGGCAGCACGCGCGAGGGCGAGGAGGCGCTATTGCTGGATGCGTTCGCGGCCCTCGAGCCGGCCACGGATGCGCTGCTCGTCATCGTGCCGCGCCATCCCCAACGCTTCGACGAGGTCGCCGCACTCGCGGCGAGCCGCGGGTTCGACGTCGCGCGCCGCAGCCAATCCGCGCCCGTGGGAGCGCGCGTGCGCGTGCTGATCGGCGACTCCATGGGCGAGATGCTCGCGTATTACGCGGCCGCCGACGTCGTGATCATGGGCGGAAGCCTGCTCGCGTTCGGGAGCCAGAACCTCATCGAGGCGTGCGCCCTCGGGCGGCCGGTGATCGTCGGCCCGCACACGTACAACTTCGAGGAAGCGAGCGAGAGCGCGATCGCGGCCGGCGCGGCGCTGCGCGTGCGCGACGCGCCGCAGGCGTTGCGCAACGCCGCCGCCTTGAGCGCCGATGCGGCGCGCCGCCGCGAGATGGGCGATAGAGCGCGCGCCTTCGTCGCCGCGCATCGCGGCTCGGTCGAGCGCCTGATGGAGTGGATCGCGCCGCGCGCCGCCGCGCGCCGGCCCTAGTGCATCAGCGCGCGGTTCACGGCCTCGACATCGCCCTCGGCGAGCTGCCCCGTGGCGGCCTTCAGGCGCAGAGTGTTGAGCAGGTAGTTGTAGCGCGCCTGCTGAAGGTCGCGCCGCGTCTGGTACACCTGCTGCTGCGCGTTCAGCACGTCCACGCTCGTGCGCACGCCGACGTCGCGCCCGAGGATCGTGGAATCGAGCTGGCTCTGCGTCGAGGTGAGCGCCTGCTCGAGCGCCTGCACCTGCGCGATCCCGCTGGTCACGTTGAGGTAGTTCTGGCGCACCGACTGGGCGATGGTGCGCTGCGCGTTCTCCAGGTCCTGGTCGGCGCGGTCGCGGTTGGCGAGCGCCTCGCGCACGCGCGACTGGATGAGGCCGCCGGAGAAGAGCGGGACCGACAGCGTGAGCCCGACGGAGCCCGTGAGGCTGTTGGGCCCCACGACCCCCACGTTCGAGGTGGCCGGGTTGAACGTATGGCCGTAGTTCGCGCTGGCGTCGAGCGTCGGCAGGTGGCCGGCCTTCTGGCGGTTGACCTCCTCGCGCGCGATCTCGGAGTTGGCGCGCGCCGAGACGATGGTGAAGCTCGACTTGTCCGCCTCCTTCACCCACGCCTCGATGTCCGCGGGGCTTGGCGGCGCGAGCACCAGCGGCTCCTTCAGCGGCGCCAGGCTCTCCGGCACGCTTCCCAGCAGCTGCTGCAGCGCGCGGCGTTTCACCTCGAGGTCGTTCTTGTCCGAGATCTCCTTGGCGTTGGCCTGGTCGTAGCGCGCCTGGGCCTCGAGCGTGTCGACGATGGTCGCCGTGCCCACCTCGAAGTTGCGCTTGGCCTGGGCGAGCTGCTCGGAGATCGCGACCTTCTGCGACCCGGAAAGCGCCACGTTGTCCTGCGCGAGCAGGACGTCGAAGTACGCCTGCGCCACGCGCAGGATGAGGTCCTGGCCCGCGCCCGCGAGGCCCGCCTCGGCCTGCAGCACCTGCTGGTGCGCCTGGTCGATGGCGATCCAGTTCTGCAGCCGGAAGATCGGCTGCGAAAGCGTCACCACGTAGTTCGTCGTGTTGTACTCGAGATTCGGCGCGAGGTCGTTGTTCACGTGGTTGCGGAACGCGCTGGCGGTTCCCGCGAGCAGCGGGAGGTAGCCCGCGCGCGCCTGGGGCAGCTTCTCGAGCCCGGCCTCGTACTGGGCGCGCGCCGACTGGTAACACGGGGTCGCTCGCGAGCGCGTCGTGATAGACGGCGACGAGGTCGGCGGCGCGGGCCGGAACGAGCGCCGCGGCGACGGCAAGCGCGAGGACGATGCGGAGCGGTTTCATCGGGGGAGCGGGGTTCGGGATTCGTTCAGAAGCGGAAGCGCGAGGGCTGCTCCGCGTCCACCAGGGGCTTGAGCAGCGTCTCGAAGAGCTCGACGTGCTGGAGCGACCCGGGCACGGGCTGGCGCACGAGGACCGCCTTCATGGCCGGCGCGTCGCCCACCACCGCGAAGAGCCGCCCGCCGGTCTTCAGCCGGTCGAGGAACGCCTGTGGCAGCACGGGCATGGATCCGGTGAGCACGATCACGTCGAAGGCCGATTCGCCGAGCGGGCCGCGGGCGCTGTCGCCTTCGAGCAGCGTCACGTTCGAGATGCCGGCGGCGCGCAGGTTCTGCTCCGCGCGCGCCTTCAGGTCGGCATGGATCTCCGCGCTCGTCACGTGGCGCGCGCTGCGCGCGAGCAAGCGCGGTGAGGTAGCCCGAGCCGGTGCCCACCTCGTAGACGTCCTCGTGGGGCCGGATGGCCAGCTCCTGCAGGATGCGCGCCTCGACCTTGGGCTGCATCATCGATTCGCCGTGGCCCAGGGGCACCTCGAGGTCGGCGAAGGCGAGGTCGCGGTGCTCGGGCGGGACGAAGTTCTCGCGCTTCACCTGCGACGAGGAGGTCCAGCACGCCGGGATCGAGGACCTCCCAGGTGCGGATCTGCTGCTCGATCATGTTGAAGCGCGCTTGCTCGATGTTCATGGCGGGGGCGGCGAAGGGGATGCTGGGGAGGGGAGGCCGGGGGGATCGAAAGCAGCGGGAATTGTAGCAAACGGGACCCCGCCGATCTTGCGCCGCGTCAGTCCAGCGTGCGCTGGTAGCGCGCCAGGGCGGCGGCCGAAACCACCAGCATGATGACCGCGAGGGGCCAGGCCTGGGGCAGGATCTCGGCCGCGCCGTTTCCCTTGAGCAGGATGCCGCGCACGACGCGCAGGAAATGGGTGAGCGGCAGCGCCTCGCCCAGCGCCTGGGCCCATTCGGGCATGCCGCGGTAGGGGAACATGAAGCCGGAGAGCAGCATCGAGGGCAGGAAGAAGAAGAGCGTCATCTGCATCGCCTGCATCTGGTTGCGCGCGAAGGTGGAGAAGGTGAAGCCGATCGCGAGGTTGGTGGCGATGAAGAGCACCAGCACCGCGGACAGCAGCGTGAGGCTGCCCAGCATCGGGCACGCGGAAGAGGAGCCGCGGCGGCGACCAGGATCACCACCACCTGCACGTAGCCGATGAGGATGTAGGGGAAGATCTTGCCCAGCATCACCTCGAGCGGCCGCACCGGCGTGGCGAGCAGGTTTTCCATGGTGCCGCGCTCGCGCTCGCGCGTCATGGCGAGCGCCGTCATCATCACCATCGTCATGGTGAGCACCACGCCCATCAGGCCCGGGACGATGTTGTACTGCGTGATGCCCTCGGGATTGTAGAGGCGGTGAATGCGCAGCTCGAAGGGCGGGGCGCCCGAGCGCAAGCGACGGCGAGCGGGCCGGTGAGGTCGTGGTCCAGGCCGGTCACGTTCACCTGCTGCAGGGCCGCGAGCGCGTTGCTGGTGGCCGCCGGGTCGGTCGCGTCGGCCTCCACCAGCACGACCGGACGCTCGCCGCGCTGCAGCCGGCGCGAGAAGTCCTCCGGCACGCGCAGCACGAACTGCACGTCGCCCAGCGCCACGAGGCGGTCGGCCTCGGCGACCGTCGCCGGCGTGGCCACGACCTTGAAGTAGCCCGTGTTCTCGAGCGCGCGCACGAGCGAGCGCGAGAAGGCGCTCGACTCGGCGCGTCACCACGGCCGCCGGGCAGCCCCTTCGGGTCCATGTTGATGGCGTAGCCGAAGAGCACGAGCTGCATCACCGGCACGCCGATCATCATCGCGAAGGTGAGCCGGTCGCGCCGCATCTGCACGAATTCCTTGGCGAGGACGGCGACGAAGCGATGCCAGGCGAACATGGGTCCTCAATGCGCCATGAGGTGGATGAAGACGTCCTCGAGGCCCGGGAGCCACCTGGCGCACCTGGAGCCCCGCGCGCGCGGCGACCGGCCCGATCGACGCGGCGAGCGCCTTCGCATCGGTGCCGCTCACGTGCAGCGCGTTGCCGAACGGGACGACCATCTCCACGCCCGGCAGTCCCGCGCAGCTCGCGCGGCGAGGTCCATAGGTCGGCGCCCTCGATCGACCACGTCGCGAGCCCCGCGCGCTCCACCACCTCGCGCGCCGTGCCGTGCGCGAGCAGCTTGCCGTACGCGATGTAGGCGAGCGCATGGCAGCGCTCGGCTTCGTCCATGTAGTGCGTGCTCACGAGGACGGTGATGCCCGCGTGCGCGAGGTCGTGGATGTGGTCCCAGAAATCGCGCCGCGCGCCCGGGTCGACGCCGGCGGTGGGCTCGTCGAGCAGCAGCAGCTTGGGGTCGTGCAGGAGGCACGCGGCGAGCGCGAGCCGCTGCTTCCAGCCTCCCGAGAGGTTGCCCGCGAGCTGCGAGCTGCGCGCCGCGAGCCCGAGGCGCTCGAGCGCCTCGCGCCACGCGCCGCTTGCGGTCGGGCACGGCGTACATGCGCGCGACGAAATCGAGGTTCTCCGCGATCGAGAGGTCCTGGTAGAGGCTGAAGCCCTGCGTCATGTAGCCCACCTCGCGCTTGATGCGCTCGGAGTCGCGCACGATGTCGTAGCCGAGGCAGGTGCCGCTGCCCTCGTCGGGCGTGAGCAGCCCGCAGAGCATGCGGATCGTGGTGGTCTTGCCGCTGCCGTTCGGGCCGAGGAAGCCGTAGATCTGCCCGCGCGCGCACCTGCATGGAGAAGTGGTCCACCGCCGATCTTCGCGCCGAAGCGCTTGGTGAGCCCGCGCACGTCGATCGCGAGCTCCGGCGCTGCGTTGGTGGACGGCGCGTTCACTTCAGCGTCACGTCCACGGGCTGGCCCGGATGCAGGCGCGGCGCCGTCGGCCGCCGCGGGGCGCGCCTCGACCAGGAACACCATCTTCGCGCGGCAGTCCTTGCTGTAGATGACGGGCGGCGTGTACTCGGCCTGCGGCGCGATGAAGGAGATGGTGGCCTCCATCGCGGCGCCGCATCCGTCGCACGCGATCGCCACGCGCTGGCCCCCTGCGGACCGCGCCCAGCTGCGGCTCGGGCACGAAGAAGCGCACCTTCACGTTGCCCGGCGGCAGCAGCGAGACCACCGGCGCGCCCGCCGGCACCCATTCGCCGAGCACGAAGAGCGTGTCCGCGACCTGGCCGGCCACGGTCGATTCCACGGACTTCTGGTCGAGGCGCCAGTCCGCCTGCGCGAGCGCCTGGCGCGCCGCGGCGGCCTGCGCCTCGGCCGCGCGAATCTCGTCGGGACGCGAGCCCTGCAGCGCGGTGGAGAGGTTCGCACGCAGCTCCGCGACGTGGTCGCGGTCCCGGTCGCGCGCCATTTTCGCCTGGTCCAGCGCTCTGGCGGCTCACGAAGCCTTTCGCGACGAGGTCTTGCTGGCGCGCGAGCTCGCGCGTCGAGAGCTCCGCGGCCGCCTCGGCCTGCGCCAGCTGCGCGCGCACCGCCTCGATCTCCGTGGGGCGCCGGCCCTTGCGCAGGTCCTCGACCTGGGCCTCGGCCTGGTGCACGCGCTCCTCGGCCTCGCGCCGCGCCGCGTCCTCGTTCTGCGCCTCGAGCGCGAAGAGCGGCGCGCCGGAGGCGACCTCCTGCCCGCGCTTCACGTCGAGGCGCACGAGCGTGCCCGCGAAGGGCGCGGCCACCCGCACGTATTCGCCCTCGACGTAGCCCTGCAGCGGCGCGGGGTCGGAATTGCCGCACGCCGCGAGCAGGAGCGCGAGCGCCGCGTGCCAGGCAGCGAAGGCGGTGCAGCATCACGCGGCCTGCCGTCTTCTTCGCGGCCGTGGCGCGCGGCTGCGCGAACGCGGGCGCGGACGCCGGCGCGAGCGCGCCCAGCGCGAGATCGATGCGCTCGTCGATCGCGGCGTCCGAGAGGAGCGTGCGCTCGATCGAGCGCGCCGCGCGCGGGCGCGACCATCCCGCTGTCGGCCACGGCGCCGCCCGCGAGGATCGGCAGCACGACCGCGCCGGCGCAGATGCCGATCGCCTGCTCGAAGGCGATCGCGCGCGATCGCGCCCGCCTTGCTGGCCCTGGGCTACGAACAACCGCGCAGCACGCCACGTGGCGCGGCAGGTTGTCGCGCATGAATTCGCGCGCGCTGGGCTCGCCCGCGAGCGCGTCGGCGAGGACGCGGCGCGACGAAGCGGCCGGTTGTCCCGCAGGAAGCGGCCGAGCACGCGCAGCGCCGCGCGCAGGTTGCTCGAGCGGCCGCGCCGTCGCCCGCGGATCTCGAGCGTGAGCCGCGCGAACATCTCCTCGTACGCCTGCTGCAGCACCGCGCGCAGGAACGCCTCGCGCGTGCGGAAATGGTAATGGAACATGCCGAGGTTCACTCCCGCACGGTCCGCGACCTCCCGCACGGAAAGGCCCGCGCAGCCGCGCGTCGGGCAGCAGCGCCCGCCCCGCGGCGAGCAGGGCCTGGTCGAGGTTGCGGGAGGGTCTGGGCCATGGCTCGAAACTATACGATCGTATAATTACCCTGTCAATCCGGCGGTCCCTTCCCGTCTCCGTAGAATGCCGCAATGCGCATCCGAACCCTCTGCCCTCGCGCAGGCGCGGCGATGATCGCGGCCGGCCGCTGGCGCGACGCCCGCGCCGCTCCTCGAGCCCCTCGCCGCGCGGACGGAGTGCGAGCCTCGATCGTGCGCCAGCTCGCCGAGATCGAGATCCCGAGGGGCGCGGGGAGGACGCGCTGGAGCGCTTGCGCGGCATCGACCCGCGGGCGACACGAGGCGGCGTTCCTCGCCGCGCGCGCCGAAGCCGCGCTCGGCCGGCTGCGAGGCGCGCGCTCGGGACTGTCGCGCTGCGCGACCGGCTCCCGCACCGCTCGGCGATGCTCGAGATGCATCTGGCCGTCGTCGAGCAACGCCCGGGCGACATGGAAGCGGCGATCGCGGCGCTGCGCGCCGACCGCCTCGCTCGAGCCCGCGATCGCCGGCCGCGCACAAGAACCTGGCCGCCCTCCTCGCCGGCGCCGGGACGCTCGCCGAGGCGCGCGAGGCGCTCGAGCGTGCCGTGGCCGCGCTTCCCGGCGACGCGGCGGTGCGCATGCGGCTCGCGCGCGTGCATGCGGCCATGGGCGATGCGAGGCGCGCGCGGCGGGCGCGCAAGCGGCCGAGCGCCGGCACCCGCGGATGCCGCGACATGGCGCGAGATCGGATGCTGTACGCGGAATACTGGCGTTGGGAAGACGCGGACCGTGCGCTCGCCGAAGCATCGCGCCGCGACCCGGGCACGCCCGCCACCGAGACGCTGCGCGCGGTGGTGCAAGCAGGAGCTGGGCGACACGGCGGGCGCGCTCGCTCGCTCGCGCTGCGCCGCGGCGCGCGATCCCGGCGACCTCCAGGCGCCATGGGCGAGCGGCTCATGCTTCCTCAGGTCTACGAGAGCGTCGAGGACGTCGCGCGCTGGCGCGCGCGCTACGCCGAAGGCCTCGCGCGCCTGGTGGCGAGATGCCGCGCTGGCTCGCGCGTCCCGCGGATGTCTTCGAGCTCAACCGCAACAACTTCCTGCTCGCTTACCAGGGAGAGGACGACCGCGAGCTGCAGCGCCAGTACTCGCGGGCTTCTCGCGCGGCTCGCCGGGGCGGTGCATCCCGAATGGCGCGAAGGCCGCGCCGCTCGACCTTCGATGGCGGCAGGAGGCTGCGCATCGGCTTCGTGGGCAGCATCTTCCGCGACTGCACCGCGGGACGCTATTTCGAGCGCTGGATCACGGGGCTCGACGCACGCGCGCTTCGAGCGCTTCGTCTACCACACCGCGCG
Organism: uncultured beta proteobacterium; assembly: GCA_963816035.1. Taxonomy (GTDB): domain Bacteria; phylum Pseudomonadota; class Gammaproteobacteria; order Burkholderiales; family Usitatibacteraceae; genus Usitatibacter. The sequence goes on from CAWFIU010000002.1 coordinate 308,135, forward strand.
ATCGACCGACGACTTCACGCGCCGCATCGCCGCGGCGAGGCGAGCACTTCGCGACGCTGCGCGGCGGCGGCGAGCGCTCGCCGCACGGCATCGCCGCCGACTGCCTCGACGTGCATCGTGTACCCCGAGGTCGGGATGACGCCCGCGAGCTATCTCCTCGCCGCGCTGCGCCTCGCCCCGTGCAGTGCGCAGGATGGGGCCACCCGGTGACCACGGGCAGCGACGCGATCGACTGCTACATCACCTGCGCCGCGATGGAGCCGCCGGACGGCGCGAGCCATTACGTCGAGCCGCCTCGTGGGCCTGCCCGGGCTGGGCGTGGACTACGCGATGCCGCAACCGCGCCGGCCAGCGGCGCGCGCCGAATTCGGCCTGCCGGCGAACGGGCCGCATCTACCTCTGCGCCCAGTCGCTCTTCAAGGTGCACCCGGACATGGATGCGCTGCTCGGCGACATGCTCGAGGCCGATCCGCGAGGCGTGCTGGTGTTCTTCCAGGCGCCGGTGCGGCGGTCGACGCAGCAGGTCTCGCGACCGGCTGCAGCGCGTGCTTGCGAAGCGCGCGGCATCCCGGCCCGCGGGCAGGTCAAGTTCCTGCCGCGCATGAACGGGCGCATTTCCGGCGCGCGCTCGCGCTGTCCGACGTGGTGCTCGACACGGTGCATTGGTCCGGCGGAAACACGAGCCTCGACGCGTTCGCGGCGGCAACGCCGGTGGTGGCGCTGACGGGGCGCTTCATGCGCGGCCGGCAGACCGCCGCCATGCTCGGCGATGGGGCTCGCCGAGCTGGTGGCCGCGAGCCCGGCGGATTACGTGCGCATCGCCGTCGGCATCGCGCGCGACCGGGAGCGCAACGGGCGCTGCGCGAGGCGATCGCGCGCGGGCGCCCCGCGCTCTTCGACCGCCGCGAGCCGATCGCGGCGCTGGAGGAGGCCCTGCTCGCCGCCGCCGCGAAGACTTGACCTGCGTCGTGGCGGCTGCAAGGCGGCCGGTTGCTATACTGTGCATTCGAACGCAGGGGTCTGCGGAAGGCGGATAGAGCCTTCCGCAGTGAGAGAGTCCCTTGGAACCTGATCCGGGTCATGCCGGCGTAGGGAGCGTGCGAAGCCCGCCACCGCTCTTCCGCGCACCCCGCGCGCGAGCCGCCCAGAGGAGCGACGCCATGAACGCCACATCCCAAATTCATCGCCGCGTCCGCCCATGTGGACGAGGCCGCCGATCCAGCCGCTGCCGCGCTCGCGCAAGGTCTACGTCCAGGGCTCGCGCGCCGACGTGCGCGTGCCGATGCGCGAGATCTCGCAGAGCGACACGCCCGGCGGCGTTCGGCGCCGAGGCCAATCCGCCGCTCTGCGTCTACGACACGAGCGGGCCGTACACCGATCCGGCGGCGCGGATCGACATCCGCTCCGGGCTCGCCGCGCTGCGCGCGCGACTGGATCGAGGAGCGCGGCGACACCGAGCTGCTCGCCGGCCCCAGCTCGCGCTACGGACGCGAGCGGCTCGCCGACCCGAAGCTCGCGGAGCTGCGCTTCGACCTGAAGCGCAGCGCCGCGGCGCGCCAAGGCCCGGCGCCAACGTGACGCAGATGCATTACGCGCGGCGCGGGCATCGTGACGCCGGAGATGGAGTTCATCGCGATCCGCGAGAACCTGCGGCGGCGCGAGTACCTCGCGGGGCTCGGGCCGCGGGCCCGAAGGGCGCGCAGCTCGCCGAGCTCATGGGCCGCCAGCATCGCGGCGAAGTCGTTCGGCGCGTCGATCGCCGCGCGAGATCACGCCGCGAGTTCGTGCGCGACGAGGTGGCCCGCGGGCGCGCCATCATCCCGGCCAACGTCAACCACCCGGAGAGCGAGCCGATGGTCATCGGCCGCAACTTCCTCGTGAAGATCAACGCCAACATCGGCAACTCGGCGGTGACCTCCTCGATCGCCGAGGAAGTCGACAAGATGACCTGGGCGATCCGCTGGGGCGGCGACACGGTCATGGACCTGTCCACCGGGCGCCACATCCACGAGACGCGCGAGTGGATCGTCCGCAACTCGCCGGTGCCGATCGGCACCGTGCCGATCTACCAGGCGCTCGAGAAGGTGGACGGCAAGGCCGAGGAGCTCACCTGGGAGATCTTCCGCGACACGCTCATCGAACAGGCCGAGCAGGGCGTCGACTACTTCACGATCCACGCCGGCGTGCGCCTGCCCTTCATCCCGATGACCGCCAGGCGCATGACCGGCATCGTCTCGCGCGGCGGCTCGATCATGGCCAAGTGGTGCCTCGCGCACCACAAGGAGACGTTCCTCTACGAGCGCTTCGAGGAGATCTGCGAGATCATGAAGGCGTACGACGTCGTCGTTCTCGCTCGGCGACGGCCTGCGGCCGGGCTCGATCTACGACGCCAACGACGAGGCGCAGATCGCGGAGCTGAAGACCCTCGGCGAGCTCACCACGATCGCGTGGAAGCACGACTGCCAGGTGATGATCGAGGGGCCGGGCCACGTGCCGATGCAGCTCATCAAGGAGAACATGGACCTCGAGCTCGAGCATTGCCACGAGGCGCCGTTCTACACGCTGGGCCCGCTCACCACCGACATCGCGCCGGGCTACGACCACATCACGAGCGGCATCGGCGCCGCGCAGATCGGCTGGTACGGCACCGCGATGCTCTGCTACGTGACGCCCAAGGAGCACCTGGGCCTGCCCGACAAGGACGACGTGAAGGACGGCATCATCACGTACAAGATCGCCGCCCACGCGGCCGACCTCGCGAAGGGCCACCCCGGAGCGCAGATCCGCGACAACGCGCTTTCGAAGGCGCGCTTCGAGTTCCGCTGGGACGACCAGTTCAACCTCGGGCTCGATCCGGACAAGGCGAAGCAGTTCCACGACGAGACGCTGCCCCAGGAAGGCGCCAAGCTCGCGCACTTCTGCTCGATGTGCGGCCCGCACTTCTGCTCGATGAAGATCACGCAGGACGTGCGCGAGTTCGCGGCGAAGCACGGCGTGAGCGAGCAGGACGCGCTGGAGAAAGGCATGGAGGTGAAGGCGGTCGAGTTCGTGCGCCAGGGCGCGGAGATCTACAGCAAGCAGTAGCTAGAGACGCTCGTAGTCCGCGGCGATCCGCCGGCGCATCGCTTCGTCCGGCAGGGGGCCCGCGAGGGCCCTCATGTTCTGCGCCATGTGCGCGCGCTGCGAGGTCGCCGGAATGGCGCAGGTCACCGCGGCGTGCGACACGACGAACTTGAGGAACGCCTCGGCCCAGCTGGTACACCCGATCTCCGCCGCCCATCCCGGAAGCGGCCGCGCGGTCTTCGGGCCGAAGAGATTCCCGCCGTCGAACGGGCGGTTGATGATGACCGCGATGCCGCGTTCGGCGGCGAGCGGCAGCAGGTCGCGCTCCACCTCGCGCTGCATCACGTTGTAGGTGAACTGCACGAAATCGATCTTCTGCGTGCGCATGATCTTCTCCGCGAGATCGTGCCGGCGCCCGTGCGAGGTGGTCACGCCCACGTAGCGCACGCGTCCTGCCGCTTTCATCTCCTGCAGGATCGGCAGGTGCATTTCCCAGTCGAGGAAGTTGTGCACCTCCATGAGGTCGAAGCGCTTCACCTTCCAGAGCTCGCGCGAGGCCTCCATCTGCCGCCGTCCCGCGAGCGCGCCCACGGTCCACACCTTGCTCGCGGCGAAGAGGCGCCCCGCGGCCTCCGGCGGCATGCGCTCGCCCAGCACCTGCTCCGACGAACCGTACATCGGCGACGAATCGACGAGCCGGCCGCCCAGCGCGAGGAAATCGCGCAGGATCAGGTTGCGCGTGGCGCCCGCCGCGGCATCGCCCGCCACGTCGAAGGTGATCCAGGTGCCCATGCCGATGGCGGGAAGGCGCTCCCCGGACGAGGGAATCGGGCGCGTCGCCGGCTCGCCCGCCTTCGCGTGCGAGGCGCTCACGAGCGCGGCGGCCGCCGAAGCGGCGAGGAACCCGAGCGCCTCGCGCCGGTCCATGAGACCTCCTTCGCCCCGAAATGCGGATGCTAGACTAGGCGCCCGATGCTACTCCAGCCGCTCGCCGACGCCCTCATCCTTGGAGTGGTGGAAGGGCTCACCGAGTTCCTTCCCGTCTCGTCGACCGGCCACCTGATCATCGTCTCGGACCTGCTCGGCCAGGGCGGCGAGAAGGGCAAGGTCTTCGACATCGTGATCCAGCTGGGCGCGATCCTCGCCGTGTGCTGGGAATTCCGCGTGCGCATCGCGCGGGCGTTCGCGGGGCTCGCGGGCGATCCGGTGCAGCGGCGTTTCGCGGTGAACCTCTTCGTGGCGTTCCTGCCCGCGGCGATCGTGGGCCTCGCGTTCCAGAAGCAGATCAAGGCGTACCTGTTCAACCCGACGAGTGTCGCGATCGCGCTCGGCGTGGGCGGCCTCGTGATCTTCGCGGTGGAGCGCTGGTACTCGCGCAAGGGCACGCCGCGCGTGCTCAGCATGTACGACATGACGTGGCGCGACGCGCTCAAGGTCGGGCTCGCGCAGTGCTTCTCGCTGATTCCCGGCACGTCGCGCTCGGGCGCCACGATCATGGGCGGGATGGTCTTCGGCCTCTCGCGCAGCGTGGCCACGGAGTTTTCGTTCTTCCTCGCGATCCCGATCATGTTCGCCGCGACCGGCTACGAGCTCGCGAAGAACCGCGCGCTCCTGTCGCCGACGACCTCGCCGTCTTCGCCGTGGGATTCGGGGTGAGTTTCGCGGCGGCGCTCGTCGCCGTGAAGGGCCTGATCCACTACGTGGCGCACCACGACTTCCGCGCCTTCGCCTGGTACCGGATCGCGCTGGGGATCGTGGTGCTCGCGTACTTCCGTGCGCTAGGCGAGCGCGGACTCCGACGTGTAGCGCTTGATCAGCGCCAGCAGCTGGTCTTCCTGGTAGGGCTTGCCCATGTACTCGTTCACGCCGATCTCGAGCGCGCGGTTGCGGTGCTTGTCGGCGGTGCGCGAGGTGATCATGATGATCGGGATGTCGCTGCGTGCCCTCGTCGGCGCGCACGTTGCGCGCGAACTCGAAGCCGTCCATGCGCGGCATCTCCACGTCGAGCAGGATGCAGTCGGGCTGCACGTCCTGCAGCTGCTGCAGCGCGTCGACGCCGTCCTTCGCCGTGGCCACCTCGTAGCCCTCGCGCACGAGCATGCGGCTCGTGATCTTGCGCACGGTGAGCGAGTCGTCCACCACCATGACCAGCGGCGCGCCCGATTTCTGACTCCACCACGAACGCGGGCGCCTGCGCGGGCTTGGGCGCCGAGCGCGGCAGCTCCGACGCCGATGGGCGCTCGCGATGCACGAGCTGCACCGGGTTCAGGATCAGCACCACCTGGCCGTTGCCCAGCACCGTGGCGCCGGCGATGCCCGCGAGGCGCGCGAGCTGCGGGCCGATGGTCTTCACCACGATCTCGCGGTTGCCGAGGATCTCGTCGACGCGGATGGCGGCGCGCTGCAGGCCGCTCTTGAGCAGCAGCACGGGGATCTGGCGCGCCGGAGTGGCGGTGTCGATCTCGCCCAGCAACGGCAGCAGCGAGCGCAGCGGATAGCGATTGTCCTTCCAGGCGACCTCGCCCTCGGCCGCGATCTCCCCGTAGGCGGCGGCCTTGTATTCCTGGACCTGCTCGACCATGACCGACGGCACCGCGTACACCGTGGCCCCGCCCGCAGCATCACGGCCTGGGTCACCGCCAGGGTGAGCGGAAGGGTGATGGTGAAGGTCGCGCCGCGCCCCGCAGCCGAGGCGATCTCGACGCGTCCGCCGAGCGAGGTGATCTCGTTCTTCACCACGTCCATGCCCACGCCGCGGCCGGCGATCTGGTTCACCTCGGTGGCGGTGGAGAACCCCGGCATGAAGATGAACTGCGCGAGCTGCGCTTCGGGCAGGTCCACGTCGGCGCGCGAGCAGCCCGGCCTCGATCGCCTTCTGCCGGATGCGCGGGAAGTTGAGGCCGCAGCCGTCGTCGGAGACGCTCAGCACCACCTCGTTGCCCCGCTGCACGGCGTCGATCGCGATCTCGCCGATCTCGGGCTTGCCGGCGCGCACGCGCTCCTCGGGCTTCTCGAGGCCGTGGGCGATCGCGTTCCGCAGCAGGTGCTCGAAGGGACGCGGTGATCTTCTCCAGGACGGAGCGGTCCAGCTCCGTGCGGGTGCCCTTCAGCTCCAGGTTCGCCTTCTTGTCGAGCTCCTTGGCGGTCTGGCGCACGATCCGGTAGAAGCGGTCGGCGAGGTTGCCCAGGGGCACGAGGCGCACGCCCATGAGCCCCTGCTGCAGGTCGCGGTTGAGGCGCGCCTGGGCGTGGATCGCGAGCTCCGTCTCGTCCAGGTTCTTCTGCAGGCCCTGGTGCAGCGTGATCACGTCGCCCAGCGACTCCGGCGAGGAAGCGCGTGAGCTCCTGCATGCGCGAGAAACGGTCGAACTCGAGCGGGTCGAAGGTCTCGCCCGATCTCCTCCTTCATCTTGATCGTGCTCTGCATCTGGCCTTCGGAGGCGATCTCGATCTCGCGCAGCTGCGAGCGCATGCGCGCGATGTTCTCCGTGAGGTCGGTGAGCGCGCGCTTGAACGCCGCCATCTCGCCTTCGATGCGCGAGCGCGCGATGGACAACTCCCCCGCCTCGTTCACGAAGCGGTCGATCATGTCCGCGTTCACCCGCAGCAGCGCCGCGCGGCTCTCGCGCAGCTCCGGGGGCAGGGCATCGCGCTGGGCGACCTCCTGGGCGGCGGCGGCGATCACGGCGAGCGCGGCGGGCTTGTCCTTCTGCTGCTCGAACACCGCGCCCACCGGCACCTGGATCGGCTCGGCCTCGAGGATGTCCTCGCCGCGCGCCCAGCCGCTCGAGGGCCAGGCGGAGAAGCGGTCGACCCGTTCCTCGATCTCCTCGAACTCGCGGCGCGGCGGCGACTCGATCTCGTCGATCGCGTTGATGCGCGCCTCGAGCACGTGGGCGAGCTCGCCCAGGCGCATGAGGCCCGTCATGCGCGCGCTGCCCTTGAGGGTATGCAGGTGGCGCTGCAGGTCGCCCGCGGGCGAATGGTCGGCGGGAGCGGCCTTCCAGCGCCGCACCGCCTCGCTCACCGCCGGAATGATCTCCTTCGCCTCGTCGAGGAAGACCGGCAGCAGGTCGCGGTCGACGTCGTCCTTGATCTTGCGCTGGTCCTTGCCCGCCTCGAAGGGCCCGGCGGCCTCGGCCTTCCACGGGCGCCGCCTTCGACAACGCGGCGCCGCCTCGACCGCCGGCGCGGCGGCTGCACCGGCGGCGATGGGTTGCACGACGGGCGCGGGCTCCGCGCGCGCGATCGCAACGACCTGCGCGACGGGGGCGGCCATGGGCGCCGCCGGTTGCTCGGGCGCGCCGCTTGCCACCTCCGCGGCCGGCGCGGGACGGTTCCACGGCGGCGGCGTCGGCCGCCTTCTGCGCCGCGACTCTCGCCTCGAGGGCTTCGCGCACGACGCCGGGCATGCGGATATGGGTGCCTTCGCCTGTCTTGCGCGCTTCGCGCAGGCCTTCGCGCAGTGCGCGAGCTCGGCGACGACGTCCTCGCGCGGATAGGGCATCGCGGCGCCGCGCAGCGACTGCACCATCGCGGTGAGAGCGTCCATCGCGCGGCGCGTGACCTCGAGGCGGCGCGCGTCGAATTCCGGCGGCAGCTCGATCGCGTCCTGCAGCCATTTCTCGAGCCCGTAGGCGAGCGTCGGCCACGCCTTCGAATCCCGTGGTGCGGGAGCTGCTGGACAAGGTATGGGCCGCGCGCATGAAATCGGCGCCCACCGGGTGCATCGGGTCGGCCTCGATGTACGACATCTGCGCGTGCAGCATGTCGACATGCTGCTCCGCTTCTCCGATGTAGATCGCGAAGAGGGCGCGCGGAAGCGTCGACGCTGCCGATCGTGATGTCTTCCTCCTCTTCGGCCTGCGGCGGCGCGGGCGCGGCGGGCGGCGCCTTCGGCGGCTCGAAGGCGAGCAGCTCGGCGAGGTCCGGCATCGGCACGGCCGGCGCGGGCTCGGTGGCAGGCGTTGGCGTCGGGGCGGGCGTGGCCTCGAAGCCGAGCGACGCGAAGTCGAGCTCCGCCGCGGCTTCCTTGGCGCGCTCCGGCTCGGCTGGCGCGGCCTCTTCGATCGCCGCGGGCGCGGCCTGCGGCTCGGCAACGGAGGGTGGCGCTTCGACGGGCGCGGCCGCCTCGACGACGGTCGGTCGGGGCGGGCGCGGCCGCGCTCGACGACGATCGGTGCGGCGGGCGCGGCCGCCGGCTCGTGCTCGCTCTTCAGCGCCTCGGCCTGGCGCGCGATCTCGCCGCCTTCGATCGCCGTGGCTCCCGTTTCCTTCAGCTCGGTCACCCAGCGCAGGAAGGATTCGCGCGCGAGATCGATGAAGGAAAGCAACGGCGGCGTGGCGGGCTTCTCCTCCTTCAGCCACTTGTTCATCACCTGCTCGCACTGCCAGGCCATCTCGCCCAGGTCGGCGAGGCCCACCATCCGGCCGCTGCCCTTGAGCGTATGGAAGCCGCGGCGGATCGTGGTGAGCGCCTCGCGATCGTGCGGCGCCTCGCGGCATGCCGCGAGGTTCTGGGCGATCGTCTCGAGGACCTCGCCGGCTTCCTCGAGGAAGATGTCGAGCAGCTCCTGGTCGATCTCGGCGCCGGGCGCGTCGACGAGCTGGACCACCTGCGGGGCGGGCGTCTCGGGCGCCTTCTCGCGGCGCGAGGTCCTGGATCGCGCGGTAGATGCCGGTATGTCCGGACGAGGCGGCTTCCTTGAGGACCTGGAGCGCCTCCTCGCTCTTGCGCGCGACCGCGGAATCGGAAACGACGGCGGCGTCGCGCTGCAATTCGCCCACGGCCTTCTCGAGCATCTCGCGCGTTTCCGCGGCGGGCTTCTCCTTCCAGTCCTCGTAGAGCGCCTGGACCTTCTGCTTCTGCACGTCGATGTCGAGCGGGGACACGGTGCCGGTGCGCCGCACTTCCGCCTCCCCGGCCTGTCCGGCTCGGCCAGCCCGAAGCGCAGCAGCGCGGGAAGGAGCACGTCGCGCGGCGAGGCCGCGCCTTGCTGCAGCGCCGTGATGTAGAGGCCGAGCGCGGAAAGGCCGTCGGCGACCATCTCGGCCGCCTCGCCGCTTGCCGTCGAGCGAGCCTTCGACGAACTGCTGCACGCGCGCCATCACCGCGGCGTTGAGCGCGGCGGCGTCGCACGAGCTCCAGGATCATGAGCGCGCCCTGGACCTGCGCGAACTGCGCGGCGAGGCCCTTCAGGTCGTCGCGCTTGGCGTTGTCGCGGAAGAAGCCGTCGAGCACCTGCTCGATGTTCTGGAGGTTGACCTGCACCTCCTGGCCCACCTGGAAGATCAGCAGCTTTTCCTGCGCGCGCCGCGTCATCTCGTCGAGCAGGCCGCCTTCGATGGCGTCCACCGGCGGCAGCGGCTCGCCCGCCATCGCGGCCTTCAGCCGCTCGGTCACCGTGCGCGCCTGGCGCGGGAAATCGGCGCCCAGCCGAACGAAATTCTCGAGCGCGGACTCGGTGAAGAGGAGCGCGGTGGCGACCTCGAGCGATTGCGATTCGGAGGGCGGGATCGCCTTCGCCTTGAGTTGCGGCGTGACCTCGCTGAGGCGCACGAGCACGAGCTGGATGTCGCGGTTCGGAAGCTTTCCGGCGCGCTCGGCCAGCACCAGCGCCTGCTTGCCGAAGGGCTCCAGCGCGGCGCGGTTGCCGGACGTGTACTTGAGCCACGCGTCTTTCTGCTGCGCCGTGAGGTCGCGCAGCTCGCGCACCAGCGCGCCGAGCGCCTCGTCGTCCGCCGCGCGCACGCCGCGGTCGGGAATTTCGAGCAGCTGCTCGAGGCGGTACGCCTCCTTGAGCATCGTGATGCGCTCGGACACCGACCGCGCGCGGCCCACCGCGAGCAGCAGGTCGCGGAAGACGCGCTCGGCCACCTTGCCGGAGCCGTCGATGAGCTGCTTGATCTGCTGGTCGAGCTTCGCGAAGAGCGGCTTGGCCGCGGGCCCGACGTCGGCGCCGCCGAAGACCAGCGCATCGAAGAATGCCGCGGCCGCGCTCCAGAACGGCCGGTTCGGCGTGGTCGCCTGCAGCGACTCGATCGCCGTGACCGCGGCATGCATGTTGCGCATCGCCTCGGAGGTGTCGCCCCCCTTCAGCATGCGCAGCAGGCCTTGCTGGTACTGCGAGCGCTGCAGCGCGAGCGCCTTGGCGAGCACCGCGTCGTCGAGCGCCGCCGCCGCCGGCAACGCCGGCAGGGTCGCCGACAGATTGGGATAGAAGAGATCGCCCTCGTTGGCGTCGTTCTGCCCGCGCGCGCGGTTGAGCTCGAGGTATGGCGCGAGGAGCCGCATCGGATGGTCAGGCTGGCCGCCCAGCAGCGTGTCGAGGTACGCGGAAAGCGCGGAGATGCCGCGCTTGGCCGCCGCGACCGCCGCCGGAAGCCGCACCGCCTCCTCGGGCTCGAGGAACGCGACCAGCTTCTCCAGCTCCTCGTTGAAGCGCGTGGCCGCGGCCAGGCCCACCATCGCGAGCGCGCCGGTGGCCTGGTGCAGGTGCGTGAGGATGTACTTGGCCGGCGCGCGGTCGCCCGGGTTCGCCGCGAGCTTGTCGAGGTTCTCGCGCGCCTGGTTGAGCGAGTGGTCGATCTCGGTCTTGACCCAGGTGAGCGGGCCGAGGTCGAAATCGGATACGGGGTTCGCGGCCATGGAGTGTCTCTTCTCGCGCCTTTCGCCGGTGCGCTACAGCTTGAAGCCCGAGACGGAGCTCTTGAGCTCCTGGGCCACCGCCGCGAGGTCGCGGATCGAGCCCGCCGCCTGCTGCGTGCCGCGCGTGGTCTGGCGCGTGATCTCGAGGATGTCCTGCATGTTCTGCGCGACCTTGTTCGTGGCGCTCGCCTGCGTGTGGGTCGCCTGGGAGATCGTGTTGATCAGCTGGGCGAGGTTCTTGGTCACGTGGTCGATCTCGGTAAGCGCCTGGCCCGCGGCGTCGGACAGCTTCGCGCCCTCGACCACGCCCATCGTCGACTTCTCCATGGCCGCGACCGCGTCCTGCGTGTCGGCCTGAATCGTCTTCACGATCGCGCCGATCTGCTTGGTCGCTTCGCCGGAGCGTTCCGCGAGGCGCTGCACTTCCTCCGCCACCACCGAGAAGCCGCGCCCCGCTTCACCCGCCGACGCGGCCTGGATGGCGGCGTTCAGCGCGAGCACGTTCGTCTGCTCGGTAATGTCCGAGATCAGCTCCACGATCTCGCCGATCTCCTGGGAGCTCTCGCCGAGGCGCTTGATCCGCTTCGACGTCTCCTGGATCTGCTCGCGGATGTCGTTCATGCCGGAGATCGAGTTCTGCACCGGCGAGCCTGCCCTTGTCGGCGGCCGCGAGCGAGCGCTGCGCGACGCGCGCGCTTTCCTCGGCGGTGGAGGACACTTCCGAAATCGAGCGCGACACCTGCAACACCTGGGCGGTCGTCTCCTCGATCTCCTTCGACTGCCGCTCCGCGGCGCCGAGGAGCTCGGCCGAGATCGACTGCGCGTGCGCCGTCTTCTGCGTCACCTGCACGGCCGCGTTCGTTCACGCCCGACACCAGGGTCCGCAGCTCGTCGATCGTGTAGTTCATCGAGTCCGCGATGGCGCCCGTGATGTCCTCGGTCACCTGCGCGCGGATGGTGAGGTCGCCGTCGGCGAGGTCGCCCATCTCGTTGAGCAGCCGCAGGATCGCCTCCTGGTTGCGCTTGTTCTCCGCCTCGGCTTCCGCCGCGCGCCGCCGCGTGTCGGCGAGGAACACGAGGGCCATCAGCAGCAGCACGACCACGAGGAGGGCGGCCAGCACCGCCACGCCCAGCAGCGTGGCCACCGGCTTCTCGCCCTGCAGGGAATCCTGCAGGCGTCCCACCGCGCCCTGCAGCTGCTCGCTCGAGGAGACCAGCTGCGCGCTCGCCTGCCGCGCCGACACGAGCTTCTGCAGCTCGCGCAGGATCGGGCTCACGTTCTTCTCGAACTGGGCGAACTGCTTCTTCAAGTCGCCCAGCATCGAGCGCGCGTCCGGGTCGCGCAGCGCCGTGAGGCCCATCGACTCGTTGCCGCTCTCGAGGGCCGCGGATCAGGTCGCGCAGGTCGTTCGTGTCCTTGCCGATCAGGAACGGCACCTCGGGATCGATCGTCTCGGAGCCGAGGATCTCCGCGGAGCCGCGGCCCAGGCGCTCGGCGAGGAAGGTGAGGCGGTTGGCCCTCACCACCTGGGCGGGCGCGCGAGCCCGATTGCGTCATGAGCCCGGTGAGCTCCTGGGACGACGTCGCCATGTCCTCGGCGCCCGACGCGGATCTGCGCGATGTTCTGCGAGAGCGACGATCAGGTCGTTCTGCGCGCCGAGGATCGCCGTGGCGGCGTTGGCGCTGTCGGGCCAGCGCCTGGCCAGTTCGGCGAGGCGGCGCGCGGATCTCGTCGTCGGTCGCGGCGCCGGGCACGTTCACGTCGAACGCCTGGCCGCCGTTCTGTGAGGACCTCGAGGTAGGTCGCGAACTCGTCGCGGCTGTTCTTGAGCTGCGGGAACGCGGCCGGCTGGCCGCGCGCGGCGATGCCCGCCGCCTTCGCGAGGCGCTGCGTGTGGAACTGCATCTGCGATGCGATGGTGACGTAGGTCGCGTGCCGCGTGCGCAGCGTCGTGTCCTCGTAGACCATGAACGCCGTCGCGGCTAGCAGCAGCACCGCGGCGGTGCCGAGGATCTGCATCTGCGCGGTGACCGGCTTCGAGCCGATCACCGGCATGCGGAAGCGGGCGAGCGTCGAGCGCGCCTCGGCCGCCTTGGGCTGGCGCGGCGCCACCGTCGCGCCCGCGGCCTTGGAGCCCGAGCCGCCGGGGCGCGTGGCCGGGCCGCTACTCCCCGGAATCTTGGTGACCGTGGACGTGGACACGCCCACCGGACGGGCAGCCGGCTTCGGCTTGGGCGCGCCCAGCCGCTTGAACCAATCGCCGATCGAGGACTTGGGTTTCACCGCTTGTGCTTTGGCCATTTTCGTTCTCCTACGCGCCTACTTCCAGGAACCGCGGCTCACGCACGAGCGCGGGAAGGTCCAGCTCCATCCAGCGCGTACCGCCCGCGTCGGTGTAGACGCCGCCCACCCAGGCGGCGGGCGTCGGCGGGCCGCGGCCGCCGGCACGAACTGCTCCGGGTTGCGCAACCCCAGCATCCGCGACACCAGCAGTCCCGAGCCGCCGACCAGGCGGTCGGAGACCAGGATCACGCGCCGCTCCATCCCGGGCGTGATCGCATCCGCGCCCTGGAAGGCCGAGAAATCGATCACGCCGTACAGGTTGCCGCGCACGTTCGCCACCCCGCGGAACCACGAGTGCGTGAGCGGCACGGCGACCGTGGGCGGCACCGGGATCACCTCGCTCACCTGGTGCAGCGCCACGAACCAGTTGTCGGCGCCGACCTGGAAGCCGAGCTTCGAGGACAGCGCCGCGCGCGTCGCGGCGGTGCGCAGCCGCTCGGCGACGGAGAGCTGGAATTCGCGGAGTCCGGTGCGTCGCGCCATCGCCGATCTAGCTCAGCGCCTTGATCTTCTCGAGCAGATCGCTTTCCGACAGGGGCTTGGTGATGTAGTCCTTGGCGCCCTGGCGCAAACCCCAGATCTTGTCGGTCTCCTGGTCCTTGGTCGTGCAGATGATGACCGGGATGTGCTTGGTCTTCTCCTCGCGCGTGATCGCCCGCGTCGCCTGGAAGCCGTTCAAGCCCGGCATCACGACGTCCATGAGGATGAGGTCGGGCTGCTCGGTCTTGGCGCGCTCGATCGCGCTCTCGCCGCTGTCGACCACCAGCACCGTCGTAGCCGCTGCTTCTTCAGCAGCCCTTCCATGAACGCGCGCTCGGTGGGCGAATCGTCCACCACCATGATCTTTCGAATGGCCATCTATCGGACTCCGTCATCAGTTTTCCTGGGATTCGGCTCACGCGGGACTGCGCTGCGCGAGATGCAGTTCCACGGCCTTCAGCAGGCTCTCCTTGGTGAACGGCTTGGTGAGGTACTCGTCGGAGCCCACCATGCGGCCGCGCGCGCGGTCGAAGAGGCTGTCCTTCGAGGAGAGCATGATCACCGGCGTAGCGCGGTGCTTGCCGCTCTTCTTGATCAGCGCGCAGGTCTGGTAGCCGTCGAGGCGCGGCATCATGATGTCCACGAAGATGAGGTCGGGCTGGTGGTCGGCGATCTTGGCGAGCGCGTCGAAGCCGTTCTCGGCGAGGATCACCTGGCATCCGGCCTGCATGAGGAAGATCTCCGCGCTCCGCCGGATGGTGTTGCTGTCGTCGATGACCATCACGCGCACGCCCGTGAGGTTCTTGGAATCCGCCACGCTTTCCTCGATGTCTCTCGCAGGCTCGCGCCCGGAGCGCCCGCGCGCGCCATGGCGACGGCAAGCGACCCGGACCGTGGCGGTCGCCGCTGCCTCCCCGACGAGCCGTTCAGCCGCGTACTCAGTCGACGCTCAGGTTATCCTTTTTGTCCAGCCAAAACAACCGTTAATCCGCCTCTCTTGAAGCCCTTTTCCCAAGAGTTGTCGAAAGGGGTCCGCGGAACGGTTCCGCTCAGAACTCCACCATCTCGAAATCGTCCTTGCGCGCGCCGCATTCGGGGCAGCACCAGCCGGCGGGGATGTCCTCCCAGCGGGTGCCCGGAGGCGATTCCGTCGTCGGGCCAACCCTCGGCCTCGTCGTAGATGAAGCCGCACGCGAGGCAGCGCCAGGTCTTGTACGGCACGGGGGCCGTCGCGGCGATAGGCATAGGCGAACGCGGGTGCGGTTGAGTAGAATGCGAGGGACGCGCGCGCTTCCTGCAGAATCGTAGTCCACCCCCGGTTGGCGCGCGCAACGCAGGCCGGGTTTCAAGTGTAACCCGCGCTAAAGGCCTCGCGCTCCTCCATGAACGAATCCTCTCGCTCCCTTCCCGCCGTCCTCACCTTCGCGGCGTCCGATCCCACCAGCGGCGCGGGCCTGCAGGCCGACATCCTGGCGCTCGCGAGCATGGGCTGTTATCCGCTCTCCGTCGTCACCGCGCTCACCGTCCAGGACACCGCCGGGGTCGAGTCCTTCCTCGCGATCGATCCCGACTGGGTCGCGGACCAGGCGCGCTGCATCCTCGAGGACATGCCCGTCGCGGCGTTCAAGATGGGCATGCTCGGATCCACCGAGATCGTGACCGTCGTGGCAGAGGTGGTCTCGGACTATCCCGACGTGCCGCTGGTCCTCGACCCGGTGTTCGCCTCGGGCCGCGGCGACGAGTTCGCGGGCGACGACATGGTGCGCGCGATCCGCGAGCTGCTCGTGCCGCAGAGCACCGTGGTCACGCCCAACATCCCGGAGTTGAAGCGGCTCGCGGGCGAGGACGAGAACGATGCCGCGAACCTCGCCGAATGCGCGCAAGCGCTCCTCGACAGCGGCTGCGAATACGTGCTCGTCACCGGGACCCACGATTCCACCGCCGACGTCGTGAACACGCTCTACCACCGCGGCGGCGTGCTGCGCGCCGACACGTGGCAGCGCCTGCCCGGCAGCTACCACGGCTCGGGATGCACGCTCGCCGCGGCGCTCGCGGCCAACCTCGCGCGCGGCCTCGACATCGGCGACGCGGTCTACGAAGCGCAGGACTACACGTGGCAGGCGCTCGCCCACGCGTTCCGGCCGGGCATGGGCCAGTACCTTCCCGATCGCCTGTTCTGGGCGCGGGAGTCCGAGGGACGGCGATGAGCAAGTGAGCGCGGATCGCCTGCGCGGGCCTTTACGCCATCACGCCGGAGACGCGCGACACGGGGCGCCTCGTTGCCGATGTCGCGCGCGTGCCTCGCGGGCGGAGCGGCCCTGCTGCAGTACCGGGCCAAGCGGCCTGGCGCCCGCGCTCGCGCTCGAGCAGGCGCGCGCCCTCGCCGCCGAATGCCGTGCGGCCGGCGCGCTCTTCATCGTGAACGATTCCGTCGACCTCGCCGATCGCGGCAGGCGCCGACGGCGTGCACCTCGGGCGCGACGACATGGCGGTCGCGGCGCGCGCGTGGACGCTACGAGGCGAATCATCGGTGTCTCGTGCTACGACCGGCCGGAGCGCGCGCGCGGCCGCGCGCGACGCCGGCGCCGACTACGTCGCGATCGGCAGCGTGTTCCCGTCCGCCACCAAGCCGGCGGCGGTGCGCGCGCCTCTCGAGGCCATCGAGCTCGCGCGGCGCGCGGGCGGGCTGCCCGTCGCCGCCATCGGCGGCATCACTCCCGCGAACGCGTCCGCCGTCATCGCGGCCGGCGCCGACATGGTGGCCGTGATCTCGGCGCTCTTCGAGGCGCCGGACGTGCGCGCCGCCGCCGAATCGCTTTCCCGACTGTTCGACCCGCACGAGGATCCCGCGATGTACGAGCGCAGCCGCGCGCTGTTTGAGCGTTCCCTGCAGGTGATTCCCGGCGGCGTGAATTCGCCGGTGCGCGCGTTCCGCGCCGTGGGCGGCGTGCCCGTCTTCCTGCGCGAGGGGCGCGGCGCGCGCGTGATCGACGAGGACGACCGCGAGTACATCGACTACGTGGGATCGTGGGGACCTCTGATCCTGGGCCACGCGCACCCGGACGTGCTCGCCGCCGTCACGAAGTCGGCCGCGCGCGGACTTTCCTTCGGCGCTCCGACGGCGCTCGAGCTCGAAATGGCGGAGCTCCTCACCGCGAGCCTGCCGTCGCTCGAGCAGGTGCGCCTCGTGAGCTCGGGCACGGAGGCGGTGATGAGCGCGCTGCGCCTCGCCCGCGGCTTCACCGGCCGCGCGATCATCGTCAAGTTCGAAGGCTGCTACCACGGGCACAGCGATTCCCTGCTCGTGAAGGCGGGCTCGGGCGCGCTCACGTTCGGCAATCCCACCTCCGCCGGCGTGCCCGCCGAGCTCACGTCCCACACGCTCGTGCTCGACTACAACGATCCGCAGCAAGTCGAGGACGCGTTCCGGCGCTTCGGCGACGAGATCGCGGCCGTGGTGATCGAGCCGGTCGCCGGCAACATGAACTTCGTGCGCCCTGCGCCGGAATTCCTCCGCGGATTGCGCGCCGCATGCACGACGCCATGGCGCGGTCCTCATCTTCGACGAGGTGATGACGGGATTTCGCGTGGGTCCCCAGGGCGCGCAGGGCGTCTTCGACATCCGCCCGGATCTCACGACGCTGGGCAAGGTGATCGGCGGCGGCATGCCCGTGGGCGCGTTCGGCGGGCGCCGCGACATCATGGAGACGCCTCGCTCCCGTGGGCCCCGTGTACCAGGCGGGCACGCTGTCGGGAAATCCCGTTGCCGTGAGCGCGGGGCTCGCGACGCTGCGCCACGTGCTGCAGCCGGGCTTCTTCGATCGCCTCGCGCGGACCACTTCGGCGCTGGTGGATGGCCTGTGCCGCGAAGCCGCCACGGCAGGCGTGCGCTTCAGCGGCGCGAGCCTGGGCGGCATGTTCGGCGTCTTCTTCCGTGCGCAGCCGCCGTCGTCGTTCCGCGAAGTGATGGAGTGCGACCGCGACGCGTTCGGACGCTTCTTCCACGCCATGCTCGAGCGCGGCGTCTACCTCGCGCCTTCCGCCTACGAGGCCGGGTTCGTCTCCGCCGCCCATGGCGAGCGCGAGCTGGCGTCCACCTTCGCCGCGGCGCGCGAGGCATTCGCGGTCGCGCGCGTCCGCCTGACGCATGTCGATCCTTCCCTCCGCCGAGCGCCTGGCCGCCATCGGCCTGGCCATCGCCGGAGCGACCATCCTCGGCCTTGCCTTCCTCGTGCTTTCCGACCTCGCGCGCGAGGCGGACTTGCATCGCGAGGTGATCACGGTACAGCAGCAGCAGGACAGCCTCGAGGTGCTGCGCGTGCGGCTGAACGAGCTGCTTGCCGCGGCGCGGCTCGCCGCGGCGACCGGCGATGCCGAAGCGCTGCGCGCGAATCGACCGCCATGCCGCCGACATCGACGCGCGCCTCGACGCCCTGCGGGCTTCCGACGACGCGCCGCTGCCCATGATCGACGCGCTGGTGGGCCAGGCGCGGCTGCTTCTCGTCCACGCACGCTCGGTCGTTCCCGTGCGGGAGCGGGCGCGGGGCCGACGCTGCCGCCGCGGCGGTGCACCAGACGGAGCGCGTGGCGGCCGAAGCGGGCAGCACCCTGCAGAGCTCGATCGAGCCCTCACGCGACGCGTGAACGACCGCAGCGCCGCGCGCATCCGCGTGGACGTGAGCCTGCGCCGCTATGTCGGCTGGTTCGTGGCCGGCTCGGTCGCGGTGCTGGCGATGCTCTTCGTCGCGTTTCGCCGCGTCCAGGGGCGCGAGCGCGCCGCGCTGCGGCGCGTCGAATGGCTCGCGCATTTCGATTCGGTGACCGGCTTGCCGAACCGCGCGCTGCTCTCCGATCGGCTGGCCCAGGAAGCCGCGCGCGCGCGCCGCGCCGCAAGCACCTTCGCGGTCGTGCTCTTCGACCTCGACGGCTTCAAGGAAGTGAACGACACGTGGGGACACGCCGCCGGCGACCGCGTGCTCGCGCTCGTGGCCGAGCGCGCGCGCAAATGCATGCGCGCCTCCGACACCCTCGGCCGCCAGGGGGGCGATGAATTCATGGCGGTGCTGCCGGAGACCGGCGAGGAAGGCGCGCTCGCGGTGGCGGAAAAGCTGCGCGCCTGCCTGAGCGAGCCCTATCCGCTGGACGGCGCCTCGGCGAATGTCGGCGCGAGCCTCGGCGTGAGCTGGTTCCCCCACCACGGGCACGACGCGGACGCGTTGCTGCGCACCGCCGACGCGGCGCTCTACGAGGCCAAGCGCGAAGGAAAGGGGCGAGTGCGCGTCGCGGAAAGCGAGCGCGAGCGCGCGCAGCCGCAACGCGCGGCGTCTTGAGGAAGCGTCAGCGCAATCCCGAGATGTACTCGGCGACCGCCTTCATGTCGTTCTCGGAGAGCTTCGACGCCACCTGACCCATCACCGGGTTGGGGCGCGTGCCGACCGCGAACGCCTTCAGCCATCCGACGCTCAGGTCCGGCTACTGGCCGGCGAGCCGCGGATATTGCGAGGGGATGCCCTCGCCCGCCGCGCCGTGGCAGCCCGCGCAAGCGGGCACTTCGGTGGCCTTGACGCCGGCGCGCCAGATCTCGCGGCCGCGCTCGACCAACGCCTTGTCGTGCGCGAAGCGCTGCCCGGGCTTCTGCGAGTTCGAACCACGCCGCGACGCTGCGCATGTCCTCGGGCGACAATCCCCCGGCCATGCCCTGCATGATCGGACTCGGCCGGGCGCCCGACTTGAACGCGGTGAGCTGGGCGACGATGTAATCGGCCTGTTGCCCGGCGAGGACCGGGTTCGCGGGCACCACGCTGTTGCCGTCGGCGGTGTGGCACGCCGCGCACACCGTCGACGCGATCTGCTTGCCGCGCTCGATGTCGGGCTTCGCCGCGGGCGCGGCGCTCTCGGCCGCGGGTGCGGCGCTTACCGCGGGTGCGGCGCATACGTACACTAGCAGGATGGCCCCGGCAAAACCCGTGAGAGCGCGCATCGAAAGACCTCGTGAACGGAACGCGGAAGAAGAGAGGGCGAAACCCCACGATTTTACCGTAGCGGCGCCCCATGCCGCCACCGCCCGCGCGGGCGGCGCCGCGCTGGCACTTTCGAGCGCCGCCTACGCGCTCTCGGTCCACGACCCGCGCGAGCTTCCGCCACCGGGCATCCCCGAGGTCGCTTTCGCGGGGCGTTCCAACGCGGGCAAATCGAGCGCGATCAACGCGCTCGCGGGCCGGCGGCGCCTCGCGTTCGTGAGCAAGACCCCCGGGCGCACGCAACTCATCAATTTCTTCTCGCTCGCGGGGAAAGCGTTCCTCGTCGACCTGCCCGGCTACGGATACGCGGACGCGCCCTCCGCCGAGTTCGCCGCCACTGGGAGCACCTGGTGGGGACGTACGTCGCTTCCCGGCCGTCGCTTGCCGCGGTTGTCGTGGTGATGGACTGCCGCCATCCGCTCACGCCGCTCGACCACCAGCTCCTCGAATGGCTGCGCGCCGCCCGCCGGCCCGTGCATGTGCTGCTCACGAAATCGGACAAGCTCTCGAAACAGGCGGCGCGCACGACCCTCGATCACGCGCGCCGCGACCTGGCCGAGGCCTGCCCGGGCGCCACCGCCCAGCTTTTCTCGAGCCTGAGGCGGCGAGGGGATCGAGGAGGCGGCGCGAACGCTCGCGCGCCTCGCGTTCGAAAAAAACAAAGCCCCGGCTAAAGGGGAGTAAAGCCGGGGCCAAAAAGGCCTTAATTGGGATTAAGGCACCCGCTCAGGGAGGAGAAGCGGGGAAGGAGTAACCCTTCATCGAATGAGAACAGCATTGGCGTGCTAAAGTTCCCGGGCCTCACGAAGATTCCGAAATGACCTTTTCCCTCGGACGGTTTCCCGCCCGGCGCATGCGCCGTGGCCGCCGCGACGATTTCACGCGCCGCCTCGTGCGCGAGGCGCGGCTCTCCGCCGACGACCTGATCCTTCCTGTCTTCGTCCGGGAGGGCACCAACGTGGTCGAACCCGTCGGCTCGATGCCCGGCGTCTCCCGCACGAGCGTCGACCGCCTGCTTCCCGTCGTCGAGGAAGCGCTCACTAATGGGATTCCCGCCCTCGCCCTGTTTCCCGTGATGGATGCCTCGCTCAAGACCGCGAAGGCCGAGGAAGCCTTCAATTCCTCGGGGCTGGTGCCCCGCTGCGTGCGCGAGGTGAAGAAGCGCTTTCCCGAGATCGGCGTGATCACCGACATCGCCCTGGATCCTTACACGATCCACGGGCAGGACGGCCTGATCGACGACCAGGGCTACGTCGTCAACGACGAAACGCTCGAGGTTCTGCGCAAGCAAGCGCTTGCTCACGCCGAGGCGGGCGCGGACATCGTCGCGCCTTCGGACATGATGGACGGGCGCATCGGCGCCATCCGCCAGGTCCTCGATGAACGCCGCTTCATCCACACGCGCATCCTCGCCTACGCCGCCAAGTACGCGTCGTCGTTCTATGGGCCGTTTCGCGACGCCGTGGGCTCCGGCACGAACCTCGGCAAGGGCGACAAGAAGACGTACCAGATGGATCCCGGCAACACCGACGAGGCCCTGCGCGAAGTGGCCCTCGACCTCGACGAGGGCGCGGATTTCGTCATGGTGAAGCCCGGCATGCCGTACCTCGACATCGTGCGGCGCGTGAAGGAGCGTTTCGGCGTGCCCACGTTCGCCTACCAGGTGAGCGGGGAATACGCGATGCTCAAGGCGGCCGGCGCGCAGGGATGGATCGACGGTGACGCGTGCATGATGGAGGCGCTGCTGTGCTTCCGCCGCGCCGGCGCGGACGCCATCCTCACCTACTTCGCGCTGGAGGCGGCCCGCCGCCTGCGCGCCGCGCGCTGAAGCGCGCGCCTCAGCGCGCGAGCAGCGCTTCCACTTCGGCCAGCCGCGCGCGCAGCGGCGTCTCGGACGCCCCGCGCGGGCGCGACGGCGCCACGCGTTCGTCGTCCCGGTCGAGAACCGTGAGCGTGACGGGCACGCCCTCCACTTCCAGGCGGATGCGCGGCACGTGGTCCAGCTGCTCGCCGCGGCGCATGCGCCACGTCTCCTCCTCGAACCGATAGCGCCCGTTGAGCAGGAATAACGTGAGGGCCTTCGGGTCGTCGGTGAAGAGCTGCAGGTTCACGTCCGAATGCTGCCCGGCGGTGCCCGACAGCACGGAGCCCACCAGCGCCGGCCGGAACTCGTCGAAGTCGCGCATCACCTTGACCGCGACTTCCCGCAGGCGCCGCAAATGCGCGGGCTGGTCCTCGCTCTGGTAGAGCCCCTGGTACTCGCGCAGCGCCGCTTCGATCTCCTGGTTGTCGGGAAGCAGGTTCGCGTCCTCGAGACCGGCCTGGCGCGCCGCCTTCCACTTCGCGGTGGCGTAATCGGCGATGCCGTCCTCGGCCATCAGCCGCGCCGCGTTGTACGCGAGCTGTCGCCGCAGGTTGTTGTCGCGTCGCGAGCGTGTCCGGGCCATGGTCGGGTTCAGAAGATCTGGTTCTTCACTTCCTCGGGCGGACGGCCGTCGCGCGCCATGGTTCCCTCGTCGCCCACCGGAGGCTGCGACTCCTGGTAGAAATAGTCCACCGTGTGGCTGTGGCCGTCGAGCTCGCGCAGGCCCGTGACCGGGTTGATGCTCACGGCGACCACGCCCGAAGGCGGCGTGAGCGGTGTCTCGGGAACATCCTTCAGGACCTTGCCGACGTACGAC
Source organism: uncultured beta proteobacterium (assembly GCA_963816035.1). GTDB lineage: Bacteria > Pseudomonadota > Gammaproteobacteria > Burkholderiales > Usitatibacteraceae > Usitatibacter. The sequence continues at coordinate 330,372 of CAWFIU010000002.1, forward strand.
ATCCACATCGGAAGCGCGGCCTGGCTCCCGGTCTCGTTCGCCCCCAGGCTCGCCGGCGTGTCGAAGCCGATCCACGCGACGGCGACCAGCCGGTTCTGGAACCCGCAGAACCAGGCGTCGACGTGGTCGTTGGTGGTTCCGGTCTTGCCGGCGAGGTCGTCGCGGCCGAGCGCCATCGCGCGGGCGCCCGTGCCGCCCCGCACCACGTCGCGCATCAACGTCGTCATGATGAAGGCGTTGCGCTCGTCGACCACGCGCTCGGCGTCCACGCCCGCCGTCTCGGGCTTGGACAGGTACAGCGTGCGCCCGCGGTTGTCTTCCACGCGCGCGATGAACCATGGCTTCACGCGATAGCCGCCATTGGCGAACACCGAATACGCCGTGGCCATCTGCAGCGGCGTGGCGGATCCGGCGCCCAGCGCCATGGTGAGATAGGCGGGATGCATCTTCGGGTCGAAGCCGAAGCGCTGGATGTAGTCCTGCGCGTAGCCCGGGCCGATCGCCTGGAGCAGGCGGATCGACACCATGTTCTTGGACTTCATGAGCGCGGTGCGCAGCCGCATCGGACCTTCGTACTTGTTGTCGTAGTTGTGCGGCTCCCACAGCTGCCCGCCGGTCTTCGCGGCGTCGATCACGAACGGCGCGTCGTTCAGCACCGTGGCGGGCGTGAACCCTTTCTCCAGGGCCGCCGAATAGATGAAAGGCTTGAAGCTCGAGCCCGGCTGGCGCCACGCCTGGGTCACGTGGTTGAACTTGTTGGCGGTGTAGTCGAAGCCGCCGGCGAGCGCGAGGATCGCCCCGTTCGCGGGATCCATCGACACCAGCGCGCCCTCCACCTTGGGCAGCTGGACGATGCTCCACGCCCCCTTGTCGCCCTGCTGGATGCGGATGACGGAGCCGCGCCGGATCGCGCGGTCGGGATTGCGGTCGGTGAGCGCGTGCGCGGCGAACTTGAGCCCCTCGCCGGTGATGCGCACCTCGTCGCCGCGGCGCATGATCGCCTTCACTTCGCGCGCGGACACGTCGACGACGACCGCGGGCACGAGGTCGTTCTCGGTCTCGCGCTCCTGCAGCGCCTCCTCGATCGCCTCGTCGCGGTCGGGGCCGGGCAGGTCCAGGTCGACGCCCGCCTCAGGCCCGCGATAGCCGTGGCGCCTGTCGTACTCGAGGACGCCCTGGCGCATCGCCTCGTCGGCCGCTTCCTGATCCCTGCGCCGGATCGTCGTGTAGACCCGCAGGCCGCTCACGTACGCCGGGTCGCCGTACTGCTCGTAGATCGCCGCCCGCGCCATCTCCGCGACGTAGTCGGCGCGCAGCGGGAAGGCGTCGCGGTCGCCGACATTGTTGAGACGCAGGGGCTCGGCGAGCGCGGCCTTGTACTGCTCGTCCGACAGCCATCCCACCTCGTGCATGCGCCGCAGCACATACTGCTGGCGCTCGCGCGCCCGCTTGGGGTTCACGAAGGGGTTCTGGCGCGACGGCGCCTGGGGTAACCCGGCCAGCATGGCGGCCTCCGCGGCCGTGATGTCCTTCAGGTCCTTGCCGAAGTACACGTTCGCGGCCGAGGCGAAGCCGTACGCCCTCTGCCCGAGGAAGATCTGGTTGATGTAGAGCTCGAGGATCTGGTCCTTGGTGAGGTTGGCCTCGATCTTGAAGGCCAGCAGGACCTCCGAGAGCTTGCGCGCGAAGGTCTTCTCGCGCGTGAGGAAGAAGGTGCGCGCCACCTGCATGGTGATGGTGCTGGCGCCCTCCCGGCGGCCCTGGAGATTGGCGATCGCCGCCCGCACCACGCCCCCGAAGTCCACGCCCCCGTGCTGGTAGAACCGGTCGTCCTCGGCGGCCAGGATGGCGGCCTTCATCACCATCGGAACGTCCTTGATCTTCACGACGGCGCGCTTTTCCTCGCCGAACTCGCCGATCAGGTCGCCCTCGGCGCTGTAGACCCGCAGGGGCACCTTGGGCCGGTAGTCGGTCAGGACCTGGAGGCTGGGGAGGTTCGGCCACAGCAGCACGACGGTGAGCGCGCCGACCCCCGCCCCGACCAGCGCGAGCGAGACGGCGATGAGCGCCGGGTAGAACCACCAACGGGAAGTCATCGGAACGGGGAACGGACCGCGGGGCCCGGAAAAACGCCCGCGGCTTGTGGGTAATGGCTCGACCTCATTATAGTCGCGCTCGCAGGGGCCAACCCCTTGCCACAAATTGCTTTACAGGCCTAGGACTTGTTGCTAGCATCTAAAGTAGATTCTCTGTTTGGGTGCTAACCTTCCACCATGCTTAAAGAAAAATTAGCAGCCCAGTTCGACTTCCTGAAGGCCAAGGCGCCGCCCCTGGTGGGCTGCGACATTAGCTCTTCGTCGGTGAAGATGGTGGAGATCGCGGAGGCGGGGCGCAATGTCTACCGCGTCGAGCGCTACGCCATCGAGCCGCTGCCCAAGGACACCGTCGTGGACGGCAACATCGCCAACATCGAGGCGGCGGGGGAAGCGATCAAGCGGGCGCACAAGGCGCTCGGCTCGCGCATCCGCAACGTCGCGCTCGCCCTGCCCGCGGCCGCCGTGATCACCAAGAAGGTGATCCTTCCCGGCGGCCAGCGGGAGGAGGACATGGAAGTCCAGGTCCAGGGCGAGGCCAACCAGTACATCCCCTTCTCCCTGGACGAGGTGAACCTCGACTTCCAGGTGCTCGGCCCCGCTCCTTCCAGCGATGAGGAGGTCGAGGTCCTGATCGCCGCCTCGCGCAAGGAGAAGATCGAGGACCGCGTCGCGGCCGCCGAGGCCGCGGGGCTCAGGACCGTCGTGATGGACGTGGAGTCCTACGCCGCCCAGAGCGCCTTCGAGCTCATCTGCGGCGGCAACGCGGGCATCAGCGAGAGCGACGTCACCGCCATCGTCGACATCGGCGCGACCGTCACCCGCGTGACGGTGGTGCACAACGGCCAGACCGTCTACACGCGCGAGCAGCAGATCGGCGGCAACTCGCTCACCCAGGACATCGCCCGCCAGTTCGACATGCCGCCGGAGGAAGCCGAGGCCGCCAAGCGGGTCGGCAACCTGCCGGAGAACTTCGGCCCGGACGTGCTGCAGCCCTTCAACGAGAAGATCGTGCTGGAGATCCAGCGCGCGCTGCAGTTCTTCTTCACCTCGACCCAGTTCAACAAGGTCGACCACATCCTACTCACGGGCGGGTGCGCCATGCTCGACGGGCTCGAGGAGATGGTCGCCCAGCGCACGCAGGTCCACACCGTGGTCGCGAACCCGTTCGCGAACATGGCGCTCTCCTCGAAGATCAAGCCACGCCAGCTCACCATCGACGCGCCGTCGCTGATGGTGGCCTGCGGGCTCGCGATGCGGAGGTTCGACCCCTCATGATCCGCATCAACCTACTCCCGCACCGCGAAGAAAAACGCAAGCGGCGCGAGCAGCAGTTCGCCGTCCTCGCGGGGCTGTCGGCGCTGCTCGGCATCGTCGTGGCCGGTGCCGTCTGGCTCTACCTGGACGCGCAGGTCTCCCAGCAGCGCTCCAACGTCGCGTACATGAAGAGCGAGATCGACAAGCTCGACAAGCAGATCGAGGAGATCCGCAAGATCCGCGAGGAGACCGCGTCGCTGCTCGCCAAGAAACGCGTGGTCGAGGGGCTGCAGGCCAACCGTTCGGAGCCCGTGCAGCTGCTCGACCAGTTGCTGCGCCAGCTCCCCGAGGGCGTGTACCTCAAGGCGATCAGGCAGACCGGCGTGAAGGTCAACATCACGGGCTACGCGCAATCCAACGCGCGCGTCTCGACGCTCATGCGCAACCTGGGCGCCTCGCCGTATCTCGAGAATCCCGAACTGGTCGAGATCAAGGCCGTGGCGGCGCCCGACAAGTCCGGCAACCGCGTGAACGAGTTCAACATGAACATCTCGATCAAGCGTGCCCAGCCCGAGGGGGCCGCGGACACCCGCAAGACCGCCCCCGCGCCCGGAGCGAAGAAATGAGCATGCTCGACGATCTGCGGGCACTGGACCCGAAGCAGCCGGGCAACTGGCCCTGGCCCATCAAGGCCCTCGCCTTCGTGGCGATCTTCCTGGCCATCCAGGTCGGCGCCTATTTCCTCTTCTGGCAATCGCAGACGGAGCAGATCGAGAAGGGACGCCAGGACGTCGAGAAGCAGAAGGACACGTTCCTCGAGAAGAAGAAGCTCGCCGTGAACCTCGAGGCGTACAAGCAGCAGCGGGTGGAGATCGAGCAGGCGTTCGGCGCGCTGTTGAAGCAGCTGCCCAACAAGAGCGAGATGGACGCGCTGCTGATCGACATCAACCAGGCCGGCCTCGGCCGCGGCCTCGCCTTCGAGCTCTTCAAGCCCGCGGAGAAGGAGAACTTCACCGAGTTCTACGCGGAGCTGCCGGTCAGCATCAAGGTCACGGGCAACTACCACGACCTGGGCGCGTTCGCGAGCGACGTGGCGAAGATGCCGCGCATCGTGCTGCTCACCGACCTCAAGATCGACCCGCCGAAGGAACGGCGCACGCTCTCCATGGAAGCGGTGGCCAAGACCTACCGCTACCTTGATGAGGAAGAGGTCGCCAAGCAGCGCAAGGCGGCCAAGGACGCCAAGAAGAAGCCGGGGGTGGCGAAATGAAGCGCCTTCTCGTGCCCATCGCCGCTCGTCGTGCTGGCCGGCTGCAGCTCGGAGATCGACGAACTGAAGCAATTCGTGCGCGACTCCGACAAGGGGCGTGCCGCCGCAAGATCGATCCGCTGCCCGCGGTGAAGCCGTTCGAGCCCTTCACGTACGAGGGCTTCGACCTGCCCGGACCCGTTCAAGCCGCGCAAGCTCGCCGCGCCCAAGGAAGGCGCGGCGGCGGACTCGCGCCCGACCTGAACCGCCGCAAGGAGCCGCTCGAAGCGTTCCCGCTCGAGCAGCTGAAGATGGTGGGACACGCTTTCGCAAGGCAACGGACACGTACGCCCTGGTCCGTGCCGACAAGACCCTCTACCGGGTCAAGAAGGGCAACTACATGGGCCAGAACTTCGGCTTGATCACCGACGTGACCGAAAGCGAGATCAAGCTCAAGGAAATCGTTCAAGACAGCGCCGGTGATTGGGCCGAGCGGCAAAGCATTCTGCCGCTGCTGGAGGAAGCCGGCAAAGGGGACAAAAAGTGACAACGACGCTCCGCATCCCATACCCGGCAGGCTCGGGGCCGCGCTCGCCGCGCTCGCGCTCGTGCTCGCCGCGCCGCTCGCGTGGGCCCAGGGCGCGCGCGAAGAACGCGGTCGAGTCGATCGACTTCTCCTCGGTCCAGGGCGGCAAGATCATCGTGAAGGTCGGCCTGCAAGGAGCCGCTCGCGGCCGTGCCCCAGGGATTCACCGTCACGAATCCGCCGCGCATCGCGATCGACCTGCCCGACACGGTGAACGGCGCTCAACCGCGAACCAGATCGAGGCCGGCGAAGGCGACCTGCGCAGCGTCTCGATCGTCCAGACCGCCAGCCGCACGCGCCTGGTGATGAACCTCACGCGCAACATGACGTACACGCAGGCGGTCAACGGCAAGCAGCTCGTCGTCACCATCGACGGCGGCGCAGGCGGCCGGCGACCAGCGGCGCCGCCGCGACCGCACCCTCGGTCGCCTCGACGATGTTCGCCGAGCCGGTGCCGGGCAGCGCCGACCCGCTACAACCTGCGCGACGTCGACTTCCGCCGCGGCAAATCGGGCGAGGGCCGCATCGTGGTCGATCTCTCGTCGCCCAACATCGGCATCGACATCCGCCAGCAGGGCCGCCAGGTCGCTGGTCGACTTCCTCAACACCGAACGTGCCGCCGCAACCTCGTGCGCCGCCTCGACGTGGGCGACTTCGGCACGCCGGTGCGCTTCGTCGACACGTTCGAGCAGGGCGGCAACGCGCGCATGGTGATCGAGCCGCGCGGCATCTGGGAGTACTCGGCCTACCAGACGGACACCCAGTTCATCCTCGAGGTGAAGCCGGTCAAGGAAGACCCGAACCGCCTCGTGCAGAGCTCCACGCCGGGCTACGCGGGCGAGAAGCTCTCGCTCAACTTCCAGAACGTCGAGGTGCGCGCGGTCCTGCAGGTGATCGCGGACTTCACGGGGCTGAACATCATCACCAGCGACACCGTCGGCGGCAACCTCACGCTGCGCCTGAAGGACGTGCCGTGGGACCAGGCGCTCGACATCATCCTGCAGGCCAAGGGCCTGTCGAAGCGCAAGAACGGCAACGTGGTGCTGATCGCGCCCACGGATGAGCTCGCCGCCAAGGAGAAGCTCGCCCTCGAGGCGCAGGCGGCGGTCTCCGACCTGGAGCCGGTGCGCACCGAGTCCTTCGCGCTCTCGTACGCCAAGGCCGAGGACCTCCAGAAGCTCCTCACGAACAAGGACCAGAAGATCCTCTCCAAGCGCGGCACCGCCACGATCGACGAGCGCACCAACACGCTCTTCATCCAGGACACCGGCGGCCGCCTCGAGGAGGCCCGGCGCCTGGTCCAGCAGCTCGACGTGCCGGTGCGCCAGGTGCTGATCGAGGCGCGCATCGTGATCGCCGACGACAAGTGGGGCCGCCAGCTCGGAGCGCGCTTCGGCACGCAGTCGGCGTTCAACACGAGCAACTACAACGTGGGCGTTGTCCGGCACGCTGGCCGATACCATCAGACCCGGTAGGCAACAACCCGGCCTCGCGCGGCTCGTCGTCGCTCGCCTACACCGGGCAATCCGGCGCGGCCGTTCGGCGGCTACCGGAGGCGCGGTACGACCGCATAGGCGCCCAGCCGGAACAGCTCAACGTGAACCTGCCCGTCACCGGCGCGGCGGGACAGCTCGCCCTGTCGATCCTGAACCTCGGCAGCGGCAACCTCGTGAACGTCGAGCTCTCCGCGCTCGAGGCCGACAACCGCGGCAAGGTGGTCTCCAGCCCGCGCGTGATCACGGCGGACAAGAAGAAGGCGATCATCTCGCAGGGCACGGAGATCCCGTACCTCACGGCGGCGGCGAGCGGCGCGACGACCGTGGCGTTCAAGCCGGCGGTGCTGCAGCTCGCGGTCACGCCGCGCATCACGCCGGACGACCGCATCATCATGGACCTCGAGGTGAAGAAGGACTCCGTCGGCCAGATCTTCTCCGGCATCCCGTCCGATGGACACGAAGCAGGTGACCACCCAGGTCCTCGTCGACAACGGCGACACGATCGTGCTGGGCGGCATCTTCGAGCAGACCACCCGCACCACCGTGAACAAGGTGCCGTTCCTCGGCGACATCCCGATCGTCGGCTACCTCTTCAAGAACACCGTGAAGCAGGACGACAAGACGGAGCTCCTGATCTTCGTCACGCCCAAGATCGTGAAGGACACGCTGACCGTGCGCTGACAGCGTCTGTCCACATCCCCAGGGCCCCGGACCTCCGGGGCTTTTTTTCGGCTATTCTCGGAAGCATGGAAGCGGCCAAGAGCGCGCGATGGGTGGCAACATCTTTCTCGTTGGAATGATGGGCGCGGGCAAGACGACGCTCGGGAAGACGCTGGCGCAGAAGACGGGCCAGGAGTTCATCGACACCGACCGCGTGCTCGTCGAGCGCACCGGCGTCCCGGTCGCGACGATCTTCGAGTTCGAGGGCGAGGAGGGTTTCGCCGGCGCGAGTCGGCCATGCTCGCCGAGGTCGCCGCGCGATCGGGCTGCGTGGTGGCGACTGGCGGCGGCGCAGTGCTGGCGCCCGGGAACCGCGAGCTCATGCGCCGGTCGGGAACGGTGGTGTACCTGCGCGCCCGCCTCGAGTACCTGTGGGAGCGCACGCGCCACGATTCCGAGCCGGCCGCTGCTCGCCACGCCCGATCCCAGGGGCACGCTCGCCGCGCTGCTCGAGCAGCGCGATCCGCTCTACCGCGAGGCCGCGCACCTCGTCGTCGATACCGGATCCCAGGCCGCGGCGACGCTCGTGAGCCGCGTGCTCGTCGCGCTCCGGACGAGCACGAGACGAGCGGGGGCCACGCGCCGTGAGCGCGTCCCTCCTGGTCGAGCTGGGCGAGCGCAGCTACCCGATCCACATCGGCTAGGGGCTCCTCGACGACGCGGCGCTGTTCGCGCCGCACGTCGCGGGACGCACCGCCGCCATCGTGACGAACACACCGTCGCGCCGCTCTACGAGCAGCCGGCTCGCGGCGACGCTCGAGCGCGCGGGGGCGCAGTGCCTCGCCATCGCGCTGCCCGACGGCGAGGCGCATAAGAACTGGCGCACGCTCGACCGCTGTTCGACGCCCTGCTGCGCGCACAGGCCGACCGCCGGACGGTGCTCGTCGCGCTGGGCGGAGGCGTGGTCGGCGACATCACCGGCTTCGCGGCCGCCACGTACCAGCGGGGAATCGCGCACCTCCAGGTGCCCACCACGCTTCTCGCGCAGGTCGATTCGTCGGTGGGCGGCAAGACTGCCATCAACCATGCGCTCGGCAAGAACATGATCGGCGCATTCCACCAGCCGGTCGCGGTGGTCGCGGACATCGGCGACGCTCGATACGCTTGCGCCGCGCGGAGTACGCCGCGGGCCTCGCCGAGGTCGTGAAGTACGGCGCCATCCACGACCTGGGCTTCCTCGCGTGGATCGAGGACCACGCCGAGCTGCTCGCGCGCCGCGAACGCGCGGCGCGCTCGCCCACGCCATCCGCCGCTCGTGCGAGATCAAGGCGGAGATCGTCGCGCTGGACGAGCGCGAGTCGGGCGTGCGCGCGCTGCTCAATTTCGGCCACACCTTCGGCCACGCGATCGAGTCGGCCGTCGGGCTACGGCAACTGGCTGCACGGCGAAGCGGTCGCGGCGGGCATGGCGCTCGCCGCGCGCTTCTCGGCGTCGCCAGGGACGAGCTCTTCGTCCGCGGACGTGAGCGCCTCGTCTCGCTGCTCGAGCGCTTCGGGTTGCCCGTGCGGCCGCCCGCGATTTCGCGCGCGACGTATGGCTCGAATACATGGGCCGCGACAAGAAGAACGTGCGCGGGCGGCATCACGCTCGTGCTCCTCGACCGCCTCGGGCGCGGCGCGATCGTGAAGGATGCGCCGCTTCCCGCGCTCGAGGCGTTCCTCGCGACCGCCTAGCCGCCGGGCGTTCGTCTCGGGCGCGCGCATTCTCCAGCCGCTTCAGGAACACCGCCATCTCCTTCGCCGCCTGCTTGTCGCCGCGCTTGCCGCGGCCGCGATGCCCGCTGCGGTACGCCTCCATGGCGCCTTGCCGGATCGCGCCCGCCTCGAGGGACTTGCCGAGGAGCTTCCATGCCGCCGAATAGCCGGCGTCCTGCGCGACCGCGGCGCGCAGGTGCTCGATCGCGCGCGCGCGGCTGACCCGCCTTGAGGTAATGCATCCGCCAGGCCGAATCGCAGCAGCGCGCTGTCCTTCCCGACGCGAGCAGGGCCTCGAAGCGTTGGGCAGGATCCATCGTCCATTCACGGTATCATGCCCCGGTCGTCCGCCGCGACCGGCCGAAAGGCAGCGGCCGCACCCCACCAGGAGGAGCTGATGTTGCGCATGATCCGCATCGCCGCGGTCGCCCTTTGCGTGTTGCTCGTCGCCTTCGGCGCCGGCGCCGCGCGAGCGCGAGGTCACGATCGGCCTGCAGGCCGCGATCACCTCGATCGATCCGCATTATCACAACCTCTCGCCGAACAACAGCCTGCTGCTGCACATCTTCGAGCCGCTCATCAGGCGCGACGCGAACATGAAGCTGGTGCCGGGGCTCGCCACGTCGTGGAAGGCGGTGGACGACCTCACCTGGGAATTCAAGCTGCGCAAGAATGTGCGCTTCCACGACGGCTCGCCCTTCACGGCCGAGGACGTCGCGTTCACCCTGAAGCGCGTTCCCAACGTCCCGAACAGCCCCTCCTCGTTCGCGACCTTCACCAAGCCCATCGTGGACGTGAAGATCGTCGATCCGTACACGATCGTCTTCAAGACCGCGGTGCCGCACGTGAACTGCTGCCGAGCGACATGGCGGCGGTGCTACATCGTCTCGAAGCTGCACGGAGAGCACGCGGCCACCGAGGACTACAACTCGGGCAAGGCGGCGATCGGCACCGGACCCTACAAGTTCGTCGAGTACATGCCCAACCACCGCGTGGTCCTCAAGGCGAACTACGGCTACTGGGGCGGCGAGGAGCCGTGGGACAAGGTGACCTTCAAGATCCTCTCGAACCCGCGGCGCGCGTGGCCGCGCTCCTCTCGGGCGACGTGCAGATGATCGAGACGGTGCCCACCGCCGACATCGCGCAGCTCTCGAAGGACAAGCGCTTCAGCGCTCGTGGACAAGGTGTCGAACCGGGTGATCTACGTGCACCTGAACCAGTCGACGGACAAGTCGCCGCCCTTCGTCACCGACAAGTCCGGCAAGCCGCTGGAGAAGAACCCGTTCAAGGATCCCGCGTGCGCAAGGCGCTTTCCATCGCGATCAATCGCGACGCGATCGCGCAGCGCATCATGGAAGGCAAGGCCGTTCCCGCCGGGCAGCTGCTGCCGGATTTCTTCTTCGGCACGAGCAAGAAGATCAAGCCGCCGAGATACGATCCCGAGGGCGCGAAGAAGCTCCTCGCCCAGGCCGGCTATCCCGACGGGTTCGCGCTCACCATCTTCGGTCCCAACAACCGCTACATCAACGACGAGAAGATCGCGCAGACGCTCGCGCAGTTCTATTCGCGCATCGGCATCGAGGCGAAGGTGCAGACCATGCCGTCGAGCGTCTACTTCACGCGCGCGACGAAGCTCGAGTTCGGCTACATGCTGCTCGGCTGGGGCACCGAATCGGGCGAGCAGGGCTCGAGCCTGCGCTCGCTGCTGGCGACCCACGACCCGTCGAAGGGCATGGGCGTGACGAACCGCGCCCGCTACTCCAATCCGGAGCTGGACCGGTTGATCGAGCAGGCGATGAGCACGATGGACGACAAGAAGCGCGAGGCCATGATCCAGCAGGCGGCGGAGCTCGCGATGGGCGATACCGCGCTCATCCCGATCCACTACGAGGTGAGCTCCTGGGCCACGGCAGCGGCGATGCGGTACACGCCCCGCACCGACCAATACACGCTCGCCATGGACCTGAAGCCCGCGCACTGAGCCCCGCAGCCGCCGCCGGGCGGCTGCGGCACCGTGCGACAATTCGTCCATGCTCGCCTACGCCTTCCGCCGCCTGGGCCAGAGCCTGCTCGTCCTGGCGCTCATGTCGTTCCTCGTGTTCCTCGGGGTCTACGCGATCGGCAATCCCGTCGAGCTGCTCGTGAACCCCGAGGCCGACGACGCGGAGCGCCTGCGCGCGACGGTGGCGCTGGGCCTCGACAAGCCCCTGCTCGCGCAATACGGCACGTTCCTCGTCCATGCCGCGCGCGGCGACCTCGGCCGCTCCTTCGTCTACAACATCCCCGCGATCCAGCTCATCCTCGAGCGGCTCCCCGCCACCCTCGAGCTCGCGTTCGCGGCGACGGTGATCGCGATCGTGCTCGGCATTCCGCTCGGGCTCGTGGCGGGGCTCAAGCCCGATTCGTGGATCGGGCGCAGCATCATGGCCGGCTCCATCGTCGGGTTCAGCCTTCCCACGTTCTGGGTGGGGCTCGTGCTCATCATGGTGTTCTCGGTGCAGCTGGGCTGGCTTCCGCCCAACGGACGCGGCGCCACCGTCTCGCTGCTGGGCGTGCCGGTGAGTTTCCTCACGCTCGACGGCCTCAAGCACCTGGCGATGCCGGCCACCAACCTGGCGCTGCTCAAGCTCTCCCTCCTCGTGCGGCTCACGCGCGCGGGGACGCGCGAGGCCGTGCTCCAGGACTACGTGAAGTTCGCTCGCGCGAAGGGCCTGAGCAACGCTCGCGTGATCGGCGTGCACGTGCTGAAGAACATCATGATTCCCATCGTCACCGTGATCGGGCTCGAGCTGGGGAGCGTGATCGCGTTCGCGATCGTGACCGAGTCGATCTTCGCGTGGCCGGGAACGGGCAAGCTGCTCATCGACTCCATCAACCAGCTGGACCGCCCGGTGATCGTCGCGTACCTCCTCGTGATCGTCACCATCTTCATCGCGATCAACTTCGTGGTCGACGTGCTCTATTCGCTGCTCGATCCGCGCGTGCGCCTGGGCACGGCGCCGGCGCATTGAGCCATGCGGATCGCCGCCGGGGCCCCCGCGCCTGCCGCAAGCAACGCCGCCCCGCCGCAGTCCCCGTGGCGCCGGTTCGCGGCCGAGTTCGCCGAAAGCCGCCTCGCGCTGCTGGGGCTGGCGATCCTGGCGGCGATCGTCGTCGTCGCCCTCGCCGCGCCGTGGATCGCACCGCAGAATCCGTACGACCTCGCGCAGCTCGACGTGCTCGACTCGCAGCTCGCGCCGGGCGCGCAGTCGCTCGCGGGCCGCACCTACTGGCTGGGGACCGACGACCAGGGCCGCGACATGCTCTCCGCCATCCTCTACGGCCTGCGCATCTCGCTCGCGGTGGGCGGCGCGAGCACGGTCGCCGCACTCGCCCTGGGGCTCGTGCTCGGGCTCGCCGCCGGGTATTTCGGCGGCTGGGTCGATACGCTGATCATGCGGGTGGCCGACATCCAGCTCTCGTTTCCCGCGATCCTCATCGCGCTGGTCCTGCTGGCCGCGCTCGGCCAGGGCATCGGGAAGATCATCGTGGCCCTCGTCACCGTCCAATGGGCCTATTACGCGCGGACCGTGCGCTCCGCGGCGCTGGTCGAGCGGCAGAAGGAATACATCGAGGCGGCCCGGGCGCTGGCGCTCTCGCAGCCGCGCATCGTGCTGCGCCACCTGCTGCCCAACTGCCTGCCGCCGCTCATCGTGGTGGCCACCGTGCAGGTCGCGCACGCCATCTCGCTCGAGGCCACGCTGTCGTTCCTCGGCCTCGGCCTGCCGATCACGGAGCCGTCGCTGGGGCTGCTCATCGCGAACGGCTTCCAGTACCTGTTGTCGGGAAAGTACTGGATCAGCTTCTATCCCGGCGTGGCGCTGCTCCTCACCATCATGGCGATCAACCTCGTGGCCGACCAGCTGCGCGACATCCTCAATCCGCGGCTCAAGCGATGAGCGCGGTGCTCGAGGTCGAGGGACTGCGGACCCATTTCTTCACGCGCGCCGGCGTGGTGAGGGCGGTGGACGACGTGAGCCTTTCCGTGGGCCGCGGCGAGGTGCTGGGCCTGGTGGGCGAATCGGGCTCGGGAAAGTCCATGACCGGCTGTTCGATCATGGGCCTGGTGGACGCGCCGGGCCGCATCGTCGCGGGAAGCATCCGCCTCGAGGGCCGCGAGCTCGCGTCGCTCGACGCGAGCTCGTGGCGGCGCCTGCGCGGCAACCGCGTGTCCATGATCTTCCAGGACCCGATGATGACGCTGAATCCGGTCCTGCGCATCGACACGCAGATGGTCGAGGCGGTGCGCGCCCACCACGCCGTCTCGCGCGCCGCCGCGCTCGAGCGCTGCCGCGAGGCGCTGGCGCGCGTCGGCATCGCCTCCCCGGACGAGCGCCTGCACGCCTATCCGCACCACTTCTCGGGCGGCATGCGCCAGCGCGTGGCGATCGCGATCGCGCTCATCAATCGTCCGGCGCTGGTGATCGCGGACGAGCCGACGACGGCGCTCGACGTCACGATCCAGGGCCAGATCCTGTTCGAGATGCAGCGGCTGTGCCGCGAGAGCGGCGCGGCGCTGATCTGGATCACGCACGACCTCTCGGTAGTGGCCGGCCTCGCCGACGACGTCTGCGTGATGTACGCGGGGCGCATCGTCGAGGCGGGAAGCGTGGACGACGTGCTCGACCACCCGATGCACCCGTACACGCGCGGCCTGCTGGAATCGATCCCGAGCCGCAACGCCCCGGGACGCCCGCTCGCGCAGATTCCGGGAATGGCGCCTTCGCCGCTGGAGCTGGGTCCCGGGTGCGCGTTCCGGGAGCGCTGCTCGCACGCGGGCGAGGAGTGCCGCTTGGCGCCTGCCGTCACCCGGCCCGTTGCGAACCGCGCGCTTCGCTGCGTGCGCCCGCTCGCGCCATGAGCGCCGCCCCGGTGCTCGTCGAGTTGCGTGGCGTGAGCAAGCGCTTCGCGCAACGCTCCGACCTCGCCGTGCGCATGGCGCGCGCGCTCGGGGCCGGCGCGCCCGACGCGACGGTGCACGCCGTGGACGACGTGAGCCTCGCCGTGCGGGAAGGCGAGGTGCTGGGGCTGGTGGGAGAGTCGGGCTGCGGCAAGTCGACGCTCGGGCGCATGGTCGCGCGCATCCTCGATCCGACCGCCGGGGAGCGATACTGGAAAGGGCGGCCCTACCGCGAGTTCGACGCGCGCTCGGCCCGCCGCGAACGTCTCGCCGTGCAGATGATCTTCCAGGACCCCTACGCGTCGCTCAATCCGCGCATGCGCATCGCCGACATCGTGGGCGAGGCGCCCGTCGTGCACGGCCTCGTGCAGCGGGGGCAGCGCGAGGAATACGTCGCCGAGGTGCTGGGCCGCGTCGGGCTCGAGCCGTCGCTCATGCGCCGCTTCCCGCACCAGTTCTCCGGCGGCCAGCGCAGCCGCATCGGCATCGCACGCGCGCTGGCGGTGCAGCCGCGCTTCCTGGTGTGCGACGAGGCCGTGGCCGCGCTCGACGTGTCGATCCAGGCCCAGGTGCTCAATCTCTTCATCCGGCTGCGCGAGGAGCTGGGGCTGAGCTACCTCTTCATCAGCCACGACCTGGGCGTGATCCGCCACGTCTCCGATCGCGTGGTGGTGATGTACCTGGGGCGCGTGGTCGAATCGGCGCCGACGCCGGAGATCTACCAGCGCCCCAACCATCCGTACACGGAAGCGCTCATCATGGAGGTTCCGCGCATCGAGGCGCGGCGCCGGCGCTACGTGCCGATCCGCGGCGAGATCCCGTCGCCGCTGGCGCCGCCCTCGGGCTGCCATTTCCACCCGCGGTGCCCGAAGGCCTTCGCCCGCTGCCGGGAGGAAGCCCCGGCGCTGCGGGAGATCGCGCCCGGCCACCACTCCGCATGCCACCTGAACGACTCGCCACCGACATGAACGACGCATTCCACCTCACGCGGCCGCAACGCCGCAGCGTTCCGCTGGTGCTCGACTCGCCCCACAGCGGGACCGAGTACCCGGACGATTTCCGTCCCGGCGTCGCCCTCGAGGCGCTGCGCCAGGCCGAGGACAGCTACGTCCACGAGCTCTATGCGCACGGCCCGGAGGCGGGCGCGACCCTCATCGCCGCGCGCTTCCCGCGCAGCTACATCGATCCCAACCGCTCGCTGCTCGACATCGACGCCGCACTGCTCGAAGGGCCGTGGCCGGGCCCCGCGGTGGCCACGCGCAAGACCGAGCTCGGGATCGGGCTCATCTGGCGCGTGCTCGACTCGGGCGCGCCGATCTATGCGCGCAAGTTGAGCGTCGAGGAGGTGAAGCGCCGCATCGTGCGCTACCACCAGCCCTACCAGCGCGCCGTGAAAGACGCGCTCGACGAGGCCCACGAGCATTTCGGCGCGGTCTGGCACCTGAACCTGCACTCGATGCCCGCGGTGAGCAGCAGCATCTCGGAGGATGGCCCCGGCAAGGCGCGCGCGGATTTCGTCCTCGGCGACCGCGACGGCACCACCTGCGAGGCGGAATTCACCGTGGCCGTGGCGGACGCGCTGCGCGGCATGGGCTACCACGTGAAGGTCAACGATCCGTACAAGGGCGTGGAGCTGGTGCGCGCGTTCTCCGATCCGAAGGCGGACCGCCACAGCCTGCAGGTGGAGGTGAACCGGCGGCTCTACATGAACGAGGCGACGCGCGAGAAGACGCCGGGCTTCGCCGACCTCAAGCGCGACCTCGACCGCCTGCTGGACACGGTGGCCGGGTACGCGGCCCAGCGCGGCTCCCATGCGTGCGAGGACGGCGGCCACGGGCATCATCACCACCATGACCACGAGCATCACGACCACGATCACCGCCACGACCCCTGACGACATGACCGCGATTCCCATCGAGCTCCAGGCGCCCGACATCGAGCCCCATCGCCGCTCCGCCACCGGCGTGGAGTGGATCCACACCTTCGAGAGCGGCGAGCCCGGCCCGCACGTGCTGGTCAACGCGCTCACCCACGGCAACGAGATCTGCGGCGCGATCGTGGTGGACCGCCTGCTGCGCGAAGGGCTGCGGCCGGTGCGCGGCACGCTCACCCTCGCCTTCGCCAACGTCGCCGCCTTCATGCGCTTCGACACGCGCAATCCCTACGCGTCGCGCTTCATCGACGAGGATTTCAACCGCGTCTGGACGCGCGCGACGCTGGACGGCCCGCGCCAGAGCGTGGAGCTCACGCGGGCGCGGGCGTTGCGGCCCTTCGTGGAGGCGGCGGATTTCCTGCTCGACATCCACTCGATGCTCGAGCCCAGCCCGCCGGTGATGATCTGCGGCCCGCTCGAGAAGGGCATCCGCCTGGCATTCGACGTCGGCACCCCCGAGCACATCGTGAGCGACACCGGGCATGCCAACGGCACGCGCATGCGCGACTACGGCGGTTTCGGAGACCCCGGGAGCGAGAAGAACGCGCTGCTCGTGGAATGCGGGCAGCACTGGGAGCGCAACGCCGAGCGCGTGGCGTGGCAGACGACGTGGCGCTTCCTGCAGCGCACGGGCAGCGCCGACCCCGAGCGCGCGCGACGCGAGATCGACGCGAACGTGCCGGCCCAGAAGCTCATTCGCGTGACCGAGGCGGTGATCGCCAACTCGCCCGCCTTCCGCTTCGCGAAGAGCTTCACCGGCCTGGAGATCGTGCCGCGCCGCGGCGACGTCATCGCCTGGGACGGCGAGCAGCCCGTGCTCGCGCCCTACGACAATTGCGTGCTGGTGATGCCCGTGCCCAACAACGTGAAGACCGGGCTCACGGCAGTGCGCCTCGGCCGGCTGGAGACGCGCTAGCCCGAGGCGTCCTCGCTCTTGCCCGACGGGCGGATGCCGAGCTGCTTCAGCTTGCGGTAAAGGTGCGTGCGCTCGAGGCCGACGCGATCGGCCACGCGCGACATGTTGCCTTCCTCGCGGCGGATGTGGTGCAGGAAGTACTGCTTCTCGAACTGCTCGCGCGCGTCGCGCAGGGGAAGGTCGAGCGAAACGCCCACTTCGGTGGTCGGCTGCTCCCGCGGCCCGAGGTTGAACTCGCGTGCCACGCGGTTCACCTCGTCGCCCGTGATGTCGTTGGCGAGCGCGGTGAGCGCGAGGGTCTTCACGACGTTCTGGAGCACCGGCAGGTTGCCGGGCCAGTCGAGGTTGCGCATCACGTTGAGCGCGCCGACGGTGAGCGTGCGCAGCGGCACCTCGTTCGCGTCGATGAGCTGCGTGAGGAGCGTCGTCGCGATGTCCGGGATGTCCTCCGGATGGTCCGAGAGCGAGGGGACCCGGATGGTGAGACCCGAGAGTTGGTTGTAGAGGTTGCCGTCGAAGTGCCCGTCCTCGGCGAGCGCCGGCAGCGGGCCCGCCGTCGCGCACACCAGCCGCACGTTGAACTTCTCGAGCTTGCCGACGAGCTGTGCCAGGCCCTTCTGCTCCGCCTTCGACAATTCCGAGATCTCGGGAAGGAAGAGCGTGCCCTCGCGCGCCTCGTTGAGCGGCTCGAACGGATTGGTCGCGAGCCACTCGGTTTCCTCGGGCGCGACCCACGGCGTGTTGGGAAGGTGCAGGTGCCGCGCGCACACCTCGAAGCCGCAGCCCGGCTCGCCGATGAGCAGAACCGGCGTGTGCAGGCGGCTCACCTGCTCGAGCCTCTGCCGCAATTCCTGCACGACCCGCGCGCGCCCCAGGTGGACGAGCGCGAGGCCGGTCTTGGGCAGGACGCGGCCTCCGGCCAGCGCCTTGCCCACCGTCGCGAGGAGCTTCGGCAGGCTGATCGGCTTCTCGAGGAAGTCGAAGGCGCCGATGCGCGTCGCCTCGACCGCGGAGTCGATGGTCCCGTGCCCGGACATCATGACCACGGGCATGGTGAGCAGCCCGCTCCCGGCCCATTCCTTGAGCAGGGTGATGCCGTCGGTGTCGGGCATCCAGATGTCGAGCAGCACGAGGTCGGGCCGCATCTCCTTGCGCGCCGAGCGGGCGGTCTGGGCGTTCTCGGCCAGGCGCACGCCATAGCCCTCGTCGCGCAGGATCTCGAAGAGCAGCTCGCGGATGCCGACTTCGTCGTCGACGACGAGGATCTGGTTGGCGGACATGGGCGCTACGCGGCCGCCCGGTACGGCAGCACGATGCTCACGGTGGCCCCGTGCGGCTTGACGTTCTCGACCAGGATGCGCCCGTGGTGCTCGTCGACGATCTTCTTCACGATCGCGAGCCCGAGGCCCGTGCCCTTCGGCTTGGTGGTCACGTACGGCTCGAAGATGCGTCCCATCACGTTCTCGGCGATGCCGCTGCCGTTGTCGCGCACGGTGAGCAGCACGCCGCCGGTGCCGAGCGTCGTGGAAACCAGGATGCGCGGCGACTCGACGCCGGCCAGCGCGTCGATTGCGTTCTGGAAGAGGTTGTGCAGGACCTGGCGCAGCATGCCCGGGTCCGCCTGGATCTGCGGCAGGCCCTCGGCGAGCCGCGCCTCGATCGCGACACCCATCGACTCGTAGAGCACGAGCACCTCGCGCACCAGGTCGTTCAGCGTGACGGCGCGGGCGTTCATGCGCGATGCATGCGCGTACTGCGTGAAGTCGTCCACCATGCCCTTCAAGGCGGCCACGTGGTTCACGATCGTGCCGGTGGCGCGCTTGAGGATGTCCGCCTCGGTCTCCGGGAGCTTGTCCTTCAGCTTCTGCTGCAGGCGCTCGGCCGAGAGCTGGATGGGCGTGAGCGGATTCTTGATCTCGTGCGCCAGGCGCCGCGCCACTTCGCCCCAGGCGGCGTCGCGCTGCGCCTGGATCAGGTGCGTGATGTCGTCGAAGACCACCACGTAGCCGCTTTCGCCGCGCGAGCCGAGGCGCGTGCCGCGCAGGAGCAGCGTGCGCGGCCCGTCGGCCCGGCGGTACTCCATCTGCTCTTCCCACTGGCGCACGCCCGAGGATGCGAACTGCCGCAGCGCGAGCTCCGCGAACGGCGCCACCGCCTGGACGTGCTCGGGCCAGTCGGGAAGCTTGAGGCCGTGGAAGGCGGCCGCGGGCACGGCGAGGATGCCGCTCGCCGCCGCGTTCATCGTCTTCACGTACAGGCGCTCGTCGAACGTCAGCACGCCGGAAGTGAGGTTGGACAGGATGCTCTCGAGATAGGTCTTGGAGTTCTCGAGCTGCTGCTGGTTGCGCTCCATCGCCTCGGTGGCGTCGGCGATCTGGCGCGTCATGGTGTTGAACGACTGGGTGAGCACCCCGAACTCGTCGCGGCTCTTCACCGGGTTGAGCTTGGAGTAATCGCCCTTCGCGATGGCGCGGGTGGCCTCGGCGAGCGCCGACAGGGGCGCCGAGAGCCGCTCGGACAGCACGAACGCGAGCGCGAGCGAGGAGAAGAGCGTAAGCAGCATCGCCAGCGTGAGCGTGAGCCCGAAGATGCGCTTGAGCCCCACGCGCGCGAGCTGCAGCTCCTGGTAGTCCTTGTAGCCCGCCTCGACGATCTCCGCGTCCTGCGCGATCGCCTGGGGCACGTGCTGGAGCACCTGCAGGATGCGGATGTCGTCGGCGATGGTGAGCACGTTCACGGGCACGATCACGCGCAGGTACAGGCCCCGGTCGGGAATCGATTCGATGGAGGGCACCGACTGCTGCAGCCGCACCTGGCGCAGCACGTTCGCGCCCGGCAGGTCGGGCAAGAGCGCGATGGGCTCGACGCCGGCCTGGGCGATGATGCGCCCGCGCGGCGTCATGAGCGTGGCCTCCTCGACCGAGTACTGCTCGCGCAGCCGGTTGAGCGTGGTGGCCTCGACCGCCTGCGAGGTGGCGAGCGTGTGCGCCATCGCCTCGGCCTTCTGCGTGAGGTCCTTGAGCGAGTTCTCGAGCGCGCTGCGCGCGAGGTTGATGCCGCCCTTCAGCGACTCGTCCACCTTCACGTCGAACCAGGATTCGATCGAGCGCTGCAGGAACTGGAAGGAGATCGCGTAGACGAGGCCGCCCGGGATCAGCGCCATCAGCGTGAACACCGCCATGAGGCGCAGCGTGAGCTTGGAGCCGAAGACGCGCTCGCGCAGCTTCTTGCGGAGCAGGAGCAGCTGGTAGACGATCAGCGCCATCAGGCCCAGGGCGAGGCCGCCGCCGAGGCCGAGGAGCAGGGGATAGTTCTGGGCGAAGAGCGCGGTGTTGGACGACGCTTCCGACATGAGGTACACCAGCGCGGCGCCGGTGACCACACACAGGAAGATCAGGGCCTTCATGGAGCGATGGTCCAGCGATGCCAATCCGAGTCCAGCGTCCAGTCGCGCGAGGCGATGGCGTTCAGCTGGAACGGTTTGGGCAGCTGGCCCGTATCCAGGCGCATGCGCAGCGCCGCCTGGTAGGTGCCGTCCTTTTTGAGTGCGCCGCGGTCCGCGACATGCCATCCGCGTAGTCGTGAGAGGACGCGCGTCACTTCCTCGAAGCGCGTGAAGTTCTGGTAGTTGTTGCCGATGGAGAGGCGATACTGCCTCAGCAACGGCGTATAGCTGATCTTGTAGGTCTGCGAGGCCTGCACCGGCTTCTCGTCGAACCAATACCAGCGCGGACGCGAGAGCTCGAATTCGACGACGAAGTAGAGCGGTACGCCGCGGTTCACCGCTTCCTCGAGGCGCGGGCTGAACTGCACGTCGAACTGCGCGTCGAGCTGCCATCCGTCTTCCGCGGGCTGGATGCCCGCGCTGCGCACCTCGATGCCGTCGGCGAACGCCACGGGCACGCACGCGACGAACAATGCACACAGCGCAAGCGCGCGCCGCGCGATGCGCCAAAGCGTTCCGGGAAGCGCCCGGACACGGGAAGAATGAATATGGGCGAGGCTCATCGAGTCACCTGGCGGCCGCTTCGCGGCCCGACCGCCGAAGCGTTTCCACAACACTTGTGGCAAGTTCGAGACACTGCGGCACCGGAAGCCAATTTACCACCATTCTCAAGGACTTGCCAGCCGTTCGCCGCCTGGCGCCGCAGGGGCTTTGCCTTAAAAATCAGGTGGTTGCGTCTTAACCGGTCGAGTTTTCGGCCGCGGTAGGCGCCTCGCCCCCCAGGACCAGCCCCGTTTCAAGGGGGTAGCCGAGCAGGAACGGGCCGCTACCCATGCGCTTTCCCCCGCCGCGCTGGAGCGAGGTCACGCGCAGGGCTCCGTCCCCGCACGCCACCAGGATTCCGCCCGCGCCTGCATCGAGGACGCGTCCCGGCGCTCCCTGTCCCGCCTCGGGTCGCGCTTCCCAGATCTTGAACGCCGCGCCGCGCAACCGCGTTTCCGCGCCCGGCGCGGGATTGAACGCGCGAACCTGGCGGTCGATTTCCGCGCTCGTGCGCGACCAGTCGATGCGCGCTTCGCGCTTGTCCACCTTCGCGGCATAGGTCGCGAGCGCGTCGTCCTGCGGCTCGGGCACGAGGCGATCGAGCGCGGCCAGCGCCTCGACGATGCACGACGCGCCGAGCGCGGCGAGCGACGCGCCGAGCGAGCCGGCGGTATCGCGCGGACCGATCGCGAGCGGCTTGCGCAGCAGCGCCGGACCCGTGTCGAGGCCCGCCTCCATGCGCATGATCGTGATGCCGGTCGCGGAATCACCCGCGAGGATCGCGCGCTGGATCGGCGCGGCCCCGCGCCAGCGCGGCAGGAGCGAGGCGTGGATGTTGAGGCAGCCGCGCGGCGCAAGCGCCAGCACTTCGACGGGCAGGATGAGCCCGAAGGCGGCCACCACCATCACTTCGGCGTGGGCGGCCGCGATCGCGGCCCGTGCCTGCGCGTCGCGAAGCGTTTGCGGCTTGAAGAGCGCAAGGGCGTGGCGCACGGCCGCCTGCGCGACCGCGCTTTCGGACACGCGCATCCCGCGGCCGGCGCGGCGGTCGGGCTGGGTGACGACGAGGGGAACGACGTGGCCGGCGGCGAGAATCGCCTCGAGGGCCGTTGCGGCGAAGGGTGGCGTGCCTGCGAAGAGGACGCGCAAGGGCGCGGGGAAGGTCAGGCCGCCTTGCGCTGCCGCTTCTTCAGTTTCGCGCGCACGCGGTTCTGCTTCAGCTCCGAGAGGTAATCCACGAAGATCTTGCCGTCGAGGTGGTCCATCTCGTGCTGGATGCAGGCGGCGAGCATTCCGGAAGCGTTGAGCGTGAAGCGCGAGCCGTTGCGGTCGAGCGCGGTGACGGTGACGCTTTCCGCGCGCTCCACGTTATCGTAGATGCCGGGAACGGAGAGGCAGCCTTCCTGGTTCACGGCGAGGCCCTCGCGCCGCGTGATCTCCGGATTGATGAACACGCGCAGGTCGCTGTGATCGTCGCTCACGTCGATCACGATGATCTGCTCGTGCACGTTCACCTGGGTGGCGGCGAGCCCCACCCCGGGCGCCGCGTACATCGTTTCCGCCATGTCGTCGATCAGCTTGCGGGTCGCCGCATCGATCTTCTCGACACGTTCGGCGGGGGTGTTCAGGCGCGGGTCGGGGTACTGCAGGATCTCGAGAATGGCCATAAATGCTTGCTAATTGAATAAATTATGTGCAGAATTTACTGCACTACATGAAAAAGGGGGCGTAACCCTTTTTCTGAATATGGGTCCCGAGCTCCATATCCACAAGTGAGTGCCGCCATGCGAAAGACAATTATATCTTTAGTCGCGGCCCTGGCCAGTTTGGTTCCGGTGTGCCTCCTGGCCGACGGCATGCCTCCCGAGGCGGGAAAAGAGGCTTCGCAGGCCAGCCCCGCCGCCGCCGACCATGTGACCCAGGCCGACCTGCAGCCGACGGCCCCGGACGAGTACACCGTCGTCAAGGGCGACACGCTGTGGGGCATTTCCGGGCGTTTCCTGAAGGATCCCTGGAAATGGCCGCAGATCTGGCAGATGAACCGCGACCAGATCAAGGACCCCCATTGGATCTACCCCGGCGACGTCATCCACCTCGATCGCAGCGCCCCGGGTGGCCCGCAGCTGTCCCTCGTCGGCGGCGGCGCCGAAGTGGCCGAGCGCAACGTGGTGAAAGTCGAGCCGCGGGTCCGCGTGGAGCCGCTCACGACGGCGATCCCGACCATCCCCGGCACTGCCATCGGGCCATTCCTGACCCAGCCGCTCGTCGTGGAATCCGGCGGCCTCGACAATGCCCCCAGCATCGTAGCGACCGAAGAGGGACGCGTCCTGGTGAGCGCGGGCGAGACCGCCTACGCGGACCGCATCGGCACCAATGACGGCGTGAACTGGCAGGTCTTCCGCCCGGGTGCCGCGTTGCATCGATCCCGAGACCGGGGAGATCCTCGGCTACGAGGCGAAATACCTGGGCGACGCGCGCGTGCGCCGCTTCGGCAACCCGACGACGCTGCAGATCCTGAAGTCGACGGAAGAGATCAATCGCGGCGACCGCCTCGCGCCCGCGCGCGAGACCACGTTCCCGAACTACGTCCCGCACGCCCCGGACAAGATGGTCATCGGCGAGATCATGTCGGTGGAGGGCGGCGTCGCGGAGATCGGCCAGTACCAGATCATCACGATCAACCGCGGCTCCCGCGACGGCCTGCAGGTGGGACACGTGCTCGCCAGCTACCACAAGGGCGCGGTGGTCGGCGCCAACGGCCATGGCGGCGCCGAGATCTTCGACAACGGCTGGCTCAAGGGCATGGATATCAAGCCCGTGCCGGTCGTTCCCGACCCGCCCGGCACACCGCTGGAGCAGCAGAAGGCCGGCGCCGCGCTGGCCGGAAGCAGCGCCATCAAGCTGCCCGACGAGCGCAACGGCATCATCTTCGTGTTCCGCGTGTTCGAGAAGATGTCGTACGCCATGGTGATGCGCGCCACCAAACCCATCTACGTGGGCGACGTCGTGCGCACGCCCTGAGCGCATAGCCGCTCGAACCGGGAAAGGGGGCCGCGGCCCCCTTTTTGCTGCCCGCGTTCGTCAGCGCAAGCGCGGGCTGGATCGTTTATCGCGCATCCTCCCTTCGCGCCGCGCAGGTACCCCTTGGACCAAGGCCACAGCGACCGCCACGACACGCTCTCGTGGTTGCGCGTCGCGCTCGTT
The DNA here is from genome assembly GCA_963816035.1 of uncultured beta proteobacterium. GTDB lineage: Bacteria > Pseudomonadota > Gammaproteobacteria > Burkholderiales > Usitatibacteraceae > Usitatibacter. The sequence continues at coordinate 354,447 of CAWFIU010000002.1, forward strand.
GCGCGCGTGCCGGCGCTCGCGCTGCGCGCGTTGCTCGAATCCTTCGGCACTCCGGATGCGCTGCTCGCCGCGGGCACCCGCGACATCGCGAGCGTCGCCGGACCCGAAGCCGCGCAAGCTTTCGCGCGCGGAGCGGATCCGGCGCTCCTCGACACGACGCTCGCGTGGCTCCATGGCGCGAATCGCCACCTGGTCGCGCTCGGCGACCCGCGCTATCCGCCGCGGCTGCTGCAGACGGCGGATCCGCCGGTGGCGCTCTACGTGTCGGGACGGGTGGAGCTGCTCGCCGCACCCGCGCTCGGGATCGTCGGCAGCCGCAACGCCAGCACGCAAGGCATCGAGGACGCGGAGGCGCTCGCGCGCGCGTTGTCGGAAGCGGGCCTCACCATCGTGAGCGGGCTGGCGCTCGGCATCGATGCGGCCGCGCACCGCGGCGGGCTCGCGGCGCGCGGCTCGAGCATCGCGGTGATGGGCACGGGCCCGGACATGTACTATCCGTCACGCAACCGCGAGCTCGCGGCGGCGCTGGAGCGCCAGGGGTGCCTCGTGTCGGAGTTCCCGCTCGGCACGCCGCCCCGGCCGGGGAACTTCCCGCGCCGCAACCGTCTGATCAGTGGCATGTCGCTCGGGGTCCTCGTGGTCGAAGCGGCGCTGCCCAGCGGCTCGCTCACGACCGCGCGCAGCGCGCTCGAGCAGGATCGCGAGGTCTTCGCGATGCCGGGCTCGATCCATTCAACGCTCTCCAAGGGATGCCATTGGCTCATCAAGCAGGGAGCGAAGCTCGTCGAGGGCGCCGAAGACGTCCTGGCCGAGCTGCGCTGGGAGGCTGCGTCGCGGCCCGCGTCCACGCAACCCGCGACCGCCGAGTGCCCGGCCACGGAACGCGACCCGGTCCTTCGCGCGATGGGATTCGCGCCGATGTCGCTCGACCAGATCGCCGAGCAGGCGCGGCTCGACGTCGCGCGAGTGTCCGCGTGCGTGTCGCGGCTCGAGATCGAAGGCCGCGTCGCCGCGCTCCCGGGCGGGAGGTTCCAGCGCGTTTCGCGCGCGTGATCGCCACGGTTCCCGGCCCGCGGCGGGCCGCGTTATAGAATAAAAAGGTTCCCACGAAGATTTCCATGGCCGCGAATCTCCTCATCGTCGAGTCGCCCTCGAAGGCGAAGACGCTCAAGAAGTACCTCGGGAAGGATTACGAGATCCTCGCTTCCTACGGGCACGTGCGCGACCTGGTGCCCAAGAGCGGCGCGGTCGATCCGGAGGACAACTTCCGGATGAAATACGAGCTCATCGACCGGAACACCAAGCACGTCGACGCGATCGCCAAGGCGGTGAAGTCGGCCGACACCATCCTGCTCGCGACGGACCCGGACCGCGAGGGCGAGGCGATCGCGTGGCACCTGTCGGAGATCCTCAAGGGGCGCAAGGCGCTCAAGGACAAGAAGCTCAAGCGCGTGGTCTTCTACGAGATCACCGAGGGCGCCGTCAAGGACGCGGTGAAGCATCCGCGCGCCATCTCGATGGACGCTGGTGAACGCGCAGCAGGCGCGCCGCGCGCTCGACTACCTCGTCGGATTCAACCTCTCGCCGCTGCTCTGGAAGAAGATCCGCCGCGGCCTTTCCGGCGGGCCGCGTGCAGAGCCCGGCGTTGCGGCTCATCGTCGAGCGCGAGCTCGAGATCGAGAAGTTCAAGAGCCAGGAATACTGGACGCTCCACTTCGACAGCCAGAAGGACCGCATCCCCTTCAGCGCGCGCAACTCACCCACTTCCAGGGCGAGAAGCTCGACCAATTCGCCATCGGGAGCGCGCAGCGCGAGCAGGAGATCCGCGCGTTCCTCGAGCAGCACGGCAAGGGCGTGGCGAAGGTGCGGGAGGTCGAGAAGAAGCGCAAGCTGCGCTCGCCCGCCGCGCCATTCACGACTTCCACGCTGCAGCAGGAGGCGGTTCGCAAGCTCGGCTTCTCGACGGACCGCGCGATGAAGGTCGCGCAGAGCCTCTACGAAGGCGTGGCCGTCGGCAAGGTGGTGACCGGCCTCATCACCTACATGCGCACCGATTCGGTGACGCTGTCCAAGGAAGCGCTCACGGAGATGCGCGGCTACATCACGAAGAACTACGGGCCCGACTACCTTCCCAAGAGCCCGGTCGCAGTACCGCAGCACGTCGAAGAACGCCCAGGAGGCCCACGAGGCGATCCGCCCGACCTCGATCGCGCGCACGCCCGAGTCGGTGTACCCCTATCTCAACGACGAGCAGCGCAAGCTCTACGAGATGATCTGGAAGCGCGCCATCGCCTCGCAGATGACGCCCGCGCAGTTCGACACCGTCGCGGTCGATTTCACGGTGGGGGGCGCCGGCAACGTGTTCCGCGCCACCGGCCAGACGATGGTCTTCCCCGGCTTCTATCGCCGTGTACCACGAGGACCAGGACGATGCGGTGGAGGAAGAGGACAAGCGTCTCCCGGTGCTCGAGGCGGGCGACACGGTGAAGATCGAGAAGCTCTACGGCGAGCAGCACTTCACCCAGCCGCCGCCGCGTTACTCGGAAGCGAGCCTCGTGAAGGCGCTCGAGCAATACGGCATCGGGCGGCCGTCGACCTATGCCTCCATCATCTCGACGCTCGTGAACCGCGAGTACGTGACCCTCGACAAGAAGCGCTTCATGCCGACCGACGTGGGACGCATCGTCAACAAGTTCCTCACCGAGCACTTCGCGCACTGGGTGGACTACGAGTTCACCGCGAAGCTCGAGGACGAGCTCGACGACATCTCCAACGGCAAGGACGAGTGGATACCGGTGCTCGAGAGGTTCTGGAAGGACTTCTCGGCGCAGATCGAGGAGAAGGAATCGGTCTCGCGCAAGGACGTGACGCAGGAGCAGATGGACGAGATGTGCCCGAAGTGCGGCAAGCACCATCTCACCATCCGGCTGGGGCGCCGCGGGCGCTTCATCGGCTGCACCGGCTATCCCGGATTGCGACTACACGCGCAACCTCGACGGCGCGGAAGGCACGGAGCCGGCCAAGCGCGAGCTGGGCGTCGATCCGAAGACGCACAAGACCATCTAGCGATGCAGGGCCCGTACGGCCCCTACGTCCAGCTGGGCGAGCAGGAAGGCGACACGAAGCCCAAGCGCGTCTCGGTCCCCAAGAACATCGCGCCCGATACCGTGACGGCTCGAAACGCCTTGAAGCTCCTGGCGCTCCCGCGCGACCTGGGAAACCATCCCGAGACCGGCAAGAAGGTAGTCGCCGCCATCGGCCGCTTCGGCCCCTACGTGAGCCACGACGGGCGTTCAAGTCGATCCCGAAGGACGAGAGTGTCTTCGACATCGCGCTCGATCGCGCCGTCGCGCTGCTCAAGGAACCGAAGCAGTTCAGCGCCCGCGGGGCGCTCGAAGGTGCTGGGCAAGCACCCGCAGCGACGGGCAGCCGGTCGCGCTCTACTCCGGCCGCTACGGCCCGTACGTGAAGCACGGCAAGGTGAACGCCACGCTTCCCGGACGAGAAGATGATCAACACCATCACGCTCGAGGAAGCGGTGGATCTCCTCGCCGCGAAGGCCGGCAAGGGCAAGGCGAAGGGCAAGACCGGCGGCAAGGCGCGAGTGCGCAAGGCCGCCTAGCCCGTCCTCACACGTCGAGGTTCGTCACGCCGAGCGCGTTGGTCTCGATGAACTGGCGGCGCGGCTCCACCTCGTCGCCCATCAGCGTCTGGAAGATCTCCCCGGCAGTGATCGCGTCCTCGATCTGCACCTTGAGCAGGATGCGCTGCGCCGGATCCATCGTGGTTTCCCAGAGCTGCTCGGGATTCATCTCGCCCAGGCCCTTGTAGCGCTGGATCGCCATGCCGCTCTTCGCCTCGGACAGCAGCCAGTCGAGGCCTTCCTTGAACGACTTGATCGAGCGTACCGTCTCGCCGCGCTTCACCTGCGCGTCGGCCCCGATCAGGCCCGACAGGGTCTGCGCGGTCTTCACGATCTGCGCGTAATCGCCGCTTTCCAGGAACGCGTGGTCGATGACGGTCTCCACCTTGTTGCCGTGGACCACCTTCTCGAGCCGCACGCGCCAGCCATCCGAGGTCGGGTCGCGCTCGATGTGCGCCTTCGGCGGATGGGGCATGAGCAGGTCATGCAGCGCGCGCGCCGCTTCCGACGCGCCTTCCTGGTCGGTGAGCGAGATGCGCGGCATGCCGAGCATCGCGCGCAGCACGGTCGGGTCCATCGCGATGCGACAGCCGCTCGATCACCGCTTCGGTCGTGAGGTATTCCGACGCGATCTTCTCGAGCGCCTCTCCGGCGAGCGGCGCGGCGCCCGCCGTCGGGAATGATGCGCCGCGCCGTGCAGCGCCCGGCGCAGCTGGTGGTGCTTCAGCTCGTGCTCGTCCTTGAGGTAGCGCTCCTCCTTGCCGCTCTTCACCTTGTAGAGCGGCGGCTGCGCCACGTAGATGTGCCCCTTCTCGAGCAGCATCGGCATCTGCCGGTAGAAGAACGTGAGCAGCAGCGTGCGGATGTGCGCGCCGTCCACGTCCGCGTCCGTCATGATGATGATGCGGTGGTAACGCAGCTTGTCGATGTTGAATGTCCTCGCCGATCCCGGCGCCCAGCGCCGTGATGAGCGTGGCCACTTCCTGCGACGTGATGATCTTGTCGATGCGCGCGCGCTCGACGTTGAGGATCTTGCCCTTGAGCGGCAGGATCGCCTGGAACTTGCGGTCGCGCCCCTGCTTCGCGGAGCCGCCGGCGGAATCGCCCTCGACGAGGTAGAGCTCGCATAGCGACGGGTCGCGCTCCTGGCAATCGGCGAGCTTGCCCGGCAGCCCGATGCCGTCCAGCACGCCCTTGCGCCGCGTGAGCTCGCGCGCCTTGCGGGCCGCTTCGCGCGCGCGCGCCGCCTCGACGATCTTGGTGCAGATGATCTTGCGCGTCGGCCGGCCGCTCCATGCAGGAACTCCGCGAGCTTCTGCGACACCACCTCGGACACCACGGGCTGCACTTCCGAGGACACCAGCTTGTCCTTGGTCTGCGAGGAGAACTTCGGCTCCGGCACCTTCACCGAGAGCACGCAGGTGAGCCCCTCGCGCATGTCGTCGCCGGTGGTCTCGACCTTCGCCTTCTTGGCGATCTCTTCCTTCTCGATGTAGTTGTTGATCGTGCGCGTCATCGCCGTGCGCAGGCCCGTGAGGTGCGTGCCGCCGTCGCGCTGCGGGATGTTGTTGGTGAAGACCTGCACCGACTCGCCGTACGAGTCGTTCCACTGCATCGCGACCTCGACGGTGATGCCTTCCTTCTCGCCGATGGCGTGGAAGATGTTGCCGTGCAGCACCGTCTTCGAGCGGTTCATGTACTCGACGAAGCCCTTCACGCCGCCCGGTGTGCGCGAAGTTCTCGCTCTTGCCGGTGCGCTGGTCGATCAGCTCGATCTTCACGCCGTCGTTCAGGAACGAGAGCTCGCGCAGCCGCTTGGCGAGGATCTCGTAGTGGAACTCGACGTTGCCGAAGGTCACCTTCGAGGCGAGGAAGTGGACCTCGGTGCCGCGCCGCTCCGTGGTGCCGGTCATCTCGAGCGGCTTCACCGCCACGCCGTCGTGGAACTCCATGAAGTACGCGTGGCCGTTGCGCCAGATGCGCAGCTTGAGCCACTCCGAGAGCGCGTTCACGACCGACACGCCCACGCCGTGCAGGCCGCCGGAGACCTTGTACGAGTTCTGGTCGAACTTGCCGCCCGCGTGCAGCTCCGTCATGACGATCTCGGCGGCCGAGCGCTTGAGGTCGTCGTCGTCCTTGATGTCGGTGGGAATGCCGCGGCCGTTGTCCACGACGGAAATCGAGTTGTCCGTGTGGATCACGACCTTGATGTCGTCGCAGTGGCCGGCCAGCGCCTCGTCGATGGCGTTGTCCACCACCTCGAACACCATGTGGTGCAGCCCCGTGCCGTCGGACGTGTCGCCGATGTACATGCCGGGACGCTTGCGCACGGCGTCCAGGCCCTTGAGGATCTTGATGCTGTTGGAGTCGTATTCGCCCACGCCGCGGCCGGCGGGATTGGTCAGTTCGGGAAGCGTTGCCATTGAGTTCCTGGGTTCTGGGACGTCCTTGCGGGTTTCAGATGCGCATCGGCATCACGACGTACTTGAAGTCGTCGCGGCCGGGAATCTGCACGAGGGCGCTCGAGTTGGAGTCGCCCATCGCTACCGTCACGGTTGGGGAATCGACGTGGTTCAGGACGTCGAGCAGGTACGAGATGTTGAAGCCGATGTCCAGCGGGTCGCCGTCGTACTCGACCGCGAGCCCTTCCTCGGCCTCCTCCTGTTCGTTGTTGGTGCAGATGATCGAGAGCGAATCCTTGGTGAAGACGAGGCGCACGCCGCGGATCTTCTCGTTGGACAGGATCGCCGCGCGGTTGAGCGATTGCGCGAGCACCGTCCGGTCGAGCGTCACGCGGTTCTTGTGCGTGGTCGGGATCACTTTCTGGTAGTCCGGGAACTTGCCCTCGACGATCTTCGAGACGATCTCGATGCCGCCGAAGGAGAAGCGCGCCTGGTTGGCGCCGATGGCGAGCGAGACGGGGTCGTCGCCGTCGCCGAGCAGCTTGATGAGCTCGAGCACCGTCTTGCGCGGCAGGATCGCTTCCACGGAGCCGTGGTCGCTGCCCAGCGAGCGGCTGGCGTACGAGAGCCGGTGGCCGTCGGTCGCCACGACGCGCAGCGTGTCCTTGTCCACCGAGAAGAGCACGCCGTTGAGGTAGTAGCGGATGTCCTGCACCGCCATCGCGAACTGCACCAGGCGCAACGCATCCTTCAGCGCGTTCTGCGGAAGCGTGAGGGTGCGCGAGGCATCCTTCGCCTCGACCATGCGCGGGAAATCCGCGGCGGCCAGCGTCTGCAGGTTGAAGCGGCTCTTGCCGGCGCGGACCACCATGCGGTTGTCCTTCGCCTCCATCGACACCTCGGCGTCCTCGGGAAGCGAACGCAGGATGTCGTAGAGCTTGCGCGCTCCCGCCGTCACCGATCCTTCCGCCTTGCCGTCGAGATCCGCTTTCGAGGTGATCTGCACCTCGAGGTCCGTGGCGAGGAACTCGACCTGGGGCCCCGTGGCGGTGATCAGCACGTTCGAAAGGATCGGCAGCGTATGCCGGCGCTCGACGATGCCGGTGACCTGCTGCAACGGCCCCAGGAGCTTGTCGTTGGTCGTTTTGATTTTCAGCATGGTTTATTTAAGTAAAGACATAGTTAACAGCTAATAGGAGCCGGTCCGGAGCGGGATAACTCTGGAATGCTGAACGGGATCAACGGGTTGACAAGTAATTGAAATGGGGGCGGAAACGCCGGAACGCAATGCGCGCACTGTGGATAACCGCGCCATCCGGCCTTCGCGGCGAAACGATCCACAGGTTGTCACGCGCTTGTGCATGACTCATCCCAGCAGTATCTGCTGCAGTTGCGCGTAGTCGCGCGCGAATTCCTGGTCCGTCTCGCGCAGCTCCTGCGTCTTGCGGCAGGCATGCAGGACGGTCGTATGGTCGCGGCCGCCGAAAGCTTCGCCGATTTCCGGCAGGCTTTGCTGGGTGAGCTCCTTGGCGAGCGCCATGGCCACTTGCCGCGGACGGGCCACGGAGCGGAAGCGCTTCTTCGAGTACATGTCCGAGACCTTGATCTTGAAGTAGTCGGCGACCGTCTTCTGGATGTTCTCGATGGAAACCTGGCGATTGAGGACGGCGAGCAGGTCCTTCAGGGCCTCGCGGCGCGGTGGTGACGTTGACCGTCGCGTTGTTGAATCGCGCGTAGGCGAGCACGCGCTTCAACGCGCCTTCGAGCTCGCGCACGTTGGAGCGGATGTGCTTGGCGATGAAGAAGGCGACGTTCTCGTCGACGCGCACGCCGTCGTTCTCGGCCTTCTTCAGCAGGATCGCCACGCGCATCTCGAGCTCCGGCGGCTCGACGGCGACGGTGAGGCCCCAGCCGAAGCGCGAGATGAGCCGCTCCTCGATGCCGGTCATTTCCTTCGGGAAGCAGTCGCTCGTGATGGCGACCTGCTTGTGCGCCTCGAAGAGCGCGTTGAACGTGTAGAAGAACTCTTCCTGCGAGCGCGACTTCCCGACGAAGAACTGGACGTCGTCGATGAGGAAGAGGTCCAGCGAGCGGTAGTAGCGCTTGAGCGAATCGAAGCTCTTGTGCTGGTAGGCACGCACGACGTCGGCGACGAACTGCTCGGCGTGGATGTAGCGCACCTTCGCCTTCGGGTTGCGCTTGAGCACCTCGATGCCGATCGCCTGCAGCAGGTGGGTCTTGCCCAGGCCCGTCCCGCCATAGATGAAGAGCGGGTTGTAGGCGGTGCCCGGGTTCTCGGCCACCTGGATCGCCGCGGCGCGCGCGATCTGGTTCGCCTTGCCGTTCACGAAGTTGGCGAACGTGAAGCCGGGATTCAGCCGGTGCTCGTCGCGGCCCGGCCGGTCGTTCGCGGCGACGGGCACGGGCACCGGCTCGGGAACCACGATTTCCGTCTCCGAAGGCCTCTCCTCGAGCACCAGGTTGACGCTCAGGCGGCTGCCGGCGACGCGCTCCACGCGCGATTCGATGCGCGCGAGCAGGTTCGCCCGGACCCACCGCAGCACGTGGTGGTTCGGCGCTACCAGCACGAGCTGGTCGTCGTGGCGCTCGGCGCGCAGCGGCCGGATCCAGGTATCGAACTGCTGGGCCGGCAGCTCCTTCTTGAGCTCCGCGGCGAGCGACGGCCAAAGCGAATCCATGGTTGCGGGCGAGGGCGGGACAGTGGTGGAAGGGAGCGAAAAAACGGAGCGGTGCGATCCGAAATTTTATCTGGATCGGGCGACGTTATCCACAGGACTGGAAGGCCTTGAATACAAGGGCGCAATGGCGAGCGCAGTGCCGATCGGCTATAATTTGAGGCTTTTCGCCACCCGCAATATCCTCCCAGGGGCATCGCAATGAAACGCACTTTCCAGCCGTCGACGACCCACCGCAAGAAGACCCACGGGTTCCGCGTGCGCATGAAGACGGCGAGCGGCCGCGCCATCATCAACGCGCGCCGGGCCAAGGGCCGCAAGCGCGTCGCCGTCTGAATTCCCGATGCCGCGGAACGCCCGAGAGCAGGGCTTTTCCCGGCGGCACCGCTTCGCGGCGCGCGGCTCGTTCGGGCCGGTGCTGCGGGCGGGAAAGAAAGTCCGCGGACCGATGGTGGTGATTCATGCGCTGCGCGCTGTCTCGAGCGATTCACGTCTCGGCGTCGCGCTCACACGCCGCCTCGTTCCCTCCTCGGTGGACCGCAGCCTGCTCAAGCGCGTGATGCGTGAAATCTTCCGGCGGCACGCCCTGAAGCACGACGGCCTCGACTGCGTGGTGGCGCTGCGGCAGCGTTTCGATGCCGCATCCGCCGCCGCCATTCGCGCGGAGGTCGCCGGCCTCTTCGACCAGCTGCACGAAGCCGGGACCCGCTGATGGCGCGGATTCTCGTCGCGCTCGATCCGGGCGTATCGCTACCTGCTGAGCCCCTGGTGGGGAAACCAGTGCCGTTTCTCGCCGACCTGCTCCGAATATGCGATCGAGGCCATCCGACGGCATGGCGCGTGGACGGGCTCGCGGCTCGCGCTGCGGCGCATCTCGCGCTGTCATCCCTGGCACGCCGGCGGCTTCGATCCGGTTCCCTGAGACCTTCCGAATGATGATGGACATCCAACGACTCATCGCGCTCATCGTGTTCTCGTTCTCCGCGCTGCTGCTCTGGGAGGCGTGGCAGAGGCACAATGCGCCGCCGCCGCCCCAGCGGCCCGCCATGACGACGCCCGTGCCGTCGAGCGTTCCGTCGGCCCCGAATGTTGCGGCCGCACCCGGCACTTCTGCGGCGCCGTCGCCGCCCGCCGGGGCCGCGGTTTCGCCCGCGGCCGGAGAGCCGGTGCGCGTGCGCACCGATTTCTTCGACGTCGAGATCAGTCCGGTCGGCGGCGACATTCGGCGGCTGACGTTGCGCAAGGTGCACTCGGCGCAGGACCGCACCAAGCCGCTCACGCTGATGGAGCCCGATCCGCAGCACTACTTCGAGACGCAGTCGGGGTTGCTGGGCGATTCGCTGCCCAACCACAAGACGCTCTACGACGCGGACCGGCGCGCGTTCGCGATGGCCGACGGCAAGGACACGCTGGAAGTGCGCCTGCGCGCGCACGACGCGGCCGGCGCCGAGGTCGTCAAGCGCTTCGTGTTCCACCGCGGCAGCTACCTGATCGATGTCGCATACGACATCACCAACAAGTCCGACAAGCCGATCACGCCGTTCGCGTACTACCAGTTCCTGCGTGATTCGAATGCACCGAGCCAGGAGGCCGCGCAGACGAGCTCGTTCGGCGGCGTGACCACGTTCACGGGGCCGGCGGTCTACACCGAGGAATCGAAGTTCCACAAGGTGGCGTTCAAGGACATCGACAAGGGCAAGCCTCGACTATCCGAAGAAGGCGAAAGACGGATGGATCGCGATCGTGCAGCACTATTTCGTGTCCGCGTGGCTTCCGAAGGAGGGCGTGGAGCGCGAGTACTTCACGAACAAGGTGGGCGACAACCTCTACACCGCGGGAGTGATCGTGCGGTGGGCACCATCGCGCCGGGCGCCAGCGCGAGCGTCGACGTACCCGTGTACATCGGGCCGCAGGAGAAGGACCGCCTCGCGAAGACCGCGCCGGGCATGGACCTCGTCGTCGACTACGGATGGCTCAAGATCCTCGCGGTCCCGCTCTTCCTGCTCCTCAAGACGATCCACGGCTTCGTGCACAACTGGGGCTGGGCGATCATCCTGATGACCATCCTCATCAAGCTCGTCTTCTATCCGCTCAACGCGAAGGCGGGCCGCTCCATGGCGCAGATGAAGGTGCTCGCGCCCAAGATGGAGAAGCTGAAGGAGCTCTACGGCGACGACCGCCAGAAGCTCAACCAGGCGATGATGGAGCTCTATCGCACCGAGAAGATCAACCCGCTGGGCGGGTGCCTGCCGATCGTGGTGCAGATCCCGGTCTTCATCGCGCTCTACTGGGTGCTGCTGGGATCGATCGAATTGCGCCACGCCCCGTGGCTGGGATGGATCCACGACCTTTCCTCGCCGGACCCGTACTTCGTGCTGCCGGTGATCTACGCGATCTCGATGTTCGTGCAGACGCGCCTGAACCCGCAGCCCGCCGATCCGGTGCAGGCGAAGGTGATGCTGATCATGCCGATCATGTTCAGCGTGTTCTTCCTGTTCTTCCCGTCCGGCCTGGTGCTGTACTGGGTCGTGCAGAACATGCTGTCGATCGTGCAGCAGTGGCACATCAACCGCACCCTCGCGGCCGAGGCGAAGGCGAAAGCCAGGCGCTGATCGCGGGCGACACGATCGCCGCGATCGCCACGCCGCCCGGGCGCGGCGGAATCGGCGTGGTGCGCATTTCCGGGCGCGACGCCCGCGCTGTCGCCCGAGCCATCGCGGGGAGCGTGCCGGCGCCGCGCCGCGCGACGCTGCGCGATTTGCGCTCCGCCTCGGGCGAGCTCATCGACCGCGGCATCGTCCTGTTCTTCCCGGCCCCGCACTCGTACACCGGCGAGGATGTCGTCGAGCTCCAGGCGCACGGCGGTCCCCTCGTGATGCGGCAGCTGCTCGAGCGCTGCATCGAGGCGGGCGCCCGCGTCGCGGAGCCGGGCGAATTCACGAAGCGCGCGTTCCTCAACGAGCGGCTGGATCTCGCCCAGGCGGAGAGCGTCGCGGATCTCATCGACGCATCGAGCATCGAGGCCGCGCGCAGCGCCGCACGCTCGCTGGAAGGAGAGTTCTCGCGCCGCGTCTGCGCGCTCGCCGAGGCGATGCTCGAGCTGCGCATGCACGTGGAAGCGTGCATCGATTTTCCGGAAGAGGAGATCGATCCGGCCGATCGCGCGGGCCAGGATGCGAAGCGCCGCGCGCTGCGCGAAGGCCTCGAAGCGCTGATCGCCGATGCGCGCCAGGGAGCCGTGCTGCGCGAGGGGCTCACCGTCGTGCTCGTGGGACCACCCAACGTCGGCAAGTCGAGCCTCCTCAACCGGCTCGCGGGCGAGGACCTGGCGATCGTGACGCCGGTGCCGGGAACGACGCGCGATTACGTGCGCGCCACGATCGCGATCGAGGGCGTTCCCATCCATCTCGTCGACACGGCGGGTTTGCGCAGCACCGAGGACGAAGTGGAGCGCATCGGCGTCGAGCGCACCTGGCGCGCGGTCGAGAGCGCCGGCGCCGCGCTGGTCATCGAATCCGCCACGGATGCGCAGGCGCCGGACGAGGAAATCCTCGCGCGATTCCCGGTGGCCTTGCCACGGGCGCGGGTGGTCAACAAGATCGACCTGGTGGCGGCGAACCCGGGGCATGCCCATCCCGGGGAGGCGTTCCTCCCCGTCTCCGCCAAGACCGGGGCAGGGATGGCCGAGTTGCGGGGCTGGCTCCTCGACGTGGCGGGATGGAAGCCGCACGGGGAGGGCATCTTCATGGCGCGGCAGCGGCACCTGGAGGCCTTGCAGGCGGCGGCGCGGCACCTTGGGCGGGCCGAGGAAGTATCGCAACAGTTTGATTTACAAGCAGAAGAGCTCAGGCTTGCGCACGCTTGCACTGGGGCGCATCACGGGGATCGTGAGCGCCGACGACCTTCTGGGCGAGATCTTCAGCCGGTTCTGCATCGGCAAGTGATGTTCCACGTGGAACATCCGCCTCGGCGGCGGCGCTGTTCCACGTGGAACCTGTAGGGCGTCGCAGGCGTTTCACGTAGAATTCCGGTTTGACTCGGCAGCTCCGCGGTTCCCCAATGGATTTCCCCACCCGTTTCGACGTCATCGTGGTCGGCGGCGGCCACGCCGGCACCGAGGCCGCCCTCGCAGCGGCGCGCGCCGGCGCCCGGACGTTGCTCCTCACGCACTCCGTCGAAACGCTCGGCCAGATGTCGTGCAATCCCTCGATCGGCGGCATCGGCAAGGGGCACCTGGTGAAGGAGATCGACGCGCTGGGGGGCGCGATGGCGGTCGCCACCGACGAGGCCGGCATCCAGTTCCGCACCCTCAATGCGAGCAAGGGGCCGGCGGTCCGGGCCACCCGCGCGCAAGCCGACCGGGTCCTCTATCGCGCGGCGATTCGGCGCCGGCTGGAGGAGCAACCGAACCTCCGCATCTTCCAGGCGGCGGTCGACGACCTGATCCTGGAATCCGGGCGGGCGGCGGGCGCCGTCACCTCCATTGGCTTACGGTTTCATGGCACGACGGTCGTCCTGACCGCCGGGACGTTCCTGGGCGGGTTGGTCCACGTGGGCCTCTCCCGCTACCAGGCGGGCCGCGCGGGCGATCCGCCATCGCTGTCGCTCGCCGCCCGGCTGCGGGAGCTCCAGTTGCCCGTGGGCCGCCTGAAGACCGGCACGCCGCCGCGCATCGACGGGCGAACCATCGACTTCGCCCGCCTCGCCGAGCAGCCCGGCGACCGTCCCGAGCCGGTCTTCTCGTTCCTGGGGCGCCGAGACCAGCACCCGCGCCAGGTGAGCTGCTGGATCACGCACACGAACGAGCGGACCCACGAGATCATCCGCGGCGGCCTGGACCGTTCGCCGATGTTCACCGGCGTGATCGAGGGCGTCGGGCCGCGCTACTGCCCGTCGATCGAGGACAAGATCCACCGGTTCGCCGGGAAGGCGTCGCATCAGATCTTCCTCGAGCCGGAAGGCCTCGCCACGCACGAGTTCTATCCGAACGGCATCTCCACCAGCCTGCCGTTCGACGTGCAGAGCGAGCTGGTCCATTCGATCGCCGGGCTCGAGAACGCCCACATCCTGCGCCCCGGCTATGCGATCGAATACGACTACTTCGATCCGCGCGGGCTCAAGTCCACGCTCGAGACGAAGGCCATTCGCCGGGCTCTTCTTCGCGGGCCAGATCAACGGCACGACGGGCTACGAGGAGGCCGCCGCGCAGGGACTGCTGGCGGGTATCAACGCCGCGCTCGCCACGCGGGGCGAGGCCGGTTGGTGCCCGCGGCGGGATGAAGCCTACCTGGGCGTGCTGGTCGACGACCTGGTGACCCGCGGGGTGAGCGAGCCGTACCGCATGTTCACGAGCCGGGCCGAGTACCGGCTGCAGCTGCGCGAGGACAACGCCGACCTGCGGCTGACCGAAGCCGGCCGCCGGCTGGGCCTCGTCGACGACACGCGCTGGAATGCCTTTGCCCGCAAGCGCGATGCCATCGATCGCGAATCCGCGCGCCTGAGGGCGAGCTGGGCGCGGCCTACGCAAATTCCCATTGAAGAACAAATGGTTGTACTTGGGCAGCCCATTGAACGTGAGCACTCGCTTTTCGACCTCCTGCGGCGCCCGAACGTGCGTTACGAAGCCATCGCGCGCTGGACCGCCGACGCGACGCCGGTGGCCGACGCGGATGTCGCGCTCCAGGTGGAAATCGCCGCCAAGTACGCCGGCTACATCGACCGGCAAGCCGAGGAGATCGAGCGGCAACGCACGCAGGAGAGCCTGGCACTTCCGCCGGACCTCGATTACGGGGCGATTCGCGGCCTCTCCCGCGAAGTGAGCCAGAAGCTTTCGCAGCAGCGGCCGGAGACGGTGGGCCAGGCCTCGCGCATCCAGGGCGTGACGCCGGCGGCCATCTCGCTGCTGCTGGTGCACCTCAAGCGGCGCAGCGCGGCCGCGGAATCGCTGCAGGAGAGCCGCGCATGACGCTCGAAGCGCGGATCGCGCAGGGCGTCGCGGCCCTCGGCGCGGACTTGCCCGAGGGCGCGAGCATCGCGTTCGCGCGCTACCTGGAGCTCATCGCGAAGTGGAATCGCGTGCACAACCTCACGGCGGTACGCGAGACCGACCAGATGGTCGTGCTGCACCTGCTCGACAGCCTCTCGGTTCTGCCCTATCTCGCGCTCGCTCGCTCGCTTCTCGACGTGGGGACCGGCCCGGGCCTTCCCGGCATTCCGGTGGCGATCGCGCGGCCGGACCTCGCCGTGACGCTGCTCGATTCGAGCCACAAGAAATGCACGTTCCTGCGCCAGGTGAAGACGGAGCTCGCGCTCGCGAACGTGGAAATCGTCTGCGAGCGCGTCGAGAACTGGAAGCCGCAGCGCCAGTTCGACGCGGTGGTCTCGCGCGCATTCTCCGACCTCGCGGACTTCGTCGCGCAGGCGAAGCACCTCGTCGCCCCGGGCGGCCAGCTCGTCGCGATGAAGGGCGTGTACCCCTTCGACGAGATCGCGCGCGTGCCGGCGACCCATCGCGTGGCGCGCGTGCTGGAGCTGAGCGTCCCGAACCTCGACGCGAAACGCCATCTCGTGTTCGTCGAGGCGGCGTGATGGGACGCATCTTCGTCATCGCGAACCAGAAGGGCGGCGTCGGCAAGACCTCCATCGCCGTGAACCTGTGCGCGAGCCTCGCGCACTACGGGCGCCGCGTCCTCCTCGTGGACCTCGATCCGCAGGGCAACGCGACGACCGGAAGCGGCGTGGACAAGACGGCGTGCGAGAGGACGGTGTACGGCGTGCTGCTCGGCGAATACCCGCTCGCCGACGCGTTGCGCCCATGCGAGGGCGGATACGACATCGTCGCCTCGAACCGCGATCTCGCCGGCGCCGAGGTGGAGCTCATCGCCATCGAGCGGCGCGAGTTCCGCCTGCGCGACGCGCTGCGCCCGGCCGCCGCCGGCTACGACTTCGTGGTGATCGACTGCCCGCCCGCGCTCAACATGCTCACCGTGAACGGCTTCGCCGCGGCCGACGCGGTCATCATTCCGATGCAGTGCGAGTACTACGCGCTCGAGGGCCTCTCGGACCTGGTCGGCACGCTGCGCAAGGTCAAGCAGAACCTCAATCCCGCGATCGAGATCGAGGCGCTGGTGCGCACGATGTACGACCCGCGCAGCATGCTCACGGTCCAGGTCTCCGACGAGCTGAAGACGCCATTACGGCGACAAGGTGTTCGACACGGTGATCCCGCGCAACGTGCGCATCGCCGAGGCGCCGTCGTTCGGCAAGCCCGTCCTGCTCCACGACCCGGCTTCGAAGGGCGCGCTCGCGCACCTGCAGTTCGCGCGCGAGCTGCTCGCGCGCAACGGCTTCGTGGTCGCCGAGGCGGCCTGAAGCGATGGCGCGCCACAAGGGACTCGGTCGCGGCCTCGACGCGCTGCTCGGCGGCGGCGGCGAGCGCGAGGAAGAGCGCCTCGCGCAGCTTCCGGTTGCCGCGCTGCGGCCCGGCAAGTACCAGCCGCGCACGCGCATGGACGAGGCCTCGCTCGAGGAGCTCGCCGAATCGATCCGGGCGCGCGGCGTGATCCAGCCGGTGGTCGTGCGACCGCGTGGGCGACAGCGCAGTACGAGATCCTCGCCGGAGAACGCCGCTGGCGCGCCGCGCGCATCGCGGGCCTCGACCATCTGCCGGCGCTGGTGCGCGACGTGCCCGACGAGGCGGCGCTGGGCATCGGCCTCATCGAGAACATCCAGCGCGAGGACCTGAATCCGATCGAGGAAGCGTCCGGCCTCAAGCGACTGATCGACGAGTTCAAGCTCACGCACGAGGAAGTGGCCCGCGCCATCGGCCGCTCGCGGGCGGGCGTGACCAATCTGCTGCGCCTGCTCGAGCTCGCGCCCGCGGTGCAGGCCATGGTGCAGGAAGGCCGCATCGACATGGGCCACGCGCGCGCGCTCCTCGCGGTGTCGAAGCGCGCGGCAGGTCGAGCTCGCCCAGCGCATCGCCGAGCAGGGACTTTCGGTCCGCGAGGCCGAGCGCCTCGTGCAGGAGGCGTCGGCGAGCGCGCACGGAAAGGCGCGCAAGCCCGCCACCGCTCGACGCCGACAGCCGCCGCCTCGAGGAGGAGCTGGCGGAAATTCTCGGCGCGACGGTGCACCTCAAGCCGCGCGCCTCGGGCAAGGGCAGCGTCGTGATCGACTACGCCAGCCTGGATGAGCTGCAAGGGCTGCTCGCGCGCCTGAAGCGGCCCTGAGGTGCCATGCTGCAGCGCAGGATCTTTTGACGCATTTCGGCGCCGGTCGCTATAATCGAATGGTTTTGCTTCGCGGGGCCGTCCTCCCGGGACACTGCCGCTTTGCGGCAGCGCAAATGGAAGGGGGACAGCCGATGCGACAGTCCAGATGAGGCCCTTCCGTACCGTTCTCCTGTGGCAGGTCGTCGCTACGGCGGTCCTGGCGCTCGTCGCGGCGATTCCGTGGGGAAAGGACGGCGCCGTGTCGGCCGCCCTCGGCGGCTCGATCAACGTGGCGGCCGATGGGGTCTACGCCTGGATCGTCGCGCGGCGCAGGGCGAGCACGGCCGGGGAGGCGTTGCGCACGATGTTCAGGGCGGAGGCGGTCAAGGTGCTGCTGATCGTCATGCTGCTGTGGCTCGCGCTCGCGCGCTACAGGCTCCATCGTGCACGCCGCGTTCTTCGCGGCGTTCGTGATGACGGTGGTGATATTCGCCGCGGCGATCGCCGTGCGCGACGGAGACGAAGGAAAGACGTCCCCGGCCGACGGGGAACACTGAACGATCGATCGATGGCCGCCAGAGCGAATGACCCCCTCCGAATACATCGCCCACCACCTCACGTTCTTCAACGCAGCCGGTGGGCGAGGGCGCGTTTCTGGACGCTCAACGTGGACTCGATCGATCGTCGTCGGTCATCCTGGGCTTCGTCGGGATCGGCTTCTTCTGGTGGATCGCGCAGCGGCGCCACCTCCGGCGTGCCGAACAAGACGCCAGGCCTTCGTCGAGCTGCCTCTTCGGCTTCGTCGACAACAACGTGAGGGACATCTTCCACGGCGACCGCCACAAGTTCGTGGCGCCGCTCGCGCTCACGGTGGCTCTGTGGGTGCTGCTGATGAACGCGATGGACTTCCTTCCCGCGGACCTGGTGTCGTGGGTCGCGGAGCAGTTCGGACGCCGAGCACGGCTTCCGCGTCGTCCCGACGGCGGACGTGAACACCACCTTCGCGCTGGCGCTTTCGGTGTGGGCGCTCATGATCGGCTTCGCGATCAAGGTGAAGGGCGCGGCGGATTCATCCACGAGCTCTTCTGCTCCCCTTTCGGCTCCAACCCGATCCTCTGGCCGCTCAATTTCCTGTTCAACCTCGTCGAATACATCTCGAAGCCGCTGTCGCATTCGCTGCGGCTCTTCGGGAACATGTATGCCGGCGAGATCATCTTCCTGCTGCTGTGGATGCTCGCGGCGCGCGGGCATCGTCGGCACCTTCTTCGCCGTGATCTTCGGGCTCGGCTGGGCGATCTTCCACATCCTGATCGTGGCCGCTGCAGGCCTACATCTTCATGATGCTCACCATCGTGTACATCACGATGGCGCACGAGAGCCACTGACCTTCGCCGCCCGCCGCCGCCGCGCGAGCCCCAACCCTTCAACACGAGTCACCACCGAAAGGAAAACCACAATGGAGAAGATTCAATTCATCGCCATGATCCAGGCCTACACCGGCGTAGGCATCGGCCTCATGATCGGCCTGGGCGCGCTGGGCGCGTGCGTCGGCGTGGGCATCATGTGCAGCCGCTTCCTCGAAGGCGCCGCGCGCCAGCCCGAGCTCATGCCGCAGCTGCAGGCGAAGGTGTTCCTGCTGCTGGGCCTGATCGACGCGTCGTTCATCATCGGCCTCGGCATCGCGATGTTCTTCGCGTTCGCGAACCCGCTGCTCGCGAGCATCGGCTAAATCCAGGAAACACGTCCGGGAAGGTCGCTTTATGGATCCAAATCTGACGCTGATCGGCCAGGCCGCGGCCTTCGCGCTGTTCATCTGGTTCACCGTCAAGTTCGTGTGGCCGCCGATCCTCAACGCGATCGAGACGCGGCAGAAGACCATCGCCGACGGCCTCGCCGAGGCCGAGCGCGGCCGCTCCTCGCTCGCCGACGCCCACAAGCAGACGGAGGTGCTGCTGAAGGACGCACGCGAACGCGCGCACGAGCTCGTGACCCAGGCCGAGCAGGCGGCCAACCAGCGCATCGAGGAATCCAAGTCGCAGGCGAAGGCCGAGGGCGACCGCATCCTCGCCGCGGCGAAGGCGCAGATCGACCAGGAAGTGCAGGCCGCGCGCCAGCAGCTGCGCGAGCAGGTCGCGGCACTCGCCGTGAGCGGCGCGGAGAAGATCCTGCGCCGCGAGGTGGATGCGCGGGCCCACGCCGAGATGCTCGAGCGCCTCAAGGCGCAGATCTGAGCCATGGCCGAGATCGCCACCGTCGCCCGGCCGTACGCCGAGGCCGCTTTCAGGGCCGCCCTGGAGGAGAAGGCACTCGCACGAGTGGGTGATAGCCTCGCCGTCGCCGCGGCGGTCGCGGGCGACGAGCGTGTGCGCTCGCTGCTTTCGGATCCCCGGGTCGGGGCGCAGCAGAAGAAGGCGCTCTTCGCCGATGTGGCCGGCGAGCGCATGGACGAGGTCACGCGCAACCTCATCTCGCTGCTCGTCGACAACGGGCGCGACGAGCTGATCGGCTCCATCGCCGAGCAGTTCGACGAGCTCAAGCACGAGCACGAGCGCGTGCTCAAGGCGCGCATCACCAGCGCCCAGCCGCTCACCGACGCGCAGCGCGCCGACATCGTGGGGGCGCTCGAGCGCCGCTACGGCAAGAAAGTGGAAGCCGAAATGGACGTGGACCCCGAGCTGCTCGGCGGCGCCCGCGTGCAGGTCGGAGACCAAGTCATCCACGCCTCCGTGCGCGATGCCCTCGGCCAGATGGCCGTGGCGCTCGGCCGGTAGCGATCCAGGAGAAGCAATGCAGATCAACCCTTCCGAAATCAGCGAGCTGATCAAGTCGAAGATCCAGAACCTCCAGGTGACCGCGGAGAAGCGCACCGAGGGAACCGTGATCTCCGTCACCGACGGCATCTGCCGCGTCCACGGCCTCACCGACGCGATGCAGGGCGAGATGCTCGAGTTTCCCGGCAACACCCTCGGCCTCGCGTTGAACCTCGAGCGCGACTCCGTCGGCGCGGTGGTGCTGGGCGCCTACGAGCACATCACCGAGGGCGACACCGTGAAGGCCACCGGCCGCATCCTCGAGGTGCCGGTGGGCCCCGAGCTCATCGGCCGCGTGGTGAACTCGCTCGGCCAGCCGATCGACGGCAAGGGCCCGATCAACGCGAAGCTCACCGACCCGATCGAGAAGGTGGCACCCGGCGTCATCTGGCGCAAGTCCGTCTCCCAGCCGGTGCAGACCGGCCTCAAGGCGATCGACGCCATGGTGCCGATCGGCCGCGGCCAGCGCGAGCTCATCATCGGCGACCGCCAGACCGGCAAGACCGCGGTCGCGGTGGACACCATCATCAACCAGAAGGGCAAGGACCTCGTCTGCGTCTACGTCGCCGTGGGGCAGAAGGCCTCCACGATCGTGAACGTGGTGCGCAAGCTCGAGGAGTTCGGCGCGATGGCCTATACCATCGTCGTCGCCGCCTCGGCCTCCGACCCGGCCGCGATGCAGTACATCGCCCCGTACTCGGGCTGCACCATGGGCGAATACTTCCGCGACCGCGGCCAGGACGCGCTCATCATCTACGACGACCTCACCAAGCAGGCGTGGGCGTACCGCCAGATCTCGCTGCTGCTGCGCCGCCCGCCCGGCCGCGAGGCGTACCCGGGCGACGTGTTCTACCTGCACTCGCGCCTCCTGGAGCGCGGCGCGCGCGTGAATGAGGAGTACGTCGAACGCTTCACCAAGGGCGCGGTGAAGGGCAAGACCGGCTCGCTTACCGCGCTTCCCGTGATCGAGACGCAGGCGGGCGACGTGTCCGCGTTCGTCCCGACCAACGTGATCTCGATCACCGACGGCCAGATCTTCCTCGAGACCGACCTCTTCAACGCCGGCATCCGCCCCGCCATCAACGCGGGCATCTCGGTGTCGCGCGTGGGCGGCGCGGCGCAGACCAAGGTCATCAAGAAGCTGGGCGGCGGCGTGCGCCTGGCACTCGCGCAGTACCGCGAGCTCGCGGCCTTCGCGCAGTTCGCCTCGGACCTGGACGAAGCCACCCGCAAGCAGCTCGAGCGCGGCCGCATGGTGACCGAGCTCATGAAGCAGCCCCAGTACCGCCCGCTCCAGGTGTGGGAGATGGCGCTGACACTCTTCGCGGTCAACAACGGCTACTTCGACGACGTCGAGGTGAAGGACGCGCTCGCCGCCGAGCGCGCGATGCGCGAGTACGTGAAGAGCAAGTACGGCGAGCTGGTCGATCGCATCGAGAAGACGAAGGACCTCTCGAAGGACGACGAGGCCAAGCTGCACGAAGCCGTGAAGGACTTCAAGAAGAACGCCACTTACTAATTGACTGGGTCCCCGCCTGCGCGGGGATGACGACATGGCAGGCAGCAAAGAGATACGGTCGAAGATCAAGAGCGTGCAGAACACGCGCAAGATCACCAAGGCCATGGAGATGGTGGCGGCCTCGAAGATGCGCAAGGCCCAGGAGCGCATGCGCCAGGCGCGCCCCTACGGCGACAAGATCCGCATCATCGCGGCGCACCTCGCGCACGCGAACACCGAGTACCGCCATCCCTTCCTGGTCAAGCGCGAGGGCGTGAAGGACGTGGGCCTCATCGTCGTCACCTCCGACAAGGGCCTGTGCGGGGGCCTCAACACCAATGCGCTGCGCCTCACCGTGAGCAAGCTGAAGGAGTGGCAGGCCGAGGGCCGCAACGTGCAGCTCACCGCCATCGGCAACAAGGCGTTCGGCTTCCTGCAGCGCGTGGGCGGCAACATGGTCTCGCACCTCACGGCGCTCGGCGACACACCCCACATCGAGCGGCTGATCGGGCCCATGAAGGTCCAGATCGACGCGTTCGCCCAAGGCAAGATCAGCGCGCTCTACATCGTGTACACGCGCTTCGTGAACACGATGAAGCAGGAGCCGGTGATCGAGCAGCTGCTGCCGCTGCCGGCCGACCGCCTGCAGGCCGACGCGCGCGCGGCGCGCGCCAACTGGGACTACCTCTACGAGCCGGAGGCGCGCGTCGTGCTCGACGAGCTCCTCACGCGCTACGTGGAGCAGATCATCTACCAGGCGGTGGCCGAGAACCTCGCGAGCGAGCAGTCGGCGCGCATGGTGGCGATGAAGGCGGCGAGCGACAACGCTTCGAGCGTCATCGACCAGCTCACGCTCGTCTACAACAAGTCGCGCCAGGCCGCCATCACCAAGGAATTGTCCGAGATCGTCGGCGGCGCCGCCGCCGTCTGAAGAATTCAATACGGGAATCGACCATGAGCACGACAGAAATGACCGAAGGCAGGATCGTCCAGTGCATCGGCGCGGTGATCGACATCCAGTTTCCGCGCGACAGCATGCCCCACATCTACGAAGCGCTGACCCTGGTCGAGGAAGGCAGCTCCTTCACCGAGAAGGGCCTCACCTTCGAAGTGGAGCAGCAGCTGGGCGACGGCGTGGTGCGCACCATCGCCATGGGCTCCTCGGACGGCCTGCGCCGCGGGATGAAGGTGAGGAACACCGGCGCGCCGATCTCGGTGCCGGTGGGCCCCGCCACCCTCGGGCGCGTGATGGACGTGCTCGGCCGCCCGATCGACGAGCGCGGTCCGGTGAGCGCGAAAGAGCACCGCTCGATCCACGCCGCGGCGCCGAGATTCGACCAGCTCTCGCCTTCGGTGGAGCTGCTCGAGACCGGCATCAAGGTGATCGACCTCATCTGCCCGTTCGCCAAGGGCGGCAAGATCGGCCTGTTCGGCGGCGCCGGCGTGGGCAAGACCGTGACCATGCTGGAGCTCATCAACAACATCGCCACACAGCACTCGGGCCTGTCGGTGTTCGCGGGCGTGGGCGAGCGCACCCGCGAGGGCAACGACTTCTACCACGAGATGTCCGAGGCGAAGGTCATCGTGCAGGAGGACCTGTCGAAGTCGAAGGTCGCGATGGTGTTCGGCCAGATGAACGAGCCGCCGGGCAACCGCCTGCGCGTGGCACTCACCGGCCTCACGATGGCCGAGAGCTTCCGCGACGAGGGCCGCGACATCCTGCTCTTCATCGACAACATCTACCGCTTCACGCTCGCCGGCACCGAGGTTTCCGCGCTGCTCGGCCGCATGCCCTCGGCGGTGGGCTACCAGCCGACGCTCGCCGAGGAGATGGGGCGCCTGCAGGAGCGCATCACGTCCACGAAGACCGGCTCCATCACGTCGATCCAGGCCGTATACGTGCCGGCGGACGACCTCACGGACCCGTCGCCGGCGACGACCTTCGGCCACCTCGACGCGACGGTCGTGCTCTCGCGCGACATCGCCGCGCTCGGCATCTATCCCTCGGTGGACCCGCTCGACTCGACCTCGCGCCAGGTCGACCCGAACGTGGTCGGCGAGGACCACTACGACACCACGCGCGCGGTGCAGCAGGTGCTGCAGCGCTACAAGGAGCTGCGCGACATCATCGCGATCCTGGGCATGGACGAGCTGTCGCCCGAGGACAAGCTGGCGGTCGGCCGCGCGCGCAAGATCCAGCGCTTCCTGTCGCAGCCGTTCCACGTGGCCGAGGTGTTCACGGGCTCGCCCGGCAAGTACGTGACGCTCAAGGACACGATCAAGGGCTTCAAGATGATCGTGAACGGCGAATGCGACTCGCTGCCCGAGCAGGCCTTCTACATGGTCGGCACGATCGAGGAAGCGTTCGAGAAGGCGAAGACGCTGCAGTAATCAAACGACGCCTTTCACGTTCGCCCCTCTCCCCTGGGAGAGGGTTGGGGTGAGGGCCAAGAAGGGCACGAATGGCAAAGAAACTGCACGTAGACATCGTGAGCGCCGAGCAGGCGATCTTCTCCGGCGAGGCCGAGATGGTCGTGGCCCCGGGC
The DNA here is from genome assembly GCA_963816035.1 of uncultured beta proteobacterium. Lineage (GTDB taxonomy): Bacteria > Pseudomonadota > Gammaproteobacteria > Burkholderiales > Usitatibacteraceae > Usitatibacter. The sequence goes on from CAWFIU010000002.1 coordinate 378,255, forward strand.
GAAGGCGGCGAGCTCGGCATCCTGCCCGAGCACGCGGCGCTGCTCACGCGCATCAAGCCGGGCACCGTGCGCGTCATCCCGGGCGGAGGCGAGGAGGAGGAAGTGATCTACGTGTCGGGCGGGATGATGGAAGTGCAGCCCGACCGCGTCACGGTGCTCGCGGACACCTCGGTGCGGGCCCACGACCTCGACGAGGCCAAGGCGATGGAGGCCGAGCGCCTGGCTAAGGAAGCGCTCGCCAACCGGACCGGTGCCATGGAGCTCGCGAAGGCCCAGGCGGAGCTCGCCGAGGCCGCCGCCCAGCTGGCCGCGATCCGGAAGCTGCGCCAGAAACGCTGACGTGGTAGTATGCAACCTGTAGTTCAGGGGATCACGAAACTCCTTTACTTTAGAGGCGCAACACATCCGGGCAGGGGCCACCCCCTGCCCTTTTTGTTTGCGCTTCGCGGGTGAGACGCCATGGCCGCCGCCGCCACCGCGCTTCAAGTGGTCATCCTGGCCGCCGGACAGGGCAAGCGCATGCATTCGAGCCTGCCCAAGGTCCTGCATCCCCTGGCAGGGCGCCCCCTGCTCGCCCATGCGGTCGCGACCGCCCGTGAGCTGAAGCCCGCGCGCCTCTGCGTCGTGGTGGGGCACGGGGCGCGAGCGCGTCCGCGAGCACCTGGCCGACCCGGGCATCGCGTGGGCCGAGCAGTCGCCCCAGCTCGGCACGGGCCATGCCGTGATGCAAGCGCTTCCTCACCTCAGCCCCGGGCGGCATCGTCCTCGTCCTGTACGGCGACGTGCCGCTCATCGCCGCCGACACCCTGCGGTCAGCTGGTCGAGGCCGCCTCAACCGGCGCCTTGGCCCTGTTGACCCAGGTGCTGGAGCGGCCCACGCGGCTATGGCCGCATCGTGCGCGATGCGAAGGGCGCGGTCGCGAAGATCGTGGAGGAGAAGGACGCCACGGCGCAGGAGCGCGCGATCCGGGAGGTCAACACCGGCATCCTCGCGGTCGCGCGCGAGCGGCTCGAGCCTGGCTCGCGCGGCTCGGCAACGACAACGCGCAGCGCGAGTATTATCTGACCGACATCGTCGCGGCCGCGGTGGCCGACGGCGTCCGGGTCGAGGTGCGCCACCCTTCCGCCGCCTTCGAGTGCGCGGGCGTGAACAGCAAGGCCGAGCTCGCCGTCCTCGAGCGCCAATACCAGATGAACCAGGCAGATCGACTCCTCCAGGCCGGCGTCACCCTCGCCGATCCCGCGCGCCTCGACGTTCGCGGCGAGCTGCATTGCGGCCGCGACGTTTCCATCGACGTGAACTGCATCTTCGAGGGCCGCGTGGTGCTCGGCGACGGCGTGCGCGTCGGCGCCAACTGCCTGCTGCGCGATGCCACCATCGGCGCGGGCACGGAGGTGCGCCCGTTCACGCTCATCGAGGAGGCCACCATCGGCGCCAACGCGCGCATCGGCCCCTACGCCCGCATTCGTCCGGGCACCGAGCTCGCCGACGAGGTCCACATCGGCAACTTCGTCGAGGTGAAGGCGAGCACGTTCGGGCGCGGGAGCAAGGCGAACCACCTGGCATACGTCGGCGATTCCACCGTGGGAAGCGACGTCAACATCGGCGCCGGGACGATCACCTGCAACTACGACGGCGCGCGCAAGCACCGCACGGTGATCGAGGACGACGTGCACATCGGCTCGGACGTGCAGCTCGTCGCACCCGTCACCGTCGGCAAGGGCGCCACCATCGCCGCGGGCGCCACGATCACCGAGGACGTGCCGCCCGGCGGGCTCACGCTCACCCAGAAGAAGCAGGTGACGAAACCGGACTGGCAGCGCCCGCGCAAGAAGTAGCGCGGGGTTCCGTCAGGGGCTGGGGGCGCTCAGCGTCGCGACGACCGGCTGGGGCACGCCGTCGGGCGCCAGGGCGAAGCTCGCGGCCACTCCGATGATCACCGAAATTCCGACCATGACCAGGGCGCGCAGTCGCGCCGCTCAGCGGATCGGTGGAGATCCAGCGGCGCTCTTCGTGGCTGGGGTGCGCGTCGTGGTTTCTTATGTCGTCCAGCATCGCAGTCGCCTCTTCCGCCTGCGCCAGGGGTGGCAGGCAAGTGCAGGCTAGACGCTGCGGGGCGGGCGGCGGGAGGGAGGAATGCCGCGCCGCGATGCGGAATATTCCGCGTTCTACCAGCGGGCGGGCGGCTTCTTGTTGATGGTGATGATGCGGTTCTCGACCGAGATGTAGCCGCCGGCGGTGAGGTCGCGGAAGATGCGGCTCACCATGTCGCGCGAGGCGCCGACGCGCTCGGCGATCTCCTGCTGGGTGAGCTTCTCGGGGATCTGCAGCTTGCCGCCCGCTTCGTGCGCCATGTTGAGCAGCAGGCGCGCGACGCGCCCGTAGACGTCGAGGAGCGCCAGGTCCTTCACGCTGCTGGTGGCGATGCGCGCGCGGTCGATGATCTTGCGAGATCATGTCGAGGGCGAAATCGGGGTTCTGGCGGATCGCTTCGCGCACCGGATCGCGCGCCGACCACGGAGAAGTGGCTGGGCTCCAGCGTCATCACGGAGGCCGAGCGCGGCTTGCCGTCGAGAGCCATCTCGCCCACGTACTCGCCCGGGCCCCTGGGTGTCGAGGATCATCTCGTGGCCCTCGGTAGTCCGAGATGAAGACCTTCACGCGGCCCGACAGGATCACGAACACCGAGTCGCTCGAATCGCCCTCGGTGATGAAGACGGTGTTCTTCGGGATAGGTGCGCAACCGGCCGAGGGACAGCGAGCTGACCTCACGAACGGGTCGGCAATTCCCTGCAGTTGCGCGGCGCTCGGCGAATCCCCTGTCATTTTCTTCTCTGGAGCGCGGGAGACGAAACGCAGTCTAGCACCGCGCGCCGCGCGCGTTAAGATACGGGCCCATGGACGAAGCCGGGGACGGCGGCGACAGCGGCGCTCAGCGCGCATTCGCGGTCGCTCGCGCTCGCGCTGGCGGATTCGCGATTCTCGCTCACGCCGCCGGGCCGAGCGCGCTCGATGGCCTGGCTGCTCGACCGCGAGTGGGCGCGTGCTGCGCGAGGTCGCGCCGCGCGCCGGCGCCCGACGCGATCGTCATCGTCGGCATCGACGAGGCGAGCGTACAGGCCGTGCCGCAGCCGCTCGGCGTGTGGAACGAGCCGCTCGGGGAAGTGCTGGTGCGCATCGCCTCCGCGCAGCCCACCGCCATCGGGCTGGCCGTGCCGCTGCCCGACCGCTCGTTGGACGCGACTGCACCCGGGCCTCGACCGCGCGCTGCTCGTGGGCCTCGCCGCGGCGCGGCGACAACGGTCCGTTCGTCGTCGCGCTCTCGATCGACGCCCGCACGCGTGCCGCGCGCCCGATCTACGCGCCGTACCTCGCCGTGCATCGGCGACCGGCGGGCTCGGCATCGACCTGCTGCGCGCGCGATGCCGACGGCGTCACGCGCAGCTTCTCGCTCCTCATCCCCACCGAGGACGGCGGCTTTCCCGACGCTCGCCGGCCGCCTGTGCCAGACGCTCTCGAGCCGGTGCGCCGACGGCCTCATCGATTTCGCGCTCGGCGAGCGCTACCGCTACGTGCCCTTTCACGAAGTGCTCGCGATGCGCGATGCCCGGCGCGTCGCGCGAGCTCTTCCACGGCCGCATCGTGCTGATCGGCGCCGACGCAGCGCTACACCGATCGCGTCTCGGTGCCGTACAACCTGGCCGGCGTGGGAGCCGGCCGGGCGGGATGCGCCCGCGATCGTCGTGCATGCCCAGGCGTTGCGCACCGCCTTGCTGGGCGCCGCGCCGGTGCAGACGTCCCGGCCGCTCGCGGTGCTGCTTCTCACCGCGGGCGCCCTCCTGGTGCTGGTGCGCGATTGGCGGCTCGCACTCGCGCTCGCCGCGGTCGCCCTCGTGGCGCTCCTTGCGGCCGCCCTGTTTGCGCTGCGGACGGGAGCCTACGTGCCGGTCGCCTCCGCCATCGCCACGGTCCTGCTGGCGGCCCTCGGGCGCGCCGGGATCGAGGTCCGGAGGCGGTGGCGTTTCGGCGGGCGAACCCAGGAGGACGCGGCCGGCCGGCGCTGATGCGGACCCTCACGTTCGGTTGTCCGATTTTCGGCAATTTCGCTGCGAAGAATGCCGCTGCCCCGGCCCCGCCCCGCGCGCATCATTCGTCTCAGGTTCGCGGGTCTCCTCCTCTCCCGCGCTCCGGCAAGGCGACGTGAGGCCAACGCCATGACGCCTCTGCTTGGCTCTCCCCGGTCCCAGGCCGGGGAGAGTTTTCTCTTTCCGGGGGCGCCCCGGGCCGTGAGAAAATGGCGATCCTCCTTCCCCGCCCGCCCCCTCCCGCGAGCCTCCTGCCATGTGCGGAATCGTCGGCGCCATCGCCAGCCGTGACGTCGTCCCCATCCTCACCGAGGGACTCAAGCGCCTCGAATACCGCGGCTACGACTCCGCCGGCATCGCGGTCCTGAACGGCGGCATCCGCCGCGTGCGGCGCGTGGGCCGCGTCGCGGAGATGGAGAGCGCCGCGCGCGCCGAGCAGCTGAAAGGCATCGTGGGCATCGCGCACACGCGCTGGGCGACCCACGGCGGCGTGACGGAGCTGAACGCCCATCCCCACGTCTCGGGCGACGAGATCGCCGTCGTCCACAACGGCATCATCGAGAACCACGAGGAGCAGCGCGCCCGCCTGAAGGCGCTCGGCTACACGTTCGACTCGCAGACCGACACCGAAGTGGTGGCGCACCTCGATCCACCACTACTTCAAGGCGACGCGGCGACCTCTTCGCGGCCACGCGCCGCGCGGTGGCGGACCTGCACGGCGCGTACGCGCTCGGAGTCATCGCGCTGGCCGATCCTTCGACGATGACCGGCGCGCGCATGGGCTGCCCGCTCGTGATCGGCCTGGGCGACGGCGAGAACTTCCTCGCCTCGGACGTCTCGGCGCTCATCGACCAGACGCGGCGCGTGATCTACCTCGAGGACGGCGACGTGGTCGCGCTGCAGCGCGAGCGCGTGCGCATCGCCGATCGCGGCGGCCGGCCCGTCGAGCGCCCGGTGCACGATCTCGGACCTGAGCGCCGACGCGGTCGAGCTCGGGCCGTACACGCCACTACATGCAGAAGGAGATCCACGAGCAGCCGCGCGCGGTGGCCGACACCATCGAGGCCGCGATGGACGGCGGCATCGACATCGACGGCCTCTTCGGCGCCGGCGCCGCGAAGGCGTTCGCCGAGGCCGACGGCGTGCTCCTCCTCGCCTCGGGCACCAGCTACTACGCCGGTCTCGTCGCGCGCTACTGGATCGAAGGCGTGGCGCGCATCCCGTGCGTCGTGGAGCTGGGGCACGAATACCGCTATCGCGACTCGCTCCCCCGGGCGCGCCAGCTCGTGGTCACCATCTCCCAGTCGGGCGAGACGCTCGACACGCTCGAGGCGCTCAAGCGCGCCCGCGAGCTGGGGCAACAGCACACGCTCTCGATCTGCAACGTGCGCGAGAGCACCATCCCGCGCGCCTCGCGGTTCGTGTTCTACACGCGCGCCGGCACCGAGATCGGCGTGGCCTCGACCAAGGCGTTCACGACGCAGCTCGCCGCGCTCTACATGCTCACGCTCGCGATCGCGAAGGCGCAGGGCCGGCTCACGCCGCCGCAGGAGGCGGAGGCGATCGGGCAGCTGCGCTTCGTCCCGGGCAGCATCCAGCACGCGCTCAACCTCGAGCCGCAGATCCGCGCGTGGGCGCAGCGCTTCGCGCAGCGCGACCACGCGCTCTTCCTCGGCCGCGGAATCCACTATCCGGTGGCGCTCGAGGGCGCGCTCAAGCTGAAGGAGATCTCGTACATCCACGCCGAGGCCTATCCCGCCGGGGAGCTCAAGCACGGCCCGCTCGCGCTGGTCGACGCCGACATGCCGGTCGTGGTCATCGCGCCGAACGACGCGCTGCTCGAGAAGCTCAAGTCCAACATGCAGGAAGTGCGCGCGCGGGGCGGCGAGCTCTACGTGTTCGCGGACCTGGACAGCCACTTCCGCGAGGACGAGGGCGTGCACGTGATCCGCACGCCGCGCCACGCGGGCGCGCTCTCGCCGATCGTGCACGCCATCCCGGTGCAGCTGCTCGCATACCACGCGGCGCTGTGCCGCGGCACCGACGTGGACAAGCCGCGCAACCTCGCGAAATCCGTGACGGTGGAGTGAGGGCCTCGCGCGGGGCCGAAGCGCGCTAGCCCAGCATCAGCTTGAGGCGACGGCCCAGCACCGCCGCCTGCTCCTTGCCGCTCGCCTTCGCCATCAGCTCCAGGTAGGGCCCCGCGAGCTCGCGCAGGTCGGCGACAGTGGCGGCGCGCTCCAGCTTGAGCGTGAAGAAGAACGACTTGATCCCGAGCGCGTCGACCACCGTGGTGTTCATGAAGGCCTGGGCGTCGCGGAAGCGCTGGAAATCCGCGCTCGAGCCGCCTCCCGCGACCGGGGCAACCGCGGCGCTCGCGGGCCTCTCGCTCGATTCGACCAGCCCGAGATCCACCAGCTGCTCGAGGAAATCCGCCGGAGCGCCGACCTGCTGCGCTTCGCGCTTCAGCATCTCCTCCGGCGTGATCCCGTCCACCAGGATCAGCATGGTGCGCACGCGCGGCGCGAGCTTCGCCTTGCGCGCCGTGAGCTCCTGCGTGCCGCGCTCGGTCTTTCGATAGATGACATTCATGGCCGCCTCCCGGGTCCGCGCGGCAGCGTCCTGGCGCCCGCGGATTGACGCTCGCATACGAGGCTACATGAGCGGGGGCACGCCGTGCATGCGCCGATGCGCGCGCTTGCGCTGGATCACGCTCAGAACGAGCGCGGCAATCCGAGCACGTGCTCGGCGACGTAGGAGAGGATGAGGTTGGTCGAGATCGGCGCCACCTGGTAGAGGCGCGTCTCGCGGAACTTGCGTTCCACGTCGTAATCGGCGGCGAAGCCGAAGCCGCCGTGGAACTGGAGGCACGCGTTCGCCGCTTCCCACGAGGCTTTCGCCGCGAGGTACTTCGCCATGTTCGCCTCGGCGCCGCAGGGCTTTCCGGCATCGAACAGCTCGCATGCCCGGTAGCGCATGAGGTTGGCCGCCTCGAGCTCGATGTACGCCTCGGCGATCGGGAACTGGACGCCCTGGTTCTGGCCGATGGGCCGGCCGAACACCACCCGCTCGCCGGCGTAGCGCGTCACCTTGTCGATGAACCAGTAGCCGTCGCCGATGCACTCCGCGGCGATGATGGCGCGCTCCGCGTTGAGGCCGTCGAGGATGTAGCGGAAGCCCCGGCCCTCTTCGCCGATGAGGTTCTCCGCGGGAATCTCGAGATTGTCGAAGAAGAGCTCGTTCGTCTCGTGGTTCACCATGTTGGCGATGGGCCGCACGGTGAGGCCGTGCCCGACGGCCTCGCGCAGGTCGACGATGAAGATCGACAGGCCCTCCGAGCGCTTCTTCACCTGCGCCATCGGCGTCGTGCGCGCGAGCAGGATCATGAGGTCGGAGTGCTGCACGCGCGAGGTCCACACCTTCTGGCCGTTCACCACGTAGCGGTCGCCCTTGGGCACGGCGACGGTCTGGATCGCGGCGGTGTCGGTGCCCGCGGTGGGCTCGGTCACGGCCATGGATTGCAGCCGCAGCTCGCCACGCGCGATGGCGGGCAGGTAGCGCGCCTTCTGCTCCGCGGAGCCATGGCGCAGGACCGTGCCCATGTTGTACATCTGCCCGTGGCACGCGCCCGCGTTGCCGCCCGCGCGATTGATTTCCTCCATGACGACGGACGCCTCGCAGACGCCGAGGCCCGAGCCGCCGTATTCGGCGGGAATCAGCGCGGCGAGCCAGCCGGCCCGGGTGAGCGCGTCCACGAACGCCTCGGGATAGGCGCGGCGCGCGTCGATGTCGCGGAAATACTCCGGCGGGAAGCCGGCGCAGAGCGCGCGCACGCCCGCGCGGATCTCCGGATAGTCGTGCGGGCGTTGCACCGGCGGATCAGCTCGCATGGGCCATGGCTCGGCCGCATGCTACCCGAAACGCGCGGGACGCGACGGCTCAGCCGGCGCCGACCGCGCGCGAGCCGCACCCATCCTCCATTCGGAGAGTAAACTCCCGCTGTCCCCTGCACGCCCCCATGCGCCTCTACATCAACGACGTCGCGGTTCGCGACGGATTCCAGATCGAACGCAGTTTCGTGCCGACGGGCACGAAGGTCGAGCTCATCAACCAGCTCGCGCGCACCGGCCTGCACAAGATCGAGGTGACGTCGTTCGTCTCTCCCAAGGCGGTGCCCGCGCTGGCCGACGCCAACGAGGTGCTCGCGGGCATCGACCGCGTGCCGGGCGTGACCTACGTCGCGCTGGTGCCGAACCTGCGCGGCGTGCAGAACGCCGCGGCCTGCCCCCGCAAGCCCGACGAGGTGAACGCAGTGGTCTCCGCGTCGGAGACGCACAACCGCGCGAACATCAACCGCACGCACGAGCAATCGCTCGCGGACCTGCCGGGCATGGTGAAGGCGGCGCACGCGGCCGGCATGAAGATCACCATGAGCCTTTCCACGACGTTCGGCTGCCCCTTCGAGGGCCGCGTGCACGAGGACGTCGTGTTCGATTTCGTCGCGCGCTTCCGCGAGCTCGGCTTCGACGGCATCTCGCTCGCGGACACCACCGGCATGGCGAACCCGCGCCAGGTGCGCAGCCTCACCGAGGAGGTGCTCGGGCGCTTCCCGCCGCCCGACGAGACGTACTACACGCTGCACTTCCACAACACGCGCGGCATGGGCCTCGCGAACGTGGTGGCCGGGATCGAGGCCGGCGTGCGCTCGTTCGACGGCTCCGTCTCCGGGCTCGGCGGCTGCCCGTTCGCGCCCGGCGCCACCGGCAACATCTGCACCGAGGACATGGTGAACATGCTCGAGGACATGGGCTACGACACGCGCGTGGACCTCGCCAAGCTGCTCGCCGTCGCGCGGCGCATTCCCGTCGTGGTGGGCCACGAAGTACCGGGGCAGGTCATGAAGGCCGGGCAGACGCTCGAGCTGCACGAGCCGCCCGAATTCCTGAGGACATGATGAGCCGCAAGGTATTCCTTCCCGCGCTTCTCGCGCTCTCGCTGCCCGCGGCCGCGGGCGACATCACCTCGATCGGCAACCTCGACCAGGGAGAATTCCGCGCGCTGTCCGAGGACCTCGGCGCGGCGTTCTCGTACAAGGGCGTGACGCCGGCGACGTCGCTGGGCGTGCTCGGCTTCGACGTGGGCATCGAGGTGACCGATACGCGGCTCGAGCACGGCTCGCTCTTCGAGCGCGCCGGCGCGGGCGGCCATTCGGACCTCCTCGTTCCCAAGCTGCACGTGCACAAGGGCTTGCCCGGAGGCTTCGGCATCGGGGCCTTCGTGGCCACCGCCTCCGGCATCAGCGCCAACCTGTTCGGGGCCGACCTGCGCTACGCGATCGTGGAAGACCGCCTCTCCACGCCCGCGGTCGCACTGCGCCTCTCGGGCACCAAGGCGACCGGCCTCGGGGACGTGAGCCTTTCCACCGCGGCGCTCGACGCCGTGGTTTCCAAGCAGTTCACCGCGATCACGCCCTACGCCGGCGCGGGCGTGGTGCGGGTGATGAGCAAGGCGCACAACGCCCCGCTTTCCGACGAGAGCTTCGACAAGGGGCGCATCTTCGGCGGCATCAACCTGAATCTCCTCACGGTAAACCTGGCGTTCGAGGCGGAGAAGATGGGCGGCGCCACGTCGCTCTCGGCGAAGCTCGGACTTCGATTCTGAACCCCTGACCGACAACAACTACGGGAGGCATCCCATGAAGCGGTTCATCCAGGCGCTCGCGGCGCTCGCCGCCGGCGCCGCATTCACGGCCGGGGCGTTCGCCCAGGCGCCCGAGAAGAAGGACATCACCATCGCGGTCGGCGGCAAGAGCCTGTTCTACTACCTGCCGCTGTCGGTGGCGGAGCGCAAGGGCTACTTCAAGGACGAGGGCCTCAACGTCGAGATCCCCGATTTCCCGGGCGGGGCGAAGGCGCTGCAGGCGCTGGTGGGCGGCAGCGCGGACCTGGTCTCCGGCGCCTACGAGCACACGATCAACATGGCCGCGAAGCGCCAGCCGATCAAGGCGGTCGTCCTCCAGCTCAACTACAACGCGATCGAGCTCGTCATGCCGAAGGACAAGGCCGCGCACTACAGGGACGGTCGCGACCTGAAGGGCCTGAAGATCGGCGTGACCGCGCCCGGCTCGTCCACCAACATGTTCGTGGACAACCTCCTCGTGAAGGCGGGCATGAAGCCCACGGACGTGTCGATCGTCGGCGTGGGCGCCGGCGCCGGCGCGGTCGCGGCGATGGAGAAGGGCGAGATCGACGCGCTCGCGAACCTGGACCCCGTCGTCACGCAGCTCGAGTCGACCGGCAAGTTCGTCTCGGTGGTGGACACGCGGACCGAGAAGGGCATGAAGGATGTCTACGGCGGCGACTACATGGCCGCGGTCATCTACGCGACCGACGAGTTCGTCAAGAAGAACCCGAACACGGTGCAGGCGGTCGTGAACGCCATGGTGCGCGCCGACAAGTGGATCGCGAGCGCGAAGCCGCAGGAGATCGTCGACCTCATGCCCGACACGTACAAGTCCGGCAACCCGGCGCTCTACAGGCAGGGACTGGAGAAGAACCTCGCCGGATACTCGAAGGACGGAATGATGTCTCTCAAGGGGGCGCAGAACGTCTACAAGATCCTGCGGCAGTTCGAGCCTTCGGTGATGAAGGCCGGCAACATCGACCTCAACGCGACGTTCGACAACAGCTTCGTGAAGAAGGCGCACGCGAAATACAAGTAGCGGTCCCGCGTTGGAACGGACGCCGAAAGGCGACGCCGTTCAACGCGGGAATGTCATGGCCGCGGCCGTTTCCTTCGAGAGCATCACCTGCACCTTCGCCACGCGCGGCGGCGGCTCCTACACGGCCGTGAAGGACGTGTCGCTCGCGATCGGCGAGGGCGAATTCGTCTCGGTCGTGGGTCCCACCGGATGCGGGAAGTCCACGCTGCTCAACGTGGCGGCGGGGCTGTTGCGGCCCTCGGCGGGGACGACGCGGATCTTCGGCGAGCCGCTCGCGGGCATCAACCGGAGCGCGGGCTACATGTTCCAGTCCGAAGCGCTGATGCCGTGGCGCAGCGCGCTCGCCAACGTCACCGCGGGCCTCGAGTTCCGCGGCGTCGCGCCCCAGGAGGCGCACCGGCGCGGCGAGGAGTGGCTCGAGCGCGTGGGGCTCGCCGGCTTCGGCGACCGCTATCCGCACCAGCTCTCGGGCGGCATGCGCAAGCGCGTGTCGCTCGCGCAGATGCTGATCCTCGATCCGAAGATCCTGCTGATGGACGAGCCGTTCTCCGCGCTCGACATCCAGACGCGCCAGCTGATGGAGAACGAGCTGCTCGAGCTGTGGAGCGCCAACCGCAAGAGCGTGATCTTCATCACCCACGATCTCGAGGAGGCGATCGCGCTCTCGGACCGCGTCGTCGTGCTCTCGGCCGGTCCCGCCACGCACCCGATCGGCGACTTCGCGATCGAGCTGCCGCGCCCGCGCGACGTGGCCGAGATCCGCCTCGCGCCGCAGTTCATCGCGCTGCACGACCGCATCTGGCATTCGATGAAGGAGGAGGTGTTGAAGGGCTACGCGCAGACCCGCAACCGGGTGGCGGGATGAAGCGCCGGCTGTGGCCCTGGCAGCTGCTGCTGCTCGTGCTCATCTTCGTCGCGTGGCAGGCGCTCACGCAGCCGGACCTGCTGCCGCCGCTGGTGTGGGACAACCCCGACCGCGCGGCCTTCTTCTTCGGCGAGCCGGTGAGGATGTTGCGCGTGATCTGGAGCTGGTTCACCGAGGGCACCATCTACAAGCACCTGTGGGTCACGCTCGAGGAAACCGTGCTCGCGTTCGTGATCGGCGCCGCGCTGGGCCTCGGGGTGGGGCTGTGGCTCGGCCTCTCGGCGACCGCCTCGGCGCTCCTGGATCCCTACATCACCGCGATGAACGCGATGCCGCGCGTGGTGCTGGCGCCCATCTTCATGGTCTGGTTCGGCCTCGGCATCTGGTCGAAGGTGGCCCTCGGCGTGACGCTCGTGTTCTTCATCGTGTTCTTCAACGTGTACCAGGGCGTGAAGGAAGTGAGCCCCGTGGTCCTCAACAACACCGTGATGCTGGGCGCCAACCGCAAGCAGCTGCTGCGCTACGTGTACCTGCCCTCGGCCACCTCGTGGGTGTTCTCGAGCCTGCACACGTCGGTGGGAATGGCGTTCGTGGGCGCGGTGGTGGGCGAGTACCTCGGGTCGGCGAGCGGCGTAGGCTATCTCATCCAGCAGGCGGAAGGCGCGTTCGACATCAACACGGTTTTCGCGGGCATCCTCGTGCTGACGGCGTTCGCGCTGGTGCTCGACGTGGCGGTCTCGCGGGCGGAGCGCCGTCTGCTGCGCTGGCGCCCCGCGCAAAGCGAAACGGAGCAACTCTAGATGAACGAACACGAGCCTCGGGACTGGAAGCATCACGGCGTGCGCGTGGTCCACGGGCACGAGCTCGACCCGAACGTCCCGCAGACCAAGGGCATGTCGCGCGCGGCGGCGATCAACTTCGCGCGCGCCGGCGCCGAGAAGATCTGGGCGGGCACGGTGAGCATCCTTCCCAACGCGAAGACCGGCGCGCACCACCACGGCCCCGTCGAGAGCGTGATCTACGTCGTGAGCGGCAGGGCGCGCATGCGTTGGGGCGAGCGGCTGGAGTTCACCGCCGAGGCCGGCCCGGGCGACTTCATCTGGGTGCCGCCGTTCGTGCCGCACCAGGAGATCAACGCGAGCGAGAACGAGAAGCTCGAGTGCGTGCTGTTGCGCAGCGGCCAGGAGCCGGTCGTGGTGAACCTCGACATTCCCGCCGTGGAGAAGCCCGAGGAAGTCTACTGGGTGGACAACATCCACCCGTACCCCGAGAAGGGCTGCTGACTTCAGCCCCTGCGCGGCTTGCGGCCCGCGCGCGCGAAGAGCCGGTCGAAGAGCGCGGGGGGCAGCAGCGCGACCAGGCGCCCGACGACGGCCATCTGCCACGGGATCACCGCGAAGGAGCGCTTCGCGTCGATCGCGCGGGCGATGCGCCGCGCCGCGTCGTCCGCCTCGATGATGAACGGCATGGGATAGGGGTTGTGCGCGGTCATCGGCGAGGCGACGTAGCCGGGGCAGATGGTCGTCACCTGCACGCCCGTGGAGCGCAGCTCCAGGCGCAGCGCCTCGAGATACCGGATCGCGGCCGCCTTCGAGGCGCTGTACGCCCCCGCGCCCGGAAAGCCGCGGAAGCCCGCGACCGAGGCGATGCCCACCAGCGAGCCGCTGCCGCGCTCGCGCATCGCGGCGATGAACGGGTGGAAGGCGTGGACCATCCCCATCACGTTCACGTCGAGGATCTCGCGGAAGGTCGCGACGTCCTCGGCCTGCTCGGTCAGCGTGCCGTGCGAGATGCCGGCATCCGCGATGACGATGTCCGGGGTGCCGTGGCGCGCCATGAAGTCCTCGGCGGCGCGCTTCACGGCCGCGAGGTCGCGCACGTCGCAGGCGTGGATGTCGAAGGGCGCGCCGGTCGAGGCGCCGATCTCGCGCAGCGCCTCCCCGCGCCGCGCGAGAAGCCCCAGCGTGGCGCCGCGCTCGCCGTAGTGCCGCGCGAGGGCGGCGCCGATGCCGCTGGAAGCGCCGGTGATGAAGACCCTCGTCCGGGAATCCATCGCCGGCAAGACCCGCGCGGGCGCTACTTCTTCGCCGGCTGCGCGTTCTTCGGCGGTGGCGCCGACAGCGCGGGCTTGCCGTTCTCGCCGCGTATCTTGGCGACCAGCTGGTCGACCACCGCGAAGATGCGCTCGGGGCTGCCCGCGAGCTCCCCGGAGGTGTAGTACTTCCCGTTCACGACGACGCGCGGAACGCTGTCCACCTTGTAGTTCATCGTCATCTGCCTGGCGCGTTGCAGGTTCGTCGAGACCGTGAACGACTTCGACATCTGCTCGTACTTGGCGGGGTCGACGCCGTTGTTCGCCAGCCACTTCTCGCGCAGCTTCGCGTTGGCGAGGTTCACGCCGTCCTTGTGGATCGCGTCGAAGATCTTCTCGTGCAGCTGGGGAAGCAGGCCCATGGCCTCGATCGTGTAGAACATCCGCGCGAGCTCGCCCCAGCTCTCGCTCGGGTACGCGGGCACGCGCTTGAACACGACGTCCGGCGGGATCGTCTTCAGCCAGGCGTTCACGCTCGGCTCGAGGTGGTAGCAGTGCGGGCAGCCGTACCAGAAGAACTCGATCACCTCGATCTTGCCGCCGGCCTCGGTCGGCTGCGGCGGGCTGAGGGGCGCATAGCCGGGCGATTGGGCCATGGCGGTGCCGAAGGTGCTCGCGAGGAGCATCACGATGAGCAGGAGCGCTTTGCGCAGGGTCATTTTGCGGTTTTCCTCTAGGGGTTCTTGCCTTCGTCGGGAGCGCGGATGATGGCCGCGCCGACGCCGTTCTGGGACAGCGCGGCCTTGATGCGGTTCGCGTCGTCGAGGCTCTGGTACGGCCCGAGGCGCACGCGGTAGAGCTTGCCCTTGTCGGGCACCGCCACCGACCGCACCGAAGCCTCCAATCCCGTCAACGCAATCTTCGCCCGCAGGTTGTCGGCTTCCTTCTCGTCGGAGAAGGCGCCCGCCTGCAGCCAGTAGACGTCGCCCGAGTGCGGCTTGGGCGTCGCGGGCGAGGAGCCGGGCTTCGGGGCTTCCGGGGCCTTGGGCGCGGCCTTCGCCTGCTGCGGGGGCGATTCCTTCTCGCCGGGAAGGATCTGGTAGAACTCGAAGCGCGGCCGCTCGGCGGGCTTCGCCGCCTTCTCCGGCACGCTGCCCTTGGCGGCGCTTTGCGCGGCCTTGGCGGCCTCGGCGGGCGGCGGCGGCTGCGCGGGGCCCATCTTCGGCAGCGGCTCGATCGACTTGTTCTTCTCCACGAACGGATTGGAGAGGCGGTTCAACCAGAGCGCCACCGCGAGCGAGATCACGACGCCCAGCAGGAGGCCGATGATCACGCCGAGCAGGAGGGGATGGTTCAGGCGGCTGTCGCCGCGCGGTGCCGGAGCGTCCTTGTAATCCTTGGGCATCACATTCTTTCGGGAGCGCTCACGCCGAGGACGGCGAGGCCGTTGGCGAGCACCTGTCGGGTCGCGGCGACGAGTGCCAGCCGGGCCAGCTTCAACGCCTCGTCCTCCACGAGAAACCGCTCGGCATTGTAGTAGGTATGCAGCCGTGCCGCCACGTCGTCGTGCAGGTAGTACGTCACGAGATGCGGCGCGAACTCGGAGGCGGCGCGCGCGAGCACCTCGGGAAACTCGGCGAGCTTCGCGGCGAGCGTGGCCTCGTGCGGGGAGGTGAGGCGCGCGAGGTCGGCGCCCGCGAGCGCCGCGGGGTCTCCTCCCCACTCGCGCAGCACGCTGCACAGCCGCGCGTGCGCGTACTGCACGTAGTACACCGGGTTGTCCTCGGACTGGCTCTTGGCGAGGTCGATGTCGAAGACGAGCTGCGAATCCACGCGGCGCATGAGGAAGAAATAGCGCACGGCATCGCGCCCCACCTCGTCGATGAGGTCGCGCACCGTCACGTAG
This sequence comes from uncultured beta proteobacterium, assembly GCA_963816035.1. Classification (GTDB taxonomy): domain Bacteria; phylum Pseudomonadota; class Gammaproteobacteria; order Burkholderiales; family Usitatibacteraceae; genus Usitatibacter. The sequence continues at coordinate 393,865 of CAWFIU010000002.1, forward strand.
GAGCCCGCGCGCTTGGAGATCTTCATCTCCTCGCCGCTCTTCATCACCGTCACCATCTGGTGCAGGACGTAGTCCGGGTATCCCGGGGGAATGCCGAGGTTCAGCGCCTGCAGCCCCGCGCGCACGCGCGTCACGGTCGAGTGGTGGTCCGCGCCCTGCACGTTCACGGCGTGGGTGAAACCGCGCCGGAACTTGTCGAGGTGGTACGCGACGTCCGGCACGAAGTACGTGAACGTACCGTCGGACTTGCGCATCACGCGGTCCTTGTCGTCGCCGAAGTCGGTGGTCTTGAGCCACAGCGCGCCTTCCGACTCGTAGCAATGCCCCGCGTCGCGCAGCAGGGTGACGGCCTCGAGCACCTTGCCGTCGGTGTAGAGCGAGCTCTCGAGGAAGTACGAGTCGAACTTCACGCCGAAGGCCCGCAGGTCCACGTCCTGCTCGCGGCGCAGGTACTCCACGGCGAAGCGGCGGATCTGGTCGAGGTTCTCGCCCGCCACGTCGCCGAAATGCGCGGCGACGTACTCGCGCGCGATCTCGCGGATGTAGTCGCCGTGGTAGCCGTCCTTGGGAAACTCCGCCGCCTCGCCGCGCGCCTCGCGGATGCGCGCCTGCACCGAGAGCGCGAGGTTGGCGATCTGGTTGCCCGCGTCGTTGTAGTAGAACTCGCGCGAGACCCTCCAGCCCTGCCACTCCAGGAGCGTGGAGATCGCGTCCCCGAGCGCGGCCTGGCGGCCGTGGCCCACGTGCAGCGGCCCGGTCGGGTTGGCGGAGACGAACTCCACCAGGATGCGATGCCCGCCGCCCGCCGCGCCGCGCCCGAACGCCTCGGCCGCGCGCTGGATTTCCGCGATCACCGCGAAGCGCGAGCCGCGCGAGAGCGTGAAGTTGATGAACCCCGGGCCGGCGACGTCCGCGCGCGCGATCTCCTCGTTGCGCGCGAGCGCCGCGACGATGGCCTCGGCGGCCTCGCGCGGCTTGCGCCCGACGCGCCTGGCGATCTGCAGGGCGACGTTGGTGGAGAAGTCGCCGTGGTCCGCGTTCTTCGGGCGCTCGAGGTCGACCGCGACGTCGTCGAGGCCCGGGAACGTCGCGAGGACCGCGGCGCGCACCTGGCCGGCCAGCCGGGTTTTCGGATCGGGGGAAGACACGGAAAGGGACGAATCGAAACCGTTCATTATACGGGCGGCGGCGGCCCTTCCCGGCGAGCCCGGGCTCACACTTCCTGCGGATCCACGTCGATCGACCAGCGCACGCTGCGCCCGCCGCGGGCCGCCAGGCGCCGGCGCCATTCGCGCAGGAACGGCTGCAGCGCCGAGCGCGAGCGGGAACGGACCAGGAGCTGCGCGCGCTCGAAGCCCGCCTTGCGCTCGAGGGGAGCGGCCACCGGCTCGAACACCTCGACCCGGGCCGCGAGATCGCGCGCCATGCGCACCGCATCGCGCAGGAACGCGCGCGGCTCGCCCGCCTTCTTCGATTCGGCCCGCAGCAGCGCGAGATGCGAGAACGGCGGGAATCCCGCGACGCGGCGCTCCTCGAGCGCCTGCTCGGCGAAGCGCTCGAAGTCGTGGGCGGCGACCGCGGCATAGAGCGGATGCGCGGGGAAGTCGGTCTGGATCAGCACCTCGCCGGGACGGTCGCTGCGGCCGGCGCGGCCCGCCACCTGCACGAGCTGCGCGAAGAGGCGCTCGGCGGCGCGGAAGTCGGCGCTGAAGAGCGCGCTGTCGCTGTCGAGCACGCCCACCAGCGTGAGGCGTGGATAGTCGTGCCCCTTGGCGAGCATCTGGGTTCCGACCAGCACGTCGATCTCCCCGGCGCGAAATCGGTCGAGGACGTCCTTCAACGTGCCCTTGCGCGCGGTCGAATCGCGATCCACGCGTGCGATGCGCGCCTCGGGAAGCGCGGCGCGCAGCGCCTCTTCCACGCGTTGCGTGCCCTGTCCCACCGGGGCGAGCTCGGGGGCGCCGCACGCGGGGCAGCGCTCCGGCGCGGCCTCGCGGTGGCCGCAGTGGTGGCAGCGCAGCTCGCGCGCGCGCATGTGGAGCACGAGGTTCGCGCTGCAGCGGGCACAGCTCGAATGCCACGCGCAGGCCCGGCAGTACAGCACCGGCGAGAAGCCGCGCCGGTTCACGAACACCAGCGCCTGCTCGCCGCGCGCGAGGCGCTCGCGCAGCGCGAGGATGAGCGCGTGCGTGAGGCCCTCGTGCGGCCGGTCGGCGCGCGTGTCGACGGTGCGCACCGCGGGCATGGCGGCGCCGGCGGCCGCGCGATCGGGCAACGCGGCGAGGGTGTACCGGCCGGCGCGGGCGTTGGAGAAGCTCTCCAGCGAGGGCGTGGCCGAGCCCAGGACCACCGGGATCCCGAGCGCCTGCGCGCGCCGCACGGCGACGTCGCGGGCCGAGTAGCGCAGCCCTTCCTGCTGCTTGTACGAGGGATCGTGCTCCTCGTCCACGACGATGAGGCCGAGGTCGCGGAACGGCATGAGGACCGCGAGCCGCGTTCCCATCACGATCGCCGCGTCGCCGGAGCGCGCCGCGAGCCAGGTGGCCGCCCGCTCGCCCTCGCCCAGGTGGCTGTGGGCGCTCGCCACGCGCACATTCGGAAAGCGCTCGCGCACCTGCGCTTCGAGCTGCGGCGTGAGGCCGATCTCGGGCACGAGGAAGAGCGCCTGGCGGCCGCGAGCGAGCGTGTCGGCGATGAGGCGGAGGTAGACCTCCGTCTTGCCGCTGCCGGTGACGCCATGGAGAAGGACCGGGTGAAACCGGTCGCGGCCGGCCAGGCACGTGTCGATCGCCCGGCGCTGCGCCGCGGTGAGCGAAGGCGTTGCCGGCGGCCCGGCAACCGCCGTGGACGCCGGCCGGGGCGCGGCGAGCGCGCGGCGGTTCGCCTGCCGCAGACGCGGCGGAAGGCTGGCCGCGATCACCTCGCCCAGGGGCCGCTGATAGTAGGCCGCGCAGAATCCGAAGAGCTCGAGCTCGGCGTCGGCCAGCGGCGGGACGTCGTCGACCCGGCGCTCGATGGGCTTCAGCCGGTCCAGGGCGACCGCGCTGCGCGCCGGGCGGGCCACGACCACGCCCACCTTGCGCACCCGCCCGAAGGGCACCACGACCAGGGCTCCGACCGGCGCATCCACGTCGTCCGGAACGCGAAAATCGAAGCTCTCGTCGAGGGGCACATCGAGAGCGACGCGCGCCAGTTTCAAGGGCGAAATCGGGCCCGTTCGAGGGGCCGGAAAAGCCTGTGGATAAGTCTGTGCATACGTTAGTTGCCAATTGCAACACGCGTGTCACATCCGCCCGTGGCAGGCGGAATGCCGCGGTGCAGCACGTTACAACCTGCTGATTGGCAAAGCAAAGGCGTCTTTCCTTGCGCGGCGCTACCGGAGGGCACGAAACGTCGTGGAGAACAAGGTCTTTGTGAATAAGCAATCACATCGACGGAAATATTTTTCTTGACACCGCCTATCGTGCATGGGCCCCGAGCGAGCGCGCGTGGACCGCCTCGACGAGCGCCTGCACGTGCTCCGGCGGCGTGTGCTGCGACACCCCGTGGCCGAGGTTGAAGACGTGCCCCGGACCCGCCCCGAACTGGTCGAGAACGCGCTGCACTTCACGCTCGATCGCCTGCGGCGTGCCGAAGAGCGCCATGGGATCCATGTTGCCTTGCAGGGCGACCCGGCTTCCCACGCGCCGGCGCGCATCGGCGAGGCTCGTCTGCCAGTCGATGCCCAGGGCATCGGCCCCGGAGCCCGCCATGGCCTCGAGCCACTGGCCGCCGCCCTTGGTGAAGAGGATGCGTGGAACGGTGCGGCCCTCGCTCGTGCGCTTGAGGCCCCCGAGCACGCGCCGCGAGTACGCGAGCGAGAACTCGCCGAAGGCCGCCTCGGTCAGCACGCCGCCCCAGGTGTCGAAGATCATCACCGCTTGCGCGCCGGCGTCGATCTGCGCGTTGAGATACGCGGTCACCGCCTGCGCGTTCACCTCGAGGATGCGATGCAGCAGCTCGGGGCGCGCGTAGAGCAGCGTCTTCACCTGGCGGAAATCGTCGCTGCCGCCGCCTTCGACCATGTAGCAGGCGAGCGTGAAGGGGCTGCCGGAGAAGCCGATGAGCGGCACGCGGCCGGCGAGCGCCTTGCGCGTGATCGCGAGCGCGTCGAAGACGTAGCGCAGCTTGCCCAGGTCCGGCGCCGCGAGCCGCGCCACGTCGCGCTCGTCGCGCACCGGCCGCTCGAATTTCGGGCCCTCGCCTTCCGCGAAATAGAGGCCCAGCCCCATCGCATCGGGGACCGTGAGGATGTCCGAGAAGATGATCGCCGCGTCGAGCGCGAAGCGATCGATCGGCTGCAGCGTCACCTCGCACGCGAGCTCGGGCGTCTTGGCGAGGGCGAGGAAGCTGCCCGCCTTGCGCCGCGTCGCGTTGTATTCGGGAAGGTAGCGTCCGGCCTGGCGCATGACCCAGACCGGCGTGTAGTCGGTGGGCTCGCGCAGGAGCGCCTTGAGGAGCGTGTCGTTCTTCATGGCCGGGATTTTCTCACGACGGCCGCACCGTCCCGCCCGCGCGCTAGAGGCAGCGATCGAGGAAGGCGCGGATCGCGGCGTCGTAGCGCGGGTTCAGCGAGAGGTCGTCGTGCCCGAAGCCCGGGAACGACACCTCTTCCACGGGGCCGCCCCAGAGCGCGGCGAGGCGGTGCGAATGGCGCGGAGGAATGACGCGGTCGGCTTCGCCGATGAGCATGAGCGCCGGCGCCTTGACGCGCGGGGCGCGACTTGCGGAGTCGAACGGGTGGCGCAGGAGGAGCGCCACGGGAAGCCACGGATAGACCTCGCGCGCGATGTCCACGGCGCTGCTGTAGGGCGATGTGAGGACGACGCAGCGCGCCGGGCGCGCGAGCGCGAGCTGGACGGCGACGCCGCTGCCGAGGCTGCGGCCGTGGACCGCGATGCGCGAGCCGTCGAGGTCCGCGCGGCGCGACGCCCAATCGAAGATTTCCAGCGCATCGCCCACGAGCGCACGCTCGCCCGGGCGCCCGCCGCTCGCGCCGTAGCCGCGGTAGTTCACGAGGAGCACGGCGCGCGGGCCGTAGGTTTGATCGGCGTCGGGCGCGTCGAGCATCGCATCCTCGGCGTTGCCGCCGAAGTAGATCACGAGCGGCGGGCGTGGAACCGGCGGCAGGGCGAGCACGCCCGCGAGCTGCACGCCGTCGCGCATGCGCAGCTTCGTTTCCTCGATGCGCCAGCCGCGCGGGCCGGCCACGGCGCCGGCCGCGGGCGGCGGCAGGAAGATGAGGCGCTCCTGCGCGAGCCAGACGAGGCCCGCGATCGCGAGATACGCGACCGCGGCCGCGAGGAGGAGGACCTTCAGCGCGTCGAACGCGATCTCACCGCGGAAGATCGGAGGCGCCCATCAGGAAGGCGTCCACTTCGCGCGCGCACTGGCGGCCTTCGCGGATCGCCCACACGACCAGCGATTGGCCGCGGCGCATGTCGCCCGCGGCGAACACGCGCGGCACCGACGTCGCGTAGCAGCCCGGCCCGTCGGTCGCGGCGCGCACGTTGCCGCGCGCGTCCTTCGCCACGCCGAGCGCATCGACGAGGCCTTCGTGCACGGGATGCACGTAGCCCATCGCGAGGAGCACCAGCTGCGCGGGAATCGTGAACTCGGTGCCCGGGACTTCCTTCATCGCCATGCCGCCCTTCGCGTCCTTCACCCATTCCACGTGGCACGCGGTGAGGCTCTCGACCTTGCCGTTGCGGCCCTGGAACGACTTCGTCGCGACGGCGAAGTCGCGCTCCGCGCCTTCCTCGTGGGACGAGGACGTGCGCAGCTTGAGCGGCCAGTAGGGCCACGTGAGCGGCTTGTCCTCGTGCTCGGGCGGCTGCGGCATCAGCTCGAAGTTCACGACCGAGGCCGCGCCCTGGCGGATCGAGGTGCCGATGCAGTCGCTGCCGGTGTCGCCGCCGCCGATGACGACCACGTGCTTGCCGGTGGCGAGGATCTGGCCGGGCACCTTGTCGCCCGCGTTCACCTTGTTCTGCTGCGGCAGGAACTCCATCGCGAAATGGATGCCCTGGAGCTCGCGGCCGGGCACCGGAAGCTCGCGCGGCTTCTCCGAGCCGCCGGTGAGCGCCACCGCGTCGAATTGCGCGAGCAGCTCCTCGACGGGCAGCGTCACGCCGACGTGCACGCCGGCGCGGAACGTCACGCCCTCGGCGCCCATCTGCTCCATGCGCCGGTCGATGAGGTGCTTCTCCATCTTGAAATCGGGGATGCCGTAGCGCAGCAGGCCGCCGACGCGGTCGCTCTTCTCGAAGAGCGTGACGTCGTGGCCGGCGCGCGCGAGCTGCTGCGCGCAGGCGAGGCCCGCGGGGCCGGAGCCCACGACGGCGACCTTCTTGCCGGTCTTGCGATGCGGGATCTGCGGCCCGATCCAGCCCTCGGCCCAGCCCTTGTCGACGATCGCCTGCTCGATGGACTTGATGGTCACCGGGTCGTCGTTGATGTTGAGCGTGCACGCCGCCTCGCACGGCGCGGGGCAGACGCGGCCGGTGAACTCCGGGAAGTTGTTGGTCGAGTGCAGGACCTCGAGCGCCTCGCGCCAGCGGTTGCGGTAGACGAGGTCGTTCCAGTCCGGGATGATGTTGTTCACCGGGCAGCCGGTCTGGCAGAACGGGATGCCGCAGTCCATGCAGCGCCCGCCCTGGCGGCCCATCTCGTCGTCGGACAGCGGACGGATGAACTCCTTGAAGAACCTCACGCGCTCGGCGACCGGCGCATACGGCCGGTCCCGGCGCTCGAACTCCATGAAGCCGGTGATCTTTCCCATGTCTCGCTTAGTCGTTCGCGCGAACTTCCGCGCGCGCCGTTGGTTGCTCGATGCGCGCCTGCTCGCGCGCCATCTCGGAGAGCGCGCGGCGGTACTCCACCGGCATCACCTTCACGAAGCGCGGCAGGTACGACGCCCAGTTCTCGAGGATGCGGCGCGCCCGTTCGCTGCCGGTGTAGAGGAGGTGGCGCTGGATCAGGCCCTTCAGCGTGGCGTCGTCGTTGCCGGCGAGGTGGTCGACGTGCACCTTGCCGTGCCCCTCGAGCTCGCTGCCGCCGTCCGCGGCCGCCGCGGTCTCTTCCTCGGGAATCGGCTCGAGCTCCACCATGGCGAGGTTGCAGCGCTGGGTGAAGTCGCCCTCCTCGTCGAGCACGTAGGCGATGCCGCCGCTCATGCCGGCGGCGAAGTTGCGGCCCGCCTTGCCGAGCACGACCACGGTGCCGCCGGTCATGTACTCGCAGCCGTGGTCGCCGACGCCCTCGACCACCGCGGTGGCGCCGGAGTTGCGCACGCAGAAGCGCTCGCCCGCCACGCCGCGGAAGTACGCCTCGCCCGCGATGGCGCCGTAGAGCACCGTGTTGCCGACGATGATGTTCTCCTCCGGCACGATCGGGCTCGCCTTGGGCGGATAGACCACGATGCGGCCGCCCGAGAGTCCCTTGCCGACGTAGTCGTTGGCGTCGCCCTCGAGCTCGAAGGTGACGCCGCGCGCGAGCAACGCGCCGAAGCTCTGGCCGGCCGTGCCCGTGAAGGTCACGTGGATCGTGTCCTCGGGCAGTCCCGCGTGGCCGTAGCGCCGCGCCACCTCGCCCGAGAGCATCGCGCCCACGGTGCGGTTGCGGTTGTAGATGCGGGCTCGCGATCTGCACCGGGCGCCTGGTTCGCCAGCGCGGGCGTGGCCTTGTCGATCAGCTCGTGGTCGAGCGCCTTCGCGAGGCCGTGGTCCTGCGCCTCGCAGCGGTGCAGCGCCACCTCGGCCATGGTTCGCCGGCCGGTGGAAGAGGCGCGAGAAATCGAGCCCGCTCGCCTTCCAGTGCTCGACGCCCGGGCGCATGTCGAGCATGTCGGCGCGGCCGACCATCTCGTCGAACTTGCGGAAGCCCATCTTCGCCATCCACTCGCGCACTTCCTCGGCGACGAAGAAGAAGTAGTTGATGACGTGCTCGGGCTTGCCCTCGAACTTCTTGATGAGCTCCGGATCCTGCGTGGCGATGCCGACCGGGCAGGTGTTGAGGTGGCACTTGCGCATCATGATGCAGCCCTCCACCACGAGCGGCGCCGTGGCGAAGCCGAACTCGTCCGCGCCCAGCAGCGCGCCGATCACGACGTCGCGGCCGGTCTTCATCTGCCCGTCGGCCTGCACCGCGATGCGCCCGCGCAGGCGGTTCAGCACCAGCGTCTGCTGCGTCTCCGCGAGCCCGATCTCCCAGGGGCTGCCGGCGTACTTGATCGACGAGAGCGGCGAGGCGCCCGTGCCGCCGTCGTGCCCGGAGATGGTCACGTGGTCGGCCTTGGCCTTCGCCACGCCCGCGGCGACCGTGCCGACGCCGATCTCGCTCACCAGCTTCACCGACACGCGCGCGGCCGGGTTCACGTTCTTCAGGTCGTGGATGAGCTGCGCGAGGTCCTCGATCGAGTAGATGTCGTGGTGCGGCGGCGGCGAGATGAGGCCCACGCCGGGCACCGTGTGGCGCACCTTGGCGATGTACTTCGAGACCTTGTGGCCGGGAAGCTGGCCGCCCTCGCCGGGCTTGGCGCCCTGCGCCATCTTGATCTGCAGGTCGTCGGCGTTCACCAGGTACTCGGTCGTGACGCCGAAGCGGCCCGCGGCCACCTGCTTGATCGCCGAGCGCATCGAGTCGCCGTTGGGCAGCGGGCACGTAGCGCACCGGGTCCTCGCCGCCCTCGCCGGTGTTGGACTTGCCGCCGATGCGGTTCATCGCGATGGCGAGCGTCGAGTGCGCCTCGTGCGAGATGGAGCCCAGCGACATGGCGCCGGTGGCGAAGCGCTTCACGATCTCCTTCGCGGGCTCGACTTCCTCGATCGGCACGGGGTTCGCCGACTCCTTGATGCGGAAGAGGCCGCGCAGCGTGAGCAGCTTCTCGCTCTGCTCGTTGATGAGCTTCGCGTACTCCTTGTACGTGGAGAAGTTGCCCGAGCGCGTCGCGTGCTGCAGCTTCGCGATCGAGTCCGGCGTCCACATGTGCGCCTCGCCGCGGGTGCGGTAGGCGTAGTCGCCGCCCGGGTCGAGCTGGTCGCGGTAGAGCGGCGCGTCGGAGTACGCGAGGCGGTGCAGGCGCACCGCTTCCTCGGCGACCTCCTTCAGGCCGATGCCCTCGACCGCCGTGGGCGTGCCGGTGAAGTACTTGTCGACGAACGCTCCCGGAGAGCCCCACCGCCTCGAAGATCTGCGCGCCGCAGTACGACTGGTAGGTGGAGATGCCCATCTTGGACATCACCTTGAGCAGGCCCTTGCCGATCGCCTTGATGTAGCGCTTGACGATCTCCTTCTCGTCGATCTTCTGCGAGCAGGTCGCCGCGCATGTCGATCAGCGTGGCGAAGGCGAGGTTCGGGTGGATCGCCTCGGCGCCGAAGCCCGCGAGGCACGCGAAGTGGTGCACCTCGCGCGCGCTGCCGGTCTCCACCACGAGGCCGCAGCGCGTGCGCAGCCCCGCGCGCACCAGGTGGTGGTGCACGGCGGCGGTGGCGAGCAGCGCCGGGATCGGGATCAGTCCCGCGGCAACGTCGCGGTCGGTGAGGATGACGATGTTGGTCGCGTCGCCTTGCGCACCACGTCCTCCGCGTCCGCGCAGAGCTGCGCGAGCGCCGGCTCCATGCCTTCCGCGCCCCATTCGGCGGGATAGCACATGGACAGGATCTCGCTCCTGAAGTGGCCTTGCGTGAACGTCGTGCGCGCGGCGCAGCTTCTCCATGTCCTCGAAGGTGAGGATGGGCTGCGACACCTCGAGCCGCATCACGGGCTCGGTCTGGTCGGGCGAGAGCAGGTTGGGCCGCGGCCCGATGAACGACACCAGCGACATCACGAGCTGCTCGCGGATCGGGTCGATCGGCGGGTTGGTCACCTGCGCGAAGAGCTGGCGGAAGTAGGTGTAGAGCGGCTTCGCGCGGTCGGAGAGCACCGCGAGCGGCGTGTCGTCGCCCATGGAGCCGATGGGCTCCTCGCCCGCCACCGCCATCGGCGTGAGCAGCATCTTCAGGTCTTCCTGCGTGTAGCCGAAGGCCTGCTGGCGGTCGAGCAGCTTGTCGGTGTCCGGGCGTCGGGACCTGGTCCGGCTTCGAGATGTCCTCGAGCCGCATCTGCGTGCGGTCGAGCCAATCCTGGTACGGGCGCTCGCTCGGCGAGGTCGCGCTTCAACTCGTCGTCGGAGACGATGCGGCCGTGCTCGATGTCGACCAGCAGCATCTTGCCCGGCTGCAGGCGCCACTTGCGCACGATCTTCTCCTGCGGGATGTCGAGCACGCCCATCTCCGAGGACATGACGATCAGGTCGTCGTCGGTGATGAAGTAGCGCGCGGGCCGCAGGCCGTTGCGGTCGAGGGTCGCGCCGATGAACTTGCCGTCGGTGAACGCCACCGCCGCCGGCCCGTCCCACGGCTCCATGAGGGCCGCGTGGTATTCGTAGAAGGCGCGCCGCTTGGCGTCCATCAGCGGGTTGCCCGCCCACGCCTCCGGGATCATCAGCATCATCGCGTGGGCGATCGGGTAGCCGCCCATCACGAGCAGCTCGAGCGCGTTGTCGAAGGACGCCGAGTCCGACTGGCCTTCGTAGATGAGGGGCCAGATCTTGTCGAGGTCCTCGCCCAGCAGCTTCGAGTGGATGGTGGCCTGGCGCGACTTGATCCAGTTGAGGTTGCCGCGCAGCGTGTTGATCTCGCCGTTGTGCGCGATGAAGCGGAACGGGTGCGCGAGGTCCCACGACGGGAACGTGTTGGTCGAGAAGCGCTGGTGCGCGAGGCACAGGGCCGACGTGAAGCGCTTGTCGGCCAGGTCCTTGTAGAAGGGGCCGATCTGCTCGGCGAGCAGCATCCCCTTGTAGACGATGGTGCGGTGCGAGAACGACGGCACGTAGAACTCGTCCGCGTTGGACAGCCCCAGCGCGCGGATGGCGTGGCCCGAGGCCTTGCGGACGATGTAGAGCTTGCGCTCGAAGGCGTCGCGGTCGAGGCTGCGCGCGTCCCGCGCCGACGAACACCTGCCTGATGACCGGCATGGTGCGCCGCGCCGTCTCGCCGAGGGAGCTGTCGTCCACCGGCACCTGGCGCCAGCCGAGCAGCGTCTGGCCCTCGTTCACGATGGCGCGCTCGATCTCGCGCACGCACGCCGCGCGCGCCGCGGGGTTGCGCGGCAGGAACACCATGCCCACGCCGTAGGCGCCCGCCTTCGGCAGCTTCACGCCCTGCTTCGCCATCTCCTCGCGGAAGAACGCGTCCGGGATCTGCACCAGCAGCCCCGCCCCGTCGCCGTGGAGGGGATCCGCCCCCGTCGCCCCGCGATGGCGCAGGTTGTCGAGGATGGTGAGGCCCTTCTCGACGATGTCGTGGCGACTTCTTGCCCTTGATGTGCGCGACGAAGCCCACGCCGCACGCGTCGTGCTCGTGGCTGGGGTCATAAAGTCCCTGTCGCGGCGGGAGGCCGGCGTATGAATCCATGAGAGGCACCTGTCTCGAATCCGTCCCTTGGCGGGGACTTTCCCACAATGGTAGACGCGTTTCGCCGGGCTCCGGGGAAACGCTTCAGGGCGATGTTGGGCTTTTGGCGCCGGGCCGGGCGCGCGGAAATCGGGCGAAACGGCGCCATCGTAGCGCACGCTACGCTGCACTGCAATATAAATGCCATCGAAAAACGCGGGATGACGGCGCGCGTTCCGGGCGCGCTCTTTTAGTAGAATCACGGGCATATCGCGCCGGATACGACGCGTGGCCAGAACAGAACAGGGAGATTTCGTGATCCGCATTTCCTCCGGCGCCTGGCGCCGGTTCGCAGGCGCGGCGGTCGCCGCGGCTTCCTGCGCATTCCTCGCCGCCTGCGGCAGCGGGGCGGTCACCGACAATTCGACGTCGACGGCATCGGGACCGCTCACCATCACGCCCTCCACGGCGACGCTGTATTCAGACCTCCCCACGACGTTCCTGATCACCGGCGGCAACGGCTCGTACATCGTCCTTTCCAGCAACCAGGCGGTGGTGCCGGTCGCCCAGAACGTGTCGGGAAACACGCTGATCGTGGTTCCCGTCGACGTCTCGGCCGATACCCAGGTGACGCTCACCGTGCGCGACACGGGCAACAGCCTGCCCGCCACCGCGACGCTCACGGTGAAGCCGCGCACGATCAGCAACACGGTCACGGTCACGCCGAGCTCGAGCCAGTCGGCCGCGTGCGGGACCGCGATCTGCTCCGGGGGCGATGCCGAGGTGAAGGTCGACGCTGAGCCAGGCCGGCGTTGCCCTCGTGGGGCGCCAGGTCCGCTTCGACGTCGTCTCCGGCGACGTCCGGATCATCACCTCGCCTGCGGGGCATGCCGGAGACGCTGGACCTCGAGCGGCACGACGACCACGGACAGCACGGGCACCGCGCGCATGCAGCGATCCGCGTGCTCGCCGAACGCGACATCGCAGACGGCGATCCTGCGGATCACCGACGTGGCCTCGGGATTCGTGCAGACCACGAGCGTCACCATCGCGCCGTCCAGCAATGCGCCGCTGAACGCGCAGCCGAGTCGACCATCGCGTTCACCGGCCCGGACAGCAGCGACTTGCGCCACCGGCACGCCGGCCGACGTCATCGTGTTCGGCGGCCGTCCGCCCTACCCGATCTCGCAGCCCGCGGGTCATTCTCCGTGAGACCCCACGGTCGTACGATCAAGCGGCGGACACGGTTCACCGTCACCGCGACGGGACAGTGTTCGCCGCCGGTCCGATTGCCGTCGTCGATCGAATGGGGCAACCGCTATCGGTGAATGCGAGCAATGACAGCCCGCCTCGATCACGCGTCGACACCGCCGCCTTCGCTGGTTGTCGCCGACCGACGTCACGCTCGACGCGATGCACGGACTGTCGGCACGGTGGCTACGGTCGGCAGGCATCGGGCCAGGAGTCTATTTCGCCTCTTCCGGAGACGGTAGCGCGCTGGCGGTCGTCGTGAACGGGAATATCGGCATCACGATCCACGGGCCAGCGGTCGAACATCACTCGCTGACCGCCGGTCAACGTGCCGTTCTCGCGACGGCAGATCCGGCCAAGACCGTCACGGTGTCACACATCGGGCCCTCCTTGCGACCGTGAGTGTCCTTGATGTCGCTGCGAATGCTGCAGCGCAGCAGCCAGCGGGCCCTTCGGGGCCCGCTTCATTTCCCGCTTGCGCAGGACTGAAAGTTGCGCTTTAATAACCCGCGATAACCCGCTAATTTTGAAGAAATTGCGAATGCGGGTCCCAAACAAAGGGGAAAAGATCGTGAAAATCCGCTCGCTGAGCTCCCTCGTAGGTGGCCTCCTGGCCCTGACTGCCACCCTGCTCTTGACGGCGTGTGGTGGCGGCGGCGCGGCGGGCAATCCGGATATTGCGAACCCGCTGCTGCAGATCTCGCCCAATGGGGGAACGCTCTACGCCGGCGTGGCCTACACGATCCAGCTCAGCGGTGGCCGCAAGCCGTATGCCGTCGCCTCTTCCGAGCCGAACGTCCTGCCGGTCCCGAACAGCGTGAACGGCAACAGCTTCGAGGTCGTGGGCAACAACCCCGGTGTCGTCGATCCGGGCCTGCAGCCCGGCGAGCTGCCGGTGAGGACGGTCAACGTCACCGTGCGCTCCGGCGACGGGCAGACCGCCACGGCCGCGTTCAAGGTCGGCCAGAACTTCCTCACGGGCTACGGCGTGTCGATCTCCCCGATCACCTGCCCGCTCCCGAACCCGCCGACGAGCGGCGTCGAGGCGTGCGCGGGCGGCCAGTCCACGATGCAGTTCAACGCCACCTTCAACGGCACCCTGCAGGGCGACCGGGAGTTCCGCCTCGAGGCGGCGAAGGGGCAGTTCCAGTTCCTGTTCCCGCAGGGCGGCGTCGCCGGAAACACGGTGACGACGGTCAGCGACCACCAGGGCAAGGTGACGGTGGTCGCGCAGTTCACCGGGGGTCTGCCCACGCAGATCGGCATCGTGCGCATCATCGACGTGCCGACCGGCGTGTACGCCGACTTCGCGTTCGTGATCAACGGCGTCGGCGGCGGCGGCGCGCTCACCCCGATTCCCGCCACGGTCACGTTCACGGGCAGCCTCACGACGGACTGCGGCTCGGGCCAGTCGAACATCGCCGTCTTCGACGGCGTTCCGCCCTATACCGCGCTGAGCACGAACCCCGCGATCGTGGTAACGCCGGCGTCGTCCCCCAGCAATCCGGGCGTCTTCACCGTCACGATGATCAGCAACACGCCGCCTTGCCAGACCGGCACCGTGGTCTTCACGGACTCGTTGGGCGCGCGGGCGACCGTCGCCGTGAACTCGGTCGCGGGTGCCGGTTCGCCGCCAGCGCCGGCAGCCTTCACCCTGGCGCCGACGGCGATCACGCTGGCTTGCGGCCAGGCCGGCTCCGTCACGGCGGTCGGCGGCAGCGGCTCCTACTCGACCACCTCGTCCAGCCCGAACGTCACCGCGGCCGTGAGCGGCAACACGGTGACCATCACGCGCGTCAGTCCGGGCGTCAACGCCGCGGCCACGAGCACGGTCGCGGTGACCGACGGCGCCACGATCCAGTCCGTCACGGTGACTTCGCCGTTGACCTGCCCGTAACCGGGCGGCAGGATCCGCGGACGGGCATCTTCTCGAAGATGCCCGTTTGCTTTTGGGGAGCATGGCGATCGACGAGCGCGTGATCATGACCGGCTCGAGCGGGTTCGTGGGCGGCGCCCTCGCCGCTCGCCTCGCGCGCCCGTTCCAGCCGCTGCATCTGGGCGCGGCCGATTGGCAGCGCGAGATCGCGCGCGCCGATTTCCGCTCGGCCACCGTCTTCCACCTCGCCGCGCGCGTCCATCGCGAAGGCGACCGTGACGATGCCGGCTTCGGCCGCGACAACGTGGAAAAGACGCGCGAGCTCGCCCTCGCGGCGGCCGCGGGCGGCGCGCGCAGGCTCGTCTTCCTGAGCTCGGTGAAGGTGCACGGCGAGGAGACCCATGCGCATCCCTTCCGCCCCGAGGACGCGCCGCAACCCGCCGATGCCTATGCGCGATCGAAATGGCGCGCGGAGCAGGAGCTCGCCGCGATCGCCGCCCGCACCTCGCTCGAGGTCGCGATCGTGCGCGCGCCCCTGGTGTTCGGCGTCGGTGCGCGCGGAAACCTCGGCTCCCTGATGCGTCTCGCCGATTCGGGCTGGCCCCTGCCGTTCGCCTCGATCGACAATCGCCGCAGCTTCGTGCACGGGGACGACCTCGCGCGCGCACTGGTGCTCTGCGCGAAAGCGCCGGCCGCGGCGAACGCCACGTTCATCGCCGCCCATCCCGAGCCCTTTTCCACGGCTCGCCTGCTCGCGCTGCTGCGAGCGGCCCTCCGCCGTCCCGCACGCCTGTTCCCGATGCCGGCCGCCGTGCTCGAGGCCGTCGCCGCGGTCTTCGGGCAGGGCGCGCGCATGGCGCGGCTTACGCGCTCCCTGGAGGTCGACGCCTCGGCCGCGGAACGGGAACTCGGCTGGCGTGCGGAGGTCTCGCTCGAGTCCGCCGTCGAGGAGATGGCGTCGGCCTATCGCTCGGGAGCGCGCGCATGACGGCGTCCGTGCTGGCAGCGCTGCTCGCGCCCGCCGTCGTCGCGTGGATCGTGATCCGCATGGCGATGGCGACGCGATTCGCCGAGCGCGTCGCGGACCGGCCGAACGAGCGGTCGTTGCACGAGCGGCCGCGGCCTCGCGTGGGCGGCATCGGAATCATGATCGGCGCGCTGCCGGTCGCGGCGTGGCTCGGGACGGATGCGACGCGCATCGTGCTCGCGTGCGCCGCGGCCTTGTCGCTCGTGTCGGTCGCGGACGATGCGCGCAGCCTTCCGGTCGCCGTGCGGCTGGGCGCGCATTTCGCCGCCGCGGCGCTCGCGGTCTACTTCCTCGCGGCCGCAACGGCGTGGGGCGCGTGGGGCGCGATCGCGGCGGTCCTCGCGATCGCATGGATGACGAACCTGTTCAACTTCATGGACGGCTCCGATGGCCTGGCGGGAGGAATGGCGGTGATCGGGTTCGGCACCTACGCTTTCGCCGCCTTCGATTCTTCCGCGACGGGCCTGCGCACTCGCCTGCGCCGCCATCGCCTCCGCGAGCGCGGGATTCCTCGCGTTCAACTTCCCCCCGGCGCGCGTCTTCATGGGCGACGCCGGATCGATTCCCCTCGGCTTCCTCGCGGGCGCGCTCGGCGTGCAGGGCGCGCTCGCGGGCGCCTGGCCTTTCTGGTTCCCCGTCCTCGTCTTCTCGCCCTTCATCGTGGATGCCACGGTGACCCTCGCCCGCCGCATGGTGCGCCGCGAGCCCTTCTGGCGCGCCCACCGCGCGCATTACTACCAGCGGCTGGTGCTGTCGGGATGGTCCCATCGCCGCGTGGCGCTCGGCGCCTACGCGCTCATGTGCGCCGGGGCCGCGGCGGCGCTGGCCGGGGTGGACGCGCGGTTTTTTGCTGCAATGCGGTATCATCGTGGTCTGGGCGGCGGCATGGCTGTCGCTGGTCCTGGCGGTCGAGCGCCACCTGCGGCGCGCGGGCAACGGAGTGTCGGGAGCCCCCGGGCGGTCGACTGGATAAACAACAAAAAGGCTGAAACGGCGTAAAGGCGTTTCGACAAACCTCTCGGAGCCGCGATGCAATCAGTCCAATTCGACGCACGTGCCCTTGCTGCGGCGCTGCATGACGGAGCAGCGCTCGTCTTCGCGTGCCTCGCCGCCACGCTGCTGCTCGACTCCGGCGCCGGCCCGGACGAATCCCGCGACCTGGTCACCATCTTCGTGGCCTCGGTGCCGATCCAGATCGCGATCAATTTCCTGTTCGGCATCTACCAGGGCATCTGGCGCTACACGAGCCTGCCCGACATCCAGCGCATCGTCGTCGCGGTCCTCGCCGGCACCGTTTGCAGCGCGGTCGCGCTGCGCGCGCTGGGGCTCGATTCCGCCTTCAGCTACCGCGAATACGTCCTCTACCCGATCTTCCTCGTGGCGCTCATGTCGTTGAGCCGCATGGGCTACCGCTCGTTCAAGGAGTGGGCGCTCTACGGGCGCGGCGAGCAGGGCGCTCCGGTCATCGTGATGGGCGCGGGCGACGCGGCCGTGGGCCTCGTGAAGGAGCTCTCGCGCAGCCACGAATGGCGCGTGGTCGGCTTCCTCGACGACGACGAGAAGAAGCACGGCCGCATGCTGCACGGCGTGCGCGTGCTCGGTCCCCTCGAAGACCTCACGCGCTTCGCGCAGCGCCTGAAGCTGCGCCACGCGATCATCGCGATGCCCTCGGTGCCCTACAAGGTGCGCCGGCGCGTGGTCGAGATCTGCAAGCGCGCGAAGGTCGCGGTGATGACCGTGCCCACGCTGAACGACGTGCCGGGCGGGAAGATGTCGCCGCCGCGCATCCGCAAGGTGGCGGTCGAGGACCTGATGAAGCGCGAGGCGGTCACGCTCGACGACGCGGGGCTGCACGACCTGCTCACGGGCCAGGTCGTGATGGTGACCGGCGCGGGCGGCTCCATCGGCGCCGAGCTCTGCCGCCAGATCGCCGCCTACCAGCCCGCCATGCTCGTCCTCTACGAGGCGAACGAGTACGCGATGTACAAGGTGGACGAGCAGCTGCGCGAGGCCTTCCCCGAGATGCCCGTGCAGAGCATCGTCGGCGACATCAAGAACGTGCGGCGCGTGAACCAGGCGATGCACCAGTTCTCGCCTTCGCTCGTGTTCCACGCGGCCGCGTACAAGCACGTGCCGTTGATGGAAGAGGACAACGCGTGGGAGGCGGTGCAGAACAACGTCTGGGGCACCTACGTCGTGGCGCGCGCCGCGATCGAGCACGGCGTGAAGAAGCTCGTCTTCGTCTCCACCGACAAGGCGGTGAATCCGACCAACGTGATGGGCGCCACCAAGCGCTTGGCCGAGATGGTCTGCCAGGCGCTGCAGGCCGGCAACACCGCCACCCGCTTCGAGATGGTGCGGTTCGGCAACGTGCTGGGAAGCGCGGGCAGCGTGATCCCGAAATTCCAGGAGCAGATCGACAAGGGCGGGCCGGTGACGGTCACGCACCCGGAGATGGTGCGCTACTTCATGTCCATCCCGGAGGCCGCGCAGCTCGTGCTGCAGGCCGGCTGCATGGGCCTCGGGGGCGAAGTGTTCGTGATGGACATGGGCGAGCCGGTGAAGATCGTCGACCTCGCGCGCGACATGATCCGCCTGTCCGAGCTCTCGGAGACCGACATCCGCATCGTGTACACCGGGCTTCGACCCGGCGAGAAGCTCTTCGAGGAGCTGCTCGCGGACGACGAGCACACGCGGCCGACGCCGCACCCGAAGCTGCGCATCGCGAAGGCGCGCGAGGTCGACCCGACCTGGCTCGAAGGCCTGCTCACGTGGCTCAACCAGGACCGCCTGCCCGGCGATTCCGAGGTGCGCCGCGACTTGAAGCGCTGGGTGCCGGAATACCACTCGCAGGTGCGTCCGCGGCTCGCCGCGGTGGCGCCCCCGCGCTCGGCGAGCGGCGCCTAGGGCGGCTGCGCCGCGGCGCGCGGCGTGCAGCCGTGCGCGAGCCCCAGCAGCATCGCGTTCAGCGACCAGAACACCAGCGCGTTGTGGCGGTGCAGGAAGTCGTCGGTGAAATTCTTCACGATGAAGCCCGCGATCAGCGCGAGGCCCATCATCCCGAGCGGCGCCAGGACCGGATCGGCGAGCATCGCGCGGTAGCGGCGCGCGAGCGCGGAGAGAAGCACCACGAACGCCGCGAGTCCCGCCACGCCCACCTCGAGCGCCATGTCCACGAACGTGTTGTGGCCGTGGAGCAGCATCGGATGGTTCGCTTGCTTCGGCGTGAGGGGCATGAAGACGGGTGCGAGCACCTCGCGGCCGAATCCGTGGCCGAGCCACGGCGCCTGCACGAACTCGTCCCAGGCGGCGCGCCAGATGCGCGGGCGCAGGTCGTGCGACAGCCCCGGCGGAACGCCGGTGTCGTGAAGCAGGTTGCGCTGGTTGCGCTCCGCTACCGCGGCGGCGAAGGCCACGGCGATCGCCACGAACGCCAGCGCGCCCAGCCGGCGCAGCGTGATCGCGCGCTGGGCGGCGTCCTCGGGCAGCTTCTTCCACGTCGCGATGCCCACGACGAGCTGCATGGCGAAGGCGAGCCACACGATGCGGTTGCCCGTGTACCACGCGGCGGCCAGGAAGAGGCACAGGCCCAGCACCAGCACGCGCGGCCGATGGTCGCGTCCCCACGGCGGGGGCCAGTCGAGCGCGAAGAGCAGCGGCAGCAGCAGCACGAGATGCGTGGAGAACGGCCCGGGACCGCCGTCGACCGCGTGCCGCGAGACGCTGATCGGGACCGCGTCCTGAAGCGCCTGCGCGGCGAATCCCGCGGCCGCTCCCGCCATGAGGGCCGTCCACCATAGGGGCCAGAGCGAAGGGTCGCGCGCCGCGGCGATGAAGAACACGACGAAGGCGAGCAGGCCGTAGACGAGCTCGGGCTTGAGCTCGTTCAACGTGTATCCGGGATCGACGCTCCACGCGAGGGACGCCACGCAGATCGCGATCCACGCGCCGCCCGCGATGGCCACATCGCGCGGCACGCCGTCGCGCAGGATGCGCAGCGATTCGCCGAGCCGCGTGCACAGCGCGCCCGCGCAGAAGACCAGCGCGGTGGCGCGCAGCCCGGCGCTGCTAGCGAACGCGGCGAGGAAGAGGAACGCGGCCGAAGCCGCGGCCAGCACTCGCGCGGAGGCCGAACCCATGGCGGAGGTGGCGCGGAGTTCTCGCGGGATCGACAAGCTCGCGGTCGCGGCGTGCGGGATGGAGCCCGATTATGGGCGAAATCGCCGGGAGGAACGAGGCTTCGCAGGCGCCGACGTGCGGCGCGACCGGCGAAGCGGAAGGGAAACTGGCGCGCCCGACACGATTCGAACGTGCGACCCCTGCCTTCGGAGGGCAAATATAGACCTTATCACCTTTTCTCAAGCCTTCCCATGTTTCCCTCTGAGAAACGTTCCGACGTTCTCACAAACTTGTCATTGCATTGCAGCCCGTATTTCCGTATGATTTCCGTATTCCGTAAAAGGCAGGGGTAGCACCATGGGGAAAAGCTACAAGATCAGCACACCCGCGCAGCGCGAAAAGCTCCCCGCTCGACGTGAACCCTATTGGAACCCGGTCATGGCGCGCGGGTATCTCGGCTACCGGCGCACTCCGACAGGCGGGAGCTGGATCGCCCGCTATCGGCACCAGGACGGCCGACAGGAATATAACGCCCTAAAGCTCCCACTTAATGTGTCCGAGGATGAGGCCCGCGACTACGCGGCGAGGGAGGCCGTCAAATGGTTTGATTCCCTCGCCAGCGGCGCACTCATGCCGGGGAGCGGGGGTTACAAGGTGTCCGACGCGGCCGACGCCTACGTTAAGTCCCTGCGCGCCCGGAAGGGCGATTCTGCGGCCGATGATGCGGAAGGGCGGATTAACCGGAAGCTAAAGGGCTGCGACCTGTGGGATAAGCGCGTTGACCGGCTAACGAAAGGCGACATTGAAGAATGGTTCCATTCCCTCGTGCCGGTGGGCGCTGGCGAGGAAGAAACTCGGAAGGCGAAGGACTCGGCTAACAGGAATCTAACGACCTTTCGGGCGGCGCTAAATCACGCATGGAAATCTGAGCGAATCGCAAACCCCGGTCCGTGGCGCAAGGTCGCGCCCTTCGAGAATGTCGCCAAGTCACGGCGAATATTCCTGACTCTGGAACAGCGGCGGCGGTTTCTGGAAAACACGGACGGCGCATTCCACGATTTGATCGAGGCGGCAATGTTGACCGGCGCAAGGTATGGCGAGCTTCGGCAACTCAAGGCCGAGGACTTCGATAAGGCGGCGCGCCGTCTGGAGATCCACAAGGGCAAAACAGGAGTTCGCACGGTTGCACTCTCGGATGCGGCCCATGCGTTTTTCGTGAAGATTAGCCGCGACAAGCTGCCGGGAGCCCCGCTACTTTCCCGCGATGATGGCAAGCCGTGGGCGCACTCCGATCAAGATAAATTGACGCGGGCGGCGGTGAAAAAGGCGAAGCTCCCGCGCGGGACCGTGTTCTACACCCTGCGGCATACATTCATCGCCACGGCGCTAGAGGCGGGCATTGATATTGTGTCCATCGCCAAAAATTGCGGAACGAGTGTCCGCATCATCGAAACGAATTACGCAAAATTCATCCCCGAGGATATGGCCGAGAAACTAAGCAAGGTTGCTCTCTTGTAATCTCAGCGTGAAGTAGTGCGATGATGCTTTGTCAGCCGATAGGGAATAGCTACCTGACAAGCCGGAAATTCCCGTCCGGTTTCGGCTGATTTTTCCACGGGGAGCGCCGAAGGGAGGCGCTATGTCAACACCCACGAAGTGCCCGCCCCCGATCCGTCCTAATGTCGGATCGTATGTTTACCGGGAACCTCGCCCGCGAAAATCGGATTGGGCATTCTGGCGCGAGATACCGGCGCCGCAGCTCTGGCAGCTCGTGGCGCTCTCGTGTGACATAGAGCCCAACAAGTGCAATCCCCCATGGGGCGGCAGCGGCCCCCTGTCCAATTTCGCCCGCGATGATGAAACATTCCGGCGCCGATACGCGATTACGCTAGAGAACGCCGACGCCTTCACGCCCAGGGAACGCTATGCCGAAGAAGGGGCGTGGAAAGTCTCGGCCGCGCAGTTTGTAGCATGGGCGAAGGATCGCGCCTCATTCCAGCCGATGCCATCGGAGCTTGTCGCGAGGGGGGGGCAACCAGAGCCCGCAGCGCCGCCCGTAAGCAACGCGGCCATGCCCGCGCCCGCTCATTCTCCCGTGAGCTTGGACCCGTTGACGTATGCACAACTAGGCAATGCCTTTGGCTGTCCGGTACGCGGGCACAATCGGCACCGTGGAGCGCGATCCCATGATTGTTGGCAAAGGCTCAGCCGAAACGCGAAAGATAACGGACTAATTGCGGCGCGCGTTACTGTAGGGAGCGGGCCAACACCATCAACTTTTGATCCCCTGCGCGTGGCGCGATGGTTGATAAAAGAAAAGCGCCAATCCCCCAATGCGGTCATTGATGAGTTGTCAGCCATCATCCCCGAGGGAACGGCATTCACGGCGATCCGAGCGGAGGCCAAGGCGATGAAGCGCCCCGAGCCCGATGCTCCGAACGGTTGGGGCGATCTGGCAGCGCGCTGATAGCGCACCCGTAGCGCCCCAATAGCGCCCGGAATTGGGTCCGGGCGTTTTCTCGTTCCGTATCAAAACGCCTTGAATTATCGGCGGAACATCGTCGCGCCCTCGTTAGCGCGCGAATCGAGTAGTGCCCTCTATTGCAAGTCATATCAGGATTCATCGCAAGGCATCACGGCGATGCGATCACTTGAAAGGGCGAGCAATGGAAGCGACGAGTCAGCCCAGAAGCGGCTACACGCTCCGCGATGTGCGCGAACGCTTGGGGCGCTCTACTCAACAATTTACCGATGGATGGAGCGGCACAGCTTCCCCAAGCCCAGGAAAGTCGGCAATAGCCGAACGAATATATGGAGTGCGGCCGAAGTTGATGCTTGGATCGCGGCGCAGCTCGCCAAGCCCACGGAGGCCCGCGAATGAGAGCCCGCCAGACGTGGCAACGGCCCCGTGCGAGGGGGCCGCTACCGGAACAGCTTGGGGATGGGGGCTACAGAGTTGAGCGTACTCGCCGCGCCGATGGTCCGCAACCTCTCGCCCGATACCTCACGCTTGCGGTTGGCGACCTACTTTTAACCTCTCCTGAGACATTCCGGGCCGGGATGCGTGTTCGCATCATTCGGTCGCGCTTCCTTCAATTCATCGGCAAGAGCGCCACCATCACGGACACAGTAATCGACGGCGACCATGAGGCCGTGGGGATTGTCATTGATGGATTCGGGGGCGCATTCCTGGCGCAGCGCAATCAACTTGTGATTGCCGCAAACGAGGATTCCGCTTCGGGGCGCAAGCAATGATCCCCTCTCACTTTGCACATTTCAGCGATGCCCAGGAATATCTATCCAAGCACGCGGGGGGCTCGCCTTTCGACTACACCAGAGACAACCCGCAGACCTTGCACATTGCCGAATCGCTAGGCATTGGCCCCCAGGTTTCCAAAGCTATCGAAATGAGCCGCGCCCTAGACGGTGACGTTGCCGTAAGCGTAAGCCGTGCCGCCCGCCTAGAGGCCAAGGGAAGGCCCATAAATGGCGCGGCACATGACAAGCTATCCGAGTACCAACCCATCGCGGCGGATGTGTCTGCGGACGTTGTAGAGGCTTCGGCAGACGCCGGGAACGGCTGGCCCGAGCTTCAACCGCTCGTGGTGGCGACAAAATCAGACCCCTACCCGCTCGAAGCCTTCCCGCCGATCCTTGGGGAAGCGGTGCGCGAGGTTCTAGGTTTCGTCCAATGCCCGCCCGCGCTTGCCGGTTGCTCTGCTCTCTCGGCGGTTAGCCTCGTGGTGCAGGGATTGGCGAACGTGCGCCGTGCCGACAAACTCGAAGGCCCGACAAGTCTTTATGTCCTGGCGATTGCCGACTCTGGCGAGCGCAAATCGACGTGCGACGGTTTCTTCGTTTCCTCGATTCGCTCATGGGAGGGAGCGCAGCGGGAGAACAGGAAGGCCGAACAGGCCAAACACGCGGCCGATTTCGTGGCATGGGAAGCAACGCGGGCGGGGCTTGTCTCGAAGATCAAGGAAAACTCAGCGAAGGGCAGCCCGAGCAAGACGGAACAGGAAAAGCTGCATGAATTGGAGGCAAATAAGCCCGAGGCCCCGAGAATCCCTCGACTATTGCTAGGTGAAGCAACACCCGAAGCCTTGACGTGGAACCTCGCTCACGGCTGGCCCGTTACGGGCATCCTTTCGAGCGAAGCGGGGATTATCTTCGGCGGTCACGGCATGAAGTCCGACACGCTCTTGCGCAATCTCGGGCAACTCAATGTGCTATGGGACGGCGGAACGCTCAGGACCGAGCGCAAGACTTCCGAGAGTTTCACCGTTGAAGGCGCGCGCCTGACTCTCGGGCTCGCGGCACAGCCGGACACGGTGCGCGCATTCATGGAATCGACCAAGGGACTTGCACGAGGGACAGGCTTTGCGGCCCGCTTCCTGATTGCATGGCCTGAGTCAACACAAGGCGACCGGCCCCATCGCAACTCGCCCGAGGGATGGCCCAAGCTCGCCGCATTCCATCGTCGGATAACGGACCTCCTACGGCTGCATGAGGATTTGAAGTTGACCGACGCGGGCGGGATCGGGCCCCCGGTTCTGGACTTCACGCCGGAAGCGAAAGCCGCATGGATCAGCTTCCATGACGCAATCGAAACCGAATTACGGACTGGCGGGGATATGGAGCAAACCCGCGACGTGGCGAGCAAGGCGGCAGACAACGCGGCGAGGCTCGCGGGGATCTTCCATGTATTCGAGCATGGACCGGAGGGCGCGATCAGCGAAACGCACTTACGGGCAGCGGCCGCGCTTGTGTCATGGCATCTGTACGAGGCCCGCCGATTCCTGGGCGAGTTGGCCTTGCCCGTTGCCATCGTGAACGCTTCGGCGCTGGAAGCGTGGGTATTGCGCCGATGCAGGACTGAGGGCGCGGGCAGCATACGGCGACAGGAAGTGCAAAACCTGGGTCCGCTGCGGGATGGGAAGACGCTTAACGCGGCTATCGCGGACCTTCAAGAGCTTGGACGGATGCGGCTAGTAATCGAAGGCCGACAGAAACGCCTGTATCCCCGACCGTCGATCCTGGCATGGGGAAATCATGCTTAGGGACTGGATCAAGCCCCCTGCGACAGATCGCACCCCTGCGATTGTTGCGATTCATGCGATAGATGAACTGGCACCGGCCCCAACTATCGCAACTATCGCAACAATCGCAAGCCCGCCGACTGTCGCGGAGCGCCCCAGGCGGGCCACGGACAAGGAAGCGGGCGCGATCTGGCTTGGGATGCGTCGGCTATGGGCGCGGGAGTCCAACCATCCCGACTTCTCCGAGGCGCTAGAGGTTGCGCTGGCGATTCCCAATGCGGCATTAGACAGCCTGCGGGCCGAGGGAATGCTACGATCTCCGAGCGAGAGCGGAAATGGAAATGCGACTTGAAGCGCGAATCAAGCGGCTCGAGGAAATGCTAGAGCCGGTAAGGCCCTCGCATATCTGCGTCTACTTACCAGGAGCGACATTCGAGGAATGCGCGCGGCGGTCAGGATATGACCCCAAGGCCGGAACAGTCGTTATCTACCTGGACGAGTTAGACGCGCGGGCATAGCCCATGGGAATACTCATTTCGTGAATTTCGTTTATTTCGTAGCGCACAGCCCTTCAAAGGCGGAACCATGAAACGACCGAACGGCAGAGGCAGCGGTTCCGACAAAAAGCGACCGCAAACAATTGACGGCGAAACCGGAACAGCGGATCCCACCCCCCCGGAAAAGCGCCGGATTGACCTGTCATCGTTACGGGACGTGCGCCTAGAGCTGGCGGCTGTCTATCGAAAGATGGACGCCGGGGAAATCGAATCCCAGGACGGAACGCGGCGGGCTTATGTGCTTACAGCTGTCGGGAAAGTTATCGAGGCGGAAATTCAGGCCGAATTGATGGAGCGCGTAACGGCCTTGGAAGAACGGCTAGGCGGAAACGCTCGACTTCCTGCTCCCTCTTACCCCGCGGCGACTCAGTAAATGCGGCCCGAGCTGTTAAAGCGAATCGAGCGGCTAGAGGCTTTGGCGATTCCGCCAAGCTACCCGCGCATCTATCGCTGCATTGTCGGCGTTTTGCCTTGGAATCCAACACGCGCAACCGTGGCAGAGCTGGCGATCAGTTGCAGGGATGGCGAAAGTGCAGAGGATTTCGAGGCCCGAGCCCTAGCCGAGCTTCCGGCCGATGGGAGGCTGACAATCAAGTGAACGTCAATTTACTGCGGAGAATCGAAAGGCTAGAGGCGATGGCCCCCGCTGGCGAAGCTGTGGCGCTTGCCGTTCGTTTTGTTGACGGCGGCTTCTGGAACCCGAGGCTGGCACAGTGGCGAGGCCGAGAGCTGGAGCGCAAAGCACATGAAGCGCCCGAATCATTCGAGGATCGCGCTCTAGCTCACTTTGCCGAGCTATCCCACGATCCCTCTCCGGTCATCGTGTTACTTGAGTAGATGGCGATCCGGGTAAATGACGAACACTGAGGCCCGGTTCTCCATGGCCCCTTGCGAAACTATGCGACCCGTGGTGATTATTTTGTGAGCAGGGTCTGCCGAGGGCGGCAGAATTTCACCACTATTTTCGACTATTTCATGTTGTGTATCAATAGGATAACAAGCCTTCGGCGGTAGTTATAGCGCCCTTTCACTATTTAGTGATAGACTGCTTTCACTAAATGTAGAGGGTATGACGTGGAAGCAATAGGCCAACCAGAAATCAGAACTCGCCTTGAGCGAGACAACTTCTGGTGGAACGACCCGGAAGCAAAGATTCCAGAAGCGAGCCTTCAGCGGCGCGTTTACTTCGCGCCCTTTAAAGCGCTCGCTCTGAATTTTGACGTTCGGCGCGCCACGATCTTGCTCGGTCCACGCAGAGTGGGAAAGACGGTCATGGTCAAGCAGCTCATCCATGAAGCGATCGAATCGGGCATAGATCGACAGTCGATCCTTTATGCAAGCATCGACGCTCCAATCTATTCGGGCATGTCGCTCCAGAAGTTCATGGACCTGTTCCCGCCTGCAAGCGAGAAGAAGCGACGCCTCGTAGTCTTTGACGAAATCCAATACCTAAGAGATTGGGAAATCCACCTCAAGGACCTGGTGGATAACACGCCAGACACGAAATTCATTGCGCTTGGCTCTGCCGCCGCCGCGCTGAAGTTGAAAAGCAAGGAATCCGGGGCAGGCAGGTTTTCGGACTTCATGTTGCCGCCCCTAACGTTTTATGAGTTCCTGAACTTTATTGGCGAAGACAACGCACTCATTGAGGTAACCGGCCCATGGAGTTACGCGGCAAAGAACGTTGCCAGTCTGAATGATCGATTCGTCGAATACCTAAACTTTGGCGGATACCCTGAGGCGGTTCTCAACGAGGATATTAGGAAAAATCCAGAGCAATTCATAAGAAGCGACATCATCGACAAAGTTCTCTTAAAGGACCTGCCAAGTCTCTATGGCATCGATCAGATACAGCAGTTGAACAAGCTGTTTTCGTTTCTCGCCTATAACGCGGGCAACGAAGCCAGCCTTGAAAACATCTCTCAGAAGTCCGGCCTAACTAAACCAACTATCACGCGATACATTGAATATCTGCAAAGCGCCTTCCTGGTAATGAAGCTCTCGACCGTCGATGAGAACTGCAAGACGCTACAGCGAGAGAGAAACTTTAAGGTGTACCTCAACAACCCCTCAATGCGGGCTGCGTTGTTCGCTCCCGTAAGCGCATCTCAGCCCGACAAGGTGGGGCACTTGGCAGAGTCGGCCATCTTCTCTCAATGGCAGCACTCGCAGGACTTCAACAAATTGCGATATGCGCGCTGGAAGGATGGAGAGGTAGACATTGTCTACCTACAAGGAGCAAAGCCATTCTGGATTGGAGAAATCAGTTGGTCGGATGACGTTAAGACCAAATTCGCCGAGGCAACCAAATCTGTTACGGCAATGCTTAAGCGACACAGGACCATAAAGAATGCTGTCCTGACCACAAGAACGCTGCACGGAACTACGAAATTGGAGGGCCGCGAAATACATGTGGTGCCGAGCGCCCTTTATTGCTACACGGTTGGAAGAAACGTCACGGCTAGTTTGGAGAACTTGGGACAGCAAATTCCTACTCAGGGGACACTTTTTTAGTTGGAGTCTTTGATTGATTCACGCCGAATATCGCGTCATCGAGTGCCTGAGCCCAAGCCCCGTGGCTTGAGTCGTCCACGATGCCCTCTAACGAATGAAAGGGAACGAACGCGTTGTTAGACGGCAAACCCGCCTCCTAGCTGAACGTTGCCCATAGTTGAAACGCGAACCCCACGAACACCAAACCAAGGCCGATTTTCGACATTCGAGAATGCAGCGCCCGCACTCGCGCGACATCTCGATCATGTTCGGCCACGGTTCGACCATCGGATAGAGCGTTTTCATCTTCGAGGCCAATCGCCACTCCGGGTTCGAGCGTTGGCTGGGGCGGACCGTACCGAAAGATGATGACCACTCCGACCATCCCAAGGACAAGGCCGATTGAATTTAGAAGCTGCTGATTGGTCACTTGGTTACTGTCCATATCTGATGAATCTGTGATTGCCTCGCCACTTTATCCCCAGTGCCCCGCATGATGTGCCAAAGCCGGTTGATCGGATCTAGCATCGGGGCATGGAGCGCATCGCCCTCTATCCATTTTCCTACTTCGACCCGATGCGCCGGAAGTGGATCCGAGCGCGCTATCGCGCTACGTTGGAGGAAATAGGGCAGAGGCACGGACCGTTCCGAATCACCGGCGCGGCCGAAGTGCGCGGGGGAAGAAGCGACGGCCTAACGGCCGGACACTTGGCGCGATCCCCAGGCGTTCCACGAAGCGAGCCCATGCGGAGTTCCGACGATAGCGAGCCCGAGCGAACCGACCGCGAAAGGGAATGGGGGCTTTGAGCGGACCTAGTTTTCGGCGCTACTTGTCGCGCCAGTCTCGATAGCCGATCTTGTGCAGCCACTTCTTGATCTGCGGGCTAAAGACCACTAGCAGTCCCATGATCCCGCCGCCTATTACGATCCGCCAGAGTTGGTCATCGGTCATTGAAACAGGGCTGTTTTCTACGTAGCGTGGAAAGTCTGGGCGACCCTGAGCTTCTTGTGTTGGAAGGTGCCGACCACTCCATGGCCGAAAAACCACATGAATACGAGCGCCATGGGCAATCCAACGACCGTCCCCGATGTGGTCCACATGATCAATTTGCCCAATATGAAGAACGCCAGCAGAAGGATTGCACACACACGACTCTTTCGATAGACGCCGTAACTTAGGCCGACAACTGCCGCGATATCGACAAATGCCCAGGCGTTTATTCCGGCGATACTATTTCCGGTGAAGGAAATCAATACGAACACGAAAGTGATCGCCGCTGAAATTAGACCGGCGACCCATGCGATCTTAATGTTCCTTGCGGCCGCGTCTATCGGAGTGAGTGGTGTCTTAGCAGCAGATTCCGCCATCACTTTTTTGCTGTTCGCCATTGCCTCCACTTCGGGCACAGGGCGGAGTTCTGAGTTCGTAAAAGGCGGGGGCGTGAAAATGCCGTGCGGTCCGTTCACGACATTCGCATTGACGGGTGGGGGCGCAAGAAGCCCAGGAACTTCGGAGGCGGGCAGCCAAGCATCCATGCCCGGACGCCAAACTAAGTCTGTCGAGAGCAGAACCCCATTCTCGACAATGGTCGCCATTTGGTCCGATGAATACGGTCCCTCCTGCTTCTCATCCCTCCTTATGAACCAGTGCATGGCAAAAAACCTGACCCGCGAGGTTGTCGCGTCGGCGTAAGGAGCGAAACAGGATGCGCGGGAAACGTCGGCGCAATCCGCCTCGAAAGGAGTTCGGATCTTCCTTGGTCCGCTCGCGCTGCAGCGGTTGGCTAACTCTGCGCCGCCGTGCGCCCGGGTTCTTGACTTTGGGCACACAGCTCGCCGATTGCCACGCTACCGGCTGGCGGCGGGAGGGGAATTTACGGAGGATTTTCCGTAAAAAATGTCCGTATCAAGCGAAAAGGGGTCACGCATCGCGGCGTAACCCCTTGATTTATTGGCGCGCCCGACACGATTCGAACGTGCGACCCCTGCCTTCGGAGGGCAGTACTCTAATCCAGCTGAGCTACGGGCGCGTATCTATCGGATTCTAAACGGCTTGGACACCTCCCGTCCATGGGCCGGGGCGGGCGCGGCGGCGTTACAAGCTATAATTCGCGCTTCCCCGCGCACTTACCATCCGCCGTTTCCAGAGAGAAAGACAATGGCCGAGCCGCATCATTCCGATCCCATCGAGGAGAACATAGACACCCATCCGGTGAAGGTCGCGATCGGCGTCGCGATCGGCGCCGTCGCGCTGGTCGTCGGCATCATCCTCATGGCGCAGTTCGCCATCGGCACCTACGGCTCGCGCCCGCTCAAGGACGATCCCGTGATGCGCCCGGAGCTCGTGGCCGAGCGCATCGCACCCGTGGCGCAGGTGGCGATCGATCCCCATGCGCCGACCCCCGCCCCAAGCACTCCGCCGCCGGCAGCCGCGCCCGCGGTGGCGACCGTCGTCGCCGTGCCGCCGCCGGCCGCGCCCGCCGCCTCCGCGAAAACCGCCGACGCGGGCGCGGGCAAGAAGACCTTCGACACCGTCTGCACCGCGTGCCACACCGCGGGCGTGGCCGGCGCTCCGAAGTTCGGCGACAAGGGCGCATGGGCGCCGCGCGTCGCGCAGGGCAAGGACAAGCTCTACCAGAGCGCGCTGCACGGCAAGAACGCGATGCCCGCCAAGGGCGGCAACCCGGCGATCCCCGACGCCGACGTGAAGGCCGCGGTGGACTACATGGTCGCCGCCGCGAAGTGAGCGCGCCGAGCTAGCTGGGAAAAGGGGCGATCGAGGTCGCCCTTTTTTCATGGCGCGATTCCCATGGCCACCTACGCGATCGGCGATCTCCAGGGCTGCTTCGAGCCGCTCGAGCGGCTGCTGAAGTCGATCGCGTTCGACGCCGCGCGCGATCGCCTGTGGTTCGTGGGCGACCTCGTGAACCGCGGCCCCGATTCGCTCGCCTGCCTGCGCTTCGTGCGCAGCCTCGGAGAAGCCGCGGTGAGCGTGCTCGGCAACCACGACCTGCACCTGCTGTGCGTGGCCGAGGGCGTGGAGCGCGCGCGCAAGCGCGACACGCTGGACCACGTCCTTGCCGCGCCCGATCGCGGCCCGCTCCTCGAATGGCTGCGCCACCGGCCGCTCATGCACGTGGAGGGCACGCACGCGCTGGTGCATGCGGGCCTCGTGGCGGGGTGGACCGTGGCGCGGGCGCGCGAGCTGGCCGGCGAAGTCGAGGCGAAGCTGCGCGCGCCCGACTACCGCGATTTCCTCGCGCGCATGTACGGCGACGAGCCGGCCCGCTGGGACGACGGCCTCGCGGGCGTCGAGCGGCTGCGCGTGATCGTGAACGCGATGACGCGGCTGCGCGTGTGCGACGCGAGCGGCGCGCATGGTGCTGGGCTTCAAGGGCGAGCCCGGCGAGGCGAGCGACGCGTGGACGCCGTGGTTCGACATGCCGGAGCGCAGGAGCCGCGACCACACGCTCGTGTGCGGGCACTGGTCGGCCCTCGGCGTGTGCCTGCGGCCCGACCTGCTCAGCCTCGACAGCGGATGCGTGTGGGGGCTCGGGCTCACGGCGGTGCGGCTCGAGGACCGTGCGCTCTTCCAGGTGCACTGTGCGCCGAATCCGGGGCAAGAAGACTAGCGACCCGCTCGTGCGCGAGGCGCGCCGCGGCGCGCCGGTCCAGGCCGGCGCGCGGCTCGATCGGCTCGCCGAACGCGATGCGCGCGACGACCCCGCGCTGGCGCACCACGAGCCCCATCGACTGCATGAACGACGTGTCGCCCACGTAGGCGAGCTCGCGGCACGGCGTGCCGTCCGCGTGCTCGTAGCGGATCGCGGCGGGATGGATCACCGCGGCGTTCGCGATCGCGGGCTCGAAGAGCGAGGTGTGGAAGCGCAGCAGCCGGTCGCCCTCGGTCGTCGTTCCCTCGGGAAAGAGCCCGACGCAATCGCCTTGCGCGAGCGCGGCGTGCACCTGCCCGTTGATGCGCGCGGTGTCGCGGCGGCTCTCGCGGCGGATGAAGAGCGTCCCGGCCTTCTCCGCGATCCATCCGGCGACCGGCCAGTCGCGGATCTCGCTCTTTGCGATGAAGCGCGCGGGCCGCACGCTCATCACGGCGAAGATGTCCACCCACGAGATGTGGTTCGCCGCGATCATCGCCGCTTCGCCGTGGAACGGCGGCGGCGTCCCGGTCACCCGCACGCGAATGCCGAGGATCGCGACCAGGCGCGCCGACCACCAGCGCACGAGCCGGCGGCGCGTGCGCGGCGCCGCGCGCGGAAAGACGAAACGCAGGATGAACGCGGCGGACGCGGCGTGCGCAAGCAGCCGCATCCAGCGCAGGAGCCGCGTCGCGCGGCTGGCGCGCGACGGACGCAGGCTAGTGTGTGACGCGAGTGCGGCCGCGGCCGGAGAGCACGCGCACGCGGTCGCCCGGGCGGAAGCCCTCGTCCGCTTCCTGCACCACCGAGATGTAGTTGCCGGAGTCGAGCAGCACGGTGACCTCGAGGCCCTGGCGCTCGTTGGCGGACTGTTCAACCTGCTGGCCGATGATGCCGCCCAGGATTGCGCCGCCGACCGCGCCCGCGACCTGCCCCGTGCCGCCGCCCACCTGGCTGCCCGCGATGCTGCCCAGGACCGCGCCGCCCGCCGCGCCGACGCCGGTCTGGCCCGGGTTGATGCGCACCGGGCGCACGGAATCGACGACGCCGAAGCGCACCGACTGCTCGCTGGCCACCTGGTAGCCGTAATAGTCCGCGCTTCCCTGGTGGTAGGCGCAGCCGCCCAGGAGCAGCGCGCCCAGCGCGAGCGAAGCGAATGCACGTGATGGGGTCATGGTCATCTCCTTGGCGTTGGCCGTGCGGTCTTGCCGCGGCGATCCCTATAGTGTCTCTCCGAACGCGTCGCGGAAGCGGCGCTCGATCGCCTCGCGGCTCGGGCGGTGGTTCTGGCCGCCGCGATGCGCGATCTTGATCGAGCCCATCACCGCGGCGAGCTGCGCCGACTTCTTCCACGGCCATTGGCGCGCCATGCCGTACAGCAGGCCCGAGCGGAACGCGTCGCCGCAACCCGTCGGATCGACGAGCCCCTCGGGCGGCACCGCCGGGACGTGCGTCTCGCGCCCGCCCGCCAGCACCGTGCAGCCTTCCGCGCCGCGCGTGACGATCACCGCCTGCGTCATGCGCGCGACCTCCGCCATGCCCTTGCCTGTCCTTTGCTCGACAACGCGCGCCTCGTAATCGTTCACCGTGAGGACGGCCGCCTCGCCGATGCGCTCCAGCAGCTCCGGGCCGGAGAACATCGGCAGGCCCTGGCCCGGGTCGAACACGTGCGGGATGCCGCGCGCGGCGAAATCGCGCGAATGCTCGATCATGCCCTGGCGCCCGTCGGGCGCGACGATGCCCAGGCTCGCGTCCGCAGCGTCCTCGATGCGGTTCAGGTGCGCGAACGACATCGCTCCCGGATGAAACGCGGTGATCTGGTTGTCGTTGACATCCGTGGTGATGAAGGCCTGCGCGGTGAACTGCTCGTCCAGGCGCATCACGTGGCGCGTCGACAGTTGCAGCTCGCGCAGGCGCTGCTCGTACGGATCGAAATCGTGGCCCACGGTGGCCATGATCCGCGGATCCTCCCCGAGCAGCTTCAGGTTGTAGGCGATGTTGCCCGCCGTGCCGCCGTACTCGCGCCGCATGTCCGGAACCATGAACGACACGTTGAGGATGTGGATCTGGTCGGGAAGGATGTGGTTCCTGAACTGGTCCGGGAACACCATGATGGTGTCGTAGGCCAGGGAGCCGCAGACGAGGGTGGTCATGGGGCGCCAGTATAAGCGGTAGGAAGCGCTCACCCCTACGGGATGCGCGGTCAGAAACGGCCGACGGGCGGCATTGACGGCCCCGGGGGTGGGGGGCAAGCTCGCCTGCGTTACATCAGTAATTCGGTCGATACAGGCCGGATACATTCGGTCGGCGCACGTTTCTGCATCAGGGCAAACCCATCGAAAGGTGGGGACGCAAAGTCTCCGGTCTAACGGGCATCCGCCCCACGACAGCGGGACTGCCAGAGCCGCGGCGCGGTCCTTCCGCCCCGTCCGTCGCCTCTGCCGCATTGCGTTCCACCCCTCGCCGAGGAGCCCTGGGAGGTGGTGGACCATGGCGCAACCCGCATCGGGCAATGTCGTACCCCTCGGCGATCACCCGCGGGCGAAGTCGCGTCTCACGCCGCGCGAATCGGCCGACGTCCTGACCGGCTGCCGCGACCTCGCGCTCGATCGCATGGCGCGATCGCTCTCGGGCATGCTCGACCGCCTCGAGGACGACCTCTTCGAGCTCGCGGAGAAGGCGCTCGATCGCGAAGCGCAGAACACGTATCTCGACGCGCGCACCAAGGCGCGCGAGAAACGCCCCGCCATCGAGGCGGCGTTCCGCAGCCATTTCGTCGAGTTCTTCAACCGCAAGGCGGGCGGCGCGCCCGCCCCGAAGGCGGACCAGCCCGCGGAGCTCGCGCTCATGGGCGACGAGGACCTCGAGGAAAGCATCGCGGTGCGCAACATGTCGCGCAAGCTCGGCGCGGCGTGCGAGAGCGAGCTCTTCGCATTGAGCCAGCGCATGGGATTCCTGCTCGAGCGCTCGGAGCTGGACGACGACGCCAACCCGCTCAGCCCCTCGACGGTGTGCGCCGCGCTGAAGGACGCGTGCGACCAGATCGGCGCGAGCTTCAAGGTGCGCCTCGCGCTCCTGCGCCAGCTCGAGCACTACGCGGAAGCGGAGCTGCAGCACCTCTATCACGACGTGAACGCGCACCTGGTCGAGCGCAAGATCCTGCCCGAAGTGCGCGTGGCGGTGCGCCGTTCGCCGGCCTCGCCGCAGCGGCCCGGCGGCACGCAGCCCGCGCCCGCCGCGGCCACACCCCGCCGCGAAGCCCACGCCGGACGACCTCTTCGGCACGCTCGCGCAGCTGCTCGGCGCCGCGATGCCGGGTGCGGCCGGGCCGGGCGGCGGGCCTGGGCGCCGCGGGCCTGGGCGCGGCGGGACCGGCTGGCGCTGCCGCGGTGCCCGCCTCGTTCGTCTCCGAGCTCACGCGCATGCATCGCGAGCATGCCGGCGGCGCATCGGCGACGCTCGACGCGCCGGTAAACGTCGTCAAGGGCATCCGCAACGCGCCGCAGAGCGCGTCGCTCGCGACCGTCGACGCGATGACGATCGACATCGTCGCGATGCTCTTCGACTACATCTTCGAGGACCGCCACATCCCGACGAGCGTGAAGGCGTGGCTGGGCCGGCTGCAGATCCCGACCCTCAAGGCCGCACTCCTCGACAAGAATTTCTTTTCCTCCAAGTCCCATCCCGCGCGCCGCCTCATCGACCGGCTCGCCGAATGCGCGATCGGCCTGGACGAGGCGAACGCGGACGGCAGCGGCTGCATCGCGCTGGTGGAAAGCGTGGTGGGTGCGATCCTCTCCGAGTTCGAGACCGACCTCGCCGTGTTCGAAGCGCAGCTCGCGCGCGTCGAAGCGTTCATCGAGGAACGCAAGCGCGCCGAGGCGGAGCTCGTGGAGCGTTCCGCGCGGCTCGTGGAGGAGCGCGAGCGCACGGAGATCGCGCGCTCGCTCGCCGAAGGCGAGGTGGCCCGCCGGCTGGATGCGAGCTCGTGGGTTCCCGCAGTGGTGCGCGGGATGCTCGAGGAGACGTGGGTGAGCGCCCTGGCCTCGGCGCGTTGCGCCGAGGGCGACGGCTCGCCGGCATGGCAGGGCCTGATCGCGACGATGGAAGACCTCGTGTGGAGCGTCGAGCCCAAGGTCCAGCCCGAGGATCGCAAACGCCTCGTGGCGCTGCTGCCCTCGATGCTGAAGAGGCTGGGCGAGGGCATGCGCCTCGGCGCCGTCACCGACGATGCGCGCGACGCATTCTTCGGCGCGCTCGTGGATTGCCACGCGGGGGCGGTGAAGTCGGGGCTGCGCGGCGTGGCCACCGTTCCCGACCCGCCGCCGCTGCGGCCCGCCGACGATCCGGCGATCGCGCGCGAGCTCGTGCCCGCGGGCGACATCCGCGTCGAGGAGATCCGGCTTCGCGCCCACCGCGGGCGCGGGCAGGTGCGCAACGTTTTCACGCGCACCGGCATCTGGACCAACCTGCAGCGCGGCACGTGGGTCGAGTTCACCGGCGCGAGCGGCGCGGTGCGCGCGCGCCTCACGTGGATCAGCCCCAACAAGGGCGTCTACCTCTTCACCAACCCGCTCTCGTCGAGCGCGGCGGTGTCGATATCGCCCGAGGCGCTCGCCGAGCAGATGCGGCTCGGCGAAGCGCGGGTGCTCGACGACGCGCCGCTCACCGACCGCGCGGTGGACTCGATGATCGCCAACCTGCGCCAGTCGGCGCCGGAGGCGCGTCAGGGATAGAAGAGCAGCAGCTCGTAGCCCGTCGG
This sequence comes from uncultured beta proteobacterium, assembly GCA_963816035.1. Taxonomy (GTDB): domain Bacteria; phylum Pseudomonadota; class Gammaproteobacteria; order Burkholderiales; family Usitatibacteraceae; genus Usitatibacter. Next base: position 430,114 of record CAWFIU010000002.1, read on the forward strand.
CTTGATGCGCGGCGTCTGCAGTCGCAGCTGGATCGCTACTTCCGCGCCCGCCGCGAGAACCTCGTCGCGGCGCGCCGCGTGCCCGAGATAGTCGGAGGGGCGCAGCACGCGGCGCGCGGCCACCTGCCCGGAAACGTCCGTGAGCGTGAGCTCCAGGTGCGGATACTCCTGCGCGACGGGCGCCAGGTTGCGAATGCGGGCGCCAAGCGCGATCTCGCCCGGGCGTCCCGGCACTTCGAGCAGCTCCGAATCCTCGAGCTTCAGCAGGCGGTCGTCGCGCGGCCACGGGACGGTGCAGCCGGCGCGCGCGCAGGTCGACTCGAGATAGGGGCGCAGCGGCGGATAGCGCTGCGCGAGCGGCGCGCGGAAGGCGAACGCGAGCTCGGCCCCGATCACCAGCAACAGCAGCACGACGCCGAAGGACCACGCGCGCGAGAGGGTGGGCGCAGGCGCCTCCTCCTCTTCCTCCAGCGGCTCCGCGAGCACGCGCGGCGCGGCGCGGCGCGCGGCCGGGGGCGCCTCGCGGGGGGCCTCGGGCTCGTGCCCGCTCGCTCGCTCGCTCGCGGGAACATCCACCGCCTCGAGCTCCGGCAGCAGCTCCTCCTCGGATTCGGGAGCGGGCTCGATCCCCGCGGCCTCCTGCGCCTGGCGCGCCGCGAGCAGGCGCGAGCCGGTGTCGTCGTCGGGCACGCGCTCGAGCGCCTCGAATCCGCTGAACACCTTGCCGCACTGGCCGCAGCGCACCTTGCCCTGCTTCGCGTTGAGCTGCTGCGGCGTCACGCGGAAGCGCGCGAGGCAGTGGGTGCAGGTGGTGATCAGCACGCGCCGTCGCTCCGCGGGCCCGCGAGCAGCACCCAGCCCGCCTCGGAAGCCTCGACCGCGAGCCGCGCCCACGGCGCGTACGCGGCCGCGACGTCGGCCGCCTGGGATTCGAGGATGCCGGAGAGCGCGATCGCGCCGCCGGGTTGCGTGTGCGAGGCGATGATCGGCGCGAGCATGCGCAGGGGATTGGCGAGGATGTTGGCGACCGTGAGGCGTGCACCGCCGGGAAATTCCCGCTGCGCGTCCACCACCTCGACGCGCACGCGGTTGCGATCGGCATTGTAGCGCGCGGCTTCGAGCGCGAGCGGGTCGATGTCCACCGCGCGCGCCAGCGCCGCGCCGAGCTTCATCGCCGCGATCGCGAGGATTCCCGAGCCGCAGCCGTAGTCGAGCACCACGTCGCCGTCGCGCACGTTGCGCTCGAGCCACGCGAGGCACAGCCGGGTCGTGGGATGGCTGCCGGTGCCGAACGCGGCGCCCGGATCGAGCACCACGTTCACCGCGCCGGGCTCGGGCGGCTCGTGCCAGGTGGGAACGATCCACAGGCGCGCGCCGGCGCGGATCGGCTCGAATTGCCGCTGGGTGAGCGCCACCCAGTCGGCGTCCTCCACGCGCTCGATGGACGCGGCTCCGAACGCTTCGATGGCGCACGCGGCGAGCGCTTCGTCCAGCGCGCGGCCGGCGTCGCGATCGGCGGCGAAGAGCGCGCTCACGCGGCAGCGCGGCCACGGCGCCGCCTCGGCGCCGGGCTCGCCGAAGACGGCGTGCTCGCCGGCCGTGCCGGCATCGGCGTCGGACAGCTCCGTGGATACGGCGCCCGCTTCGGCGAGCGCGTCGGCCAGCGCTTCCGCGCGCTCCCCTTCGACGACGAGGCCCACGCGTTGCCAGGCCATGGGGCGCTCAGGACTCGGCCTGGATCGACTTCAGCGCCGCCATCTTCTCCTCGAGGTAATGGATGCTCACCCCGCCGCGGATGAACGCCGCGTCGTTCATGAGCTCCTGGTGCAGCGGGATGTTGGTCTGGATGCCCTCGATCACCATCTCGGACAGCGCCACGCGCATGCGCGCGATCGCCTGCTCGCGGCTGTCGCCGAACGCGATGAGCTTGCCGATGAGGGAGTCGTAGTACGGAGGGACGTAGTAGTTGGCGTAGACGTGGGAGTCGTAGCGGATGCCGGGGCCGCCGGCCACGTGGTATTGCGTGATGCGCCCGGGCGACGGCACGAACGTGTAGGGATTTTCCGCGTTGATGCGGCACTCGATCGCGTGGCCCGTCTTCACCACCTCGCGCTGGCGCAGCTTGAGCTTCATGCCGGCGGCCACGCGGATCTGCTCCTGCACGATGTCCACGCCGGTGATCACCTCGGTCACCGGGTGCTCGACCTGCACGCGCGTGTTCATCTCGATGAAGTAGAACTCGTCGTTCTCGTACAGGAATTCGAAGGTGCCCGCGCCGCGGTAGCCCAGCTTGCGGCACGCCTCCGCGCACTTCTCGCCGATGCGCTCGATCAGGCGCGCCTTCACGCCCGGCGCCGGCGCCTCCTCGATGATCTTCTGGTGCCGGCGCTGCATGGAGCAGTCACGCTCGCCGAGGTAGATCGCCTGCTTGTGCTCGTCGGCGAGCACCTGGATCTCGATGTGGCGCGGGTTCTCCAGGTATTTCTCGAGGTAGACGGTGGGATTGTTGAACGCGTTCTGCGCCTCGGCGCGCGTCATCGTGACCGCGTTGATGAGCGCCGCCTCGGTGTGCACCACGCGCATGCCGCGCCCGCCGCCGCCACCGGCCGCCTTGATGATGACCGGGTAGCCCACCCCGAGCGCGAGGCGCCGGATCTCCTTGGGATCGTCCGGCAGCGGGCCGTCCGATCCCGGCACGCACGGGATGCCCACCTTGCGCATCGCCGCCTTGGCGGCGATCTTGTCGCCCATGGTGCGGATCGACTCCGCCCGCGGGCCGATGAAGACGAAGCCCGAGTTCTCGACGCGCTCCGCGAAGTCCGCGTTCTCCGACAGGAACCCGTAGCCGGGGTGGATCGCCTGGGCATCCGTCACCTCGGCGGCGCTGATGATCGCGGGGATGTTGAGGTAGCTGTCGCGCGAGGGGGCCGGGCCGATGCACACGGACTCGTCGGCGAGCATCACGTACTTCGCGTCGGCGTCGGCCTCCGAGTGGATGGCGACGGTCTTGATGCCCATCTCGCGGCAGGCGCGCTGGATGCGCAGCGCGATTTCACCGCGATTGGCGATCAGTATCTTTTCAAACATCGCGCAGACGTGTCCAACGCTTGCTCCCTCTCCCCCGGGAGAGGGCTGGGGTGAGGGTCATCGCTACTCGATCAGGAAAAGCGGCTGCCCGTACTCCACCGGCTGGCCGTTCTCCACCAGGATCGCCTTGACCGTTCCGGACACGTCCGACTCGATCTCGTTCAGCAGCTTCATCGCCTCGATGATGCACAGCGTCTGCCCCTTGCTCACCGACTGCCCGACCTCGACGAACGCGGGCGCGCCCGGCGAGGGGGCGCGATAGAACGTGCCGACCATGGGCGACTTGAGCGTATGGCCCGTGGGCTCCTCGGGCTTCGCCGCCTCCGCGGCCGCCGGGGCAGCGGCGGGCATCCCCGGCGCGGCGAGCGGCATCTGCATGGCCGGAGCCGTCATGTACACCGGGGCGGGGCCTGCCTGCTGGCGGCAGATGCGCACCTTTTCCTCGCCCTCGGTGATCTCGATCTCGCCGATGCCGGACTCCTGCACGAGGTCGATGAGCTTCTTCAGCTTCCTCAGGTCCATGGCGTCCTCTCAGCGCGCGGCCGGCTCGCGCAGGGACCGGATCGCGGCCTCCAGCGCGAGCTCGTAGACGAGCGGGCCCAGCCCGGTGATCACGCCGGTGGCCAGGTCGGAGAAGTACGAGTGCTTTCGGAAGGGCTCGCGGGCGTGAACGTTGGACAGGTGGACCTCGATGAAGGGGATGCGGACCGCCGCGAGCGCATCGCGCAGCGCGACGCTGGTATGCGTAAATGCTGCAGGATTGATGATGATGTACGCCGTTTCATCGCTTTTCGCAGCATGAATCCGTTCGATCAAGGGCGCTTCGGCGTTGCTCTGGAAGCACGTGACGTCCGCGCCGGCCTTGCGGCCCTGGTCGACCAGGCGCTGGTCGATGGTGGCGAGGGTGTCGTGTCCGTAGTGCTGGGTCTCGCGGCCGCCCAGGAGGTTCAGGTTGGGGCCGTGGATGACGAGGATCTTGGGCATGACCGGCGAGTTTGCCGCAATTGCCGCGAAAGTGTCCAGTTATTGACGGCGTTCCCTGCTGGGGGCTCCAGCTAAGGCCCGGCATGGGCCGCCGGCGGGCATGAAATCCGCTTGCAGTTGGCGGCCCGGCGCCGAATCTCGGCTTTTAGCCGAAGTTACTTGTTGTTCGCCGATGTTGGCTACGGCTTGCCAGCCGGTGCCGCAACGGCTCGGGTCAGCTCGCCCTCTAGGGCGGCTTCGGAGTAGGCGCCCACTTTCTGGACGAGGACCGTCCCGCCGGGACCGAGGACGACTGTGAATGGCAGGAGTCCCTGGGTATCGCCGAGGCGCCGCGCCAGCTCGTCGACTTCCGCGCCGCCGGTGAGCAAGGGATAGGTGATCCCCAGCTCGCGCGCGAAACGCTCCACCTTGGCCGGCTCCTCGTTCGCGAGGCCCACGAACTCGACGTTGCGCGCCGCCCAGCGCGAGCGCAGCCGCGCGAAGGTCGGCATTTCCTCCCGGCACGGCGCGCACCACGTCGCCCAGAAATTGAGCACCAGGACCTTGCCCTGGAAACGCCCGAGCGGCTGCGTTTCCCCGGCGCGATCGCGGAACGTGGCCGCGTAGAGCGCGGCCGGATCGACGCTCGCCGGGCTCGCGGACGGCATGCGCGGGGGCGGCTCGTTCGCGAGCCAGAGCGAGGCTCCGGCGAGCAGGGCGAGGAGCGCGATGCCGGCGAAGAACCAACGGCCGATCAAGCGCGCCCTCCGGGTGTGATCCATGTCATGGCGGGTCCCCTGCGCCGGGATCAGACTGGACTTGTTCCTCGACCCAGCCGAGGTAGGCTGGCAGGCCCAGCTCGACGGGGAGCGCCACGATTTCCGGCAGCGCGTATGGGTGGCGCTCGCGGATCGCGGCTTCCAGCTCGGCGTAGCGCGCCCGCGTGGACTTGATCAGGACCGGATGCTCCGCGGTCTCTTCCGAGCGGCCTTCCCATCGGTAGAAGGACGTCGCGGCAGGCAGGACATTCACGCACGCGGCGAGTCTGAGCCTGACCAATTCGCGGGCCAGATTGAAAGCCGACTCGGAGTCAGGTAGGTTGGTGAGGACGAGGATGACGGCCACGGGGGGCACTGCCCGCCGGAAGGCGGCCAGGGTTACAGGGACGAGATGGTGCGCGTGATGCGGCTTCTGTTGATAGCGATTCTACTGGGTTTCCCCGTGCTCGAAGCCCTGGTGCTGGTGCGCCTGAGCCAGACGCTCGGCTGGTGGGTGCTCGCGTGGGTCGTCCTCTCGGCCTGCGCGGGGATGGCGCTCATCAAGGAGGCGCGCTTCACGCTGCTCGCGCGGCTGGCCGCCGGCCTCGCCGAGGGCGAGTTCTCCATCACCGCGTTGAGCCACAGCGCGCGCGTGGTTCTCGCCGGGCTGCTGCTGATCTTCCCGGGCGTCGTGTCCGACCTCATCGCGATCACGCTGCTGCTCCTGCCCGGCCCGCGCGTCGCAGCCCATCCGGGCGCCCGCCGCCCCACCCGGGGCGAGCTGATCGAAGGCCAGTTCCGCCGCACGCGCTAGCCGGCCGTCGCGGCCGGCCGCTGGGTTAGAATTCCCGTCGCGTCATCGCGGTCCATCGCGAGTGGCCGCGCCCGAAGTTCCTCCAGGAAGCCCCAATTGCCCGATTCAAGCGCGCCCGGCCGTGAAGTCCGGCTCGAGCCGAGCGGCCATACCTTCACCGTCGTCCCCGGCGAGACCGTGCTCGAGGCGGCGCTCCGCCAGGGCATCGGGCTGCCTTACGGCTGCCGCAACGGCGCTTGCGGCGCGTGCAAGGGCGTGCTGAAGGCGGGCCAGCTCGAGTACGGCGAGTACCAGGAGCGCGCGCTGCATCCGCAGGAGAAGGCGGCGGGCAAGGCCCTCACCTGCTGCACGCGGCCGGTGAGCGACATCGTCTTCGAGGTGCGCGAGCTCTCGGGCGCGAAGGACCTCGCGATCCGCACGCTGCCCTGCCGCGTCGAGAAGGTGGACAGGCCCGCCGAGGACGTGGCGGTCCTCTCGCTCAAGCTCCCGGCGGGAGAGCGCCTGCAGTTCCTCGCCGGGCAGTACATCGACATCCTGCTGAAGGAGGGCAAGCGGCGCAGCTTTTCGCTCGCCAACGCGCCGCACGACGACGCCTTCCTGCAGCTGCACGTGCGCAAGTCGCCCGGAGGCGCGTTCTCGAACTACGTCTTCGACCAGATGAAGGAGCGCGCGATCCTGCGCTTCGAGGGCCCGCTCGGGACCTTCTACCTGCGCGAGGATTCCGACAAGCCGATCGTGTTCGTGGCCGGCGGCACCGGCTTCGCGCCGATCAAGGCGCAGATCGAGCATTGCTTCCACGCCGGGATCGACCGGCCCATGGTGCTCTACTGGGGCGTGCGCTCGCTGAAGGACCTCTACATGCGCGAGCTTCCCGGGCGCTGGCAGCAGGAGCACGACAACTTCACGTTCATCCCGGTGCTCTCCGATCCGCTGCCCGAGGATGGCTGGGGCGGGCGCACCGGGCTCGTCCACCAGGCGGTGCTGGACGACTTCGCGGACCTCTCCGGCTACCAGGTCTATGCGTGCGGCGCCGCGGGGATGACGGATCTCGCACGCAAGACTTTCGTCGAGGAACGCGGCCTTCCCGAGGACGAGTTCTACTGCGACGCCTTCACGCCGTCGGTGGATCCGAAGAAGTGACGCGGCGCGCCTCGCGCTCGCGCAGCACGCGCCGCTGCACCTTGCCCGTGGTGGTCATGGGCAGCTGCGCCACGAACTCGATCTCGCGCGGCTGCTGGTACGGCGCGAGGTGCTGCTTCACGTGCTCCCGGATCGATTCCTTGAGCGCCTCCGAGGGCGCCTGGCCGGGTGCCAGCAGCACGAAGGCCTTGATGAGCGCGCCGCGTGTCGCGTCGGGGGTCGGCACCACGGCGGCATTCGCGACGGCGGGATGCGTCACCAGGCAGTTCTCGATCTCCGACGGGCCGATGCGGTAGCCCGCGCTCTTGAACACGTCGTCCGCGCGGCCCTGGTACCAGAGGTAACCGTCGGAGTCCTGCGACGCCTCGTCGCCGGTGCAGCACCACTCGCCGCTGTACTTCTTCGCGGTCGCTTCGGGATTGTCCCAGTAGCCGAGGAAGAACACCGGATCCGGCGTGCCGTCGATCCAGGTGCGCGCCAGCGCCACGTCGCCCGCGGTGCCACGCGGCACTTCCCGCCCGTCCTCCCCGATCACCGCGATGCGATGCCCCGGATAGGGCCGGCCCATGGAGCCGGGCTTCACCGGCCACACGAGGTGCGAGTTGCCGACGATGTAGTTGATCTCGGTCTGGCCGAAGATCTCGTTGGGAGTGACGCCCAACCCCTCGCGCGCCCACTGGAAGACGGTGGGGCCCATCGCCTCGCCGCCGCTCATGAGCGAGCGCAGGCGAAGCGGGTAGCGCGCGCGCGGCGCGGGCAGCGCCTTCATCATCATCTTCAGCGCCGTCGGCACGAGGAACGAGTTGCGGATGCCATAGCGCGAGAGCAGGTCGAAGGCGCGCTCCGGGTCGAAGCGGCCGCGAAAGCCGAGGATCGCGCGGCCGTGGTAGAGCGTGGGCATGAGCGCGTCCCAGAGGCCGCCGGTCCACGCCCAGTCCGACGGCGTCCAGAAGACATCGCCTTCCTGCGGGAAGCCGTCGTGGGAATGCTCGAACCCCGGCAGGTTTCCCAGCAGCGCGCGATGGGGCAGCAGCGCGCCCTTGGGCGGGCCGGTCGTGCCGCTGGTGTAGATGATCGCGGCCGGATCGCCGGGCGACGTGGGCGCCGGCTCGTACGCCGAAGCGGCGCGCGCGAGCAAGGCTTCCCAGTCGAGCGTGCCCGATGCGCGCGCTCCCGCTACACCGATCACCGCGCCCAGCGCGGGAAGGCGCGCGCGCACCGGCTCGAGGTTGGCGAGCGTCACGGGATCGGCGATCGCCACTCTCGATGCGCTGTTCGCGAGCCGGTACTCGAGCGCTTCGGGCCCGAACTGGAAGGAGAGCGGCACCGCGATGGCGCCCATCTGGAAGCAGGCGAGGTACGCGACCACGGTCTCCGGCCGCTGGGGCAGCATGAGCGCCACGCGATCGCCGCGCGCCACGCCGAGGCCGGCCAGCGCGTTCGACAGGCGGTTCGATGCCTCGAGGAGCTGCGCGAAGGTGACGGTGCGCTTCCCGCCCGCCTCGTCTTCCCAGTGGATCGCCACGCGCGCCGCGTCGAGCGCCCACCGGCGGCACGCGTAGTGCGCGATGTTGAAGTCCGCCGGGACGCGCCAGCGAAACGACTCGTAGGCTTCGCGGTAGCGGTCGATCATCGGCTGCGCCCCGCTAGCGCGCGAGCGCCGCCTCGACCTCGGCGAAGGTCTGCGCCACCGCGAAGGTCTGCACCTCCATGCCGAGCTGGCGCGCCACCTGCGAGGCGGAGAAGAGCCCGCGGATGCGCCGCCCGCCGTCCTCGGCCACGGTGAGGTGCTGCCGGTTCACCGCCTTGAGCGTCGCGACGATGTGCCCGACGCGCATCTGCGCCACGTCGAGGAGCGAGAGCGCGTCCAGGCGCGCCGCCGGGGTCATGATGTCGCGCACCTGGACCTCGGCGTGCGTGACGCCGCGTTCCTGCATGAAGCGCATCGGCTTGGCGCCCAGGAGGTCGGTCGCCGTGATGATGCCGACGACGCCGCCCTGCGGGTCGAGCGCGAAGAGCAGCCGCACGCCGCGCCGGATCATCACGGCGTGGGCGCTGTCGATCGGCTCCTCGGGCGTCGTGGTCGCGGCCGAGACCTCGCGCAGGTCCGTCATGACGGAGAAGGCGGGATCGTCCAGCGTGACGCGCCCGGGCGCGTTCGGGTGCGCGATGCGCGCGCCCGGCGCGAGGGGGGAAAGGGTGAGCGGGGCATATACGCGCATGGGACCCTCCTGTTCGCTTCAGCCGGCGAGCTCCGCGCTGCGCCGGAAATGCTGGACCGCTTCCTGGTGCTTGCCGAGCTGCTCCATCAGCGCCGCGAGCGTCATGTGGCCGTCGTGCGTCGGCTCGAGCGCGAGGCTCGCCTCGATGTAGCTCTGCGCCTTGCCCCACAGGCCCTGGCGCATGCAGAGCTTGCCGAGCGCGAGGAGCAGCGCCGGGTCGCGCGCGTGGATCCTCAGCCATTTCTCCGCGCGCTCGATCTGCGGCAGCGCATCGGCCCCGGCCGCGTCGCCATAGAGGGCGACCAGCGCCGGGTTCCAGTCGCGCTCGAGCGCCTGCTCGATGATCGCCTGCGCCGCCGCGGTTTCGCCGAGCGCCACCTGGTAGCGCGCCGCGGTCGCCGCCACGGCGGAGTCGGATCGCATCTCGGCCGGCAGCTGCTTCCAGTAGGCCTCGAGCGCGCCGGCATCGAGCGCCTTGCGTCCGAGGTTGCCCAGGTGCGCCGCGCGCCGCGCCGCCGCGGCCTCCTCGGGACCGAGTCCTCCCAGCTTCACGAGGGAAGCGACGGTGGCGAGCACCTCGTCCCAGTTGCGCATCGCCTGCTCGGCCTGCAGCTTCAGCCGCAACAGCCGCAGGTTGCGCGAATCGTGCGCCGACAGGTCCTTCAGCACGGCGAGCGCTTCCTCGTAGCGTCCCTGCGAGACGAGCAGGTCGGCGAGGGTGGTGAGCCGCGCCTGGTCGACGGCGGGCGCCGTTCCCTTCGCCTGGTCGAGGAACTGCTCGCGCTCGCGGAAGCGTCCCAGCTCGTGCGCGCTGCGCGCGGCGATGATGGCCGCGACGCCCTTCGTCTCCCCGCCCAGCAGCGCCTCCGCGGCGCTCTTCTCGGCCGACGCGTAGCGGCCCTGGAAGAACGCGAGCAGCGCCTCGTTGAGCGCCTGGCGCAGGCGCGTGCGCTCGCGCTCGGCGCGGTATTGCCGCACGCGCTCCGGGATGGCGACGAGCGTGGCCACCAAGCGCGCGAGGAAGTAGAACGCGAAATACCCGGCGACCACGAGGAACACGAAGAGGTTCACCGACAGCTCGATGCGCCAGGGCGCCGAGACGATCACCACGTAGCCGGTCGAGCGCCCGGCGAAGAGCGCGATGCCCACCGCGAGCGCGGCGAGGACCAGGGACCAGATGGCGAGGCGCACGGCTAGCGCTTCTCGCGCGCGGCCCGCGCCGTGCGCACGGCGGCGAGGCTCGCGTTGATGTCGGGCAGCGCGATCGCCACCGGCGTGTCGCCGAGCTGCTTGATCGCGGCGAGCGCGGTCGTGGTGGCCTTGGCGCGCGGGTCGAAATAGCGCCCGACCCACGCCTGGGTCTCGCGCATGTCCTCGCGGAACGACGGCTCGTCGCGGGCGAGGAGCGCCACGCGCGCGGAGAGCAGCCGCAGCTTGAGGTTCTCGCGCAGGAAGTAGGCCTGCGGCGGCGTGAGCAGCGCCGTGTCGGCGGGCTCGATCTCGCGGATGCGCACGAGACCCTTCATCTCCTCCCAGAAGTCGCGCGCCGCCCGCGAGAAGCCGCGATCGTCCGCCGTGCGCCAGCGCGCGGCGGGGCGCGGCGCCGGCGCGGATTCGGCGATCGCCAGCGGCAATGCGTCGGTTTGCCTGATGAGGCCGTCGATCTTCACGGCGATGCCCACCGTGTCCACCTGCGGCACCGCCTTCAGGCGCTCCATGTCGTTGGCGATCGCCCGGCGCAGCGGCGTGGCGGCGAGCTTCTCCGCCCGCGCGAGGCGCTGGTCCGCCGCCTGCAGCGCCGCGAGCGCGCCGCGCACGTTGCCCGCGAGCTGCAGCTGCTGGCTCGCGAGCACCAGCATCTGCTCGACCTCGGAGAGCACGCGGTCGTCGGCGCTGCGCGCGAGGTCGCGGTACATCTCCTCGAGCGCGACGCGCTGCTCCTGCGTGTCGGCCACGCGGCCCTCGAGCTCCGAGATGCGCGACTGGGCCTCGCGCAGCGCCGCTTGCGTTTGCGCGAGCGCCGCGCGCGCCTGCGCCGACTCGCTGCCCAGCTCCGCGAGCCGGCCGCCGGCCCTCGATTCCATCGATTGCACGCTCGTGCGCGCATCCAGCGCGAGCCACAGGGCCGCGGCGGTGCCGAGGAGCGCCAGCAGCGCCACGATGCGCGCGATGCGGTCGCCGCGGCCCCGTGGCGCCGTCGCGGGGGCGGCGGGGGTGGCGTCGGTCATGGCGTCACGCGCAGGCTCGACAAGGCGTTCACGAGGCCTTCGGCGCCGGGACCGGCGACGAGGACGCGCGCGAAGCGCCGCGCGTCGGGATGGGCCGCGATCGCCGCGTGGGGCACCACGAGCGTGCATTCGGCGGCGCGCGCGAGGCCTTCCTCGCCCACCATCGCGAGGAAATTCTCGAGCGTCTCGGCGCTCAAGGCGCTCACCGCGTGCACCTCGCCCCGCCCCCACGCCTGCAGCAGCGGCGCCGGGTCGATGCGCGGGCGCACGCGCCGGTAGCATTCGACGTAATCGACGCGCGCGCCGCGCGCCTCGAGGGTCTCGCGCAGGTGCTCCCGTCCGCCTTCGCCGCGGAACACGATGATGTTTTCCCCCTTGACCGCGCGCAGCTCCGGCAGCGCGAGCAACGCCTCGCTGTCGTGGCGCTCCAGGGGTGAGATCACCGTCGCGAACCCGGAGTTCCGCAGCGCCTGCGCCGTCGCCTCTCCCACGGCGGCCACGCGCGTGCGCGCCGGCCACGCGCCGCGCCGGCGCGCGACGGCCAGCCCGCGCTCCACCGCGTTGGCGCTGATGAAGATCGCGAGCGTGCACTCGGGCAGCCGCGCCAGCGCATCGTCCAGCCGCGGGGAAGGCGCCGGCTCCTCGAGTACCAGCGCGGGAAACACGAACGGCCGCGCGCCTTCGCGCGCGAGGGCGGCGGCGAGCGCCTCGGCGGCCGCCTGCGGGCGGGTGAGCACCACGCCCAGGCCCTCGAGACGGCGCGCGTTCATGCCGAGCGCCGGGCCAGCGTGTCGAGGATCTCCCGGCCGCCGGCCTCGAGCAGCCGCTTGCCGAGCGCCTGGCCGAGCGCCTCGGCTTCGTTCGCGCCGCCCTCGATGCGGTCGCGCACCAGGCGCGTGCCGTCGGGCAGGGCGATGAATCCTTCGATGGCGAGCCTGCGGCCGACCGCTCTCGCGAGGCCGCCCAGCGGCACCTCGCAGCTTCCTTCCACCACGAGGCCGAGCGCGCGTTCGGCGCGCGCCGCGCAAGCGGTGGCCGCGTCCTCGAAGGGGGCGAGCAGCGTGGCGATGTCGGCGCGGTCGCGGCGGTATTCGATCGCGAGGATGCCCTGGCCGATGGCGGGCAGCGCGAGCGCCTCGGGGAGCGTGGCGCGGATGCGCGCCTCGAGCCCGAGGCGGCGCAGCCCGGCCGCGGCGAGGATGATCGCGTCGTAGTCGCCGGCGTCGAGCTTCGCCAGCCGCGTGTTCACGTTGCCGCGCAACGCCTTGAAGCGCAGCTTCGGGAACGCGCGCCGCAGCTGGCTCTCGCGCCGCAGGCTCGACGTTCCCACCAGCGCGCCCGCGGGCAGGGCGTCGAGCGCGGCATGGCGGTTGGAGACGAAGGCGTCGTGGGGATCCTCGCGCGCGCCGAAGGTCGCGAGCGCGAACTGCGCCGGGAGCTCCATCGGCACGTCCTTGAGCGAGTGCACCGCGATGTCGGCGCGCCCCTCGTCGAGCGCCACCTCGAGCTCCTTCACGAAGAGCCCCTTGCCGCCGACCTGCGCGAGCGGCCGGTCGAGCACGCGGTCGCCCTTCGTGGTCATGCCGACCGTCTCCACCGCGAGCGCGGGATGCCGCGCGCGAAGCGCCGCCCCCACCATCTCGGTCTGGCGCATCGCGAGGCGGCTCTCGCGCGTGGCGATGCGGATGCGTGCGGGGATCTCGGCCATGGAACCCGGAAGCGTACTACAGTCCCCGTCCATGCTGCGCTGCGGTAAGATGGATCGTTTTCCGCGCCCGCGGATCGAATGCCCATGACCGCCGCGCGCCTGCGCGAGATCCCCTACAACTACACGTCGTTCTCCGACCGCGAGATCGCCATCCGGCTCCTCGGCGCGGAGGGCTGGAACGCGCTCGAGCAGCTGCGCTCGCAGCGGCGCACCGGGCGCTCGGCGCGCATGCTCTACGAGGTGCTGGGCGACATCTGGGTCGTGCGCCGCAATCCGTACCTGCAGGACGACCTCCTCGGCGACGCGAGGCGCCTGCGCCTGCTGGTCGATGCGATGCGCCACCGCCTGCGCGAGATCGAGAACCGGCGCGACCCGCAGGACCCGCACGCCGAGCGCGACCGCAAGGTCGCCGAGCTGCTCGCTCGCGCGCGCTCGGCGGTGGACGCCTTCGAGGCGGAGTTCGCGCAGACCCGCGAGCTGCGCCGCAGGACGGTGAGGCGGCTGGCCGCCATCACGCGCCGCGACAACGTGTGCTTCGACGGCCTCGCGCGCGTCTCCCACGTGACCGACGCCACCGACTGGCGCGTCGAGTATCCGTTCGTGGTCGTGTGCCCGGACACCGAGGAGGAGTGCGCGCCGCTCGTGAAGGCGCTCGCCGAGCTGGGATTCACGATCATCCCGCGCGGCGGCGGCACCGGCTACACGGGCGGGGCGATCCCGCTCGAGAGGCTCTCCGCCGTGGTGAACACCGAGAAGCTCGAGGCGCTCGGCGCGGTGGAGCGCCGAGCGCTGCCGGGCCTCGACGGGGAGGTCGCGGTGATCCGCTGCGGCGCGGGGGTCGTCACCAAGCGCGTGATGGAAGCGGCGGAAGCGGCAGGCCTGGTGTTCGCGGTGGATCCCACCTCCGCGGATGCGTCGTGCATCGGCGGCAACGTCGCCATGAACGCCGGCGGCAAGAAGGCCGTGCTGTGGGGCACGGCGCTCGACAACCTCGCCTCCTGGCGCATGGTGACGCCGGACGGCGACTGGCTGGAGGTCGACAGGCTCGGGCACAACCGCGGCAAGATCCACGACGTGCCGCTCGCGCGCTTCCGCATCCGCCGCTTCGAGGCCGACGGCGTCGCGCCGAAGTCGGAGGAGACGCTCGAGATCGAGGGCCGGCGCCTGCGCAAGGAAGGGCTCGGCAAGGACGTGACGGACAAGTTCCTCGGCGGGCTTCCCGGCGTGCAGAAGGAAGGCTGCGACGGCCTCATCACCTCGGCCACCTTCGTGCTGCACCGCATGCCGGCGCACACGAGAACCGTGTGCCTCGAGTTCTTCGGCGACGTGAAGCGCGCGGTGCCCGCGATCGTGGAGGTGAAGAGACTACGTCGACGCCCATCCGAAGGCGATCCTCGCGGGCCTCGAGCACCTGGACGAGCGCTACGTGAAGGCGGTGGGCTACGCCACGAAGGCGCGCAGCCGCGGCCGGCCGCGCATGATCCTCATCGCCGACATCGTGGGCGACGACGAGGACGCCGTGGGCGAGGCCGCCTCGCACGTGGTGCGCATCGCCAACGCGCGCGACGGCGAGGGCTTCGTCGCGGCGAGCCCCGAGGCGCGCAAGCGCTTCTGGCTCGACCGCGCGCGCACCGCCGCGATCTCGAAGCACACCAACGCCTTCAAGATCAACGAGGACGTGGTGATCCCGCTCGAGCGCCTCGGCGACTACACCGAGGGCATCGAGCGCATCAACATCGAGCTTTCGATCGGCAACAAGCTGAAGCTGCTGGCCGCGCTCACCGAGTACTTCATGGGCGACCTGCCGGTGGCCGGCGACGAGGCGAAGCTCGACAAGGCGGAGTTCTTCGGCGACCGCGCCGCGCAGGCGCTCGAGCTCCTCGAGGCCACCCGCGGGCGCTGGGCGGGCTACCTCGCGCGCCTCGACGACCCGGCGCTCTTCGCCGAGCTGCAGTCGCATCGGCTGCGCGTGTCGTGGAAGCGCGAGGTGCTGGAGCGGCTGCGCGAGATCTTCGAGGGCAGAGCCTTCGCCCCGGTGGTCGCGGGCGCGGAAGCGGTGCACGCCGGGGTGCTGCGCTCGCGCGTGTTCGTGGCGCTCCACATGCACGCGGGCGACGGCAACGTGCACACCAACATCCCGGTGAACTCCGACGACTACGCGATGCTGCACGAGGCCAACCAGGCGGTCGCGCGCATCATGCGCTTCGCGAAGAGCCTGGGCGGCGTCATCTCCGGCGAGCACGGCATCGGCATCACCAAGATCGAGTTCCTCGAGCCCTCCGAGCTCGCGGCCTTCGCCGCGTACAAGCGGCGCGTCGATCCCGAGGGCCGCTTCAACCGCGGCAAGCTCGCGGCGGGAGCCGACCTCGCCAACGCGTACACGCCGTCCTTCGCGCTCATCGGCCACGAGTCGCTCATCCTCGAGCAGAACGAGATCGGCGCCATCGCCGACTCGTTCAAGGACTGCCTGCGCTGCGGCAAGTGCAAGCCGGTGTGCTCGACGCACGTGCCGCGCGCGAACCTCCTCTACAGCCCGCGCAACAAGATCCTCGCCGCCTCGCTCCTCACCGAGGCGTTCCTCTACGAGGAGCAGACGCGGCGCGGCGTGAGCGTGCGGCACTTCGAGGAATACGGCGACGTGGCCGACCACTGCACGGTGTGCCACAAGTGCGAGGCGCCGTGCCCGGTCGACATCGATTTCGGGGACGTGTCGATCGCGATGCGCAACCTCCTCTCGCGGCTGCGCAAGCGCCGCTTCAATCCCGGCACGTGGGCCGCGCTGCAGTTCCTCAACGCGACCGACCCCACGCGCATCAAGCTCATCAAGGCGGGAATGATCGACTTCGGCTATCGCGCGCAGCGCGTGGCCAACAAGCTCTGGGGGCGCCTGCCCCTGGTCCAGCGCCAGGTGCGGCATCCGCCCGGGACGCACGGCAAGCCGCGGCTTCGCTCGCAGGTGATCCACTTCATCAACAAGCCCATGCCGGGCGGGTTGCCCAGGAAGACCGCGCGCGCGCTCCTCGACGTGGAGGATCCGGCGATCGTGCCGATCATCCGCGACGCGGCGAAGGTGACCGACGAATCGGATGCGGTGTTCTACTTCCCCGGATGCGGCTCGGAGCGGCTGTTCGGCCAGGTCGGGCTCGCGACCCAGGCGCTGCTCTACCACGTGGGAAGCCTCTGCGTGCTCCCGCCCGGCTATCTCTGCTGCGGCTACCCGCAGACCTCCGCCGGCCGCGCGGACAAGGGCGAGCAGATCACGGTGCGCAACCGCGTGCTCTTCCACCGCGTGGCCAACACGCTCAACTATCTCGACATCAAGACCGTGGTGGTGTCGTGCGGGACGTGCATGGACCAGCTGCAGAAGTACGAATTCGACCGCATCTTCCCGGGCTGCCGCCTGCTCGACATCCACGAGTACCTGATGGAGAAGGGCGTGGCGCTCGAGGGCGTCCAGGGCGTGCGCTACATGTACCACGACCCCTGCCACACGCCGATGAAGACCCACAAGCCGCTCGCGGTGGTCAACCGCCTCATGGGCCAGGACGTTTCCCTCAACGACCGCTGCTGCGGGGAATCGGGCACGTTCGCGGCGACGCGGCCGGACATCGCGACCCAGGTGCGCTTCCGCAAGGAAGAGGAGATGCGCAGGGGCGCCGGGGCGCTGCGCGCGGACGGCTTCGGCGGCGAGGTGAAGGTGCTCACGTCGTGCCCCTCGTGCCTGCAGGGCCTGAAGCGCTTCGACGACGATGCCGGCACCAGCGCCGACTACATCGTGGTGGAAATGGCGCGCCGCCTGCTCGGCCCCGCGTGGATGGAGGAATTCGTGGACCGGGCGCGCCACGGCGGCATCGAGCGCGTGCTGCTCTAGCGCGTCGGGCCGTGCCGCGCGCTCGCGCGGCATGCCAGAATCGTCGTCCGTCCCCAGGAGACAAGACGTTGCCCCGTTGCCTTCCGACGACCCTCGCGTTGATGCTGCTGGCGCTCGCCGCCGGCTGCGCCAGCGCTCCGCCGCGCCATGCCGCGCTGCGCGTTCCGGCGCCTTCCGCCGCGGGCTATCCCATCGACCCGGCCACACTCGTCCGGGACGAGGACGACGACGACGAAGGCGATCGCGCCGAGTCGCCGTCCATCCGCTACAACCTCGAGACGGAAGCCGACGAGGAAGGCCCGCCGCGGGTCTGGCAGCTCCTGCGCGCCCGCGAGCAGCGCGACGCCCTGGTGCGCACGGCGCCCGCGTCGGTCGCCAAGTCGGCGGGCATGCAGCCCTCGCAATGGCAGGCGCTCGGGCCGTCGAACGTCGGCGGGCGCGTGCGCGCGCTCGCGTTCGATCCGCGCAATCCCGCGCGGCTCCTCGCGGGCACGGCCTCCGGCGGCGTGTGGATCTCGCCCGACGGCGGCGCGACCTGGAGCGCGAACACCGACTTCCTGCCCAACCTCTCGATCACCACGATCGTCTTCGATCCCGCGAACCCGGCGACCGTCTATGCCGGCACCGGCGAGGCGAGCGCGGGCCTGGTGGGCGCGGGCGTCTTCAAGTCGCCGGACGGCGGCAACACCTGGCAGTACCTGGCCGCCACCAATCCGGACCTGAACGCCGACTGGCGCTTCGTGAACCGGCTCGCGATCGATCCCGCGCAGCCGGCGATCCTGCTCGCCGGAGTCACCAATGGGAGCCTCGCGACCGGCGGCATCTACCGCTCCACCGATGCGGGCGCCACCTGGACGCGCGCCTCGACGGCCCGGGCGCTCGACGTCGCCTTCGATCCGGCGAATCCCTCGAATGCGCTCGCCGGGCTCGATGACGGCAAGCTGGCCTACTCGCGCGACGCGGGCGCGACGTGGGCGCGGACGGATCCGCTCGTGCTCTCGCCCTCGGGAGGCCAGAACACGGCGCGCGCGGAGATCGCGTTCGCGCGCTCGCAGCCCGCGCTCGCCTACGCGTCGGTGGACAACAACAAGGGCGAGGTCTGGCAATCCACCGATTCGGGGGCGAGCTGGCAGTTGCTGAGCAACCCGCAGCACCTGGGCGCCCAGGGCGATTACGACAACGCGATCTGGGTCGATCCCACCGACGCCTCGCACGTGCTGGTGGCGGGCCTGGACATCTACGAGTCGCACGACGGCGGCGTCTCCTTCTCGAAGGTGAGCGACTGGCGCAACGCGCCCGCTTCTCCCCACGCCGACCACCACGCGCTCGTCTCGCCGCCCAACTTCGGCCCCGCCAATCCCGCGCTCTTCAACGGCAACGACGGCGGGGTCTACCGCGCCGCGAACGTATACGCGATCGCGGGCGGCACGCGCGGCAACGGTTGGCAGAACATGAACAACGGGCTTGCCGTCACGCAGTTCTACGGCGGCGCGGGGCGAACCGTCGCGGGCGGCCGCATCTTCGGCGGCACCCAGGACAACGGCTCGCTCGTCCTGCAGAACGGGCTGTGGACCACGTGGCGCGGCGGCGACGGCGGCTTCGTCGCGATCGATCCCGCTTCGGACCAGGCCGTCTATGGCGAGTACGTGTACGCGTCGATCTTCCGCTCGCTCTCGGGCGGCATTCCGTCCGCGTACATCTGCAACGGCATCACCGAGGGCCTGCCCGCCGACGACTCGGGCAACACGTACTGCGGCACGGGAGCGACGAAGAAGGCGAACTTCATCGCGCCGTTCGTGCTCGACCCCAACAACTCGAACCGCCTCCTCGTGGGCGCCAATTCGCTCTGGGTCACGGACACCGCGCGCACCGCGGCCTCGTGGAGCGCCATCAAGCCGCCCTGGCCCGGGACGGACAACTTCATCAACGCCATCGCCGTCCAGGAAGGCAACGGCAACGTCGTGTGGGTGGGCCACAACGACGGATCGGTCTTCCGCAGCTCCAACGCGCTCGCCGCCGTTGCCGACTGGACCCGCGTAGGCGCCGGCCTGCTTCCGCCGCGGCGCGTCCAGGGCATCACCATCGACCGCGCCAACCCGAACCGCGTGATCGTCGCCCTCACCGGGTTCATGCCGGGCAACGTGTGGCAGACGCTCGATGGCGGCGCCACGTGGTCCTCCATCAGCGGCAACCTGCCGGCCGTGCCGGTCTTCGACGTGAAGATCCATCCGCACAATCCGGCCTGGCTCTACGCCGCGACGTCCGTGGGCGTGTTCACGAGCGAGGACGCGGGTACCACCTGGTCCACGACCAACGAAGGGCCCGCGAACATCCGCGTGCGCCAGCTCTTCTGGATCGACGACAACACGCTCGGGGCCGCGACCTACGGGCGCGGCATGTACCGCATCGCGGTCGCCTCGGGCGGCCCGGCCAGCTACCAGGACCTGTGGTGGTCCGGGCCGCAGGAAAACGGCTGGGGCATGAGCATCGCGCAGCATGGCGCCACACCGTTCGTCACGTTCTACGTCTACGACGGCAACGGGCAGCCGCTCTGGCTCGTGATGTCCAACGCCACCTGGAATCCCGGCTTCACCCAGTTCTCCGGCGCGCTCTACATCCCGAGCGGAAGCTGGTTCGGGAGCTACGACGCGAGCCGGTTCGTGCCGGGCGCCGCGGTGGGATCGGCCACGATCACCTTCACCAGCCCATCCACGGCCACGGTGGCATACACGGTCAACGGCGTCTCGGGCACCAAGTCCATCACGCGCCAGCTTTTCGGCCCCCAGGATCCGACGCCGGTGGCGAGCTACGGCGACCTGTGGTGGGGCGGCCCATCGCAGAACGGCTGGGGCGTGTCCATCAACCAGCAGTACCGCAAGCTCTTCTCGGTCTGGTACACGTACGACACCGCCGGGAAGACGGTGTGGTACGTGGTGCCCGACGGCACGTGGACCGCCGCGAACACCTTCACGGGCGCCGCCTACCGGGTGACCGGCTCCGCGTGGATCGGGGCGGCGTACGATCCGTCCGCGATGCGTGCGCAGGCGGTGGGCAGCGTCACCTTCACGTTCGGCGACATCGGCCATGGCGTCATGACGTACACCATCGACGGCGTCACGCAATCCAAGCCCATCACGAGGCAATCGTTCTGAGCGCCGCCCCGTGCGAATTCTGCGCGACTCCCGGCGGAGCGATCCTCTGGCAGAATGGCCTGTGCCGGGTGGTCCGGGCCGATGAGCCCGACTACCCCGGCTTCTGCCGGGTCATCCTGGGGCGGCACGCGGTCGAGATGACGGACCTGGCCGAAGGGGAGCGCGCAAGCCTCATGGCGGTGGTTTTCGCGGTGGAGGAAGCGGTGCGCGAAACGATGCGGCCTGACAAGATGAACCTGGCGAGCCTCGGCAACATGGTGCCGCACGTCCATTGGCACCTGATCCCCCGCTTCCGCGACGACCGCCATTTCCCCGGGCCGGTCTGGGCCACGCCGAAGCGCGAGGCCGCCATCCCGCCCGAGCGGCGCGCGCGCGCGCAAGCGCTCGGCGCGGCGATCCGCGCGCGGCTGGAGCGCTTCGGGCCGTGAGCGCCACGGGGCCCGGCATGCACGAGGACGGCGTGCCCGGCTACGCGGATGCGCGCGGCTGCAAGGAATGGCTGGGCGCGCTCCCGCTCACCAACATCCCCCAGGCGCAGGCGCAGGTGCTGGAGTCGCTGCACGCGCTCAACGGCGCCGAGTTCGCGGCGCTCGAGCGCCTGAAGTGCATGGAGCTGATGCGCGACAAGGTCGCGTTCCTCCAGGGCGAGCAGCGCTCGCGGTACTTCGGCAAGACCCTCCCGCTGTCGCCCAACGACAGCAACGCATGGGCCACGGGCGCGAAGCTCCTCGCGGAGATGGAGAACGGCTATCGCCGCTGCCTCGCCGACACGCTCGACGGCGAGCTGGCACCCCATCGCGCCCTCATCGCCCAGCGCGTGGTGCGCTACCTGGGCGCGCTCATGCTCTTCCACGCCATCGTCTATCGCCGCTTCGACCTCGCGATCTGGGGCCGCCTTCACGGCCAGTACGCGCAAGCGGAGGCGGGCGGGTTCGCGGCCGAGCGCGTGAAGGATTCGCTGGAGGGCGACGACGAGGGCGCCTCGAGCGTCGCCGAGGCGTACGCGCAGGTGGTGCTGATCCAGGCCGCGTATCTCTCGGAGATGACCACCGCGCAGATCGACTTCGCCGAGGCGCTGCTCAAGATGTGGCTGCGCAAGATCCGCATCGTGGACCGCGCCGCGGCGCCCGCGCAGGACCCGCTGCCGCTCGTGGTGGACCTGTCGGCTTCCATCGGCGCGCGGCCGCTGCCGAGGGCGGAGCTCAAGGACATGCACCGCGTGTTCGACATGGAGGACGTCTCGAAGAGCGTGCGCCGGCGCCTGCACGCGCTGCAAGCCGACGAGGATCCGTCGCGGCTGGGGCTGCCGCCGCAGGCGGCGGGCATCGACCTGCAGGGGCAGTTGAAGCGCCTGCACAAGCTCTGGTGCGAGGGCGCGCCGCCGCGGCCGCCGGCGAAAGCCTCCGATCTGACGATCGCCGGCCTCGTGTTCACGCCCGCGGAGATCCATTTCTTCGTGACCGGCGGCAAGGCCTTCGAGCAGCCGGGGCGCACCCGCGACCTCACGTCGCAGGAGAAGCAGGACATCGAGGTCTTCGGGCGCATCACCGAGCGCACCCACAGCCGGATGATGGCCGACCACAACTACAGCGTCGAAACCTGGACCGTGGTGGACGAGATGCCCGGCACCTGGCGGCTGCAGCGGCCCCAGACCGCGTCGAAGGGCGTGGCCATCGGACGGCTCGCCGGAGTGCGGATGGGCGACGGCACTCCGTTCTTCCTGGGCGTGGTGCGCGCGCTGGTCCAGGAGACGGACGGGCGCATCATCGCCACCGTGGCCCTTTTCCCGGGCCGCCCGGAGGCGATCGCGGTGCGCTCCGGCGACGTGCGCCACCGCACGAGCGCGCAATGGACGCAGGCCTTCCGCCTGCCCGCGCTCGAGCGCCTCAATATCCCGGCCTCTCTCGTGGTGCCGGGCGCCCTGGCGGTGCGCGGCCGCGGCATCGAGGTGTGGGAGGGCGAGGCCAAGGGATCCACCGTCCACGAAGTGCTCGAGCACGGCGCGGATTTCGACCGCGTCAGCACGACCTAGCGCCGCGGCTCAGGCTCCCAGCACGTCCATCAGCGCGCGCGCGGCGTCGTGCCCCGTCTGCTGCGCGATCTCCACGATGCAGGTGGGACTGGTCACGTTGATCTCGGTGAGCCAGTCGCCGATCACGTCGAGGCCCGCGAACGCGATGCCCGCCTTGGCGAGCTCCGCGCCCACGCCCGCGGCGATCTCGCGGTCGCGCGGCGTGAGCGGCCGCGCCACGCCGGTGCCCCCCGCCGCGAGGTTGCCGCGCGTCTCCCCGGCCTTCGGGATGCGCGCGAGGCAGTGGGAGAACGGCTTGCCGCCGATCACCAGCACGCGCTTGTCGCCCTGCGTGATCTCGGGGATGTAGCGCTGCGCCATCACCGTGCGCTCGCCGAAATCGGTGATGGTCTCCACGATCACGTTGCGGTTGGCGTCGCCGGCGTGCACGCGGAAGATCATCGCCCCGCCCATGCCGTCGAGCTTCTTCAGCACCACGTCGCCCTGCGCCTCCACGAAGGCCTGCACGCGCTCCATGTCGCTCGCGACGAGCGTGGGCGGCGTGAAGGCGGGAAAGCGCAGGATGGCGAGCTTCTCGTTCCAGTCTCGAAGCGCCCGCGGGTCGTTCACGACGCGCGCGCCCCCGGCCTGCGCGCGCTCGAGGAGGAGCGTGGCGTAGTAGTACTCCTGGTCGAAGGGCGGGTCCTTGCGCATGAGCACGACGTCGAAGCGGGCGAGCGCAACCTCGCGCTCCTCCTCGACGCGATGCCACGCGGCGTCCTCCCCGAAGATCGCGAGCCGTCGCACCGGGGCCATCACCGAGCCGCCGCTCACGTACATCTGGCGCGCCTCGAGCGCGTGCACCTCGTGGCCGCGCCGCGCGGCCTCGCGCATCATCGCGATCGAGGAATCCTTGTACGGCTTGAGCTCGTCCAGCGGGTCGACGACGAACGCGAGCCTCATGCGTTCGCGGCCCTCGCCTCCGGGGCGCTCGCGGCGGCGACCAGCTCCTCGACCTCGATCGCGGCGGCGAGCTCGGCGAGGCGCGCCACCACCCCGTAGGTGTAGAACCGGTTGGGCGGATCGCCCGGCTTGCCGTCGCAGTCGGGCGTATGGCAGTCGGTCTCGAAGGCGAGCGGCGCGTACTGCGCGCCCGGCGAGTTCAGGTTCTCGTCGGTGCCGCGCCCGGTGTGCACGCGGTAGAAGCCTCCCACCACGAACTGGTCCATCATGTACACGACCGGCTCGGCCACGGCGCCGTCCACGCTCTCGAAGGTGTACACGCCTTCCTGGATGATCACCTCGTGCACCGGCTGGCCTTCCTTGATGACGGCCATCTTGTTGCGCGTCTTGCGGTTGAGGTTGCGCACGTCGTCGGCGCTCTTCACCGTCATGATGCCCATGCCGTAGGTCCCGGCGTCGGCCTTCACGATCGCGAACGGCGGCACCGTGATGCCGTATTGCGCATATTTCTCGCGCACCTCGTTCAACACGAATTCCACGTTCGCGGCGAGGCAGTCCTCGCCCTCCTTCTCGGTGAAGTTCACCTTGCCGCACTGGCTGAAATGCGGATTGATCACCCACGGGTCGATGCCCGCGACCTTCGCGAATTCCTCGGCGATGCGGTCGTAGACGTGGAAGTGGTGCGACTTGCGCCGCGTGGACCATCCGGCCACCACGGGCGGCACCACGGTCTGCTCGATGCCGCGCAGGATGGCGGGGATGCCGGCCGACAGGTCGTTGTTGAGCAGCACGGCGCAGGGATCGAAGTCGTCGACGCCCACCCGGTTGCCGTTTCGTTGCAGCGGCTCCAGGCGCAGCGTCGAGCCGCCCGCGGCCTGGATTTCCATCGGCTCGCGCAAGTCCGGGATGAGGCTTCCGATGCGCACGGTGTAGCCGGCGTCCTCGAGGATGCGTTTCAACACCGCGACGTTCTGCAGGTAGTGCAGGTTGCGCGTGTGGTTCTCGGGAATGATCAGGAAGCCGCGCGCGTCCGGGCAGATCTTCTGTACCGCGGACATGGCGGCGTGCACGCACAGCGGCAGGAAGTCGGGATTCAGGTTGTTGAAGCCGCCGGGGAACAGGTTCGTGTCGACGGGCGCCAGCTTGAAGCCGCTGTTGCGCAGGTCCACCGACGTATAGAACGGCACCGCGTGCTCCTGCCAGCAGGTGCGGAACCAGCGCTCGATCTCGGGGCGCTGCGCGAGCACCACGCGCTCGAGCTCGTACAGCGGGCCGGTGAGGGAAGTCGTCAGGTGGGGAACCATGTTTTTCATGCGCCGGAAGGTATCGTTCGCCCGATGGGAGGGAAGTTCCCGGGGTGGCATGAAGCTGGGGCCGGTGGAGCAGTTTACACGCTCGGCGCGGACTGGGCGGCGGGGCCACCGTCCGGCGCATCACCCCCGGCGCGCGCGCGAGCGCGAGCGTTCGGGATGCTAAGATGCAAGGCTTTTCGCAGGCGCATTTCTCGCGGCAGGAGGCCGTCGAATGACCCCGGTGCAAACGCTCGCCGCGACGGCCACGCTCCTCGCGGCCTCGAACCTCTTCATGACGTTCGCCTGGTACGGCCACCTCAAGAACCTGCAGGCGAGCCCGTGGTACGTGGCGGCCATCGTGAGCTGGGGGATCGCGTTCTTCGAGTACCTGCTCCAGGTGCCGGCCAACCGCCTGGGATTCCGCGGCGGCCTCACCCTCGCGGAGCTCAAGATCCTGCAGGAAGTGATCACGCTCACGGTGTTCGTGCCGTTCGCCATGCTGTACATGGGCCAGACGCTGCGGTGGAACTACGTGTGGGCGGCCCTGTGCATGGTGGGGGCCGTCTATTTCATCTTCAGGGATTGATCCCGGGTCCCCGCTTGCGCGGGGATGACGACTGGAAAAATGCACCTTCACATCCTCGGAATCTGCGGCACCTTCATGGGCGGGCTCGCCAAGATCGCGCGCGAGCGCGGACATCGCGTGACCGGCTGCGACGCGCAGGTCTATCCGCCCATGAGCGAGCAGCTGCGCGAGCTGGGCATCGAGCTGCACGAGGGCTACGACGCCGCGCAGCTCGACCGCTATCCCGCGGACCTCGTCGTGGTGGGCAACGCGATGACGCGCGGCAAGCCGGTGGTCGAGGCGATGCTCGATCGCGGCCTTCCCTACGCGTCCGGGCCGCAGTGGCTGGCCGAGAACGTGCTGCGCGACAAGTGGGTCCTCGCCGTCGCGGGAACCCACGGCAAGAGCACGACCTCGGCGATGCTCGCCTGGATCCTCGAGGACGCGGGACTCGATCCGGGCTTCCTGATCGGCGGCATCCCGCGCAATTTCGGCGTCTCCGCGCGCGCGACCGGGGCGCCCTTCTTCGTGATCGAGGCCGACGAGTACGACACCGCGTTCTTCGACAAGCGCTCCAAGTTCGTCTGGTACCGGCCGCGCACCGCGGTGCTGGGCAACCTCGAGTACGACCACGCCGACATCTTCCCCGACCTCGCGGCCATCGAGACCCAGTTCCATCACCTCGTGCGCATCGTGCCGGCGCAGGGGCTGCTGGTGGTGAACGGCGAGGACGCGGCGCTCGAGCGCGTGCTCGCGCGCGGCGCGTGGACGCCGGTCGCGCGCTTCGGCGCGGGCCAGCCGTGGAGCGTGGGCACGGTGCATCCGGACGACTCGTTCGACGTGCTGCTCGACGGCGAGCGCCAGGGCACCGTGCGCTGGGCGCTCATGGGCGAGCACAACCGGCTGAACGCGCTCGCCGCACTCGCCGCCGCGCGCCATGCCGGCGTTGCGGTGAAGGACGCGATCGAGGCGCTCGGCCGCTTCGAGGGCGTGAAACGGCGCATGGAGCTGCGCGGCACCGTGAACGGCATCTGCGTCTACGACGACTTCGCGCACCATCCCACGGCCTTCGACACGACCATCGCGGGGCTGCGCACGCGCGTGGGCGGCGCGCGCATCGTCGCGGTCTTCGAGCCGCGCTCCAACACCATGAAGCTGGGCACCATGCAGGACCGGCTCGCCAAGAGCCTCGCCGGGGCCGACCTCGTGTTCTGCTACGCCAGGGACCTGGGCTGGGACCCGGAGCAGGCGCTGGCCGCGCTCGGCACGCGTGCCGCGATCCACCACGACCTCGGCGCGCTGGTCGAGGCGCTGGCGCGCGCGGCGCGGCCCGGCGACCACGTCCTCGTCATGTCCAACGGCGGCTTCGGCGGCGTCCACGAGCGCCTGCTCGAGCGCCTAGCGCGCAGCCCCGCCTCGGCCACCACCCCCTAGCCGTGGCGAGCTACGCGTTCCGCATCCTCAACGTGTTCGCGCGCGAAGGCCGCCTCACGGGCAATCCCCTGTGCGTGATCGAGGACGCGCAGGGGCTGGACGACGCGACGATGCAGGCCCTCGCGCGCCAGTTCAACCTGTCGGAGACCACGTTCATCCTGCCGTCGTCGAAGGCCACGGCGCGCGTGCGCATCTTCACGCCCGCCTACGAGATGCCCTTCGCCGGCCATCCCACGCTCGGCACGGCCCATGTCGTGCGCGCGCTGAAAGGCGGCGACGCGGTGAAGCTCGAGATGAAGGCGGGCGTGATCCCGGTCGAGGCGCAGGGCGACACGTGGACGCTCGGCGCGAATCCGCCGCGCTGGCGCGAGGTCACCGAGTCGCGCGCGGAGCTCGCCGCAATCCTTGGGATCGACGCGGGCGACATCGCCGAGCGGCCGCTGTGGGTGAGCGCCGGCAGGGAGCAGCTCGTGGTTCCGGTGAAGAGCGCGGACGCGGTGCGCCGCTCGCGCCCGCGCGCCGACGCGTTTTCGCGGCTGAAGAGCGAGGACGGCCAGAGCATGGCCTACGTCTTCGCCGACGCGGGCGATGCGGCGGGCACGGTCGAATGCCGCTTCTTCTTCCCGAGCGGGCCGGCGATCCTCGAGGACCCGGCGACCGGCTCGGCCTGCTCGAACCTGGGCGGCTGGTATTGCGCGACGCGGCCCGGTGCCGACGTGCAGCGCGTCGTCTCCCAGGGAGAGGCGGTGAAGCGCCCTTCCACGCTGCGCCTCACGGTGCGCGGCGGCGCGATCTTCGTCGGCGGCCGCGTGATCGAGCTGGGCCGCGGAAACGTGGAGCTCTGAGCCGGGGCTCGCTTCCGATGGTCGCCGCGAATCCGGGCCGCAAGGCCGTCGTCTACCTGCACGGCTTCATCAGCTCGCCGCAGTCGCGCAAGGCCGCCATGCTGGGCGACTACCTGCGCAATTGCGTCTCCGGCATCGACTGCGTGGTGCCGCAGCTGCACCATCGGCCGGCGCAGGCGATCGCGCAAGTGCAGGCGGCCTGCGCGGCCTATACCCCGGAGCACCTCACGCTGGTCGGCAGCTCCCTGGGCGGCTTCTACGCGACGGTGATGGCCGAGCGGCTCGGCTGCCGCGCGGCACTCCTCAATCCCGCGGTGCATCCGCACCGGCATTTCGCGCGCTACCTGGGAACGCAGCGCAACCTGTACACGGGCGAGACGTTCGAGCTCACCGTCGAGCACATCGGCGAGCTGATGGCGATGGACGTGCCGTCGATCACGCGGCCCGGGCGCTACTGGCTCTTCGTCGAGACCGGCGACGAGGTGCTCGATTATCGCGAGGCGGTCGCCTACTACGCCGGCGCCTGCCAGACGGTCGTGCGCGGCGGCGACCATTCGCTGGGTTCGTTTCCCGAGCACATCCCCGACATCGTCGAGTGGGCCGGCGGCGAGACGGCCGGCGCGGGGAGTGCGGCTTGAGGCAGGTTCTCTTCGAGGAGGACGGCGCGTTCCGCGTGGGCACCATCCTCGCGGAAGCGGGCACGTCGTTCCAGGTCGAGGCCGCACATGGCAAGCGCTCGAAGGTGAAGGCGGCGAGCGTCCTGCTGCGCTTCGACGGCCAGGCCCTCGCGGCCTTCATGCCCGAGGCGCAGAAGCTCGCCGAGCCGATCGACCCGCGCTTCCTCTGGGAAGTGTGCGGCCCCGGCGAGTTCGCGTTCGACGCGCTCGCCGCCGAGTACTACGGGCGCGCGCCCACGCCGCAGGAAGCGGCCGCGGTGGCGCTCGCGCTGCACGGCAACCCGATCTACTTCTACAAGCGCGGCAAGGGCCGCTACCAGGCCGCACCCGAGGAGAACCTCAAGGCCGCGCTCGCCGGGCTCGACAAGAAGCGCCAGCAGCAGGAGCGCGTCGACGCGTGGGCGGCCGAGCTCGCGGCCGGGCGGCTTCCCGAGGCGATCGGCGCGCGCATCGACGCCCTGCTCTTCAAGCCCGACAAGATGAGCCTCGAATGGCGCGCGCTCGACCAGGCCGCGCACGCGAAGGGCACGACGCCGCAGCGCGTGCTGGCGGGGGCGGGCGCCTTGGGCGGCCCCGAGGACTACTTCCTGCGCCGCTTCGCGTTCGAGTTCTTTCCCGAGGGCGCCGGCTTTGCCTCCACGCCCCCGCTCACGCCGCCCGCCGGGCTGGCAGCCGGTGCCGCCGCCGCGTTCTCGATCGACGACGCGGAAACGACCGAGATCGACGACGCGTTCTCGGTGGAGCGCCTGGACGGGGGAAGGCTGCGGGTCGGCATCCACATCGCGGCGCCGACGCTCTTCTTCGGGCGCGAGCATCCGCTCGAGGCCATCGCGCGCGAGCGCCTGTCCACGGTGTACTTCCCGGGCGGCAAGATCACGATGCTGCCGCAGGATGCCATCGAGAGCGCCACCCTCGCGCAGGGCCGCACGGTCGCCGCCGCTTCGCTCTACCTCGTCGTCGATGCCGCGAGCCTCGCGGTGATCGAGGCCGACTCGCGCCTGGACTCGATCACGGTCGCCGCGAACCTCTCCCTGGGGGAGCTCGACAAGCGCGTGAACGAGGAGAGCGTGGGCGCCGGGCGCATCGAGGGCCCGTGGGGCGAGGAGCTTCTCGCGCTGTGGCGCCTCGCCGGCAAGCTGAAGGCGGCGCGCGGCGGCGCGGAGGAACGCGGCGATCGCCTCGACTACACCTTCCGCATCGACGGCGGCCGCGTGGCGATCGAGCCGCGCCGGCGGGGCTCGCCGGTGGACACGCTGGTGGCCGAGCTGATGATCCACGCCAACGCCACGTGGGGACGCCTGCTGCACGACCGCGGCATTCCGGCGATCTACCGCAACCAGCGCGCGATGAAGACGCGCATGGAAGTCGACCCCGCCGCGCACGAGTGGCTGGGCGTGACGCACTACGCGTGGACCAGCTCGCCGCTGCGCCGCTACTCCGACCTCGCCAACCAGCGCCAGCTCGTGGCGGCACTCTCCGGCGCGCAGCCCGCGTACAGCCGCGCCGAGCTGGAGGCGGCGGCGCGCGCGTTCGAGACGGCGTACGAGGCTTACGCGGAGCACCAGCGCCAGCTCGAGCGCTACTGGTGCGTGAAGTACCTCCAGCAGGAGGGCATCGAATCGGCCGCCGCCACCGTGATCCGCGAGGAGCTGGTGCGCATCGAGGGCCTGCCCCTGGTGTGCCGCGCGATCGGCCTGCCGGCCCTGCCCCCCGGGGAAAAGGTCCGCGTGGCGTTCGGGGAAGTCGATCCCTGGGCGGCGAGCGTGAGCTGCCGCTACGCGGGCAAATAACCTACAATTCATGCTCATGTCGCGACGTCCCGACCGAACCTCGTAGCGCTGTCGATGCAGCTCCGGCAGCCCTCGCCCGACGCGCTCGTCTCCTTCTCCGATTTCCTGCTCGAGCGCTTCGGCCTCGTGGCTTCGATGCAGGTGGCGATCGTCGCCTCCATCGCCCTGCATGCGTTCCTCATCGTCGGCGTCGGCTTCCGCATGCCGTGGGCGACGAAGTGGGACGAGCCGTACAACGTGATGGACGTGGTGCTGGTGAACGCGAAGAGCCCCACGAAGCCGCAGAAGTCCGACGCGCTCGCGCAGGCGAACCTCGAAGGCGGCGGCAACACCGATCTCAAGCTGCGCGCCGCGAGCCCGCTGCCCGCCGTCGATCCGCGCTCTCCGAGCCAGGAGCAGCACGCCGCCGAGGGCCGCGTGCGCCAGCTCGAAGCCGAGGCGAAGGAGCTCATGACGCGCATGCAGTCGACGGCCAAGGTGGCCCGCGCCGAGCCCGAGCCCGCCGTGGCGAGCGAGCGCTCCGCCGCCGAAGCGCGCGACCTGGTGGAGAAGAGCCTCGAGATCGAGCGCCTCGAGGCGCAGATCCGGCGCGAGAACCAGGCGTACCAGGAGCGTCCCAAGCGCAAGTTCGTGGGCGCCCGCACGACCGAGTCCCGCTTCGCCTTGTACGTGGAGAACTGGCGCCAGAGGGTGCAGCGCATCGGCAACCTCAACTATCCGGCCGAAGCGAAGGCCAGGGGCATACGCGGCTCGCTGCAGCTCACGGTCGCCATCAAGGCCGACGGCGAGATCGAGTCCGTCGAGATCAACCGCTCCTCCGGCCACAAGGTCCTCGACCAGGCGGCGATTCGCACCGTGCGGCTCGCCGCACCCTTCGAGCGCTTTCCGCCCGACATCCGGGTCGACACCGACATCCTCCACATCACGCGCACCTGGACGTTCACGCGCACGGACCAGATCGTCGCCGAGTAGCCCCGGGGGAACCTTCACCCGCGCATTTGAGCCAAACTTCGCCAGGGTTTAAAATGCGCGACCGGTGGCCAATGCAAACGATCAACCTGACCAGCCACTTCCTCATCGCCATGCCGGCGATGTCGGACCCGAATTTCTCCCGCACCCTGACCTTCGTCTGCGAGCACAACGAGCGCGGAGCGCTCGGGATCGTGGTGAACCGGCCCATCGACGTGACGCTCGAGGCCCTGTTCCGCCAGGTGGAGATCCCACTCGACGACGCGATGCTCGCCGCGCAGCCGGTGTTCTTCGGGGGTCCCGTCCAGTTCGACCACGGCTTCGTGCTGCACCGGCCGCTGGGCACCTGGAAGTCCACCCTGCCGGTGGGCGAGATCGGGCTCACGACCTCGCGCGACATCCTCGAGGCGATGGCGGCGGGCAGCGGCCCGCGCGAGCAGCTCGTGGCGCTCGGCTACGCGGGATGGGCGCCGGGCCAGCTCGAGGACGAGATCCGGCGCAACGGCTGGCTCACCGTGCCCGCGAGCACCGACCTCATCTTCCGCACGCCGCCCGAGGCGAGATACGACGCGGCGATGAGCGCGCTCGGCGTCAACGCGGCCAACCTGTCCGAGGACGCGGGGCACGCGTGATGACCATCCGCGGCACGCTCCTCGGCTTCGACTTCGGCGAGCGCCGCATCGGGGTCGCGGTGGGAGAGACCGCTACCGCGATCGCCAACCCCCTGGGCGCCATCGACGCGCCGGCGAACGACGCGCGCTTCCGCGCGATCGCGCGGCTGGTGGACGAATGGAAGCCCGCGGCGTTCGTCGTCGGCCGCCCGCGCCACGCGGACGGCAGCGAGCACGCGGTGGCGAAGCTCGCGGAGAAGTTCGCGCGGCGGCTGGCGGCGCGCCACGGCCTGCCGGTCGTGTTCGTGGACGAGACGCTGAGCTCCGCCGACGCCGAGTCGCGCCTGCGCGCGACGCGCACGCGGCCGAGCCGCGAGGGCGACGTGGACGCGCTCGCCGCGGCCCTGATCCTGCAAGGCTACCTGGACGATCCCGCCGCCCATGAACGCGTCGCTCCCTGACCCCGAGATCCTCGTGGCACAGCTCGCGGCGCAGATGCGCGGCAAGCTCGCGCCCGACGCGGCTCTGGTCGGCATCTACACCGGCGGCGTGTGGGTCGCGGAGCGCCTGCACCGCCTGCTCGCGATGACGCCGCCGCTCGGCACGCTCGCGGTCACGCTGCATCGCGACGACTTCAGCCGCATCGGGCTGCACCGCGAGGCGCGCCGCAGCCAGATCCCGTTCCCGGTGGACGGGCGCGAGGTGGTGCTGGTGGACGACGTGCTCTACACCGGGCGCACGATCCGCGCCGCGCTGAACGAGCTCTCCGATTTCGGCCGTCCGCGCGCGGTGCGCCTCGCCGTCCTCGCCGACCGCGGCGGGCGCGAGCTGCCGGTGGCCGCCGACTTCACGGGCGCCAAGGTCGACGTCGGCCCCGACGAGGAGCTGGTGCTCTCCAACGAAGGCGGGAAGCTCCGCCTCGCGGCGTTGAAGAGGCCGGCATGAGCCGCGGCAACGGGCTGCAGGTCGGAAGCGACGGGCGCCTGCGCCACCTCCTCACCACCGAGGGCCTTTCCGCGGAAATGATCCGCCGCATCCTCGACACCGCGGACCAGTTCGTCTCGGTGAGCGAGCGCGAGGTGAAGAAGGTCCCGCTGCTGCGCGGCCGCTCGGTCTTCAACGTGTTCTTCGAGAGCTCGACGCGCACGCGCACCACGTTCGAGATCGCGGCCAAGCGCCTGTCGGCCGACGTGATCAACCTCAACGTGGGCGTCTCCTCCACGTCCAAGGGCGAGACGCTCCTCGACACCGTGTACAACCTCCAGGCGATGGACGCCGACATGTTCGTCGTGCGCCACGCGCAGTCGGGGGCCGCGCACCTCATCGCGCGCCACGTGAAGCCCGGGGTC
The DNA here is from genome assembly GCA_963816035.1 of uncultured beta proteobacterium. Taxonomy (GTDB): domain Bacteria; phylum Pseudomonadota; class Gammaproteobacteria; order Burkholderiales; family Usitatibacteraceae; genus Usitatibacter. The sequence continues at coordinate 462,563 of CAWFIU010000002.1, forward strand.
GCCGTGATCAACGCCGGCGACGGGCGCCACGCGCATCCCACGCAGGGGCTGCTCGACATGTACACGATCCGCCACTACAAGAAGGATTTCTCCGCGCTCACGGTCGCGATCGTGGGCGACGTGCTGCACTCGCGGGTGGCGCGCTCGCAGATCTTCGCGTTGAAGACGCTCGGCGTGCCGGAGGTCCGCGTCGTGGGCCCCGCGACGCTGCTGCCGGCGGCGGTCGAGCGGCTCGGCGTGCGCGTCTGCAACGACATGAGCGAGGGCATCCGCGACTGCGACGTGGTGATCATGCTGCGCCTGCAGAACGAGCGCATGAACGGCGCGCTGCTGCCTTCCGCGGGCGAGTTCTTCAAGTGCTACGGCCTCACCGCGGGCAAGCTCGCGCTCGCGAAGCCCGACGCGATCGTGATGCATCCGGGGCCGATGAACCGCGGCGTCGAGATCGATTCCCCGGTGGCCGACGGGCGCCAGAGCGTGATCCTGCCGCAGGTCACGTTCGGCATCGCGGTGCGCATGGCGGTGATGTCGATGCTGGGATCACCTGCATGAAGACCGAGATCCGCGGCGCGCGCGTGGTGGACCCGGCGAGCGGCCGCGACGAGGCCGCGTCGCTCTGGATCGCGGACGGGCGCATCGCCGCCATCGGAAAGGCGCCCGACGGCTTCCGCGCCGACGCGACGATCGAGGCGAAGGGGCTCGTCGCGTGCCCCGGGCTCGTGGACCTCTCGGCGCGCCTGCGCGAGCCGGGCTTCGAATACAAGGCGACGCTCGAATCCGAGATGGCCGCGGCGGCCGCGGGCGGCGTCACCACGCTCGCCTGCCCTCCGGACACCGATCCGCCGCTCGACGAACCGGGGCTCGTGGAAATGCTCACGCGCCGCGCCGCGGGACTCGACGGCGCGCGCGTGCATCCGCTGGGCGCCCTCACCACGGGGCTCAAGGGCGAGCGGCTGGCGGAGATGGTCGAGCTCGCGGAGGCCGGCTGCATCGGCTTCTTCCAGGGCAACGCGCCGCTCCCCGACAACGGCACGCTCCTGCAGGCGATGCGCTACGCGGCGACGTTCGGCTTCACCGTGTGGCTGCGCCCGCAGGACGTGGCGCTCGCGCACGGCGGCGTGGCGCACGAGGGCGAGGTGGCCACGCGGCTGGGGCTTGCGCCCATCCCGGTCATCGCCGAGACCGTGGCGGTGCGCACGATCATCGAGCTCATGAAGGCGACCGGCGCGCGCGTGCACCTGGCGCGGCTTTCCGCGGGCGCCTCCATCGACCACGTCGCGCGGGCCAAGGCGCGCGGCGCGGCCCTCACCTGCGACGTGGGCGTGCACCACCTGCACCTCTGCGACCGCGACGTCGACGGCTTCGACGCCATGGCCAACCTCGCGCCGCCGCTGCGCGATCCTTCCGACCGCGACCGCCTGCGCCGCGCGCTCGCCGAGGGCGTCATCGACGCCGTCTGCTCGGACCACACTCCGATCGACGAGGACGCGAAGCTCGTTCCCTTCGGGGAAGCCGAGCCGGGCGCGACCGGGCTCGAGCTCCTGCTGCCGCTCACGCTCCAATGGGGACGAGAGAGCGGCCTCGCGCTCGGCGCCACGCTCGCCACGGTCACGTGCAATCCCGCGCGCGTTCTGGGTGTCGCGGCCGGCACGCTCGCCGCGGGCGCCGCGGCGGACGTCTGCCTGTTCGATCCGGCGCGCTCGTGGGTCGTGAAGCCCGAAGCGCTCGTGAGCCAGGGCAAGAACACGCCGTTCCTCGGGCTCGAGCTCACCGGCCGCGTCGTGCGCACGCTCGTGGCCGGGCGCACCGTCCATGCCGCCTGATCCGCATACCGCCATGTCGAACCCGCTCCTCGACTTTTCCGGCCTTCCGCGCTTCTCCGAGATCCGCCCCGAGCACGTCGGCCCCGCGGTGGAGGCGCTCGTGGCCCAGGGACGCGAGACCATCGAGCGCCTCGCCGCGCAGGACCACGCTCCCGGCTGGGAGAGCTTCGTGCAGCCCCTGGATGACGCCAACGAGCGGCTGTCGCGCGCGTGGGCGCAGGTGAGCCACATGAACGCGGTGGTGAACACGCCGCAGCTGCGCGAGGCGTACAACGCGGCGCTGCCGATCGTCACGCAATTCGTCACCGAGCAGGGCCAGGACCAGCGGCTGCACGCGGGCTTCAAGGCGCTGCGCGCCGCGCCTTCCTTCGACACGCTCGCGCCCGCGCGCAAGCGCTACGTCGAGAACGAGCTGCGCGACTTCCGGCTCGGGGGCGCGGAGCTGCCGCCGCCGCAGAAGGCGCGCTTGCGCGAGGTGAAGGAGGAGCTCGCCAAGCTCGGATCGCGCTTCCAGGACAACCTGCTGGACGCGACCAACGCCTTCGGCCTCTACGTGACCGACGCGGCGGAGCTCTCGGGCATCCCGCCGGATGTGGTCGATGCGGCGCGCGAGGCGGCCCGCAAGGAAGGCCGTGCGGGCGCGAAGCTCACGTTGCACATGCCGTGCTACCTGCCGGTCATGCAGTACGCCGACCACCACGGGCTGCGCGAGCGGATGTACCGGGCCTTCGTGACCCGCGCGTCGTCGTTCGGCCCGGCGGAGTGGGACAACGGCGAGAACATCCGGCGCATCCTGGAGCTGCGCGCCCAGGCCGCGCGCCTGCTCGGCTACGGCTCCTTCGCCGAGGTCTCGCTCGCCACGAAGATGGCCGCCTCGCCGCCCGAGGCGCTCGCCTTCCTCGACGACCTCGCGCGGCGCGCCCGCCCCTTCGCCCAGCGCGACATGGACGAGCTGCGCGCCTTCGCGCGCGACGAGCTCAACCTCGCCGACGTGCGCGCGTGCGACGTCGCGTACGTGAGCGAGAAGCTGCGCCAGAAGCGCTATTCCTTCTCGGACCAGGAAGTGAAGCGCTACTTTCCGGAAAACGAGGTGCTGGCGGGCATGTTCCGCCTCGTGGAGACGCTCTACGGGCTGCGCATCACGCCGGCGCAGGCCGAGACGTGGCATCCCGACGTGCGCTTCTTCGACATCGCCGACCGGTCCGGGCAGCGGATCGGCCAGTTCTACCTCGACCTCTTCGCGCGCGAGGGCAAGCGCGGGGGTGCCTGGATGGACGACGCCGTCAATCGCCGCCGCATCGGCACGCGCGTGCAGACGCCGGTCGCGTTCCTCACCTGCAACTTCTCGTCGCCCGCGGGCGGCAAGCCCGCGCTCTTCACGCACGGCGAGGTGACCACGCTCTTCCACGAGTTCGGCCACGGCCTGCATCACCTGCTCACGCAGGTGGACGAGCTGGGCGTGTCCGGCATCAACGGCGTGGAGTGGGACGCGGTCGAGCTGCCCAGCCAGTTCATGGAGAACTTCTGCTGGGAGTGGGACGTGGTCGAGCCGATGACGCGGCACGTGGACGGCGGCGAGCGCATTGCGCGCGCTCTCTTCGAGCGCATGCGCGCCGCGAAGAACTTCCAGAGCGGCATGCAGTTCGTGCGCCAGCTCGAGTTCGCGCTGTTCGACATGCGGCTGCACCACGACTTCGATCCCGCGAGCGGCGACGTGCTGGCGGTGCTCGACGAGGTGCGGCGCAAGGTGGCGGTGGTCCCCGTGCCGGACTACAACCGCTTCCCCAACCAGTTCTCGCACATCTTCGCGGGCGGCTACGCGGCGGGCTACTACAGCTACAAGTGGGCGGAAGTGCTCTCGTCGGACGCCTATGGCGCGTTCGAGGAGGCGGGCGTGCTCAATCCCGAGGTCGGCGCGCGGTTCCGGCGCGAGGTGCTCGCGGCCGGCGGCAGCCGCCCCGCGCTCGAGTCGTTCGTCGCCTTCCGCGGCCGCAAGCCGCAGATCGACGCGCTTCTGCGTCATAATGGAATGACAGAGGCGGCGTGAAGCCCCCATCCTCGATAACGGCGCTTCGCGACAAGGGAGGTTGTCCATGCAATCGCGTCTGATCGCCGGCGCCCTGCTCCTCGCGGCGCTCGCGGCCCACGCCCAGACGAGCGTCTACCGGTGGGTCGACAAGGAGGGCAAGGTCCACTTCTCCGACACGCCGCCGCCGGAGGAGGCGAGGAGCGTGAGCCAGAAGCGCATGGGCGGCGGCTACGAGGACCAGTCGCAGCTGCCCTACGCGACGCAGATGGCGATGAAGCGCAATCCCGTCACCCTGTACGTCGCCACCGATTGCGGCACGCCGTGCGACCGCGGCCGCGAGATGCTGTCGGCGCGCGGCGTTCCGTTCAGCGTGCGCAACGCCCAGACGAGCAACGAGGACAAGGAAGCGCTGGTGAAGCTCGCCGGAACGCCCGAGGTGCCCTTCCTCGTCGTGGGCGAGACCAAGCTCAAGGGCTACGACGAGGACACGTGGAACTCCGCGCTGGATTCCGCCGGTTACCCGAGGACGCGGCTTCCGAGCCAGCCGCCCAGCGAGGGCAAGCCCGCGCCCTCGTCCGCCCCCGCGCCGAAGGCGCCGCCCGGCGCGCCGCCTTCCGGATCGGCGCCCGCCCAATAAGCCCGCGTCCATGAAGATCGCCACCTGGAACGTGAACTCGCTCCGGGTGCGGCTTCCGCACCTGCTCGACTGGCTCGCGGCCCAGGCGCCCGACGCGGTGTGCCTGCAGGAAACCAAGTGCGAGGACGCGAGCTTCCCGGCCGCCGAGCTGGCCGCCGCGGGCTACTGCAGCGTCCACCACGGCCAGCGCGCCTACAACGGCGTGGCGATCCTTTCGCGCTCGGAAGGCGGCGGCGTGTGCCGGGGCATTCCCGCGTTCTCCGACGAGCAGAGCCGCGTCATCGCGGCCGACATCGACGGCGTGCGGCTCGTGAGCGTATACGTGCCCAACGGCCAGAGCGTCGGCTCCGACAAGTACGCCTACAAGTTGCGCTGGTTCGAGGCGCTCGCGGCCTGGCTCGCGGGCGAGCTGGCGGCGCATCCGCGCCTCGCGGTGCTGGGCGATTTCAACGTGGCGCCCGAGGATCGCGACGTGCACGATCCGCTCGCGTGGGAAGGGCACGTGCACGTGAGCGAGCCGGAGCGCTCGGCGCTGCGTCGCGTGGTCGAGGTCGGCTTCGCCGACGCGTTCCGCCTCTTCGAGCAGCCCGAGAAGTCCTTCTCGTGGTGGGACTACCGCATGGGCGCCTTCCGCCGCAACATGGGCCTGCGCATCGACCACGTGCTGCTCTCGCCGCAGCTCGCGCGCGCCTGCAAGGCGTGCGCGATCGACGTCGCGCCGCGCAAGCTCGAGCGGCCGTCGGATCACGCGCCCGTGATCTGCGAGCTGGCGTTGCCATGAGCGCGCTCCCCGACTCCGGGCACAGCGCGGCGCAACGCTCGGCGCGGCTGCGCGAGCTGCGCGTGCTCGATGCGCCCGCGCCGCTCGCCGCGCTCGAGGACCTCGTGCGCCGCGCGCAGGACGTGGCGCGCTTCCCGATCGCCTGGATCTCGTTCCTGGACGGCGCCTGCGAGCGCGTGCACGCCGCGCGCGGCATCGAGCTGCGCGAGCTCGCCGCCGACCGCTCCATCGCGCTGTCACTCGAAGGGGCCGCGGAGCCGCTCTTCGTGGAGGACGCGCTGCGCTCGCGCTGGCGATCGCATCCACTGGTGGCGGGCGAGCCACACGCCCGTTGCCTCGCGGTGGTCCCGCTGGTTTGCGCCGACGGGCTCGCGATCGGCACGCTCACGGTGCTCGATCCCAAGCCGCGCGCCATCACCGCCACGCACCGCACCGCGTTGCTCAACCTCGCCTCGATCGCGGTGGCGCGCCTCGAGGCGCGGGGCGAAGCGCCCGCGGCGCCGGCCGGCGCGGCGCGCCCCGAGCCGCTCGCGGGCCGTGCGCTCGCCGAGCGCCTCGAGGGCGAGGCGCGCCGCCGCCGTGCCGCCGAGGAGGAGCTCGAGCGCGAAAGGGGCCTGCTCGAGGCGGTCCTCGACAGCCTCGCGAGCGCCTTCTTCCTGGTGTCGGCCGACGGGACGATGCTGCGCTGGAACGCGAGCCTCGCCGCCGCCGTGGGCTACACCGACGCGGAGATCGCGCGCATGCATCCGGCGGACTTCGTCTCGCGCCGCGACCGAGCGCAGGTGGAGGAGGCGCTGCGCGAGGTGCTCGAGGAGGGCCGCGAGATCGCGCTCGAGGCGGAGATCGTCGACCGCGCGGGCAACGTGCGCCCGTACGCCATCACCGGGCGGGCGCTCACGCTGGGCGAGGAGCGCTACATGATCGGCGTGGCGGGCGACATCACGCTGCGCAAGCGCACCGAGCGCCAGATGGCGCGCGCCAAGGAGCGCCTCGACCTCGCGCTCTCGGGCTCGCGGCTGGCACTCTGGGACTGGGACCTGCGCAACGACAAGGTGTACTTCAACGAGAGCTGGGCGGCGCTCCTGGGCGGCGACCCGCGCGAGCTCACCTGCTCGGGCGACGAGGTGACCGGGTGGAACCATCCGGACGACCGCCAGGTCTTCGCGGCGGCGATGGGCAACGCCATGAAGGGCGTGAGCGAGGGCATCGATTGCGAATACCGCGTCGTGAACGCGGAGGGCGGCTGGACGTGGATCCACTCGCGCGGGAAGGTCACGCAACGCGACGAGTCGGGCCAGGCGTTGCGCATGACGGGAACCTCCACCGACGTCACCAAGCGCAAGCTCGCGGAGGAGCGCGCCGAATACCTCGCCACGCGCGATCCGCTCACCGGGTTGCCCAACCGCGCGCTGCTCCACGACCGGCTGGAGCAGGCGGTGTTCAACGCGGCGCGCAACCACGCGGGCTTCGCATTCATGTTCATCGACCTCGACCGCTTCAAGACCATCAACGACTCGCTGGGCCACCACGCGGGCGACCAGCTGCTGAAGGGCGTGGCCGATCGCCTGCTGGCCTGCGTGCGGGCGAACGACACGGTGGCGCGCCTGGGCGGCGACGAGTTCGCGGTGATCCTCGAGAACCTGCGCAACGACCACGACGAGGGCGCGCAGCAGGTGGCCGAGAAGATGATCGCGGCGATGGCCGCCCCCATGATGGTGGACAACCAGCCGCTCAGCACCTCGTGCTCGATCGGCATCGGCCTGTATCCGGCCGACGGCCGCGATGGGGCCACGCTCATGAAGAGCGCCGACGTCGCCATGTACTACGCGAAGGAGAAGGGCCGCAACAACTACCAGTTCTTCTCGCCGGGGATGAACGCCCGCGCGCAGGAGCGGCTCTCGGTGGAGAACTTCCTGCGCCTCGCGCTCAAGCGCGGCGAGCTCGTGCTGTACTACCAGCCGCGCGTGCGCATCGCGAGCGGCGAGCTGGTGGCGGTGGAGGCGCTGATCCGCTGGCAGCACCCGCGCCGGGGGCTGCTCGAGCCCGCGGACTTCATCGACGTGGCGGAGGACTCGGGCCTCATCGTCCCGATCGGCGAATGGGCGCTCGAGAACGCCTGCGCCCAGGCGCGCGCCTGGCAACGCGCGCGGCCGGGGCTGCGGGTCGCGGTGAACATCTCCGTGGGCCAGGTGCGCGACGGACAGCGGCTCTACGCCGCGGTGGAGCGGGCGGTGAAGCGCGCCGGGATCGATCCGGCCGCGCTCGAGCTCGAGCTCACCGAGAGCCACCTGATGCAGAACATCCCCGAGAACGCGGCGCTGCTCAATCGCCTGGGAGCGCTCGGGGTCGGCATCTCCATCGACGACTTCGGCACCGGCTACTCGTCGCTCTCGTACCTCAAGAAGCTGCCCGTCGATTCGATCAAGATCGACAGCTCCTTCGTGCGCGACATGGAGGAGGACCCGAACGACGAGGCGATCATCAAGGCGATCCTCGCCATGGCGCACTCGCTCAGGCTCTCGGTGGTCGCGGAGGGCGTGGAGACCGTGGCCCAGCTCGAGGCGCTGCGCGCCCTCGGCTGCGACGAGTACCAGGGCTTCCACGAGAGCGCGGCGCTGCCGCCCGCGGAGTTCGAGAAGCGCTACGCCGCTGTCCGGCGCGCCTGAAGCGCGGCCGCGCGCCGCGGCTACTCGTGCTCGGGCGTGTCGATCTTCAGGTCCTGGACCTTCCGCGTGAGCGTGTTGCGGCCGATGCCGAGGAGCCCCGCCGCCTCGATGCGACGCCCGCCCGTGTGCTGCAGCGCCTTGGCGATGAGCACCGTCTCGAATTCACGCGTGAGCGCGTCGGCGATGCCCGATTCCCCGCGCCCCAGGCGTCCCGACACCTCGCGCTCGAGCGCGCGGCGCCAGTCGCCCTCGCCGCTCGTGCCCCGCGCCTGCGCGGCCTCCCCGCGCACCTCGGGCGGAAGGTCGATCACGTCCACCACCTGGCCCGGCGCCATGACGTTGAGCCAGTGGCAGATGTTCTCGAGCTGGCGCACGTTGCCGGGCCAGTCGAGGCCGGCGAGGAATTGCAGCGCCCCGTCGGTGAGGCGCTTGCCCTCCACGCCCAGGTCCTTCGCGCTCTTGGCGAGGAAGTGCCGCACGAGCGCGGGAATGTCCTCGCGGCGCTCGCGCAGCGGGGGAAGCCGCAGGCGGATGACGTTCAGGCGGTGGTAGAGGTCGTCGCGGAACAGCTTCTGCTTCACGCGCGCCTCGAGGTCCTGGTGCGTCGCGGCGATCACGCGCACGTTGGCGGCGAGCGGGGTGTGCCCGCCCACGCGATAGAAGTGGCCGTCCGAGAGCACGCGCAGCAGGCGCGTCTGCAGGTCCGGCGGCATGTCGCCGATCTCGTCGAGGAAGAGCGTGCCGCCCTCGGCCTGCTCGAAGCGCCCGCGGCGCATCGACTGCGCGCCGGTGAAGGCGCCGCGCTCGTGGCCGAAGAGCTCGCTCTCCAGCAGGTCCTTCGGGATCGCGGCGGTGTTGATCGCGATGAAGGCCTTGCCCGCGCGCGGGCTGTGGCGGTGCAGCGCGCGCGCGACGAGCTCCTTGCCCGTGCCCGACTCGCCGGTGATGAGCACGGTCGCCTGCGATTGCGCGAGGCGCCCGATCGCGCGGAACACCTCCTGCATGGACGGCGCCTGGCCGAGGATCTCGGGCGCGGCCTCGTCCTCGGCCGCGGCGCCGGCGGGATGGCGGCTTTCCTCCATCGCGCGGCGCACGAGCTCCACCGCGTGGTCGACGTCGAAGGGCTTGGCGAGATACTCGAACGCGCCGCCCTGGAACGCCGCCACGGCGCTCTCGAGGTCCGAGTACGCCGTCATGATGATGACCGGCGTGGCGGGCAGGCGGTCGCGCAGCTCGCGCATGAAGTCGAGGCCCGAGACGCCCGGCATGCGGATGTCGCTCACCACCACCTGCGGGGTCTCGTCGCGCAGGCGGTCGAGCGCCTCCTGGGCCGCCCCGAAGGTGCGGTGCGCGATGCCCTCGCGCGCCAGCGCCTTCTCGAACACCCACCGGATCGAGCGGTCGTCGTCGATGATCCAGACGGGATTTGTCATGAGAGGGTTGGGGCGAGGGTCGAGGAGAGGGTCATGCCGCATTCCTTTCGCGCACCGGAAGCAGGATGGTGAAGCGCGTCCGGCCGGGCACGCTCTCGAACTCGATCAGGCCGTGGTGCTGGCTCACGAAGCTCTGCGCGAGCGACAATCCCAGGCCGGTGCCGCCCTCGCGCCCGCTCACGAGCGGATAGAAGATGCGCTCGGCGAGCTCCGCGGGCACGCCGGGCCCGTTGTCCTCGATGCTCACCGCGATGGCGTGGCGGTAGCGCAGCCGCGCGATCGTGACCTGGCGCGCGATGCGCGTGATGAGCCGGATCTCGCCGCGCCCTGACGTGGCCTGCGCCGCGTTGCGCGCGACGTTGAGGATCGCCTGGATGAGCTGCTCCTTGTCGCCGTGCAGGTCGGGAAGGCTGGTGTCGTAATCGCGCCGCACTTCGAGGCCCGCCGGAAACTCGGCGAGGAGCAGCGTGCGCACGCGCTCCATCACCTCGTGGACATTGATGGGCTCCAGGCGCGGCAGGCGGCTGGGAGTGAGGAGCCGGTTCATCAGCGACTGAAGGCGGTCGGCCTCCTTCACGATCACCTGGGTGAACTCGCGCTGCTCGGGGTCGTCGAGCTCGCCTTCGAGGAGCTGCGCCGCGCCGCGGATGCCGCCGAGCGGATTCTTGATCTCGTGGGCGAGGTTGCGGATCAATTCGCGGTTGGCTTCCTGCTGCTCGAGGATCTTCGCCTCGCGCGCGATCTTCAGCTGCTGCTCGAGCTCGCGCAGCTCGAGCAGCAGGCGCGATTCGCCGGCCTCGACCGGGCTGATCACGCAATGCAGGTGCAGCGGCTGGCCGGACACCTCGAGCGTCAGCTCGTTCTCGTTGAATCCCGCGTCCGCCTCGATGGATTGCGCGAGGCGCTGGAAGAACGCCTCGTTGCCGGGCAATGCGCGCTCGAGCCTCGCACCGATCAGGTGCTTGAGGCCCTGGGCGAGCAGCGTCTCCGCGGCGGGATTGGCATAGGTCACGCGCAATTCCTCGTCGAGCATCAGTACGGCGGTGGTGAGCAGCTCGAGGCCGGGAAAGGCACCGCTCACCATCCGCTCCGCGGAATGCAAGCAAAGGTAGCGCCAGCCCGAAGGGCGGGCGCTTCGGCGCAACGGGGATGCCGGAAGGGGGGACTTCTCGAGGCTAGGGCTTCAAGGCGCCGAGCTCTTTCTTGAGCGCCTCGACATTCTTCTCGTGCTCGGCGACGGTGGCTTGCAGGCCGCGGATGCGTCCCGAGGCCTTGTCGATGTTCTGGCGGAATTCCTGCAACTGCGCGGGCGTGGGATCGACGGCATTCTGCGCGACGCGCACCGCGGCGGCGAGCTCCGGATTCTGCTGCTCCTTCGCGACCGAGGAGCGCGCCTCGTCGAGCGACTGCTCCTCCTTCTGCAGCTCGTCCTCGAGGATCCGGCGCCGTCCGTCGTCGCGCCGCTTCTGCGTCTGCACGTCGATCGACGCGAGCGAGGCGCGGATCGGCGTGAGCGTGGCCACGCCGGGCTTCTCGTCCGCGCGCGCTGTCTTCTCGGCGGGCGAGTAGATCTTGAAGTTGGACTTCGCCGCGAGCACCGCGGGCGGCGTGGCCAGAGTGGTGAGCGGCTCGAGCTCCACGACCGTCGCGCCCTTCATGGGCTTGTTCGAATAGGTCACCCGTCCGCTGTCGTCGACCAGCTTGTAGATCGTCGTATCCGCGAGCGCCGCGGCGCAGAACGCCACGGTGAAGCTCGCCATCAACACGGTCTTCATGCCGCGCTCCCTTTGGCGAAACCGGACGGACAGGATAGGCAGCGGCCATGGAAAAAGCAATCAGATCAAGGGGATGCGCGCAAATTGCGCAATAGCTTGTGGTTTGCGCCGGGTCGAGCCACAACCGCTCGGCACCGTGGCGGGAAGAAAAGGGGGGCGCTGGCCGCCCCCCTTTCCCGGGCGGCCTGCCTCATGACGAGAAGTACATGTCGAACTCCACCGGGTGGGTGGTCATGCGGAAACGCTGGACCTCCTCGTACTTGAGCGCGATATAGGCGTCGATCATGTCGTTGGTGAACACGCCGCCGCGCGTGAGGAAGTCGCGGTCCTTGTCGAGGCTCTCCAGCGCCTCGTCGAGGGACGCGCACGGATGCGGCACCTTCGCGGCTTCCTCGGGCTCGAGGTCGTAGAGGTTCTTGTCGAGCGGATCGCCGGGATGGATCTTGTTCTGCACGCCGTCGAGGCCGGCCATCAGCAACGCGGCGAAGCACAGGTACGGATTCGAGGTCGGATCCGGGAAGCGCACCTCGACGCGGCGCCCCTTCGGGCTCGACACGAACGGGATGCGGCACGACGCGGAGCGGTTGCGCGCGGAGTACGCGAGGTTGATCGGCGCCTCGAAGCCGGGGACCAGGCGTTTGTACGAGTTCGTGCCCGGGTTGGTGATCGCGTTCAGCGCCTTCGCGTGCTTGATGACGCCGCCGATGTAGTACAGCGCGAATTCCGAGAGGCCCGCGTAGCCGTCGCCCGCGAAGAGGTTCTGTCCGCCCTTCCACACCGACTGGTGCACGTGCATGCCCGAGCCGTTGTCGCCGACGACGGGCTTCGGCATGAAGGTGGCGGTCTTGCCGTACGAGCGCGCGACATTCCAGACGGTGTACTTGAGGATCTGCAGCCAGTCGGCGCGCTTCACGAGCGTGTTGAACTTCGTGCCGATCTCGTTCTGCCCCGGCGCGGCGACCTCGTGGTGGTGCACCTCCACCTCGACGCCCTGCTCCTCGAGCGCGAGGCACATCGCGGAGCGGATGTCCTGCAGCGAATCGACGGGAGGCACCGGGAAATAGCCGCCCTTCACCGGCGGGCGATGGCCGAGGTTGCCGCCTTCGATCTTGGCGTCGGTGGACCACGGCGCTTCCTCGGAATAGATCTTCACGAAGCTGCCCGACATGTCGACCTTCCATTCGACGGCGTCGAAGACGAAGAACTCGGGCTCGGGCCCGAAATACGCGGTGTCGCCCAGGCCGGTGCTCTTGAGGTACGCCTCGGCGCGCTTGGCGATCGTGCGCGGATCGCGCTCGTAGCCCTTGCCCGTCGACGGCTCGAGCACGTCGCACGTGAGCACGATCGTCGGCTCGTCGTAGAACGGATCCATGCGCGCCGAATCCGGGTCGGGCATGAGCAGCATGTCGGACGCCTCGATGCCCTTCCATCCCGCGATCGACGAGCCGTCGAATGCGTGGCCGTCCTTGAACTTGTCCTCGCCGAAGGCCTTCACGGGAACCGTGACGTGCTGCTCCTTTCCCTTGGTGTCGGTAAAGCGAAGATCCACGAAGCGGACTTCGTTTTCCTTGATGGTCTTGAATACGTCGGCGACTGCCATGGGTTTCTTCTCCTGTGTATTGGTTGGGGCCCGGGTTGGACGGAAGAACGGCCGAGGAGGCACGATCGAGGGGAGGGTTCAGCAGGAAGCATGCCACGAGACGGTGCGCCGCAAGTCATTGATTCGCCAATGGACGATTCGCACGCCGGGCCGGTTTAGCACTATCATGGTGCAAATCCGCGTACTCGGCACCATGATAGCGCATCGGCCATGCCGTGCGCTCCTCGACCCGCCATACTATTAAATTGGCGGCCGTGGCGCCCGCCCCGTTATCATGGCGGGCCCCCGGACACCCGCCCGCTCCTGCGTCGCCGAATCCTCCGATGGACCGCTACGTCGTCATCGGCAACCCCGTTTCCCACAGCCTGTCGCCCGCGATCCATGCGCGCTTCGCGGCGCAAACGGGCGATCGCATCGAGTACTCGGCGCTGCTCGCGCCGCTCGACGGATTCCGCGCGACCGCGCGGCACTTCTTCGAATCGGGCGGACGCGGCGCGAACGTGACCCTGCCGTTCAAGGTCGAGGCGTTCGCGCTCGCCGACGGTGCGAGCGCGCGCGCGCGCGCGGCGGGCGCCGCGAATTTCCTCGCGTGGCGCGATGGCCGCATCCACGCCGACAACACCGATGGCGCCGGCCTGGTCGCGGACTTGCGCGGCAATCTCGGCGCCGGGCTTCGCGGCGCGCGCATCCTGCTCGTGGGCGCGGGAGGTGCGGCGCGCGGCGTGCTCGGACCGCTCCTCGCCGAAGCGCCGCGCGGCGTGGTGATCGCCAATCGCACGCCGGAGCGCGCGCGCGAGCTCGCGGCGCGCTTCGCCGCGCACGGCTCGCTCGAGGCGTGCGCGCTCGATGCGATTCCCGCCGGCGCGTTCGACGTCGTGTTGAACGCGACTTCCACGTCGACGCACGGCGAGGCGCTGCCGATTCCGGCCTCCGTGTTCGGGCCCGGCACGCTCGCGTACGACATGGCCTACGGGCGTGCCGCCGACGCGTTCCTCGCGAGCGCACGCGCGCGCTCGGCACGCACCTCCGACGGCCTCGGCATGCTCGTGGAGCAAGCGGCCGAGTCGTGGCTGCTGTGGCGGGGTTTGCGGCCGGCGACGGCCGAGGTGCTGGCCGCCTTGCGCGCGGGACTGTCGTGACGCGGATGCTGCGCTACGCCGCCTGGCTCGCGGTCGCGGCGGCCGGCGTGTTCCTCGCCCTTCAGCTTTCCTACCTCGCGCGTGTCTGGTGGTGGAAGGACCACGACCCGCACGCCACCTCGTTCATGAAGGCGCGGCTCGCGGAGCTGCGCACCCGGGAGCCCGGCGCGAAGCTGCAGCAGCAGTGGGTCCCCTACAACCGCATCTCCGCGAACCTCAAGCGCGCCATCGTAGTGGCGGAGGACTCGCGCTTCGTCGATCATGAGGGCTTCGACTGGGAGGCGATCGAGAAGGCGCGCGAGAAGAACGCGATGAAGGGACACGTCGTGGCGGGCGGCTCCACGATCTCGCAGCAGCTGGCGAAGAACCTCTTCCTTTCGGGCGAGCGCACGCCCTGGCGCAAGGGCCAGGAGGCGCTCATCACCGTGATGATCGAGCATGTGATGGACAAGCGCAGGATCCTGGAGATCTATCTCAACGTGATCGAGTGGGGCGACGGCGTGTTCGGGGCGGAGGCGGCGGCGCGCCACTACTTCGCCGTGGGCGCGGCCGCGCTCGGCCCCGAGCAGAGCGCGCGCCTCGCCGCGATGGTGCCCAGGCCGCGCTACTACGACCGCCATCGCAGCACGCGTTGGCTCGAGCACCGCACGCAGACCATCCTCGCGCGCATGCCCGCGGCGGAGATCCCATGAAGTCCCAGCGCGCCGAGGAATTCGACGCCGCATCCTCCCCGCAGGCGCTGCTGGAAGCGATCCAGGTGGTCGCCGCGCGCCGGCGCGAGGGCGCCGGGCTCGTCGACGAGTCCGCGCTCGCCGGCGAGGCGCGCTCGCTCCTGCACGACCGCCATCCCGCCGACGTCGCCTACGTCCTCGAGGGGCTGCCGCTCGAGGATCGCCTGTGGGTCTGGGGTCTGGTGCGCAGCGACCACGACGGCGAGATCCTGCTCGAGGTGTCCGACGCGGTCCGCGACACGCTCCTGCAGGACATGGACAGCGCCGAGATCGTCGCGGCCGCGCAGAACCTCGACGCCGACGAGATCGCCGACCTCGCGCCCGACCTGCCGCGCGAGGTCGTGCAGGACATCATCGAGGCGCAGGACGCCGAGGATCGCGCGCAGCTGCAATCGGCGCTCTCGTATCCCGAGGGCACGGTCGGCTCGCTGATGGACTTCGAGGTGGTGAGCATCCGCGAGGACGTGACGTGCGAGGTGGCGCTGCGCTACCTGCGCCGCTTCGACGAGCTGCCGCCCCAGACCGACGCGCTCTTCGTGGTGGGCCGCGACGACCACCTGAAGGGCGCCCTTCCCCTCACGCGCCTGCTGGTCACCGACCCCGAGGTCGAGATCGCCGGCCTCTACGATCGGGAGGTCATCTCGTTCGCGCCCGATAGCGACGCGGACGAGGCGGCGCAGGCATTCGACCGCTACGACCTCGTGTGCGCGCCGGTGGTGGACGCGGCGGGCCGCGTGGTCGGCCGCATCACGGTCGAGACGGTGCTCGAGTACGTGCGCGACCGCCAGGAGGCGCAGGCCCTGGGCAAGGTCGGCCTGCGCGAGGAGGAGGACATCTTCTCAAGCGTATGGGCGAGCGCGAAGAACCGCGGGCCGTGGCTCGCCTTGAACCTCTGCACCGCCTTTGTCGCCTCGCGGGTCGTCGGCCTCTTCGAGGGCTCGATCTCGCGGCTGGCGGCGCTCGCGGCGCTGATGCCGATCGTGGCGGGCATCGGGGGCAACTCCGGCAACCAGACCACCACGCTCATCGTGCGCGCGCTGGCGCTGGGGCAGGTGAGCGCGCAGAACGCGCGTCGCCTGCTCGCCAAGGAGCTGGGGATCAGCGCGCTCAACGGCGCGCTGTGGGGCGGCGTGCTCGGCGTGGTGGCGGGAATGCTCTACCACAACGTGGCGCTGGGCGGCGTGATGGCGCTCGCGATGCTGCTCAACCTCGTCGTCGCGGCGCTCGCGGGCATCTTCATTCCGCTCGCCATGGAGCGGTTCGGGCGCGACCCGGCCGTGGGCTCCAGCGTGTTCCTCACCTTCGCGACGGACAGCATGGGCTTCTTCATCTTCCTCGGGCTCGCCACGCTGTTCCTGCTCTAGCGATGGCGCGGCTCTTCTTCGCGGTGTGGCCCGACGCGGCCGCGCTCGCGCGCCTGGAGCGGCTCGCCGGCGAGCTCGCCATCGTGTCGGCCGGAAAGCCGGTGCCGCCGGCGAAGATCCACCTCACGCTGGCGTTTCTGGGCGAGATCGACGCGGCCCGGATGGAATCGGCGCTGTCGGTCGCGCGGGCGGTGCGCTTCGAGCCGTTCGCGATGACCTTCGACTGCGCGGGCTCGTTCCGCGGCGCGCGAGTGGCGTGGGCCGGAAGCCTCGTGCCGGCGCCGGCGCTCGTTTCCCTGCAAGGCGACCTCGCGGCGCGCCTCGCCGCGGCGGGCTTCGCGCTCGAGGATCGCCCCTTCGCGGCGCACGTGACGCTCGTGCGCCGCATCGGCAAGGCCGTGCCGCGCGCGGCGATCGAGCCGGTCGCGTGGGCGGTGGGCGCGTTCAGCCTCGTCCGGTCGGAAACGGGGACGGGGCGCTACGCCGTGCTGGAGGCGTTCCCGGGAAACTGAGGGGAGTGGGGAGCCCGCTTGCGAGGCGCTACCCGGCCGTGCTGCCTTCCGCTTGCGCGGGACCGGTCGGGTCGCGCCTCGTATTCGGGTCCAGCCGTCTTGCCTTGGGGTGCCTTGGGCGCCCGTTCAGCTCATCGGCTTGATCAGCGGCGTGATAACCGGGGTGACCGCCGGGGCCATGGGCCTCATCGGTGCCGCGGCCATCGCGGGCTTGCGCTTCGCCGCCTTCCTCTTCGCTGGCTTCTTCTTTTTCGCCGCCTTGCGGGCCGGCTTCCTCTTCTTGGCCGCTTTTTTCTTCGAGGACTTCTTCTTCGCCGCTTTCTTCTTCGACGACTTCTTCTTCGACGACTTTCTTCTTCGCTACACGTTTCTTCGACGACTTCTTCTTCGCGGTCTTTTTCTTGGAGGACTTCTTCTTCGCGGCTTTTTTCTTCGTAGCCATATCGTGACTCCTTTTCAATGTTGACCGATTGTCTGTCGTGCGCGCCGCCCGGCGGGCTGCTTTCGCACTACCAAGCGTTCGGATTCGCATCGAACAAGATTGGTGAACGGATTCTAGACGCAGTTGCGTGAAATCCGCGCATGTCAAGCCTGACTATTTGTTCCGACTCGCGCTCATTTCGTATCGAGTCGATACCGAAAGGCTCCACCGCGCGCGATTTGCACGCGCCGTGCGCTCGTCACGCCGGCGGAAGCGCCCTTTCGAGCGCGAAGAGCGATTCCACGGACTCGCGCGCGCGCACTTCGAGGGCGGCGCCGCGATCGACGAGCACCTCGCAAGGACGCGGGCGCGAGTTGTAGTTGGAGCTCATCGCCATGCCGTAGGCGCCGGCGGCGAGGATCGCGAGGAGATCGCCCTGGGCGACGGCGAGATCGCGGTCGAGCCCCAGCACGTCGGACGATTCGCACACGGGACCGACGACGTCGTAGCGCGCGCTCGGGCGCCCCGGCGGGTGCGCGACCGGCACGATCTCGTGCCACGACTCGTAGAGGGCGGGGCGGATGAGCTCGCTCATCGACGCGTCGACGACGGCGAAGCGCTTCGCCTTGTCGAGCTTGAGGTACTCGACCCGCGTGAGCAGCACTCCGGCGGCCCCGACGATCGCTCGTCCCGGCTCCACCAGCACCTGCATCCGCCGGCCGGCGAGGCGCGCGGCGACCTTGCGGCAATAGGCGCGGACGTCGAGCGCCTCCTCGTCGCGATAGCGGATGCCGAAGCCGCCGCCCACGTCCAGGTGTTCGAGCGCGATGCCTTCGGCGGCGAGCGCGTCCGCAAGCTCCAGCACGCGCTCCAGCGCCTCGTCGAGCGGGGCGGTCTCGAGGATCTGCGAGCCGATGTGCGACCCGATCCCGGTCATGCGCAGGTTCGCGCGGCCCGCGGCGTGGCGATACGCGGCGAGCGCGCGGGCGTGGGGAATGCCGAACTTGTTTCCGGCCATGCCCGTCGAGATGTAGGGATGGGTGCGCGCGTCCACGTCCGGATTGATGCGCAGCGCCACGGGCGCACGCACGCCCAGCGCGCCGGCGAGCGCGTCCAGGCGATCCAGCTCCGGCTCGCTCTCGACGTTGAAGCACTTGATGCCGGCGGCGAGCGCGGAGCGGATCTCCGCCTCCGACTTGCCCACGCCGGAGAAGATCACGTGGTCCGCCTTGCCGCCCGCCGCGAGCACGCGCGCGAGCTCGCCGCCCGAGACGATGTCGAAACCCGCGCCGAGGCGGCGCAGCACGTCGAGCACGGCGAGGTTGGAATTCGCCTTCACCGCGTAGCAGACGAGGTGGTCGACTCCGGTGAGGCCCTCGTCGAACGCGCGGAACGCGCCCTCGATCGCCGAGCGCGAGTACACGTAGCAGGGCGTGCCGAAGCGCCGCGCCACCTCCGCGAGCGGCACGCCGTCCAGGCGCAGCTCGCCGTCCACCCGCTCGAGGAAAGTCATGGCGAGGAAGGAGGCGCGGTGGGGGCGGGAGTGGCGGGAGGCGCGGGAGCGGCGGGCGCGGCGGGCGCGGCCGCGTTCGGAAGGCGCAGTGGCCCCTTCTGCCCGCACGCGGCGAGCAGGAACGCGAAGGCGAGGACCGGGAGCGCGCGTATCATGGCGGGCATTATGACGGAATCGGATTTCCACCGGGCCGTGGACGCGGCGCTCGAGCGCATCGTCGCCTCCCTCGAGGCGCACGAGGAGCTCGACGTGGACCTCGAGGGCGGCGTGCTCGACATCAGCTGCCCCGACGCGAGCCGCATCATCGTGAATCGCCAGACGCCGAACCGCGAGATCTGGGTCGCCGCGCGCTCCGGCGGCTTCCACTTCGTGTCGCGCGAGGGCGCGTGGCGCGACACGCGATCGGGCGACGAGCTCTACGCGTCGCTCGCGCGCCTGATCGAGCAGCAGTCGGGCGTTCGCGTGCGCTGGAGCTGATTCGCCGCGTCGCAAAGCGACGAAAATCGGCAGTTCGGGGCCTTTCCGGACGATTGGTTTCGATCCGATACGAAAAATCGGCGAATCAAATCCTTGACATTCCCGTATCGACCCGATACTAATGCGCGGAAGCGGACTTTTTCCGCCGGCAGGAGGCGCGACTGGACAAGAACCCGATCGTCCTTCTCGAGCTCGTCGAGCGGCTCGGCAACCTCATGCGCACGGAGCTGCGCCGCGCGGGCTCCGACGAGTCGCTCCAGCCCGTCCACCTGCAGTCGCTGGTCTACCTCAGCAAGGCGAACCGCTATTCCAACACGCCGCAGGCGCTCGCGGAATACCTCGGCCTCACCAAGGGCACCGTGTCCCAGACGCTGCTCCTCCTCGACCGGCGCGGGCTCATCGAGCGCTTCGAGGACGACATCGACCGGCGCGTGGTGCGGCTGCGGCTGTCGCCCGCGGGCGAACGCCTGCTTTACGAGGCGCAGCCGGCGCTCGCCTGGCAGAATGCGACGCGCAACATCAGCCCGAACCGCATCCGCAACGCGGTTTCGGCGCTGCGCGAGGCGCTCACCACGCTCCAGGAGGACAACGAGGGCGCGCCGTTCGGCGTGTGCCACAACTGCAGCTGGTGCCAGAAGCTGTCGCAGCGCATCTACCGCTGCGGGCGCATGGGCGACCGCCTGTCCGGCCCCGAGACGCGCAGGATCTGCCGCATCTTCGAGGCCAAGAAGACCGAGGACGCGGCCTAGCGGATCAGAGGCGCTTGCGCGCGCGCTCGATCGCCGCGCGCACCGCCTCGGGAGCGGTGCCGCCCACGTGCCGGCGCGACGCGGCGGAGCCTTCCGGCGTGAGGACGGCGTGGACGTCGGCGCCGATCAGGGGGGAAAAGCGCGCGAGCTCCCCGGTCGACAGCCCGGAGAGGTCCTTTCCCGCCGCTTCCGCGGCCCGCACCACGCGCGCGACCACTTCGTGGGCGTCGCGGAACGCCATGCCCTTGCGCACCAGGTAGTCGGCGAGGTCCGTGGCGGTGGCGTAGCCTTCGCGCAGCGCCTCCAGCATCCGGTCCGGGCGCGCCGTCACGCCCTGGAGCAGCTCGGCCAGGATCGCGAACACGTCGCGCAGCGTGTCGGCCGTGTCGAAGAGCGGCTCCTTGTCCTCCTGGTTGTCCTTGTTGTACGCGAGCGGCTGGCCCTTGATCACCGTGAGGAGCGCCACCAGCGCGCCGTACACCCGGCCGGTCTTGCCGCGCATGAGCTCCGGCACGTCCGGGTTCTTCTTCTGCGGCATGATCGAGGAGCCGGTGCAGAACCGGTCGGCGATCTCGACGAAGCCGAAGCGCGGGTTGGTCCAGATCACCAGCTCCTCGGCGAGGCGCGACACGTGCGCCATCGCGAGCGCCGCCGCGGCCAGGAATTCCACGGCGAAGTCGCGATCCGAGACCGCGTCCAGCGAGTTCTCGCAGACGCCGTCGAAGCCCAGCTCGCGCGCCACCGATTCGCGATCGATGGGATAGCTGGTCCCGGCGAGCGCCGAGGCGCCCAGGGGCAGGCGGTTCGCGCGCTGCCGGCAGTCGGCCAGGCGCTGCGCGTCGCGCGTGAACATCTCGAAGTACGCCATCAGGTGGTGCCCGAAGGTGACCGGCTGGGCGACCTGCATGTGGGTGAAGCCGGGCATGAGCGTGTCGGCGTAGCGCTCGGCGAGGTCGAGGAAGCGCTCGCGCACCCTCAGCAGCAGGTGCGAGAGGTCGTCGATCTCGTTGCGCAGCCAGAGCCGCATGTCGGTGGCCACCTGGTCGTTGCGCGAGCGCGCCGTGTGCAGCCGCTTGCCGGCGTCGCCGACGAGCTCGGTCAGCCGGTACTCGATGTTGAAGTGCACGTCCTCGCGCTCGATCGACCACGCGAACGTGCCGGAACGTACCTCCTCGAGGATCCTCGCCATGCCGCGCTCGATGGCGGCGAGGTCCTCGGCGCCGATCACCTTGCAGCGCGCGAGCATGCGGGCGTGGGCGAGCGAGCCCTGGATGTCGAATTCCGCGAGCCGGCGGTCGAAGGCGACCGAGGCGTTGAAGCGCTGGGTGAGGTCGTCGATGGGCTCGGCGAAGCGGCCCGACCATGCCTTGCCGGCGCTCGCCTTCCCGGCCGGCTTGTCGTCTTGTTGCATGGAATCGGCGGCGATGGCCAAATGGGGAACGTGGCGAGTATAAATCAGACGGCTTCGGGGATCCGGCTGCCCAATTTCTGCAACCTGGGCATCATGCTGCGCTCGCTCGTCGTGGTGAACCTGCTGCTCGGCGCGGGCGCGGTGATGCGTGCCCCGGGGCTGCGTGCCGCCGGCTTCGAGTTCCTCGTGATGGCCTCCTTCGGCGAGCCGGTGCTGATCGTGAGCCTGCTCGCGCTGTGCGCGGCGCGCCGCTGGCTGCACGCCATGGGCTATCCCGCCTCCATCGCGACGCTGCTCGCCTTCGAGGTCGCGCTCGCCTGGGCCGTCTCGCGCACGGTGGGCGAGGTGTTCACCGACCGCGCCTCCATGACCTTCCCGCAGCTGGCCGCACTCGTGGTCTTCGTGACGGCCGTGACCCTCGCGTATTTCGACCTGCGCTCCCGGGCGCTGGCTCCCGCCATCGCGGAGGCACGCATCCAGGCCCTGCAGGCGCGCATCCGCCCCCATTTCCTCTACAACAGCATCAACGCCGTGCTCTCGCTCATGCGCTCGGAGCCGAGGCGCGCCGAGCGCGCCCTCGAGGACATGGCCGACCTCTTCCGCGTGCTGATGGCGGAGAACCGCACGCTCGCTCCCATCGGCGAGGAAGTGGAGCTCGCGCGGCAATACCTCGCCATCGAGAGCCTGCGGCTCGGCGAGCGGCTGCGGGTCACGTGGCGGATCGATGCCATGCCGGCCGACGCGCTGGTGCCGCCGCTCATGCTCCAGCCGCTCGTCGAGAACGCGGTCTACCACGGGATCGAACCCTCGCCCGGCGGCGGCGAGGTCACGATCGAAGTGCGGCGCGACGGCCCGCAGCTGGTCCTGACACTCGTGAACCCGGCGCCGGGCGAAGGCCGCTCGCCGGCCGGCAACCGCATGGCCATCGCCAACATCCGCGAGCGCCTGCAGCTCCACTTCGACGCCGAGGCGAGCATGAAATCGGAGGTCGCGGACGGCTCCTACCGCGTCACGATCCGCATGCCGTACCTCACCGCTCCCGCATGACGCTCGCCCAGAACGAGGTGCCGCGCATCCTCATCGCCGACGACGAGGCGCCGGCGCGGCAGCGCCTGCACGACCTGCTCGACGAATGCCGCGAGCGCTTCCCGCTCGTCATCGTGGACGAGGCGCGCACCGGGCGCGAAGTGCTGGAGGTGCTCAACCGCGAGAAGGTGGACATCGTGCTGCTCGACATCCGCATGCCGGAGATCGACGGCATCGAGGCGGCGCGCCACATCGCCGGGATGCCGAACCCGCCCGCCATCATCTTCACGACCGCCTTCGACAGCTATGCGATCAAGGCCTTCGAGGTGAACGCGATCGACTACCTCCTCAAGCCGATCCGGCTCGAGCGGCTGCTCGCCGCGCTCGCCAAGACGCGCGCCGGCGCGCCGGTGTCGCGCGCGGCCCTCGACGCCGCGGCGAACCAGCCGCGCCGGCACCTGTCGGTGCACGAGCGCGGCAAGATCCACCTCGTGCCGGTCTCCGAGATCCTCTACCTGCGCGCCGAGCTCAAGTACGTGACGGTGCGCACCGTCGAGCGCGAGTACCTGGTGGAGGAATCGCTCACGCGCCTCGAGGAGGAATTCGCCGCGAGCTTCGTGCGCGTGCACCGCAACTGCCTCGTGGCGCGCGACGCGATCGCGGGCTTCGCGCGCAACGCCGAGGAAAGCGAATCGGGCTGGGCGGTGGTGATCAAGGGCACGGGCGAGAAGCTGCCGGTGAGCCGCCGGCAGCACCACGTCGTAAAGCAGTTCAGATAAAGGCGGTGGGGAAATGGGGACAGGGCACGGCTCGATCCTGCTGCGCCGGATCGAACGGTGACCTGTCCCCACTTCATTCCCAGTACGGCGGGTCGCCGAACGTCTTCCTCAGGAACTCGATGAAGAACTTCACCTTCGCGGGGAGCAGCCGGCGCTCGGCGTAGACCGCGTAGACGTTGTTGCCGGGGATCGCGAACTCGTCGAGCACGGTGACGAGCCGGCCGCGCTTCACTTCCTCGCTCACTTCCCAGGCGCTGCGCCAGGCGAGGCCCTCGCCCGCGATCGCCCAGCGCGTGAGCACTTCGCCGTCGTTGCATTGCAGGTTGCCCGCCACCTTCATCGCGACCGGCTTGCCCTTCTCCTGGAAGCTCCACGAGTCGGCCGCGCCGTCCTCCGTGCTCGTCACGAGGCAGTTGTGGCGCGCGAGCTCGGCCAGGGCGCGCGGCCTGCCGGCGCGCTTGAAGTAGGCGGGCGAGCCGCACACCACGCGGTGGTTGCGCGCGAGCTTCGCGGCGATCAGGTCGGCGCTCTTCATGTCGGCGATGCGGATCGCGAGGTCGAAGCGCTCGTTCTTGAGATCCACGAGCCGCTCCGACAGGTGCAGCGTGATGGCCAGGTTCGGGTGCTCGGCGATGAACGCCGGCAGGTGCGGCGCGATGTGCTTCCTGCCGAAGGCCGTGGGAGCCGTGACGATGAGGCGTCCCGATGCGCTCTTCGCGCCGATCATGAGCGCGTCCTCCGCGCTCCTCAGCTCCTCCAGCACCCGATGGCAGTCCTCGTAGAACGTGGCGCCTTCGGGCGTGAGCGTGACCTTGCGCGTCGAGCGCTTGAAGAGCTTCACGCCGAGGCGCTCCTCGAGCTGGTCGATGCGCCGGCCCACCATCGCGGGCGTGATTCCCTCCTCGCGCGCGGCAGCCGAAAGGCTCCCGCGCTGCGCCACCTCGACGAAGGTCGTCAGCTCCTTGAAACGATCCATACGGCCACCGGAAGTAAAAGACGATTACGCGAAAGAACGTATTAATGCTATGCGAGTTGGATAATGGACTGCAAGCTCCGCGGCTCATGGGCGCGCTGGAAGGCGAGCGCAAGGTGACGAAGGGGCACGCCACGCGGACGGCGCGAAGCTCTCGGGGAGATCACCACTTCCTGCCGGTGTACGAGCGGATCGGCTAGCCGCGGCTCGGCATGTGCGATCCCCTGCCCGGCTGGGTGGGCCCGCGGTGGTGGAAGAACGGAAACCGCGGCAGCGCCCAGATCAATTGGGGCTCCTCGGGAACGACCTGCGGCGGCGGCGGTTGCATCGCGCGGGCGACGGCCTCGCGGTTGTCGCGCTCGCGCTGCGCCTCGAGCCGGCGGTCGAGCGCGGCCTCGCGCTCGAACAGGCGCTGGCGTTCCTGCGGATCGGCGGCCGGAAAGGTCGCGGGCAGGTCGAGCACGGTCACGCTCTCGGAGGCGGGGCAGGGAATCTGCTGGTAGGTCACGGCGCCGCTCTTCGCGGTGCAGCGATAGATCTCCGCCGTCGCGGGCAGCGCGGACAGCGCGAGGCCAGCGAGGAGCAAGAGGGCTTTCGGCGCGGGCGCCAGGGACATGGCGCCATTATGCTCCGGCGCAACCCGCGCGGGATGCCTCAGGTCAAGCCCGCTTCGCTCGCCTGCCGGTCGGCGTGGTAGCTGGAGCGCACGAGCGGCCCGCACGCGGCGTTCACGAAGCCCATGCGCGCCGCCTCATCCCCGAGCATGCGGAACTCGTCGGGATGCGCGAAGCGCGCGACGGGCAGGTGGTGCTTCGACGGCTGCAGGTATTGCCCGATGGTGAGCATGTCCACGTGGTGGGCGCGCAGGTCGCGCATCACCTCGAGGATCTCGTCGTTGGTCTCGCCCAGCCCCACCATGAGGCCGGACTTGGTCGGCACGCCGGGATGCCGCGCCTTGAAGTCGCGCAGCAGCGCGAGCGAGTGCGCGTAATCCGAGCCGGGGCGCGCCTGGCGGTAGAGGCGCGGGATCGTCTCGAGGTTGTGGTTCATCACGTCGGGGGGCGCGGCGCCGAGGATCTCGAGCGCGCGCGCGAGCCGGCCGCGAAAGTCGGGCGTGAGGATCTCGATGCGCGTGGCGGGCGAGACGCGGCGCACGGCGCGGATGCACTCGACGAAATGCCCGGCGCCGCCGTCGCGCAGGTCGTCGCGGTCCACGCTGGTGATCACCACGTAGGCGAGCTGCATCGCCGCGATGGTCTCGGCGAGGTGGCGGGGTTCCTCGGCGTCGAGCGGCCCGGGACGCCCGTGGGCCACGTCGCAGAACGGGCAGCGGCGCGTGCACAGGTCGCCCATGATCATGAAGGTGGCCGTCCCGTGGCCGAAGCACTCGCCGATGTTGGGGCAGGAGGCTTCCTCGCAAACCGTGTGCAGCCTCGCCTCGCGCAGGATGCGCTTCAACTCGGTGAAGCGCTCGCCGCCGCCCGCGCGCACGCGGATCCATTCGGGCTTGCGCAGGGGCTCGCCCTGCACCACCTTGATGGGGATGCGCGCGGTCTTGAGGGCGCGCTTGCGCTGGAGCTTTACGTCGGGATCAGGCATCGCCGGAGGGATTCGCCGAGCTTCTGCTGCACTGCGTCGATGCTATCACGGACC
Source organism: uncultured beta proteobacterium (assembly GCA_963816035.1). Classification (GTDB taxonomy): domain Bacteria; phylum Pseudomonadota; class Gammaproteobacteria; order Burkholderiales; family Usitatibacteraceae; genus Usitatibacter. Next base: position 488,055 of record CAWFIU010000002.1, read on the forward strand.
CCGTGGTCGGCCAGCCGCGTGCAGGCGAGCCCCGGATAGCCGCACGGATCGATGCGCGCGAAGGGCTCCAGGTCGAGGTCCGCGTTGAGCGCGACGCCGTGGTAGCTGCAGCCGCGCGCGATGCGAAGGCCCACGGCGGCGATCTTCGCTTCGCCGACATAGACGCCCGGCATTCCCGCGCGGCGCGCGCCCGCGATGCCGTAGCCCGCGAGCACCTCGATGATGCCCTGCTCCAGCCGGCGCACCATCTCCTTCACGCCGAGCGCGCGGCGGCGCAGGTCGAGCATCACGTACGCGACCGCCTGGCCGGGCCCGTGATACGTCACCTGTCCGCCGCGGTCGGTGGCGACCACGGGAATATCGCCGGGAGAAAGGACATGCTCGCGGCGGCCGGCGAGGCCGAGCGTATAGACCGGTGGGTGCTCGAGGAGCCAGATCTCGTCGGCAGAGCCCGCCTCGCGCGAGCGCGTGAGCGCCTGCATCGCGCGCCACGCGGGTTCGTAGGCCACGCGGCCGAGCGGGCGGATCCTCACAACACCATCATCACCATCGGGTGCTTCGAGAGCTCCGAATAGAGCGCGTCGAGCTGCTCGCGCGAGCGGGCGTTGATGGTGACCGTGAGCGAGAGGTAGCGCGCGTTCTTCGAGGAGCGCATCTCGATCGTCTCGGGGCGGAAGTCGCCGGCGTGGCGCAGCACGATCTCGGAGACGACCTGGGCGAACCCGTCCTCGCGCCGTCCCATCACCTTCAGCGGAAAGACGCACGGGAAGGTGAGGAGGGAAGGCGGCGGGTCCTGGGGTCCGTTCATCGGGGGCGTATGCATCCCCATCAAATGGGTGGCGGAGCGCCCGGATTCAAGCCGCGACGGCTCGGCCGGCGCGCAGCCGCGACTTGTGCTCCTGGTAGAGCGCGTGCATGCGACGGAAGAGCGGCCCGGGCTTGCCCGTTCCCACGGGCTTGCCGTCCAGCGTGGTGACGGCGAGCACTTCCTTGGTGGACGACGACAGCCAGATTTCGTCGGCGGTCCGCAGCTCGGCCTCGGTGACGGGACGGACCCCGAGGTCGACGGCGCCGTCGTTGGCGAGCTTCACGAGCAGGTCGTAGGTGATGCCGAGCAGGATCAGGTTGTCCTGGGGTGGGGCGGCCACCTTGCCGTTCTTCACGACGAAGACGTTCGAGGACGACGCCTCGGTGACGAGCCCGTCGCGGATGAGGATCGTCTCCGTCGCGCCGGCGTCGGCGGAGATCTGCCGCGCCATCACGTTGCCCAGCAGCGACGTGGACTTGATGTGGCACTTCTCCCAGCGGAAATCGCGCGCGGTGACGCAGGCCACGCCGTTGTCGACCGCCTCGCGCGACGGCGTGGCGAGCGGCTGGCACATCATGAAGACCGTGGGCTTCAGTCCCTTCGGGATCACGTGGTCGCGCTTCGGCGGCACGCCGCGCGTGACCTGGATGTACACCGACTGGTTGCCGGGGTGGTGCGCGAGGAGCGCCTGCGTGATGGCGATCCACTCGTCCACCGTATGCGGATTGGCGAGCCCGATCTCGTCCATCGAGCGCTGCAGCCGCTCGAAGTGCTCGCGCGCGCGCAGCGGCACGCCGTCGTAGACCGGGATCACCTCGTAGACGCCGTCGCCGAAGATGAAGCCGCGGTCGAGCGGGGAGATCGCGATGCGGTCGAGCGGCAGCAGCTCGCCGTTGAAGTGGGCGATGGGAGCGTTCATGGCGATGAGTGGACGAGGAGCCTCAGGGTGTCCCAGCCTCGGGACAGGAAGCCGGCGACGGGCACGTCCTCGAGGGCGACGACGGGAAACTGGGCCACCGGCGCGTTGTCGCGCATGAGCTTCATTATCCCCGCTTTCTCCCCCGCGGCAAGCGGGGCCACGAACGGCTGTCGCGTCTCGACGACCGCCTTGATTCCCGCGAAGCGCTCGCGCGGGAGGGTGAGCCACACGTCGCGCATGAATCCCAGCGCCACGTGGGACTTGGTGCCCTTGTAGATCTCGGCATCGGCGACCGTCTGGCCCTTCGCGTAGACGCGCCGCGTGTCGTAGGCCTGGAAGCCGAAGTTGAGCAGCTTCTGGCTCTCGGTGGTGCGCAGGCTGTCGGAATGGGCGCCGAGGACCACGGAGACGAGCCGCCGCTCGCCGCGCTTCGCCGACGCGACCAGGCAGTAGCCCGCCGCCTCGGTGAACCCGGTCTTCACGCCGTCCACCGCGGGATCGGTCCACAGCAGCCGGTTGCGGTTGGATTGCGCGATGTGGTTGTACGTGAACTCCTTCTCCGAATAGATCGGATAGCGCTCGGGGAAGTCGCGGATCAGCGCGACGGTGAGGGTCGCGAGGTCGCGCGCCGAGGAGTAGTGGTCCTGCGCCGGCTCGCCGCTCGCGTTCACGAAATGCGTGTTGGCGAGCCCCATGCGCTGCGCCTGGCGGTTCATGAGGACCACGAACTGCTCCTCGGTCCCGCCGACGGCTTCGGCGAGCGCGATCGCGGCGTCGTTGCCCGACTGCACGATGAGGCCCTGCAGCAGCTCGTGCACGGTGACGGGCGTGCGCGGGTCGATGAACATGCGCGAGCCGCGCGCCTTCCACGCGTTCACCGAGGCAGTCACCCGCTGGTTCTCGTCGATCTGGTGGTCGCGCAGCGCCGCGAACACCACGTAGGCGGTCATGAGCTTGGTGAGCGACGCGGGCCCGAAGCGGTCGTTCTCGGAGGCGGCGGCGAGCGTCTGCCCGCTCAGCATGTCCACCACGATGTAGGCGCGCGCGGCGATGGGCGGCGGCGTGAGCGGCTCGGTCTGGGCGGCGGCGGCGAGGGCGGCGCACGCCGCGAGGGCGGCGAGGAATCTCTTCATGCGGTCTTTCCTAGCGTTCGATGATCGACGGCGCGTAGCCGAGGGACTGGCGGACCTTGGCCGCGATCGCCTCGGCTTCGTCGCGGTTGCGGTAGGGGCCCAGGCGCACCCGGTTCAGGCCTCCCGATTGGACAATCTGCACCGGCTCGAGGATCCACGGCAGCTCGCGCCGGGCCCGGTCGCGGAAGCTCTCGGCGCCCTCGGCGCTCGAGAAGGCGCCGAGCTGCACCCAGATGCCCGCCGGCTCTTGCGTCACGAGCGGCGTGCGGATCTCGGCCGGCGCGGGAACCATCGCGGAGGCGCCCGCAGGCCCGGCACTCACGACGCTCGCGGTGCTCGCCGGCGCCGGGACCGCGGGGCTCGCGGCTTCGGGCGGCGCGGCCTGCGCGACCGGCGGCTCGAAGATGCGCTCGACCTCCACCATCCCGCTGCCTTTCGCCGCGATGCCGATGCGCGACGCCGCGGCGTACGAGAGGTCGATGATGCGGCTGGAATGGAACGGCCCGCGGTCGTTGACGCGCACCACCACCGATTTCCCGTTCGCGAGGTTGGTGACCTTCGCGTAGCTCGGGATGGGCAGCGTCTTGTGGGCCGCGGTCATCTTGAACATGTCGTAGGGCTCGCCGGACGCCGTCTTCTGTCCCTGGAACTTGCGGCCGTACCAGGAGGCGAGGCCGCGCTGGTGGAACGGCTCCTTGTCCACCACCGGCACGTAGGTCTCGCCGAAGACCGTGTACGGCCGGTTCGCGAAGCGGTTGAACGCCTCGTCGCGCGGAACCGCGTCGGGCACGCGCTCGAGGCCGTCGGGAATCGACTGCGGAGGCCCGTCGTCCGAGTAGTAGGGCTGGCGCTTCGGCGCGCTCCCGCAGCCCGCCGCGACGAGGGCTGCCATCGCGAGGATCGCCGCGCGCCTCAACTGGACACCAGCTGCTTGTCGGTCGCGATCGACATGAGGATGCCGAAGCCGGCCAGCACCGACAGCAGCGCCGTGCCGCCGTAGCTGATCATCGGCAGCGGCACGCCGACCACCGGCAGGATGCCGCTCACCATGCCCATGTTCACGAACGCGTAGGTGAAGAACGTGAGCGTGATCGCCCCGGCGGTGAGCCGCGAGAAGACGGTCGACGCGTTGGCCGCGATCATCATGCCGCGCGCGATGATGAGGAGGTAGAGCACGATCAGCACGACGTTGCCGGCCAGCCCGAACTCCTCGCCGAAGACCGCGAGGATGAAGTCGGTCGAGCGTTCCGGAACGAAGTCGAGCTGCGCCTGCGTGCCGTTGAGCCAGCCCTTGCCGAGGATGCCGCCGGAGCCGATCGCGATCGTGGACTGGATGATGTGGTAGCCGGCGCCCAGCGGGTCCTCCATGGGATCGAGGAGTGTCAGGATGCGCTGGCGCTGGTAGTCGTGCAGCATCGGCCAGATGAAGGGCACCGCGGCGGCGGCCGCCGTCACCAGCGAGAGCAGCACCTTCCACGACAGGCCCCCGAGGAAGATCACGAAGAATCCCGAGGCGAACACGAGCAGCGCCGTGCCCAGGTCCGGCTGGCGCGCGATGAGGCCCACGGGCACCGCGAGCATGAGGCCCGCGAGCGCGAAATCGCGCAGCCGCAGGCTTTCCTCGTGGCGGTGGAAATACCACGCGAGCATGAGAGGCACCGCGATCTTCATCACCTCCGAGGGCTGCAGCGTCGTGAAACCGAGGTTGAGCCAGCGGCGCGCGCCGTTGCGCACCTCGCCGAAGAGCGCCACGCCCACGAGCAACGCGAGGCCGCCCACGTAGACCGGAAGGGCGAGGCGCATCAGCGTCTGCGGATGCACCTGCGCGAAGAGCCAGAGCGCGCACACGGCGAGCGCGAGGTTGCGCCCCTGGCTCGCCACGCGCTCGAAGGACCCGCCGCCGGAGGCGGAGTACACGACGGTGAGGCCGAGCGCCAAGGTGAGCGCGATCGCGGCCATCAGCGGACCGTCGATGCGGCGCGCGAGGAAATCGAAGAGGCGGCTAATCATGTTCCTCTTCCACGTTGTCGTCGGCCGGCGGCGGCGTCGGGGGCGCGGGCTTCGCCACCGGCTTCTTGCCCAGGAGGTAGTAGTCGAACACGGCGCGCGCGATCGGTCCCGCGGTGGACCCGCCATGCTGGCCGTTCTCCACCAGGATCGCCATGGCGAGCTTCGGATCCTCGGCCGGCGCGAAGGCGATGAAGAGCGCGTGGTCCCAGTGCTCGCGCTTCATGCGCTTCTCGTCGTAGCGCTCGCCCTGCTTCATGCCCACCACCTGCGCGGTGCCGGTCTTCGCGGCGATCGAGTAGGGCGCGCCCGCGCCGACCTGCGCCGCCGTGCCGCCCGGCCGGGTCACGTCCGCCATCGCGGCGCGCACGATGGCGAGGTTCTCGGGCTTCACCACCGCCGCCTCGGCGCTCGATGGCGCGACGAAGGATCGCACCTGCCGCGTCTTCGCGTCCTCGATGGATTTCAGCAGGTGGGGATGCACCGGGACGCCGCCGCTGGCGAGCGTGGCCACGGCGGTGGCGAGCTGCACCGGTGTGGCGAGCAGGTAGCCCTGCCCGATGCCCACGCTCACGGTGTCGCCCGCGTACCACTTCTGGTGGAAGCGCTGCATCTTCCACTCCTGCGAGGGCGCGAGCCCCGCGAGCTCGCCCTCGATGTCGACGCCGCTCTTGGTGCCGAAGCCGAAGCGCGCGAGGAAGTTGTGGATCGCGTCGATGCCCATCTCGTTCGCGAGCCCGTAGAAGTACGTGTCGCACGACTGGACGATGGCGCGATGCATGTCCACGATCCCGTGCCCGCCCTTCTTCCAGTCGCGGTAGCGGTGCGCCACGCCCGCGAGCGTGAAGTAGCCCGGGTCGGAGATGGTGAACTGCGGCGAGCGCTTGTGGTACTCGAGCGCGGCGAGCGCCATGAACGGCTTGATCGTCGAGCCGGGCGGGTATTGCCCGCGCAGAGCCCGGTTGTTGAGCGGCTTGTCGGGCGAGTTGTTGAGCGCGTCCCAGTTCTGCGGGTCGATGCCGTCCACGAAGAGGTTGGGGTCGAAGCCCGGGCGCGAGACCAGCGCCAGCACGTCGCCGTTGCGCGGATCGATCGCCACCAGCGCGCCCTTGTAGTCGCCGAAGGCGTCCTCGGCGATCTTCTGCATCTGCAGATCGAGCGTCACCATGAGGTTGTTGCCCGACTGCGGCTCGGTGCGCGCGAGCGAGCGGATCGCGCGTCCCCCGGCGTCGATCTCGACCTGCTCGCTGCCGGTCACGCCGTGCAGCTCCTTCTCGTACGCGCCCTCGAGGCCGAGCTTGCCGATGTGGTCGGTGCCCTTGTAGTTGGTCGCCAGGCCCTCCGCCTCGATGCGCTGCACGTCCGCGTCGTTGATGCGGCCGATGTAGCCGATCGCGTGGGAGGCGATCTCGCCCTGCGGGTAGGAACGGAAGAGCCGCGCCTTGATCTCGAAGCCCGGGAAGCGGTAGCGGTTCACCGCGAAGCGGGCCACTTCCTCCTCGGTGAGCCGGGTGCGGATCGGCAGGCTCTCGAAGTTCTTGCTGTCCTCCTGCAGCTTGCGGAAGCGCCGGCGGTCGCGCGCCGAGACCTCGATCACCTTCGCGAGCTCGTCGATGGCGCGCTCCACGTTCGGCACCCTGCTGGGCGTGATCTCGAGCGTGTAGGCCGAGTAGTTGGCGGCGAGCACCGCGCCGTTGCGATCGAGGATGAGCCCGCGGTTGGGCACCACCGGCACGACCGAGATGCGGTTCGCCTCGGCGAGCGTGTGGTAGTACCCGCGCTGCACCACCTGCAGCCACGCGAAGCGGCCGAGGATCAGCGCGAAGGCGATGAGCATGGCGAGGCCCGCGACCATCATCCGGTTGCGGAAGACGATGAGCTCGCGCTGCGGGTCGCGCAGCGCCTGGCCGACGATCACGTCTGCGATTCGCGGCGGCGGCGCACCGCGCGCGAATGGAGGATGAGGCTCGCCGGCCCCCAGGCGAGCGCGGTGAGCATCGGGGACGCGAAATACGCGAGGCCCGGGAAATCCGCGCCGAGCAGGAGGTTCAGGAGCAGCATCACGCAGGCCGCGGTCACCGTGAGGCCGAGCACGTGCAGCGTCTGCTCGCCCAGGTGGAACGAGAGGATGCGCACGCGCAGCACCTGCGCTCCGTACACCGCGACCACGTAGGCGAACGCGTGCTGCCCGAGGAGCATCGAGTCGCTCACGTCCATGAGCAGCCCGATCGCGAACGCCACGCCCTGGCCGACGGAGCGCGGCTCGTGGAGCGTCCAGAAGATGAGCACGAGCAGCACGAAGTCGGGGCGCGCGAGCAGCCACGTCCCCGACCAGGGCAGCACGGCGAACAGGTAGGCGAGGAGGAGCGAGCCGAACATGAAGCCGGCGCTCGCCGGCATCTTCATCACGTCGCGCGCGACGGGCGTGAGGTCAGCGGGACGCATCGGCGCCTCCCTCGCGGCGGCCGCGCGCGCCGCCGCGCTCCTTCACGGGCTTGCGCGCTTCCTCGTCGCGCGTCTCCGGCCGCGGCGGCGTCGGCGCCAGCGGCAACAGCATCACGAAGCGATAGTTGTCCACGCCCGCGGCGGGGCGCGCGACGATGCGCGCGAACGTGTACGCGGCGTTCTTCTCCACCGTCGTCACGCGCGCCACCGTGAGCCCGGGCGGATACGTGCCGTCGATCCCGGAGGTCACGAAGAGGTCGCCGTCGCGCACGTCGGCCGAAACGGGCATGAACGGAACGTCGAGCGTGCCGTCCTTGCCGGAGCCCACGGCGAGCGCGCGCAGCCCGTTGCGCTCGAGCATCACCGGCACCGACTGCCCCTTCTCCGTCACCAGCGTCACCTCGCTCGTGAAGGTGCCGACGCCGGTGACCTGCCCCACGACGCCGGTGCCGTCGATGGCGGGCATTCCGGCGCGGATGCCGTGCGTGAGGCCCTTGTCCACGACGATCTTGCGCGTGAACGGATTGCGCGCGGTGTACAGGACCTGCGCGAGGATGCCGCTGTCGGTGAAGCGGCTCGTCCCCGGCGCCATGCGCAGCAGGTGCTCCTCCTCGGAGCGCAGCAGCCGCGCTTCCTGGGCCGTGGCCGATTGCTCGAGGAGACGGGCGCGCAGCTCGCGGTTCTCGCGCAGCAGGCGCTCCTGGCTCGCGAAGTAGTCGGCGGCGCGCCCCAGCGCCTCGCCGGGCATCGCGGCCACTTCCTGCAGCGGATGGGCGAGCACCGAGAGCGACAGCCGCACCGTCTCCAGCGCGTGGAAGCGGTGGTCGGCGATCATCACCGCGATCGCGGCCAGCGTGAAGAACGTGAGGCGCGCGAGGGGGGAAGGCCCGCGGTGGAAGAAGGGTGGCGGTTCGCGGATCAAGCGGCTTCCGGGAAGCGAAGAAGCCCGCCGCTCAATGCATCCGGAGGGGCGGGCTTCGGTCGGGACACGGCGTCAGTCGTTGGTGAAGACGGTCCCGAGCTTGTCCATCTCCTCGAGCGCGCGCCCCGAGCCCCGCACGACGCACGTGAGCGGGTCGTCGGCGACGATCACGGGCAGTCCGGTTTCCTCCATGAGCAGGCGGTCGAGCTCGCGCAGGAGCGCTCCGCCCCCGGTGAGCACCATGCCCTTCTCGGCGATGTCGGCGCCCAGCTCGGGCGGCGTCTGCTCCAGCGCGCTCTTCACGGCGGAGACGATGGAATTCAGGGGATCGGTGAGCGCCTCGAGGATCTCGTTGGAGGAGATGGTGAACGAGCGCGGGATGCCTTCGGCGAGGTTGCGTCCCTTCACTTCCATCTCGCGCACCTCGCTCCCCGGGAAGGCGGAGCCGATCTGCTTCTTGATCTGCTCGGCGGTCGACTCCCCGATCAGCATCCCGTAGTTGCGGCGGATGTAGTTGATGATCGCCTCGTCGAACTTGTCGCCGCCCACGCGCACCGAGGCGGAGTAGACGATGCCGCCCAGCGAGATCACGCCGACTTCCGTGGTGCCGCCGCCGATGTCCACCACCATCGAGCCGGTCGCGTCCGCGATCGGAAGGTCCGCGCCGATCGCCGCGGCCATGGGCTCCTCGATGAGGAACACCTGCGAGGCGCCCGCGCCGATGGCGCTCTCCTTGATCGCGCGCCGCTCGACCTGCGTCGAGCCGTAGGGCACGCAGATCACGATGCGCGGGCTGGGGCGGAACCACTGGTTGTCGTGGATCTTCTTGATGAAGTACTTGAGCATCTGCTCGGTGATCGTGAAGTCCGCGATCACGCCGTCCTTCATCGGGCGGATGGCCGTGATGTTGCCGGGCGTGCGCCCCAGCATCTGCTTGGCCGCGAGGCCGACCGCCTGGATGGTCTTCTTGCCGTTGGGGCCGCCTTCCTGGCGAATCGCGACCACCGAAGGCTCGTCGAGCACGATGCCCTTGCCGCGCACGTAGATGAGCGTATTGGCGGTGCCGAGGTCGATCGCGAGGTCGGTGGAGAAGTACTTGGAAACGAAGGAGAACATCTTGATCCGTAAAGAGTTTCGAGGTGCTGCCTGTCGCGCCGGGAAGCGGGCCTCTATAATAGCCCGAATTCGCGCCGAATTAAGGCTTTAGGAAGAGTTTCGAATGTTGTCCCGAGATCAGGTCCTGCGCATCGCCCGGCTCGCCCGCATCGAGGTGGCGCCCGCCGAGGCCGAGGCACTCGTGCACGAGCTGAATGGCATCCTCGCCATGGTCGAGCGCATGGCGGCGGCGGATACGCGCGGCGTGCAGCCCATGTCCCATCCCGAGGACGCCGTGCAGCGGCTGCGCGAGGACCGCGTGAGCGAGACCGACCAGCGCGCCGCCTTCCAGGCGGTGGCGCCGCAGGTGGAGGACGGCCTCTACCTCGTGCCCAAGGTGATCGAGTAGGCGCGGATATCTCCACGATGCACCGAGCGTCCCTTGCGCAGCTCGCCCGCCAGTTGCGCGCGAAAGAGCTTTCGAGCGTCGAGCTCACGCGCGCGCACCTCGAGCGCATCGCGCGCTTCAACGGCGAGCTGAACGCCTTCATCACCGTGGACGAGGAGAAGAGCCTCGCGCAGGCGCGCGCGGCCGACGCGCGGATCGCGCGCGGCCACACCTCGCCCCTCACCGGCATTCCCGTCGCGCACAAGGACCTCTTCTGCGCCAGGGGCTGGCGCACCACCTGCGGCTCGCGCATGCTCGCCGACTTCGTCGCGCCCTACGACGCGCACGTGATCGAGCAGTTCGATCGCGCCGGCGCGGTCCTGCTCGGCAAGACCAACATGGACGAGTTCGCCATGGGCTCGTCGAACGAGACCTCGTACTTCGGCCCGGTGCGCAACCCGTGGGACACGGCGGCGGTGCCGGGCGGCAGCTCCGGCGGCTCCGCGGCGGCGGTGGCGGCCGGGCTCGCGCCCGCGGCCACCGGCACCGACACCGGCGGCTCGATCCGCCAGCCCGCGGCCTTCAGCGGCGTGTGCGGGCTGCGGCCCACCTACGGACGCGTCTCGCGCTACGGCATGGTGGCGTTCGCCTCGTCCCTCGACCAGGGCGGGCCCATCGCGCGCAGCGCCGAGGACCTCGCCGTCCTTCTGGGCGCGATGGCCGGCTTCGACGCGCGCGACTCCACCTGCATGGAGCGGCCCGTGGACGACTACGCGGGGGGCCTGTCGCGCGGCGTGAAGGGGCTCACGATCGGCAAGCCGCGGCAGTGGTTCTCGGGCGACCTCGCCGGCGAGATCGCCGCGCCGATCCTCGCGGCGCTCGAGGAGCTGGAAGGCATGGGCGCGCGCATCGTGGACGTCGACCTGCCCAACCAGCACTACTGCGTGCCGGTCTATTACGTGATCGCGCCCGCCGAGGCCTCGTCCAACCTGTCGCGCTACGACGGCGTGCGCTACGGCCATCGCGCGCCGCAGTACGCCGACCTGCACGACATGTACGCGAAGACGCGGGCGCAGGGGTTCGGCGCCGAGGTGAAGCGCCGCATCATGATCGGAACGTACGTCCTGTCCCACGGCTACTACGACGCGTACTACCTGCAGGCGCAGCGCGTGCGCCGCCTGATCGCGCGCGATTTCGCCGAGGCGTTCGCGAAGTGCGACCTCATCATGGGACCCGCGGCGCCGTGCGTCGCCTACGACCTCGGCTCGAAGAAGGACGATCCGGTGCAGATGTACCTGGACGACCTCTACACGATCCCGATCAACCTCGCGGGACTGCCCGGCATGTCGATCCCCTGCGGCTTCGGCACGAAGGGCCGGCCCGTGGGCCTGCAGATCGTCGGCAACTACTGGGACGAGGCGCGCATGCTCGCCACCGCCCATGCGTTCCAGCAGGCAACCGACTGGCACCGCCGCGCGCCCGCGGCCTTCGCGTGAACCGGAGCCGCGCGATGACCTGGGAAATCGTCATCGGGCTGGAGACCCACGCGCAGCTCACCACCGCGTCGAAGATCTTCTCGGGCGCGTCGACGGCGTTCGGCGCGGCCCCGAACACGCAGGCGAGCGCCGTGGACCTGGCGCTCCCGGGCACGCTCCCGGTGCTCAACCGCGGCGCCGTCGAGCGCGCGATCCGCTTCGGGCTGGCCGTGGGCGGCGCCATCGCGCCGCGCAGCGTGTTCGCGCGCAAGAACTATTTCTATCCCGACCTCCCGAAGGGCTACCAGATCAGCCAGTACGAGCAGCCGGTCGTCTCGGGCGGATCCGTTCCCATGGTCCTCGGGGACGCCGAGAGGCGCGTGCGGCTCACCCGCGCGCACCTCGAGGAGGACGCCGGCAAGTCGCTGCACGAGGATTTCCACGGCATGAGCGGCATCGACTTGAACCGCGCCGGCACCCCACTCCTCGAGATCGTGTCCGAGCCCGACATGCGCTGCGCCGCGGAGGCGGTGGCGTACGCGCGCGCGCTGCACGCGCTCGTGCGCTGGATCGGCATCTGCGACGGCAACATGCAGGAGGGATCGTTCCGCTGCGACGCGAACGTCTCGGTGCGCCGCCCCGGCGAGCCCCTCGGCACGCGCTGCGAGATCAAGAACCTCAACTCCTTCCGCTTCATGGAGAAGGCGATCGAGTTCGAGGCGCGCCGCCAGATCGAGCTGATCGAGGACGGCGGCAAGGTGGTGCAGGAGACGCGGCTCTTCGATCCCGACCGCGGCGAGACGCGGCCGATGCGCTCCAAGGAGGACGCGCAGGACTACCGCTACTTCCCGGATCCCGATCTCCTGCCGCTCGAGATCCCGCGGGATTGGATCGACGCGGTGCGCGCCGGCATGCCCGCGCTGCCCGAGGAGCTGCGCCGGCGCTACCGCGAGGAGCGCGGCATCTCGGAGTACGAGGCGGCGCTCGTGACCGAAAGCCGCGAGAAGGCGGATTTCTTCGAGCGCGTGCTCGCCGAGGCGCCCGCGCTCCCGGCCCGCCTCGTGGCCAACTGGGTGAACGGCGAGATGTCGGCCCTCGTCAACGATCGCGACGCCGATTTCACGGCGCCGCCGGTCGCTCCCGCGGCGCTCGCGCGCCTGCTCGCGCGCATCGAGGACGGGACCGTGTCCGCGAAGGCCGCGAAGGCGGTGCTGCAGGCGATGGCCGAGGGCGAGGGCGAGGCCGACGCGATCATCGCGAAGCGCGGCCTGCGCCAGATCACGGACTCCGGCGCCCTCGAGGCCGCCGTCGAGCAGGTGCTCGCCGCGAACGCGAAGCTGGTGGCCGACTGGCGCGCGGGCAAGGAGAAGGCGTTCAACGCCCTCGTGGGCCAGGTGATGAAGGCCACGCAGGGCAAGGCCAATCCCGCGCAGGCGGGCGCGATCCTGCGCCGCAAGCTGGGCGCCTAATACCCCGCTTTCTTCGCCGGGGCCTTCACCGGCTCGGGGGCCGGGTCGCGCGCCTCGTCGGTGAGGCGGCCGGCGCCGGCCTTGAGCGCGATCCAGCGCTTCTTGTCGCTGTCGTACTTGGCGCGCAGCCCCTCGATCTCCTTTTGGTATTGCGCGATGGCGGCCCGGAGGCTCTTGCGCTCCTTGCCGATGCGCTCGATGTTCGCCGTGACCCACGCGGGCACTTCGCCCGATCCCTCCTTGCTGGTGCGGTAATGCTCGCCCGTGTCGTGCAGCTGCTTCTCGTTCTGGTCGAGCTCCTTCAGCCGATCCTGCGCGCTCGCAATGCGCCCCTGGACGGGCTCGATGTTGCGGTCGCGCGCGACGTCGAACTCGCCGGCATTGGTGTAGCTGTTGAGGAGCGCCATGTCCTGGCGCTTCTGCTCGGCGGCCGCGAGCTCCGCCTTCTTGCGGCGCGCCTGCTCCTCCTGGCGCTCCTTCACCTGCTCGGGCGTCGGCGTGGGCTCGATCTTGCGCAGGACCGCGCCGCTCTGGCTCACCTCGTAGATCGGCACGTTGCCGCAGCCGGCGGGCGGCACGTCGCCGAAGAGCGTGTTGCCTTTCTCGTCCACGCACTTGTAGACGGCGGCCGCGAAGGGCGCATGCAGCACGATCAGCAATCCCGCGATTCTTTTCATTGTCGCCTTCCCCGTGCGCCGGCGCGGCTCCGCCCTACGCGGGCGCGATGCCGTAATGCCTGCGGTATTCCTCGATCCTCGCCACGTTGGCGCGTTCCTCGGGCCGGTCGCGCAGCGTCGCCAGGATGTCCTCGAGCGTCGCGATCGCCGTCACGGGCACGCCGAAATCCCGGCCGACTTCCTGCGCGGCCGACAGCTCGCCCTGCCCCCGTTCCTGGCGATCGAGAGCAATTAGCACGCCAGCCGGGACCGCCCCGGCGGCCCGGATGATCTCGATCGCCTCGCGCTTGGAGGCGCCGTCCGTGATCACGTCGTCCACGATCAGCGCGCGCCCCGCCAGCGGCGCTCCGACGATGTTCCCGCCCTCGCCGTGGTCCTTCGCCTCCTTGCGATTGAAGCAGAACGGCACATTGTGACCGAGACCGGCAAGGGCGACCGCGGTGGCCGCCGCCAGCGTGATCCCCTTGTATGCCGGTCCGAAGAGCAGGTCGAACGCGATGCCCGAGGCGAGTGCGGCCTGCGCGTAGAAGCGGGCGAGGGCGCCCAGCCGCTCGCCGTCGCAGAACAGGCCCGCGTTGAAGAAGTAGGGAGACTGGCGCCCGGCCTTGGTCCGGAAATCGCCGAAGCGCAGGACGCCGGCCCGGATCGCGAAGTCGACGAACTCGCGGCGAAAGGCGTCGCGTTCGGGATGGGGCACGGGGGCGGCGGCCGCGTTCATCGGGATCCGGAATCGTCGTGAGGTTACGATACGGCCTATTTTCGCTCAAGTCATGCGCATCATCACCCTGAACGTCAACGGCCTGCGCTCCGCGGCGGCCAAGGGCTTCGCCGCCTGGATGCGCCGGCAGAAGGCCGATGTCGTCTGCCTGCAGGAGATCAAGGCGCGGGAAGAGGACCTGCCGCGCTCGCTCCTCGCCCCGCGCGGGCTGCATGCCTTCTTCCACCCCGCGGAAAGGCGCGGCTACAGCGGGGTGGCGATCTACGCGGCGCGCGAGCCCGACAAGGTGACGCTCGGCCTCGGCATCCGCGACATCGACGCGCAGGGCCGCTTCCTGCAGGCCGACTTCGGCAGCCTGAGCGTGGTGTCGCTGTACCTGCCGTCGGGATCGAGCGGCGGCGAGGCGCAGGCGCGCAAGTTCTCGTTCATGAAACGCTTCCTGCCGAAGCTCGAGGCGATGCGCGCGTGCGGGCGCGAGTTCGTGATCTGTGGCGACTGGAACATCGCGCACAAGGAGATCGACCTCAGGAACTGGCGCGCCAACCGCAAGCACTCGGGGTTCCTGCCCGAGGAGTGCGACTGGCTGACACAGGTCTTCGAGCGCCACGGTTTCGTGGACGTCTTCCGGACGCTCGATCCGCGGCCCGAGCGCTACACGTGGTGGTCCAACCGCGGCCAGGCCCGCTCGAAGAACGTCGGCTGGCGCATCGACTACCAGATCGCCACGCCGGGCATCGCGGCGTTCGCGCGCGCGACCGGCATCTACGTGCGCAGGCGTTTTTCGGACCACGCGCCGCTCACGATCGACTATGAATTCCCGCTGTGAAGGCCGCGCGTGCTGCGGATAGCTGACGTCACGCTCCGCCGCGGCGCGCGCGTGCTGCTCGAGGGCGCGTCGATGAACGTGCACCCGGGGCAGAAGGTCGGCCTCGTGGGCCCGAACGGCAGCGGCAAGTCGAGCCTCTTCGCGCTGATCCGCGGCGAGCTGCACGCCGACGCGGGCGACGTGGACATGCCGTCGCGGTGGGTGCTCGCGCACGTGGCGCAGGAGACGCCCGCGCTCGAGCGGCCGGCGCTCGATTTCGTGATGGACGGCGACGCGGAGCTGCGCGCGCTCGAGGCCGCGATCGCGAGCGCCGAGGCGGCGCACGAGACCGGCGAGCGCGTGGCGGAGCTGCACGCGCGCTTCGGCGAGATCGGCGGCTATCAGGCGAAGGCGCGCGCGCAGACGCTCATGGCGGGCCTGGGCTTCCGCGAGCCGCAGCGCGAGCGGCCGGTCGCCGAGTTCTCCGGCGGCTGGCGCATGCGGTTGAACCTCGCCCGCGCGCTCATGTGCCGCTCCGACCTCCTGCTTCTCGACGAGCCGACCAACCACCTGGACCTCGACGCGGTGCTCTGGCTCGAGGACTGGCTGCGCATGTTCCCGGGCGCGGTGCTCCTCGTCACGCACGATCGCGAGTTCCTCGATGCGGTGGCGGGCGCGATCGTGCACGTGGACAACCGCAGGCTCGAGACATACCCGGGCAACTACAGCGCCTTCGAGCAGCAGCGCGCCGCGCGCCTGGCGGGCGAGCAGGCGGCCCACGAGAAGCAGCAGCGCGCCGTCGCGCACCTCGAGGCGTTCATCGCGCGCTTCCGCGCGAAGGCGACCAAGGCGCGCCAGGCACAGAGCCGCATCCGCGCGCTCGAGAAGCTCGAGCGCATCGCCGCCGCCCACGTGGACACGCCGTTCTCCTTCCGTTTCCGGCCGCCCGCGGAGAAGCCGCGCCAGCTGTTCCGCCTCGAGGACGCGACGGTCGGCCACGGCGATGCGCCGGTGCTCTCGGGCATCGAATGGAGCGTGCTTCCGGGCGACGCCATCGGGCTCCTCGGCCCCAACGGCGCCGGCAAGTCCACGCTGCTCAAGTCCATCGCGGGCGAGCTGCCGCTCCTCGGCGGGCAGATCTACCGCGCCCAGGGCCTGCGCGTGGGCTATTTCGCGCAGCACCAGGTCGACCAGCTGCGCCTGGGCGAAAACGCGCTCGCGCACATGGCGCGGCTCGCCCCGGACGAGCGCGAGCAGGCGCTGCGCGATTACCTGGGGGGCTTCGACTTCCGCGGCGACCAGGTGATGCAGCCGGTCGCGAGCCTGTCCGGCGGCGAGAAGGCGCGCCTCGCGCTGGCGCTCATCGTCTGGCAGCGCCCGAACCTGCTGCTGCTGGACGAGCCCACGAACCATCTCGACATCGAGATGCGCGAGGCGCTCGCGGAAGCGCTGGTGGATTTCGAGGGCGCGCTGGTGATCGTGGCGCACGACCGCCACCTGCTCGCGGCGGCCACGGACCAGTGGATGCTCGTGGCCGACGGGCGGCTGGCACCCTTCGACGGCACGCTGGACGACTATCGCGAATGGGCGCGGCATTATCACGCGCGCGCGGCGGGCCGCGACGGCGGCGAGGCGGCGGCCGCCGCGCCGAGCCGGCGCGAGGAACGGCGCGCGCAAGCCGAGCGGCGCCAGCGCGAATCGCGCGTGCGCAAGCCGTTCGAGGAGCGCATCGCCGCCATCGACGCGGAGCTCGCGGCGCTCGCGCAGGAGGCCGCGGAAACCGAGGCGTGGCTTGCGGGGACCGAGGCCTACGAGGCGGCGAACCGCGAGCGCCTGCAGGCCGCGCTCGTGCGTAGAGCCGACATCGCGGCCCTCACCGCGCGGCTGGAGGACGACTGGCTGTGGCAGCAGGCGCGGATGGAGGAGGAGCTCGCGCGCCTGCGCCGCGACTAGCTCGCAAGCACCGTGACCGGAGCGTCCTCGAGGAGCACCCGCGCTAGAGCCCCGACGAGCGCTTGCGCTTCGGGCGCGTCTTGCCGCGGATCGCCGCGAGTGCGCGCGTGGTGCGCCGCAGCCGTGGGTCGCGCGGCCACGCCTCGAGCGGCGCGGGGAGCTTGCGCCGCCAGTTGGGGTGCTGCTCGACGGTGCCCGGCACGTTCGCCTGGTCCGCGACGCCGAGCACGTCTTCCATCTGCACCACCATCACCGCTGCCGGCGTGCGCGCGGCGAACTCCTGCACCGCGAGCGCGAGCTCGTCGGTGAGCGGGGCGTCGGGCCCCGCGGCCTCGCCCGCCAGGCCCTCGCGCCGCAGCGCTTCCAGCAGCGCCGAGCGCGCCTCGCGGCGCTGCGCCCGCTCGCCGTCGAGCGCGTCGCGCTCGAGAAGGCCCAGCGAGCCGCGCGTGGCGAGGTCGTGCTCGCTCCACCAGCCGGCGAATGTCGGCAGGTCGTGGGTGGACCACGCGACGAGCGCGCGCCGCGGATAGGCGCCGGGCGCCTTGAACTCGCGGCCGTCGCGCTCGAACATCACCAGCCGGTAGGAGAACACCCCGCGCGCGTCGAGCTCGCGGCGCAGCTCGTCGGCGACGGTGCCCAGATCCTCGCCGATCACGAGGCAGCGCTGGCGGTGGCTCTCGAGGGCCACGATGCCGAGCAGGTCCTCGAGCGGGTAGCGCACGTACGCGCCCTCGTCGGGCGAGGCGCCCGCCGGCACCCACCACAGGCGGGCGAGGCCCATCACGTGGTCGATGCGCAGCGCTCCCGCGTGCTGCATGTTGGCGCGCAGCGTGGCCACCAGCGGTGCGTACGCCGAGTCGCGCAGGCGCCACGGATCGAGCGGCGGCAGTCCCCAGTCCTGCCCGCGGCGCGCGAAGTGGTCGGGGGGCGCCCCCACGGTCGCTCCCAGGGCGTAGAGGTGCTGGTTCGCCCACGCCTCGCTCCCGTCGGCTCCGATCGAGATCGCGAGGTCCGCGTAGAGGCCCACCGCCATGCCGAGGTCGCGGCAGCGCTCTTGCGCGCGCCCGAGCTGCAGGTCCGCTTGCCATTGCAGGTACTCGTGCAGGCCCACGCGCGGCGCGTTCTCGCGCGCGAAGCGGCGCACCGGTTCCCCCGCCGGATCGTGGTGCTGCGCGGGCCACCGGCGCCACGTCGTGCCATGGATCTCGTGCAGCGCCTCGTGCAGCGCGTGGAGGCGCAGCGTCTGGCCGCGCGCGGCGCGGAATTGCGCGAAGAGACGCGCGCGCAGGCTGCCCGCTTCCAGGTGGCGGCGGCAGAAATGCGCGTAGAGGGTCTCGAGGATTGCGCGTTTGGCGGCCGAGACCGCCGCGTAGTCCAACATGTCGCCCGCGCGCAGCTTTTCGCACTCGGCGCGCCAGCGCGTGCCGAATGTCGCGTCGGCCGCCGCGATCTCCGCGAAATCGTCGATCGCCTCGACGTCGAGGTAGATCGGGTTCAGGAACAGCCGGCTCGACGGGCTGTAGGGGCTCGCGTGGCCCGGGTCGTGCAGCGACAGGGCGTGCAGCGGGTTCGTGCCCACGATCGCCGCGCCGCGCGCGCCCCATACCTCGGCGCAACGGCGCAGGTCCGTGAAGTCGCCGATGCCCGCGTTGCGCGACGAGCGCAGCCCGTAGAGCTGGACCGTCGTGCCCCACACGCGCGCGCCGTCCGCGATGGCGGGGGGCAGGTAGCAGCGCTCGGGTACCACGGCCACGAGGCCTTCGCCCAGCGTGCTCGCTCCCGCGAAGATCGTGAGGCGGTGGTATCCGTCGGGCAGGTCGGAGGGCAGCGGCAGGCGCAAAGCGCTCGCCCGCCAGCCGTCCTGCTCGAAGTCGTCGAGGTGCGCGAGGGCGAGCGCGTCGAAGCGCTCCTCGCGCCGCTCGCCGCTCTCCTCGACGAGGCGCCACGAAAGGTTGCGCGCGAGCGCGCTCTCGGGCAGCTGCAGCCGCAGGCCTTGCTCGAGCCCGGCGCGGCGCAGCACGCTCATGGGCGCCACGGTACGCTCCCAGCGGCCGCGTTCGATCGCGCGCAGCGCCTCCCGGGCGGCCGGCGGATGCTTCGCGTCCGGGCCGAACGCCTCGAGCAGCCGGCGTTGCGTCTCCTCGGGCGTGGCGCGCCATTGGCCCCCGATGTCGTGGTAGCCCGGCTCGATCCCGAAGAGGCTCGCCAGCCGGGCGAGGGCCGCGTCCATCACGGGGCCTCGAGCGACCGGGCGCCAAAGGGCGCGCCGCGCGCGCGCCTCACGAGGTTCCCGGCGGGACTTGCCGAAGCACGGCGAGCGAGCGTCCCTGCAAGGGATACGAAGCGCGCGGCGCGGCGCGCTCGGGCGGCAACTCGCCGGTGTCGGTGGACGTGTCGATCTCGCCGCGCCAGGCGCCCCCACCGCCGGGATCGGGCAGCTTGAACTCGATGAGGTCGTGGTACGCGTTGAAGAGCACCAGGAAGCTCGCGTCGTGCAGGGCGCGCCCGCGCTCGTCGGTTTCCGGCAGCTCGTCGCCGTTGAGCCACATGCCGAGGCAGCGCGCGAAGTCCTTTTCCCACTCCTCGGGCGTCATCTCGTGGCCGTCGGGCTTGAGCCATGCGACGTCCTTGCGGCCGACGCTGCCCACCGCGACGCCCTTGAAGAAGTCGCGCCGCCGCAGCACCGGGTGCGATCGGCGCAGCCCGATCATGCGCTTCGTGAAGTTGAGCAGGCGCCACTTCCCCTCGTCCCAGTTCCAGTCGAGCCAGCTGATCTCGTTGTCCTGGCAGTAGGCGTTGTTGTTGCCCTGCCTGCGTGCGGCCGATCTCGTCGCCGGCGAGGAGCATCGGCACGCCCTGCGAAAGCAGCAGCGTGGCGAGCAGGTTGCGTTTCTGCTGCTCGCGCAGCCGCACGATCGTCGCGTCGTCGGTCGGGCCCTCGACGCCGCAGTTCCACGCAGGCGTTGTGCGTGCTGCCGTCGCGGTTGTCCTCGCCGTTCGCCTCGTTGTGCTTCTCGTTGTAGGACACCAGGTCGTTCAGCGTGAAGCCGTCGTGCGCGGTGACGAAGTTGACGCTCGCGCAGGGTCCGCGGCCGCTGTGCGCGAAGAGGTCGCTCGAGCCGGTGAGCCGGCGCGCGAAGTCGCCGATCAGTCCGCGGTCGCCCCTCCAGAAGGCGCGCACGGTGTCGCGGTACTGGTCGTTCCACTCGGCCCAGCCCGGCGGGAAGCGCCCGAGCTGGTAGCCGCCGTCGCCCAGGTCCCACGGCTCGGCGATGAGCTTGACCTGCGAGAGCACCGGGTCCTGGCGCAGCACCTCGAAGAAGTGCGCCAGCGCGGTCGACGGCGGCGGCTCGCGCGCGCGAGCGTCGGTGGCGAGGTCGAAGCGGAAGCCGTCCACGTGCATCTCGGTCACCCAGTAGCGCAGGCAGTCCATGATGAGCTGCAGCACGCGCGGGTGGACGCAGGTTGAGCGTGTTGCCGCAGCCGGTGAAGTCGACGTAGTAGCGCGGGTCCTCCGGCTCGAGCCGGTAGTAGACGCAGTTGTCGATGCCGCGAAAGCACAGCGTCGGGACCGAGCTGGTTGCCCTCGCCGGTGTGGTTGTAGACCACGTCGAGGATGACCTCGAGCCCGGCCGGGTGCAGCGTCTTCACCATGGTCTTGAACTCGGTCACGGCTCGCCCGAGCGCCGATAGCGCGCGTCGGGGGCGAAGAAGCCGATGGTGTTGTAGCCCCAGTAGTTGCGTCAGGCCCCGCTGCGACCAGGCGGCGGTCGTCGACGAACTGCGTGCACGGGCATGCAGCTCGACGGCGGTGACGCCGAGGCGACTTGAGGTGGTCGATCGACCGGGGCGTGGCGAGGCCCGGCGTAGGTGCCCGCAGCGCCGGCGGCACGTCCGGGATGGCGCATCGTGAAGCCGCGCACGTGCAGCTCGTAGATGACCGTGTCGTTCCAGGGGCGTGCGGGCGGCGGTCGTCGCCCCAGCGTGAAGGCGCCGGTCGATCACCTGGCACTTCGGCATGGCCGCGCGCGCTGTCGCGCCGGTCGAACGACAGGTCCTCGCGCTTGCTGGTCGACGCGTGTAGCCGAAGTAGCGCGTCGCTCCAGCGGATCTGCCCGACGATGCTGCGCGCGTAGGGATCGAGGAGGAGCTTGTGCGGGTTGAAGCGGTGCCCCTGCTCGGGGTCGTAGGGGCCGTGCACGCGGTAGCCGTAGAGCTGCCCGGGCGCGCCTCGCGGAAGGTAGCCGTGCCAGACGAAGTCGGTGCGCTCGCGCAGCGCGATGCGCTGCACCTCGCGCCGGCCGCTCGTCGTCGAACAGGCACAGCTCGACCTTCTCGGCGTGCTCGGAGAAGAGCGCGAAGTTCACGCCCTCGCCGTCCCACGTGGCGCCGAGGGGATGGGCAGAGCCTGGCCACAGCTCGGTCACGGTTGCGCGACGGCCTTCGTCACAGTGCGTGGACCTCGGGCGCGAACAGCACGAAGGCGAGCGGCGGAAGCGTGATCACGAGCGACTGCACGCGCCCGTGCCACGGCACCGGTTGCGTGTCGGCGGCGCCCAGGTTGCCCGCGCCGCTGCCGCCGTAGCAGGGCGCATCGCTGTTCAGCACCTCGCGCCAGCGTCCCGCGGCCGGCACGCCCACGCGGTACGCCTCGCGCGCCACCGGGGTGAAGTTGCACGCGACGAGCACCGGCGTGCCGTCGGCGGCGAGGCGCAGGTACGTGATCGCGCTGTCGTCGCTGTCGTGCGTGTCGATCCACTGGAAGCCCGCCGGGCGAGAAGTCGACCTCGTGCAGGGCCGGCCAGCTCGCGATAGGCGCGGTTCAGGTCGCGCAGCCAGTGCTGGACGCCGGCGTGGTCGGCCTCGCGGGGAGATCCCAGTCGAGCTGGCGGTCGTGATGCCATTCGCGCCACTGGCCGAACTCGCCGCCCATGAAGAGGAGCTTCTTCCCCGGGTGCGTCCACATGTAGCCCAGGAGCAGGCGCAGGTTGGCGAACTTCTGCCAGCGGTCGCCGGGCATCTTGCCTATCAGCGACGCGCTTGCCGTACACCACCTCGTCGTGCGAGAGCGGCAGCACGAAGTTCTCCGAGAACGCGTACCAGCAGCGAGAACGTGAGCTCCGAGTGGTGGTAGCGCCGGTGGATGGGGTCGCGCGCGAAATATTCGAGCGTGTCGTGCATCCAGCCCATGTTCCACTTCATGGAGAAGCCGAGGCCGCCGGCGTGCACCGGGCGCGAGACCCGGGGCCACGCGGTCGATTCCTCGGCGATGGTGCGCGTGTCGGGGAAATCGCGCGCCGATGCCCGCGTTCAGCTGCCTCAGGAACTCGATCGCCTCGAGGTTCTCGTTGCCGCCGCGGGCGTTCGGGATCCATTCGCCGGGCTTGCGGCCGTAGTCGAGATAGAGCATCGAGGCTACCGCGTCGAAGCGCAGCCCGTCGACATGGTACTTCGTCGAGCCAGAAGTGGGCGCTCGAGGCGAGGAAGGCGCGCACCTCGTGCCGGCCGTAGTTGAAGATCGCGCTCTTCCACTCGGGGTGGAAGCCCAGGCGCGGGTCGGCGTGCTCGTAGAGGTGCGTGCCGTCGAAGCGCGCGAGGCCGTGCGGATCGTCGGGGAAGTGCGACGGCACCCAGTCGAGGATCACGCCGATCCCGTGCCGGTGCAGAACGTCCACGAGGTACATGAAGTCCTGCGGCGTGCCGAAGCGCGAGGTGGGCGCGAAGTAGCCCGTGGTCTGGTAGCCCCACGAGCCGTAGAACGGGTGCTCCGTGATCGGCATGAGCTCCACGTGCGTGAAGCCGAGCCATTGCACGTATTCGGCGAGCGGCTGGCGCGATGTCGCGGTAGGTGGGCATCGCGTCGGCGCAACGGCGCCACGATCCCAGGTGCACCTCGTAGACCGTGAAGGGCGCGTCCATCGCGTTGCGCTGCGCGCGCTCGCGCATCCACTCGCCGTCGTTCCACTCGTAGTCGAGCGACCACGCGCGCGAGGCGCTCGCGGGCGCCACCTCGGCGTAGAACGCGAGCGGGTCCGCGCGGTCCGCGCGGCTGCCGTGCACCGTCGTGATGGCGTACTTGTACGACTGGCCCGCCCGCACCTGGGCGACGTCCGCTTCCCAGATGCCCGAACGGTCCCAGCGCGGATGCAGCACGTCGGCGCCCGCCTCCCACCCGTTCCACTCGCCTATCACGGAGACCGCGCGCGCGTTCGGGGCCCACACCGCGAAGTGGGCGCCGCCGCCCTCGGCGAGCTGGCAGCCGAGCTTGCGGTGCAGGGAGGTGTGCGTGCCTTCCTTGAAGAGGTAGATGTCGTGCTCGGTCAGCATCGCGATGGCGCGGGGCGGCGGGCACCTCGACGCGGCACCCGGGTCGTGCCGGCGCCGTCGAGGAACGACGCGTCCTTGCGCACGGGGTTGATGGGGCCATGGGAATGATACTGCGTTGTCGCGGGGCACGAGTTCGATGATGCGGGTGACGCGCCGAACGGCGGCGCGCGCGGCGTCAACCACGCTGCGCGCGGCGGCGTTCTCGCAAGCACCGGTGATGAAGGATTCGCCCCCCGCGGGGACCCAGAGGCGCACCGTCCGATGAACCCCCAACTCGCACGAGAAGGAAACCCATGCAACTCGATGCCGCACTGCCCATCGTTCGCGCGCTCGCCGACGGCGTGAACCCGATCACCGGCGAGGCGTATCCCGAGACCAGTCCCTACGCGGAGCCGCGCACGCTGCGCGCGCTCTATTCCGCCGTGGACCTCATGAGCCGCGAGGTGGAGCGCGAGAAGCGCCGCGAACGGCTGCCCGCGAATTTCGGCAAGCCGTGGTCGGAGGGCGAGGATCGCACGCTCGTCGCCGAGTTCGAGGCCGGCTCCACGATGCCGGAGATGGCGCGCAAGCACATGCGCACCCAGAGCTCGATCCGCCTGCGCCTGGAGAAGCTCGGCAAGATCGAGCCGTCCAACGCTTCCTAGGGCGCGTCCTTCTTCAGCGTGAGGGCCGCGGAGTTCATGCAGTAGCGCAGACCCGTGGGCTGCGGGCCGTCGTCGAACACGTGGCCGAGGTGCGCGTCGCAGCGCGAGCACAGCACCTCGGTGCGCGTGGCGAAGAACCAGCTGCGGTCCTCCTTCTCGGCGACGGCTTCCTTCGACACCGGCTGCCAGAAGCTCGGCCATCCGGTGCCGGAGTCGAACTTCGCCCGCGAGCTGAAGAGGTCCTGGCCGCAGCACACGCACTGGTAGGTGCCCGGGTCCTTGCAACCGTTGTATTCGCCGGTGAAGGCGCGCTCCGTGCCGTGCTTTCGGGTCACTTCGTATTGCTGCGGCGTGAGCTGCGCGCGCCATTCGGCGTCGGTCTTGGTCACCTTGTCCATTCCTGCGGCGTCCCTCGTCGTCCCCGGGAAGGCGGGGATCCATGTCCCATTCTAATCGCTCGCGTCGCGCCCCTCGCGCCGTGCGCTATCCTGTGCGCACCTTGAACGCGCCGCACGATTACTCCGCGGTCCTGCGCGACCGCAACCTCGCCGTCATCCTGCTGCTCGGCTTCTCCTCCGGGCTTCCGCTGGCCCTCACGGGCGCCACGCTGCAGGCGTGGATGACGGTGGACGGCGTGGACCTCTCGACCATCGGCGTCTTCACCCTGATCGGAATGCCCTACACGTGGAAATTCCTGTGGGCGCCGGCGATGGACCGTTTCGTGCCGCCCTTCCTCGGCCGGCGCCGGGGGTGGCTCCTGGTGACCCAGCTCGCGCTCGCCGCCGGCATCGCGGGCATGGCATTTCTCACGCCGCGTGCGCACCTCGCGCCGCTCGCGGCGCTCGCGCTCTTCGTCGCGTTCGCCTCGGCCTCGCAGGACATCGTCGTCGACGCCTACAAGGTCGACATCGCGCCGCCCGAGGAGCGAGGGCTGGCGGGTGCCCTGGGCGTCGTGGGATATCGAATCGCGATGCTGGTCTCGGGCGCGCTCGCGCTCGTCCTCGTCGCGGGCTCGGGCTGGATTCCCGCCGTGGGATGGCATGGCACCTACCTGCTCATGGCGGGACTCATGGGGATCGGGCTGGTGGCCACCCTCTGGGGCCGCGAGCCGGTCATCGCGACTGCGCCGCCGCGCACGCTGCGCGAGGCGGTCGTCGAGCCGCTGCGCGAGTTCCTGGGGCGCCCCGGCGCGGGCTGGCTCATCCTGCTCCTCGTGCTCTACAAGCTGGGAGATGCCTTCGCCCTGTCGCTCAGCACCGCGTTCCTCCTGCGCGGCGCCGGCTTCTCGCTGCAGGACGTGGCCTACGTCAACAAGGGGCTCGCTCTCGCCGCCACGATCGTCGGAGCGCTCCTCGGCGGCGCGCTGATGGTGCGGCTGCGCCTGTTCCGTGCCCTCATGGGCTTCGGAATCCTCCAGGGTATCTCCACCCTCACGTTCGCGTGGCTTGCGATCGTGGGCAAGAGCTATCCCGTCATGGTGATCGCCGTGGGCCTGGAGAATCTCGCGAGCGGCATGGGCACGGTGGCCTTCGTGGCGCTCCTCATGGCCTTGTGCGACCATCGCTACACCGCCACGCAGTACGCGCTGCTCTCGGCGCTCGCCTCGTTCGGCCGCGTGTACGTCGGGCCGCTCGCCGGCTACGCCACCGATCCGCGCTACCTGGGCCTGCCGTGGTCGACGTTCTTCTTTCTCACGTTCATCATGGCGCTACCGGGGCTCGCCGTCCTCGCCTGGAGGCGGCCCGCCATCGAAGCGCTCGACCGGAGATAGGCATGCCGAGAAAGCCCGCCATGTTCAGCACCGACCTGGTCCCGCTCAAGCAGCCCTTGCCCACCTCGATCGCCGCGAGCATCGGCACGACGCTCGCGCGCCACGCCTACCTCGACTGGGTGCTGGGCCAGGTCATGTACAGCCTGATGGAGATCTCGATCCGCCAGGGCCGCGTGATCCTCAAGCTGCCGCGTCCCCGGCAGTACATCGCCGCCGTGCGCGATCTCTTCGAGTTCCACGGGCTGGAAGGGGACTACGACTTCGAGCAGCTCGCGCGCCGCCTCGAGGTGGCCGACCGCGTGCGCTCGCTCCTCACGCGCTCCGCGTACATGCGCGACACGGGCTCGCCCACGATGCGCATCCAGCTCGCGCGCGCGCTCTGGGACCCGGGGCCCGGCGGCGAGATGCAGCCCGAGGCGCAGGTGGTGGACCGCCGCTTCCTCGCGCGCCGCCGCAAGGAGGTGGAGGACGCCATCGCGAGCGCCGAGCGCCTGCGCGCCTTCACCGACAAGCGGCTGCGCGCGCTGCACGAGCTGCGCCGCAAGCGCCCGCGGCTGGACCGGCGCCGCCGCTAGCGGCGGCGGAAGCGGAAGATGCCGAGGCTGCCGCGCAGGTTGGGCAGCACGCGGATCGATTTCCCCTCGTGGATCACGCGCTCGTCCAGGATCTCGGCGCCGACCTCGCGGCACAGGTCCTCGAAGTCCTTCACGGTGCAGAGGTGGATGTTGGGCGTGTTCCACCATGCGTGCGGAAGCGTCTTCGACACCGGCATGTGGCCGCCGAGGATGTCGAGGCGGTGGCGCCAGTAGCCGAAGTTGGGGAACGTGACGATGCCCTCGCGGCCCACGCGCAGCATCTCGTTCAGCACGCGCTCGGCGTTGCGCATCGCCTGCAGCGTCTGCGAGAGGATCACGAAGTCGAAGGCGCCCTCGCCGAAGGAGGCGAGCCCCTCCTCGATGTCGCTCTGGATCACGTTCACGCCGTTCTTCACGCTCGCGAGCAGGTTCTCGTCGTCGATCTCGATGCCGTAGCCGTGCGTGCCGTGGGTCGCCGCGAGGCCCGCCAGGAGCACGCCGTCGCCGCAGCCGAGGTCCAGCACTCGCGAGCGCTCCGGGATCCACGAGGCGATGAGCTCGAAGTCGTGGCGTTGCATCAGGGTCCCTCGCGCGCCGCGCGCCGTCCCGCGTAGCCGCGCATCTCCTCGAGCTCGCTCGCCGCGAGTGCCAGCGGCGTGCGCCGTTGCCCGGCGCCCACCTCGAGCGCGACGTTGTCCATGTACGCGGCCACCAGCCGGTGGTAGTGCGGATTGTCGAGGAGGAAGGCGTCGTGGCCGTGGGGCGCGTCGATCTCGGCGTACGTCACCTCCTTGCCCGTGGCGACGAGCGCCTTCACGATCTCGCGCGAGCGCTCCGGCGGGAAGCGCCAATCGCTCTTGAAGGAAGCCACGAAGTACCCCGCCTTCGCCGAGGAGAGCGCGCGCGCGAGGTCGCCGCCGGCTTCCTTCGCCGGATCGAAATAGTCGAGGGCCTTGGTCATCAGGAGGTAGGTGTTCGCGTCGAACACCTGCGCGAACTTGTCGCCCTGGTAGCGCAGGTACGACTCGATCTCGAACTCGACGTCGTAGTTGAAGCCGTACTCGTCGCGCTTGAGCACCCGCCCGAACTTCTCCATCAGCAGGTCCTCGGACAGGTAGGTGATGTGCCCGAGCATCCGCGCGAGCTTGAGCCCGCGGGCGGGGATCGCCTTGTGCGCGTAGAAGTTCCCGCCGTGGAAATCGGGATCGGAGACGATCGCCTGCCGCGCCACGTCGTTGAACGCGATGTTCTGCGTGGACAGCCGCGAGGCGGCCGCGATGACCAGCGCATGCGCGATGCGGTCGGGGAAGGAGAGCGTCCACTGCATCGCCTGCATGCCGCCCAGGGAGCCGCCGATCGCCGCGGCGAGCCGCTCGATGCCGAGCCGGTCCATGAGCCGCGCCTGGGAGATCACCCAGTCCTCGACGGTGACCACCGGGAAGCTCGCGCCGTACGGCTGCCCGGTCGCGCGATCGACCGAGCCGGGCCCGGTCGAGCCGTGGCAGCCGCCGATGTTGTTCACGCCGATCACGAAGAAGCGCTCGGTGTCGATCGGCTTGCCGGGACCGATGAGGTTGTCCCACCAGCCGACCTTGCGCGGGTCCTCCGCGTACCAGCCGGCGACGTGGTGGCTGCCCGAGAGCGCGTGGCACACCAGGATCGCGTTGGAGCGATCGGCGTTGAGCGTGCCGTACGTCTCGTAGACGAGCTCGTACGAGGCGAGGGTCTTGCCCGCCTTCATGATCAGGGGCTCGAGGAAGCCGGCGCGCTGCGGCGTCACGGCTCCCACGGAGCGGGGAGCGGCATCGTCCATGGCAATAAAAAAACCCGACGGCCTTTGCGCGTGTCGGGTTTTTTGAGCCACCGCCACTCGCTTTAGCCGTATTTGTTTCGCGCCCGCAAGCTGAGCTCAAATCGGCGCGTGGGGACATGATAGCAAATCCATTTCCTCCCTGCGCAGGTGGGGCGGGCCGGGCGGCGGGGTGCCTAGAATGCGCAGCCTGGTCCGAGGGAGGCCCATGAGAACCGTCCTTGCCGTCCTGACGCTGCTCCTCGCCACCGCTGCCGCCGCCGCGGGGGAGACCTACGCGGCGATGTCGCTCGTGGGCGATGGCCTGCTCGTCGTGCGCCACCGCGCCACGACGGGCACCTCGCTGGAGGGCAACCTGCGCGAGTTCCTCACCATCACCGAGCCGGTCTTCGACCGGGCCGCGCTGCTGGCCGTCGATGCCGCCGTGCGGCGCTCCGATCCGTCGGCGCGCGTCGTCCTCCTCGGCGGCCGCGATCCGGCGCTGCTCGAGGCGCAATCGCGCGCGCTCGGCCGGGACGACGCCGCCCAGGCGATCGCCGACGCCCTGCGCCCGCGGCTTCCCGCCACCGGCGCCACGCGCCTCATCCTCGTGGCGAAGAGCCGCCATTCCGCACAGATCCAGGTGCCCCAGCTGAACGACTCCCGCGTGGGCAGCGGCAATCTCGAAGGCCTCGGCTACTACATCGACCCCACGCTGGCCCAGGCGAGCCGCGGGTCCTCCACCATCCCCGAGACCGACACCGGGTTCCTCGCGCCCTTCGCGTATTTCACCGTCGCGCTCGTGGACCTGAAGACCGGCAAGGTGCTGGCCGAGCGGCCCGTATATGCGTCGGTCGCCATCTCCGAGTCGGAATCGTCGAGTCTCTCTCCTTGGGACGCGCTCAGCCCGGAGCGCAAGGTGAGCATCGTCGAGGACCTGGTGCGCCGCGAGGTGGCGCAGGCGGTGGCCGCACTCCTCGCGCCGCGCTGATCCTCAGGCGTTCAGGCGCTCGATGAGCGCCTGCATCTTCTCCGGCTCGTCGGCCTTGAGGAGCCGCGAGACGATCGGCGCGATCTCCGGCAGGCTCGTCATCAGCACGCGCTGCTTCACCTCGAGGATGTGCGCGGGGTGCATGGAGAAATGCCGCAGGCCGAAGCCCAGCAGCATGCGCGTGAGCTCCACGTCGCCCGCCATCTCGCCGCACACCGCCACCGGCTTCTCGTGCTGCTGCGCGGTGCGGATCACGCTGGAGATCAGGTTCAGCACCGCGGGGTGCAGCGGGTCGTAGAGGTGCGCCACGCGGTCGTCCGCGCGGTCGATGGCGAGCGTGTACTGGATGAGGTCGTTGGTGCCGATCGAGAGGAAATCGAGCTTGCGGATGAACATGGGCAGCGCGATGGCCGCCGCGGGGACCTCGATCATCCCGCCCACCGGCACCGTCTCGTCGAACTTCAGGCCTTCGGCGCGCAGCTGCGCGCGCGCACGGTCCACCGCGGTGAGCGCCTGGTTCAGCTCGTGCCACGTGGTGAGCATGGGGATCAGGATCAGCACCCGGCCGTGCTTCGAGGCGCGCAGGATGGCGCGCAGCTGGGTGTTGAACACCTCGGGCTCGGCGAGGCAGTAGCGGATCGCGCGCAGCCCGAGCGCCGGGTTCACCGCGACGTACTCCTCGCCTTCCGTCGTCTTGTCGGCGCCGACGTCGAGCGTGCGGATGGTCACCGGCATGCCCTTCATCCCCTCGACCACCTCGCGATACGCCTCGTACTGCTCGTCCTCGTCCGGCAGGTCGCGCCGGTTCATGAACAGGAACTCGCTGCGGAACAGTCCGATGCCCGTGGCGCCGCTCGCCTTCACCGTCTCGATGTCGGAAGGCAGCTCGATGTTGGCCCAGAGCTGCACCGGGGTGCCGTCGAGCGTGGCCGCCGGCGCGCTCTTCAGGCGCTTGAGCTTGTCGCGCTCGAGGCGCGCCTGGTTCTGCTTGAGGCGATACTCGGCGAGCACGTGGCGGTCGGGACTCACGATCACCACGCCCTGCGTGCCGTCCACGATGATGAGCTCGTCCTCGTGGATCATCGAGCGCGAGTGGTGCAGCGCCACGATCGCCGGGATCTTCATGGAGCGGGCGACGATGGCGGTGTGCGATGTCGCGCCCCCCAGGTCCGTGATGAAGCCCGCGAAGGGGTGCTCGCGGAAGAGCAGCACGTCG
The DNA here is from genome assembly GCA_963816035.1 of uncultured beta proteobacterium. Lineage (GTDB taxonomy): Bacteria > Pseudomonadota > Gammaproteobacteria > Burkholderiales > Usitatibacteraceae > Usitatibacter. Next base: position 518,182 of record CAWFIU010000002.1, read on the forward strand.
GCGGGCGAGAGGTCGCGCGCGACCAGGATCGCGGTGTCCTCGCGCACCGGCTTCGCGGTGATGCGCCGCTTGCTGCCGGCGAGCGCGGAGAGCACGCGCTCGGCGACCTGGCGCACGTCGGCCGCGCGCTCGCGCAGGTACGGGTCGGAGATGTCGGTGAACTGCGCGAGGAGCTCGTCCAGCTGCAGCCGCAGCGCCCACTCGGCGTTGCAGCGCTGCTCGCGGATCAATTCGCGCGGCGCCGTCGCGAACGCGTCGTCGTCGAGCAGCATCATGTGCACCTTCACGAAGGGCGCGAGCTCCGCGGCGGTGCTGTGGCGCACGCTCTCCGCGAGGATGTCCAGCTCGTCGCGCGCCTCCTTCACCGCGCGGTCGTAGCGGCGCTGCTCGCGCGCGACGTCCGCCGCGGGAATCTCGTAGTGCGCCACCTCGGCCGACATGCCCGCGAAGAGGTGCGCATGGCCGATCGCGATGCCGCCGGAGACGCCGATGCCGTGCATCGTGAAGCACACCGTGGACACGGGATTGCGCGCGGTGCCGTCGGCGCTCACTCGGGGCGTCCTATTCCGCCTCGCCGAACTTGTCGGCGAAGAGCGCCTCCACGGCGTCGAGCGCCGCTTCCTCGTCCGGCCCGTCGGTCTCGACCTCGACCGAGGAGCCCACGCCGGCCGCGAGCATCATCACGCCCATGATGCTCTTCGCGTTCACGCGCCGGCCGTTGCGCGCGATCCACACCGCGCTCTTGAACTGGGAGGCGGTCTGGGTGAGCTTGGCGCTCGCGCGCGCGTGCAGGCCGAGCTTGTTCACGATCGGGATCGTACGCTTCGTCATGGGTCGTTGGAGCTCGAGTGGGCCATGCGCGTGATGCCTTCCACGCCGCCCCCGAGCGCCTTCTCGACCACCGTCGCGAGCGGTTCCTCGCGGTAGTTGAGCGCGCGGATCAGCATCGGGAGGTTCATGCCGGCGATGCCCTCGACGCGCCCCGGCCGCAGCAGCCGCGCGGCGATGTTGGACGGGGTGGCGCCGTAGATGTCGGTCATCACCAGCACGCCGTCGCCCTGGTCGAGGAAGCGGATGAGGTCCTCGGCGAGCGGCTGGATCGCCTCCGGGTCGTCGTGCACCGTGACGCCGAGCTGGCGCAGGTAGAGGGGTCGCTTGCCGAGCACGTGGCTCGCGGAGTGGATCAGGGATTCCCCGAAGGCGCCGTGGGACACGAGAAGGATGCCGATCATGGGCGCCATCTTAAGGCACGGCGGTCCCGGGCCGGCGATGCGATAATCGCGATTCGCCCGTTTCGCTTCCCCCCGGCGCTTGCCCATGGACCGCAACTCGCCCCGCCCCACCGAGATCACGTTGCACCAGAAGTCGCGCCTCCTCGAGATCGCCTTCGACGACGGCGAGCGCTTCGAGCTGCCGTGCGAGTACCTGCGCGTGTTCTCGCCCTCGGCGGAGGTGCGCGGCCACGGCCCGGGCCAGGAAGTGCTCCAGACGGGCAAGCGCGACGTCGGCATCACCGCGGTCGAGCCGGTCGGGGTCTACGCGGTGAAGCTCGCCTTCAGCGACGGCCACGATACGGGCATCTTCTCGTGGGAGTACCTCCACGAGCTCGGGGTGAAGCACCAGGTGAACTGGAAGACCTACCTCGCGCGCCTCGCGCAGGCGGGCAAGAGCCGCGAGCCGTGAGCGACAAGACGACCGATTTCGGCTACGAGCGGGTGGCCGAGGAGGAGAAGGCCCGGCGCGTGGGCGACGTCTTCCGCTCGGTGGCGCCCAGCTACGACGTGATGAACGACCTCATGTCGCTGGGGCTGCACCGCTGGTGGAAGCGCTTCGCGCTCGAGCTCGCCGGCGTGCGCGCCGGCTCGCGCGTGCTCGACGTCGCCTCGGGCAGCGGCGACCTGGCGCGGGCGTTCGCGAAGCGCGCGGGCCCGACGGGCCAGGTCTGGATGACCGACATCAACGCGGCCATGCTCGGCGTGGGCCGCGACAAGCTCATGGACGCGGGCATCGTGGCGCCGATGGCCCGGTGCGACGCGGAGAAGCTGCCGTTCCGCGACGACACGTTCGATTGCGTCTCGGTCGCATTCGGCCTGCGCAACATGACCCACAAGGACCTGGCGCTCGCCGAGATGCGCCGCGTGGCGCGCCCCGGGGGGCGCGTGGTCGTGCTCGAGTTCTCGAAGCCGTGGAAGCCGCTCGCGAAGGCCTACGACGCGTATTCGTTCTCCGTCCTTCCCGCTCTCGGCAAGTACGTCGCGAAGGACGAGGCCGCCTACCGCTACCTCGCCGAGTCGATCCGCATGCACCCCGACCAGGAGACGCTCAAGGCGATGATGGAGGCGGCCGGCCTCGCGCGGGTCGAGTACTTCAACCTCGCCGCGGGCGTCGTGGCGCTACACCGGGGATGGAAGGCGTGACGCCCTTCCCGCATCCCGGCGAGCGCGCCGTGAACCACGTGCTGCGAAGCGCGCCGCTCGCGCTGGAGCGCCTGCGAGCGCACGCGGGGCGCACCGTCGCCTTCCGCGTGGGGCCGCTCGCGATGGCGCTCACGATCCAGACCACGGGCGAGGTCGCGTCCGCCGCGGCGCTCGCGCCGCGCGACCTCGAGGTGCGCATCTCGCCCTTCCTGCTGCCGCGGCTCGCCGCGGGCGAGGAGGCGGCGTTCCGCGAGATCGAGATGCAGGGCGACGCGGAGCTGGCGCAGGAGATCTCGTTCCTGGTGCGCAACCTCTCCTGGGACGTGGAGGAGGACCTCTCGAAGGCGGTGGGCGACATCGCCGCGCACCGCATCGCCTCGACCGCGCGCGAGGTGCGCCGCTGGGGCCGCGAGGCGTCGCTGCGCATGGCGCAGGGCGCCGCCGAATACTGGACCGAGGAATCGCCCCTCATCGCCTCGCGCGTGAAGATCGAATCCTTCGCGCGCGACGTCTCGGAGCTGCGCGATGCGGTCGATCGCCTCGAAAAGCGGATCGAGCGCCTCGGCTAGGAACTAGTCGGCCGGGACGGCGGTCTGCGTGGAAACACAACACGCGTGCAGGCTCGCCTCCATGGCCGCCGATTCGTTGCGAGAACCGATGTGAGGCCGGTCGCCGCATGGCTGCTGGCGTGCGCGGCATCGGGCCTCGCGCTCGCCCAGGAACCGGCGCCGGCCGCCCCTGCCGCTCAAGCCGAAGCCCCGGCCACGCCGCAGCGCCCCGCCGGCAAGCCGCGGCTGCTCGCCGTCACCTGGCAGGTGCCGCAGCCGTTGCGCGGCCTGTACGAGAGGTTCCTTCCTCCGCCCGACGCCAACGTCCCCGCCGACCGGCGCGGTGTGGCCGTCCGCGCGTGGATGCGCGACGTGCGCAAGCGCGTCCCCGAGATCGCCGCCGCCGAAGGCTACTTCTCGCCCACATTCGACATCCGGTTCGACGACGAGGCGCGCGAGCACGCGACGGTCACCGTGACGCCGGGACCGCTCACCACCGTGGACAAGGTCGACATCGAGTTCGCGGGCGACCTCGCCGGGGAAAGCGCGCAGCGCGAGAAGCGCCGGCAGGAGTTGCGCAAGGCGTGGTCCCTCGGGCCGGGCCAGCCGCTGCGCAGCGCGGACTGGGAAGCGGCCAAGACACGGTTGCAGGAGGCGCTCACCGACGAGGACTACGCCACCGGCGCGATCGGGGAGAGCGAGGCGCGCGTGGACGCGGAGGCGGCCAAGGCGAGCCTGCGCATCGTGCTGGACAGCGGCCCGCGCTTCACGCTGGGCGACGTGTACATCGACGGCCTGCACCACTATCCCGAGGCGCTGATCCGGCGCGTGGTCGACCTCCGGCCCGACGAGCCCTACAGCCGCGAACGGCTGACGCAGCTGCAGCGCCTGGTCCAGAGCGGCCCGTGGTTCTCGAGCGTGGTCGTGGACGTGGACCGCGACCCGGCCCACGCGGAGCGCGCGCCGGTGCGGATGAACGTGGTGGAGCGCCCGCGTCGCGAAGTGGGGCTTGCCATCGGCTACGGCACCGACGACGGCGCGCGCATCGAGACCACCTTCCGCGACCGCGACCTGCTCGGCCGCGGCTTCGACCTGCAGAGCTCGATCCGCGCCGCGCAGGAGGACCAGTTCGGCTACGTGGACGTCTACCTTCCGCCCGGGCTCTTTCGCCGCGCGAGCGGCGCCACCGTGCCCTTCACCGACAGCTTCGGCGTGCTGGCCCAGCACACCACGATCCAGAAGCTCGCCACCAGCCGCTTCGCGGTCGCGGGCTATCGCCATTTCAACCTCGAGCGCGTCGAGACGCGGGTGGGGCTTTCGTACCAGATCGAGCGCGAGTATCCGGAGGGCGCGGACCCGCGCATCACGCGGGCGCTCGCGCCGATCGTCTCCTTCACGTGGCGCCGCGTGGACAACCTCTACGACCCGCGCCGCGGCGGCGTGCTCAACCTCCAGTTCGCGGCGGGAGCCCGCAACCTCGCCTCGGGCGAGAACTTCATCAAGGCGTACGGCCAGTACCAGCACTGGATTCCCGTCGGGAAGAGCGACCAGATCCTGCTGCGCGGCGAGCTGGGGCGCAACTTCACGCCGAGCAGCGCCGACCTGCCGGAGGATTTCCTGTTTCGTGCCGGCGGCGCGCGCTCCAACCGCGGTTACGCGTACCAGAGCCTCGGCGTGCGCGAAGGCGACGCGGTCGTGGGCGGTCGCTACCTCGCCACGGGAACGGTCGAATACGTGCATTGGCTGAACGACAGGTGGGGCGCGGCGGTCTTCGCCGACGTGGGCGATGCGGCCGATACCGCGCAGGAGCTGCACCTGAACCCGAGCTACGGCGTGGGCGCGCGCTTCAAGACGCCCGCGGGGCCGCTCGGCCTCGACCTCGCCTACGCCGACTACGAGCGCAAGTTCCGGTTCTCGCTTTCCGTGACCGTCGCTTTCTGAGCCGCCATGAGCGCCGCCGCTCCCGCCGCACCGCCTCCGCCCCGTCGCCGTCTCTGGCCGCGGGTGCTCGCGATCGTGCTCGCGGTGATCGTGATCCTGCTGCTCGCCGTGGCGGCGGGCGTGTACTGGGTGCTCTCCACTCCCTCCGGCGCGCAGTTCGTCTTCGGGAAGGTGTCGGGAATGCTGGGCCAGGGCGCGCGCATCGAGGGCGTGGAGGGACGCCTCGGCGGCGAGCTGCGCATCAAGACGATCGACATCGACCGCCCCGATCTCTACGTGCACGTGGACGACGTGCTGATCGAGACCGCGCCGCTCGCCCCGCTCGGCGGCCGGCTCGACGTGCACCGGCTGGTCGCGCGCAACGTCGAGGTGCGCACCGCGTCGTCGGGTGCCGCCGCGCGCGTGCCGGTGTCGTTCAAGCCGCCCTATCCGATCCGCCTCGAGGACGGCCGCGTGGGAACGCTGCGCTACGCCGCCATGACACCCGCGGAGAAGGCGGCGAAGGACCCGGCGGCGAAGCGGGCGGCGCGCGAAGCGGCGCGATCGAAGGACCTCGTGCTGCGCGACATCGTGCTGAAGGGCGAGGGCGACCGCAGCCGCTGGGCGATCTCGGAGGCGGCGGCGGCGACCGAGTACGGCCAGGCGCGCGTGAAGGGCACGCTCGGCACGACGAGCCCCTTCGCGGTCGCCATGGACGGCGACTTCGCGGGCCGGCTGCAGGACCGCGCGGTGCACGTGGCGGCGAAGGTGCGCGGCACGCTGAAGAGCCTCGAGGCCGACGCCGAGGCCGAGCTCGCGGGCACGCGCGCCTCCGCGCGCGCGACGCTGGAGCCCTTCGCCACGCAGCCGGTGAAATCGGTGCAGCTCGATGCGCGCGCGGTGGATCTCGCGCAGGTGCGCCCCGGGCTGCCGGCCACGCGGCTCGATGTCGCGGCGAAGCTCGCCCCGCAGGGCAAGGACGCGTTCGCCGGTCCGGTGAGCATCGACAACGCCGCGCCCGGCGCGTGGGATCGCGGTCGCCTGCCGTTCACGCGCGCGGCGGCGAACGCGCGCGTCGCGAGCGACGGACGCGTGGAGCTGGCGCAGCTCGAGGTGGCGCTGCTGGGCGGCGGCGCGGCGAGCGGCAACGCGACGCTCGCGGGCGGGCGCGTGACGGCGCGGCTCGAGGTGGCGGACCTGGACCTCGCGGCGCTCGACGGCGCGCTGCAGAAGACGAGCATCGGCGGCACGCTCGACGCGTCGGGCGACGAGTCGTCGCAGCGTTTCGCGGTCGCGCTCGAGGATCCGCGCTTCGGGGTGGAAGGCCGCGCGGTGCTCGCCGCGCAGCGCCTGGATGTCGAGACGGTGACGGTGCGCACGGGCGGCGGCGCCGTCACGGCGAAGGGCGGCATGGCGCTCTCCGGCCAGCGCGATTTCCGGTTCGAGGGCCGCGCCGAGCATTTCGATCCGTCCGCCTTCGTGAAGACGGCGGCGGGCGACCTCAACTTCGCCTTCACCGCGACCGGCACGGCGGCGGGCGGCGTGTCGGGCGAGGCGCGCGTGGACATCGCGCCCAGCCGCTACGCGGGCCTGCCCGCGTCGGGACACGTGTACGTCGCCGGCAACGGCGAGCGCATCGCGAAGGGCGACGTGCACCTGGCGCTCGGCGAGGCGCACGTCGATGCGCGCGGCAGCTTCGGGGGGGCCGGCGACGCGCTGGACGTCGCGCTGCACGCTCCCGATCTCTCGACGCTCGCGAAGCCCTTCGGCGTCGCGCTCGCGGGCAAGGTGGATGCCGAGGGGCGGCTCACCGGCACGCTGCACGCTCCCGCCGGGCGCATCTCGCTGCAGGGCGCCAATCTCGAGCTGCCTTCCAACGTCCACGTGGGCGACGTGACGCTGCGCGCCGAGGCCGGTTCCGCGCCCGACAGCGCGATCGACGTGTCGGTGCTCGCGCATGGCGTGGCGCTCGGAAAGGAAACGCCGCCCACGCCGCTCGCCGAGACGCTGCGCGTGACGCTCCAGGGCACGCGCTCCGCGCACGCGCTGCAGCTCGAGGCGCAGGTGACGCAGGAAGCGACGCTCAAGGCGGCGCTGCGCGGCGGCATCGATCCGCGCGCGGCCGCGGTCGCGTGGAACGGCCGCCTCGAGTCGCTCTCGCTCACCGGACGCGGCGCGTTCGCCCTCGCCGCGCCGGCGACGCTCGCGGCCTCGGCGCAGCGCATCGAGCTGGGCGACGCCACCCTGCGCGGCGAATGGGGCGAAGCGCGCCTGCAGGTGACGCGCTGGACGCCGGCGACGCTCGAGGTGCGCGGCGCCACCCCGGGCATCCAGATCCAGAACCTCGCGCGGTCGCTGCGCCTCGGCAACGCCGCGCGCTCCACGCTCGTCGTGGCCGGCGAATGGAACATCCACGCGGCGGAGAATTTCGACGCGACGCTCGACCTGCACCGCCTGTCCGGCGACCTGCGCGTGGGCAATCCTCCGCTTCCGCTCGGGCTGCAGGATCTCGTCGTGAAGGCCGAGGTGAATCATGGACGCGCTCGCGTGGAGCTGCGCATCGCGGGCGATCGCATCGGGCGCGTGCAGGGCGATGGCTCGGCGCTCGTCGTACGCGGCTCGAAGGGCTGGGAGATCGCGCGCGATGCGCCGGTCGCCGCGCACGTGGTGGCCGACGTGCCGGACCTCGCGAGCCTCGCGGAATGGCTCGGGCCCGAAGCGAAGGCGGGCGGGCGGCTCATGGCGAACGTGTCGGTGTCGGGCACCGGCGCCGATCCGCGCCTGGCGGGCGAGGTGCGCGCGCAGGACCTGATGCTGCGCGAGCCGCAGACCGGTTTCGAGCTCGAGCACGGCGAGGTCGCGCTGCGCCTCGACGGTCGCGCGCTCACCATCGACCGGCTGACGGCGCAGACGCCGTGGCGTCCGCCGGAAGGCGCGACGCGCAAGCTGCCGGGCGCCGCCGGGCATGCGCCGGGAACGATCGAGGCGCAAGGCTCGCTCGACCTCGCCGCGCGGCAAGGCGAGATCCGCATCCGCCTCGCGCAGGTGCCGGTGACGCAGCTGCCGAAGCGCTTCGTCGCGCTCTCCGGCGACGCGCGCCTCGAGGCGACGAAGCAGGGCGTGCTCGCCAGCGCCACGCTCAAGGCGGACGCGGGCTGGATCGGGGCGCTCGAGACGCCGCCGCCGTCGGTGTCGGAAGACGTCGTCGTGGTGCGCGCCGCCGTACCCCCGCAGCCGCAGGCGAAGCCCGGCATCGGCGAGCGCATCACGGTCGACGCGCGCTTCGATCTCGGCGAGCAGCTGCACTTCGAGGGCCGCGGCCTCGACACGCGGCTCGCGGGCAACCTGCGCGTGACCGGCGCGCCCCCGGTGCTGCGCGCGACAGGCAGCGTGCGCACGGTCGGAGGCACGTACGACGCTTACGGGCAGAAGCTCACCATCGAGCGCGGCGTGCTGGTTTTCAGCGGGCCGATCGACAATCCGCAGCTCAACGTGCGCGCGGTGCGCACCGGCCTGCCGGTCGAGGCGGGCGTCGAAGTGCTCGGCAGCGCGTCGCACCTGCGCGTGCGGCTCGTGTCCGCGCCGGACGTGCCTGAGCCCGAGAAGCTCTCCTGGCTCGTGCTCGGGCGCGGGCCTTCGGACCTGGGCCCGGGCGACGCCTCGCTGCTGGTGTCCGCCGCGACCTCCATGCTGGGCAAAGACCCGGGCGGGAACATCGGGCAGAAGTTCGGCATCGACGAGGTGGGCATCGGCCGCAGCAGCACCAACAGCGTGCTCGGCGTGCTGCCCCAGAGCACCGTCGCCGGGCGCACCGGCACCGCGTCGGCGGCGGAGGTGGTCACCGTGGGCAAGAAGATCACGCGCACGGTGCACCTCACCTACGAGCAGGGATTGTCGGACGCCGAAGGCACGCTCAAGCTCGCCTGGACGCTCACGCGCCACTTCGAGCTGCTCGCCCGCGCCGGCTATCTTCCCGGGCTGGATGCGGTCTATCGTTGGACTTTCGAATGAAGCCCATGAGGACGACTTCCGCGCCATGACCACGCCGCAGCCCATTCGCGACGGCTTCGCGGCCGCCATCGGGAACACGCCGCTCATCCGGCTCGCGAAGCTCTCGGAGGAGACGGGCTGCGAGATCCTCGGGAAGGCCGAGTTCATGAACCCCGGCGGCTCGGTGAAGGATCGCGCGGCCCTCTACATCGTGCGCGACGCCGAGGCGCGCGGGGCGCTGCGTCCCGGCGGCACGGTGGTCGAGGGAACGGCGGGCAACACCGGCATCGGGCTCGCGCACATCTGCGCCGCGCGCGGCTACCGCTGCGTGATCGTGATCCCCGAGACGCAGTCGCAGGAGAAGATGGACCTGCTGCGCGTGCTCGGCGCGGAAGTGCGCGCGGTGCCCGCGAAGCCGTACCGCGATCCGGGCAACTACCAGAAGATCGCGGGACGCCTCGCCGAAGAGCTGCCGAACGCGATCTGGGCCAACCAGTTCGACAACGTCGTGAACCGCCAGGCGCACTACGCCACGACCGGCCCGGAGATCTGGGCCGACACTAGCGGCGGCATGGACGCGTTCGTGTGCGCGACCGGCACCGGGGGATCGCTTGCGGGTGTGGCGCGCTTCCTCAAGGAGAAGCGCAAATCGGTGAAGATCGTGCTCGCCGATCCGCACGGCAGCGCGCTCTACAGCTGGATCAAGACGGGGAAGCTGGAGGCCAAGGGAAGCTCGATCACGGAGGGCATCGGCACCACGCGCATCACCGCGAACCTCGAAGGCACGCCCATCGACGACGCGGTGCGCATCGGCGACCAGGACGCGGTCACCATGGTGTACCGCCTGCTGCGGGAGGAAGGCCTGTACGTGGGCGGCTCCACCGGCATCAACGTCGCGGCCGCGGTGGCGGTGGCGCGGACGCTGGGACGCGGTCACACGGTCGTGACACTGCTCTGCGATCGCGGCTCGCTGTACTCGACCCGCCTCTTCAACCCGGCGTGGCTCGCCGCGAAGGGGCTGCGCATCCCCTGAGCATGGTCCGATCGGCACGGACCGGGTTGCATTGGTAACGGCGCAACGCTTCGCCGGCTCCTACGCCCGCGTAAAATCGCGACTACAAGCGGCGTCTTCCAGCCGCGCATCCGCCATGTCAGGGAGCCCGCGATGTACGAATGCCCGTGGTGCAGCCGGAAGAGCTTCTCGTTCTGGCAGAAGCAGTCCCTCGGCCCGCACCGCACGATCCGCTGCGGCAATTGCACACGCCGCGTGAGCGTGCCGTGGGGTCGCGCGCACCTCGCGGCGATCCCGCTGTTCCTGTGCGCGATCGCAGGCCTGTGGTTCGCCGGCGACGCGTTCGACTCCAAGGTGGTCGCGCTCGCGGGCGGCTTCGTCGGTGTGGCAATCGGCATGGTGTTCACCATGCCGCTCTACCATCGCTTCGTGCCGCTGGTGAAGCCCGACAACCGCTGAGCCGCGTCAGAAGGAAGCCGCGCGCTGGATGACCCAGTACGCGGCGACGCTGCCGATGGCATAGGGAGGAACGCGCCAGGCCCCTGCGAGTTGCCAGCCGCCGAAGCGACGCATGACCTGCCGCGCGAGCGCGATGGCGGCGAAGACGGATGCGATGAACAGCAGTTGGCCGACCTCGACGCCGACGTTGAAGAAGAGGAGCGCGACCGGAATCGCCGATTGCGGCAGACCGACTTCGTTCAACGCGCTGGCGAAGCCGAAGCCGTGCAGCAAGCCGAAGGTGAACGCGACGACCCATGGCGCGCGGGCGGTGAGGGACGATCCCATGGCCCCGGCCTGCGGGCCCGCCGCATCGCCGGCACTGCGCACTCGCAGGATCTCCGCCGCGACGAACACGATGCTCAACGCGATGGCGGCTTCCACGGGGGGCCCCGGCACGTGCACGAATCCGAGCGTCGCGCCCGCGAGCGTGAGGCTATGCGCGAGCGTGAACGCCGTCACGGTCGCGACGAGGCGGCGCACGCCCTTCACCAGGATCAGCAGCGCGAGCACGAACAGGAGGTGGTCGATGCCTCCCAGGATGTGCTCGACGCCGAGCTTCAGGTAGGTGGTCGCTACCTGCGTGGCGCGCGGCGCGGCCTCGACGGAAAACGAAGTCGCGGAGGGCGTGAGCCGGGTGACCTGCGCCCGACCATCGAGTTGCTGGACGCGCACGAGCACGTCGGTCGCCGTCGAGCCCAGACCGGCGATGTGAATCGTGGCGCCGTCGAGCCCGCCCGCGCACTTCACCGACCAGCGCTCGGTATAGGCATTGTTGATCATCGAGCCGCGCGGCTCGGTGACGTCGGCGCAGCGCGTGGGAAGCTCCACGGCGAGCCCGAGGCGCAGATCGCCCTGCCCCGGGACCTTCCACAGCAGGTCGTAGGATTCCGGCGCGGCCTGGCGCAATTCGAGATAGGCGGGCCGCACCTCGTGCGCGAGCGCCGAAGAGCAGAACAGGACCAGGAAGGCAAGACGGCGCGCGACCCGGACGGCGCTCATTTCGCCGCCGCGATCCGGTTGTGCGTCGCGATCGGCTCCTGCGCCTCGATGGTCACCGTGTACTGCTTCAGCAGGCCGCGATAGAACGCCTCGTTCGATGCCCGCCGCTGCGCGTCCTCCCATTCGCGGCGAACGGCGTCGCGCACTTGCGCGAGCGCTGGAACGCGTCCTCCCTCGCGTTCGCTCACGAACACCAGGTGCACGCCGAAGGCGGATGCGACCGGCCCCTGCCAGCGGCCGGGCTCGAGCCGCTCCAGCTTCGCGCGGAACGCTTCGCCGAAATCCCTGGCGATCTCGCTTGCCGGCCGGGCATGGAACTCGCGACCCAGCACGAATGCATCCCCGTTCGATGCCGTTGCATCATCGCTGCCGGCCCGGCTCAACTTCGCGAGGAGCCGCGCGGCATCGCGCTCGAGGTTCGCGCCATGCCTGCGCGGGTCGAGGTACACCTGGCGGAAGCTGTAGTGCCACTCGGTGCGAAATGCATCGGGGTGCGCCTGCAGGTATGCGTTCAGCTGTGCGTCCGTCGGCGGTGCCGGGGCCGCGTTGTCGTCGGAGATGAATTCCATCTTCTGCTGCAGCCGCCGGCGGATGATGAGGTCGTCCTTGTCCAGCCCGAGCGCCAGCGCCGCGCGGTAGTAGACCTCCTCGCGCACGCGCGCCCGGATCAATCCCTCCCATTCCTCGCGAGTGGGAGCGCGCTGGCGGGTGAGCGTGAAGCTCTCCATCATGGATGCAAGCTGGCCCTGCGAGATCACGATCCGTGCGGCCGCAGGCTCGGCGTTGCGATGGAGCAGGCCGTAGCCCGCGAAGAGCAGCGCGCCGAGCGCCAGGAAGTGAACCAGCGGTTCCCGGAGCATTCGTCTCATGGCCCGACCTCAGCGCGCGGGCGAATACCAGATCGGCGACGTGTAGGCGCGGTCCGTGACGGTCATTGGAACGTTGTCGGCCATCTTGATGCCGTAACGCTTCTGGTCGTAGGCGGTCCAGCGCGGCGACGGGATCTGGATCACGCGCACGTAGTAGAACGCGAGCTCGCCGGGCTTGAACGCGGGGTCCTTCCAGTACGCCGAGAGATACGCGGCGCCGATGGTGTTACTGTAAGTCGCGTTCGCGACGTCCACGGTGCTGCCGACCGAGGTCTTGCAGCGGCCATCGGGGCCGATCTTGCGCCCGCCGGAGACGGCTACGTCGAAGATGCGCTCCTGCGTCTTGCCGTCCTTGCCGAGCCAGCCCTTGACGACCTGGATGCGGTCGAGGTTGGGACCGTCCGGATCGCGCAACGCATAGACCATGAAGACGGGCCGCTTGCCGGCTGGCGCTTTGCCGAGATCGCCGCCCATGGGCACGCCATGGGCGTAGCCGTTCGCCGCGAAATCGGGCTCGGGACGATCGCGGTCCGCCGGCACGAAGTCCCAGCCTGCGAACACGCGCACCGTCGGCCGGTCGCCCGTGGTGGCGTAGACCTCCTTGCGCTTGAGCGCGTCCCAGATCCCCGCGCGGGTATTCTCGGTCGCCCACACTCCGCCCAGGCCTGCGGCCTGTTCGCCCCAGACCGACATCAACGGCCCTTGCTTCGGATCATTGTGCAGCATCGCAAGCGGGGTCTTCCAGCGGTCCGGCGACGGCAGGCCGTTGGCGAACTCGCCGAAGAAGTTGTCTTCGCGCGTGGTGACCACGCCGATGTGGGCATCGCTGCCCCCGATCAGGCCGGACTTGTAGGGGTTCGCTCCGATCTTGGCGTCGATCGCCAGTCCGAGCCCGAGCGCCGAGCGGACGTAGTTGCCCTTGAGCACGCTGTTATCTGCCGGCTCCATCTTGCCGAAATTGATGTCCCAACGTTCGAAGTTGGCGAACTCGTCGTTCGGCGAGAGGTAGGGATGGGTCTCGCCGTCGCCCTTGATCTGCGTCGCCTCGAGCAGTGGCTCGTGGCTGGCGCGAGCTTCGGCGTAGGCCCGGTCCATGGGCTTGCCGTCGAAGGTCTCCGCCGAATACATCATTCCATTGCTCAGATTCCCGTTGTGCGGGATGGCGAGCACCTCCCCGCCGGTCTTCTTCGCGTACGCGTCCATGTACTTCCAGAGCTCCGCCGGATCCTGGCTGTCGAAGGTGGAAAAGGGAACGATCTGGTTCACGCGGTCCGCGCCGTCGCGGAAAACGACGGTGCGATGAAGGTTGTTGCCGCCGGGCGCTGAAGTCCACTCGAAGCCGTGCAGCGTGGTGAAGACGCCCGGTTCGTTCCATTTCTCCGCCGCCGCGGTCGCGTGCGCCCACGCCGAGGCCACGAGCTTGGAGGCGTCGAAGACCGGCTTGCCGGTCTGCATCGTGACGACCGCTTCGATGGCGGCTTCGACACCCTTCTGCGGGCTTTCCTTGGACATCTCGTACCACCGCTTGCCCTGCGGGTTGGCGAGGAGCTCCGGGCTGCCCGCGCGAATCTGGTCGGAGATGCCCATGTACTCGGCATGGTCCGTGATGGCGACCCAATCCAGCGGCCGGTCCTGCTTGAAGCGCTGGCCGTTGTCGAGGACGACCTCCCCGCCCCTGGCAACCCTGAAGAGGTCGTCGGGGGTTGTCGTTACCCCGAACATGCCGGCGTCGAAGGAGTAGCCCGTGTGCACGTGGGCAACGCCCCAGTAGACGCGGTTGGGGAACCGCTGGTCCGGGTAGGGCGAATAGTCGGGCTTCTTCGCCTCGATCGCCCTGGTCGCACCTGCGTTCGCAGGAGCATCGGCGGACACGGCGAAGTGGCTCACCAGCGCAAGGTTGATGGCCGTGAGGCTCGCAAGGGCTGCGTGGTGTGCTCGCATGTTCCGTTTCATCGTCGTTCCCCTCGAGTGGTCCCGATCCTCAGTTGAGGTGATGGCGGCGAGTCGCGTCATGGTTGCGCCTTCCTCCACGTCTTGTCCGGGTTGTAATGCGTCATGCCACCCGCAACGGAGGCGGTCGCGCTGCCCAGGTCCTTCTCGTAGACCGCGCCATCCTGATTGACGACGAAAGTCATGACTCCCGAAACGCCGTACTTCACCGGATACGCCACCACCGCGAAGCCGCCGACCAGCTTGTCGCCCGCCAGGTAGCTCGAGGCGCCACCGGGCGCGTCCTTGCCTTGAGCCGTGAGCATCCTGTAGAGGTATCCGAGGTAGGGCTGGGGAGTGGCGGAGGCCTTGTGCGCGTAGCCCTGCGCGGCCGCGAGCGACGCCAGCGCCTCGAGGGGGCTCGCAGGCACCGCGGGGCTCGCCGGCCAGTAGAGTCCGTCCTTCTTCCCTTCGCTCGAGATGAAACGCCGCGCATAGTCGGCGACGCCGTTGCCATCGGGATCGGTGGCCTTGTACACGCGCTGCGCCTCGACCACCTTGAGCAACGTCTGGATCGTGTCCAGCTCGTTGCGGCCCACGCGCCGATTGGCGACCTCCTCGCGTCCCGCCTGCGCATCGAAGGCCCACCGGCCACCCTTCTCCACGATCGGCACGGCGAAGGGCCACGCGTCGGCACCGATGGCGAGGATGCGTTGGTCGGCTCCCTTCGCTTCCAGGGCATTTTTCTCGTCGAAGGCCGCGAGGAAGCGCTGCCGATCCTGCTCGTCCTGGGCCGCATCGCCGCTGCGAATCCACGCTTCCGAGCCGGGGCCGATGATCGCAACGAGGCCTTTCATGTCGGCGGCGCGGAGCGTTTCGACGAAGGTCTTCACGGCATCCTCGGGCGAGGCGAAGGTGCGCTGCACGGCCGCATGCGCCGGCTTTGCTGGTGTCGCCGCCGCGGGCCTTGCAGGCGCCTGTGCGGCCGCGGGTGCGAGCGCAAACGCGGCCAGGGACATCGAGACAGCGAGGGTCAATCGACGTGTGATCGTATTCATGATTCGTTCTCCGTCTTCTCTCGTGGGCTCAGCGACGACGTCCGCCGCCACCGCCGCCGCCGCGGCTCGCCCCGCCGCGCGCGCTCGCCTCCCGCGTCGCGGCACCGGAGCCGGTGCCCGCGCCCGAAAGGCCGCTGCCGCCTGCGCGTGACTGGGCGGATGCGGCCTGGCTCTGCGCCGAGCTCTTGGTCATGCCCTGCGCCTGCGCCTGGCTTTGCGCCGAGCTCTTGGTCACGCCCTGCGCTTGCGCCTGGCTCTGCACCTGGTTCTTGTTGTATTGCTGCTGGGCCTGCTGCTTGTTCTGGTTCTGGTTGTATTGCTGCTGGACGTTCGTGCTCGAGATGTTCGTCTTGTTGTAGCTGTTGTACTGGTTCACGTTGACGTTCACGGTGTTGCCGTGCCAGTTGGTATTGCCCCAGATGGCGGCACCCACCACGACGCCGGTCGCGAACGCCATTCCCGGCGGATAGACGTAGGCGGGCGGGTACATGTAATAGGGCGGAGCCGGATACCACCACGTGCCGTAGATCGTGTACGGGTTGTAGGTGGGCACGTAGACCACTTCGGGCTTGGCCGACTCGATGATGTAGACGGTCTTCGACTCCACGACTTCGGTCTTCACGACCTGCTGCGGCGTCGACTTGAGGTTGCCCGCGGCCTGGGCCTTGGCGCGCAGCCCCTGCACCGTCTTCATCACGTCCTCCTGCTGGGCGACGAAGGCATTGCCGAGCTTCTGCATCCAGTCGAGCTTGTCGTTCATCAGCTGGAGCACCTGGGGCACGCTGGTGAGCGATTTCACCGCCGGGTCCCAGGCCTGCTTCTGCATCGCGTCCTCGAGCGCCTTGTCCTTCACCGCCGGGTTCGCCTTCGACCAGCGCGCGGCCTCGACGACTTCCAGCGGGAAAGTGGACGCCAACAGCACCTGCGCCACCAGGGCGTCCGGATAAAGCGCGATGGGCGCGAGGAGCTGGTCGAGATCCTGCTGCGAGAACGCCTTGCTCGCGGCGGGCGCGGCCGCAGCGGGGCCGCCTGCCGCAGGCTGCTGCGCGAGCAGGCCGGGTGAAACGAGCGCCGCGACGACGAGCGGCAAAGCCGCGGCCCGCGCGATCCTGGTGCGAATCGAGTGCATGAGAGGTCCTCGCTGGAAATTGCCGCGCTGCGTGGCGGCAGCGATGAAACGATCGGCTACCACCGGAATGCAACCCCGATCATCGGGCCGTTGAAGTTCAGGTCCTGGATGCGCTTCTCGGACTTGAAGCCGTAGTCGAGATAACGCCAGATCGCATAGGCGTCGCCCCACTTGAACGCATAGCCCACGCCCGTGGCCGCCTGCCAGGTGTGCTTGGACTGGCCGGCGCCCACATCCACGTAGAACGGCACCGACCAATTCCTTCCTTCACCGAACGCGTACCGGCCCTTTACTCCGACGATGCCATCCCAGATGGACTCGCTGACCGTGCTGCTTCCCGCCCGGCCGGGAAGGGGAAGCGGCCCGATGTCGCCGGCGAACTCGTACTTCAGCGTTTGCCGCAGATCGAGGTAGCGTGCGCCGGCGAGCACGTCCATCGTGAACGCCGGGTCCGACGACACGCGGTACTCGCCGGCAACCGTCCAGATCCATCCCTTGAGGTCCAGGTTCAGGTTCGCGCTCGTGCTGGCCGGAATTCCGATGTCGCCGAACGAGAAATCGCGCGTCTGCGACTTGCTTCCACCCAAGTCGAGGTAAATGACGTCGTTGTACACGCCCCACCGGCCGTTATTGGCATCGAAGGAGCCCATGAAGACGAACTTGAGGGCGCCGATGAGCTGGTCGGCAGAGACGGCGATGCCGGTGTCGCCGGAGCCGCCCGGGCCGCCCGGTGCTCCGGGAACCGTCGGAAACGTCGTCTTGCCGCCGATCGAGGGGAAGTAGCCGTAGATGGATGCCGTGTACTGCCATTGCCCGGATTGCGAAGTCTGCGCGGCGGCGGGTGCCGGCAACAGCATCCCGATGGCGAGCGACAACACAGCCGCCGGCGCGGCATTCCTGATCTTCTCCAGTGCCATCGAGATCCTTTCAATGTTGAGACGGGCCCGTATGTTCGTGCCTCAGTTGGTGCCTTTATGGGACGCCGTCATCGCTTCCATCACGCGGTCGAGGCTGAAGCTGCCGGGCTTCTGGCGTGGCGGGAACTCGCGGAAGCTCTGCAGCCACTGCGCGACGAAGGCCCCGGCGGGCGCGAAGGTGAACATGCGATCGGCCATCCATTGCGCATAGCCGATGCCTTCGTCCGCGGCGCGCTCGAACGGATCCATGCGCAGGTTCTCGACCATGGGCATGCGCAGCTGCTCGAAGGGCTGCTCCCAGACCTTGAGGCCAATCGCGTTCTGCCTCAAGAAGGTCATTTTCCAGTTGTTGTAGCGCACGGCTGCCACGCTGCCGTCGTCGGTCCAATAGATGAACTCGTGCCGCGGCCACTCGCCTGCGCCCTTGAGCGCCGGGCCGAGGTTGTAGCCATCGAGGTGGACCTTGTAGGTCATGGCGCCGATCGTCTTGCCCTTGAGCAGTTCTTCCTTGACGGAAGGGTCGCCCGCGGCGGCGAGAATCGTCGGAATCATGTCCTCGTGCGCGCAGATGTCGTTGATGACCGTGCCGGGCTTGATGACGCCGGGCCAGCGGATGACCGTGGGCACGCGGTAGCCGCCTTCCCATTGGGTGTTCTTCTCGCCGCGGAACATCGTGGTGCCGCCGTCGGGCCAGGTGAAGACCTCGGCGCCGTTGTCGGAGGAGTACATGACGATGGTGTTGTTATCGATGCCCAATTCCTTGAGCTTCGCCAACAGCTCGCCGACCATGCCGTCGTGCTCGACCATGCCGTCGGCAAAGACTCCCAGGCCCGTCTTGCCGACCGACGCCGGCTTCAAATGCGTGTTGATGTGCATGCGGGTGGAGTTCCACCAGACGAAGAACGGCTTGCCGTCCTTGTGCGCCTTTTCCATGAAGCCCAGCGCGCCCTTGGTGATCTCCTCGTCGACCGTCTGCATGCGCTTGACCGTGAGGGGACCCGTGTCCTCGCACTTCTGCTTGCCGACCTTGCCGAAGCGCGGGTCGACGGTCGTGTCGTCCGTGTCGCTCGCGTAGCAGTGGTAGACGCCGCGCGGGCCGAAGCGCTCCTTGAACTTCGGATCCTTGGGATAGTCGACGTTCTCCGGCTCCTCCTCCGCGTTCAGGTGATAGAAGTTGCCGAAGAACTCGTCGAATCCGTGGACCGTCGGGATCATGTCGTTGCGGTCGCCGAGGTGGTTCTTGCCGAACTGGCCGGTGGCGTAACCCAGGGGCTTCAGGAGCTCGGCGAGCGTCGGGTCCTCCTTCTTCAGGCCCTCGGGCGCGCTGGGCAGCCCGACCTTGGTGAGGCCCGTGCGGATGGGCGACTGTCCCGTGATGAACGCGGCGCGCCCCGCGGTGCAGCTCTGCTGTCCGTACCAGTCGGTGAAGAGCGCCCCGTCCCTCGCGATGCTGTCGATGTTGGGGGTCCGGTATCCCATCATCCCGAGGTTGTAGGCGCTGATGTTGAACTGGCCGATGTCGTCGCCCCAGATGATCAGGATGTTCGGCTTCTGGTCCGCGGCCGCGGCGGCGGTGACGCCGCATGCCAGCCCGACGGCCAGCGCGACTTGTCTGAGTTTCATCGATGTTCTCCTGGGCTTGTGGTTCATTGGACTTCCCGCACACGGTGCAGGATTTCCGGCATGTCGCGCTCAATATGCTTGTAGAAGTGCTTGAGGCCCTGACAGCAATGGCGATCGGGGTCTGGCGGCACGGAGGTGTCCGTAGGGATGCCGCAGTGCAGGGAGGTGCAGCACCGGGCATCATTGCCGCCGCGCGTTGGCGCCGCAATTGCACCAAAGGGCCATGCGCGTACCGAGCTACCGGACGGCTTGCTCGCGCGCTTTCTGCTGCTGCTGCTCGATATCCAGCATCAGCTTGTAGGCCGCGTAGTACTTGTAGATGTTGCGCACATAGGTCGTGGTCTCGATGCCCACCTTCTCCGCGGTCACGATCTCCACGTTGTTGAACCACTTGTCGCGATCGAGCCCGCGCTTCCCGGCCTCATTGCGCATCTGTGCGATGCGGCCCGGCCCGGCGTTGTAGGCCGCGAACGCGAAGAGCGAGCGGTCCATCTCGTTGAACTTCGCATCGGGGAAGTACTTGCCCATGAGCTGGTCCATGTACTTCGCCCCGGCGTGGATGTTGGGCTCCATGAGCGTGATGTCGCCGACCTTGAGCTCGGCTCCGGTTGCCGGCATCAACTGCATCACGCCGATCGCGCCCACCGGGCTCTTGGCGTTTTGATTGAGCTGCGACTCCTGGTAGCCCTGCGCCGCCAGCATGAGCGGATCGAAGCCGTACTTCGTGCCGTACTGCCGGAAGAGCGCGAGGGTTTGCTCGAAGCGCTTGCGGTCTGCCGAGCCGGTCGGATCCTTGAGCTGCCTCACCTTGCTGAGCAACTGCTTCTTCCCCGCCTCTTGCAACCCTTGCTTCTTGACCACCCCCGCGTAGAACTCGTTCGCGATTTCCTTCAGCTTGGGGCTGTCCTTGCGAATCGCCCATCCGACCATCCCGCCCGTGCGCACCACCGCGCCGTCGTTCACCTTGACCTTCGGGAGCGCCTGCGCCCAGATCCGCGCCTTCCAGTCGTCGACCACGATCGCCTCGAGGATCCCGACATTCAGCATCTCCATCATGTCCTCGTCCTCGAGGGCATCCGGGACGAGAACGAGGCTCGCCGCGGGCTTGCCATCCTTCTTCAGGCGGGCGTTGAGCGCGACGAGGCTTTCGTAGTAGCTCGATGCCTTGCGCACGTGGACCGTCCTGCCCGAGAGGTCTTCCGCGGTGGCGATCGCGGGCGACTTCGGTCCCGTCAGCACGACCTCCGAAACCGGTTTCTGGTCCGGCGGCGCCACGAAGTCGACGATCTTCGCGCGCTCTTCGGTAACGGTCAGGTTCCCGGCGGCGATGTCGCCCCGCCCGTCGGCGATGGCCTGCAGCAGCTTGTCGCGCGTCGTGGGAATCATGAAGACGGTGATGGGCCGCTTGCCCAGAGTCTTCGCGTACTTCCTGTTGATGTACTGCTCGAAATTGCGGACGAGGTCGGCGGTGATGCCGCGCTCGCGGCCCCTGTCGTTGAAATAGAGGGTCCGGCTGTACGGGACGAGGACGCGAATGAAGCGCCGCTCGACCAACACGTCGAAGTCGCCCTTCCACGTCGGCACCTGGGTGGGCAGGGCGCGCGGGGCATCGGTTGCCTTGGCCGCTGATTGAGGAAGGGCCGCGGGCGACAGGAGGAAAAGCAGCGCGCCGAGCGCCGCGCAGAGTGGGAGCCGGTTTGTCATGGGTGCGAACGTCGCCCCAACCTACCGGTCGCGTGGCTGTCCCGCAATCGTCCTTTGGTGCGGACCCCCGTCCGGACGGGGGCGGATCACTTCAGCCGCAAGCCCCCACCCATCCGCACGCGCTGCAGAAGTCGCAGCCGTCCTTGCGGATCACCGTGAAGTTGCCACACTCGCGGCAGCGCGCGCCCTTCATCACCGCCGGCTCGCCGTCGTCGCGCGGAGCCTCCAGGATGCCCATCTCGCGCGTGGGATAGCCGCGCTCGTCGAGCACGCCCAGCATCGCGTAGCGGTGGATCACGAGGCGCGCGAGGTACGCGACCGTCGAGGGCCAGTTCTGCTGGCGGCGCTCGCCGGGGACGAACGCCATGAAGTCGCCGAGGGGCTCCGAGTAGTCGAGGAGCTTCCGGAGCTTCATGCCGATCCACGCCGGGTCCACCACACGCATGTCGAGCGAGAGGATGCGGGTGAGGCCGTCCAACGCGCGCGGATAGTGGCCGGAGAGCCAGATCGAGTACGGGCGCGTCGTGCCGTCCGGAAGCTGGATCTCCTTCAGGCCCAGCACGAACTCGTCGCCCGACGCCGGATTCGCGACGTCCACGGTCCACGAGAGCGTCCCGTCGGTTCCCGTACGCGGCTCCTCGACGCTGAACATGTGGTCGAGCACCGGCGTGTGCGCGGAGCCTTCGAATGCGCGCAGCTGCTCGCATCTCCAGCGCACCACCTGCGCGACCGCCGACACCACGCCCGGCACGCGCCGCATCTCGCCGTGGGGCGGGAAGCGCATGTCGAAGGAATCGTCGCCCACGGTGCTCGCGAGCACGTCGAGCTTCATCTTGAGCCAGCCGCGGTCGTCGGCGCGCATGTCCATGGACAGCGTCTTCGCCACGGCGCCCAGGCCGCGCGGCTGCTCCGCGCCGTTGACCCACACCTCGAACGGGAACTTGCGTCCGGCTTCCTCGATCTCGCCCACGAAGAGCGCGAAGCGCCCCGCCGGCGAATCGATCATGTACGTCCACGCGAGGTTGCCCTCGGGCAGCTCGGGCCGACCCGGCCAGCGCAGGCTGGTGAGCACGGGCTGCGGAAGCGTCTTGATCGCCAGCCGCCGGTTGGCGCCCTCGCCGCCCGCCTGGAGCAGCTCGCGCGCCGCGGGCTGCGCCGCATCAGGCGTGAGCACCGCGCCCAGCACGGCGTTGGGCCGGTACGTGGCGAGCCCCTTCAGGCCGGACTTCCACGCCTTGAGGTACAGCCCTTCGAACTCGCCGTACGGATAATCCTCCGGCACGTTCACCGTCTTCGAGATGCTGGTGTCGACGAACGGCGCCACCGCGGCCACCATCGCCTGGTGCGCGTCGGCGGAGATCTCGAGCGCGGTCACGAAATACTCGGGCAGCTTCGCCTGCTCGCCGAACAGATGCCTGTACAGGCGCCACGCGTGGTCCTCGACGCGGAATTCCTTGTGCGTGCCGTCGGCCATGCGCTTCTTGCGCGTGTAGGTCCACGAGAACGGCGGCTCGATGCCGTTGGAGGCGTTGTCGGCGAAGGCGAGGCTGATGGTGCCCGTGGGCGCGATCGACAGCAGGTGCGAGTTGCGGATGCCGTGCTTGCGGATCGATTCCTTGAGAGCGGGTGGAAGCCGCGAGGCGAAGTTGCCCCCCGAGAGGTAGAGGTCGGCGTTGAACATCGGGAAGGCGCCGCGTTCCTTCGCGAGCTCCACGGAGATCGCATAGGCGCGGTCGCGCATGAATTCGGAGATCTTCGCCGCCATCGCGCGCGCGGGCTCGGTGTCGTAGCGCAGCTTGAGCATCGCGAGCGCGTCGCCCAGCCCGGTGTATCCCAGGCCCACGCGCCGCTTGGACATCGCCTCGGCGCGCTGCTGGGCGAGCGGCCAGGGCGTGACGTCGAGCACGTTGTCCAGCATCCGCACGGCGACGTCGATCACCGCTCCGAACGCGTCGAACTCGAACGACGCCTTCGCGCCGAAAGGATCCTTCACGAAGAGCGAGATGTTGATGGAGCCCAGGTCGCAGCAGCCGTACGACGGAAGCGGCTCCTCCGCGCAATTGTGCACATAGAGCCCGTTGGCATCGAACGCGTGCACTTCATCGACCGTCACGTCGTACACGTCTTCCACGCCGTCCGCCTCGAGGGACTCGAACGTCGCGAGGAAGCGGTCGCGATTCAGGCGGCGGACATAGCTCGCCAGGGCCGCCTCGAGCTTCGCTTCCTTCTCCACATCGGAGAAGCCGATCACATCCGCGAATCGCTGGATGCTCTCGCCCGAGATGACGAGCTCGTGCAGCGCCTGCGTCGGATAGGCGCGGTATCCGCCGTGGCCATCCGGCAGCTCCTTTTCTCCGGAAGGGCGGCGCTCCTGGTAGATGGTCGAATCGATGCCGAGGCGAGCGAGCATCCGCTGCACGGCCTGCAGCGTGGGAAGGTGAACCTGCGCGAGTCGGATCGACACGCCTTTCGCCTGCGAGCCCTGGACGGATCCGTCCGAATCGAAGAAGCCGCGCAGGAATCCGCGACAAAAGTCCGAGGAGCAGCTTTCGAGCGCGGGCGTGATGCGCTTCTCGCCGTGACGCATCCCGAGACTCAGCGCTAGCTCGCGCAGCGCCCTGAGCTTGAGCCGGTAGTGTCCCGGATGTCCTGGAATGGAAACCCATCCGGAGAAATCGGCGCGATGTCGAAGCGTCATCGCGGCCTTCTGTGCGGCTTCCATCATCGATGAAACGCCGGGCGACACGCACGTGCTCCCGTTCGCTTCCCGTGCCATGCCCGGATCCCAGGCGCCGAGGATCGCTTCGGCCTTCGTGAGATGGCCGTCGCCGATGAGCAGCCCCATCAGCAGGCCTTCCTCGAAGCCGTGCGCGCCTTCCCACCGGATCGTGCGGCGATGATCGTGCAGGAGGATTTCGTCGCCGGGACGAAGCTCGCTCGCCTCCACCCATTCCGTTTCGAGGCGGAACGGCGTGTCATGCCATGCCCGCAGCACGCGATGGTTTGACGTCAGGCGCAGCCCGTGCCCTTCGCGAGTCCGAAGGCGGAATACCGGCTTGGTGCCGGTGAAGAAGAAGCCCTCGGAGAGAGTCGCGTACGGCTTGCCGTCCACAACCGCGCGGAAACGACGACCGGCGAGATCGCGAACCTGCCGCGGCCCGTCGCTCGTCATGACCCATGTGTCCGCCGTCACGCACGGGTTCGTGCACTCGATCGTCTCGCAGTAATGCAGGTTGTTGTCGCGGTTGATGCGGTCGAGGAAGAGGATGCCCGGCTCGGCGTGGTCGTACGTCGAGCGCATGACCAGGTCCCAGAGCTCGCGCGCGCGCACCTTGCGGTAGACCCACAGGCCGTCGCCGCGCTGGTAGCCGCCGGCTTCCTTGATGTCGGCCGAGGGCTCGGCCTTGTGCACCAGCTCCACGGCGCCATCCGAATCGACCGCCTTCATGAACGCGTCGGTCACGCCCACCGAGATGTTGAAGTTGGTGAGCTCGCCGGTGTCCTTGGCGTGGATGAAGCGCTCGATGTCCGGATGGTCGCAGCGCAGCACGCCCATCTGCGCGCCGCGGCGCGATCCCGCCGATTCCACCGTCTCGCACGATTGGTCGAAGACCCGCATGTACGACACCGGCCCGCTCGCGCGCGAGAGCGTGCCGTGCACGAAGGCACCCTCGGGGCGGATCGAGGAGAAGTCGTATCCCACGCCGCCGCCGCGGCGCATCGTCTCGGCGGCCTCGGCGAGCGCGGTGTAGATGCCGGGCTTGCCGTCCACCACCTCGGTGATGGAGTCGCCCACCGGCTGCACGAAGCAGTTGATGAGGGTGGCGGTGAGCGACGTGCCGGCCGCCGAATTGATCCGGCCCGCGGGCACGAAGCCGCGCTCCTGCGCCTGGAGGAAGCGCGCTTCCCACTGGACGCGCTTCGCCTCCGGCTCCACGGCCGCGAGCGCGCGCGCCACGCGGGCCTGCACTTCGCCGAGCGTGCTCTCGCCGCCCTTCGCGTATTTCTCGATCAGGACCTCGCGCGAGATCTCCTGCTCGGGAAGGGTTTCGACGGTGCGCGGCGAGCGCGGGGGCTGGACGGTTTGTGCCATGATTGAAAGGTCTCGGATCGGTCCCCGACTTATGCCGGAGATCCACAACATCTAGTTTGATCCTAATCACTTGACACCGCCACTAGCGGTTCTCAACCCCTGCTCATTGCCCACTTGATCCCATGACACGCGAGATCGCGACGCTGGCCGGCGGCTGCTTCTGGTGCCTCGAGGCGGTGTTCGACCAATTGAAGGGCGTCGAGAGCGTCGAGTCCGGCTACATGGGCGGAAAGTCTTCGAATCCGACGTACGAGGAAGTGTGCTCCGGAAGGAGCGGCCATGCCGAGGTCGTGCGCGTCGCGTTCGACCCGGCGGTGATCCCGTACGCGGACCTGCTCGAGGTGTTCTTCGCGATCCACGATCCCACGACGCGCGACCGGCAGGGCAACGACATCGGCACGCAGTACCGCTCGGCCATCTTCTTCCATTCGCCCGAGCAGGAACGCGTCGCGCGCGAGGTCGTCGAGCGGCTGGGCCGCGAGGTCTTCTCGCGCCCCATCGTCACCCAGATCGTGCCGGCCGCCGACTTCCACATGGCCGAGCAATACCACCAGGAGTATTACGAGCGCGTGGGCGCGCGCAATCCCTACTGCACGGCCGTGATCGACCCCAAGGTGCGCAAGCTGCGCGAGAAGTTCGCGCCGCGGCTGAAGAACGCGTAGCGCGGGAAGCGCGGCGCGCGGCGCGGCGTCACTGGCTCGCCTGGGCGCCCGGCTTGGGAACGATGAGCTCCGCGTAGTTGAACATGGCGAGCGGCGGCGGCATCTTCAGCTGCTCCGCCTTGTCCATGCGCACCTGGAGCGTGAAGCGCGTGAGGGTCTCGATCGGGATCCGCGCCGCCGGCACCTTGTTCACCAGGATCTGCTCGGCCTTGTACGCGGTGAATTGCCCGATCGCGTAGTAGTGGCTGATGAGCCCGGTGAGCGCGCCCGCTTCCATGAGCTGCTCGGTGGAAGCGAACGTCGGAAGCCCCTCGCTCATCGCCGCGGGGATGATCACCTTCTCCGCCTGCGTGCCGAGGTAGGAATCGGGCGGCAGGTACAGCCAGTCCACCTTCTGCTGCTTCAGCTCGTGGATCATCTCCGGCGCGCCGTCGGCGGTCACCTGGTTCTGCGCGTTGAGCCGAAATGGCTTGGCCACCAGCGAGAAGCCCAGGCGCTTGGCGACTTCCTTCACCTCGTTCACCACCACCACGGAGTTCTGCTCCGTCGGCGTGTAGAGGATGCCGATCGACTTGAACGGCCGGTAGGAAGCCATCGCGCGGATCTGCGCCTCGGTCGGCGCCACGTGGAAGACCCCGGTCACGTTGCGGCGCGAGGACTTGAGGTCGGGGACGATCTTCGCGAGCACGGGCGCGGCGACGAGCGTGAACACGACCGGGATGTCGGTGATCTGCGTCTGCGGATCGTAGCCGTCGTACGTGCCCACCACGCCCAGCGTGACCGACGTGCCCCACGTGTACACGAGGTCCGGGCGCGTGCGGCGGATCTCCTCGAGGAAGCCGGGCATGCGCGAGGCGTCGCGATTGAGGTCGCGGAAAGTGATCTGCACCGGGATGCGGCGCGCGGCGAAGTAGTCCTGGAACCCGCGCTCCACGTCGGTCATGCCGCGGAACGTGATCGCGTAGATGCGCAGCGGCCGGCTCGCGAGCTGCGCGGAGGCCTGGTGGTCGCCGATCAGGAGCAGCGCGACGAGGGCGAAGAGGGCGAGCGCGCGGGCGGTCATGGCATCACGAATGCACCGGCTCGCCCTGCCATTCCTCGCCGCGGGTCGAGATGGTGAAGGCGATGCCGCAGAACAGGACGAGGGCGGAGAGCGACACGAAGGCACCCTGGTAGCCCCAGAAGACCACGAGCAGGCTCGCCATCAGCGGGCCCAGCGCATTGCCGAGGCGTTCGAGCAGCCGGTAGACGCCGTACACCGCGTCGCTGCCGAAGACGCGGATCTCCTCCTGGCAGTGCTCGGCCACCAGCGCGCTCTGCGCGGCGATCGACAGCGCCTGCCCGAGCCCGAGGAGGAAGACCACGCCGAAGAGCACCAGGATGCTGTCCGAGAGGAGCAGCAGCAGGCCGGAGAGACCCGAGATGATGAGGCCCACGGAGACGTAGCGGTCGCGGCGCAGGCTCGAGTCCGACAGGCGCGCGGCGAGCGGCACGATGAGCACCATCATCACCGCGTAGACCATCAGCATGCGCCCGGCCATCGCCGAGGTGTTGCCGAGGGAGACGATGTACAGCGGCACGAGGTAGAAGCACACGCCGGTGAGGATGATCTTGGCGGGCATCGCGGCGAGCCCCGTGAGCGTCATGAAGCGCCGGTTCACGATGAGCGCCATCACTTCGCGCAGGCGCGGGCCGCGCGTGGGCTTGTTCGCCGCCGGCCGCGCGTCGTGGACCGGCAGGCGCAGGATCGCGAGGATCGAGAGGAACGACATCACCGCCGACACGCCGAAAGACGCGCGGAACCCGATGTTGTCCGCGAGGATGCCGCCGATGGACGGGCCGCACACCGTGGCCACCATGATGGCGCCGATGAAGAGCGCGAAGCCCTGCGCCCGGTTGGTCTGCCCGGTGCGATCGAGCACGTAGCCCTGCGCGGCCACGAACACCATGGCGTAGCCCAGCGCGCAGAGCGAGCGCCACACCAGGAGGTCGTAGAGGTTGTAGGCGAGGGCGGTGGCGAGGAAGCCCACGGTGGCGATTCCCGCGCCGACCAGCATCGCCTTGCGCCGCCCGACGCGCTCGCTCCAGCTGCCGAGGTACGGCTGGCCGAGCGCCACGATCAGCATGAAGAGCATGATGGGCAGCCCGATCACGACCTGCGGCGAGATGCCCGGCACCGTCACCAGCAGCTGGTTCACGTAGCTCGGCAGGTAGGAGCGCGTGAGCTCCTCGGCGATGATGAACGCGAAGAGCGGCGCGCGGATGCGGTTCAGGTTCATCTCGTCGGTCTGCGCCGCCTTGGGCGTCGAGCCGAACTTGAAGCGCTTGCCGATCGCCTCGAACGCTGCGAGCGCGGGCTTCAGCGCCTCGCGCCGCTCCGCGCTCGCGCTCTTCAGCTTGTCCTGGAGCTCGCCGGCGAGGAATTCGTAGCGCACGTTGAGGTGGTCGATCGCCGCGTCGATGCGCCGCAGCAGCCGCCCGATCTCGTCGTTGGCGCGCACGCGCGCCGTGGCGGTGAAGTCGCCCGAGCGCATGCGCTCCACCTGCAGGCCGAACTCGCCCAGGCCCGAGGCGAGGCGCGCGCCGGCCATGAAGTTGAGGAGCTCCAGCGTGAAGAAGAGCGACACGACCAGCACCACCAGCACGTCGAGCATCACCTCCAGCAGCACCCGGTCCACGAACACCGACTCGATGCCGATGTGCAGCACGCCGAGCGGCTTGCCGGCGCTGAACATGGGCATCGAGACGACGTATTGCGTGCCCACGAGCGCCACCTGCCAGGGCACGGTGGAGTCGCGCATGGCGGCGAGGAGCGCCGGGCTGTGGAAGTGCACGAGCGCGCCCTGCGGCTCCTTGCCGTACTGGTAGAGCAGCGTGCCCTCGGTGTTGGTGATGCCGGCGTAGGAGAACTCGGGGTTCTCCCCGAACATCTCCTCGAACGTGCGGTCGACGCCGTACAGCGCGTCGAAGGGGATGCCGTAGCTCGTGGCCTTGAGCACGAGGGCGCGCAGCGACGAGCCCTCGGTGGCCGCCTTCTTCTCCGTCTCCGGCACGAGCTCGTGGTCGAACACGCGGTGCGAGAAGTACGACACCACGGCGAGCGCGATCACCACGCACACCATGATCACACCGGCGAGCTGCCAGTAGATGCGCCAGAGATAGTTCTTTTCCAGCATGGCCGGGCTAAGCCGAGTCCAGCTTCGCGCGCAGGTCGTCGAGCGCCGAGTTGGCGTCGCGCAGCGAGGCGCGGAGGTGGTCGATGACGGAGTCGAACGCGGAGCCGGAGAGGGCCGCGGGGGGGCCGCGGTCCTCGAGGTGGCTCGCGGCCGTCTCGAGCGTCTGCAGGTCGCGCTCGAAGCGGCGGATCACCACGATCAACGCGAGGGGAGCGATGAGCGCGATGCCGGCGAAGGCGCCGAGGGCCGCGATGGTGATCTGGCGCGCGGCCGCGTGCGCCGCGCCGTCCACGTAGTCGCGCGAGTAGCGCAGCGCGAGGTAGCCCACGGTGAGGTCGAAGTTGTTCTTGAGCGAGATGCCGGCCACGTAGTCCTGCGGCGATTCGCCGTTCCATTCCGTCGTCTTCGCGCGCGCGGCCGCGTCCCGCCACGAGCGGTCCACGCTCGAGCCCACGCGCGCCTGGTCGGTGCTGTAGATGATCTGGCCGGTGTCGTCGAAGACGTCGATGCCGCGGATCAGCCGGTCCGAGGCCTTCTCGCGCTCCATCTGCGACGGAAGCGTGGCGAGCTCGGTGAACTGCATGCCGAGCGAGAGCGAGGCCTGGACGCTGTTCTCGATGCTGCGGCCGACGACGAGCACGCGCGACTTGACGATGCCGCCGATCGTGCTCTTGTACTTGAAGTAGTTGAGGAACGCCGCCATGCCGACGGCGAAGAAGCTCACCACCAGCGCAACAGTTATGAATCGGACGCGAATCGTCCCCATCCGGCCCCCCGCTCCCCCCTTTGTTTCCCCTGCGGCCATGGTATCACGGCCTTAGTGGGAAAGATAAAATTACGGTTGTAAGTCTCTGTCCCCTTAGGATTTTCCTGCACCGCCCGGACCTTGTGGTAGCGTAGTCGCACCGGAATGGAGCAGCCGGAGGATCGGGGGCATGAGCGATAACCTCAGGACGGCCTCGGCCACGTCGCTCGACACGACGCGGCCGCTCGCGGCGAACGAGCCGCGGCGGGCGCTCGTCCCCAAGCCGGCCGCCGCCACCGTGGCGCTGCCCGCCGGCTTCCGCCTCCTCGAGTACCGCATCGACGCCGTCCTGGGCCAAGGCGGGTTCGGCATCGTGTATGCCGCGACCGACATGAACCTGGACGCCAAGGTGGTGATCAAGGAGTACCTGCCGGAGGAGTTCGCCTATCGCGCCGCCGACGACACCGTCTCGGCACGCGCCGACCGCGACCAGGACTACTACCAGACCGGGCTCGACAGCTTCCTCGTGGAGGCGCGCACGCTCGCGACCTTCCGCCACCCGAACATCGTGCGCGTCGCGCGCTTCTTCGAGGCGAACCGCACGGCGTACATGGTGCTCGAGTACGAGCGCGGCCAATCGCTCAAGCAGTGGCGCAAGACCCATGCGGACCTGGGCGAAGAGGCGATCGTCGCCCTCATGGCACCCCTCCTGGACGGGCTGGCGGCCGTGCACCGCGCGGGCTACCTGCACCGCGACATCAAGCCCGAGAACATCTACGTGCGCGACGAGGACGGCAGCCTCGTGCTGCTCGACTTCGGCGCGGCGCGCCAGGCGACGATCGAGCGCGCCGACCCGGGCGCGGTGGTGACCCCGGGCTACGGCGCGATCGAGCAGTACGCGGGCGGCGGCCGGCAGGGGCCGTGGACCGACATCTACTCGATGGGGGCCACGCTCTACTGGCTGGTCACGGGACGCAAGCCCGTGGACGCGCCGGCGCGCTCGGGCGTGACCGATCCGCTGCCGCGCGCGCAGGACGCGGCCGCGGAGCGCTACTCGCCCCAGTTCCTCGCGGCGATCGACTGGGCCCTGCGCGTGCAGCCGGGCGAGCGGCCCGCCGACGTGGACCAGTGGCGCACGCTGCTCTTCGCGGCGCATCCCGCCGCGCTCGGGCTGCAGGCGGCGCTGCTCGCGAACGACGACGAAGCCCTGCGTGGCGGCGAGAGCTGGCTGCGCACGATGGCCTCGCCGCGCGCGCTTAAGGCGCGCCTCGCGCGGCTCTGGTCGCTGCTGCGCCGTCCCGCGTCGTGGCCGCTTTCGATCAAGATGACGCTCGCGATGATCTGCATCGCGCTGGGCCCGATGCTCATCACCGCGCAGTACAACCTCGAAGCGGCGATCACCAACGTGCACGACATCGAGCTGCGCAACCTCGAGCACCTCGCGCAGAGCACCGCCGGGCGCATCGCGCAGCTGCTGGGCGACAGCCGCAACCTCGCGAACTACCTGGGCACCGACGAGGATTTCGTCGCCTACCTCGCGCACCCGACCGCGGCCGGCACCACGGCGATCCTCTCCAAGCTCGAGGGGCTCGTGAAGGCCAACCCCGACGTGCAGTTCGCGATGGTGATGGACACCTCGGGCAAGGCGCTCGTCGCGAGCGATCCGGACGTGATGGGCAAGAACTTCAAGTTCCGCGAGTACTTCAAGCAGGCGATGGAAGGCCGCCCGCACATGACCGGCGTGACGGTGGGGTCCGTGGCGGGCAAGTCCGGCGTGTTCTACTCGCGCCCGGTGTTCGCCGCCGACGGTCGCACGGTGATCGGCGCGGTGGTGCTGCGCATCTACGCGGATCCGATCGCGCGCATCCTGGCGAGCGCCCGGGCGGGCGACCAGCGCACGCCCTTCCTCATCGACGGCGACGGCGTGGTGGTCTGGCACCCGGACGCGCGCCTCATGTACCACAGCCTCGTGCCGCTGCGCGCGGAGGTGGTGCAGGAGATCCTCGCCGACCAGCGCTTCCGCGCCGACCGCGTCGATTCGCTCAACCAGCCGCGGCTCGCCGCCGCCATGGTGGGCGCGCGCGAGCGCGGCAACGTGAGCTACTACTCGAGCACGACGCGGCGCGAGGAGATCGCGGGATACGCGCCGGTGCCGGGCCACGACTGGGTGGTCGGGGTGTCGGAATCGCGCGACTACTTCGCGCAGCCGCTCGACCGGCTCTTCCGCCAGGTGCTCTACAGCGTGGCGCTCGCGGGCGCGGTGTTCGTCGTCGCGGGCATGTTCTTCGCGCGCTCCATCGTGCGCCCGATCGAGCGGCTCACGGGAGCGGCCAACGCGCTCAAGCGCGGCGACTACGCGAACGCCAACGTGCCGGTGCGCACGGACGACGAGATCGGCCAGCTCGCGCGCACCTTCAACGTGATGATCGACGTGCTGCGCCAGCGCGAGCGCGAGCGCCGCGGACGCGCGGCCTCGCTCGGCCAGGCCCAGCCCCAGGGCGAGCAGGGCGGGGCGCAGGGCCAGGACGCCGAGCGCGGCTAGTCAGGCGCGAACGGATCGCGGACGCGCGTCCACGGACTCCTCCGCCCCTTCCTCGCGCGGCTTGGCGTGCAGCACCGTCCACTCGTCGGCCTGCTGGCGCCCCATGAGCCACTCGTGGATGAACCAGTTCTGGTTGCGGTCGGAGAGCACCGGCGTGTGGCCGGTGTCGGGGACGTGCATCACGCACACGTTGCCGCAGCGGCGCATGCGCCGGATCGTGGGCGCCAGCAGCGCGTCCGACAGCAGCCCGTGGATGAGCAGCACCGGGCAGCGCACGCGCTTCCACAGCTTCCACTGGTCGAGGCTCTTCGCCGCGTCGATGCGGAAGGCCTGGAGCGCGCGCACGTCGTGGCGGTACACGCGCCCGCCTTCCTCGTCGGACCAGCGCGTCTGGTGGAAGGTCACGTTGAAGCGGATGTCGTCGCTCACCGGGCCGTCGTTCTTCTGCGAGGCGCCGATCTTGCGCAACAGATCCGCCGGGTCGCGGAACACGTAGTGGCGCGCGAGCGTCTGCGAGCGGCGCAGGCGCCGGCTGCGCGGGATGAACGGGCCGATGTCGTTCAGCACCAGCTTGTCCACCATGGCGGGGTGGCGCGCCGCGAGCTCGATCGCGGCACTCCCGCCCATCGAGGAGCCGAGCATCACCACCGGGCCGCCGCCCAGGTGGTCGATCATCTGGCGCAGCTGCTCGACGTAGGTGGCGAGCGAGTAGTCGCGCTGGTCGGCCATCCAGCCGCTGCGTCCGCGCCCGACCCAGTCCATGCACACGACGTGGAAGTGGCTCGCGAGGTCGGAAGCGAGGTAGTTGAAGCGCATCGCCGTGTTGGCCACGCCGCCGCAGCACACCACCGTCGGATTGGCGGGATCGCCCCACTCGGTGTAGGCGACCTTCACGGCATAGGGCTTGCGGAAACGCTGCGGGCCCTTCTGCAGGCGCACCGGGTGGTGGTAGTCGAAGTGCTTGAGGTCGAACTGGTGGTCGAAGCGCTCGATGATGCGCTTGGCGAGCGCCATGTATTCGTCCCAGTTGTGCAGGACGCGCCGGCGGCCCGGGATCTCCGGCTCCCAGTCCGGCTCGAAACGGTGCCGCGTCGCGGCCTGCACCACCTTGGTCACCGCCGCCATGGGCCTTAGCCCTGGTGCGGCCGGTTCACGCGCAGCGCCGGGCGGCCGGCGGCGGGGAACACCGCGAACTCCACGATCTCGCCGTTGCCCACCTGCATGCGCTCGTTGCCGCCGAGGAGCGTGTTCAGCACGCGGCCCACGCCCTTGCTGCTCACGAGCAGCGGCCGGCGCTCGAGTTGCGGCTCGAGCTTCGCGAGCGCCTCGCCGATGCGCGCGGTGAACTCCTCTTCCGATTCGCCGCCGGGCGGCGGCACCTTGCGCGCGAGGAGCGGCTCGGTCTCGGCTATGGGCCGGTTGTTCCACTCGCCCAGGCGGCGCTCGTTGAGCAGCGGTTCGATCATGACCGGAACGTCGCCCAGCACGCCCGCGATGATGGAGGCGGTCTGGCGCGTGCGCAGCAGGGAGCCGGCGATGATCACGCCGATGCGCAGGTTCATCTTGTCGATCTGCTTGGCGAGCAGGTAGGCCTGGTCGCAGCCGATGTCCATCATCGGCAGGTCGAGGTCGCCGCCACAGCGGAAGCCGCGGAAATTGGGCTCCGTGATGCCGTGGCGAACGAAGTAAAGCGTAAAAGGACGATCAGCCTGATACGTCATCTAGGCACTTCCTTCTTTGTCTTCTCGTGGACCCCGGACTCCCGGCCGCGGGCGAGGCCAGATTAGCACCGGGGGCCCGCTCCAGATAGACGCCCGGCGCTACAGCCGTAATTAACCTTTGCGACGGGGGAGGGTTGGGGACCCGGGGCGGGCAAGATGCCCGGGCTCGTTGACTCGCCGAAGTGTATGGCGTATACATACACCATACATGATCGCGGAGAGCGCGGGCGCATGTTCCTCAGCATCGACACGGCCGACCCACGGCCGATCTACCAGCAGGTCGCCGACGGCATCAAGGAGCTCATCGCGCGGGGAGAGCTCGCCCAGGGGGCGCCGCTGCCGCCCGTGCGCCAGCTCGCGGCGGACCTGGGCGTGAACCTCAACACGATCGCGGCCGCCTACCGCGAGCTGCAGAAGGAGGGCCTCATCTCGATCGCCCACGGCGCGGGATCGGTCGTGACCTCCCGCAGGGCCGTGGAGCGCACGCAGGACCAGCTCCTGCGGCCCCTGCGCGCGGCGCTGACCGACCTCGTGCTGTCGGGGCTGCCGGCGAGCCGCATCGAGAACCTGGTGCTGCGCGAGCTCAAAGGGGCGGGGAAGGGAAGCAAGTAGATGACGATCGCGGAATTCTCCATCGCGCTGTACGTCCTCTTCTGGATCGTTCGCATCAACGGCTTCCTCCGGCGGGCGCGCGAGCCCCGGATGCGCGGCGCGGAGTGGTTCTTCGACGTCCCGGTTCCCGCCGATTTCTACGCCGGGGCGGGCCGCGCGATCCTGCGCCGGTACCGCCTGCGACTGCTCGTCCCGTTCGCGATCGACGTCCCGATCGCCGCGGCGATCTTCGCGTGGGGGAACGTGGCGATGCTGAACGCGCTGATCGTGGCGCTGTCCGTGCTGATCCACGCGGGCCACGCGTTTTCCGTCGACCTCGCGGAGCGCGAGGCGCGGCGATTCGAGGCCCCGGGCCGCGCCGAGCCCTCCGCGGGCATGGGCATCTCGCTTGCGACGCGCAGGATGCGGGACTATTCCCATCCCGCGATCGAAGCGCTCGTGGCGCTCTTCGCCGTCGTGACGTTCGCGTGGCTCGCGGCCCGCTACCTCGGCACGAGCCCGCGTCCGGATCCGCGCCGTCTCTTCGGCATGCCCGTGCTCCTTCTCTATCTCCAGCTCGGCATGCTGTACGCGAAATGGGTGGCTGTCGAATGGCGCATGCCGCTCCCGCGCGAGGGCGCCGCGCGGTACCGGGCGGTGCGGGAGCTCGCCCGCAAGCATCTCCTCGCCGTGGTCGATTGGTCGCGCATCGTCGTCGCCGTGTCCTTCCTCTACGTTCCCATGGTCGTGAGCGCCGCCCCGGAGGAACACGCCGCTGTGATGAACCTGTGGCTCGTGCTCTGGACTGCTGCCGGGATCGGAGGGACGGTGTGGGTGGAGATTCGGAGGAGACGGCTGGAGGCCCTGCTCGCCCGCACGCGGCCGGTGCGGCTCCCCGATCTCCTGCGCCAGCCGGAGCTCGCGAGATGGCCGGTCTGCTGCGAGCCGGGCGTTCCCCTGCTGGTGCTCAAGGGAGCGCGCGGCTATTCGCTGAACCTCGCCCATCGGCTCGCCCTCTTCGGGGGCGCGTACATCGCGGGGTTCGCCGCATTGCTGTGGCTCATCCGCTTCGCGGGGCATTGAGTGCGCGGCTCCGGGTCGCCGCACGATGGGGGGCGGGCGATGTCTCCGATGCGCTGGTCGATCGCGTTGGTGCTGCTCGCTTGCGCCTGCTCGTCGCGGCCGGAACCGGGCGCTCTCGATCGCCTGCGGCCGTGCTCCGCTGCGGACGGGCCGACCGACGGCTACTGCGGCGTGGTCGACGTGTGGGAGGACCGCCGGGCCCGGGCCGGCCGCAGGATTGCGTTGAAGGTCGTGGTGCTGCCCGCGCTCAAGCAGGACCACGCTGCCGACCCGCTGGTGATCCTCGCGGGAGGCCCGGGCCAGGGCGCCGCCGACATGGCGGCCGGATACCAGGAGATCCTGCGACCGATCGAGATCCGACGCGACATCGTCTTCGTCGACCAGCGCGGCACCGGAAAGTCCAATCCGCTCGAGTGCCGGATCGAACGCGACGCCGCCGTGCCGGCGTCCGGCCGCTTCGCCGCCCGGATGCGCGAGTGCCTCGAGACGTACCGGTCGCGGGCCGACGTGACCCGGTACACGACGGACGTCGCGATGGACGACCTCGACGACGTCCTGCGATTTCTCGGCTATTCCACGATCGATCTCTACGGCGTGTCGTACGGCACGCGCGCGGCGATCGTCTACGTGCGGCGCCACGGAGCCCGCGTGCGGGCCGTGGTTCTCGACGGCGTGACACCGCCGGACTCGCGGTTGCCGCTCTACTTCGCCCGCGATGCGCAGCGCGCCCTCGATCTCCTGTTTCGCGATTGCGCGAACGATTCCGCCTGCAACGGGCGGTTCCCGGACCTGCGCCGACGCCTGTCGACGCTCCTCGACGACGTGGGCGCCCATCCGCGCCGCATCCGCTTCGCGGATCCGCAGACGGGGCTCGCGCGAGAGGTCGATCTCACGCGCGGGCTGCTTGCGGGCATCCTCTTCACGGCGCTCTATTCGCCGACGACCGCGGCCGACGTGCCGTTGCTCGTCGAGGAGGCGGAACAGGGAAACTTCGCGGGCTTCCTCGCCCTGGGCGCTTCGTTGCGCCGCGCTGCGGAAAGCGTCGCGAAGGGAATGGAGTACTCCGTCCTCTGCAGCGAGGACGCGCCCCGGATCGAGCCGGGGGCGATCGAGCGCGAATCGGCGGGCACCTTCCTGGGGCCCGCTATGGCCCGATCGTTCCTGGAGCCGTGCGGATTCTGGCCGGCCGCGCGCATGGACCCCGCTTACTACGAGATGCCGCCATCGAACCTTCCGGCGCTCGTCGTTTCCGGGGGCCTCGACCCCGTGACGCCGCCCTCGTGGGGGGCGGATGTGGCGGCGCATTGGAAGAACGCGCGCCATGTCGTGCTCCCGGGGGCCGGCCACTTCCACGTCGCGCCGGGCGAGTCCTCCACCGCGTGCGTCGTGCGAATGATCGCGGCGTTCCTCGAGGCCGGGACCGCGTCGGGCGTGGACGCATCCTGCGCGGGCCGGTCGAAGCGGCCGCCGTTCTTCCTGAGTCCGTCGGGACCCGTCGCCGGTCCGCAGGCTGCCCGATGATCCGGGTAGAGAACGTGCGCAAGCGCTTTTCCCGGGCGGTGGCCGTCGACGGGATCTCCTTCAGCGCGGCCGACGGCGGGGTGACCGGGCTCCTCGGTCCCAACGGCGCGGGGAAGACGACGACCCTCCGGCTCGCCTGCGGGCTCATGAAGCCGGACGCCGGAACCATCACCGTCGACGGCGCCGACGTGGCCGCCGACCCGCAGCTCGCGCAACGCCGGCTGGGCGTGCTGCCGGACGCATCGGGACTGTACGGGCGCCTCACGGGCCGGGAGCACATCCGGTACTTCGGGGCGTTGCGCGGGCTGCGCGGCGCGGAGCTCGAGCGGCGCGTCGAGCATTGGATCGGCGCGCTGGGCCTCGCGCCCATCGCCGACCGGCGCGTCGCGGGGTTCTCCCACGGCGAAAGGACGAAGGTCGCGTTGGCGCGCGCGCTGGTGCACGATCCGCGCAACGTCCTCCTCGACGAGCCGACGAACGGCCTCGACGTCGCGAGCACCCGCGCCGTCCGGGAAGTCGTCCGGGGCCTCCGGCGCGAAGGCCGGTGCGTCGTCTTCTCCAGCCACGTGATGCAGGAAGTGTCGGCCCTGTGCGACCGGATCGTCATCATCGCCGCAGGCAGGGTCGTGGCGGACGGCACGGCGGACGAGCTCCTCGCGACGACCGGAATGACCTCCCTGGAAGACGCGTTCATGGCGCTGGTGGGGCTGCAATGAGCCTGCGGTCGCTCGCCCTCGTCGCGGGCAAGGAGCTGGTCGACGCGTTGCGCGATCGCCGGTCGATCCTCACCATGGCGGCCACGGCGCTCCTGGGCCCACTGCTGATCTCCTTCGTTCTGAACCAGCGCGCCGTGCAGAAGGGCGCCATCGAGCGGATCGACCTGCCGGTCGCGGGCGCGGAGCGGGGACCGGAGCTGGTGGATTGGCTGCGGCGGCAGGACGGCATCGCGATCGTGGCGGCGCCGCCCGACGCCGAGGCCGCGGTGCGTGGGCGCGGGGTGGACGTCGCCGTCGTGATCGACGCCGATTTCTCGGCGGACCTTTCGCGTTCGCGCTCGGCGCGCGTGCGGCTCTTCACGGACTCGACCCGCGCGGCCGGCGCGCCCAAGGCGCAGCGGGTCGCGGCGCTTGTGGACCGCTTCGGCGCCGAGGTCGCCGCCCAGCGGCTCATCGTGCGGGGCGTCTCGCCCGAGGTCGCGGCGCCGATCCGGCTGGAGCAGGTGGACGTCGCGAACTCCCAGCAGCGCGGCGCCACGCTCCTCAGCGTGGTCTTGAGCTTCCTCGCGATGGCGATCATCACCTCGGCCATGCAGATCGCCACGGACTCGACGGCCGGAGAGCGCGAGCGCGGCTCCCTGGAAGCGCTGCTGTTGAACGGGACGCCCCGGTGGCAGCTCGCGGCGGGAAAGTGGCTCGCCGCGAGCGCGGCGGGGCTCGCGGGAATGATCCTCACGCTGGCCACCCTCTCCTGGGTCCTGTCGAGATTGTCGCTCGAGCAGCTGGGCGTGCGGATCCATCTCGGTCCGCACGAGCTGCTCCAGCTGGCGCTCGCCATGGCGCCGCTGGCGCTCCTCCTTCCGGCGATCCAGACCTGCCTCGCGTGCTTCGCCCGGTCGTACAAGGAGGCCCAGAGCTATGCCGTCGTGCTGATCATTCCGGTGGTCGCTGTCGGCGCCCTCTTGACGCTTTACCCGATCGCGGACGCGCCGTGGGCGCGCGCCGTGCCGCTGCTCGCCCAATACGGAGCGGGCATGAGCATCCTCGGCGGGAAGCCGGTGTCGGCCGCCGCGCTCGTCGTCGCGGGCCTGGAAGCCGTGGGCATCGCGATCGTCCTCATGGGCGTCGTGGCCCGCATGCTGGCGGCCGAGCGGATCGTCTTCGGGCCGTAATTAACCTTCGCGAGGGGGGAGGGCCGGCGGCCGGGGCGGGTAAAATGCCCGGTTCCATGATGCGAGCCCTGCGCCTCACCCGCATCGTCCACACGGTCGGCCGCTACGGCTTGGACGAATTCCTGCCCGGGCGCGGCAGCCGGCTCGTGCGCCTGCTGTTCGGGATGGGCTATTTCTGGCGCGACCGCTCGCGCCCGCGCGCCGAGCGCCTGCGCCTCGCGCTCGAGTCCCTCGGGCCCATCTTCGTGAAGTTCGGCCAGCTCCTCTCGGTGCGCCCGGACCTGATCCCCGAGGACGTGGCCGAGGAGCTCTCGAAGCTGCAGGACAACGTGCCGCCGTTCGCGTGGGAGGACGTCGTGGCGACCCTGGGCCGCGCCTACGGGCGGCCGCACACGGAGGTGTTCGCCACCTTCGCGAGCGTGCCCATCGCGAGCGCCTCGGTGGCGCAGGTGCATTTCGCCACGCTGCCCGACGGACGCGAGGTCGCGGTGAAGATCTTGAGGCCCGGCATCCGCGAGGTGATCGCGCAGGACGTGGGCCTGCTGCAGACGGTCGCGGGCCTCGTGGAGGTCGTGTTCCCCGAGGGGCGGCGGCTGCGCCCGCGCGAGGTGGTGATGGAGTTCGAGCACACCATCGCCGACGAGCTGGACCTGCTGCGCGAGGCGGCCAGCGCGAGCCAGCTCAGGCGCAATTTCATCGACGGCCGGCTGCTGGTGGTGCCGGAGGTCTACTGGGACTGGTGCAACCGCGAAGTGATGGTGATGCAGCGCATCGACGGCATCCCGGTGAACGCGGTGGCGCAGCTGCGCAGCCGCGGCATCGACATCCCGCGCCTGGCGCGCGACGGCGTGGAGATCTTCTTCACGCAGGTCTTCCGCGACGGCTTCTTCCACGCCGACATGCACCCGGGCAACATCTTCGTGCGCGCCGACGGGCGCTACAGCGGCGTGGATTTCGGGATCATGGGCACGCTCTCCGACGAGGACAAGAGCTACCTCGCCACCAACTTCATGGCGTTCTTCCACCGCGACTACCATCGCGTCGCGGTCGCGCACCTGGACGCGGGCTGGGTGCCGCGCGACACGCGCGTGGACGAGTTCGAGGGCGCGATCCGCTCGGTGTGCGAGCCGATCTTCGACCGGCCGCTGAAGGAGATCTACTTCGGCAAGCTGCTCCTGAGGCTCTTCGAGGTGTCGCGCCGGTTCCGCATGGAGATCCAGCCGCAGCTCGTGCTCCTGCAGAAGACGCTGCTCCAGGTCGAGGGCCTCGGCCGCCAGCTCGACCCCGACCTCGACCTGCGCCGCACCGCGCAGCCGATCCTCGAGCGCTGGATGAACGAGCAGGTGGGGCCGGGCGCCTTCATGCGGCAGATGCGCGAGGAGGCGCCGCTGTGGGCGAAGACGATCCCGCAGCTGCCGCGCCTCGTGCACCGCGCGCTCGCCGAGGACACGACGCGGCGCTTCGAGGCCGCGCTCGCGCGCCTGGAGCGCGCGCAGCAGCGCCAGGTGCGCATGCTGTTCGGCATCGTCCTGGTGCTCGCGCTCCTCGTGGTGGCGGTCCTGCTGCGCTGATGGCGGCCTCCACCCCGCCCCGCGCCGGCGCGGCGCGCTTCGACAACGTGAACCTGCTGCGCGCGCTCGCCGCGCTCGGGGTGGTGGTCTACCACGTGATCGTGCACGCCGAATGGAGCTCGTTTCCGGCCGCCGGCCCGCTCGTCGCCCTGCGCCTGGGATGGATGGGCGTGGACGTGTTCTTCGTCATCAGCGGCTTCGTCATCTCGTACAGCGGGCTCATCCTGTACCGGCAGGCCCCGCAGGCGTTCGCCCGCGCGTACTGGTCGCGCCGCCTCACGCGCATCGTCCCCCTCTACGTCGTCACGCTCGCGCTCTGGATCGCCTTCATGTGGCCGGGCTTCTTCCGCCAGGACGCGCTCGACTGGGCCGGGCAGCTCTTCAGCCACCTCGGCTTCGTCCACAGCTTCTGGCCGCAGACCTTCGGCTCGATCGACGGTCCGAACTGGAGCGTGTCCATCGAGATGCAGTTCTACGTGGCGATCGCACTGCTGATTGCGTGGATCGACCGCACGCCGGGGTGGCGGATCTGGCTCTACGGCATCCTGGTTTCCTGGGCGTGGCGCGCGTGCATGGTCGCGTTGCATGGCGACGAGGGCGCTCTGTCCGTCTTCATGCACACCACGCAGCTTCCCGGCAGCCTCGACGAGTTCGGCGCCGGGATCTTCCTCGCGAAATGGGTGCTGGGCGCGCGCGCGCGTCCATCGTGGCGCACCGCCCTCGCGTGGATCGCCGGCGCCTGCATCGCCGGCTACGCCACCATGGGCGCGTACTGGCCGCGCGCGCGGTACTGGGACGACCCGGCGATGGTGATCTTCTGGCACACGCCCCTGTCGGTCTTCCTCGCCTGCGTGGTCGGCGCGGCGGTGTGCCTGCCGCAGTCGCTCGCGACGCGCTGGTTGCGGCCGCTGGGCTATCTCGGCGACATCAGCTACGGCATCTACCTGTGGCACCTGTTCGGCGTCATGCTCGCGATCGAGTTCTTC
The DNA here is from genome assembly GCA_963816035.1 of uncultured beta proteobacterium. Classification (GTDB taxonomy): domain Bacteria; phylum Pseudomonadota; class Gammaproteobacteria; order Burkholderiales; family Usitatibacteraceae; genus Usitatibacter. The sequence continues at coordinate 559,377 of CAWFIU010000002.1, forward strand.
GGAAAGAGGCCGGTGGAAGTGCTGGTGGCGACACTTGCGTTCACGCTCGCCGCCGCCGCGGCCTCGTGGCACCTTTTCGAAAGACGGTTCATGGACCTCGCGCGCCGCCCCCCGGTCCCGCACGAGGCGCCCGCCGCAAGCGTCGATGCCGACGCGCTGGTGTCGAATATTCCGCGTTGACGCGCGCCGCGGGCGCGGCGCAGACTCCACCGCCCCATACAACGACAAGGAGGCCACCATGGGACGTGCCATCTCGGGAGCGCTGCACGGATGGTGCCTCGCCGCCGTGCTCGCATTCGCGGGCCCCGCCTTCGCCGATTACGTCTACAACACCGTGAGCTATCCCGGCGCGGTCAGCACCGACGTGCGCGCGATGAACAACCTCGGGCAGATCGCGGGGTACGCGAACGACGGCGTCGCCAACTTCAGCTTCACGTACTCGGGCGGCGTGTTCACTGCGCTTCCCGCCTCGCCGCTCCAGCCCTCGGCGCTCGGGATGAACGACGCCGGCGTGATCGTGGGCGGCACGATCACCACGCCGGAGCAGGGCTTCGTCTTCCAGGCCGGCGCCTACACGTTCTTCTCACGGCCCGGCTGGACCAACACCGAGGCGCGCGCGATCAACAACGCGGGCCTCGTCACCGGCTGGTCCTGGGAAACCGACCCGGTCACCGGCGAGTACACCGCGAGCGAGGGCTTCATCTACGATCCCGCGACCTCTGTCTACACCCCGATACCGATCCCCGGGTCGCTGTTCGTCATCGCGCAGGGCATCAACACCGCGGGGCAGGTGGTCGGCAGTGCGGGGATCCCGGGCCCGGAGCAGGCGTTCCTGCGCGACGCGCCCCCGGTCCCTCCCGGCACGATCCACATGTTCACGGTCGACGCCTCGCCCACCCGGGCGCGCGGCATCAACGACGTGGGGCTCATCACCGGCTGGGTCACGGTGGGCGCCGCCACGCACGGCTTCATCGGGACCTCGCTCGGCTTCCAGCTGCTCGACGTGCCCGGGGCCACGTCGACCTTCGGCGAGGCGATCAACAACGCGGGGCAGGTGAGCGGCTTGTGGTTCGACGCGTCCGACAACTCCCGGGGCTTCATCGCCACACCCGCCGTCATGCCCACGGGCACGACGAGCGCCGGCGCGTACACGTTCGCGGTGGACGTCGTGCCGAACGTGCCGATCTTCATCGACCCGCCCGTGGCCGTGGGATACGACTACGCGATCGGCCGGGGAGACCCGCGCATCGTGAGCGTCCAGTTTCCCATCGGCGTGGGCGACAGCCTCTACGTGCTCAAGGTGAACGGCCGCAAGTTCACGGTGGCGGGGGGGCAGTGGTTCGACTTCCGCGCGCACGGCTTCCCGCGCGGCGTGACCGACTTCCGCGTGGGCTGCATCGAGACCTCCGCCGCCCTCGATCCGGCCAATCCGCAGGCCTTCCCCACCGGGCTCACGTTCGTCGCCGCCGGGCGCTTCACGGGAACCCAGAAGCCGCGCACGCGCAACTCCAACGCGCACGACGGCGCGAGCTGCGGCCTGGACGACGACGCGAACGACGACTGAGCGGCCGGCGGTGGGGCGCTGCCTCAGCGCCTCATCGCGAGCGTGAGCCCGTCGCCCACGGTGAGCAGCGCGAGCTCCACGCGCGCGTCGCCGTGCAGCCGTGCGTTGAAGGCGCGGATCGCCTCGGTGTCGGTCGAGCGGTCCTCGGGATCGATCACGGCGCCGCTCCAGAGGGTGTTGTCCGCGGCGATGAGCCCGCCGCGCCGCACGAGCTGCAGGCAGCGCTCGTAGTAGCCGAGGTAGTTGGCCTTGTCCGCGTCGATGAAGGCGAAATCGAAGCTCCCCGCGCCGCCCTCGGCGAGGAGCGCGTCGAGCGTCGCGAGCGCGGGTGCGAGCCTCAAGTCGATCTTCTTCGCAACGCCCGCCTTCTCCCAGTAGCGGCGCGCCATCGCGGTCCACTCCTCGCTCACGTCGCAGGCGACCACGCGCCCGTCCCCGGGCAGCGCGAGCGCCACCGCGAGCGAGCTGTATCCGGTGAAGACGCCGATCTCGAGCGTGCGCCGCGCGCCGATCAGCTTCACGAGCAGCGCCATCAGCGCGCCCTGGTCGGGGCCGATCTGCATCTGCGCGTGCCGCATGCCGGCAGTCGCCGCGCGCAGCTCGGCGAGCACCGGATGCTCGCGTACCGAATGCCCGTCCACGTACGCCTGGAGCGCGTCGGAGAGGGGAAGGAGCCGGCCGGACATGGGCACCTCGTCGCGGATTGGGTGTAGCATTATCGGCGATTCGACATCGGGACCGCAGGCTCCCGGTGATCCCAAGACGGTGTCCCGTCCAAGCGCTGCGCTGGCCGACCTCATCGAACCAGGAGGACGCATGGACACCGCGCAAGCTCAAGTCGTCGATTTCGATTCCGTTTCCACCGGAGCGCTGCCCGCGGGCTGGGTCGCGGGCGTCACCGGCCGCGGCGCTCCGCGCTGGGCCGTGGTGCCGGACGCCTCCGCGCCGAGCGCGCCCAACGTGCTCGAGCAATCCGGCAGCGGCACCTTTCCCTGGTGCGTGCGCCGCGACGTGGCGCTCGCCGACGGATTCGTCGAGGTGAAGATGAAGCCGATCGCGGGACGCGAGGACCGGGCGGGCGGAGTGGTCTGGCGCTGGAAGGACGGCGACCACTACTACGTCGCGCGCGCCAACGCGCTCGAGGACAACGTCTCGCTCTATTACACCGAGGGCGGCGCGCGCAAGACGCTGCGCTACGTGGATGCGCCGGTGGCGGCGGGCGTCTGGCACACGCTGCGCGTCGAGTATCGCGGCGCGCACATCCGCGTGCTCTTCGACGGCGTCGTGCGCATCGAGCTCGACGACACGCACATCGCGGGCCCCGGCGCGGTCGGGGTGTGGACGAAGGCCGACAGCGTGACCCGCTTCGACGACCTGCGCTTCGGCGCGTTGCCGCGATGAACGCCCCGGCCGTGCGGCGGCTCATCGCCGCGAAGGGCCTGCGCGCGTTCGCCGACGGCTACGTCGCGCTGCTGCTGCCGGCCTACCTCCTGGAGCGCGGCTACACGCCGCTGCAGGTGGGAATCATCGCGACCACGACGCTCGCGGGCTCCGGGCTCGCCACACTCGGCATCGGCTGGATCGCGCACCGCTTCGCGCATCGCGCGCTGCTGCTGGCGGCGTGCGCGCTGATGGCGGCCACCGGGCTCGGCTTCGCGCTCGCCGCCGACTTCGTGCCGCTGCTCGTCGTGGCGTTCGTGGGCACGCTCAATCCTTCGAGCGGCGACGTGAGCGTGTTCCTGCCCCTCGAGCACGCCGTGCTCTCGCACGCCGTCGACGATCGCCGCCGCACCGCCGCCTTCGCGCGTTACAGCCTCGTCGGAGCGCTCGCGGCGGCGGCAGGATCGCTCGCGGCGGGGTTTCCCGCCCTGATCGAGCGTGCGGCCGGCGTCGATGCGCGGACGGCTTTCCAGGCGATGTTCCTGCTCTACGGACTGGTGGGCGTGGCCGCGGCCGGGATCTACCGCGGCTTGCCCCGGGCAGGGCCGGACCACGCCCGGCGTGCGCATGCCGCTCTGGGACCCTCGAGGTCGCGCGTGTACGCGCTCGCGGCGCTCTTCAGCGTGGACGCGTTCGCGGGCGGCCTCATCGTGCAGTCGATGCTTGCGCTATGGCTCTACCAGGCGCACGGGCTCTCGACCGCGGCAGCGGGCACGCTCTTCTTCTGGACCGGGCTGCTCTCGGCCGCTTCATTCCTCGCCGCGGTGCCGGTCTCGCGTCGCATCGGGCTCGTGAACACGATGGTCTTCACGCACATCCCGTCGAGCGTGTGCCTGATCCTCGTCCCCTTCGCCTCCAGCCTCCCGGCGGTCGTGGCGCTGCTGCTCGTGCGCAGCGCGCTGTCCCAGATCGACGTGCCCACGCGCAGCTCGTACGTGATGGCGATCGTGACGCCGCCGGAGCGCCCGGCCGCGGCGAGCGTCACGACGGTGCCGCGCAGCCTCGCGGCAGCGGCGAGCCCGTTCCTCGCGGGCTACATGCTGGGCCTCACGACCTTCGGCTGGCCGCTCGTGGCCGCGGGGGCGATCAAGATCGCCTACGACCTTGCGTTGCTCGCGATGTTCCGGAAGGTGCGCCCGCCGGAAGAAGACGCCGGCGTCAGCGATCGTCGATCTCCACCAGCACCGGCTGATGGTCCGAGGCGGTGGTGGCGGAATCCACCTCGATCCTCCGCACGCGGGAGGCGATCGGCGCGCTGACGAAGACGAAATCGCAGCAGTAGGGCGTCTTCGAGTACACGTGCGAATGCACGCAGAACGTGGGGACGTGCGGCGCGCGGCCGTGCACGAGCGGCCAGGCATCCTGGTAGGCCGGCGCCTCCCCCGCGAGCGGCCGCTGGATCTCGCCGTAGGCGGGATGCTCGGGCGGGAAATTGAAGTCCCCGGTGAGGAGCGCCGCCGTCGTCTGCGGCGTCGCGTCGAACGGGCCGCCCTCGGCGGTCGGATGCCCGGGCCGCAGCGCGCGGTCGCACGCCTCCGCGTGCAGCTCGCGCAGGCGCGCGGCCTGCGCGCGGCGCTGCACGTCGGAGTAGTACTCGAGGTGCGTCGTCGTCACGCGCAGCGGCCCCAGCGGCGAGCGGATCGTCGCCTCGACGGCCACGCGCGGCATGGTCTCGACGCCGGGGTCCGCCGGCCACGGCATCGCGTGGCGGCGGATGGAGAGCACGCCGTAGCGCGTGAAGATCGCGTTGCCGAAGCGGCACCTGCGGCCGCCTTCGCCCGCGAGGTCGACGCCGTAGCCCTGCACGCGCGCGTATTCCGGGAGGAGACGACCCAGCTCCGCGAACTGGTCGCGGTCGTCGTTGCCCTCGAGTCCCGGAGCGGGGAAGTTGTCCGCGACTTCCTGGACGCAGAGCACGTCGAAGTCCGCGATGGCGCGTGCCGTGGAGACGATGCGGGCGAGGTCCACGCGGCCGTCCAGGCCGAGGCCCCACTGGATGTTCCAGGTGATCAGGCGCATGGCTCGAAGTCTAGGCCCGAATCGCGCCCGTCGCAGGACACGTCATCCCCGCGCGGCGACACAGCGCGCGCCGAGCGCGAACTGTCACGGTCACAGTCGCGCGGATCTGGGTCTGCCGCGATGTCCCGGCGTACCCTACGATGCAGTCCTTGAACGTCACGACCTTCCCGCGAGCGTCCCTGCGCACGCTGCTCCCGCTTGTCCTCGCCGCGCTGCTCGCCGCGTGCAGCGGAGGCGGCGGCGCGTCCCCGTCTCCGACCCCCGATCCGCCACCTCCCGCGCCGGTGGACATCGAGGTGGCCGGCATGGCGGTGATCAAGGTGCGCGCGAACGACGCGGGCATGACGGCAATGGAGGAGACGCTCGTTCCCATCGGCCAGGAGGGACCACGCCGCAGCCTCGCGTTGCTGGATCGGGACGGGACGCAGGTCGGCCGCTATTCCCCGCCCGCCGGATCGGCGCTCATCGATTTCACGCGCCATCCCTCGGGGGATACCACCGTCGTCCTCGCGACCGCGCGCACGGTGACGCTCGCGCGCCTGGACCGCTCCGGCGCTGCGCGCGGCGCATTCCCGCTCACCGATCCGCAGGCGCCGAGCGACCCCTACTACGACGGCGGAGGCGTGCGCGACGACGGCTCGCTGCTGCCGGTGCTCACGCGCGACGCGGTGCGCGTCGCCGCGATCGGCGAGGACGTGGGCGTCGCCTTGCGCACCGGACGCAATGCCGTCGTCGCCTACCGCTTCGACTATCGGGTCGCGGACGGCTATACGCGCGCCTGGCGCACGCTCGTGGAGCCGGGCCTGTCCCTGTTCGCCCTGGGCATCACGTCGGGCACGTTCGACACCTTCGGCCAGCTGGAGAACCACTGGCACGTCCACCTCGATGCGGATGCGGCCGGCAACGTCGTCGTCGCGGTGGTGGGCAAGCAGATCCTCGCGCCGATCTTCGCGGCGCACGCCGATTATTTCGGCGAGCCGGCCGCCGTCGAGAACGGCCTGCTGGTCACGCGGCTCGCGCCCGACGGGCGCCGGCTCGGCACGACGTTGATCGACACGGTCCAGACGAGCGAGCTGCACGGGATGCGGCTCGCCGGCGACGACATCGCCCTCGTGGGGCGGGTCTTCTCCGAGCGGCGCGGCGACGGCAGCGGCTGGAACGCCTACGCCGCGCACGTGGATTCCACGAGCGGCGCGCTGCGCGGCTATCGCGTCGTCGACGTGGACGCGGGCGAGGTGCTGTTCGACATCGCGCCGCTGGGGCAGGGGCGCTTTCTCGCCGCGGGCGCGGCGGGATACACGCAGAATCCGACGGGCGGGAGCATCTCCGAGACGAGCGCGCCGCTGCTCGCGGTGCTGGAATCCGACGGCACCCTGCGCGCGCGCATCGCGTTTCCCGCCGGGCCGCGCCAGAACCAGCTGCGCTCCCTCGCGCCGCGGGGCGCCGATTGGCTGGTGGGCGGAATGGTGGACGGGCCCGGCACGCATTCCGGAGATTCCGATCCGGCGCTGATCACCGCCCGGGGGTTCGTGCGGCAGGTCGCCGTCCCGGTCCAGTAAGACGGCGCGGCAAGGGCCGCGCGCTATTGGACAGCGCTTCGCCCGATTTTTGCCAGAATCGACCGGCACCATCGGCTCCATGACCTCCACCGCCAGGACCATGGACCGACTCTCCACCTCCCTCCTGCTTCTCTTCACCGGGCTGTCGGCCGGCGCCGCCGAGATCGTCGCCGCGCCGCAATGGCAGCGCCATTTCGACGCGAAGGGCGTGAAGGGGACGTTCGTGCTGCTGGAGCCCGCGCTCGACCGCTACCGCGTGCTCGACAGCGCGCGCGCCAACCGCCGCTTCCTGCCCGCATCGACCTTCAAGATCCCGAACGCGCTCATCGGCCTCGAGGTGGGTTCCATCGCCGACGAGAACGAGGTCTTCCACTGGGATGGCAGGCCCAAGCCGGTCGCGGCGTGGGAGCGCGACCACACGCTCGCGAGCGGCCTGCGCGAGAGCGTGGTGTGGATGTTCCAGGAGGTCGCGCGGCGCACCGGCAAGGCGCGCATGCGCGAGTGGCTCGAGCGCCTCGAGTACGGCAACCGCGACGTCTCGGGCGGCATCGACCTCTTCTGGCTGCAAGGGGGGCTGCGCGTGAGCGCGCGCGAGCAGGTGGACTTCCTGCACCGGCTCGCCGAGGGGCGGCTCCCCATGACCCAGCGCGCGCAGCGCCTCGTGCGCCAGGCGCTGGTGGCCGAGAAGACGCGCGACTACACGCTCTACGCCAAGACCGGCACGGTGCCGGGCGGCAAGGAGGCGGTCGTGTGGTGGGTGGGCTGGGTCGAGAGGAAGGGGCGGCCGCAGGCGTACTTCGCGATGAACTTCACCCCCGGGCCGGACACCGCTTTCGCCGATCGCTTCGAGATCGGCCGCGCCATCCTGCGCGAGTCGGGAGTCCTCTAGAATGGCGACCTGTCTCCATGCCGCGCCGCGAGGCCGCCTCCATGCTCCTCTGGTTCGTCATCACCTACTGGGTCATCTCGGTCGCGATCGGGCTGGTCGCCGCGCGCTGGGTCCATAACACGAAGGACTTCGCGGTCGCCGGCCGGCGCCTGCCGATGTACATCGTCACGGCGACCGTGTTCGCCACGTGGTTCGGCTCCGAGACGGTGCTGGGCATCCCGGCCACGTTCATCAAGGAAGGCTTCTCGGGCATCGTCGCGGATCCGTTCGGCTCCTCGCTCTGCCTCGTGCTGGTGGGCCTCTTCTTCGCCCGCCCGCTCTACCGGATGAACCTGCTCACGATCGGCGACTACTACCGCAAGCGCTTCGGCCGCCCGGTGGAGATGCTGACGTCGCTGTGCATCGTGATCTCCTACCTCGGCTGGGTGGGCGCGCAGATCAAGGCGCTGGGCCTCGTCTTCAACGTGGTCTCGAGCGGCTGGCTGTCGCAGGAGTCGGGCATGATCATCGGCGCCTCGACGGTGCTGGTCTACACGATGCTGGGCGGCATGTTCTCGGTGGCGATCACCGACTTCATCCAGATGATCATCATCGTGCTGGGCATGCTCTACATCGCCTGGGCGGTGAGCGGCATCGTCCCGGGCGGGGCCTCGGCGGTCATCGCCCACGCCGCGGGCGAGGGCAAGTTCCACCTCCTGCCCGCCTTCGAGCTGAAGGACATCCTGCTCTTCTTCACGGCGTGGATCACGATGATGCTGGGATCGATCCCGCAGCAGGACGTGTTCCAGCGGGTGCAATCCGCCAGGGACGAGAACACGGCCGCCAACTCCTCGATCCTCGGCGGCGCGCTCTACTTCTGCTTCGCCTTCATCCCGATGTTCCTCGCGTATTCGGCGAGCCTCATCGACCCGAAGATGGTCGCCGCGAACCTGGACAAGGACTCGCAGCTCATCCTGCCGGACCTGATCCTGTCGCCGATCGTGCCGCTCTTCGCGAAGATCATGTTCTTCGGCGCGCTGCTCTCGGCGATCAAGAGCTGCGCGAGCGCCACACTGCTGGCGCCCTCGGTGAGCTTCAGCGAGAACATCCTGCGGCCCTTCCTGCCGCGCATCGGCGACCAGCGCTTCCTGCACCTCATGCGCGTGGTGATCGTGGGCTTCACGATCCTGGTCACGTTCTTCGCCCTCAATACGAAATCCAGCATCTACGGAATGGTCGAGAACGCCTACAAGGTCACGCTGGTGGGCGCCTTCGTTCCGCTGGTGTGCGGCATCTACTGGAAGCGCGCCACCAACCTGGGCGCGATCCTCTCCGTCACGGTGGGGCTCATCGTCTGGATCGGCTGCGAGTCTTTCTACCCGGAGGCCATCGTGCCGCCGCAGCTCGCCGGGCTCATCGCCAGCTTCGGCGGGATGATCGCCGGGTCGCTCGCGGGGGGTCCCGTGCCCCGCGAGGCCCATGCCGGAGGCCACTCCGGCTAGCCGGGCGGCGGCGACCCCCGCGCCGGCGGCCCGAAGGCGCGCATTTCGGCCCGCCTTTTCCGCATTTCGTCGCTTTGTCCTTTTTCCGCGGGGCGCGGACCCCTAATGTCGCGCCATGCCGATCCGCGACAGGGCCGGCACCCAAGAAGGAGAAGAGACATGACGAGCCCCAGCTTCCTCGCCCTCGACGCCAGGCGCGCGCCCGCCCAGGGACGCGCCCTTCACCCGGTCTTCCGCGCCCTGAGCGGCGAATCCGCCGTCGCGGCGTTCGTGACGATGCTGGTCTGCGCCTGGTTCCTGGTCGCGGCCGGCGCGATCCTCGCCGATCCGGCCTCGCCCTATACGACGCGCGCGGTCCACGTCCATACCTTCCCGCCCGTGGAGGTCGTCGCCGAGACCGCCCAGGGCGCGCCGGCGCCCGTGGCGATCGCGCCCGAGGCGCACCTGACCATCACCGTGGAAGCGCGGCGCGGGTAGCGGAATGCGCGTTTCGTCGCACGGACCTTTGCATCGGGGGGGCCAGATTCGGTAAGTTTGGGGGGTGGAACCGTTCACCCCCCTGCTCGAAGGCCTGACGGTGCGGCGCGTGCTCGCCGTCACGGCCCTGTGCGCCGCGGCGGCACTCGCCGTCGTGCGCCTCTTCTTCAACACGTACTGGGACCTCCTCGTGAGCGCCCTGTGCGTGGGCTACACCAGCATGCTGCTCTTCACGATCGCCGGGAACATCCGCCAGCGCGCGATCCCGCGCGAGGCGATGCAGGTGCTCGCCATCGTCGTCGGCTCCTTCGTCGGCACGGTGCTCGCCGGCTTCGTGAAGGGCCGCAACCTCGCGCAGATGTTCAGCGAGCGCCTCGCCGGCGTCACCATCACCATGGGCCTGGGCATCGGCGTGGGCTGCGTCGTGGTGGCCGCGGTGCTCCTGCGCGAGAAGCACGCGCGCGACCAGGCGCGCATCCTGCGCGCGGAAGCCGAGCGCCACCAGCTCGAGAAGAACGTGCTCGAGGCGCGCCTGGCGCTCATGCAGGCGCAGGTCGAGCCGCACTTCCTCTTCAACACGCTCGCCAACGTCCAGCACCTCGTGGAGACCGACCCGCCGGCCGCCGCGCGCGTGCTGGAAAGCCTCATCCGCTACCTGCGCGCGGCACTCCCGCAGATGCGCGAGTCGTCCACCAACCTCGGGCGCGAGCTCGACATGGCGCGCGCCTACCTCGAGATCCACCAGGTGCGCATGGGCTCGCGCCTCGAGTTCGCCATCGAGGTACCCGAGACGCTCAAGGCGCGCGCGTTCCCCCCGATGATGCTGATCTCGCTGGTGGAGAACGCCGTGAAGCACGGCGTCGATCCGTGCTGCGATTGCGGGCGCATCGTGATCCGCGCGCGCGAGGCGGACGGGAACCTGCGCGTCTCCGTGGAAGACACCGGCGAAGGCATCACGCCCAAGAAGGGCGGGGGCGTGGGCCTCGCCAACATCCGCGAGCGCCTCAAGGCCCTCTACGGCACCTCCGCGCGCCTCGTGCTCGAAGAGAACGCGCCGCGCGGCGTGGTGGCCTCCATCGAGGTGCCGGCGTGAGCACGAATGCCGTCGTCGCGGACCGTGGTCGCGTGAGCGCCGTGATCGCCGACGATGAACCGCTGCTGCGCGCGCAGCTGCGCACGCGCCTCGCGCGCCTGTGGCCCGAGCTCGAGGTCGTCCACGAGATGGCCGACGGGCGCGACGTGGAGAAGGTGCTGCAGTCGTACGCGCCCACGCTCTTCTTCCTCGACATCCACATGCCGGGCGTGAGCGGGCTGGAGGCGGCGCGCGCCATCGGCTCGCGCGCCCACGTGGTCTTCGTCACCGCCTTCGACGAATACGCGGTCGAGGCCTTCGAGCGCGGCGCCATCGACTACGTCCTCAAGCCCTTCGACGAGCAGCGCCTGGGGCTCACCGTGAGCCGGCTCAAGGAGCGCCTGGGGGCGCGGCCCGCGCACTTCGAGGAGCTGGTGGAGTCGCTCGCCGCCCGACTCGCCCCGCGCGCCTCGAGCCATCTGCGCTGGATCAAGGCCTCGGTCGGCTCCAACGTGCGCCTCATCCCGGTCGAGGAGGTGCTCTTCTTCCGCTCCGACGAGAAGTACACGCGCGTGGTGACGGCGGAAGCCGAATCGCTCATCCGCAAGCCGATCCGCGAGCTCCTCGCCGAGCTGGACCCGGCCAAGTTCTGGCAGATCCATCGCGCCACCATCGTGAACGTGGACCACATCGCCTCGGTACGGCGCGGCCTCAAGGACCAGGCGGAGATCAGCCTGCGCGACCACGCCGAGACCCTCATCGTCTCGCGCGCCTTCACCCACCTCTTCAAGCAGATGTGACCCGCCGGGCCCCCCCCGGCGCCCGCAGGCGGGTCATCCCCGTGCCGACGGGGATCCATCGGTCGTTTTCCCCGCCATTTCGACCCCCGGCTTCTGCATTTCGCCCTCGGCCGGCTGGAGCCGGGCGCCCGGAGTGCCGATAATGCGGGCTCCATGAAATTCCTCGGCAACCTGCTGCACCGCACCCCGTGGCCGGCGCTTCTCACCGGCGGCTTCGCGTGGCTCGTGGCGATCGGAATCTTCGCGACGCCGTTCCACATGTTGCGGCTCGAGCAGAGCGCCGCGAGCCCGGAGGAGAAGCGCGCGATCAAGCACGAGATCGACACCACGGTCTCCGAGGGCGCGATCGACGTGATCTCCGGCATCCTGCGCGAGGTGCGCGCGCACGCGAAGGACCCGGCGCAGCGGGAGCAGATCGACCGGTCGCTCGAGCAGCTGCGGCAGGCGCGCGAGAACGTACGCGAGGGCCTGCGCGAGGCCGAACGCGACCCCGAGCGGGCGCGGCACGAGATCGCGCAAAGCGCAGCGCAAGCGGTCCGGGACATCGCCGAGGCATTGCGCGAAGTCGAGCAGGAGGCCGCCCGCAAGCGCAGGGAAGGCGGCGCGGCGGCCTCCGACGCCGAGGCCGGCGTTCAGGAGACGCTGCGCCAGTCGCTCGAAGCGGCGCGGAAGGCGCACGAGGAGGCGCTGCTGGCGCAATTGCCGCCGCCTGTGCCGACCCCTCCCGTGGCCGCGCCCCCCACGGCGCCGCGCGGTCCGGGCATCTCGATCGAGTTCGACGACAAGCCCGGCGCGCCCGATACGCCCGTCACGTCGTTGCCGCCCGAGATTCGCTCCCAGATCCGCCAGAAGGTCACCGGCGACCTGTATCGCATCGGCGTAGGCACGGGCGTGATCCTCCTCTTCATCCCGCTCTTCATCCTTACCGTCGTCTCGAAGTTCTTCATCGACCGCTCGCGCGCCGCGCAGCAGGTGGCCGAGTCGAAGCGCAAGGAAGCCGAATACCACCGCATGAGCCGCCAGGTGACGGAGGCGAAGCTCTCGGCGCTGCAGGCGCAGGTCGAGCCGCACTTCCTCTACAACACGCTCGCGAGCGTCCAGGCGCTGACCGAGGTCGATCCGGCGCGGGCCAGCGCGATGACGGGCCACCTCATCCAGTACCTGCGCAATGCGCTGCCCAAGATGCGCGGGTCGGCCTCCACCGTGGGCCAGGAAGTGGAGCTCGTGCGCGCCTACCTCAACATCCTGCAGATGCGCATGGGCAAGCGGCTCGCCTTCGAGATCTCGATGCCGCCCGAGCTCGCGGAGCTGCCGTTCCCGCCGCTCATGCTGCCCTCGCTCGTGGAGAACGCGATCAAGCACGGCCTAGAGCCGCAGCGCGAGGGTGGCTCCGTGACGATCACGGCCGAGGCGATCGACGGCAGGATCCGCATGACGGTGGCCGATACCGGGCGTGGATTCGCCGAGGTGCCGGGCCAGGGCGTGGGTCTTTCCAACATCCGCGAGCGACTGGCCGCCCTTTACGGCGACGAGGGAAAGCTCACGCTCGAGGCGAACGAGCCGCATGGCGTGCGCGCGACCATCGAGGTTGCACGCCAGGGGGCGCCGGCGGGAAGCGACGCCGCGGTCGCCTCCTCCGGTCCGGCGCAGCCCGCCGCCCCCGCGAGCGTGGCGGCGCGTACCCTTGCCGCCATGGGTACCGCGGAGCGCGCGTGGCGCACGGGGCTGTCCTTCGCGTTCATCGTGCTCGTGTGCGTCGCGGCGGTCGGCGCGGGGCTCGCGATCATGGCCGTGGCCGCGGGCGCATTGCCGGTGCACCTCGGCAGCCATGAAGTGGGCGGCGCTACCGGGACGCTCCTGGGAGCGGCCAGCATCGCCGCCGCGTTCGCGGTCGTGGTGCTCGCGCTCGCCATCGTGCTCGCGGTCGTCTACGGGCTCGGGTTCCTGTTCGTGGGCCTGGCGATCTTCATCCCGCTCGTGATCCTGGTCTCGCTCTTCCCGGTGCTCGCGCCCTTCATCCTGCTCGGGCTGGGCATCTGGTGGCTCGTGCGCCGCAGCCAGCGCAAGGAGCCCGCGAAGGAGAATCCGGCGCCGCCGCCCACCACGCCGTAGAATCGCGCGATGCCCACCGCGATCATCGCCGAGGACGAGCCGATCCTGCGCACGCAGCTCGAGGCGAAGCTCGCCAGGCTCTGGCCGGAGCTCGACATCATCGCCAGCGTCGAGGACGGCGCCGCGGCCCTCGAGGCGCTCGAGGAACGCGTGCCCGACTTCATGATCCTCGACATCCGCATGCCGGAGATGACGGGCGTGGAAGTAGCGCGCCTCGTCGCGGGCCGCTGCCACGTGGTGTTCGTCACGGCGTACGACGAGTACGCGATCCAGGCCTTCGAGGCCGGCGCGGTCGACTACCTCCTCAAGCCCGCCACCGACGAGCGGCTCGCCGTCACCATCGAGCGGCTGAAGGCGAAGACCGCCACGCCGCCCACCGATCTCAACGCGGTGCTCGCGCGCATCGCCGATCGCCTCGAGCCGCGGCGCGAGCGGCTGCAGTGGATCAAGGCCACCGTGGGCCAGAGCCTGCGCCTGATCCCCGTCGCCGACGTGCTCTTCTTCCAGTCCGACGAGAAATACACGCGCGTGGTGACCTCCGACGGCGAGGCGCTCATCAAGACTCCCATCCGCGAGCTCCTCGACGGCCTCGACCCGCAGGTGTTCTGGCAGATCCACCGCTCGACCGTGGTGAACGCCAGCGCCATCGCCGGCGTGTCGCGCGACTTCCGGGGCCAGGCGCACGTGAAGATCCGCGGCCGCGACGACTCGCTCGTCGTCTCGCGCATCTACTCGCACCTCTTCAAGCAGATGTGATAATGCGCGCTGGATTCCCGCCCTCCGCGGGAATGACGGAGGAAGGGTGATCTACCAGCTCGACGGCCGCAGGCCCGTCTTCAGGGGCGACTACTTCGTGGCGCACAACGCGGCCGTGATCGGCTCCGTGGTGCTGGAGCCCAACGCCAGCGTGTGGTGGAACGTGACCATCCGCGGCGACAACGACGTCATCACGCTGGGCGAGAACGTGAACGTCCAGGACGGCAGCGTCATCCACACCGACGCGGGCACGCCCGTGGTTCTCGAGAAGAACGTGAGCGTCGGCCACCTCGTCATGCTGCACGGCTGCCACATCGGCGAGAACTCCCTGATCGGCATCGGCGCGATCATCCTCGACAAGGCGATCATCGGGAAGAGCTGCCTCGTGGGCGCCGGTGCCATGGTGACCGGGGGCAAGGTGATCCCGGACGGCTCCCTGGTGCTCGGATCGCCCGGCAAGGTGGTGCGCGCGCTCACGCCCGAGGAGATCGCCAACAACACCTGGATCGCCGAGCACTACGTGAAGCGCTCGTCGATCTACCGCCGGGGGCTGAAGCCGCTGGAATGACCGCCGGGCGCTATCGCGGGTCCCTCGGCGTCTGGACGCTGCTCATCGCGTACGCGAGCCTTTATCCGTTCACGCCGTTGCGGCTTCCCGTGGAGGGCGCGTTCATGGCCTTCCTCACCCGGCCGCGCTACGTGATCGCGTTCGACGTGACGCTCAACGTGCTGGCCTACGTTCCGCTCGGCATCCTCGCCACGCTCGCCTTCGACGCCGCGGGCGATCGCGGCCGCGCGATGCTGAAGGCGGTGGCGTTCGGCATCGCGCTCAGCTTCGCGATGGAGACGTGCCAGCTCTTCATCCCCGGCCGCGTCGCGTCCGTCTACGACGTGCTGGCCAACGGCGCGGGCACGATCTTGGGCGCGCTCGCGTTCGCCGATCCGTTCTACTCGGTGGTCGCGCGGCCACTGGGCCGCTGGCGCGAGGAGGCGCTCGTCGCCGGGCCGTGGGGCGACGCGGGGCTCGTGCTGCTCGCCCTCTGGCTCATCGCGCAGCTCAATCCCGCGCTGCCGTTCTTCGGCGCCGGCAACATTCCCGCGGCGGGCGACGGCTCGCCGGAGGGTGGCGTGCTGGAGTGGAGCGCGGTGGCGCTCGGCATCTGCGGCTTCGGGCTCTTCGTGTCGGTCCTGCTCGCCGGAGAGCAGGGCAGCCTGCGCGTGACCCTCGTGCTCCTGAGCGTGGCGCTGTGGCTCAAGTTCGTCGGCGCGTCGTTCTTCCTGCAGCCGCACTTCTCCGACGAGTGGGTCACCGTCGGGCGCTTCGTGGGGCTCGCCGCGGGGCTCGCGGCGTTCCTGCCGCTGCGGCGCCTGCCGCGCTCGGGGCGCGCCTACGTGGCGATGCTCGCCATCCTGGCGGGCGCGCTGCTTTCCAAGATCTTCGGCGCCTACAGCCCGCTCGATGAGCTGCTGCGGGTCTTCCGCTGGCCCTACGGCCAGCTCGCCAACCTCGCCACGCTCACGCGCTTCCTGCACGAACTTTGGCCCTTCGGCGCGCTCACATTCCTCATCGCGCTCTTCCTGCGGGACCGCCGCGCCGCGCATGCAATAATCCCCCCCTGACGGCGAGGATGTCTGCGGCGCGTCGAGCGGCGGCCGACATCAGCGTCCCGGTCGGCAATCCGTCCGCTCCAACGGGGCCTTCGATGCCTTATTACCAACGCCACCTGTTCTTCTGCGTGAATCGCCGCGAGCCGCCCGAGGCCTGCTGCGCCTGCCACAACTCGGAGGCGATGCGCGAGTACGCCAAGAAGCGCGTGAAGGAATTGAAGCTCGACGGTCCCGGCAAGATACGCATCAACTCCGCCGGATGCCTCGACCGCTGCGAGGAGGGCCCGGTGGTCGTCGTGTACCCCGAGGAGGTCTGGTACACCTACGTCGACCGCGAGGACATCGACGAGATCATCGAGGAGCACCTGGTGCACGGCCGCGTGGTCGAGCGCCTGCGCATCTGATGGCGGTCGCGACGGGTCACGCGCTGATCGAGGGCGCCGCGGGCCGCATCGAGGTGGCCGCCGCGAGTCCCGCCGCGCCGCGCATGGCGGCCGTCATCGCGCATCCGCATCCGCTCTTCGGCGGGACCATGGAGAACAAGGTGGTCACCACGATCGCGCGCGCGTTGTCCGAGGCGGGCGCGGCGACGCTGCGCTTCAACTTCCGCGGCGTGGGCGCGACCGGGGGCAAGCACGACGAAGGGCGCGGCGAGACCGACGACATGCTGCGCGTGGTGGGCTACGCGCGCGAGGCCTTCGGCGAGCTGCCGCTCGTGCTCGCCGGATTTTCCTTCGGCGGCGCGGTCGCGGTGCGCGCGAGCGGCCGCACGGAATTCAGGCAGCTCGTGCTGGTGGCGCCCGGCTTTCGCCGCCTCACCGAGCACGGCATGGGTGCGGCGCCCGACCCGAACGACCCCAACCTCGGCGCGCCGGGGCGCCACACGCACGCCAACACCGTCGTGGTCCATGGCGACCTCGACGAGACCGTGCCGCTCTCCGATTCGATCGCCTGGGCCACGCCGCGCGAGGTCCCGGTGGTGGTGGTGCCGGGCGGCGAGCACTTCTTCCACCGCAAGCTCCACGTCCTGCGCGAAATCGTCGAGCGCTGGGTGCGATGACCATCCTCGCCGCGAAGGCGATCCGCAAGTCGTACGGCGGCCGCGAAGTCGTCGCGGGCATCGACCTCGCGCTCGCGCCCGGCGAGTGCTTCGGCCTGCTCGGGCCCAACGGCGCGGGCAAGACCACGACGCTGCGCATGCTGCTGGGCCTCACGCCGCCGGAATCGGGCGAGATCACGCTGCTCGGCAAGCCCGTGCCGCGGTTCGCGCGCGAGGCGCGACAGCGCGTGGGCGTGGTGCCGCAGATCGACAACCTCGATCCCGATTTCACCGTGCGCGAGAACCTCGAGGTGTACGGCCGCTACTTCGGCCTTTCGGCGGCGCGCATCTCGGAGCGGATTCCGGGACTTCTCGAGTTCGCGGCGCTGGAAGCGCGCGCCGCGAGCCGCATCGACGAGCTCTCGGGCGGCATGAAGCGCCGGCTGGTCCTCGCCCGCGCGCTCGTGAACGACCCGGACCTGCTCTTCCTCGACGAGCCCACGACCGGCCTCGACCCGCAGGCGCGCCACCTCATGTGGGAGAAGCTGCGCGCGCTGCTGCGCGAGGGCAAGACGATCCTCCTCACGACGCACTTCATGGACGAGGCCGAGCGCCTCTGCGACCGGCTGAAGATCATCGACGCCGGCCGCACGCTCGCCGAGGGCAGCCCGCACGCGTTGATCGCCGAGCACATCGAGCCCGAAGTGCTCGAGGTGTACGGCGACGGCGCCGGCGAGTGGCTGGAGTCGCGCGGCAAGCCGCTCTGCGCGAGGAGCGAGCTGCACGGCGACACGGCGTTCTGCTACCTGCGCGACGCGGCTCCCGCCATGGAGAGCCTGCGCGCCTTCCCGCGCCTGCGCTTCCTGCACCGGCCCGCGAACCTCGAGGACGTCTTCCTCAAGCTCACCGGGCGGGAGATGCGCGAGTGATGCCTTCGATCTCGCGCGCGTGGCTCGCGGTCTGGCGCCGCAACTACCTCGTGTGGAGGAAGCTCGCCGCCGAGTCGATGCTGGGCGACATCGTCGAGCCGCTCTTCTACCTCGCCGGCTTCGGCATCGGCTTCGGCGCGATGCTGCCCGAGGTCGATGGCGTGAAGTACGTCGCGTACCTCGCGGGCGGCACGATCGGCTACTCCGCGATGATGGCGGCGTCGTTCGAGGCGCTCTATTCGGGATTCACGCGCATGCACGTGCAGCGCACCTGGGAGAGCATCCTCAACGCGCCGGTGAGCCTCGAGGACGTGGTGCTGGCCGAGTGGGTGTGGGCGGCGTCGAAGAGCTTCCTCTCGGGCCTCGCGGTGCTGCTCGTCGCGATCGCCCTCGGGCTCGCGCATTCGTGGACGATGTTGTTCGTGGTGCCCGTCGCGTTCCTGATCGGGCTGTGCTTCTCGGGCCTGGGGCTGCTCGTCACGTCGCTCGCCAAGTCGTACGACTTCTTCATGTACTGGTTCACGCTCGCCATCACGCCGATGATGCTGCTGGGCGGCGTCTTCTATCCGGTCACGAACATGCCGGGCTGGCTGCAGGCGCTCGCGCAGGCGCTTCCGCTCACGCACGGCGTGGAGCTGGGCCGCCCGCTGCTGCTGGGAAGATGGCCCGATGCGCCGCTCCTGCATCTCGCGGTCCTGCTCGCGTACGGCATCGGCGGCTTCGCGATCGCGCTGCGCGTCTTCCGGCGCCGCCTGCTCTCCTGAACGCCCGGCCCTAGCGGTACTTGACCGAGCAGCCGTAGGGCGCCGTCGAGGGAGTCGACACGGGCCTGCCCGCCTTGAGCTCGTCGAGCGCGGCGGCGACGAAGTTGTGCGCGATCTTCACGTCCTCCACGTCGGTGGAACGCTTGTCGTCGATCGCGCCGTTGTACGCGAGCCGGCCGGCCGGATCGATCACGTACATGTGGGGCGTCGTCTTCGCCCCATACGCACGGCCCACGGTGCCGGGCGCGTCCATCAGGTAGCGGGCGGGCGCGGCGCCGAAGCGCTGCAGCTCGGCGGCGATCTGCGCGGCCGCCATGTAGTCCGCGGAACCCTCGTTCGTGGAATTCACCGAGAGCCACACCACTTCGGCGCCGTACCTCTTCTGGAGCGCCTGCATGTTGCCGCTGCGATAGTGCTTCTGCACGAACGGGCAGCCGAAGTTGTGCCACTCGAGCACGACGGTGCGTCCCTTGAATTCGGCAAGGCTCACGGGCTTGCCGGAAAGATCGTTCAGCGTGAACGCTGGCGCGGGCTGGCCCACGACCGCGGCCGCCGCGGCGGCGCAAGGCAGGAGCGCGGCAAGGAACAGGGCCGCGGCGATCCTCATGGCGGCCTCCTCATCGGGTCGCTCGCCGCGACCGCGCTCTTCGCGGCGGGAACGCGGTCGATCTCGGCCAGCACGATCGCCGGCGTGAGCACTTCGGGCAGGAGGCGCGGCGTTTCCTCGCCCGGCAGGTACAGCGCGTACACGGGCACGGCGTTGCGGCCGAGCGCGGCGAGCGCCTCAGTGATCTGCGGATCCTGGCGCGTCCAGTCCGCGGTGAGGCGGACGATGCCGCGATCGGCGAAGGCCTTCGCGACGGCGGCGTCGTGCAGCGCCACGCGCTTGTTCACCTGGCAGGTCACGCACCACGCCGCGGTGAAATCGACGAACACGGGATGGCCCTGCGCGAGATGGCTGCGGACCTTCTCCGGCGACCACGCTTCCCACGCCTCGCCGTCGCGCGCCGCCATGGCCTGCGTTGCGGGCGCGCCGCCCGTGCCCGTGGGCCACGCGACGAACACGCCGAGCGCGCCCAGGAGCAGCGCCAGCGCCGGCTGCCAGCGCAAGCCCGCGTGCGCCCAGCGCCCGTACATCCACGCGCCCATGCCGATGAAGACCAGGCCCAGCAGGAGCGCCAGCACGGCATCGTTGCCCGCCTGCGCTCCGAGCACCCACGCGAGCCACGCCGACGTCGCATAGAGCGGGAAGGCGAGGACCTGCTTGAAGACCTCCATCCACGCGCCGGGCTTCGGCAGGCGGCGCAGCAGGCTCGGGAAGAGCGACATCAGGAACACCGGCAGCGCCATGCCGACGCCCAGCATCACGAACACGGCGAGCGCGAGGACCGCGGTCTGCGACATCGTGAAGCCCACCGCCGCGCCCATGAACGGCGCCGTGCAAGGCGTGGCGACGACCGTCGCCAGCACGCCCGAGAGGAAGGCGTCGGCGTAGCGGCCGCGCGCCGTGAGGTTCGACGTCATGGATTGCGCGAAGGCACCCCACTCGAAGAGCCCCGAGAGGTTGAGCGCCAGCACGAAGAAGAGGCACGCGAGGAGCGCCACCACGACCGGCGACTGCAGCTGGAAGCCCCAGCCGAGCTGCGCGCCGCCCGCGCGCAGCGCGAGCATGATCGCGGCGAGCACGCCGAACGAGAGCAGCACGCCGCCGGCGAACATCGCGCCCTGCAGGCGCATCGCGCGCGGATGCCCGTGGGCGTGCTTCACGAAGCCCATCACCTTGATGCCGAGCACGGGGAAGACGCATGGCATGAGGTTGAGGATGAGGCCGCCGAGGAACGCGAAGCCGAGCGCGGCGAGCGTGCTCCCGCCGATGCTCGCGTCCATCGCGGCGGCCGCGGCGACGGTGCCGGCGGAGCCGCCCAGCGACGCCACCACGGGCGCGCTCACCGAGAGCGCGCGGCGCCCATCCGTGCCCGGCCACCCCGAGGGTGCCACGGCGACACCGGCCACCGATCCCACGCCGGCGGGTGGCGGATCGGCGAGCTTCATCTCGATGCGCACGGCCTGTCCCTGCCGCGTCACCTTCTGCGGCGCCGCGGGCTCGATCAGCTGCTCGCGCTCGGGAAAGAACGTGACCTTCGCGGGCGGCGCGGCGCCGGCGGGCGCGGTGATGCGCACGACGAGCGACTTGCCCGCGATCGCCGCGTCGAACTTCCAGCCGGGGAGTGCCACGGGCAGCATCTCGAGCGCGCGCTGGATGTGCGCCTCATAGCGCGAATCCGTCCTCGGCGGCGCGGCGGAGACGGGAAGCGCGAGGTCGAGCTCGCCCTTCTCGGGAATGCAGATGTCCTTGCACACGAGCCACTCGGCCTTCGCCTTGACGTTCGCGGTGCCGGGCGCGGCGTCGGCGGGCGGCGTGAGCTGCGAGAGCAGCACGACGTCGTCCTCGTAGCCGTAGTTCATCAGCGGGCCCACCGGAAGCTGCGACGGATAGGGCCACAGGATCTCGCCCGCCTTCCATCCCGCGGGCAGCACCCACTGGATGCGCGTGGGCAGCCCCGAGTCGCCCGGGTTCTTCCAGTACGTGTGCCACTGCGGCGTCATGCGCAGCTTCAATCCCACGAGGATCGGCTTGCCGGGCTGCGCGTTGGTCTTGTCGGTGACGAGCTGCGCTTCCACGTGCTCGGTCTTGACGAGCGGCGCGGCATGGGCGGGCCCGGATAGGGCGAAGAGGACCGCGAGCGCGCGCGGCCGGGAGGCGTGGAAACATCACGTAAAATGATACCCCTATGCTGTGGTGGAAAGCCCTGCACATCATCTTCGTCGTGTCCTGGTTCGCGGGGCTATTCTATCTGCCGCGGCTCTTCGTCTATCACGCGCAAGCGACGGACGCGCCCTCCAACGAGCGCTTCAAGGTGATGGAACGCAAGCTCTATCGCGGCATCATGATGCCGGCCATGGTCCTCACCGTGGCCTCGGGGCTGTGGCTGTGGCTGGGATACGGGTTCACGGGCGAATGGCTGCATGTGAAGGTGTTCCTCGTGGCGCTGCTGGTCGTCTATCACTTCTGGGTGCGCAAGCTCTTGGGCGATTTCGCGCGCGACGCCAACCGCCGCACCCACGTCTTCTACCGCTGGGTGAACGAGCTGCCGACGCTGCTGCTGGTCGCGATCGTGATCCTCGTGGTCGTGAAGCCGTTCTAGCCGGCCCGCGGCCCGATTCCGCTCCGTGAACACTTCCGCGCGCCGAATATTGCGCAAGCCGGCGCCCGACGCGCAGCTTTTCTTCGCCCCGTGCCCCCGCGGCCTGGCTGCCGCGCTTGCCGAGGAGCTGGCGGCGCTGGGCGCCGAGGGCGCCGAGGCGGCCGAGGCCGGGGTCGCCTTCCGCGGGCCGTTCGATCTCGCGTACGCGGCCAACCTGCGCTCGCGCATCGCGAGCCGCATCCTGTGGCGCGTGGGGCGGTTTCCGTACGCGAACGAGAACGACGTGTACGAGGGCTCCCGCCAGGTGCGCTGGCGCGAGCTCTTCTCCGCGGAGCGCACGTTCAAGGTCGAGACCAACGCGCACCGCAGCCCGGTGAAGAGCCTCGATTTCGTGACGCTGCGCGTGAAGGACGCGATCGCGGACCACTTCCGCGACGCGCTGGGACGCCGGCCCTCGGTGTCGCCGCGCGCGCCCGACGTGCGCGTGCACGCCTTCCTCGACGCGCGCACCTGCACGCTCTACCTCGACACGAGCGGCGAGCCGCTCTTCAAGCGCGGACAGCGCGAGCACGTGGGCGAGGCGCCGCTCAAGAAGAACCTCGCCGCGGGCATCCTGCACCTCGCGGGCTGGCGTCCCGGCGTGGCGCTCCTCGATCCGATGTGCGGCGCGGGCACCTTCCTCGCCGAAGCGGCCGACATGAGCCTCGGGCGCGCGCCGGGGCGCGATCGCGCCTTCGGCTTCGAGAAGCTCGCGCGCTTCAACGCCTCGACGTGGGAGCGCGAGCGCGCGCTGTCCGCGCGCGAGGAACGTCCCGTGGAGCCGCTCGCGATCTTCGGCTCCGACCTGCAGGGCCGCTCGGTGGAGCAGGCGCGCCAGAACCTGCGCGACATGGGGCTCGAGGCCGCGGTGCGCCTGAAGCAGGTGAACCTGCTCGAGCTCTCGGCGCCCGCCGCGCGCGGCGTGCTGGTGACCAACCCGCCCTATGGCGTGCGGCTGGGCGAGAAGGAGCGGCTGGCCGCGTTCTATCCGCAGCTGGGCGACGTGCTGAAGAAGAAGTTCGCGGGGTGGACGGCGTTCATCTTCTCGGGCGACCCGGAGCTCGCGCGCCTCATCCGCCTGCACCCGTCGCGCAAGACCGTGCTCTTCAACGGCGCGCTCGAATGCCGGCTGTACGAGTACCGCATGGTGGCCGGCGGCAACCGGCCGCACTGATGGCCGCGATCGGCGCGGATCTCCTGGAAGCCCGCACGCTGCTGCGCCTCGCGCTGGTTCCCGCGGCAGTGTGGCTGGCGAGCGTCGCCGCGCGGCGCTGGGGCCACGCGGTCTCGGGCTACCTCGGCGGGCTGCCGCTGATCGGCGGCCCCATCACGCTCTATCTCGCGATCGACCACGGGCCGTCCTTCGCGGCACGCTCGGCCACCATGACGCTCGCCGTGATCCTCGGGCAGGCCGCGCATCTCCTCGCCTTCTCGCACGCGGCACGCCGGGTCTCCTGGCCGTTCGCGCTCGCCGCCGGCTGGTCGAGCTTCGCCCTCGTCGCCGCGCTCGTCGCGCGGCTTGCGCCGTCTCCCCCGCTCGCGTTGCTGCTCGCGGCTGCGGGCCTCGCGTGCGCATGGCGGTGGCTGCCGCGCCATCGCGGCGACGTGGGCTTGCCGCTCATCCCGCGCGCCGAGCTGCGCCTGCGGCTCGTGGCCGCGTTCGTCCTCGCCGCCGTGATCCTGTGGGCCGCGCGCGTGTTCGGGCCGGTGGTGAGCGGGATCCTTCTCTCGGTACCGGTCACCGGCTCGATCATGCCTCCCTTCACCGTCGCGCTCTACGGGCCCGAGGCCCTCGCGCGCCTCGTGCGCGGCTTCGTCGTGGGCCTGTGCGGGTTCGCCGCCTTCTTCTTCGTGCTCGCCGCCGCGCTCGTCCCGGCCGGCATCGTCGCCGGCTTCGCGGCGGCGACGGCGGCGGCGCTCGCGGCGGTGTTCACCGTCGCCCGGCTCGCCGGAAAACGCCGCCCCGCGTAGGACGGCGCCGACACCCGCCAGCGCCCTCGCCTGATTTGCCGCGCCGGGCCCCTCGGTCAGGATGGGGATGCGTTTCCGGCGGGACCGTCGGCCTGGCCGTCCCACTCTCAAC
The DNA here is from genome assembly GCA_963816035.1 of uncultured beta proteobacterium. GTDB lineage: Bacteria > Pseudomonadota > Gammaproteobacteria > Burkholderiales > Usitatibacteraceae > Usitatibacter. The sequence goes on from CAWFIU010000002.1 coordinate 583,214, forward strand.
CTGTTCGTCCCGGTCACGGGATTCAATGGAGGCAAGCACAATGAAAGCAATCATCGCGATGATCCTCGGCGCGTTCGTCCTCACCGCCTGCAACACGATGGAAGGTTTCGGCCAGGACGTGCAGGCCGGCGGCAAGAAGATCGAGAAGGAAGCGGACCGCAACCGTTGAGCGACATCCGCAGGAGCACGGCGGTCATGCCGGATGCGCGCGATCCACGGCCGGCGCCGGAAGCCCTCGGCGCCGCACCCGGGGACGTTCGCCAGCGCCTGCGCCGCGAGCACGAGGCGACGCTCGCCGAAGTGCGGCGGCTGCGCGAGGAGCGCGATCCCCAGCGTTCGCTCTTCCTGCTCCGGCAGGTGCGGCGCGCGTGGGTCATCCACGCGCTCGCCGAGGAGACCGTCGTCTACCACGCGCTGGAAGGCGCCGGCAGCGCCCAGGCCGACGAGCGCTTCGTCGAGCACGAGCTGGTCGAGGGCCTCTTCGAGAAGCTCTCGCGCCTGCGGCCCGGCGCGCAGGAATGGCGCGCGCGGCTGAACGTGGCGCGCGACCTCATCGCGTTGCACATCGAGCACGAGCACGACGATCTGTTCACGCGGCTCGGGCGGCAGTTCGATGCCGCGCAGCTCGCCGAGATCGGGCAGCGCTTCGAGCTCGTCCGCGAGAAGCTGGCCCTGCTCGAGGATGCCAAGGCCGCCTGAGGGCGGCTGCCTATTCCGATTCGAACGACGCACGGCGCACGAGCGCGCCGGCGTCCGTGGCCGTGCCCAGCGTGCCGAAGGCCTGGCAGCCGGCGGCATCGAGCCGCGAGGCGCAGAACGCCTCGGCCGCGGCGCCGTTCGCGTGGCGGGCCATGAGCGAAGCCTGCGCCGCGAGCGCCAGCGATTCCACGATCGAGCGCGCGTTGCGCTCCGCGCCGCCGCGATCCGCCAGCATGCGGCGCGCCTCGGCGAGGCGCCGCGCGGCGCGCGGCTCGCGCGCGCTTTCGATCTCGGCGGCGAGCGCATCGAGCGCGTGCGGCGAGCGGTCGATCGCGCGCAGCGCGTCCAGGCAGATCACGTTGGCGCTGCCTTCCCAGATGCCGTTCAACGGCGCCTCGCGGAAGAGCCGCGCGAGCGGGCTTTCCTCCACGTAGCCATTGCCGCCGAGGCATTCCATGGCCTCCGCCGCCACCGGCGTCATGCGCTTGCACGCCCAGTATTTCGCCACCGGCGTGAGCACGCGCTGCAGGTCCCGCTCGCGCTCGCTCGCGGCCGACGCGTCGAACGCGGCGGCGAGGCGGAAGGCGACGAGCAGCGCCGCCTCCGTCTCCAATGCGAGGTCGGCGAGCACGTTCTGCATCAACGGCTGCTCCGCGAGCACCTTCCCGAACGCCGAGCGATGGCGCGCGTGGTGCAGCGCGTGGTCGAGCGCGGCGCGCATCATGCCCGCGATGCCCACCACGATGTCGAAGCGCGTGTGGTGCGACATCTCGATGAGTGTGGCGATCCCGCGGCCGCTCGCGCCCACGGGCCACGCCCACGTGCCGCGATACTCGATCTCCGCCGATGCGTTCGAGCGGTTGCCCACCTTGTCCTTGAGCCGCTGGATCTCGAGCGGGTTGCGCTCGCCGTCGGGCAGCGAGCGCGGCACGAAGAAGCAGCTCACGCCCTCGGGCCGGCGCGCGAGCGTGAAGAACGCGTCGCTCATCGGCGCGGAGCAGAACCATTTATGCCCGGTGAGGCGCCATGCGTCGCCGTCGCGCTCCGCGGCGGTGCTCACCGTGCGCAGGTCCGAGCCGCCCTGCTTCTCGGTCATCGCCATGCCGATGGTCACGCCGTGCTTCGCGGCCATCGGCAGCGGCCGCGCGTCGTACGCGTCGGCGAGCACCTTCGGGCGCCATTGCGCCGCGAGCTCCGGCGCGTGCGCGAAGACCGGGATCGAGGCGAACGTCATCGTGACCGGGCACGCCGTGCCCTGCTCGAGCTGGTTCCAGAGGTAGAAGAGTGCCGCGCGCGCCGCGAATCCTCCCGGCTGCTTCCACGCCGCCGAATGCACGCCCGCGCCGATCGCGCGCGCCATCAGCGCGTGATACGACGGGTGGTATTCGACCGCATCGAGGCGATGGCCGCGGCGGTCGTGCGTGCGCAGCTGCGGCACGTGCGCGTTCGCGAGGCGCGCGTGCTCCTGGCCTTCCGCGGAGCCCACGAAGCGTCCCAGGTCGCGGGCGCGCTCCTCGACGCCGCCCGCGCCGCAGCGCGCCACGGCCTCGCGCAGCCACGGGTCCCGCGACCACGCGTCGTAGCCCTCCAGGGGCGGCGGCTGGTTGGTGACCTCGTGCGTCGCATTCATCGCAGCTTCCTCCGTTCGCGCGGCGCGTCCTGGCTCGCCAGCCACTCGACCAGCGCGTCGAAGGCGGGCTGCGCGGCGTTGGCATTGGGGTGGTTCGCGATCATGACCGCGATCCAGCGCCGCCCCGCGCGATCGAGCACGTAGCCCGCCATGGACTGCACGCCCGTGAGCGTACCCCCCTTCAGGTGCGCCTGTCCCGCCGCCTCGACCGCGGGCCGCATCCCGAACGTGCCGTCCACCGCGAAGATCGGCAGCGACGCGGCGAGCTCCGGCATGAGGCCGCTCGACCACGCGCTCTTCAGCAGCGCGCCCAGCGTGGCGGTGCTCACGCGCTCGGCGCGCGAGAGCCCCGAGCCGTTCTCCAGGACCAGCTCCGGCGCGTCGATGCCGCGCCCCGCCAGCCATTCGCGCACGATGCGCGCGCTGTCGGCGGTGTTGCCGTTGCCGCCCGCGTGCTCCGCCGAGAGCGCGAGGAAGACCTGGCGCGCCATCACGTTGTTCGAGTACTTGTTCATGTCGCGCAGCAGGTCGGCGAGCGGCTCCGACTCGTGGCGCAGGAAGAGGCGCGCGCCCGCGGGTGTGGCGCCCTCGCGCACCTTGCCGGCGAGCTTGCCGCCCGCTTCGCTCCACGCCCAGCGCAAGACCGCTTCGGCGAAGCGCGGTCCGTCGAGAACCGCCAGCGGCCACGCGCGCTCGCCGCACTCGTCGGGATACGTGCCGCTGAACGCGATCCTCGCGACCAGCCCGTTGTCCTCGACTTCGTAGCGAATCCCATGGCGCCATGCCCCGCACGGCTCGTGCGCGAGCCGGATGCGGCTCGTGATCTCGACATTGGGCAGGTCCGGCTCCCCGACGACGCGCACGCCGGCGCCTTCGGGCACGAACGTGAAGTCCACCGCGCCGAAGTTCACCAGCAGCGCATCGGGCGGCACGTTGTAGGCGCGGCGCGGCTCGGCGTCGAAACGCGCGGCGTCGTAGGCGACGGGCGCGAAGTAGCGCCGATCCACGATCACGTCGCCGCGGATCTCGCGCAGGCCCCGGGCGCGCAGCTGGTGCGCGACCTGCCACACGCGCTCGTAGGTGAGCTTGGGATCGCCGCCGCCGCGCAGCACGAGGTCGCCCTGGAGGACGCCGTCGTCGACCGGGCCGGCGAGCAGCACGTCGGTGCGGAAGCGGAACGCGGGGCCCAGCAGGTCGAGCGCGGCGTAGCTCGTGACGAGCTTCATCACCGAGGCGGGATTCATCGCGGCGTGCTCGCGGTGCGCGACGAGGACCGGGCCGCCCGCCGCCGGCTCCACGTAGACGCTCACCGCCGCGAGCGGCACGCCGGAAGCGGCGAGGGCATCGCGGACGGTGGCCGGCAGCTCCCGCGCCAGCGCGAGCGCGGGCACGAGCAGCAGCATGAGCAGCGCGCGGCGCATCAGCGTGCCGTGCCCAGCTCGTCGGCGATGGCGAGCCCCGCTTCGACCAGCAGCGCGAACTCCGCGTCGCCGATCACGTACGGCGGCATGAAGTACACCGTGCGCCCGATGGGCCGCAGCAGGACGCCGGCCGCCAGCGCGAGCTCGAACGCGCGCGCGGCGAAGGCCGGCTCGTCGCTCTCGACCTCGAAGGCCCAGATCATCCCGAGGTGCCGGAAATCCCGCACGTGGCGATGGTGCGCGAGCGGGGCGGCGGCCGCGACGAAGCGGGCGGCCTTGCGCTCGTTGCCGGCCAGCACGCGATCCTGCTCGAAGAGGTCGAGCACGGCGCACGCCGCGCGGCAGGCGAGCGGATTGCCGGTGTACGAGTGGGAATGGAGGAATCCGCGCGTCACGTCCTCGTCGTAGAACGCGCCGAAGATCGCGTCGGTGCACAGCACGCACGAAAGCGGCAGGTACCCGCCGGTGATGCCCTTCGAGAGCGTGAGGAGGTCGGGCGCGACATCCGCCTGCTCGCACGCGAACATCGTCCCGGTGCGGCCGAAGCCGGTCATGATCTCGTCGGCGATGAGCAGCACATCGTGGCGTGTGCAGAGCTCGCGCGCGCGCCGCAGGTATTCCGGATGGTAGAAGCGCATGCCCGAGGCGCCCTGCACCAGCGGCTCGACCACCAGCGCCGCGATCTCCTCGTGGCGCTCGGCGAGCAGCTTCTTCAACGCATCGGCCGCGTCGATGGCGCCGTGGATGCCGCCGAAGCGATGGTCGTCCGCGTGGCGCGCCGGGAACGGCGCGAGGAGGGACTCGCGCACCAGGGGCGCGTACGCGTCGCGGAAGATCGCGACGTCGGTCACGCCGAGCGCGCCCACGGTCTCCCCGTGATAGCCGCCCTGCAGCGAGACGAAGCGGCTCTTGCCCGGCCGGCCGCGGTTCGACCAGTAGTGGAACGCCATCTTGAGCGCGATCTCGGTGGCCGAGGCGCCGTCGGACGCGAAGAAGGCGTGGCCCAGCGCGCCGGGCGCGATGGCGTGCAGCCGTTCCGCGAGCTCGATCGCCGGCGCATGCGTGAAGCCCGCGAGCATCACGTGCTCGAGCGTCTCGAGCTGCGCGCGGATCGCCGCGTTGATCGCGGGATGCGCGTGGCCGAAGAGGTTGACCCACCACGAGCTCACGCCGTCGAGGTAGCGCTTGCCGTCGAAATCCTCGAGCCACGGCCCGTGGGCGCGCGCCACCGGCACGAGCGGGAAGCGCTCGTGGGTCTTCATCTGCGTGCAGGGATGCCAGATGGCCGCGAGGCTGCGCGCGACCATCTCCCGGTTGGTCATCGGGATTGCGCGATGCGGTTGACCTGCGCGGACAGCGCGCTGGTGGCCTCGGAGGCGAGGGGTTCCAGCGCGTCGCGCGGCAGCGCGGTGGTGCCGCCGGTCACGTAGCAGAGCGCCGTGAAGAGGGTGCGCACCTCGACGCTCGCGAGGGGATCGCGCGTCTCGCCCAGGTCGAGCGCGATGCCGGATCCGTTCACCACGACCCGCAGGCCTTCGGCAAGCAGCGCGCTCGCGCCCTCGCCGTCGTAGCGCTGCGTGAACCGCTCGAGGATCAGCTTCTCGAGCTCGGCCTTCTCGGCGTTTCCCAGCAGCGGCATGGATCGTCGGTTGAAAAACGTCTGGCGCCCATTCTAGCCGCTCAACGCAAACGCGCCATGGACGTTATTACCGATGGGACAGCGGCGGCCGCCTTGGCAACCGTCGCGGGAGAGTGCTAGCAACACGGACCCTTGATTCCATGCGAAAAGCGGCTGCGCGGATTCCATGCGAAAAGCGGCTGCGCGCATGCGATTTGCTTGCCGGATGGGTGGGACGAGGAACTTCGCGCTCGGATTTCTCTTCTGACGAGGGAGGACTGGACGAAATGGAACTGCTCGACCGCATCGAGACGCAGCTGGTCTCCAACCGGCTTCCGCTGGTCGCGATCACCGTGGCCGCGGTCCCGTACGCGAACACGCCGGTGGTGCTCACGCTGCACTGGCACGGGTTCGTGGAGACGCGGCTCGCCGAGGTGACCGACGCCAACGTGGTCGCCTACCAGGCGGTGCCCAGCTCCGCGCTGCAGCTGAACGAGCGCTGGGATCGCCTGGACGAGCTGGAGAACGCGGTGCTCGACGTCGCGTGGGAGCTGGGCTCGTGGGACCTCGCGCGCACCGAGGCGCTGCCCTTCGTGCGCCCCGGCGCCTCCGAGCAGGAGTCGCTCGAGTGCATGGGCGCCTTCGGCTCCATCCCGGTGATGCTCGACGGCCAGCCGCCGGTGGTGGCCGACGTGCCCGACGCCGAGGATCTCATCCAGGCCGCCTCGCGCGCGGGTTACCTTTCGTGGCTGTTCCGGCCCGTTCGCGGCGGTGTGTGGGCGGAGGTCGCCGAGGACGAGACGCTCGAGGAGGGCGGCTACCGCAATCCGCCCTGCCCCTACGTGGCCACGCCCACCGGCCCCAAGCGCCTGGCGCCCCGGCCGCGGCGCGTGATCTACCAGTTCGGCCGCTCCACGCGGCTCGTGCAGTAGCGCCCCTATCGCACGGCCCTCGCCCATGTTCGTTTCGACGAGGGCCGCGCGGCGCGCGGCAGGGTGGGCCGTGCTCGCCATCGCGGTGGCGTGCGCCACCGTTCCACCGGTCGATCGCTACCTGCTCCACACGCAGCCCGCGCCAGTACAGCTGGAGAGCGGCAAGGGCGTGCTCTCGCGCGAGCAGAGCGCGAAGATCCTCGCGCAGCTCAAGCAGCGCTCGCCCGAAACGGGCATCCTCGACCGCCACCTCGCCATCGAGCAGACGCTCGCCGGCACGCCGCTGAGCGTCGGCAACCGCGCCACGCTCCTCGAGGACGGCCCGGCCACGTACGCCGCGATGCTCGCCGCGATCCGCGCGGCGCGCTCGAGCATCCACATGGAGATGTACATCTTCGAGGGCGGCGACGTGGGCCGCGAGTTCGCGCAAGCGCTCGTCGCGCGACGCAAGGCCGGCGTGCACGTGCGCTTCATCTACGACAGCGTGGGCTCCATCGACACGCCGAAGGAATTCTTCCAGGAGCTGAAGGGCGCGGGCGTCGAGGTGGTCGAGTTCAATCCCGTGTCGCCGGCGAAGCTGCTCGAGAAGGGCATCGCGCTCGACCACCGCGACCATCGCAAGCTCGTCATCGTCGACGGGCGCGTCGCGTTCCTGGGCGGCATCAACATCAGCAAGGTGTACGGCCCGGCGCGGCGCGGTCCCGCGGGCTCCACGCCCTCGGGCGGTGCGGGCGGCACGGGCGGCTCCGGCGGCGACGCGGCGAAATCCGGCGATGCGGACCCACCCATCAAGGAGCGCCCGTGGCGCGACACGCAGGTGCGACTCGAGGGGCCGGTGGTGGCACAGCTGCAGCGGGCGTTCGTGGCGCAGTGGGCGCGCGAGCGCAAGGAAGCGCCGCTCACCGACGCGGACCTGTTTCCGCAGCTGCAGAAAGCGGGCGACGAGGTGGTGCGCGCGATCGCGGGCACCCCCGACGACGGCGTGGACGCGGCGTACGTGGCGCTGATCTCCGCCATCGAGAACGCGGAGACGCAGGTGCTCATCACCAACGCCTACTTCGTGCCGGCGCACGAGCTGCTCGACGCGCTCGAGCGCGCCGCGCGCCGCGGCGTGGACGTGCAGATGATCCTTCCCGGCCGCAGCGACAACTGGCTCGTGATGCAGGCCGGGCACTCGTACTACGAGGACCTGCTCGAAGCGGGCGTGAAGATCTACGAGCGCAAGGAGCGCCTGCTGCACGCCAAGACCGCGACCATCGACGGCGTGTGGTCCACGGTCGGATCCACCAACCTCGACTGGCGCAGCCTGGTGCACAACGACGAGCTGAACGCCGTGGTGCTGAGCCCGGATTTCGCAGCGCGCATGAGCGAGGTGTTCGACCGCGACCGCGCGATCTCCACGCCCATCACGCGCGACTCCTGGAGCCGGCGGCCGATCGTGGAACGCGTGAAGGAGATGGCGGCGCGCGCCTGGGCTCGTTTCCTGTGACCGGGACACCAGCCCAATAGGTGTGAGCGCCCACATACTTCCTACTTCCTGAGGCGGCTGGGTTTTCGCCGAGGCTCGGCCCGGGCTTATCTCGCGCCGGCCCTTGAAAAATGGCCGAGCCGCACCTATTATTAGCACTCGTCGCGGGTGAGTGCCAAGCCCGCCAAATCTTCAGCAACCGGTCCGTGACCGGCCCTTTCGCGAGCGAGCCTTCGCGTTGGCGCCGGGAGCGGTCCTCATTCGTAGACCCATCAGGAGCGAAACCATGAAACTGCGTCCGCTGCACGACCGCGTGATCATCAAGCGCCTCGAAGAGGAGCGCAAGACCGCGTCCGGCATCGTCATCCCCGACACCGCCGCCGAAAAACCCGACCAGGGCGAAGTGCTCGCCGTGGGTCCCGGCAAGAGGAACGACGACGGCAAGCTCACCCCGGTCGACCTCAAGGTCGGCGACAAGGTGCTCTTCGGCAAGTATTCGGGCACGACCGTGAAGGTCGAGGGCGACGAGCTGCTCGTGATGAAGGAAGAAGACATCATGGCCGTCGTGAACTGACCGACCGCCGCAACCACAGAATTCGAGAGGAACACACCATGGCAGCCAAAGACGTCAAATTCAAAGAGGCCGCGCGCGTTCGCATGATCGCCGGCGTCAACATCCTGGCCGATGCGGTCAAGGTGACGCTGGGCCCGAAGGGCCGCAACGTCGTGCTCGAGCGCTCGTTCGGCGCCCCCACCGTCACCAAGGACGGTGTCTCGGTCGCCAAGGAGATCGAGCTCAAGGACAAGTTCGAGAACATGGGCGCGCAGCTCGTGAAGGAAGTCGCCTCCAAGACTTCCGACGTGGCCGGTGACGGCACCACGACCGCGACCGTGCTCGCCCAGTCGATCGTGACCGAGGGCATGAAGTACGTGGCCGCGGGCATGAACCCGATGGACCTGAAGCGCGGCATCGACAAGGCGGTGCACACCGCGGTCGAGGAGCTGAAGAAGATCTCCAAGCCGTGCACCACCTCCAAGGAGATCGCCCAGGTCGGCGCCATCTCCGCCAACGCGGATCCGGAGATCGGCAAGACCATCTCGGAAGCGATGGACAAGGTCGGCAAGGAAGGCGTCATCACCGTGGAAGACGGCAAGGGCCTCGAGAACGAGCTCGACCTCGTCGAGGGCATGCAGTTCGACCGCGGCTACATCTCCCCCTACTTCATCAACAACCCGGACAAGCAGGTCGCGATCCTCGACGATCCGTTCATCCTGCTGCACGACAAGAAGATCTCCAACATCCGCGATCTTCTCCCGGTGCTCGAGCAGATCGCCAAGGCGGGACGGCCGCTGCTGATCGTCGCCGAAGACGTCGACGGCGAAGCGCTCGCGACCCTGGTCGTGAACAACCTGCGCGGCATCCTCAAGACCTGCGCGGTGAAGGCGCCCGGCTTCGGCGACCGCCGCAAGGCCATGCTGGAAGACATCGCGATCCTCACCGGCGGCACCGTGATCGCCGAGGAGCTGGGCCTCAAGCTCGAGAACACCCAGATCAAGGATCTCGGACGCGCCAAGCGCATCGAGGTGGGCAAGGAAGACACCACCATCATCGACGGCGCCGGCAAGGAAGAAGCCATCAAGTCCCGCGTGGAGTCGATCCGCAAGCAGGTCGAGGAAGCCACCAGCGACTACGACAAGGAGAAGCTGCAGGAGCGCGTGGCGAAGCTCGCCGGCGGCGTGGCGGTGATCAAGGTGGGTGCCGCGACCGAAGTCGAGATGAAGGAGAAGAAGGCCCGCGTCGAGGACGCGCTGCACGCGACCCGTGCGGCCGTGGAAGAAGGCATCGTCCCGGGCGGCGGCGTGGCGCTGCTGCGCGCGCGCGATGCGGTCTCCAAGATCAAGACCGACAACGAGGACCAGGCCGCGGGCGTGAAGATCGTGCTGCGCGCGCTCGAGCAGCCGATGCGCGAGATCGCGCGCAACGCCGGCGACGAGCCCTCCGTGGTCATCAACAAGGTGCTCGAAGGCAAGGGCAACTTCGGCTACAACGCCCAGACCGGCGAGTACGGCGACATGGTGGCGATGGGCGTGCTCGACCCGACGAAGGTCACGCGCTACGCGCTGCAGAACGCCGCATCCGTGGCCGCGCTGATCCTCACCACCGACGCGATGGTGGCGGAGCTGCCGAAGGACGAGAAGGCGCCGATGCCCGGCGGCGGCGGAATGGGCGGCATGGGCGACATGGACATGTGACATCCCGGCGGGATGTCATCCCCGAGGCTTCAGCCGGGGATCCAGCCAGGGAAAGCCCCGCTTCGGCGGGGCTTTTTTTCTGTAGATTAGGCGGCGTGATCCTCGCGCTCCTTTCCGACGTCCACTCGAACCTCGAGGCGCTGCGCGCGTGCATCGCCCATGCGGAAACGCACGGCGCGAGCGAGTTCGCGTTCCTGGGCGACCTCGTGGGCTACGGCGCGGATCCGGCCGCGGTGATCGACATCACCGAGGAGCACGCGGCGCGCGGCGCGGTCGTGGTGAAGGGCAACCACGACGACGCGGTGGACGCGCCCGACTCCTGGCTCAACGCGTCGGCCTCCGCCGCCATCAAATGGACGCGCGAGGTGCTCTCGCCCGGGCATCGCGCATTCATCGCGTCGCTGCCGCTGTGCATCCGCCACGGCGACGCCTGCTTCGTGCACGCGTCCGCCGCGCATCCGCAGAACTGGGACTACATCGACAGCGCGGCCGCCGCCGAGCGCAGCGTGGGTGCCGCCGGCACGGCGTATACGTTCTCGGGGCACGTGCACGACCAGGCGCTCTTCGTTTCCGGGGCGCAGCAGCGCATGATCGCGTTCCGCCCGAAGCCCGGCGTCGCGATCCCGGTCGCGACGAATCGGCGCTGGCTGGCGCTCGTGGGCTCCGTGGGCCAGCCGCGCGACGGCAATCCGGCGGCGGCGTACGCGGCGTTCGACACGGAAACGAAGAGCATCACCTTCCATCGCGTGCCCTACGACAACGAGGCCGCGGCGCGGAAGGTGCGCGCGGCGGGCCTGCCCGAAGCGCTCGCCTATCGCCTGGAGCGCGGCATCTGATGGGCGCCATGGAGCTCGTGAGCGGGCAGGAGATCGACGGCTTCACCGTGGGCGAGTGCATGCACGAGGGCGCGATGGGACGGCTCTTCGAGGTGACGCGGGCCGACGCGAGCTTCCCCACGCTGATGAAGGTGCCGCGCATGGGCGCGGTCGATTCCGCGGAGCTCATGCTCGCGTTCGAGACCGAGGCGATGATCCTGCCGCGGCTGCACGGTCCGCACGTCCCGCGCTTCGTCGCGGCGGGCGACGTGACGACGGTGCCGTACCTCGTGACCGAGCGCGTCGCGGGGCAGGGTCTCGATACGCGGCTCGGCGCCGCGCTTCCCGTCGCGGAGGTGGCGCGCATCGGTGCGGCGATCGCCGACGCGCTGCACAGCATCCACGCGCAGGACGTGATCCACCTCGACCTGAAGCCCGACAACGTGATCCTGCGCCCCGACGGGCGCGCGGTGCTGATCGACTTCGCGCTCGCCCATCACCGCAACCTCCCCGACCTGGTTTCCCAGGAGCGGCGCTTCACCGCGGGCTCCGCGCCGTACATCTCGCCGGAGCAGGTGCGCGGCGTGCGCACCGATCCCCGCAGCGACCTCTTCGCGCTGGGCGTCGTGCTCTACGAGCTGGCGACGGGGCGCCTTCCGTTCGGCATCCCCGCCACGTCCGCCGGCATGCGCGATCGCCTCTGGATCGATCCGCCGCCGCCCAGCGCGGTGCTGCCCGGGCTGCCCGCGTGGCTGCAGGAAGTGATCCTGCGCTGCCTCGAGCCCGAGGCGGAGCGGCGCTACCAGTCGGCCGGGCACATCGCGTTCGACCTGCGCAATCCCGGACAGGTCGTGCTCACGGATCGCAGCGCGAAGAAGGAGCGCGCGGGCGTGGTGTCGCAGGCGGCGCGATGGTGGCGCGCGCGCGGCCTGGGCATCCTTCCCGGCGGCGCGAAGGAGGAGCCGGGTGCCGCGCCCGTGATCATGGTGGCGGTCGACACCGTGCATCCCGACGACCCGCGCCAGCCCGAGCTGCAGCGCACGACGCGCCGCATCCTTTCCCTCAGCCCCGAGTTCCGCCTCATCTGCGTGTCGGTCGTCTCGGCGGGGCTGGGACTGCCCGACCCGCGCGCGGGCGACGTGCAGGTCGAGCATCGCATCCGCCTTCGCCACTGGATCGGTCCGCTCGCGATCGAGCCCGACCGCGTCTCGCTGCACGTGCTCGAGGCGCCCGATCCCGCGGGCGCGCTCGTGGAATTCGCCGCGCGCAACAACGTGGACCTCATCGTGCTGGGTGCGCCGGGACCGGACGAGCGCACGCTCGCGTGGTGGCGGTCGGTCGCTTCTTCAGTGACGGCGAACGCGCCTTGCAGCGTGCACGTGGTGCGAAGGTCGGGGGAGCCGGCGCGCGGCTGATCGGTCAGTGGATTTCCGGCTCGGCGGTCGATGCGCCGCCTTCGAGGAAATCGAAGTCGCAGCCCTGGTCCGCCTGCGTCACGTGCTTCAGGTATAGCGTCCCGAAGCCGCGCGTGAAGTGCGGCTTGGGCGGCTTCCACGCGGCGCGGCGGCGCTCGAGCTCGGCATCGTCGATCAATAGCTGAAGGCGCCGCGCCGGGACGTCGAGCTCGATGCGATCGCCGTCATGCACCAGCGCGAGCGCTCCGCCCACGAACGATTCGGGCGTCACGTGCAGCACGCAGGCACCGTAGCTCGTGCCGCTCATGCGCGCATCCGAGATCCGCACCATGTCGCGCACGCCTTTCTGAAGCAGCTTCTTGGGAATCGGCAGCTGTCCCCACTCGGGCATGCCAGGCGCGCCGCGCGGCCCCGCGTTCTGGAGCACGATGACGCTGTCGGCATCCACGTCGAGCGAAGGATCGTCGATGCGCGCCGCCATGTCGTCGTAGTTCCTGAACACCACCGCGCGGCCGACGTGCTTCTGGAGTCGCGCCTCCATCGCGGGCGGCTTGATGACCGCGCCGCCCGGAGCGAGGTTGCCGCGCAGCACCGCGAGGCCGTCGTGCGGCACCAGCGGATTGGAGCGCGCGCGGATCACGTCGTCGTTCCAGGCCTTGGCGCCGGCGATGTTCTCCGCCAGCGTGTGGCCGTTCACGGTGGGCGCGGAGGCGTCGATGAGATTACCCAGCGCCGCAAGCAGCGCACGCAACCCACCCGCGTAGTAGAAGTCCTCCATGAGGTACTTCCCAGCCGGGCGCACGTTGGCGAGCACTGGAACTTTGCGCGCGAGGGCATCGAAGCGATCGATGTCGAGGGGAACGCCGGCGCGGCGTGCGAGCGCCACGAGATGCACCAGCGAATTGGTGGACCCGCCCAGCGCGAGAACGGTCGTCACTGCATTGTCGAAAGCGCGCGCATCGGCGATGTCGAGCGGCTTCAGGTCCTCCCACACCATGTCGACGATGCGCTTGCCGGTGAGGGTCGCCATCTGCGCATGGCGCGAATCGGGCGCGGGGATGGACGCGGCGCCGGGCAGCGTGAAGCCGAGCGCCTCCACCGCGGAGGTCATCGTCGATGCCGTGCCCATCGTCATGCAGTGGCCCGGAGAGCGCGCGATGCCGTCCTCCACGCCCTTCCATTCCTCCGCGCCGATGTTGCCGGCGCTGAGCTCCGCCCAGTACCTCCACGTGTCGCTGCCGGAGCCGAGGAACTTGCCCTGGAAATCGCCGCGCAGCATCGGGCCCGCCGGCATGAAGATCGCGGGCAGGTTCATCGAGAACGCGCCCATCAACAATGCCGGGCGTGGTCTTGTCGCAGCCGCCCATCAGCACGCAGCCGTCGGCGGGGTAGCTCCGCAGGAGCTCCTCGGTCTCCATCGCGAGGAGGTTGCGATAGAGCATCGTCGTGGGCTTCTGGAACGGCTCCGAGAGCGACATCGCCGGCATCTCGATCGGGAAGCCGCCCGCCTGCCAGATGCCGCGCTTCACTTCCTCCGCGCGCTGGCGGAAGTGCGTGTGGCAGGGGTTGATCTCGCTCCACGTGTTGATGACGGCGATCACCGGCTTGCCCGCGTAGTCCGAGCGCGCGTAGCCCATCTGCGCGGTGCGCGAGCGATGCCCGAAGCCGCGCAGGTCGTTCACGCCGTACCAGCGGTGGCTGCGCAGCTCCTCGGGTTTCTTGCGCGGCTTGATCGCCATGGTCTTCAATGCGGCGCTCCCTTGACGGCGAACAGCAACGCTACCATTTCGACCGGCTCAGCGCGCGGCGTGGCGCAGCAGCCGGAACACGATGCCGGTGAAGAGCACCACGATGATGTAGCGCACGGTGTGCGCCGCCGTGACGAATGCCACGCCCATGTGCAGCACTTGCGCGGTGATCGACATCTCCGCGATGCCGCCCGGCGCCGCGGCCAGCAGCCCGCTGCCGATGTACGCGCCGCTGCCCCAGGAGAGCCCCCAGCCCACGAGAGCTGCCGAGACCAGGGTCAGCGCGATGGAGGGAATCAGCGCCGCGACGAAGCGCGGCGCCTTCACGAGGAAGGTGCGGTCGAAGCGCGCGCCGAGCGCGCTACCGAGCAGCACCTGCGCGGCGCTCGGCAGCGCATGCGGCACCGAAGACAGCGTGATGCCGCGCACCGTGAGCGCCGTGGTCGCCAGCAGCGAGCCGATCATGTACGCGGTGGGCAGGCCGATGCGCCGCGCCATCCAGCCGCACGCCGCAGCGATCGCGAGCAACAGTACCAGCTTCGGCGCATCGAACGGGATCGTCACCGGGTGGTAGTCGTCCGACGACGAGAAGCCGGCCATCGTGATGGCGATGGGAAAGATGGTGACCGTGAGCAGCATGCGCACCGAGTGCGCGAAGGCGACGAGGTCCGATCGCGCGCCGTGGCGCTCGCCGGTCATCGCCATCTCCGAGGCGCCGCCCGGCATGCTGCCGAAGTAGCAGGTGGCGCGATCCACGCCCGAGAGCTTCGAGAGCACCCAGCCGCTCATGCCGCCGAACCCGATGGCGGCGAAGCCGAGTGCGATGAACCATGGCCAATACGTCGAGACCTCGTGGATCACCGGCGCGGTGAAGTGCAGCCCGAGCGTCGTCCCCACGACGACGAGGCCGGCGTTGCGCCCGCCCGGCAGCTCCAGGAGGTCGGCGCCCGCGACCTGCGCGATCGCCATGGCGAGGATCGAGCCGATCATCCACGGCAGCGGCGTGCGCAGCCAGGCGCACAGGGCGCCCCCGGCCGCACAAACGAGCAGGCCGCCCGCCATGCGGACGGCCTTCGAACGCATCTCCACTTGGCGGGATTGGCTTCGGATGGGCTGAAACGCTATAATTTTATGCTTTCCCGGGCGTCCTTTCGATCCCTTCCGGGAAATCCCTCGGCCTGGTAGCTCAGTTGGTAGAGCAGAGGACTGAAAATCCTTGTGTCGGTGGTTCAATTCCGCCCCAGGCCACCAATTCCCTTGTTGATCCGAACCGCGCGTGACCGGCATCGAGCCGGTCCGCTCGCGTACGGGCCGTGATTCTTAGGACTCGAAGTTCGGTTAATCTGGCATCCGCAGATTCGATCCGGAGGAATTCCATGGGCGGTGCCCAAGCGGCTCCGGTGCTGGTGGCCGGGGGCGGGATCGGCGGGCTCGCCGCCGCGCTGGCACTCGCGCGGCGCGGCATCGCGGTGAAGGTGCTCGAGCAGTCCGCCCACATCGGCGAGATCGGCGCCGGCATCCAGCTCGGCCCCAACGCATTTTCCGCATTCGACGCGCTGGGCGTGGGCGAGGCGGCGCGCGCGCGGGCCGTGTACACCGACCGGCTGATCATGATGGACGCGGTGGACGAATCGGAAGTGGCCTGCGTGCCGGTCGGCGAGGCATTCCGCGCGCGCTTCGGCAATCCTTACGCGGTGAGCCATCGCGCCGACCTGCACCTCTCGCTCCTCGAGGGCGTGCAGCACACCGAGCGCATCGAGCTCGTCACCTCCACGCGCATCGACCACGTCGAGCAGGACGCGCAGGGTGTGACCGCCATCGACGCGCACGGCAAGGCGCACCACGGCGCGGCGCTCATCGGCTGCGACGGCGTGAAGTCCACGGTGCGCCAGCAGCTACGTGGGCGACCCGGTGCGCGTCTCGGGGCACGTGGTCTACCGCGCCGTGGCCGACGCGCGCGATTTTCCCGCGGACCTCAAGCTCAACGCGCCGTGCCTCTGGGCCGGGCCCGACTGCCACCTGGTCCACTATCCGCTGCGGGGCGGCGAGCAGTACAACGTGGTGGTCACGTTCCACAGCCGCGCCCACGAGGAATGGGGCGTCACCGACGGCAGCCGCGAGGAGGTGATGAGCTATTTCACCGGCATCGGAGCGCGCCCGCGCCGGCTCCTCGACCTGCCGAATAGCTGGCGGCGCTGGGCGACGGCCGACCGCGAGCCGATCGGGCGCTGGAGCTTCGGGCGCGTCACGTTGCTGGGCGACGCCGCGCATCCGATGATGCAGTACCTCGCGCAAGGGGCCTGCATGGCGCTCGAGGATGCCGTGACGCTGGGAGAAGCGATGGGGGCCGAGGGCGGCGATTTCGAGCGCGCCTTCGCGCGCTACGAGCGCTCGCGCGTCGCCCGCACCGCCCGCGTCGTGCTCCTCACGCGCGAGATGGGACGCATCTATCATGCGAAGGGGGTCGAGCGCCTGGTGCGCAACGACCTCTGGAAAGGCCGCGCTCCGGAGCGCCACTACGACGCGCTCGAGTGGCTGTACGGCTGGAAGGTGGAGAATTGCCTGAAGGATTGAGGAAATCGCGATGAACACCCGGGACCTGCAGTCGCAACGCGAGGCGTTCTACGAGCGCATCGACCCGCAGAACATGGCGCCGCTCTGGACGCGGTTGAAGTCGCTCGTGCCCACGGAGCCCACGCCGGTCGGCGTGCCGCACCAGTGGCGCTACGCCGACGTGCGGCCGTACGTGCTCGAATCCGCGCAGCACATCTCCGCGAAGGAAGCGGAGCGGCGCGTGCTGATCCTCGAGAACCCGGGCTGCGCGGCACCTCGCAGATCACCAACACGCTCTACGCCGGCCTGCAGCTCATCATGCCCGGCGAGGTCGCCCCCGCCCACCGCCACACCCAGTCGGCCCTGCGCTTCATCGTCGAGGGCCATGGCGCCTACACCGCGGTCGAGGGCGAGAAGACCCTCATGGAGCCGGGCGATTTCGTGATCACGCCCTCGTGGACCTGGCACCACCACGGCAACGAGAGCGCCGAGCCGATGGTGTGGCTCGACGGCCTCGACATCCCGCTCGCCGCGTTCTTCGGCAGCACCTTCCGCGAGGACCATCGCGAGGACGAGGCGCCGGTGACGCGGCCGGAGGGCGACGCGCTCGCCCGTTATGGGAGCGGCCTGCTTCCCGTGGGCCACGCCTCCGCCTCCCTCAACTCGCCGGTCTTCAACTACCCGTGGTCGCGCACGCGCGAGGCGCTGCACGCGCTCGCCCGCGGCGCCGAGCCCGACGCGCACCTGGGCCACCTCATGCGCTACGCGAATCCCGTGGACGGCGGCTGGGCCATGCCCACCATGGCCACGATGATCCGGCTGCTGCCCGCGGGCTTCGCCACGCGTCCGTACCGCTCGAGCGACAGCATGGTCTTCGTGGTGGTGGAGGGCGCCGGGCACGCCGAAGTCGCGGGCCGGCGCTTCGATCTCGCGCCGCGCGACGTCTTCGTGATCCCGGGGTGGATCCCGTACACGATGCACGCCCGGGCCGAGCTCGCCCTCTTCTCGTACTCCGACCGCGTCGCCCAGGAGAAGCTCGGCCTCTTTCGCGAGCGGAGGCTGTGACACAATAAGGGCGCCCGCCCGCACAACGATAACGATGAACGTGACCTTCCGGCGCTACGCCTCGGCCGCCGTGCTGCAAGTCGCCGGACGGCTGGACCAGGACAGCTGCGACGGCTTCCGCGCCGAGCTCGGGAAGCACGTGGACGCGGCGGCGCACGACGGGGGTACCGTGATCCTCGACCTTTCCGGGCTCGAATACGTATCCAGCGCGGGGCTGCGCTGCTTCATGCTCGCCTCCCGCGAGGCCAAGGCCCGGCAGTCGCGCATCTTCGTGGCGGCGCTGCAGCCGATGGTCGAGGAGATTTTCGAGATCAGCCATTTCAACCTCGTGTTCCAGGTGTTCCCGACGGTGCGCGAGGCGCTCGCAGCGGTTTCGCCCGACGCGGCGGCCGCTTACTCGCGCGGATAGGCGGCCATGCGCGTGCGTTTCTGGGGAACCCGCGGCTCGATCCCGGTGGCGCTCACCGCCGCCGACGTCCGCGACAAGCTGGCGCAGGCGCTGGTGCAGGCCTCCGGGCGCACCTTCGCGGGGTTCGAGGAGGCGCACGCGTTCGCGACCTCCGAGCTCGACTTCTCCCTCACGCACACCTTCGGCGGCCACACGCCGTGCGTGGAGATCGTGCTGCCGGGCGAGGAGTATTTCGTGTGCGACATGGGCAGCGGCGCGCGCCCGTTCGGCGTGCACGTGCTCGCGCGCCAGGCCGGCAAGCCGCCCACCGTGAACGTGTTCATGTCCCACGTGCACTGGGACCACATCATGGGCTTCCCCTTCTTCGGGCCCGCGTACGTCCCGGGCACGACGATCCGCATCCACGGCTGCCATGAAGTGCTCGAGCACGCGTTCCGGCTGCAGCAGTCGCCGCCGTGCTTCCCGGTGGAATTCGACCAGCTCGGCGCCTCCATCGAGTTCGTGAAGCTCGAGCCCGACCGGCCCTACACCGTCTCCGGCCTCACCGTGACGCCGCACCTGCAGCTGCACTCGGGCGACTCGTACGGTTACCGCTTCGAGTACGGCGGCAAGTCGGCGATCTACTCCACCGATTCCGAGCACAAGCTGGAGAACCGCGCCGAGGCCGAGGGCTTCGCCCGCTTCTTCCACGACGCCGACGTCGTCATCTTCGACGCCATGTACGCGCTCGCCGAGGCGATCAGCGTGAAGGCGGACTGGGGCCACTCGAGCAACATCGTGGGCGTGGAGCTGTGCCAGATGGCGCGCGCCAAGCACCTCGTGCTCTTCCACCACGAGCCCGCGAACAACGACGCCACGCTCGAGGGGCTCCTCAAGGAGGCGCGCCGCTTCGAGGAGCTCACGCGCACCGACCACGCGCTCAAGGTGTCCGCGGCGTACGACGGCCTGGAGATCGATCTCTGAGCGCGCTGGGCGGGCTGCGCGTCCTCGCCCTGCTGCTCGCCGCGGCGCTCGCGCTCTTCATCCTCGTTTCCCCGCCGGCCGCGGACCGGCTGCGCGACGTCGTCTTCGACGGCATGCAACGCGCGTTCCCGCTCGAGCGCAAATCGGCGCCGGTGACGATCGTCGCGATCGACGAGGAATCGCTGCGGCGCGAGGGCCAGTGGCCGTGGCCGCGCACGCGCATCGCGGATCTCATCGAGCGGCTCGCGGCGCTGCGTCCCGCGGCGATCGCGCTCGACCTCTTCTTCCCCGAGCCGGATCGCTATTCGCCCGGCGCGCTCGCGAGCGCCCTCTCGCTCCCGCCCGCCGTCGCGCGCGTGCTGGAGGCGATCGCCTCGAACGACCGCCGCCTCGCCGACGCGATGCGCGGCCGGCCGGTGGTGCTGGGAATCGCGGGCATTCCCGCGATCGATCCGCGCTTCGAGCGGCCGCCGCGCGCCTCTCCCGTCGTGGTCGCCGCGAAGGGCGTGCTGCCCCTCATGGACTTCGCGGGCCACATCGGCAGCCTGCCGGTGATCGACGCCGCCGCCGCGGGGCGCGGCCTGATGAACTCGGGCGCGCCCGACCAGGTCGTGCGCTCGGTGCCGCTGGTGGCGCGCGTGCAGGGCGTCATCGTGCCTTCGCTCGCGGTGGAGGGCCTGCGGGTCGCGAGCGACTCCGGGATCCGCCTCGCGCAGCGCGCCGGCGGGCTCGACCTGCGCTTCGCCGGCATCTCGTTTCCCTTGCAGGAGGACGGCAGCGCGTGGATCCGCTTCGCGCCCCACGATCCCGCGCGCTTCGTCTCGGCCGCCGACGTGCTCGCGGGAAAGGCGGATCCGGCGCTGTTCGAGGGAAAGCTGGTGCTGATCGGCATCAATGGCCTGGGCGTGCAGGATTTCAAGACCACGCCGCTCGGGGAGATGGTGCCGGGCGTCGAGGTGCACGCGCAGATCGCGGAGAACCTGTTCGACGGCGTGTCGCTGCTGCGCCCGCGCTGGGCGCCGCTCGCCGAGGCGCTGGCGCTGCTCGCGGCCGCCCTCCTCATCGTCGTCGCCGTTCCGCGCATGAGCGCGCTGAAGGGCCTCAATGTCGTGGCCCTCGTCGTGCTCGCGTTCGCGCTCGCCGCGCTCTTCGCGTTCGCGCGCCACGACCTGCTCTTCGACCCGGCATGGCCCGCGCTCGGCACGGCGGCGGTGTACGTGAGCGTGGTGGTGGGCTCGCTCTCGGAGGCGGAGCGCCAGCGCCGGCAGCTGCGCGAGCAGGCCGCGCGCCTCGCGGGCGAGATGGACGCGGCGCGGCGCATCCAGATGGGACTGCTGCCGGATCCGGTAGAGGTGCTGGGCGGCGACCGGCGCGTGCGTGTCGCCGCGCTCCTCGAGCCGGCGCGCACCGTGGGCGGCGATTTCTACGACTGCTTCCGCCTCGACGATCGCCGCCTCTTCTTCGCCGTGGCGGACGTGTCGGGCAAGGGTTTGCCCGCCGCGTTGTTCATGGCGGCGGTGAAGTCGGAGCTGAAGAGCGCGGCCGCGAGCGGCGGCGCGGTGGGCGAGATCCTCGCGCGCGCCCAGGCCGCGATCGGGCGCGAGAATCCCGAGCACCTTTTCGTGACGGTGATCGCGGGCGTGCTGGACCTGCTCACGGGCGAGCTCGAGTACGCGAACGCGGGGCACGAGGCCGCCTTCGCGCGCGTGCCGCGCGGCGTGCCCGAGCGCTTCGCGTCATCGGGCGGCCCGCCGCTGTGCGTGATGGACGCCTTCGCGTGGCCCACCGGCCGGCACACGATGGTGGTGGGCGAGTGGCTGTGCCTGGTGAGCGACGGCGTGACCGAGGCGATGAACCCGCGCCGCGAGTTCTTCACCGCCGAGCGCCTGCGCGCGGCGCTGACGTGGCTCGCGGACGAGGCGGAGCCGGCGCAAGTCGTGCGGCGCGTGCGCGAGGAAGTCGCGCGCTTCGCGGGCGGGGCGGAGCCCGCCGACGACATCACGCTCTTCGCGTTGCGCTGGGAAGGCGGCTAGCGCGCGCTTTCAGCGCACGTTGATCTCGACCCGCCGGTTGCGCGGCTCGCGGACTTCATCCTCGGTGGGCACCAGCAGCTCGCGCTCGCCGCGGCCACGCGCCTGGATGCGCCCGGGGGGAATGCCCAGCTCGATCAGCATCTCGCGCATGCGCTCGGCGCGCGCGAGGGATAGCTCGTCGTTGTAGCGGCGGGCGCCCACGGTATCGGTGTGGCCGATCACGACGATGTCGGGCAGCGGCCGGCGCTTGATCTCGGCGAAGACGTGGTCCAGCTCCTGCTTCGAGCGCGCGGTGAGCTCGTCGCTGCCCTCGCGGAAATAGAGCGTGAATGTAGCGGGCGCGCCGGGCAGCGCGGCGAGGGTGGTTCCGAATTGCGCCTTCACCTCTTCGGGCGAAAGCTGCGTCGCCTCGAGCGATCCGTCGGCGCGCAGGCGCTCCGCGCCGTAGGCGGTGTCGACCACGCGGCTTTCGCCGTCGCGATGGACGACGATGGCGCCGATGTGGCCGTCGGGCGCCGGGAGGACCGCGAAGAGCGCGGGGGCGACCGGCTCCGAGGCGCAGCCGGCCGCGAGGGCCGCGGCGAGCAGCGCCGCCGCGAGCTTCAGCAAGGAAGACTGCCTAGCGCTTGGAGACGGCCGGCTCGTCCACCTGCACGACGAACTCGGTGCCGCGCACGCCCATGATCGCGGAAGGCGTGCGGATCTTCATCGATTCCGGCGTCTGCTTCACCATCTTGCCGGACACCGCCGCGAGCCGCCCCTTGCTGAGGGTGCCCTGGAACTCGCCCGCGTAGGTCGTGTTGTCGAACGCGTACTTGTCGATCGCGAACACGCTCGCCGGGCCCACGGAGACCAGGCTGTTGTCGGTGAACGTGATGCCCGCCGCGCCGTCGGCGCCGGTGACGATCACGTCGGAGGCCTGCAGCGCCGTGCCCACGGGGGCCGGCATGCGGTTGCCCGCGCGCTCGACCATGACCGTGCCCTGGGAAACCTTCACGAGGCCCACGTCGGCGCCGAGCGCCGGGAGCGCGGCCATCGCGGCCGCTACCATCCATGCCTTGCGCATTGCGATCCCTCCTTGTTCTTGCCAAACGGCATTTTCGCGCCCCTAATGATGCCAAAAATCGGGGGTGGGGGATTGTGAACGCCGTCACAAGCCGAATGGGGATGTTTCCGTCCCGGCGCGAGGCCTGGCGCGACGCGCGGGCCTTCATCGACGCGTTCTGCCGCGCGGCGGCGGTGGCGCGCGAGCCGTGCCTCAAGGCGAACCTCGTGCTGGAGGAGCTTTTCCTCAACACCATCAAGCACGGCCACGGTGGCGGCAGCGACGCGCCGGTATGGATCGGGCTCGAGGCCTGCGACGGGCGGGTCGAGCTCACCTACGAGGATCGCGCGGCGCCGTTCAACCCGTTCGCGAGCTCCACGCGCGACATGCTCGAGGCGCTCGCCGGCGCGCGGCGCGAGGGCGGGCTGGGCGTGTTGCTCGCCCACGGGCTCACCGCCAGCGCCGACTACGCGTACCTCTTCGGACGCAACCGCATCCGTCTCACCATCGCCTAGCTCGTGGTGCTGCGCGCGTCGATGCCGAAGAAGGCTCGGACGCGCTCGAGCATGTCGCGATGGGGGGCGCCGCGCGCCTCGGAGGCCGCGGACTGCCGGCGCCCGTCGAGCTCCGCCTCGCGCGCGAAGAGGATCTTCGAGATCGATTCGGCGATGTCGGGCCGGTTGCGCAGGACCGCGGCGAAGCCCGATTTGTCGAGGCGATAGCATGCGACGTCGGTGCGCGCGGTGACGGTGGCGCGGCGCGGCTCGCCGGTCATCATGCCCATCTCGCCGAACACCTGGCCCGGGCCCAGCATGTTCACCGCGCGGCGCCCGTCGGGCGTCTCGTACCACACGTCCGCGGTTCCGGCGACGATGAGATAGAGCCAGTGCGCGATGGCGCCCTGGCGCGTGATGACGTCGCCCGCGACGAAGGGCGCGTAGACCAGGTGGGGCGCCAGCTCCGCGCGCTCGGCGTCGGCGAGCGGCGCGAAGAGATCCACGGCGGCGAGCGCGGACAGGCGGCGCGATTGCTCGAGCGCGGCCTGCGCGTGGCGATGCGTCTCGTTGTCGTGCAGGTCGAGCTGCTCCTGGTACGGGACGCCGAGCTTCATGCCGTTGCGCGCGAGGGCCGCCACGAGGTGCGCGCGCACGCGGCTGTCGGTGGCGTCGTCGGGGCCGCGGTCGACCATCCAGTAGCGCAGCGCGTAGCCGCCATGGCGCGGCCCGAATTCCATCAGCACCGCGCTGGGCGCCGGCGCGGGAGCGACGTTCTCGATGGTCGCGTTGCGCACCGCATCCTCGAGCACGCGGCACACGTCGCCGGGCGCGGCGTCGAGGTCCACGTTGAGCCGTATCCAGCGCCGCCACGGCCCGTCCGGGTTCGCGCGCGTGCCGATCACGGTGAAGCGGTTCTTCATCATCCAGCCGTTCGGCACCACCACCGTCTCGCCGTTGCGCGTCTCGATGGCGGTGTGGCGCCACGTAATCTCCACGATGCGCCCGCTCACGTCGTCCACGCGCACCCAGTCGCCGGCGCGGATCGAGCGGTCGAGCTGCAGCACGACGCCGCCCAGCACGTTGCCGAGCGTCTCCTGCATCGAGAACGCGATCACGCCGGTGATGATCGCCGACGTGGTCACCAGGCTCGCGAGCTCCACGCCCGCGAGGCTCAGCCAGACGAATCCCCATCCGGCGAAGAGCGCGGCGGTGACGAGGTCCTCGACGATGCGCGCGGGGCGCGCGCGCAGCGCCTCCAGCACCACGCGGAAGACGAAGATCACGCCCAGCCGGACGAGCACGAGCCCCACCAGCACGCTCGCCACGTCCGCGGCGACCGCGGCCGCCGCGCGCACGCCCATGGAACGCGCGAGGGTGTCGACGATCTGCGCGATGGCGCACAGCCCCAGCAGGATGAGCGAGTTACGCACGCTCGCGCGGTCGCCCGGGCGCAGCGCCAGAAGCAGCAACGCGAGGAAGAGCGCGGCGGCCATCGCCGCGCCGATCTGCGCCTGGAACAAGCTCGTGAGGCTCATCGCGATGCCCCCCCCTGCCTTGGGAGAGGGCCGGGGTGCAAGTTCTCCCTCTCCCTTGGGAGAGGGCCGGGGTGAGGGTAAGCGCGGCTCAGAGGCATGCCTTCATGCGATCCCGCAGATGCTCGAGCGTCTCGATGCGCGCGAAGAGCTTGTCGTCGGAGGCGATCACGTTCCACGGCGCCGGGTCGGTGGAGGTGCGCTCGATCATGTCGTTCACCGCCCGCTCGTAGGCCGGCCACTTCTTGCGGTTGCGCCAGTCCTCCGCGGTGATCTTGAAGCGCTTGTAGGGCGTGTCCTGGCGCGCCTTGAATCGCCGCAGCTGCTCCGCCGGCGTGATCGCGAGCCAGAACTTGGCCACGATGGCGCCGGCCTCCGTGAGCTGCTCCTCGAAGTCGTTGATCTCGTGGTAGGCGCGCATCCAGTCGTTTTCGGTGCAGAAGCCCTCCACGCGCTCGACGAGCACGCGCCCATACCACGAGCGGTCGAAGAGCACCGCGCGCCCGTGCGTGGGGACGTGGCGCCAGAAGCGCCAGAGATACGGCTGCGCGCGCTCCTCGTCGGTGGGCGCGGCGACCGGGATCACGCGATAGAAGCGCGCGTCCATCGCCTGCGTGATGCGCCGGATGGTGCTGCCCTTGCCGGCGGCGTCCATGCCCTCGAACACCATCACCACCGAGCGCTCGCGCATCCTCTTCGAGCGCGTGAGGGCGTTGATCTCGGCCTGCAGCTCGAGCAGCTTCCTCGCGTAGTCCTTGCGCTCGAGCTTGCGCTTGTAGTCGAAGGAGCCGAGGAGCGTGCGCCCGTCGATGGGCTGCGCCGGGGGCGGCGCGGGCGGCGAGACCACCGGTCGCTGCCCCTTGAGCCGCGTGGCGAGCGCATCCTCGAGGAATCGCCCCGCGGTGAGCGAGCGGTACTCGTGGTCGCTGCCCTCGATCACTTCCCATGGCGCTTCCCCGGTGCTGGTCTCGCGCAGCGCATCCTCGCACACGTCCACGAACTCGTCGTAGTGCTTGAAGCGTTCCCAGTCGCCGGGACCGACGCGCCACGCCGTCTTCTTGTCCGCCGAGAGCTCCTTCAGCCGCTTCTTCTGCGCCTTCTTCGAGAGGTGGAACCAGAGCTTCAGCAGCGTGCCGCCCTCGGAGACCAGCATGCGCTCGAAGCGGCGGATGCGGCCGAGGCGACGGTCGAACTCGGCGCGCTTCTCGTGGCCCATCACGCGCTGCAGGATCGGGTCGGTGTACCAGGAGCCGAACAGGATGCCGATGCGGCCCTTCGGCGGAAGCGCGCGCCAGAAGCGCCACATCTCGGGGCGGTTCCGCTCCTCGTCGGTGAGGGCCCCGAAGGCGTGGGTGTGGATGTGGCGCGGGTCCATCCACTCGTTGAAGAGGTTGACGGTCTCGCCCTTGCCGGCGCCGTCCACGCCGTTCACGAGGATCACGACCGGGAAGTCGCCCTTCTCGAGCAGGTCGTACTGCAGGCCGAGCAGCCGCTGGCGCAGCTTCGGCTCCTCGCGCTTGAACTCGGCTTTCTTGAGCTTGTGGCCGATCTCGGCGGACTCGAACAAGGCTTTCTCCTCGTCGGGATGCGGGGCCGCGCGGCCGGGGGAATCAGCGCGCCATCGACAGCGCCTGGCAGGGCGGGGCCTCGCACGAAAAGTGATAGTAGGTCGCGTTGAGGTACGACGCCACGTCCTCGACCTCCTCGTCTCCCCAGTGCAGCTTCAGGTTGTCGTTCCAGCGCCGCACCCAGCGGCGCACGTCGTTCATGTCGTGGGCGACGCGCTTCGCGCGGCCGTGCACGCTTTCCGTGTGGCAGCCGCCGCAGCGCAGCTCGTAGAGCCCGCGGCCGCGCTCGGCGTCGCCGGCGCGCGCGATCCAGGGGGCGGCGCACACGGCGGCCGCGAGGAGGGCAATCGTCATGCGAGGTGTCATGGAGGGCTCCGGCTCCCAGGGCCAGGGTCCCCAGTCTTGCATCGGCGGCGGCCCGGGCGGTTGCGCCAGATCAACGGCTAGGAACCCGGCAGCCGGCGGCGCTCGAGCTGGCGCACCAGCCCCTCGAGGCGCGTGGGCTCGCCCAGCGCCCGCGCCGCATACCAGCCCTGCGCAAAGGCGAGGAACGGCGCGGGCGCGCGCAGCTCCGGGACCAGCCGGCCCGCCGCGGCCGCGTCGTTCGCTTCGCCCAGCGCATCCTGGAGGGCGGCGAGCGTGTCGCGGTAACGCGCGGTGCGGCGCGATTCGAAGAGCGACGCCAAGCCCTCCACGCCGTAGCGCAGCCGCTTGGCGTCGATGCGCAGGCGGTGGCGGCCTTCCGCGTCGAGCTCGCGCAGGCGCTGCGCGCCGGCGAGCAGGCGCTTGTGCCGCTTGCGGATCACGCGCGCCGCGAATCGCACGAGCGGCTCGCCCGGCGCGGCTGCCGGGTCGGGATCGACGCGCGCGAGCCAGCGCGCCAGCTCGAGGATGACGCGCGCGTAGCGCTCGGAAGCGAGCGCGGCGCGGGCCGATTCGCGCTCGCGCCTTCGCCGGTGCGCGGCGCGCGCCTTGAGCTTGCGCGCGAGCGCGGCGTCGCCGTGGGCCGCGAGCGCCGGCGCAAGCGTCTCCAGCGCGAAGACGTCCCAGTCGCGCGCGGCCCCGAGGGCCGACGCGAACTCCGCGAGCTGGGTGTGCCAGGCGCGCGCGCGTTCGCGTCCCACCGCGTCGCGGAAGATGCGCAGCGCGGAACGCATGCGGCGCAGCGCCACCCGCGCCTGGTGCACGAACTCCGCGTCGGCCGAGGCGAGCACGCCCTCCTCGTTCGCCTGCAGCTGCTCGAGCGCCGAGCCGACCAGCGCGCGCGCGGCCTCGATGGGCGGCATCGAGCGGTCGAGGACGACGGCGTGCGCCTTCACCGGCTTCACCGCTTCGCCGGCGAAGAGGCGCTGTCCGCGCTCGGCCTTGGTCACCGCGCTCGGCCGCAGGCGAAGCTCCGCGAGCAACCGTTCGGCGAGATCGAAGGCGCCGTGCGCGTCGCCCTCGAGGCATTCGATCTCCACCTCGGAAATCGGCTCGGTGCGTTCGCCGGCGCGCACGCTTCCCACGTCCAGGACGACCTCGACGCGGCAACCGGGCTCGGGCGCGATCTTCCATGCGGTGCGCATCACGTCCACTTCGAACGCGAGGATGAGGCGCTCGTGCAGCTGCCCCGCGTCGGGAAGCTCGGCGAGCGGCGTGGCGGCGAAGACGGCGAGGTCGAGGCCGGGATCGGCGCGATCGAATTCCCATTCCTCGCGCGCATGCAGGCCGCCGCGGCCGCTGCGGCCCGCCTTGAGCGACTGGATCCAGCGCCCGCCGGCGCGGCGCAGCCGCAGGCTCATCGCGCGGCGGGCGAGCTCTGCGTCGCGCGTGTCGAAATAGAGCGTGGACACGCGCCGGCGCACGGATCTCACGCCGGCGAGCGGCGCGCAACGCGCCAGCCGCGGGCGGGCGGCCGCTTCGATCGCGAACTTGAGCTCGACCTCGGGCATCCGGCGGGGGGCCGGGCGGAATAGCCGCCCGGCTCGCGTGTTGTCAGTTATTGCAGGCCGCGCCGACTCACCTGGCGTTCGCGCGGAAAGCCCTAGTCTAGCTCCCATTGCCCTTTGGTAAGATCGAACCATCGGGGCGCGATGCCATCAACCCGTTTGCCGAGGACACCACGCGAATGCATGCCACGCTGCCCCTGCTCGTCGATACCGATTTCCCGCCGCTCGAGCGCCACCGCCTGGAAACGCTCCAGGTGAACCTGGGGTACGTCTGCAACCAGTCGTGCGTGCACTGCCACGTCAACGCGGGGCCCGCGCGCACCGAGTCGATGACCGAGGCGACCGCGCGCCAGGTCATCGAATTCCTCGCGGCGAGCGGCGCGGGAACGCTCGACCTCACCGGCGGCGCGCCGGAGCTCAACGCGCAGTTCCGAGCGCTCGTGCGCGCCGCCCGCGCGCTCGGCGCGCGCGTGATCGACCGTTGCAACCTCACCATCCTGCACGAGCCCGGGCAGGAAGACCTCGCGCAGTTCCTCGCCGGGCAACGCGTGGCCATCGTCGCCTCGCTGCCGTGCTACACGCCCGAGCTGGTGGACCGCCAGCGCGGCAAGGGCGTGTACGCGGCCAGCATCGCCGCGATCCGCAAGCTCAACGCGCTGGGCTATGGCGACGGGGCGAGCGGCCTCACCCTGGACCTGGTCTACAACCCGCAAGGCGCCACGCTGCCGCCCGCGCAGGCGAAGCTCGAGAGCGACTACAAGCGCATCCTCGGCGAGCGCGAGGGCATCGTCTTCGACCATCTCCTCACGCTCGCGAACATGCCGATCCAGCGTTTCGGCTCCACGCTCGTCTCCAAGGGCCAGTTCGGCGCGTACATGGACCTGCTGCGCCGCGCGCACCGCGACGAGAACCTCGGGACGGTGATGTGCCGCTCGCTCGTGTCGGTGGACTGGCAGGGTTACCTCTACGACTGCGACTTCAACCAGATGCTGGGCCTGCCGCTGCGCGTGGCGGGACGCCCGCGGGTGCACCTCACCCAGGCCATGGGCCGCGACCTCGCGGGCAATCCGATCGTCGTGCGCGACCATTGCTACGGATGCACCGCGGGGCAGGGCTCGAGCTGCGGAGGGGCGCTCGCGTGAGCGGCGCGTCCGGCAAGGCGCGCAACGAACCGGCCCGCGCGCCGGAGGCGCGACCGGGGCGGACCTGTCCCATCCCGTACCGCTACCCGCCGCGCGTGTTCGACCGCGACCCGCAGCTCGTCGCGGAGACGCTCTACGTGGTTGGCGGCCTGTACGGCAACGTCGAGGCGCTGGCCGCGATCGGGGAGCTCGCCGCGCGCGAGCCCGGTCCCGTGAAGCTCGTCTTCAACGGCGACTTCCACTGGTTCGACGTGCGCCTTGCCGATTTCGCGGCCGTCACGCGCGAGGTGCTCGCGCACGCGGCGCTGCGCGGCAACGTGGAGACGGAAGTCGCCGCGGACGAGAGCGACGCCGGCTGCGGTTGCGCGTATCCGGCGGACGTGAGCGACGCCGAGGTCACGCGCTCCAACGAGATCCTCGAGCGCCTGCGCGCCACGGCGCGGCTGGTACCCGAGCTGCGCGCGCGCCTCGGCGCGCTGCCGATGCACCTCGTCGCGCGCGTGGGCGAGGCGCGCATCGGCATCGTGCACGGCGACGCCGCCTCGCTCGCCGGCTGGGGGTTCGCGCACGACCGGCTGGAGGACCCGCGCCACGGCCGCTGGATCGCCTCCGCGTTCCGCGACGCCCGCGTGGACGCGTTCGCGAGCTCGCACACCTGCCTCGCCGCCCTGCGTACGTTCGAGGTGGACGGCCGCGCGCGCGTCGTCGCCAACAACGGCGCCGCCGGCATGCCGAACTTCTCCGGGACGCGCCACGGCGTCATCACGCGCATCTCGACGCGCGCCTTCGCCGGGCCGCAGCGCCTGTATGGCGCCGAGGCGGCCGGCGCGCAGGTGGACGCGCTGCGCGTGGACTACGACCACGACCGCTGGCTCGAGCGCTTCCTCGCGAGCTGGCCCGCGGGTTCTCCCGCGCACGCGTCGTACCACCGCCGCATCGTCGAAGGTCCGCGCCACGCCGTCGAGCGCGCGCTGCCGCTTCCCGCGATCGTCCTGTAAGGCGATGCCCGCGCCGCCGAAACACCGGCGCGCATCCAGGAGGAACGTTCCATGAGCAAGGGCAAGCTCGCCGTCGTCGTCGCCATCGCCGCGCTGGTGGCCGGGTTCTTCGCGCTCGGCCTGCAGCGCTACGTCTCGCTCGATTACTTCCAGTCGCAGCGCTCCGCGATCGAGGCGTACTTCGGCGCGCATCCGGTCGAGACCGGCGCGATCTTCTTCGCGGTCTACGTCGCGGTGACGGGGCTGTCGCTGCCGGGGGCGGCCATCATGACGCTCGTGGCGGGCGCGATCTTCGGGCTGGCCTGGGGGACGCTCATCGTGTCGTTCGCGTCCACGATGGGGGCCACACTCGCCTTCCTCGCTTCGCGCTTCGTGCTGCGCGATTGGGTGCAGGCGCGCTTCGGCGACAAGCTAAGGCCCGTGAACGACGGCATCGCGCGCGAGGGCGCCTTCTACCTTTTCGCGCTGCGGCTGGTGCCGGCGTTCCCGTTCTTCGTGATCAACCTGGTGATGGGGCTCACGCCGATCCGCGCGTGGACGTTCTACTGGGTGAGCCAGCTGGGCATGCTCGCGGGCACCGTGGCCTACGTCTACGCCGGCACGCAGCTCGGGCAGTTCCGCATCTCCGCCGGGCTCATCGCGGCCTTCGTGATCCTCGGCCTCTTCCCCCTGGCGGCCAAGAAGGTCCTCGCGGCGCTCAAGTCGCGCAAGGTCTATGCGCGCTGGAAGCGGCCCGCGGCCTTCGACCGCAACCTCGTGGTGATCGGCGCGGGCTCCGCCGGCCTCGTGAGCGCGTACATCGCCGCCGCGGTGAAGGCGAAGGTGACGCTCATCGAGAAGGGCGCCATGGGCGGCGATTGCCTGAACACGGGCTGCGTCCCGTCGAAGGCGCTGATCCGCTCCGCGAAGCTCCTGGCCGACATGCGGCGCGCGCGCGACTTCGGCATCCGCGCGGCGCGCGCCGACTTCGATTTCGCGGACGTGATGGAGCGCGTGCAGTCGGTGGTGCGCGAGGTGGAGCCCCACGATTCCGTCGCGCGCTACACGCGGCTCGGCGTCGAATGCCTGCAGGGAACCGCGAGGATCACGTCGCCGTGGGCCGTCGAGGTGGCGCTGGCGGGCGGCGGGACGCGCACGATCACCACCAAGGGCATCGTGATCGCCGCCGGCGCGCGACCCTTCGTGCCGCCGATCCCGGGACTCGCCGAATCGCGCCCGCTCACTTCCGACACGGTCTGGGGGCTGCGCAAGCTGCCGCGCCGCCTCGCGGTCCTCGGCGGCGGCCCCATCGGCTGCGAGCTCGCGCAGTGCTTCGCGCGCCTGGGCGCCGGCGTGACGCAGGTCGAGATGCTCCCGCGCCTCATGACCCGCGAGGATCCGGAATTCTCGGCGTTGGTCGCGGCGCGCTTCCAGTCCGAAGGCATCCAGGTGCTCACGGGCCACAAGGCGAAGGAGGTGCGCGTCGAGGGTGCCGAGAAGGTCATCATCGCGGAGCACGAGGGCCGCGAAGTGCGCATCGCCTGCGACGAGATCCTCTGCGCGGTGGGTCGCGTGGCCAACACCTCGGGCTACGGTCTGGAGGAGCTCGGTGTCCCGGTCACAAAGCAGAAGACCGTGGAAGTGAACGAGCACCTCGCCACGATCTACCCCAACATCTTCGCGTGCGGCGACGTGGCCGGGCCCTACCAGTTCACCCATACCGCGTCGCACATGGCCTGGTACTGCGCCGTGAACTCGCTCTTCGGGCGCTTGCGCAAGTTCCGCGTCGACTACTCCGTGGTGCCGTGGGTCACGTTCACCGATCCGGAGGTCGCGCACGTGGGGTTGAACGAGCAGGAGGCGCGGGAGAAGAAGGTGCCCTGCGAGGTGAGCGTGTACGGCATCGACGACCTCGACCGCGCGATCGCCGACGGCGAGGCGCGCGGCATGGTGAAGGTGCTCACGCGGCCCGGCAGCGACCGCATCCTGGGTGCCACCATCGCCGGCGAGCACGCGGGAGAGATCCTCGCGGAATTCGTCTGCGCCATGCGCCACGGCATCGGCCTGAAGGGCATCCTCGGGACCATCCATGCATATCCCACGGTGGCGGAGGCGAACAAGTTCGTCGCGGGCGCGTGGCGGCGCTCGCGCGTGACCCAGGGCCAGATGGCGCTCGCCGCGCGCTACAACGAATGGTCGCGCGGCGCCGCGGGGCTGGGCGCCGTGGTGGCGGGCCTCTTCC
Organism: uncultured beta proteobacterium; assembly: GCA_963816035.1. Classification (GTDB taxonomy): domain Bacteria; phylum Pseudomonadota; class Gammaproteobacteria; order Burkholderiales; family Usitatibacteraceae; genus Usitatibacter. Next base: position 615,170 of record CAWFIU010000002.1, read on the forward strand.
GGCTCTCCGATACGCGCCCCTACCACGATCCGGCCGAGAGCCATGGCGACGACTGAGGGGCGCCGATGATCGCGCGTTTCCTTTTCGTCCTGGCGGCGCTCGCCGCCTTCCCGATCGGGGCCACGCTCGCGAAATACGCCGACCTCCTCGCCGACCGCCCGGAGGATCGCGCCAGGGTGAGGGCGGGCCAGCCCGAAGTGGCCTTCCTCGACCACGACGGGTCGCCCAACGACGCGAAACCGTGACGCGCCGGGGGCGGACGTTACAATCCGCTCCATGGCTCGAGTTTCCATCGTCGTCCCGGCGCTCGACGAGGCCGAGGGCATCGAACGCACGCTGCGGCCCCTGCAGGCGCTGCGCGCGCGCGGCGCGGAGGTGATCGTCGTGGATGGCGGCAGCCGCGACGCCACCCGGGCCCTCGCCGCGCCCCTCGCCGACCGCGTGCTCGAGGCCCCGCGCGGGCGCGCCGCGCAGATGAACGCCGGCGCGGCGGCCGGCCACGGCGAGATCCTCCTCTTCCTGCACGCGGACACGCTCCTGCCCGAAGGGGCCCTCGGCGCGATCGAGTCCGCGCTCGCCGATGCACACCGCGCCTGGGGCCGCTTCGACGTGCGCATCGAGGGCGCGTCGCCCCTGCTCGCGCTGGTGGCCGCCGCCATGAACCTGCGCTCGCGCGCGACCGGCATCGCCACCGGCGACCAGGCGATCTTCGCGCGCCGCGCGGCGTTCGAGGCGGCCGGAGGCTTTCCCGCCATTGCCCTCATGGAGGACGTCGCGCTCTCCACGGCGCTCAAGCGCATATCCCGGCCCGCGTGCCTGCGCGAGCGTGTCGCGACATCGGGGCGGCGCTGGGAGCGCCACGGCGTGCTGCGCACCGTGGTACTCATGTGGCGCCTGCGCCTTTCCTACGCGCTGGGCGCCGATCCGAGCCGCCTCGCACGCCGCTATGACGTCCGGCGCAGCGCCCCCTGAGGCGGCGATCGCCGTGTTCGCGAGAGCTCCGGTCGCGGGCGCGGTGAAGACGCGGCTCGCCGGCATTCTCGGCGCCGACGCGGCGGCGAGCCTGCATGCGGGCCTCGTGCGCCACGCGCTGTCCACGGCGGTGCAGGCGCGCACCGGGCCCGTATCGCTCTGGTGCACGCCCGCGGCGGAGCATCCCTTCTTCGAGCGTTGCCGCGACGAATTCGGTGCCGCGCTCCAGGTGCAACGCGGCGACGATCTGGGCGCGCGCATGCGCAACGCGTTCGAGCCGGCGTGGGCGGCGCGCTCGCCGCTCCTGGTGATCGGCGCCGATTGCCCCGCTCTCACCGTCGAGCACTTGCGCCAGGCCGCCGCGGCGCTGCGCGGCAAGGACGCGGTGCTCGTCCCGGCCGAGGATGGCGGCTATGTGCTCGTGGGGCTCGCGCGGCCGCTGCCCTCCATCTTCGACGGCGTGGCGTGGGGCGGCGCCGCGGTGATGACGCAGACGCGCGAGCGGCTCGCGGCCGCGGGAGCGTCGTGGGTCGAGCTCGCGACGCTGTGGGACGTGGACCGGCCGGAGGATTACGCGCGCCTGCAGCGCGAGGGCCTGCTCGCCGAGGTGCTCTCGTGAGGGCGGTCGCGCTCGCGCTCGTCGGGCTCGCGCTCACGGGGCTCGCCGCGGAGCCGCTCGCCGTAAGCGCGTTCTCGGCGCAATCGCCGGGCGCGCCGCTGCCGGCGTCGTGGCGCGAGCTCGTGCCGCCGCACGCCAAGGCTCCGTCGTTCGCGTTGGTGGACGACGCCGGCGTCACCGTGCTGCGCGTGCATTCGGAGGAGGCGGCCGGAACGGTGGCCCACGCCCTGCGCGTCGATCCCGCGCGGCGTCCGCAGCTCGCCTGGCGCTGGAAGGTCGATCGCGTCGTGGAGGCGGCCGACCTCGCGGTGAAGGGCGGCGACGATTTCGCGGCGCGCGTCTACGTCTTCTTCGACGTGCCGGCCGCGGAGCTGCCGCTCGCCGACCGCGTCCGCCTCGTGATCGCGCGCCTCATCTACGGAGAGGCGCTGCCCAGCGCGGCGATCTGCTACGTGTGGGACAACCGCCATCCGCCCGGCGCCTCGTCCTGGAGCCCGTATACCGATCGCGTGCGCACGGTCGTGCTGGAAAGCGGGCCGGCCCGCGCCGGGCAATGGATGGACGAGCGGCGCGACCTCGTCGCCGACTACCGCGCGGCCTTCGGCACGCGCGCGCCGCTGCACGACATCTCGGGGATCGCGGCCGGCAACGACACCGACCAGACGCGCGAATCGGCGACCGCGTGGTTCGGCGACTTCCGGATCGAGACCGCGGGAGGCGCGCGGTGAAGGAGCTGGTGCTCCTCGGCGGCGGCCACGCGCACGTGGAAGTGCTGCGCGATTTCGCCGAGCATCCCGACGATGGCAGGCGCGTCACGCTCGTCACGCCGTCTCAGTGGCTCACTTACTCGGGCATGGTGCCGGGGCTATTCGCCGGCCACTACGAGATCGACGAGTGCACGATCGACCTGCGCGCGCTCGCCGAGCGCGCCCAGGCGCGGATCGAGCAGACGTCCGCCATCCGCGTGGACACGAGCGATCGCGAGGTCGTGTGCGACAACGGCGCGCGCCTGCACTACGACGTGCTCTCGCTCGACGCGGGCCTCGCGCCCTACACCGTGGGCGTGCGCGGGGTCGAGAGCCACGCGGTGCTGATGCGCCCGCTCGAGAAGGCGGTGAAGGGCTGGAACGACGTCATCGTGCGCGCGCGCGACGGCAGCATCGGCGCGGTCACCGTGGTGGGCGGGGGTGCCGCGGGCGTGGAGATCGCGCTCGCCATGGAATATCGCCTGCGCCAGGAGCTCGGCCTCGCGTGGGCGCACGTGCGCGTGGTCACCAACACGGGCCTCGCCGTTCCCGAGTTTCCCGCGGGCGCGCGACGGCGCCTCACGGCGAAGCTGCGACGGCGCAACATCGGGCTGCACACCGGCAGCGCGGTGATGGAGGTGGGCCCGGATTTCGTGCGCCTCGAGCAGGGCCTCGAGTTCGCTTCCGACGCCGTGTTCTTCGCCACCGGCGGCGCGGCGCATCCGTGGATCCGCGCCTCGGGCTTCTCGACCGACGAGCGCGGCTTCCTGCTCACCAACGACCGCCTGCAGTCCGTCTCGCACCCGGACGTCTTCGGCGCCGGCGATTGCGCTAGCGTGGAGGGCCGGCCCCACGCGAAGGCGGGCGTCTTCGCGGTGCGCGCCGCCCCCGTGCTCGCCGCCAACCTGCGCGCAGCGCTGGCCGACCAACCGTTGCAGCCGCACGCGACGAACGCGCGCTACCTCGCGCTGGTCTCCACCGGCAACCGCCATGCGGTCGGCGTGTGGAACGAATGGTCCTGGGAGGGCGACTGGGTGTGGCGCTGGAAGGACCGCATCGACCGCGCGTTCGTCGCCCGCTACGGCACCCTGCCGGCGAAGCACTAGGCGGCGCGCGCCTCGCGCGCGGGCGCTGTCTTCGGAAGGATCCGCACCACCTTCACCATGCGGTTCTGCACCTGCATGATCTCGACCGGGTGGTCGGCGACCATGAGCGTCGTGCCCGCTTCGGGAATGTCCTCGAGCTGCTCGAGCAGCAGGCCGTTGATGGTCTTCGGCCCCTCGAGCGGAAAATCGAATCCCGCCTTGCGGTTGAGCACCCTGAGCGAGCAGGTGCCGTCGGCGATGACGCTGCCGTCCGTCTCCCGGTGGAAGAGCGAGGCGCTGCCGATCGCCTGGCTGGTGAACTCGCCCACGATCTCCTCGAGGATGTCCTTCATCGTGACGAGCCCCAGGATCTCGCCGTACTCGTCCACCACCAGGCCCATGTGGCGCTGGTTCTCCTGGAAATTGGTGAGCTGCGTGAGCAGCGCCGTGCCCTCGGGGACGAAGTAGGGATCGCGCATGATCGAGCGCAGCGCCTCCACGTCGACCTGCTCGCTGCGCATCACGTTGAGCACCTTGCGCACGTGCACGGTGCCGACGGTGTTGTCCAGGCCGCCCTCGCAGACGACGAGGCGCGTGTGGTGCGCGGTGGAAAGCGCGTCGCGGATCTCCTCGACGTCGTCCTTCAGGTCGATGTGCTCGATCTGCCCGCGCGGCGTCATGGTGTCGTCGACCGTCATGTCCTCGAGCTCGAAGAGGTTGAGGAAGATCGACTGGTGCTTCTTGGGAATGTACTTGCCGCCCTCGAGCACGAGAGTGCGCAGCTCCCCCATGCTGAGCGGCTGCGCCGCGCCTTCGCCCACCTTGCGGATGCGCAGCACCTTCAGCAGGGCGCGCACGATCACGTTCACGATCCACATCACCGGCCGCGTCGCGCTGATGAGCGGCGTGAGCACGTACGACGCGCCCAGCGCGATCGTCTCCGAGTACGAGGCGCCCAGGATCTTGGGCAGGATCTCGGCGAAGATCAGGATCGCCACGCTCGCCGAGAAGGTGGCGATCGCGAGCACGTAGTCGCCGGTGCCGAACAGGCGCCGGCAGATCTCGGCCACGAGGATGGTCGTCGCCGCGTTCACCACCGTGTTGCCGGCGAGGATGAAGGCGAGGAGCTCGTCGGTGCGCTGCAGCAGCGCCGCCGTGAGCTTCGCCCCCGTGTGGCCCTCGCGCACCAGGTGCTTCAGCCGGTAGCGGTTGAGCGCCATCATGCAGGTCTCGGACATGGAGAAGAAGCCCGAGACGGCGAGCAGCGCCGCGAGTGCCAGGAAGAGCCAGCGCAGGGGGACCGCGTCGGTCAAGGTTCGTGCGTCAGCCGCGCTTGAGCACGAGCTCGAGCACGGCCTTGCTGCCCACGTAGGCGAGCATCAGCGCGGTGAAGCCCGCGAGCGTCCAGTACACCGCCGTGCGCCCGCGCCAGCCGCGCACGTAATGCCCCGCGAGGAGTCCCCCGAAGATGAACCAGGAGATGATCGCGAACACGTTCTTGTGCGTGAACGTGAAGGGCTTGCCGAACAGCTCCTCCGAGAAGAAGAGGCCCGAGAGCACCGTGAGCGTGAGCAGCACGAACGCGGCGAGCAGGATGCGGAAGAGCAGCGCCTCCATTTCGAGCAGCGGCGGGAGGCTGCGGATGAAGGGCGGCAGCACGCCGCGATGCAGCCACTTCTCCTCGGCCAGCATCACCAGCGAGTGCACCGTCGCCACGAAGAAGAGGCTGTAGGCGAGCATCGCGATGGCGAAGTGCAGCGCGAAGAGCGGATCGCCGCCGTAGTTGACCACGTGGTGCACGCCCATCGTCGAGGCCTGGAGCACGATCGCGCAGAACGCGATCGGCGCCATGAGCCCGAGGATGCCCGCGAGCCCGCGGAAGGCGAGCCCCGCGACCCAGTAGATGAGCACCGTGAGCCACACCAGCATCGCCACGCCGTTGCCCACGCTGAGGTCCAGGCCGTCCACGTGCACGACGCTGCGGTAGAGCAGCATGGCGTTGAGCACCAGCGCCACGGGCACGAGCACCGTCTCGAAGCGCACGTCCTCGCGCGCCGCAGGGCCGCCGGCGACCACCGCGGGCCGCGCCGCGCGCCACGCCACGGCGGCGAGCAGGAGCCAGACCGCGGCGGTGCTAAAATATAAAAGCAAATCAGGCATTTCAGTACCGCCTGCAGGAAGACCTACCCGTCCAGTTTACCAATTCCCATGCTCGATGCCCTGACGCAACGCCTTTCCTCCGTCGTGAAAACCCTGCGCGGCCACGCGCGGCTCACGGAGGACAACGTGCAGGACATGCTGCGCGAGGTGCGCCTGGCCCTGCTCGACGCCGACGCCGGCCTTGCCGGTGGTGAAGGACTTCGTCGCGAAGGTGAAGGAAAAGGCGCTGGGCCAGGAGGTGGTCGGCAGCCTCACGCCGGGCCAGGCGCTCGTGGGCGTCGTGCACCACGAGCTCGTGGACCTCATGGGCGGCTCCAACGCGGCGCTCGACTTCGCGACCCGGCCGCCGGCGGTCATCCTGCTCGCCGGCCTGCAGGGCTCGGGCAAGACCACGAGCGCCGGCAAGCTCGCGCGCCTCATCAAGGCCACCACGAAGAAGAAGGTGCTGCTGGTGTCCGCCGACGTCTATCGTCCCGCGGCCATCGAGCAGCTCGCGACCCTCGGGCGCGACCTCGAGGTCGAGGTCTTCCCCTCGGACCCGTCGCAGAAGCCGGTGGACATCGCGCGCGCGGCGCTCGACTACGCGAAGCGCCATTTCCACGACGTGCTGATCGTGGACACCGCGGGGCGGCTGGCGATCGACGAAGCGATGATGGAGGAAGTCCGCCAGCTGCACGCGGCGCTGAAGCCCATCGAGACGCTCTTCGTGGTGGACTCCATGCAGGGCCAGGACGCGGTGAACGTCGCGCGCGCGTTCAGCGAGGCGCTGCCGTTGACCGGCATCGTGCTCACCAAGCTCGACGGCGACGCCCGCGGCGGCGCGGCGCTCTCGGTGCGGCACGTGACCGGCAAGCCGATCAAGTTCGTGGGCGTGTCCGAGAAGATGGACGGCCTCGAGCCCTTCCACCCCGAGCGCATGGCCTCGCGCATCCTCGGCATGGGCGACATCCTCGGCCTGGTCGAGGAGGCGCGCGCCAAGGTCGACGAGAAGGAGGCGCAGAAGCTCGCCGAGAAGTTCAAGAAGGGCAAGGACTTCGACCTCGACGACTTCAAGTCGCAGCTGCAGCAGATGAAGAAGATGGGCGGCATCGCGGGCCTCACGGACAAGCTGCCGGTGCAGCTCACGCAGATGGCGCAGGCCGCGCCGGATCTCCAGGAGAAGGCGCTCAGGCGCACCGAGGGCATCATCAACGCGATGACGCCGCTCGAGCGGCGCAAGCCCGAGCTCATCAAGGCCTCGCGCAAGCGCCGCATCGCGGCGGGCGCGGGCGTGCAGGTGCAGGAGGTGAACCGCCTGCTCACCCAGTTCGAGCAGATGCAGAAGATGATGAAGATGATGCGCAACGGCAACCTCGGGCGCATGCTGCGCGGCATGAAGGGGATGCTCCCCGGCATGCGCTGAACCGCAACCACCACCCGGAAACCGCAACATGAAACCGAAGAACGGCCTCGTCGCGACGCTGGCTTGCTTCGCCCTTTCCTTCGCGGCCGGCGCGGCCGACAGGATCGTCATCGGCCAGTCCGCACCCCTCACCGGCTCCAATGCCGAGCTCGGCAAGGACATCCGCGACGGCGCGCTCGCGTACTTCAAGAAGGTGAACAACGCGGGCGGCGTGCACGGCCGCCCGATCGAGCTGGTGACGATCGACGACAAGAACGACCGCAAGACCGCGGGCGCCAACGCGGTGAAGCTCGTGAACCAGGACAACGCGGTCGCGCTCTTCGGCTTCGCCTCGACGACGCTCTCGCTGGACGCGATGCCGATCGTGAAGGACAAGCGCGTCCCGTTCTTCGCGCCCTTCACCGGCGCCGATGCGATCTACCACCAGAATCCCTACGTCTTCGCGATGCGCGCCTCCTACGCGGACGAGCTCACCAAGGTGCTCGAGCACTGGGGCGACCTCGGGCTCGCGCGCGTGACGGTGATCCACTACGACGACCAGATCGGCAACGACAACTACGCCACCGTGGAGCGGATCATGAAGGCGGCCGGCAAGAAGCCGGTGGGCGTGAAGCTCCTGCGCAACAAGGACGTCACGCAGGCGCAGATCGACGCGATCATCAAGAGCGATCCCGAGATCATCGTGGGGACGACTTCCTACGATTCGACCGGCCGGGTCCTGAAGATGCTGCATGCGGCCAAGCACCCGTACAACATGACCACGCTCTCGTTCGTGGGCCCGAGCCAGCTCGCCAAGGCCGCGGGCGCCGACGCGGCGGGGGTCTCGGTCTCCGGCGTGGTGCCGCCGCCCACCAAGGTGCTGGTGCCGGTGGTGAAGGAATGCGGCGCGGTCATGCGCGCCGCGGGCCTGGAGCTCAACTACACCAACCTCGAGTCGTGCATCGCCGCGAAGGTGCTGGTGGAGGCCATCCGCCGCGCCGGCCGCGACGTGAGCCGCGAAGGCGTCTACAAGGCGCTCACCACGATCTCCGGCTACGACGCCGGCGGCTACGTGGTGAGCTTCGGCCCGGACGTGCGCCAGGGCAGCCACTACGTGGAGCTGGCGGTGATCGGGCGCGACGGGACGTTCAAGTACTGAGGGGCGGCGGGCAGGTGGCTTCGCCCTTGATTTGCTGGTAGAATATCCGGCTTTCCTCGTCTTCGACGAGGGCTGTCCCAACCGTTTCATCGTTGCCCGTTATCAACGGGAAAAGGATCGCAGATGGTCGTCATTCGCATGGCCCGCGGCGGAGCCAAGAACCGCCCCTTCTACAACATCGTCGTCGCCGATTCGCGCATGCCGCGCGACGGGCGCTTCATCGAGCGCATCGGCTTCTACAACCCCAAGGCCGCCGAGAACGAGCCCAAGTACCGCATCGCGCTCGATCGCGTCGCCCATTGGGTCGGCAACGGCGCGCAGCCTTCCGACGCCGTGAAGAAGATCATCAAGCGTGGCAAGGCCGAAGCGGCCGGCAAGCCGGAAGCCGCCGCCAAGTAGCGCCGCGGCCGGATTCGACGGCGACGCGTCGAAGCTGGTTCCCATGGGGCGCGTGCTCGGCGCCTTCGGCGTGCAGGGCTGGATCCGCGTGCGGCCGTACACGGAAAGCCCCGGGGGCCTCGGCGAATTCGCGCGCTGGGTCGTGCGATCGCCGCAGGGCTGGCGCGAGGTGGCGGTCGAGGAGTTCGAGCTGCACGCGAAGGGCCCGGTGGCCCGGCTCGCGGGATGCGCGGACCGCACGGCGGCCGAGGGGCTGCGCGGCGTGGAGATCGCGGTGCCGCGCGCCGCGTTGGGCGAGGCGGAGGAAGGCACGATCTACCAGGTGGACCTCCTGGGTTTGGAGGTCCGCGACGAGCAGGGCCGCGTGCTGGGCGAGGTCGAAGGATTCATCGAGACCGGCGGGGCGAGCGTGATGGTGGTGAAGGGCGGCACGCAACGGCTGATCCCGTTCGTGGCCGACTACGTGAAGGCGGTGGACCGCGAGGCGCGCAGCATCACGGTGGACTGGAAGGCGGATTACGACGCGTGAAGCACTTCGACGTGATCACGATCTTCCCGGAAATGCTCGACGCGGTCGCGCGGCACGGCATCACGCGCAGGGCGCTCGAGGACGGGCTGTTCGGGCTGAAGACGTGGGATCCGCGCGATTTCACGGCCGACGCCTACCGCAGGGTCGACGACCGGCCCTACGGCGGCGGCCCCGGAATGGTGATGATGGCCGAGCCGCTGGAGGCGGCCATCGAGGCGGCGGCGGCGCGGCAGCGGGAGGCCGGCGTCGCGCGGCCGCGGGTGGTCCTGATGTCGCCGCAAGGCGAGCGCCTCACCGAGCGCGTGGTGCGCGAGCTGGACGGCGAGGCGGGGCTGGTGATCGTGGCCGGTCGCTACGAGGGCGTGGACGAGCGAGTTGTCGAACGGTGCGTCGATCGCGAGATCTCGATCGGAGATTACGTGACGTCGGGCGGAGAGCTGCCCGCGATGGTGTTGATCGATTGCCTCGTGAGGCGGCTTCCGGGCAGCCTCAACGACGCGCGCAGCGCCTGCGAGGATTCGTTCTCCGCGGGACTGCTCGACTGGCCGCACTACACGCGGCCCGAGGCGTGGAAGGACGCGGCCGTGCCCGAGGTGCTGTTGTCGGGCAACCACGCCGCGATCGCGCGCTGGCGCCGCAAGCAGGCGCTGGGGCGCACGTGGGAGCGCAGGCCCGACATGTTGGACGAGTCGGCGCTTTCGAAGGAAGACCGGAAGCTGCTCGAGGAGTACCGGGGCGAGCGCTCCCTAAAATAAACCGCGCGCATCCGGCGATGCCGGCTCTCACGCGAAAGGCCGGAAGGCCATGACGAAAGGAAACGCAATGAACCTGATCCAGCAACTCGAGCAGGAAGAGATCAAGCGGCTCGCCCGCAAGATCCCCGAGTTCGCCCCCGGCGACACCGTCATCGTGAAGGTGCAGGTGGTCGAGGGCGACAAGAAGCGCGAGCAGGCCTACGAGGGCGTGGTGATCGCCAAGCGCAACCGCGGCCTCAACTCCTCGTTCATCGTGCGCAAGATCTCCAGCGGGGAGGGCGTGGAGCGCACGTTCCAGACCTACTCGCCGTCGCTCGCCTCCATCGAGGTGAAGCGCAAGGGCGCCGTGCGCCGCGCGAAGCTCTACTACCTGCGCGGGCTCACCGGCAAGGCCGCGCGCATCCGCGAGAAGCTCGCGAGCCTCGAGGGCCGCGAGGTGCTGCCGCCGGAGGAGGAAGGCGCCGAGGCGGCCCGGCCTGCCGAGGAAGCCAGGCCGGCCAAGGAAGCGAAGCCGGCCAAGGAAACGAAGGCCGCCAAGGAAGCGAAGCCCGCCAAGGAAACGAAGCCCGCCAAGGGCTGAGCGCTGTCTACAGGGAGCGCGTCGCGAAAGTGTTGCAGTCGCCGACGCGCCCCGACTCGATGCCGCGCTTGAACCAGCGCACGCGCTGCTCCGAGGAGCCGTGCGTGAAGGACTCCGGCACCACGTAGCCCTGGGATTGGCGCTGCAGGCGGTCGTCGCCGATCGCGGAGGCGGCCGCGAGCCCCTGCTCGATGTCCTGGTCGGTGATGTGCGCGCGGTTGCCGGCGCGGTTCGCCCACACGCCCGCGAAGCAGTCGGCCTGCAGCTCGAGGCGCACCGAGGCGCGGTTGAATTCCGAGCGCGACACGTGGCCGCGCAGCTGGTCCATCTTGTCCGAGATCCCCATCAGCTTCTGCACGTGGTGCCCCACCTCGTGCGCGATCACGTACCCCTCGGGGAAGTTGCCTGGCGCGTGGAAGCGCGTGCGCAGGTCGCGGAAGAAGGAGAGGTCCAGGTACACGCGCTCGTCGTTGGGGCAGTAGAACGGCCCCATGGCGGCGCTTCCCATGCCGCAGGCCGAGGGCGTCGAACCGTCGTAGAGCACGAGGTGGGGCTTGCGGTACGTCTCGCCCTTCTCCTCGAAGACGCCGCTCCAGACCTGCTCGGTGCTGCCCAGCACCTGCGCCACGAAGCGGCCCATCTCGTCCGTGACCGGTCCCGCGTGCGGGGCGGGGGCTTCCTGCTGCGGCACTGACGCCTGTTGCGCGATGTTCAGGAGCTGCGAGGGATCGACGCCGAGGAAGTAGCCGATCACGAGGATCGCGATCCCTCCCAGGCCGATCCCGCCGAATCCCACGGGCCCGAGCCCGCGGCGATCCTCCACGTTGCTGCTGGCTTCCCGGTCGTCGAATTCCATGCGTCCGCCTCCTCAGAGGCAACAGACCCCGCCGCCGCGCGGGAGTTGCACTCCCTCTGCCCCGGGAGAGGGCGGGGCGAGGGTCACACCGACATCCAGAACGGCAGCGTCGCCATCGACAGCACCGTCCCGACCGTGATCTCGGTGGCCACCGCCCGGCCGTCGCCCGTCATGCGCACCGCCAGGATGTAGGCGTTGGTCGCGGTGGGCACCGCCGCGCACAGCACCAGCACGCGCTCCTCCATGCCGTGCACGCCGAGCGCGCGCGCCAGCGCCCATGCGATCGCCGGCGCCGCCCCGAGCTTCACGGTGAGCCACCACGCATGCGCCGCCGCCGCGCCGCCGCCGGGCTCGACGCGCATCGCCGCACCCACGCACAGCAGGCCCGCCGGCAGCGAGGTCTGCCCGAGGAGAGCCAGCGTCTGGTCGGCGAACGCCGCGAGCGGAAGGCCGAGCGCGTTCCACGCGAAGCCCGCGACGCTCGAGAGCACGAGCGGATGGCGCACGAGCTCGGCCAGGAATCCGCGCTCGCCGTGCGGCGCGAGCATCCCCACCGCGGCGAGGTTGGCGAGCGGGATCATCGCGCCCAGCAGCAGGGCCGCGAGCGCCACGCCCTCGGTCCCGAAGAGGCTGCCGGCGACCGCGAGTCCCACGTAGGTGTTGAAGCGGTACCCGCACTGCGAGCCGGCCGCGAGCAGCTTGCGGTCGAGCCGCAGCACCGGTCCCGCCGCGATGGCGAGCAGGAACGCCGCGGCGGTGAACGCCCACGCCGCGCCCACCAGCACGCCCGCGGACAGCGACGTCGATGCGGGCCGTGGCGAGCGAGCGGAAGAGCAGCGCGGGAAAGAGCACGTAGTACACGAGCTTCTCCAGCCCGGCCCAGAAATCGCGTCCGTACTCGAAGCCGCGCGCGAGGGCGAACCCCACGACGATGAGCGCGAAGTTGGGCAGGATCACCAGCGCGGTGTGCATCAGGCCGCGACGTCCTTGCCCAGCGTGTTGTGGTAGTCGTGGCGCGCGGTGTCCACGCGCGAGATGCGCAGCTCCACCGGCCGGTCGCGGAAGGTGAGCGCCACGCGGCGGATCTCGAGCAGCGGCGCGCCCACGGCGAGCTGCAGCAGCGCGGCCACGTCGCGCGTCGCGAGCGCCGCGCGCAACCGCTCGTCGGTGCGCAGCACGTTGATGCCGTAGCGGCTCTGGTAGAGGTTGTAGATGGTGTTGTCGCGCGCGCGGAAGATCTTCTCCGTGAGCCCGGGGAAGAGCTGCGCGGGCACCGTGATGTCGTCCACGATCGCCGGCCGTCCCGAGAGCGCGAGCAGGTTGCGGATGCGGATCACCTTGTCGGAGGGCGCGATGCCGAGCGCCTCCGCGGCGGCGGCGTCGGCGCGGTCGCGCCGGAAGTCCAGCAGCCGCACCTGCGGATAGGCCTTGCCGCCGCCGCGCTCCACGATGTGGAAGAAGTGGAACATGAGGCGGCCGCCGTCGTGAGTGGTCACGAACGTGCCCTTGCCCTGCCGGCGCACGAGCGCCTGGTCCGCCACCAGCGTGTCCACCGCCTTGCGGATGGTGCCCACCGCCACGCCGAAGGCGCGCGCGAGCTCGCCCTCGGCCGGAATCGCCTCGCCGGGCCGCCAAGCGCCGGTCGAGATGCCCTCGATCAGCCGCGCGCGCACCTCCTCGTAGAGGGGGCGGTCGGAGGCGGGCAGGGCGCCCAGCAGGCGCCCGGGGGGCGTGGCCATCGGCGCGAACGATAGCACGCCGGCCGGGACATGCAACTCATCTGGTTGACCGGCCTCCCGCCGCCCGCCTAGGATCGGGAATCCCCCAGTGCGGCCCATTCCGAGGAAGAGGACGATGATCCATTTCGTGGTTCACGACGAGAACGATTCCGTCGGCGTCGTGGTGGTGGAGGGCGTGAAGGCCGGGCAGAAGCTCGACGGCTGGATCATGGACCAGGACAAGTCGATCGACGTCGTCGCGAAGAGCGACATACCGATCGGCCACAAGCTCGCGATCAAGCCGCTCGCGAAGGACGCGACGGTGATCAAATACGGCGTGGACATCGGGCGGGTGGTGGCGCCGATCCAGGTCGGCGAGCACACGCACGTCCACAACCTCAAGACGAAGCGGTGGTAGACATGGACCTGGCGAAAGCGACTTTCCGGGGCTACAAGCGCGAGAACGGGCGCATCGGCGTGCGCAACCACGTCATCATCCTGCCGGTGGACGACCTGTCCAACGCCGCGGCGATGGCGGTGGAGAACAACATCAAGGGCACGATGGCGCTCCCGCACCCCTACGGGCGCCTGCAGTTCGGCGCCGACCTCGACCTGCACTTCCGCACGCTGATCGGCACCGGCTCCAACCCGAACGTGGCCGCGGTGATCGTGATCTGCATCGAGGACAAGTGGGCGCAGAAGGTTGCCGACGGCATCGCCGCCACCGGCAAGCCCGTCGCCTGCTTCGGCATCGAGCAGCACGGCGACCACGACACGATCATGCGCGCCTCGAAGAAGGCGAAGGAATTCGTGCAGTGGGCGAGCGAGCTGAAGCGCGAGGAGCGGCCGCTGAAGGACCTCTGGGTGTCCACCAAGTGCGGCGAATCGGACACCACCTCCGGCTGCGGCGCCAATCCCACCGTCGGCAACGCCTTCGACAAGCTCTATCCGCACGGCGTGACGCTGGTCTTCGGCGAGACGACCGAGCTCACCGGCGGCGAGCACCTGGTGGCGGCGCGCTGCCGCAACGACGAGGTGCGCAAGAAGTTCCAGTTCATGTTCGACCGCTACCAGAACGTGATCGAGGCCCACAAGACCAACGACCTGTCGGACTCGCAGCCGACCAAGGGCAACATCGAGGGCGGCCTCACGACGATCGAGGAGAAGGCGCTCGGCAACATCCAGAAGATCGGGCGCAAGTGCATCGTGGACGGCGTGATCGACAAGGCGGAGACGCCGACGGGCCCCGGCCTTTGGTTCATGGATTCCTCGTCGGCCGCCGCGGAGATGCTGACCCTCCTCGGCGCGGCGGGATTCGCGGTGCACTTCTTCCCCACCGGCCAGGGCAACGTCGTGGGCAATCCGATCCTGCCGGTGATCAAGCTGTCCGCCAACCCGCGCACCGTGCGCACGATGAGCGAGCACATCGACGTCGACGTCTCGGCGCTGCTGCGGCGCGAGATGACGCCGGACGAGGCGGGCGACAAGCTCCTCGAATGCATGTTCCGCACCGCCAACGGCCGGCTCACGGCGGCCGAGGCGCTCGGGCATCGCGAGTTCGTGCTCACCCGGCTGTACGAGAGCGCGTGACGCAGCGCGTCCCTCCCCCGGCCCCCTCCCAGGGGAGGGGGAGAATCTGCGCGTCGACGTGTGGCGCGGCGGCGCGGACGGGCGCTTCCAGCAATTCGAGGTGCCGCGCTTCGAAAGCCAGACGGTGCTGGACGTGGTGACCCACATCCAGCGCTTCCTCGATCCCACGCTCGCCTACCGCTTCGCGTGCCGCGTCGGCATGTGCGGCTCCTGCGCGATGACGGTGAACGGCAAGCCGCGCTGGACCTGCCGCACCCACGTGGACGCGGTGGCGCGCGAAGGCCGCGTCACGCTGGCGCCGCTGGCCAACCTGCCGGTGGTGCGCGACCTCGTGGCGGACATGCGCGAGTTCTTCGACAAGTGGGCCCGCGCGCGCGGCCAGTTCAAGCCGACCGCCACGCGTGCCGACGCGTTCGCGGCGGTGAACCCGCGCTCGGCCGCGCGCCGCGAGGCGGACGCGGCGATCGAGTGCATCGGCTGCGGCGTCTGCTATGCCGCGTGCGACATCGTGAAGTGGAATCCCGCCTACCTCGGGCCGGCGGCGCTCAACCGCGCGTGGACGCTGCACAACGACGGGCGCGACGGCGCGCATGCCGAGCGCCTCGCGGCGGTGTCGGGCGATGCGGGGTGCCATTCGTGCCACACGCTGATGAGCTGCACCGAGCTCTGCCCGAAGGCGCTTTCGCCCACGCGCTCCATCGCGGGGTTGAAGCGCGCGAGCCTGCGCGCGCTGCTGGGCGCAGGCGGGGACGAGCCATGACGACGCGGCGCACCGAGGTCGTGCTCTGGGCCGCGCAGCGCGTGACCGCGGCGATGCTCGCGGTCTTCGTGCTGGTGCATCTCGCCACGATGATCTACGCGGTGCATGCGGGGCTCGGCGCGGCCGCACTCCTCGCGCGCGTGCATTCGAGCCTCGCCTGGCCCGTGTTCTATTCGCTCTTCGTGCTCACCGCCGCGACCCATGGCGCGATCGGGCTGCGCACCGTCGCCGCCGAATGGCTCGGCTGGCGCGGGCGCGGCGCGGACGTCGCGATGGCCGCGATCGGATTGGCGCTGGTGGCCGCGGGCCTGCGCGCCGTGGTGGCGGTGGCCTCGTGATCCGTCCCGACCGCAACCATCCCGCGTGGTGGGCGTTCCTCGTGCACCGCATTTCCGGCCTCGCGCTGGCGCTCTTCCTTCCCGCGCATTTCCTCGCGCTCGGCACGGCGCTGCAGGGCGAGGCGCGGCTCGAATCGTTCCTGCGCTGGGCCGAGCAGCCGTGGGTGATCGCGGGCGAGTGGGGACTCGTGATCCTGCTCGCGGCGCACCTGGCCGGCGGGCTGCGGCTCCTCGCGCTGGAATTCCTGCCGTGGCGCGAATGGCAGAAGACGCTCGCCGCCGTCGCCGCCGGCTTGGCGCTCCTCGCGGGCCTTGTCTTCGCGCTGGCTCGCTGAGCGTTATGCTTGATGGACAACCTGGAAAACGAACGGAGGAACCGATGCTGATGCGCCTGCTCTGCCGCCTGCTCGTCGTCATGCTCGCCGCCCTCGCACCCGCGCTCGCCGCGGCCGAGGGGTGGCCCGCGAAGCCCGTGAAGATCATCGTTCCGTTCCCCGCCGGGGGCGCGACGGATGTAGTCGCGCGGCTGCTCGGGCAGAAGTTGAGCGAGGCCTGGGGGCAGGCCGTCGTCGTGGAGGACCGGGCCGGCGCCGGCGGCAACATCGGTGCGGACGCGGCGGCCCATGCGCCAGCGGACGGCTACACGCTTTTCATGACCTCCGGCTCCATCGTCACCGCCAACCCGTACCTGTACAAGTCGATGACGTTCGATCCGGCGAAGGACTTCGTCGCGATCACGAACGTCGCCTCGGGCCCCCAGGTGATCGTGGTGACGAACTCGATGCCGGCGAAGAGCCTCGCGGAATTCATCGCATACACCAAGGCGAATCCCGACAAGGTGAACTTCGGCAGCGCCGGCGTGGGTACGCAGACGCACCTCGCCGCCGAGAACTTCGCCTATTCGGCCGGGCTGAACATGACTCACGTCCCCTACAAGGGCGAGGCGCTCGCGCTCACCGACCTCATGGGCGGGCAGATCCAGATGGTGACGCCCAACCTCGGCGCCGCGATCAACTTCATCAAGGAGGGCAAGATCCGCGCGCTCGCGGTGACGAGCGCGAAGCGCTCGCCCGAGCTTCCGGACGTGCCCGCGGCTTCCGAGACGCTGCCCGGCTTCGAGAACACCGGGTGGTTCGGCCTCATGGCGCCCACCGGCACGCCGAAGGAAGTGGTGGAGAAGGTCTACCGCGACAGCGCGAAGATCCTTCACTCCGAGGACTTCCGCAACCAGCTCGCGAAGCAGGGCATGGTGCCGGTCGGAAATTCTCCCGCCGACTTCCAGGCCGCGATCCGCGAGGAGAGCAAGCGCTGGGAGAAGGTCATCCACGAGCGCGGGCTGAAGGCGGGTTGAGCATGGCGCGAAGGGATTCGGGGGCATGAGGGTCGAGCCGGCGGCAGTCGAGGAAATCGCGCGCGAGCTCTACATCCGCGCGCTCAAGGTGCTGCCGCCGGACGTGAAGCAGGGCTTCGCGCGGCTCGCCGCGGGCGAGACCGACGCCACCGCGAAGCGGGTGCTCGGCACCATGATCACCAACATCCGCGTGGCCGAGGAGACCGAGAACCTCCTCTGCCAGGACACCGGCATCCCGATCTACAACGTCACCATCGGTCCCGGCGTGGAGATCGGCGGCACGGACCTGCAGCGCGCCATCCGCCGCGGCTGCGAGCGCGCCACCCGCGAGCATCCGCTGCGCTCCTCGGTCGTGCATCCCATCACGCGCGCCAACGAGCACACCTCGTGCGGGCCGGGCATCCCGGCCATCCACATCGAGTTCAGCGACGATGCCGACAAGCTGCTGATCGAGATGGTGCCCAAGGGCAGCGGCTCGGAGAACAACTCGTGGCTCAAGATGGCGATCCCCGCGGAAGGCGTGGACGCGATCAAGACCTTCGTCATCGATTGCGTGCTCGAGGCGGGCGGCAAGACCTGCCCCCCCACCATCGTCGGCGTGGGCATCGGCGGCACCTCGGACCTGTGCGTGGCGCTCGCCAAGCGCGCCGCCACGCGGGCGCTGGGCACGGCGTGCGCCGACCCGGAGGGCGCCGCCCTCGAGAAGAGCCTCTCGGAAGCCGTGAACCTCCTCGGCGTGGGGCCGCAGGGCCTGGGCGGCGATTCGACCGCGTTCGCGGTGCACGTGGAGCTCGCCGCCACGCACATCACGATGAACCCGGTCGCGGTCAACATGCAGTGCCACTCCGCACGGCGCGCCTCGGCCGCGATCACGCCGGCCGGCGTCGAGTACGGCTTCTAGGCTGCGATGTTCCTCGGACACTTCGGCGTGGCGCTGGCGGCCAAGAAGGTCGCCCCCGGCGTCTCGCTCGGAACGACGATCCTCGCCGCTGAATTCCTCGACGCGCTCTGGCCGTTGCTGCTCCTCGCGGGCGTGGAGCACGTCGCCATCGTCCCGGGCATCACGCGCGTGACGCCGCTCGATTTCACCGACTACCCGTGGTCCCACAGCCTCGCCATGACGATCGTGTGGTCGGCGCTCTTCGCGATCGTGTACTTCATCGTGCGACGCAAGCTCGCGTACGCGTTCTGGCTCGCGGCGCTGGTGGCGAGCCACTGGCTGCTCGACTGGATCTCCCACCGCCCCGACCTGCCGCTGGCCCCGGGCGGCGTGAGCTTGCACGGCCTCGGATTGTGGAACTCGCTGAGCGCCACGCTCGTCGTGGAAGCGGCGCTCTTCGCGGGCGGCATCGCGGTCTACCTTTCCAGCACGCGACCGATCGATCGCACCGGGCGCATCGCATTCTGGGCGCTGGTCGCCGTGCTCAGCGCGAGCTACCTCGGGGCCACGCTGGGCCCGCCCCCTCCGTCCGTGGACGCGCTCGCGTACAGCGGACTCATCGGATACGCCATGGTGGCCTGGGGATGGTGGATCGACCGCCATCGCCGCCCCGCAGGAGCCGCGTCATGACCCATCACGTGCTGCGAGCGCCCATCACCGAGGAGCAGGTTCGCGCCCTGCGCGTGAACGACACCGTGACGCTGGAGGGCGCCCTCTTCGGCATCCGCGACGCGAACCAGATCGCGCTCTTCGACCGGGGGCGCACGACCAAGTTCGACCTGCGCGGCCAGGCTGCCATCCACACCGCGCCCAACGTGAGGCGCGTGCCGCCCTCGCCGCAGCATCCCACGGGCTATGCGCCGGTATGCGTGGGCACCACCACCTCCGCGCGCATGGAGCGCTTCACGCGCCCGCTCCTCGAGCGCGGCGTGCGCATCGTCATCGGCAAGGGCGGCCTGGCGAAAGGGTCGCTCGACGCCTTCGGCGAGCTGGGCGGCGCGTACCTCGCCATCATCGGCGGGACCGCCGCGCTCGAGACCACCTGGATCGAGGCGATCGAGGACGTGGACCTCGACGACCTCAACCCGGAATCGATCTGGAAATTCCGCGTCCGCGGCTTCGGCCCGTTGCTGGTCGCGATGGACAGCCACGGGGGAAGCCTCTATGACGCGGTGCAGCGCGAGGCGCGCTCGCGCCGGGCGCAGACTTTGGCGCGCCTGGGTGTCAAATAGCCCGCCTGCAGCCCGCAAGAATCCGTAACGTGCCAACGCCGCGGGGAATGCGGTAAACTTGCCCGTTTTGTGCCCGGCGCCAGGGGTTTACCGACCCGCGCACCGGGCGAGCACATCAAATTCCGGGCGCTTCCCACGAGGGGGTGCCACGCACGGCGGGCCTTCCAGGGGCCGGCCGCGGCCGCACAGGAGGTCTTGAGAGTGGATTACGCGCAGCAGCAGAGGAGCTGGGGGAGGCACGTGCCCAGCATTCTCGCCGTCGTCACCCTGCACATCGTCCTCGGTTGGGCGCTGGTCAACGGACTGGCCCGCCGGGTGATCGATGTGGTCAAGGCGCCGATCGAGACCAAGATCATCGAGGAAATGAAGAAGCCCCCGCCGGACGTCCCGCCGCCGCCACCGCCCAAGCTCGCGGCGCCGCCGCCGCCCTTCATCCCGCCGCCCGAGATCAACATCCAGATTCCGACGGTGACGTCGCCGTCCGCCATCACGGCGATCACCACCGCCAAGCCGCCGCCCGGCCCGCCGCCCGTCGCGCGCCCGGCGCCGGCCGCGCAGCCCGCGGTGCGCAGGGAGTACAAGGCGAGCTACCGCGTGGAGCCCGAGCTTCCCGCGCGACGCCATCCGCCGCGGCATCAGCGGCCGCGTGGTCGCGTGGGTGCACGTCGCGCCCAACGGCACCGTCACCGACGTGGAGATTCGCCAGACCACCAACCGCATCTTCGACCGCGAGGTGATCCGTGCGCTGTCGCAATGGAAGTTCAACCCCGAGCCCGTGGGCTTCGTCGGCGAGTACGAAATCGTCTTCAACCTCAAGGACTGAACGGTCCGCGCCTCAGCGCCATCCATAGACCAGGAGAACCGATAATGAAACCATTCAACCGCCTGCCCGCCCTGATCGCGGCGCTCGCCATCGGCTGCGCGGCCTTCCTCGCGGCGCCGCTCGCGTTCGCGCAAGGGCAACAGCCCGCCGCCCCGGCCGCCGCGCCCGCCGCCGACCAGCCCGCGGCCGCGCCGGCCGACGCCGCCAAGGCCGCCGCCCCCGTCCCCAGCCTCCCGCGCCCGTCGCCGAGAAGGAAGTCGTCGAGAACCCGTACGGCCTCGAGGCCCTCTGGAAGCAGGGCGACTTCGTCTCGCGCGGCACGCTCATCATCCTCGTCATCATGTCGATGGGCAGCTGGTACATCATGTTCGTGAAGGTGTGGGAGCAGGGCAAGCTCTTCCGCCAGGCCCGTGGCCTGCAGGCCTCCTTCTGGGGCGCCGCGTCGCTGAGTGAAGGCGCCGGCAAGCTGAAGGAAGGCACCGCGTTCCGCTACATCGCCGACAGCGGCATCAAGGCGAACCAGCATCACGAGGGCAAGCTGCTCGACCAGGTCGACCTCAACACGTGGGTCACGATGTCGATCCAGCGCGCCGTGGACAACGTCTCCTCGCGCCTGCAGGACGGGCTGGCGTTCCTCGCCACGGTGGGCTCGACCGCCCCGTTCGTCGGACTCTTCGGCACGGTGTGGGGCATCTACCACGCGCTCACCGCGATCGGCATCGCGGGCCAGGCCTCGATCGACAAGGTGGCGGGCCCGGTGGGCGAGGCGCTCATCATGACCGCCTTCGGCCTCGCGGTCGCCGTGCCGGCGGTGCTCGGCTACAACTGGCTCGTGCGCCGCAACAAGGTCGCCCTCGAGCAGCTGCGTGCCTTCGGCGCCGACCTGCACATGGTGCTGATGAGCGGCGGCGTGAAGCCGCGTCCCGCCGCCGTCGCCGCCGCGAGATAAGGGAGCGCCGCCATGGCGATGACCGTCGGCCAGGAAGTCGGCGAGGACGAACAGGAGGTCATGGTCGCCATCAACACCACGCCGCTCGTCGACGTGATGATGGTGCTGCTCATCATCTTCCTCATCACCATCCCGGTGGTGGTGCAGCAGGTGCCCATGACGCTGCCGAAGGAGCGCAACGTCCCCACGCAGACCAAGCCGGAGAACGTCATCATCGCCATCAACAAGGACGGCGACGTCTTCTGGAACATGGAGTACCTGAAGGACTCGAAGGCGCTGTTCGAGCGGCTGAAGAAGGTCGCGGTGATGGTGCCGCAGCCGGAGGTGCACATCCGCGCCGACCAGGACACGCGCTACGAGTCCGTCGGCCGCGTCGTCGCCACGCTGCAGCGCGCCTCGATCCTCAAGATCGGCTTCATCACCGAGCCGCCGGTGCGCACCGCCGCGGGCGGCTAGGGCGCCGAAAGGAACCGAACCATGGCAATGAACATAGGCAGCGGCGGAGCGTCCAACGACCCCGACGTGATGGTCGACATCAACACCACGCCGCTGATCGACGTGATGCTGGTGCTGCTCATCATGCTCATCATCACCATCCCGATCCAGACGCACGCGGTGAAGCTCAACATGCCGGTGGGCAATCCGCCGCCGCCCCTCACGCCGCCCGAAGTGGTCACGCTCGACATCGACTTCGACGGCACGCTGATGTGGAACGGCGAGCAGGTGAACACCACGGACCTCGACGCGCGCTTCCGCGGCGCCGCGACCCAGGCGGTGCAGCCCGAGTTCCACATCCGCCCGAACAAGCTCGTCACCTACAAGTACGTGGCGCACGTGATGGCCGCGGCGCAGCGCGACGGCATCACGAAGATCGGCCTGATCGGGGCCGAGCAGTTCCTCGATTAGCGAAAGGCAAGCGACCGATGAGCCGCGTCTCTTCCCTGCGCCTGGCGATCGCCGGGCTCCTGTTCGCGCTCGGCGCGTGCGTCGCGGCGCATGCCGCCGACACCGTCCGTCCGGAGGTGGGCAAGCCCCTCAAGGCGGCCCAGGCGCTCCTCAAGTCGGGCAAGAGCCGCGATGCGCTGGCGAAGATCAACGAGGCGGACGCGGTGCCCAACAAGACCGCGTACGAAAGCCTCCTCGTGCAGCAGATGCGCGGGAGCGCCGCCCACGCGGCCGGCGACCTGGCCACCGCGATCAAGGCGTTCGAGGCGGTCATCGCATCGGGCCACGTTTCCGGCCGCGAGCAGCTGGCGCTCGTGCAGGCCGTGGCGGTGGACTACTACAAGCTCAAGGACTACGCGAAGGCGGCGCAGTGGGCGCAGCGCTACTTCAAGGACGGCGGCACGGAGCCCGCGATGCGTACCGTGCTGCTGCAGAGCTACTTCCTCGGCAACGACTGCGCCTCGGTGAGCCGCATGCTGGGCGGCGCGAGCGGCGAGGAGACGGGCCGCAAGCCCACGGAAGAGGAGCTGCGAGATCCTCGCCAGCTGCTACCGCAAGGAGAAGGACACGGCGCGGCTACGTCGCCGCGATCGAGCGCCTCGGTCCTGTACTACCCGAAGAAGGAGTACTGGACGGAGCTGCTCGCGCGCGTGCAGCAGAAGCCCGGGTTCTCCGACCGCCTCGAGCGTGCACGTCTACCGGCTGCGGCTCGCGACCGGCAACTTCGCGACCGCCAACGACTACATGGAGCTCGCGCAGCTGGCGCTCCAGGACGGCGTCCCGGCCGAGGCGAAGATCGTGATGGACAAGGGCTACGCGAGCGGCGCCCTCGGCAAGGGCGACCAGGCTGAGCGCCACCAGCGCCTGCGCGACCTCGTCGACGAAGACGCTCGCCGAATCGCAGAAGACCCGCGCGCAGGACGAGAGGAACGCGCTCGACGCCGCGGACGGCGACGACCTCGTGAAGGTCGGCCTCAACTACGTCTACGAGGGCAAGGCCGACAAGGGGCTGGCGCTCGTCGAGCAGGGCATCAGGAAGGGCGGGCTCAAGCACCCCGAGGACGCGAAGCTGCTGCTCGGCGAGGCCGAGCTCGCACGCCGGCCACAAGAGCTCGCGCCGCGCAGACGCTGCGACCGTGCACGGCACCGACGGCGCCGCCGACCTCGCGCGCCTGTGGGTCCTGCAGGCGCGCGCCTGACCTGGAGCAAGACGCGGCGCCCGGGCCGGCGCGTAGAATCGTCACGTCTCCCGGGCATGAAACGCATCCGCACCGACATCCTCGTCCTCGGCTCCGGCGGAGCCGGGCTCTTCGCCGCGCTGCACGCCAAGCGCGCCGCGCCGAGCCTCGACGTCACCATCGCCGTGAAGGGGCTGCTCGGCAAGTGCGGCTGCACGCGCATGGTCCAGGGCGGCTACAACGTGGCGCTCGCCGCGGGAGACTCCATCGAGCGCCACTTCATGGACACCATCGAGGGCGGCAAGTGGCTTCCCGACCAGGAGCTCGCCTGGACGCTGGTCACCAAGGCGATCGAGCGCGTGCACGAGCTGGAGAACGAGCTCGGCTGCTTCTTCGACCGCAATCCCGACGGCACCGTCCACCAGAAGGCCTTCGCCGGGCAGACCTTCGACCGCACGGTGCACAAGGGCGACCTCACCGGCATCGAGATCATCAACCGCCTCGCCGAGCAGGTGTGGGTGAGCGGCGTGAGCCGCCTCGAGGAGCACCGCGCGATCGAGCTGGTGAAGGCCGGCGGCGGCAACGCGATCGCGGGTGTCGCGATGATCGACATGCGCACCGGCGAGCTCGTCGTTCGTGCAGGCGAAGAGCGTGCTGCTCGCCACGGGAGGCGGCCCCACCATGTACCGCTTCCACACGCCCTCGGGCGACAAGAGCTGCGACGGCCTCGCGATGGCGCTTCGCGCCGGCCTCACGCTGCGCGACATGGAGATGGTGCAGTTCCATCCGACGGGGCTGCTCGCCGGAGCCGGAACGCGCATGACCGGCACCGTGCTCGAGGAAGGCCTGCGCGGCTCCGGGGGCTACCTCCTCAACGGCGCGAAAGAGCGCTTCATGCACGAACTACGATCCGCGCGGCGAGCGCGCCACGCGCGACGTGGTCTCCCGCGCGATCTTCGCCGAGATGCGCGCCGGCAGCTGCCACGCCCAACGGCGGCGTGTACATCTCGATGGGGCACCTGGGCCCGGCCAAGCGTCGCGCGCAGTTCAAGGGCATGGTGGAGCGCTGCGCCGACTGCGGCTTCGATCTCGCCGGCGGCCTGGTGGAAGTCGTGCCCACCGCGCACTACATGATGGGCGGCGTCGAGTTCGGCGCCGACTGCCGCACCGCGATCGAGGGCCTCTTCGCGGCGGGCGAGGATACGGGCGGAGTGCACGGCGCCAACCGCCTGGGCGGCAATGGCGTGGCCAACTCCACCGTCTTCGGCGCGATCGCCGGCGACGCCATGGCGGCGTGGACCGTGCGCGAGGCGCGTGGCGCGAGCCCGACGGCGGCGCGCTGGAGGGGAGGCGCGCGCGCGGCACCCGCTCGGCGGGCCGGCCGAGCGACGTCGAGGCGGTCCGCGAAGGGCTGTACGACGTGATGTGGAACGACGTGGGCATCCTGCGCGACGCGGCGGGCCTTGCGCGCGCGCGCGAGCGGCTGGACGAGCTTGCGCGCCGAGCTCGATGGCGTCGGGGTCCGCGGCGCGGACCTTCGCTACAATCTCACCTGGCACGACTGGCTCAACCTCTCGAGCCTCGCTCACCGTGAGTCCCGCGATCTGCGCGCGGCGCCGCCCGCGAAGACTCGCGCGGCGCGCATTTCCGCGAGGACCATCCCGCAGCACGGGCGACCTCGCGCACATCGGCCTTCTCGCGCGTGAGCCATGGATGGCGAGCGATTCCAGGTCGCGTGGAAGCCGGTGGACTTCACCCGCGTGCGTCCCGGCCAATCGCTGGTCGCGGCATGAGCGCCGCGACGCATTTCCGTCGACGAGCTCGAGCGCGTCGATGTCCGCCGCGCTGGCAGCGCTCCGGCGCGACCGCGGCCATGGCGCGAAGCCACGGCGCGCGCGCTCGCCGTCGCCGAAATGGACGGCATCGCCTCCCATGGCGCTTCCCGCATTCCGCAGTATTGCGGGCATCTCGAGGACGGGCGCGCCGAAGGGCGCCGCGGTCCCGGTCGTGGCTGCGCGATTCGCAAGGCCGCATGCCTCGTCGATGCGCGCCAGGGCCTCGCGTTCGAGGCGTGCGCGCTCGCGGGCGCAGGAGGCGATCGCGGCGCGCGCGCGACTTCGGCGTCGTCGTTCGTTGTCGGTCACCAACAGCAACCATTTCGGCGTCGCGGCGTATCACCTGGAGCCGATGGCCGAAGCGGGCTCGTGGGGCTCGCGTTCGGCAATTCGCCCGCCGCGATGCCCGCGTGGGGCGGCAAGCGCGCGCTGTTCGGCACCAATCCCATCGCGGCGGTGTTTCCGCGCCGCTCCGCCGCGCCGCTCGTCGATCGACCTCTCGCTCTCGGCGGTGGCGCGCGGCAAGATCATGGTGGCCGCGCGCGACGGCAAGCCCATCCCGGAGGGCTGGGCCATGGACCAGGAAGGGCGGCCCACCACCGACGCGCGCGCCGCGCTCGAAGGCAGCATGTTGCCCGCGGGCGGCGTGAAGGGCGCGATGCTGGCGCTCATGGTGGAGCTGCTCGTCGTGCGCGCTCTCGGGCTGCCGCCTACGGCTTCGAGTCCGACAGCTTCTTCGCCGAGGAAGGGAAGCCCACGCGCATCGGCCAGGCGTTCCTCGCCATCGATCCGGGCGCGCTCGCCGGGCAGCGACGTGTTCCTCGAACGCGTCGAGACGCTCGTGGACGCGATGACCGAGGAGCCGGAAGTGCGCCTGCCGGGCGAGCGCCGGCGCGCAATCGAGCAGCGCGGCGCGGCGCGAGACGGGCCGATCGCCGGATCTGCCGGCGACCTGCCTGCGCCGCTCCGCGCGCTCGGCGGCGAGAGCCGCGCCGATGCCTGACGCCGCGCCGAGCCGCATTCCAGGCGTGCGTGCGCACGCCGTTCGCCACGCTGGGCATCGCCACCAACGCCACCCACGTGACGGGCATCCGCTTCCTCGCGCCCGCCACGGCGGCGTGGCGCCGAAGCGCGGCTCCATCGCGCACCTCGCGTGCGTGCAGCTCCAGGCGTACCTCGAGGATCCGGCCTTCGACTTCGACCTCCCGCTCGCGCTCGCGGGCACGCACCATCGCCTCGCGGTGTGGGAAGCGATGCAGCGCATTCCCGCCGGGCGCACGCGCACCTATGGCGACCTCGCGCGCGAGCTGGGTTCCTCGGCGCGAGCGGTGGGCGGCGCGTGCGGCGCGAATCCCCTGCCCGTCGTCGTTCCGTGCCATCGCGTGATCGCCGCCAACGGCGCGCTGGGCGGCTTCATGGGCGCCAGCGGACGACGGGTTCGAGCTCGGCATCAAGCGCTGGCTCCTCGGGCATGAAGGCGCTCTCTGAGGCGGACCGCGAAGGCGCTCGATCGCTTCTCCGACGGGCTGTGGCTCGCCGACGGCCTCGCGCGCAACACGCTCGTGAGCTACCGCCGCGACCTCGCGCAATTCGCCGGCTGGCTCGCGCAATCGCGCGGACGCTCGTTGATCGGCGCGCGCGCCGAGGATCTGCAGCGCCATCTCGCCTGGCAGGTCGAGACGCGCCACGCCAAGCCGCGCACCACCGGCCGCCTCGTCTCCTCCCTCAAGCGCTTCTACCAGTTCGCGGTGCGCGAGGGATTGCGCGCCGACGATCCGGCCGCGGAGCTGGAAGGACCGAAGCTGCCGCGCTCGCTGCCGAAGTCGCTTTCCGAGGCGCAAGTCGAGGCGCTCCTCGCCGCGCCGGACGTCGCCACCGCGGCGGGCCTGCGCGACCGCGCGATGCTCGAGACGCTCTACGCGAGCGGCCTGCGCGTCTCCGAGCTCGTGGGGCTGAAGGCCGTGCAGGTGAGCCTCGACATGGGCGTGGTGCGCGTGCTGGGCAAGGGATCGAAGGAGCGCCTCACGCCGCTGGGCGAGGAGGCGGTCGAATGGATCGGCCGCTACCTCGGCTCGGCGCGTCCGCAGATCCTCTCCGGACGCAAGTCCGACGCGCTCTTCGTGACCGCGCGCGCCGCGCCGATGACGCGCCAGGCGTTTCTGGGCGCTCGTGAAGCGCCATGCCAGGCGCGCGGGCATCGCGCGCGCCATCTCGCCGCACACGCTGCGCCACGCGTTCGCCACGCACCTCATCAACCACGGGGCGGACCTGCGCGTGGTCCAGCTCCTGCTCGGGCACGCGGACATCTCGACCACGCAGATCTACACCCACGTCGCGCGCGAGCGGCTGAAGGCGCTGCACGCGCGGCACCACCCGCGCGGATGATCGATCCCGCGCAGCTCTCGCCGTGGCTCCTGCTGGTGGCACCCCTCACGGTGGTCCTCGCCTACACCGTGTTCGGCCTGAGCGGCTTCGGCTCGACGGCCATGTCGGTGCCGATCCTCGCGCATTTCCTGCCCGTCTCCTATCTCGTGCCGCTCATGGCGCTGCTCGACTGCGCCTCTTCGAGCTTCGTGGGAACCACCGAGCGCCAGCACGTGGCGAAGGGCGAGCTCAAGTGGCTGATCCCCTTGATGTTCGGCGGCTTCGTCATCGGCGCGACGGTGCTGGTGCGCGTACCCGACCATTACCTGCGCATCGCGCTCGGCATCTTCGCGATGGCCATCGGCGTCCACAGCGTCGCGAACCCGAGCGTGCACCGGAAGATCTCGCGCCTGTGGGTCGTCCCGGTCGGCCTCGTGGGCGGCGCGGTGGCGACCGTGTTCGGCGCGGGCGGGCCGATCTACGCGACCTATCTCGCCGCGCGGCTCGGCGACAAGAGCCAGGTGCGCGCGACCACCTCGGCCCTCATCTCCGATCTCCGCGTTCAGCCGCGCGGTGATCTACGCGGCTCTCCGGCCTGCTGCTCCACGCGGCGATCGGCATGGGCGTCGTGGTGCTGGCGCCGTTCGTCTGGATCGGGCTCAAGCTCGGCACGCGCATCCACGTGGGCCTCACGCAGCAGCAGATGCGCCGCGTGGTGGGCGGGCTGCTCGTCTTCACGGGCCTGAGCCTGGTCTGGCGCCTCGTGCTGCAGCTCTTCACGTCGATGAAGGGCGCGGCGACACCGGCCACCGAATTCCTCGCCCGGCACGGCGTGGCGTACACCGAGCACTTCTACGACTACGTGGAGCACGGCGGCACGGGCGTGTCGTCGAGCGCTCTCGGCGTGCCGGAGCACGACGTCGTGAAGACGCTCATCATGGAGACCGACAGGGGCGAGCCGCTCGTCGTGCTGATGCACGGCGACCGCAAGGTGTCCACGAAGGAGCTCGCGCGCGTGGCGCGTGTGAAGCGGATCTTTCCCGCGCGAGCCCGAGGCGGCGCAGCGCCACTCGGGGTACCTGGTCGGCGGCACCTCGCCCTTCGGCACGCGCAAGGCGATGCCCGTCTATCTCGAGCGCTCGGTGCTGCGGCTGCCGCGCATCTACATCAACGGCGGGCGGCGCGGCTACCTCCTCGAGATGGATCCCGCGGTGCTCACGCGAGTGCTCGCGCCGATCCTTGTTGACGTCGCGCTGGAGGAGTAATCTCGCCGCGCGAGCCGTCCGCTGCGGCGCGCACGCCATCCCGACGGAGGAGCCATGAGCGCCACGCAGACGGAATCGAGCCCGGTCGCAGAGCCGGGCGATGGATTGAAGCTCGTGCTTCCTCCGCGCGTGCACCCCGTAGGCGCGGGCTGGACCTGGATCGCCGAGGGCTGGGGACTGTTCAAGCGCGCGCCGCTCATGTGGATCCTCTCGATCCTCGTGGTGTTCGTCGCGGCCATCGTGATCGGCCTCGTTCCCTTCATCGGCTCGATCGTCTTCAACGTGCTCAACGCGGCGATCGGCGCGGGATTCGTGGTGGCGTGCCGCTCGCTCGAGCGCGGCGGCGAATTCGAGCTGGAGCACCTCTTCGCGGGCTTCAGGACGCGCTTCGGGAGCCTCCTCGTCGTCGGCCTGCTGATGCTCGCCGGCGAGATCCTGATCTGCCTCGTGTTCGCCGCGTTCGTGGGCTTCTCGATCCTGCCGGTGATCCTGTCGGGCAACACGCAGGGCGTGGCCAACGCCATCATGGGATCGATCACCTCGATCCTGCTCGGCGGGCTCGTGGCGCTCGCGCTCTTCGTGCCGCTGGTCGCCGCCTACTGGTTCGCGCCGGCGCTGGTCATCATGCACGGCCTGGGGCCGGTCGAGGCGATGAAGCAGAGCCTCGTCGGGTGCATGCGCGATTTCATTCCGTTCCTCTGGTACGGCATCGTGATGCTGGTGTTCGCGATCCTCGCCGCGATCCCGTTCGGCCTCGGATACCTGGTCTGGGTGCCGCTCGCGATCGCCTCGACCTACACCGCCTACCGCGGCATCTTCACCGAGGATGCGGCGCCGGCACCGCCCGCCGCCCTCGCGTGAGCGCTAGACCAGGCGGCCGAGGAGCGTCAAGGCGAGCGACAGCAGCAGCGTCGTGGTGATGGGCAGGTAGACCACGCGGCCCTTCCAGCAGCAAGCGCGGCTCACTCGCCCGGGTCGCGGCGGCGCTCGAGCGTCACGCCGACCTTGCGCACGTTGCGCACGTGCCCCAGCTTCGCCACCGACAGGCGCACCCACGGCGCCTTGAACTCGCCGGTGAGCATCGCGCACACGTGCTCGGCCAGCGCCTCGAGCAGCCGGAAGCGCCGGTCGGCCAGCTCGCGCTGGATGCGCTCGACCACCTCGCCGTAGTTGACCGTGTCGTGGATGTTGTCGGTGAGGCCGACCTCGTTGCCGGGAATCCCGATGTCGATCTCCATCTCGAGCGTCTGCGCGCGCTGCTTCTCCCACTCGTAGATGCCCACCCATGCGTCGACGCGGAACTCGCGGATGAAGATCGTATCCATGGGCGCGTATTGTAGAGTATGGCCATGACCGCGTTCCTGTGCGCGCTGGGCGGTTACCTCGCGGGATCGATCCCGTTCGCCCTGCTGGTGAGCCGCGCGATGCGCCTGCCCGATCCGCGCACCTACGGCTCGGGCAACATCGGCGCCACGAACGTGCTGCGCTCGGGCAGCCGGCTCGCCGCGATTCTCACGCTCGCCGGCGACGCGGCCAAGGGCTGGGTCGCGGTGCTCGTCGCCCGGGAGCTGGGTCTCGCCGTGGAGCTCGTCGCGATCGTGGGCTTCGCCGCCTTCGTGGGCCACGTGTTCCCGGTCTGGCTGCGGTTTCGCGGCGGCAAGGGCGTGGCCACGGCGGCGGGCGTGCTGATCGCCTTCGACTGGCGCCTGGGCATCGCGGTCCTCGCCACCTGGCTCGTGATCGCCGCCACCACGCGCTACTCCTCCCTCGGCGCGATCCTGGCCGCGCTCGTGGCGCCCGCGGCGGCGTGGTGGATCGTCGGCCCCGGGCCGGTGCTCCTGGCGGTGGCGGGCATGGCGGTGGTGCTGATCGCGCGCCACCGCGCCAACATGGTCAAGCTCTTCCGGGGCGAGGAAAGCCGCATCGGCGAAAAGAAAGCTGCGACGGCGCCCTGAGCGCTAGAATGCGCGCCATGAGCGACGAAGACGACCACGACCTCGACTTCACCAAGCCCCGCCGAAGCCGGCGCCCCCGCCGCCGCCCGAGCGCGTGGAGAGCGCGAGGAAGGAGGCGGCCGCGAGCCGGCCCGAGCTCGCGCGCACCGGCTTCTACGTGGCCATGGCGCGCCGTCCGGCGCAGAAGGTCGTGCCGCGCAACGGCAACCGCCACAACGTCCTCGTGGTGGACGACGACACGGACCTGCAGAAGCTCGTGGGCGAGGTGCTCTCGAAGGCGGGCTTCCTCACCCGCGCGGCGCGCAACCGCGCCGAGATCAACGCGGAGTTCAACAAGCCGCCGCTGCCGGACCTCGTGCTGCTGGACGTCTCGCTGCCCGACAGCGACGGCTTCGCGATCCTCGAGCGCATCCGCGGCAACCAGAAGATCACGCGCATGCCGGTCATCATGATGACGGGCAAGTCGGCGGTGACCGACATCGCGCGCGGCCTGTCCCTCGGCGCCGACGGCTACGTGACCAAGCCCTTCAAGCTCAGCGGGCTGGTGGCCGCGATCAAGACGGTCCTCGCGCTGGACTAGCCTCACCGCCGCTGTCGCGGGGGATGCCGCCACCACGTCCAGGCCACCAGCGCGCCGAAGGCCACGTAGAGCAGCGTGAACGCCCACGGCGGCCAATCCCAGAACATCCATGCGTGGACCGCGCGCGCGATGAAGCCTTCGTCGCGATGCGTTCCCCGCAACGCATCCTCCCACGCGGTGAGCGGGCAGGCGTAGCCGAGGATCGATTCGGCCACCACGAAGGCGATCGCCGCGAGGTGCGCGCCGCGCAGCCACGGATCGAAGGCGAAGCGCGCGCCCCGGGCGATGCCGATCCAGATGGCGGCCAGCCCGCCCGCGACGAACAGGACGAACGCGGCGTGGACGAGGAGGACGGCGTTCGCCAGCGCCGCGGCGCTCACTCCGCCGCGCGCTCGTGGAGCGGGGCGCCCGCCCTCGCGGGGACCACCTCCGCGCCGCCCGCCTTCGGATAGGGATAGAGCATGTTGAGCGCCGCCGTGGCGCCGTTGGCCTGCACGATGCGGCAGTGCTCGCGCCGCAGCAGGCGCGGATGCGCCACGCCGCACGAGTGCGCGATCATCTCGATGTCGCGATTCATGCCCATCGCGTAGTTGGCCACCCGCAGGTATTTCTCCTGCACCACCAGGCCGCGCTGCAGCCGCGGATTGTGCGTCGTGATGCCGGTGGGGCACGTGTTCGTGTGGCAGCGCAGCGCCTGGATGCAGCCCAGCGAGAACATGAACCCGCGCGCGGTGTTCACGAAATCGGCGCCCACGCACAGCGCCCACGCCGCGCGCGCCGAGGTGACGAGCTTGCCCGAGGCCACGAGCCGCATGCGCTCCTTGAGGCCCGATTCGAACAGCACGTCGGCCGCGCGCGGCAGCGCCTCCTCGATCGACAGGCTCATGTGGTCGAAGAGCGCCTGGGGTGCGGCGCCGCTGCCGCCCTCGCCGCCGTCGATCACGAGGAAGTCCGGCGCGTACTCGAGGCCGCGGCGCAGCACGTTCTCCGCGATGTCGTTGAGGAACCACCATCCGCCGATCGCCGTCTTGATGCCGACCGGGCGCCCGGTGAGCGAGCGGATGCTGGCGACCTGGTCGAGGAGCTCGGTGGTGTTGGCGGCGTCGCGATGGCGGTTCGGGCTGATGGAATCCTCGCCCGCCGGGATGCCGCGGATCGCCGCGATCTCGGGCGTCACCTTGCCGCCGGGCAGCACGCCGCCCTTGCCGGGCTTGGCACCCTGCGAGAGCTTGATCTCGAAGGCCTTCACGTGTTGCGCGAGCTCCTTCGCCCGCGCCGGGGAGAAGTTGCCGTCGGCGTCGCGGATGCCGTACTTCGCGGTTCCGATCTGCATGATGACGTCGCAGCCGCCCTCCACGTGGTAAGGCGCGAGGCCGCCTTCGCCCGTGTCGAGCCAGCATCCGGCGACCGCCGCGCCGCGCGACAGCGCCTGCACCGCGGGCCGGGAGATCGCGCCGAAGCTCATGCCGCTCACGTTCACGATGGAGCGCGCGAGGAACGGCTGCTCGCACCAGCCCTCGCCCACCACGATGGGCGGCGTGGCCTGCTTCTCCCACTCCTGGACGGGGAAGGCCGCGTTCACGAACAGGATCGCGCCCGGCGCCTTCATGTCGTAGGTGGAGCCGAACCCGATGATGCCGCTGCCGTCCTCCTGCTTGGCGACGCGATAGACCCACGCGCGCGTGGCGCGGTTGAACGGCATCTCCTCGCGGTCGCCCGCGAAGAAGTACTGGCGGAAGTATTCGCCCTGGCTCTCGAAGAAGTAGCGCAGCCGGCCGACCACCGGGTAGTTGCGCAGGACGGCGTGCTTCTTCTGCGTGACGTCCTCGATGAACCAGAAGACGATCACGGCGGCGATCACGATGGCGAGCAGGGTGCCCGCGCCGACCGACAGGATGCCCACCGCTTGCGACATGGCCGTCTCCCCCCAGGGCGTCGGATGCGGGGATCAGTATATCTTCGAAATCCGCTCCGGCTCTTGCGCCTTGAGCAGCGTTTCCCGGATGAATTCCACGGTGGCGTAGAAGAGGAAGTCGGCGTTCGGCTTCTTCGCGAAGCCGTGGCCCTCGTCGGTCGCGAGGATGAACCAGACCGGCGTGCCGCGCCGCTTGAGGCTCGCCACGATCTGCTCGGCCTCGGCCCGGGGCACCCGCGGGTCGTTCGCGCCCTGGGCGACGAGGAGCGGCTTGGTGATGCGCTCGGCGCGGGAAAGCGGCGAGATCGATTCGAGGAACTCGCGCATGGCCGGTTCGCGCTCGTCGCCGTACTCGGCGCGCCGCAGATCGCGGCGGTAGCTCTCGGTGTGCTCGAGGAAGGTCACGAAGTCCGAGATGCCCACGACGCTTTCCGCCCCGGCGATGCGGTCGGCGAAATGGGTCGCGCACGCGAGCGCCATGTATCCGCCGTAGCTGCCGCCCACGATCACGACGCGGCCCGCATCGAGGTCCGGTTGCGCCTTGATCCAGTCGAGGAGCGCGCCGATGTCCTTCACGGCGTCCTCGCGCGCCTTGCCGTTGTCGAGCTTGAGGAAGGTCTTGCCGAAGCCCGAGGAGCCGCGCACGTTGGGATAGACGAGCGCCACGCCGAGCTCGCCCACCAGGTAGTTGTTGCGGCCGATGAAGCCGGGCCGCGCCTGCGATTCCGGGCCGCCGTGGATCGAGACGATCACCGGCCGCTTGCCCTTGAAGCGCTCGGGCGGGTGGTAGTGCAGCCCGGTGATCTCGCGCCCGTCGAAGCTCTTCCAGCGGATGGTGCGCGGCTCCACGAAGGCGCTGGTGTTGAGCGCGGGGCTGTTGCCGTTGGTCCAGCGCGTGAGCTGGTTCCTGCGCACGTCGTAGGAGAAGACGTCGCCGGCGGAGCGCGCCGAGGTCACCTGGAACGCGACCTCGTCGGAGTGCCGGCGCCACAGCAAGCCGCGGATCACGCCCGGCACGAGCGGCGGGCGCGGCAGCTCCTTCAGGGTCACGAGGTCGATGAAGCGCAGCACGTCCGCGCCGTCCTCGTTCGTGGTGAAGGCGATGCGCTTCGCGTCGAAGGAGACGTCGAAATCGTCCACGTCGTGGGCGATGTGCGCGGTGAGCACGCGTTCCCGCCACGGGCCGAACGGGATCTGCACGAGCCGCCGGAACTCGGAGCCGCGGTCGCTGGTGGCGAAGAGCGCGCGGCCGTCGCGGGAGAAGACCGGGTTGCCGTACGCGACCGGGTCCGCGCGATCGCCCGGCGTCACGCGCCAGCGCTTGCCCGTCGCCGCCTCCATCACCCAGAGGTGGCTCTCGTTGGCGGAAATGTATTCCACGAACGCGAGGCGCCGCCCGTCCTCCGAGAAGCGGAAGTCGGTCCATCCGCCGCCGTCGAGGCGCGCGATCACGCGATTCGAGGCGGGCCTGAGCGGATTCATGACGTGCACGGTGGTGCGCGCGCGCCGGCCGGGATTGTCGCGGTCCACCGCCTGCGTCGCGTAGGCGATGCGATCGCCCTTGCGCGTCCACGCGAGGTCGCTCACGCGCTCGCCCTCGGGGCTCAACGGCGTGATGGTGCGGCTCTGCATGTCCTGGCGATAGAGGCGATACACCTCGTTGCCGCCCGCGGCGCGCGTGAAGAGGAAATAGGCGCCCTTCGCGGGCTCGAACCACGCGTCGGCCACGGCGTCGGGGAAATCCGTCATCGGCTCGGGCGCGACTCCGGGCTCGGCCACCAGGTGCACCTGGTTCGTGGCATGCAGCCGGCGGCGCACCAGCATCTCGCGACGCAACGGATGCCACGAAAGCATGGCGTGCGGGCGGAACTCGCCATACGGCTCGAGCGCGTGGGCGACGGCGGCGGGAATCGGCGGCACGCCGTCCAGCACGAGGCTTTCGGGCGGGACCACGTTGGCGGGCTGCGGCGCCGGCTGCGCGGCCGCGAGCGTCGATGCGAGGACGAGCGCCGCGAAGGCGCCGCAGAGGATGCGCATGGATGCGGTCGCGGGCTTCAGCGCGGGCTCATCCCGGTCGCCACGGGGCGCGAACGATCGGCGCACCACTCGCTCCAGGAGCCGGCATAGAGGCGGCCCTGCCCGAGGCCCGCCAGCTCGAGCGCGAAGAGGTTGTGGCACGCGGTCACGCCCGAGCCGCACATGTGCACGGTCTTCTCCACGTCGGCATCGCCGAGCAGGTCGAGCCACTCCTCGCGCAGCTCCGCGGCATCCTTGAAGCGGCCGTCGGCCTCGAGGTTCTTCTGCCAGAAGCGGTGGATCGCGCCGGGGACGTGGCCGGCCACGGGATCGATCGTCTCGTTGGCGCCCGAGTAGCGCGCCGCCGCGCGCGCATCGATGATCTTCGCCGCCGGATCCTCGCGAAAGCGCTCGACGAAGTGCACGTCCACCGTGGCGCCGAGACGCGGCCGGGGCACGAACGAGCCCGCGCGGGGCGCTGCCTCCTCCCTGGAGACGGGGCGGCGCTCGCGCAGCCACAGCGGCCAGCCGCCGTCGAGCAGCGCCACCCGCTCGTGGCCCAGCCAGCGCAGCATCCACCACAAGCGCACGGCGAAGTTCCCGCCGAGGTCGTCGTAGACCACGACCTGCGACGCGGGCGTCACGCCGCACTGGTTGATGCGCGCGGCGAACACCTGGATGTCCGGGAGCGGATGGCGGCCGTTGCTTCCGGTCTTCGGGCCCGCGAGGTCGCGGTCGGTGTCGAGGAAGTACGCGCCCGGAATGTGGCCCTCGGCGTAGTGCTCGCGGCCCGCGTCGGGGTCGGTGAGCTCGTGGCGCGTGTCGAAGACGACCCACGACGGATCGTCGAGGTGCTTCGCCAGCTCTTCGGCGGTGATCAGGAGTTTTTCCATGTCAGCTTTCGAATCCCCTTTCTTCCACTTGTTCCTT
This sequence comes from uncultured beta proteobacterium, assembly GCA_963816035.1. Classification (GTDB taxonomy): domain Bacteria; phylum Pseudomonadota; class Gammaproteobacteria; order Burkholderiales; family Usitatibacteraceae; genus Usitatibacter. The sequence continues at coordinate 651,095 of CAWFIU010000002.1, forward strand.
GCGCTCGGCGCGCATCGCCAGGATGCCGCTCGCCACGATCACCAGCATGCCCAGCCACTCGAGCGCGGCCATGCGCTCGTTCCACACCAGCGCGGTGGCGAGCGCTCCGAAGACGAGCGTCGAATAGGATAGCGATCCCACCACCAGTGTATTGCCCGTCCGGTACGCGCGCGTCATCGCGAGCTGCGCGAGCGTGCCCGCCACGCCCATGCCGAGCAGGATCCACGCGTTGTCCCAGCGCACCGCGTGGAACGTGGACGTCGCCGCCTGCCAGCCGGCGCACAGGATCGAGGCGACGAGGCCGAACCAGAACACCACGCGCCAGTCGGGCTCGCCCAGGCGGCCCAGCGTGCGCACGCTGAGGTACGCCCACGAGGCGAAGACGCCCGAGAAGAGCCCGATCATGGCCGCGCCTTCCTTCCCCTCCTGGAACGTCGGGCGCAGCAGCAGCGCCACGCCGGCGAAGCCGAGCCCGATCGCGGCGAGGAGGCGGCCCGAGAAGCGCTCGCCGAGGACGACCACGGTGCCGATCGCGAGGAAGAGGGGCGACGTGTAGTTGAGCGTCTGCGCGGTGGCGAGCGGAAGCTCCGCGATGGCGTGGAAGTAGCCGATGAGCGAGACGGCGCCCACGATCGAGCGCACGAGATGCATTCCGAAGAACGGCGTGCGCACGGTTCCCTTGTTGTAGCGCACGACCGCGAGGACCGACACGAAAGTGAGCACCGAGCGATAGAAGGCGAGCTCGGCCGCGCCGAACTGCGTCGAGCCGAGCTTCACGAACACGCCCATCGCCGCGAAGAGGAAACCGGCGATGAGCATCCACGAGGACGTCATCGCCGCATTCTAGCCTCCACGGTCCTTCACATGATGCGCGCGCCGCTCAACGCCACGCCTGGACGCGGTAGTAGGCCGTGAAGCAGTCGTGGCCTTCGCACCCCCAGCCATGGGCCGGCGTCCAGTAGGCCCACGCCCACCACGAAAACATCGTGCTGATGAAGATGTTGCCGTTCGCGCCGTCCGACGTGATCGAGACGGGGTTCACCTGCGTGCCCCCATCGTGATACCCGCCCGTGCCGGCGACGACGATGCGCGTCGTGCAGTTGCCGCTGCCATCCAGCACCCCGCACTCGTAGAGCATCAGCCGGCTCGGAGCGGCGTGCAGGTCCGTCGCGAGCTCGATCTCGCCGTTGCCGTTGCGGGGCGGAATCGCCGCGCCGGGATCGCTCTTCACGAGGAACCAGCCGGAATCGTAAGTCGGCTTGAGCGCGCCCCCCACGACGAGGTCGCCGGATACGTTCACGCTGCCCGCCGACAGGCTGCTGCGGTGCCGCTCCCGGTGATGTTGAAGTTGGCGATCTGCGGACTGGTCTGGTTGGCGATCACCTGGGAGAGATCGATGGTACCCGCGGGGCCTTGCGGCCCTTCGGGTCCCGCCGGACCTTGCTCACCCTGCGGACCCGTGGGTCCTTGCGCGCCCGTCGCACCGGGGCTGCCATCCTTGCCGTTGGCGCCGGGTGTGCCAGCCGCGCCTTGCGCTCCGGGGGGGCCGGCGTCTCCCTTCAATCCGGTCTGCCCCATCGGCCCCGGGGGGCCCGCGTCGCCCTTGTCCCCCTTGTCGCCTTTCAACCCCTGCGCGCCCAGCGTGAAGAAGAAGTCGTCGCCGCCGCTGCTGTCGTCGCCTCCGTCCCCCCTCGACTTGACGAGCGACAGGACGTACGTGCCGTCCGTCACGCCGGCCGGAAGGAACGCCACGATCGCGGTGTCCGTGTAGCTCGACACCATGAGCGGCGCCAGGAAGCCGCTCAACATGACCTGCAGCTGCCCTTTCTTCTGGAGGAACTTGATGCCGTGGATCGTGACGGCATTGGCGGTCTCGGTGATGCTGCTGATGGCAGGCTTGTTGTCGTCCGCGAACGCAGGTGCGCTCACGGCGAGGGCCACCGCGAGCGCGATGGATTTCATGCAGCCGAAGCCGGGCGGGCTTTCGCACTCTTCCGGATGTCGTTCATTTGGCGCCTCCAGTTATTTATGGTTTGGATTGCCGGTTCGCTTCGGATGCGCCTGCAGGGTAAGTCATTTGGCCCCGTGGCGGGAATTAACCTGGCGTCAATACCCCGTTACATGAGCCGCGACCCGCCGCGGGCGGCAGCGTCCGCGGCCACGCGTCGCAGGTCCTGCGCCACGCGCCCGCCCTGCAGCACGATCACGCGCTCGGCCGAGGCGATGGTCTCGGGCCGGTGGGCGATGATGATGCGCGTGAGGTTGAGCGAGCGCACCGCCTCGTTCACGGCTCTTTCCTTGTGCACGTCGAGGGCGCTCGTCGCCTCGTCGAGGAAGAGGATGCGCGGCTGCTTGTAGAGCGCGCGCGCGAGCAGGATGCGCTGCTTCTGGCCGCCGGAGAGCGCGGCGCCCATGTCGCCGATGAGGGTGTTGTAGCCCATCGGCATCGCCGCGATGTCGTCGTGCACGCTCGCCATGCGCGCATGGCGCTCGATGGCGCCGTGGTCCGCCGCCGGGTCGAAGAAGCTGATGTTGTCCGCGATGGAGCCGGCGAAGAGCTGGTCGTCCTGCATCACGGTGCCCACGAGCTTGCGGTAGCGGTCGATGCCGAGCTTCTGGATGTCGATGCCGCCGGCGAGGATCTTGCCGTCCGTGGGCGCCAGCAATCCCAGCATCAGCTTCACGAGCGTGGTCTTGCCGCCGCCCGAGGCGCCCACGATCGCGACCGATTCGCCGGGTACCACCGCGAACGAGCAGTTGAGCAGCACCAGCGGCTCGGTGTCGGAGTAGCGGAAGGAGACGGCGCGCGCCTCGAGCGCGGCCTCGATGTCGTCCACCGGCAGCGCCGGCGATCGCGGCTCGGGCGCGGCGAGCACGATGTCCGCGAGCCGCTCGCCCTGCAGCCCCAGCATGCGCAGCTCGATCATCTTGTCCACGAGGCCGGCCACGCGCGAGGAGAACTGGTCCTTGTACGACATGAAGGCGAAGAGCATGCCGACGGAGAACGCGCTGTCCAGCACGAGCAGGCACCCCAGCCAGACGATCGCGACGCGCTCGACGCCGAAGACGAGCCCGTTGGCGCAGCGGAACCCGAGGCCGAGCTTCTGCGTGACGAGATCGCGGTTCGTGGCGTCCACCACGAGGTTGAGCCAGCGCGAGCGCCGCTCGCCCTCGCGCCCGAAGAGCTTGATCGATTGCACGCCGCGCACCGTCTCCAGGAAATGGCTCTGCTGCTTGGCCGAATGCACGATGTGCTCCTCGGTGGCGCGGCGCAGCGGATCGTAGAACGCCCAGCGCAACGCGCCGTACGCGATGACCGCGAAGACCGCCAGCGCGGCGAGGCGCGCGCTGTAGACCAGCATCATGGCGAGCGTGGCGAGCGCCATCGCGCCGTCGATGAGCGCCTCGACGAAGCTCGAGGTGAGCGTGCGCTGGATCGCGTTCACCGAGCCGAAGCGCGACACGACGTCGCCCAGGTGGCGCTTCTCGAACCAGCTCACCGGCAGCCGCAGCAGGTGCGAGAACACGTTCGCCAGCCACTGAAGGTTGAGCGTCGTGCCGAGGTAGAGCACCACCCAGGAGCGCAGCGCCGTGAGCGCGACCTGCACGATCGCGAGCAGGAGGAAGCCGAGTCCCAGCACGCTCAAGAGGTCGCGATCGGCCGCGACCACCGCGCCGTCGATCGCCCATTGCATGTAGAACGGGCTCACGATCGCGATCGCCTGGAGTGCCAGCGCGAGGACGAACACCTGCGCGAGGGAGCGCTTGAGCCCCACCACCGGGCCCGTCAGATCGCGCAGTCGCAGCGACCGGCGCTCGTCCACGGGCCGGAAGCGCGCAGTGGGTGCCAGCTCGAGCGCGATGCCGGTGAAGTGCTTCGACACCTCGCCCATCGGCAGGCGGCGCACGCCGAAGGCGGGGTCGTGCACGACCGCGCCGCGCGCGTCCGCGGATTTCAGCACGACGAAGTGGTTCAGGTCCCAGTGCAGGATGCACGGCGCGCGAAGCTGCGGCAGCTCGTCCAGCTCGAGCTTGAGCGGGCGGGGTGCCAGGTCGAGCCGGCCCGCGACCTGCATGAGGAACGCGAGCGTGGCGCCCTTGAGCGAGACGGTGAAGCGACGGCGCAGCGTCGCGAGGTCGATGCGGTGACCGTGGAAGGACGCGATCATCCCGATGCTCGCGAGCCCGCATTCCGCCGCTTCCGTCTGCAGGAAGACCGGCAGGCGCGGGCGCGACGTGAACTGCAGCCCGGCGAGCGCTTCCATCTAGGTCCGGCCGGCCAGACTCAGCAGCGGCTCGAAGATCCACTCGATGAGTCGGCGGCGGTCGAGCAGGATGTCCGCCTCGACCTGCATGCCGGCCTGGAGGGGTTGCGGCCGGCCGTACGCGAGCACGGTCTGCGAGTCGAGCGCGGCCTTGATGCGGTAGAGCGGCTCGCGCGAGCCGTCGGGCGGCACGAAGCCCAGCTCGGCGGCCGGCATCGGATTGCGCGAGATCGCGACCACGCGCGCGCCGTAGGCCCCGAACTTCTGGTGCGGATACGCGACGTAGCGCACCAGCACTTCCTGGCCGGCGCGCACGAAGCCGATGGAGCGCGAGGGCGAGAAGAGGTGGACCTCGAGGCGCGCGGGACGCGGGATGATGGCCGCGAGCGCCATGCCCGGCACGACCATCTGTCCACGCTCGACGAGCACCGTGGCCACGGTGCCGGGCGCGGGAGCGACGATCGACGCGCGATACTGCAGCTCGTGCTCGAGCCGCTCCTGGTCCACGGACGCGTGCTGGAGGTCGATGGCCGCGAGCTGCGCGCGGCCGCGCTCGCGCGACGCTTCCTCGTCGAAACGCACGGCATCGAGGTCGCGGGCCAGCGCCAGGCGTGAGCGGCGCAGGCTCTCGAGCCGCGACTGCTGCTCGAGCTCGGCGTCGCGCTCGCGATCGAGCGCGGCGCGCGAGACGAACCCGGTGTCCTCGAGCGCGCGCGAGCGCTCCACGCCGCGCGAGGAGAGCGCGGTGCGCGCCGATTGCGTCGCGATCTCGGTGTCGAGCTGCTCCAGCTCGCGCGACAAGCCGGCGCGCCGCTGGCGCAGGGCCGACTGCTCGGAGCGCATCGCGGCCGCCGTCGAGTCGCGCTGGCGGCGCAGCGCCGCCTGCCTTTCGGCCAGGCGTTGGGCGACGGCGTCGGCGATGTCCTCGCGCCGCGCGCTCTCGCGGCCGTCGCCGAGCGTGAGCAGCGGCGCGTCGCGCGCGACCTCGTCGCCCTCCTGCACCGCCACACTCTCCACGATGCCCGACTGCTGGGCGACGATCTTCACCACGCCCTGCTCCGGCGCCAGCACGCCTTCCACCCGCGCCTTGCGCGTGTACTCGCCGGCGATGAAGAAGGCCGCGAGCGCCGCCGCCATGGCGAGCGCGCACGCGCTGAGGAAGGTGAACGACAGCGGCCGGATGAGGACGATGGTCCCCAGCCAGGCGCTTTCCGCGTGGGCGCGTACCTGCGCCCGGAAGAGGCCCGTGCTCATGGCGGCGCTGCGCAATCAGGTCGCGGGACGGAAGCGGCGCCAGAAGAGGTACAACAGGGGGAAGAAGGCGAGGGTGAGGATCAGCTCGGGAACCCACGCGGAAAGATGCAGGATCTCGGCCTGCTTCTTCTCCAGGAAGAAACCCGAGATGCCGTAAGGCCCGCCGATCAGGTTGTAGAGGCCATGCAGGATCGTCGACGGCCAGAGGCTGCCGAACCGGAGATAGACGAGTGCGAGGAAGATCCCGGCCACACCGGCGAACGCCGCGAACTGGAAATGGCCGAGCCCGAAGACCAGCGATGACATGAGGATGGCCGGCCACGCGCCCCACCGATGCAGCCACAGGTTCAGCAGGTAGCCGCGGAACACGAGCTCTTCGGCGACCGGCGCGATGATGGTGATGGCGAGGAGGAGAAACAACGCGACGGAAGCGCTGCTGGCGTAGGAAGTGTGCTCCGTGAAGCCGAGGAGGGAAAAGAGCGAAGGGTTCCAGTGCAGCAGCGGCAGCAGGATCAGGATCCGATAGGCGCCGAAGCTCCAGGCCACCATGAGCGCGATGAACAGAAAGCAATCCTTCGCATCAAGACCCGGTGTATGCCTTCGTCGGTACAGTCCGGGAATCGATTTGCGCAGCTCGGGGACCGCCAGCGTGACGATGGCAACCAGGAACGTGCTCGCGCCCTGCATGACCAGCATGCGCCATGCATTGCGGAAGTCGGGATCGACGTGCTGCGCGAGCTTCGCCGCTGCGACGTAGACCGACACGAATATGAGACCGTAGAGAAGGGCGATGTGCCATCCCCGGACGGCTCCGGTCACCAGCGCGGGAGGGGCGACGGGTCGGAACATGGCGCTCGATCTCCAGGGCGGCGCGCCGGGACCGCTGCGGCCCCGGCGCGACGTTCACGCTATCTCGTCGCGTTGGCGACGCTCTCGATGATGTGCGAGGTCACCGCGACGGCGCCATCGTAGATGGAGATCGCCACATCGCCGGGAGTCTGCCCGCTGACCGTAACGCCGCCGACGCTGATGGAGGCAGGGCAATCGCTGCCGCCCGCCACGTCACCCGCCTGTTCGGCGGGCAGCGGCGTGCCGGCGCCGGGATCGGGATGGATCGTATCTTTCGCTTCCATGTTCAGGTTCCTTTTCGAGATGCGGACGAGCTCAGACGAGCTGCCTCGGGATCACGGGCCCGTTCGGGTTCTGGGGAAATTCCGGCACCGACGGCAGGATCGGCGTGACGAAGCCTTCGGGCGGCGAGGAGAAATCCGGTCCGCCCAGGTTCCCGCCGGACACCGCGGGCGCGTCCTTCTTTTCCAGCTCCTTCATGACAACACTCCTTCGACGATTCGGTTGCTGGGTTGCGCTCGCCCGGGCAAGCAACCTGGAGGCCCGGGGATTCGATGGGTGGGCAACGGCCGGAACGCGGCCATCGCCGTCGCGCGAGGATCAGCTGGGCTCGGACGCGCGCAGGTCGCTCGCCACGAGATGCGCGTAGTCCACCGGCTCGGCGCGCGGCTCGGCCGGCGCGCGGTAGGTGACTTCGTCGAGCGCCGCCACGAGCGGCACGCCGCCGGCGATGCGCAGCACTTCCTCGAGAGTGAGCTCCTTCACGTCGTCCTCCTTCGATGCGAGTCGCCTTCGATCCGGCGATCATTCGATGTCCCGTTCCGGCCGTTGGACGCATCCTAGGCGCGCGCGGGCCGCACGGCAGCGGAAAATCGGAATTCCCGCGGCGCGATTTCGGCGCCGTGCCGCCCCGGGGCGCGCGCTATCGTCTGCGCACCTTCCCGCCGATCGCCCGCATGGAATCCGCCGCTCCCGCTCCGCGCCGCTACCGCGTGGCATTGCATCGCGTGAAGGGCTGCTACGTCGCGCGCGTGGTGGACATTCCCGGATGCGTTTCGCGCGGCGCATCGGAAGTCGAGGCGGTCGAGAACGCGCGTGTCGCCATCCGCGTGTGGCTTGGAATCGCCGCGGCGCTCGCCGGCGACCGCGCGCTGGTCGAGCTCGAGATCTGCCCCTGAGCCAAGGCGCTTGCGCGCGGGCAGACGCGATTTGCCGAGGTTGTGTAACCTTGTCTGCTGGCTTCGAATCCCCCGCGCATCGGTCATGCTGCTTTGCAGCAGAGAGGAGTTATCGACGTGGCGAAGTACACCACCGAGAACATCCACACCGTGGCTCTAGTCGGCCACGGCGGGGCCGGGAAGACGACACTGGCCGAGGCCCTGCTGTGGAAAGCCGGAGCGATCGGCGCGATGGGCAGCACGGAACGCGGCAGCACCGTCTGCGACTTCGATCCCCTCGAGAAGCAATACGGCCACTCGCTCAGCTCGGCGCTGGTAAATTTTCCTTACAAAGGCATCCACGTCCACCTCGTCGACACGCCCGGCATGCCGGACTTCGCCGGGCAATCGATCGCCGCGCTCGCCGCGGTGGACCTCGCGGTGATCGTGATCAACGCGCAGACCGGCATCGAGCTCAACACCTCGCGCATGATGCGCTCGGCGGCCCGGCGCGGCCTCGACCGCATGATCCTCATCAACAAGATCGACGCGGAGAACGTGGATCTCGCCGCGGTGCTGGCGCGCATCCAGGACGTCTACGGCAAGGAATGCCTTCCCATCAACCTGCCGGCGCACGGACGCAAGGACGTCGTGGATTGCTTCTTCAACCCCGACGGCGACGCGGACTTCTCCTCGGTGAAGGCGGCGCACGCGGCGATCGTCGACCAGGTGGTGGAGGTGGACGAGGAGCTGATGGCGCTCTACCTCGAGCAGGGCGAGGAGCTCGCGCCCGAGCAGCTGCACGCCCCGTTCGAGAAGGCATTGCGCGAAGGCCACCTCATCCCGGTGTGCTTCGCCTCGGCGCGCACCGGCGCCGGCGTGGCGGAGTTCCTCGAGATCCTGGCGCGCCTCGCGCCCAACGCGGCCGAGGGCAATCCGCCGCAGTTCGTGCGCTCCGCCACCACCGAGGGCGAGGAGTTCCACTCGGAGCCCGATGCCTCGAAGCACGTCCTCGCGCACGTCTTCAAGATCATCATGGATCCGTACGTGGGCAAGGTCGCGGTGTTCCGCGTTCACCAGGGCACGATCACCAGGGAATCGCAGCTCTACATCGGCGACGGGAAGAAGCCGTTCAAGGTCGGCCACCTCTACCAGCTCCAGGGCAAGGAGTACGTCGAGGTCGATTCGGTCGTGCCGGGCGACATCGGCGCCGTGACGAAGGTGGACGAGATCGAGTTCAACGCGGTGCTGCACGACTCGCACGACGAGGACCACATTCGGCTGCGCTCGCTCGACTTCCCGACGCCCATGCATTCCATCGCCGTGGAGACGAAGAAGAAGGGCGACGAGCAGCGGCTTTTCGACGTGCTGCACAAGCTGGAGGTGGAGGATCCGTGCCTGTGGATCGAGCGCCATCCGACCACGCACGAGACGGTCATCCGCGGGCTGGGCGACCTGCACATGCGCACCAAGCTCGAGAAGATGCAGGCGCAGTACAAGATGGAAGTGACCACGAAGCCCCCCAAGATCCCGTACCGCGAGACGATCACGAAGAGGGCCGAGGGCCATTGCCGCCACAAGAAGCAGACCGGCGGCGCGGGCCAGTTCGGCGAGGTGTTCCTGAAGATCGAGCCGCTCGCGCGCGGCTCGGGCTTCCAGTTCGCGAGCGAGGTGAAGGGCGGGGTGATCCCCACGGTGTTCATTCCCGCGGTGGAAAAGGGCGTGCGCCAGGCGCTCGACCACGGCGTGATCTCCGGCTATCCCGTCGAGGACCTCCGGGTGATCGTCTACGACGGCAAGAGCCACGACGTCGACTCGAAGGAGATCGCGTTCGTGACCGCCGGGAGGAAGGCGGTGATCGACGCGATCCTCAAGGCCGCGCCGATCATGCTCGAGCCGATCGTGAACATCGAGATCACGGCGCCGGACCGCTTCGTGGGCGACCTCACGTCCGACATTTCCGGAAAACGGGGGCAGGTCACGGGGACGGACTCCACCGGCGGCGGCCTCATGGCGATCCAGGGGGTCGTGCCGCTGTCGGAAGTGGCGGAGTACCAGTCGCGCCTGCGCTCGGTGACCGGCGGGCAGGGCGCGTACACGATCGAGTTCAGCCACTACGCGCCGGTTCCCCCGCAAACGCAGCAGCAGCTCGCTTCGCAATTCAAGCTCGACCGCGAAGAGGACTGACTGCAAGTTCGGTGCCGGGGTCGTCGGATCCGGCCCCCGGTTTTCGCCGATTTCGGGTTGACTTCGCCCGCGCTCCGGAGCATTTTTGGCGCCTTAGGAAGCGCACGCGGCAAATCCGGGAATCACGAGAAGAACGAGGGGTCCGATGATCGTCATCCGGGACCAGCAGCTGAGGCTTTTGGTGCTCGCGCAGCTCATCCGGGAGCTGCAGCAGGGCGCCGAGGAGCACGCGCCGCCGCCGGAGGGGTTCACCGAGCGGCAGCTCGAGGAGCTCCGCTCGCTCAGCTCCGCGGAGCTCGTGAAGCTTTCGGAGATGACGGAGCCGCGGGTGGCGATCCAGATCGACGCGGGCTCGCTCGAGCATGGCCTGCGCCAGGTCGACTACCTCAACAAGCGCTCGCGCCAGCTCGAGTTCTTCATCCGCCACGGCGCGACCTCCAACATGCTGAGCAAGCTCTTCCGCATCTCGTCGGCGGACGTGACGTTGAAGCGCCGGCTCTTCTCGGGCACCAGCTCGTCGCTGCGCCGCCCGTCGATGCCGCCGCACGCGGTGCGCGAGCAGATCCAGCGCCGCTGGTTCGAGATCCGCACGGGCAAGCGCGAGGAGCCGGTGCGAGCGGAGGATTACGAGGAGCTGCACGCCGATTTCCCGCAGCAGACATTCGCGACCCTGTGGGCCGTCGTGCACGAGTTCGACGAGGATTAGTGGAGGAGGAGGCAGGCAACAAGAAGCGAAGCGGGGCGGCCTGGGCCGCCCCGCTTCGTTTGTCCCCGGTGTTCCGTCAGACGTGCTGCCCGATCTCCCGGCGCACGAACTCGTGGAAGTGGATCATCCCGTCCTCCATCGGCGATTGATACGGGCCGTGCTCCTCGCGCCCGTCCTCCAGCAGCGCGCGGCGTCCCTCGGTCATCCGGTCGCAGATCTCCTCGTCCTCGAGCGCGGTCTCGTGGTACGCCTTCTGCTGCGCCGCGGTGAACTCGGGCTCGAAGAGCGCGATCTCCTCCGGGTAGTAGAACTCCACCACGTTCGCGCACTTGTCCGCTCCGCGCGGATAGAGCGACGAGATCACGAGCACGTGCGGGTACCACTCGACCATCACGTTCGGGTAGTAGGTGAGCCAGATCGCGCCGTGGGGCGGCGGCTCGCCGTTGCGGTACTTGAGCACCTGCTCGTGCCACATGCGGTAGGCATCGGAGCCGGGCTTGCCGAGCGCCTGGTTCACGCCCACCGTCTGCACGCTGTGCCAGTCCCCGTATTCCCAGCGCAGGTCGTCGCAGGTGACGAAGTGGCCGAGTCCCGGGTGGAACGGCGCCACATGGTAGTCCTCGAGGTACACCTCGATGAACGTCTTCCAGTTGAAGTCGTACTCGACGACGTCGACCTTGTTGAGCACATAGCCCTCGAAGTCGAGCTCCTTCGCCACACCCAGCTTCGCGAGGTCGCGCGCGACGTCGCGCTTGCCGTTGAAGAGGAGCCCGTTCCAGTCCTGGAGCTGCTGGCGCGGCAGGTCGAGCCCGGGATGCTCGCGGAACGCGGGGGCGCCGAGGTGCTTGCCGCAGCCGTCGTAGGCCCAGCGATGGATCGGGCACGTGATCGTGCCGCCGGGCAGCGACCCGTGGCCCTTCAGCATGATCGCCTGGCGGTGGCGGCAGACGTTGGAGACGAGGTCGTGGCGCCCGTCGTTGTTGACGATCGTCCAGGCACCCCGCGAGCGCCAGTCGAGCACGCGATAGTCGCCCGGGTTGGGCGCCATCCGGGCGTGGCCAACGTAGCCGGGGCCGCGTTCGAAGAGGAGCTTCTGCTCGATGCGCGCCACTTCCGGGTCGAAATACCACGCAAGCGGCAGATGGGGAGACGTGCGCGCCAAGACGCGCTGACTCGCGAGATCCGACATTTCCCTACCTCCAGAACCGATGAAGATGGAAACACGCGGGCTAATCGAGTCAGCTAGCTTTTAACTCTGCAGCTCCGTCCCGACAGAACGAACCAAGATTCAGAACCGGTATTTTGGGGCGAGTTCCCTTGTTTTTCAAGACCTTCGCCCATTTTTTCGCGCCGGCGGGACGGGGGTGGGAAAGGCACGCCCGGCAGGCCCCGTCCGGCCGCCGGTGCCGACCCGGAACGGCATGGCAAAATGGCGGTTTTCGCCCCGTTCCCATGGCCTCCTCCCCCTCATCCTCCGGTGTCCAGGGCCTCACGTTCGAGCAGGCGCTCGAGGAGCTGGAGTCCCTCGTGGCGCGCATGGAAGACGGCAAGCTGCCCCTCGAGGAGTCGCTCGCCGCCTACCAGCGCGGTGCGGAGCTGATCCGCTTCTGCGAGGGCAAGCTCGGCGATGCCCAGGCACGCATCGCGGTCCTCGACGGCGAGACCCTTCGCGACCTCCCGTCCGAGCCGAAGTGAGCGCGCGTCCGGATTTCCAGGCCTGGTCGCGCGACGTCGCGGGCCGCGTGGAAGACGCGCTGGCGCAGCTGCTGCCCTCCTCGCGCATCGCGCCTTCACGCCTCCACGATGCCATGCGCTATTCGACGCTCGGCGGCGGCAAGCGCGTGCGCGCGATGCTGGTGTTCGCCGCGGGCGAGGTGTCGGGCGCGGACGCGAAGCGCCTGGACGTCGCGGCGGCGGCGGTGGAAATGATCCACGCGTACTCGCTCATCCACGACGATCTGCCCTGCATGGACGACGACGTGCTGCGCAGGGGCAAGCCCACCTGCCACGTCGAGTTCGACGAGGCGACTGCGCTCCTCGCCGGAGATGCGCTGCAAAGCCTCGCCTTCCAGCTGCTGGCCGAGCACCGCCTCGCCTCCGACCCCGCGAGCCAGCTCAAGATGATCCAGCTCTTCGCCGCGGCGTGCGGCTCGCGCGGCATGGCGGGCGGCCAGGCGATCGACCTCGATGCCGTGGGCAAGGCGCTCTCGCTGCCCGAGCTCGAGTTCATGCACATCCTCAAGACCGGGGCCCTGATCCGCGCTTCCGTGCTGCTCGGCGCGCACGGCGGCGAAGGAATGCAGTCCGCGGATTTCGATCGACTCGACCGCTATGCGAAGTGCGTGGGCCTCGCCTTCCAGGTCGTGGACGACATCCTCGACGAGGAGGGCGATGCCGTGACGCTCGGGAAGACGGCGGGCAAGGACAGGGCCGCCGGCAAGCCCACCTACACGAGCCCTGATGGGCCTGCCCGACGCGAGGCAGCTCGCGAATGAAATGCTCGCCGATGCGCAGGATGCGCTCTCGAGCTTCGAGAAGCGCGCGGACCGGTTGCGCGAGCTCGCGGATTTCATCGTGCGGCGCCGGCGGTAGAATGCTTCGAGCGCATGAGTTCCTATCCCCTCCTGGAGACGATCGACGATCCGGCGCAGCTGCGGCGCTTCGATCGCCGGCAGCTGGTCCAGCTCGCCTCCGAGCTGCGGGCGTTCATCATCGAGTCCGTCGTCCGCGACCGGCGGGCACCTCTCCGCGAACCTCGGCACCGTGGAGCTCTCGATCGCGCTGCATTACGTCTTGCGCACGCCGCAGGATCGGCTGATCTGGGACGTGGGCCACCAGACCTACGGCCACAAGATCCTCACCGGCCGGCGCGACGGCATGAAGACGGCTGCGGCAGAAGGGCGGCATCGCGGGATTTCCGCGGCGCGAGGAAAGCCCCTACGACGCCTTCGGGACCGCGCACTCGTCCACGTCCATCTCCGCCGCGCTCGGCATGGCGGTGGCCGCGCAGCCGCCGCGGCCTCGACCATCGCGTGGTCGCGGTGATCGGCGACGGCGCGCTCACGGGCGGCATGGCGTTCGAGGCGCTCAACAACGCGAAGCAGACGGGCGCGAACCTGATCGTCGTCCTGAACGACAACGACATGTCGATCTCGGAGAACGTGGGCGCGCTCAACAACTACCTCGCGAAGCTCATGTCCGGCCGCTTCTACGCCGCCACGCAAGCAAGACCGCGGAGAAGATGCTCTCGGCCGCGCCCACCATGAAGGAGCTCGCCAAGCGATTCGAGGAGCACGCGAAGGGCATGCTCACGCCCTCCACGCTCTTCGAGGAGTTCGGCTTCAACTACACCGGGCCCGATCGACGGCCACAACCTCGACGTGCTCATCGATACGCTCAACGAACGTGAAGCGCCTCGAGGGCCCGCAGTTCCTGCACGTGGTCACCCGCAAGGGGCACGGCTACAAGCTCGCCGAGGAAGACCCGATCGCGTATCACGGCCCCGGCAAGTTCGACCCGGGCATCGGCATCGTGAAGCCGAGGCCCGCGGCCGACGCGCGACCGAAGCCCACGTACACCCAGGTGTTCGGCGACTGGCTCTGCGACATGGCGCGCGCCGACGAGCGCCTGGTCGCGATCACGCCCGCGATGCGCGAGGGCTCCGGCCTGGTGCGCTTCTCGCAGGAATTCCCGCGACCGCTACTTCGACGTGGGCATCGCCGAGCAGCACGCGATCACCTTCGCCGCGGGCCTCGCGGTGGAGGGCATGAAGCCCGTGGTCGCGATCTACTCGACCTTCCTGCAGCGCGGCTACGACCAGCTGATCCACGACGTGGCGCTCCAGGGCCTGCCGGTGGTCTTCGCGCTCGACCGCGCGGGCCTGGTGGGCGCCGACGGTCCGACGCACCACGGAGCGTTCGATTTCTCGTACCTGCGCTGCATCCCGAACATGACGGTGATGGCGCCGGCCGACGAGAACGAATGCCGCCAGATGCTCTACACCGCCTTCACGCTCGAAACGCCCACGGCTCGGTGCGCTATCCGCGCGGCACGGGGCGCCGGCGTCGAGGTGCAGGCGGCGATGAAGGCGCTGCCGGTCGGGCGCGGCGAAGTGCGGCGCGAAGGCAAGCGCGTCGCGATCCTCGCCTTCGGCTCGATGCTGAAGCCCGCGCTCGAGGCCGCCGCGGAATTCAACGCGACCGTCGCCAACATGCGCTTCGTGAAGCCGCTCGATCGCGATCTCGTCTTCCGGCTGGCGACGACGCACGAGCTCGTGGTGACGGTCGAGGAGAACGTCGTCGCGGGCGGCGCCGGCTCCGCGGTCGAGGAAGCGCTCGCCGCCGAGCGCTCTCGCGGTGCCGGTGCTGGCGCTCGGGCTTCCCGAGCCAGTTCGTCGAGCACGGCGACCAGCCAGCAGCTGCTCGCCGATTGCGGCCTCGATGCCGCCGGCATCGCGCGCGCCGATCCGCGAGCGCCTAACGCAGTCGAATTCCGGGCGCCGCCCGGGAAAGGCAGCCTGAAAGGGGGCGTCATGCGCATCCCCGCACTCTTCGTCGCGGCGCTCGCCGCCGCGACGGCCGCCGCCGCGGACCGGCCGTGCACCAAGGGCGACGCGGCGGCCGCGCAGCAATGCGATCGACCGCGTGATGAGCTGGGCGAGCAGCTGCGAAAGAGCTGGCAGCGACTACGGCCAGTGCGACAGCGGCGCCACCGCGGACCTCTACACCGACACGATCCTGCGCCTCGCGGTGGACTGGAAGGACGTGGACGCGCTCGCGAGCGAGATGGAGAAGGATCGCGAGTACCACGATTTCGTGCTCTCGCACCTGAAGAACGACGCCGCGAAGGAGGACCGCGATGCGGTCTACTCGCGCGCCAAGAGAGTCGTGCCCGGCGGGCTCAGGATGCGTTCTGCGCCGAGATCGCCGCCGCGGTGAAGGGGCCGACCGGCGCCAAGGCGCGAGCCGGACACGCGCGACCTCACGCCCATCGCAGACCGGCGAAGCCGGAAGCGGGAAGGGAAGTAGCGGCGCGATGCGGCTCGCGGGCAAGGTCGCGATGGTCACCGGCGCCGCGCAGGGCATCGGCCTCGCCTGCGCCGCGCGTCTTCGCCGCCGAGGGCGCGAAGGTGCTGCTCGCCGACGTGAACGAGGCCGCGGGGCGGCGCGAAGCGCGAGAGCCTGCGTGAGGCGGGGCTCGCCGCCGCGTTCGCGCGCTGCGATGTCACGCGCAAGGACGAGGTGGACAGCGCGGTGGCCGAGGCCGTGGTCGCGTTCGGGCGGCTCGACATCCTCGTCGCCAATGCCGGCATCGTGCACGCGGCGGAATTCCTGGACCTCGAGGAAGCGGACTTCGACCGCGTGCTCGCGGTGAACCTGAAGGGCGTGTTCCTCGCCGGCCAGGCGGCCGCGCGCCAGATGGTGCGCCAGGGCGACGGCGGCGCGATCGTGAACATGTCGAGCGTCAACGCGGTGCTCGCGATCCCGAACCAGGTGCCGTACGTGGTCTCGAAGGGCGGGATCAACCAGCTCACGCGGGTGATGGCATTGGGTCTCGCGCCGCATCGCATCCGCGTGAACGCGATCGGCCCCGGCACGATCCTCACCGAGCTCGCGAAGACCGCCGTCCTCGGCAACCGCGAGTCCGAGCGCCGCATCCTCTCGCGCACGCCGCTCGGGCGCATGGGCGAGCCGGACGAGGTCGCGCGCGTGGCCGCCTTCCTCGCGAGCGACGACGCGTCCTACATGACCGGCCAGACGATCTATCCCGACGGCGGGCGGCTCGCGTTGAACTACACCGTCCCGGTCCCCGACTAATCGGGTAAGCTACGCGCCCTCGACGCCATCCGGAAGAAAGGTCCGACCATGAATCGCCATGCCCTCGCCGCCGCGCTCCTCGGCGCCGCGCTCTGCGCGAACGCCGCCGACGCTCCCGATGTCCCCAAGCCGCAATGCGAGGCGGCGCCCAAGGCGCCCGGCCGGCAGATGCGCGAGGACGAATTCGCGATGAAGCGCTTCAAGCGCGACGTGAAGGCCTACCAGGACTGCATGAAGGCCTACATCGACGAGCGCCAGGCGGTCTTGAAGGCGAACCAGGACGCGACGAGCGCCGCCGTCGAGCAATACAACAAGGCGATGACGGAGATCAACGAGGGGCTGAAGTCGCCGGACTAGCCGCCTATTTCACGACGCTGCGGTCCTGGCCGAAGAGGACCTTGCGTTCCTCGTCGGTGCGGATGCCCCCGGCCTGCGGGTTCACTTCCTTCACCTTCGCGTAGGCCCGCGTGGTCGCGGGCCGCGCGTGGATCGCCGCGTGCCAGCGCTTGAGGTTCGGGAAGTCGTCGATGTCCTGCCCCTGGCGATCCGGGATGATCCACGGATAGCACGCCATGTCGGCGATCGTGTATTGCCGGCCCACGATGAAGTCGCGGCCGCCGAGGCGCTTGTCGAGCACGGCGTAGAGCCGCGACGTCTCCTTCACGTAGCGCTCGATCGCGTACGGGATCTTTTCCGGCGCGTAGTTGGCGAAGTGGTGGTTCTGCCCCGCCATCGGGCCCAGGCCGGCCATCTGCCACATCAGCCATTCCAGCGTCTGCACCTGCCCGCGCAGGTCCTTGGGGATGAACTGGCCGGTCTTGCCGGCGAGGTAGAGCAGGATCGCGCCGGATTCGAAGACGCTGATGGCCTTGCCGCCGTCCGCGGGCGCGTGGTCCACGATCGCGGGGATGCGGTTGTTGGGCGATATCGCGAGGAACGCGGGATCGAACTGCTCGCCCTTGCCGATGTTCACCGGCTTGATCTTGTACCCGAGCCCCGCTTCCTCGAGGAAGAGCGTGATCTTGTGGCCGTTGGGCGTGGTCCAGTAGTAGAGATCGATCATGGGGCGCCTCACACGTAGGACTTGTATTTCGCGAGGTGGCGCACCGGCTTCGAGAGGGCGTCGCGGCGGAACGGGTCGCCCAGCTCCTTCGTGACCATCATCTCGATCACCGTCGCCTTGCCGTCGGCCTGGCGGCGCACCGATTCGTGCAGCGCCTGCCCGACGTCGCCCACCTTGTCCACCACGACGCCCTCGCAGCCGAACGCCTTCGCGACCGCCGCCCAGCTCGGGTTCTCGAGCTCCACGCCCTGGAAGCGGCGCGAGTAGAAGTCCACGTGGTTCTTCTTCTCGGCGCCCCACTGGCCGTTGTTGAAGACGACCACCGTGACGCCGATCTTCTCGCGCGCGCAGGTGAGCATCTCGTTCAGGCTGATGCCCCATGCGCCGTCGCCCACGTAGGCGATGGCGGGGCGGTCGGGGCGCGCGACCTTGGCGCCGCACGCGACCGGAAACGCGTAGCCGCAGTTGCCGAAGCTCATCGCGGCCAGCATCGAGCGCGGCTCGTCGAAGCGCAGGTAGGAGTTGGACACCGAGCAGATGTTGCCGATGTCCGTGGACACCATCGCGCCCTTCGGCATGGCGCGCTCGAGCGCGCGCAGCATCTCGCGCGGGTGCATGTGCTTGCTGCCCCTGGCGATCTCCATCGAGTACGGGTCCGTCTCGTGCGTCCAGCGCCCGAGCTCCGTCTCCCACGCCGCCTTCTCGGCCTTGATCGTCGCGTCGCGCTCGGAGCGGTTCTGCTGGCATGCGAGCGTCCTGCCGATGAGCTTGGCCACCAGCGCCCCGGCGGCCGCGCGCGCATCGCCGGCGATGCCGACCGAGATCGGCTTCACCAGCCCCAGCATGCGCGGGTCGGCGTCGATCTGGATGATCTTCGCGTTGGGAGGCCAGTACTCCATGCCGTATTGCGGCAGCGTGCCGAAGGGGCCCAGGCGCGTGCCGAGTGCCAGCACGACGTCCGCCTTCGAGATCAGCGTCATCGCCGCCTTCGAGCCCTGGTAGCCGAGCGGGCCGGCCCACAACGGATGGGAAGCGGGGAAGGAATCGTTGTGCAGGTAGCTCGCGGCGACCGGCGCGTGCAGCAGCTCCGCGAGCGCGACGGCCTCGCGCGTGCCCTCGCCCATGATGACGCCGCCGCCGGCGAGGATCACCGGGAACTTCGCGCTCGCCAGCAGCTTCGCCGCCTCCTCGAGCGCGTCCTCGTCGCCCGCGCCGCGGCCCACGCGGATCGGCTTCGGGATCTCGCACTCGATGTCGCCGTAGAAGAAATCGCGCGGGATGTTGAGCTGCGTGGGGCCCATCTCGAGCATCGCGCGGTCGAAGCAGCGCGACGTGATCTCCGCCATGCGGGCGCGATTGTTCACGTGCCCCTGGTACTTGGTGATCTTGGAGAAGATCGGCAGCTGCTCCGTCTCCTGGAAGCCGCCCAGGCCCAGCGTGCCCGAGCCCGTCTCCGGCGTGATCACCACGACCGGCGAATGCGCCCAGTACGCGGCGGCCACGCCGGTCACGAAGTTGGTGACGCCCGGCCCGTTCTGCGCGATGCACACGCCGTGGCGTCCCGACACGCGCGAGTAGCCGTCGGCCATGTGGACCGCGCCCTGCTCGTGCGCGACCGGGATGAAGCGGATGCCGGCGGCCGGGAAGATGTCGAGCGCGTCCATGTACGCCGAGCCCACGATGCCGAAGATGTCGGTCACGCCCTGCGCGACCATCGCCTCCACCAGCGCTTCGGAGGGCGTCATCTTCACCTTGCCGCGCACGACTTCGCGGCTTCCCTGGGTCATGTCGTTCATGGCTCGTCTCCCCGCACCGGAATGCACGGTCTCGATTGGCGGAACACTATCCCAGCGAAAGGGGCGTTGCAATAGCATGTTCCGATGTGCGGAACGAATGGGTTGCATTGGCGAAATCTTTTCACTACGCTGGCGGCCATGGCGACCCTGCTCGATACCGCCGACCGCGCGCGCCGCGACGCCGCGCTGGAGAACTCGTCCACGCTCAAGGCCCTGTCGGTGCTCGAGGCGCTGGTGCGGGCGGGCGGCCCGGTCACGCTCACCGAGCTGATGCAGGCGACAGGCCTGCCGAAACCCTCGTTGCATCGCACGCTGGCACTCTTCGAGGACGGCGGCTACGTCCAGCGCGAGCCGTCGGGTCGCGGCTATGCGGTGGGCCCGCGCCTCGAGTCGCTGGGCCTCGCGATCCTCACCAACGATGCCGTCGCGACGCTGCGCCGGGCGATCCTGCGCCAGCTGGTCGCCGACGTGGGCGAGACCTGCAACCTCGCGATGCTGAGGAAGGGCGAGGTCGTGTACCTCGATCGCGTCGAGGCGGAGTGGCCGCTGCGCCTGCATCTGCCGGTGGGCGGAACCGTGCCCGCGCATTGCAGCGCGAGCGGCAAGCTGTTGCTCGCCTCCATGCCGCCGGAGCAGCGCGAGGCGCTCGTGGCCGCGATGCCGCTGCCGCGCTTCACGGAGCACACGATCACCGACCGCGCGCTGATGGCGAAGGAGCTCGACCGCATCCTCGCCGCGGGCTACGCGCTCGACAACGAGGAATACGTCGCGGGCGTGGCGTGCGTCGCCCTGCCGGTGCGGGTGGGCGGCGTGGCGGTGGCGGCCGTCGCCGTGCACGCCGCCACCGCCCGTCTGCCGCTGCAAATGGCCATCGAGTTCGTGCCGCGGCTGGAGGAGGCCGCGCGGCGGATCGCGGCCACCTTCGCGTGAGGCCCGCATGGATTCCGAGACCCAGCCCGAGAAGATCGAGATCCACCGCGGCCTGAAGGGCGTGTACTTCGACCGCTCGCGCGTGTGCGACATCGACGGGCGCGCGGGCGAGCTGCGCTACCGCGGCTACTCGATCCACGACCTCGCGCAGAACTCGACCTTCGAGGAGACGTGCTACCTGCTCTTCCACGGCGAGCTGCCGGGCGCCGTCGAGCTCGCGCGCTTCGGCGCGCAGCTGCGCGACGCGCGCACCCTGCCGCCCGCGATCCCGGAGCTCATCCGGATCGTGAAGGGCGCGCATCCCATGGACGTGCTGCGCACGGCGGTCTCCGCGCTCGCGGCGTTCGATCCGGACGTCGCCGACAACTCGCCCGAGGCCATCGTGAGGAAGGGCATCCGCCTCGCTTCCCAGGTGCCGATGATCGTCGCGGCGCACGAGCACATCCGCAACGGCCGCTCTCCGGTCGCACCCGATCCCGCGCTCGCGCACGCCGCGAACTTCCTCTACATGCTGAAGGGCGCGCGGCCGAGCGCGGACGCGGCGCGCCTCATGGACGTGGACATGATCCTGCACGCCGAGCACGGCTCGAACGCGTCGTCGTTCACGGCGCGCGTGGTGGCCGGCACGGAGGCGAACCTGCACGCGGCGATGACCGCGGCGATCGCCGCGCTCTCCGGCCCCGCGCACGGCGGCGCGGCGGAGAACGTGATGAAGATGGCGCAGGAGATCGGCGAGCCGGGGAACGCCGCCGAATACGTGAAGCGCAAGCGCGCCAACCGCGAGGCGGTGATGGGCTTCGGCCACCGCGTCTACCGCGCCGAGGATCCGAGGGCCCGCCACATGCGCGCCGGCGTCGAGAAGCTCTCCATCGAGATGGGGCAGCCGAAGTGGTACCAGATCCTCGCCGCGCTGGTGGAGGCGATGAAGCCCTACGCGCGCCACGGCGTGAACGTGAACGTGGACTTCTACGCGGGCGTGGTCTATTACCTCAACGGCATCGCGCCGGACCTCTTCGTGCCGATCTTCGCCGTGGGACGCGTGCCGGGCTGGACCGTGCAGGTGCTGGAGCAGATGCAGACCAACATCCTCATCCGGCCGCTCACGGTCTACAACGGGCCCGAGCCGCGGGCCTACGTGCCGCCGGAGGCGCGCTAGTGCGCCTGCGCGAGCAGGACCGCCGCGGTGGCGACGATGTCCTCGACGCTCGCGCCGCGCGACAGGTCGCCCACCGGGCGCGCGAAGCCCTGCAGCACCGGGCCGATGGCGCGCGCGCCGGCCAGATGCTGCGTGAGCTTGTAGGCGATGTTGCCCGCGTCGAGGTCGGGGAACACGAGCACGTTGGCGCGTCCCGCCACGGCGCTGGTGCCCGCCACCTTCTTGCGCGCGACGCTCTCCACGAGCGCGGCGTCGGCCTGCAGCTCGCCGTCGATCGCGAGGCGCGGATCGCGCTCGCGCGCGAGTGCCAGCGCCCGCACCACCTTTTCCACGCGCGGATGGCTGGCGCTCCCGTGGGTCGAGAACGAGAGCAGCGCCACGCGCGGCTCGTCGCCGGCGAGCGCACGCCAGCTCGCCGCCGAGGCGAGCGCGATGTCGGCGAGCGCGTCGGCGTCGGGATCGGGATTGACCGCGCAGTCGGCGTAGAGCAGCACGCGATCGCCGAGCACCATCAGGAAGAAGCTCGAGGGCGTGCGGATGCCGGCCGCGAGGCCGATGGTCATCATGCCGGCCTCGATCACGCGCGCGGTGGGATGCGCCACGCCGGCGAGCATCGCGTCGGCGTGTCCCGCGCGCACCATCATGCCGGCGTGGAAGAGCGGCTTCGCCACCGCGCGGCGCGCGATCTTCGCGTTGCCGGGGTAGAGCGCGGCGTATTCGTCGAGCCGCGGATCGTCCTCGGGGCGGGGCGGAAGGATGGGCTCGGCGAGCCCTTCGGCGCGCAGCCGGCGCGCGGCCTCGACGATGCGCTCGTCGCCGGTTTCCGGCAGCACGATGCGCCGCGGGCGGGAGCGCGCGCGCTCGAACAGCCGCTCGAGTATGTCCATGGGATGGACGCCATTATCGCAAAACATGGCATCCTTTGATCACAACGAGGAGGAGAACGAGATGGACGACCGCAACCCGCATGGCAACACCCGCCGATCGCTGCTGATCGCCGGATCCACGCTCGCGCTGGCCCCCGGGCTCGCATTCTCGCAGGACAAGTATCCGTCGCGCCCGATCGACGTCATCGTGCCGTGGGGCCCCGGCGGCGGCGCCGACCAGCTCGCGCGCCTCACCGCGAAGCTGATCGAGCCGATGATCAAGACCTCGTTCCCGGTGGTGAACGTGCCGGGCGCGACGGGCGCCACGGGCATGGCGAAGCTGCTCGCGGACCAGGCCGACGGCTACGCGATGGCCGTCTACATCGCCGACACCAACGCGCTGCTCGCCGGCCAGGCGCCGCGCTGGACGATCAACGACATCCAGCCGATCGCGGTGATGATGCAGTGTCCCTCGTTCCTGTTCGTCGCCGAGAACGGCCGCTTCAAGGACTGGGAGCAGTTCGAGAAGGAGGCGCGCGCGAAGCCGAAGAGCCTCAAGGTCGCGACCCTCGGCTTCGGCAGCGTGGACGACATGACGCTCTCCTACCTGGAATCGAAGGGCATCCAGGTGGTCGAGGTGCCGTACTCGAAGCCCAGCGAGCGCTACGTCTCGGTGATCGGCGGGCACGTGGACGCGCTCTACGAGCAGGCGGGCGACGTGCGCCAGTTCATCACGAACAAGCAGATCAAGCCGGTCATCATCTTCGCGCGCCAGCGGCTGCCCGCCTTCAAGGACGTGCCGTGCTCGACGGAGCTGGGCTACGACATCACGTTGCCGCAGTTCCGCTCCTACGTCGTGAAGGCCGGCACGCCCGCCGATCGCGTGAAGACCCTGAGCGACGCGATGGCCAGGGTCGCCGCGACCGACGAGTACAAGAAGTTCCTCGCGGAGCAGTACGCCGCCTCGGACAGCTTCGTGCCGGCGGACCAGGCCGTGGCGTTCCTGCAGGCGCAGCTCGCGGACATGAAGGCCGCGATGGCGAAGAAATGACGCGGACCGGCGCGCGCGGATGAACGGCAAGCTGAAGGGGCTGCTCCCGTATGCGGCGCTCGTGCTGGGCGCCGCGTTTCTCTATCACGAGACCGGCAGCTTCGCGAACGCGGGCAGGCCCGGGCAGCTGGGACCCGATTTCTGGCCGCGCGCGGTGCTGGTCCTGCTCATGATCGTCTGCGCTCTGGAGATGGTGCGCCGCGCGCTCGCCGCTCCCGAGGCGCCGCCGGCCGCCGGCGCGAGGGCGAAGCCGCACGCGGAAGAGGAAGCGCGGTACCCGTGGCTCCTCGCGGGCGGCATCGCGATCACGGTCGCCTACGTGCCGGGCATCGAGTACCTCGGCTTCTTCCTCGCCACCGCGCTCTACCTCGCGGCGTTCATGCTGGTCGGCCGCTACCGGCGCGGCGGCATCATCGCGGCGTCGAGCATCCTCGGCAGCCTCGCGTTCGTCTTCGTCTTCATGAAGATCGTGTACGTGTCGTTGCCGCTGGGCGTGGGACCCTTCCGCCAGGTCTCCACCGCGCTCCTCGCCGTGCTCGGCATCCACTGAGGCCCGCGCATGCTGGACGTCCTGCATCAGCTGGGCCTCGGATTCATGCACCTCCTCGCGCCCGCGAACGCGATGGCGCTCGCGGTCGGCCTCGTCGTGGGCATGCTGGTCGCGGTGCTGCCCGGTCTCACGCTGGTGATGGGTGTGGTGCTGGCACTCCCGTTCACCTACGGCATGAGCGTCACCCCGTCCATCGTGCTCCTCACGGCGATGTACCTCTCCGGCACTTACGGCGGGGCCTTCACGGCGATCCTGTTCCGGATTCCCGGCGAGCCCCTCGACGTGCCCCTGCTCTGGGACGGCTATCCCATGGCGCGCCAGGGGCAGCCCGCGCAGGCGCTGGGCTGGACGCTGCTCGCCGCGCTCTTCGGCGGGCTCATCACGGCGGTCTCCGCCGTCGCGCTCGCGGTGCCGTTCGCGAAGTTCGCGCTGCGCTTCGACGCGCCGGAGTATTTCGCCATCGTGCTCTTCGGGCTCTCGGGCGTGGTGGCGCTCTCCGGCAACTCGCTCGTGAAGGGCGTGATCAGCCTGTGCATCGGGCTGCTCCTCGCGACCGTCGGCGTGGACGAGACGTACGGCGCCGACCGTTTCACCTTCCAGGTGCCCATCCTCAAGGACGGCATCGAGTACCTCACCGTGATGGTCGGCGCCTACGGCCTGGGCGAGGTGCTCGCGCGCATGGAGCAGGGGTTCGTCACGCCGCCGATGGAGGCGGACCGCAAGGTCGAGACGCGCCTGCCGCGCTGGAGCGAGATCCGCGCGCTCAAGGCCACCATCGCGCGCAGCTCGCTGCTCGGCGTGATCTGCGGCATCGTGCCCGGCGCGGGCGCGACCGTGGGCTCGTTCGTCGCGTACGGCGTCGAGGCGCAGTACGGCAAGCGGCGCGACAAGCTGGGCACGGGCATTCCGGAAGGCATCGTGGCGCCGCAGCTCGCATCGACCGCGACGGTGGGCGGCCACATGGTGCCGCTCCTGGCACTCGGCATTCCCGGAAGCGGCGCCACGGCGGTGATCCTGGGCGCGTTCCTGCTGCACGGCGTGCAGCCCGGGCCGCAGATCTTCCAGACCAGCGGCGACATGGTGTACACCATCTTCGCGTCGATGTTCGCGGCGGTCCTCGGCATGTGCCTGCTGGGCTACTTCGCGATCAAGCCGCTCATCTGGGTGCTGCGGCTGCCGGAGGCGGTGACCTCGGCCTTCGTCGCGCTCTTCTGCTTCGTGGGCGCGTACAGCGCGCGCAACAGCCTCACCGACCTCTGGATGATCGTGGTGTTCGGCGTCGTGGGCTATCTGTTCGAGCGCTTCCGCTTTCCCATCGCCCCGATGGTGCTCGGTTGCATTCTCGGGCCGGTCGCGGAGAATTCCTTCATGACCAGCATGATCGCCTACAAGAACGACTGGACGATCTTCTTCATGCGCCCCATCAGCGGCGTGGTGATGGCGTTCACCATCCTGGCGCTCCTCTATCCGATGATCCGGCAGCTGCGCGCGCTCGTCCGCGCCAGGCGCCTGCCGCCGGACATGGTGGAGCTGGGGCGGGAGCTGCGGCCATGAGCTCCGCGGCCGCGCAAGCGCAATCCGCCGCGCAAGCCGTGGCGCAGCTCGTGCGCCGCGCGCGCGCCGCGCAGGCGATCGCCGACGGCTACGACCAGGCGCGCGTGGACGAGCTGGTGGCGGCCGCGGGCTGGGCGATCCTCGAGCCGGGCCGCAACCGCGCGCTCGCCGAGCTCGCGGTGCGCGACACCGGCATCGGCGAGGTCGAGGACAAGGTCCTCAAGAACCATCGCAAGACGCTGGGGCTGCTGCGCGACCTGCACGGCATGAGGACCGTGGGCGTGATGTCGGAGGACAAGGCGAGCGGCATCGTCGAGATCGGACGGCCCGTGGGCGTGGTGTGTGCGATCACGCCGTCCACCAACCCGGCCGCGACACCCGCCAACAAGATCATCAACAGCCTCAAGGCGCGCAACGCGGTCATCGTGGCGCCGTCGCCCAAGGGCGCGTCCACCTGCGCGAAGCTGATCGAGTACATCCACGCCGAGCTCGACCGCATCGGCGCGCCGCGCGACCTCGTGCAGATGCTCCCGGCGCCCGTCACGAAGGAAGCGACGGCGGAGCTGATGCGCCAATGCGACCTCGTGGTCGCCACCGGCTCGCAGTCCAACGTGCGCGCGGCGTACGCGAGCGGCACGCCGGCTTTCGGCGTGGGCGTGGGCAACGTCGCTTCCATCGTGGACGAGACGGCCGACGTGGAAGGCGCCGCGGCGAAGATCGTGCAGTCGAAGACGTTCGACAACGCGACCAGCTGCTCGTCGGAGAACAGCGTGGTCCTGGTCGACGCGATCGCCGCGCCGATGCTCGCCGCGCTCGCGCGGCACGGCTGCGTCCCGATCGAGGGCGAGGACCGCCGCCGGCTGGAATCGTGCATGTGGCCCGAGGGCAAGCTCGCCTCGGCGGTGATCGGGCAATCGGTGGCCGCCATCGCCGAGCGCGCCGGGCTCGCCAATCCCGCGGCGAAATCCGCGCGCGTGCTGCTGGTCGAGGAGAAGGGTGTGGGGCCCGCGCACAGGTTCTCGGGCGAGAAGCTCTCTCCCGTGCTCGCCGTGTACCGCGCGCGCGATTTCGCGCAGGCCAAGGAGATCGTGCGGCGCATCTACGGCTACCAGGGCGCGGGACACTCCGTGTCGCTGCACAGCAGGATCGAGGAGCGCGCGCTCGACCTCGGCCTCACGCTCCCGGTCGCGCGCGTGATCGTGAACCAGGTGCACGTCGTGGCCAACGGCGGCAGCTTCTCCAACGGGCTGCCCGTGTCGCTCTCGATGGGATGCGGGACGTGGGGGCGCAACAACTTCTCCGAGAACCTGAACGTGCGCCAGTACATGAACGTGACGCGCATCGCGCGCCCGATCCCGGAGCGGGTGCCCACGATCGACGAGCTGCTCGGCGCGTACTTCGAGCGCCGGGGAAGATGACGCCGCGGCCGCGCCCGGACACCATCGCCGCGCTCGTGCGCTCGCAGGCCTCCGAGCGCCCCGGCGCGGTCTATGCGATCGCGGCGGACAGCGGCCGCACGCTCACCTTCGGCGAGCTCGACGCGTCGTGCCGGCGCGTGGGCGCGCTCATCGGGCGCCACGCGCCCGGCCCCGGCGCCCACGTCTCGCTCGTGATGCCCAACGGCCTCGCGACGCTGCGCATCCTCCTGGGCGCGATGGCCGCCGGCTGCTGCGTGAACCCGGTGAACCTGCTCTCGCAACCCGAGCAGATGCGCTACGTGCTCGACCATTCCGATTGCGCGCTGGTGTTCGCCTCGCCGGAGTGGGCGGCGAAGGTGCGCGAGCTGGTGCGCGACATCCCGCGCGCGATCGCGATCGTCGAGGTGGACCCGGACGGCGCGATGCTGCCCGACGAGCGGGCGCGGGATGCGGCGGCCGATCTTCCGCCCGTGAAGCCCGACGCGCTCGCCCTCCTCATGTACACCTCGGGCACGACGGGCCAGCCCAAGGGCGTGATGCTCACGCAGGCGAACCTGGTCGCGAACGCCTTCTCCATCGGCGCCGAGCATCGCCTCGGTCCGGACGATCGCGTCACCGCCGTGCTGCCGCTGTATCACATCAACGCGTTCGCGGTGACGATGCTGGCGCCGCTCGCCCACGGCGGCTCGCTCGCGATGCCGCCGCGGTTCTCCGCGGGCCGGTTCTGGGAGGTGGTGACCCGCCACCATTGCACGTGGCTCAACGTCGTCCCCACGATGGTGAGCTACCTGCTCGAAGGCGACGCGCCGCCGCGCGAATCCATCGCGCACGTGCGCTTCTGCCGCACGGCCTCCGCGCCGCTGCCGCCGGAGCACCTGCGCGCGTTCCAGGACAAGTTCGGCATCGGCGTGATCGAGACCATGGGCCTCACGGAGACCGTGGCGCCCGCGTTCTCCAATCCGTGGGATGCCGCGCGGCGCAAGGTCGGCTCGGTGGGCCGGCCCTCGGGATGCGAGGCGCGCATCGTGAACGAGCGCGGAGACGAGGTGCCCGACGGCACGCCCGGCGAGATCGCGATCCGCGGGCCGCAGGTGACACCCGGCTACTACAAGAACGAAGCCGCCACCGCCGCCGCGTTCTTCCCCGAGGGATGGTTGCGTTCCGGCGACGTCGGCGTGCGCGACGCCGACGGCTACTTCTTCGTCACCGGGCGGATCAAGGAGCTCATCATCAAGGGCGGCGAGAACATCGCGCCGCGCGAGATCGACGAAGTGCTGCTGCGCCATCCCGCGGTGCTCGACGCCGCCTCGGTCGGCGTGCCCGATCGCCACTACGGCCAGGAGATCATGGCGTGCGTGATCCGCCGGCCGGGGGCCGCCTGCACGGCGGACGAGCTGCGCGCGTTCTGCGTCGAGCACCTCGGCCGCTTCAAGGCGCCCAAGGCGATCCATTTCGTGGACGAGCTGCCGCGCGGCCCCTCGGGCAAGGTGCAGCGGCTGAAGCTGCTCGAGCGCCTTCCCACCGCGGCGTGACGTTCGATTACGTCGTCGTGGGCGGCGGCACGGCGGGCTGCGTGCTCGCCAATCGCCTCACCGAAAGCGGCGAGCATCGCGTGCTGCTGCTCGAGGCGGGTCCCGAGGACCGCTACCTCTGGATCCACATTCCCATCGGCTACGCGAAGACGATGTTCCATCCCCGCTACAACTGGGGATTCCATACCGAGCCGGATCCGAACATGGGCGGGCGGCGCCTCTACTGGCCGCGCGGCCGCTGCCTCGGGGGATCCGGCTCGATCAACGGCCTCATCTACGTGCGCGGCCAGCGCGAGGACTACGACGGCTGGCGGGCGGCGGGCAACGCGGGATGGGGATGGGACGACGTGCTGCCGTTCTTCATCCGCATGGAGCACAACAGCCGCGGCGCGAGTGCCTGGCACGGCGCGAGCGGGCCGCAATGGTGCTCCGATATCGGCCGTGCGCACCCGCTGATGGAAGCGATCATTCGCGCGGGCGGCGAGATGGGGGTCGCGCGCAACGACGACTTCAACGGCGAGCGCCAGGAGGGAGTCGGCTACTACCAGCTCTTCACGCGCCACGGCTGGCGCTGCAGCGCGGCAGGGGGTTACCTCCGCCCGGCGCGCAAGCGGGCGAACCTCGAGGTGCGCACCGGCGCGCAGGCCACGCGCATCCTCTTCGAAGGCACGCGCGCGGCCGGCGTCGAGTACCGGCAGGGCGGAGCGTCGGAAGGTGCAGGCGGCGCGCGAGGTGATCGTCGCCGCCGGCGCGGTGCAGAGCCCGCAGCTCCTCCAGCTTTCCGGCGTCGGCCCCGCGCCGCTGCTGCAGGAACACGCCATCCCGGTGGTCGCGCATCGGCCGGGCGTGGGCGAGAACCTGCAGGACCACCTGCAGCTGCGGCTTATCTACAAGGTCTCGAAGCCGGTCACGACCAACGACGACCTGCGCACGCTGGCCGGGCGGCTGCGCATCGGGCTCGAGTGGCTCGTCGCTCGCACCGGTCCGCTCGCGGTCGGCATCAACCAGGGTGGCCTCTTCACGCGCCTCATGCCCGACTCCGTGACGCCGGACATCCAGTTCCACTTCGCCACGCTATCGGCGGACGTGGCGGGCGGCGCGCCGCATCCGTGGTCCGGATGCACGTTCTCGGTATGCCAGCTGCGGCCGCGCTCGCGCGGCACGGTGCGGATCGCCTCGGCCGATCCGCTTCTCCCGCCCGCGATCCGCGCGAACTACCTCGCGCACGACATCGATCGCCGCTATGCGATCGAGTCGCTCAGGTTCGCACGCCGCCTCGCCGGCACGCGCGCGCTCGCGCCCTGGCTCGTCGAGGAGCACCGGCCGGGCGCTGCAATCGCGAGCGACGACGAGCTGCTCGGGTTCGCGCGCGAGCATGGGCAGACGATCTTCCATCCCTCGGGCACGTGCCGGATGGGTGACGACGACCTGGCCGTGGTGGATTCGCGGCTGCGCGTGCACGGTGTGGGCGCGCTGCGCGTGGTCGATGCCTCGATCATGCCCGCGCTCGTTTCCGGAAACACCCACGCGCCGGTCGTCATGATCGCGGAGAAGGCGGCGGACATCATATTGGAGGCGTCGAGGTGATAACCGGGGTCAGACCCTGAACCGGGCAACGGCAACACCAGGGTCTGACCCCAATCAGCGCCCTAGCGGTCCCACGTCGCAGCGCTTGTACGGGTCGGGCCACGGCATGTCGGCCTTGAGGTCCTTCGCCGCGTGGCGCGCCCAGTACGGGTCGCGCAGCATCGCGCGCGCGAGGCACACCGCGTCGGCCTCGCCGAGTGCGACGACTTGCTCGGCCTGCACGGCGTCGGAGATGAGTCCCACGGCGATGGTCGGGATCTGCGCCTCGCGCCGGATCGCCGCGGCGAACGGCACCTGGTAGCCGGGACCGAGCGGGATCTGCGCGTTGTGCACGTTGCCGCCGCTCGAGCAGTCGATCATGTCGATGCCGATCGCCTTGAGGCGCCGCGCGAGCTCGATCGATTGCGCGAGGTCCCAGCCGCCTTCCACCCAGTCGGTCGCCGAGACGCGATAGAAGACCGGCTTGTCCGCGGGCCACGCTTCGCGCACCGCGCGCGCCACTTCGAGGGGAAAGCGAACGCGGTTGTCGAACGCGCCGCCGTACTCGTCGGTGCGGCGGTTCGAGATGGGTGAGGCGAAGTTGTGCAGCAGGTAGCCGTGGGCGCCGTGCACCTCGACCACATCGAAGCCGGCGGCGAGCGCGTGCCGCGCCCCGCGCACGAACGCCTCGACGGTGGCGCGGATCTCGTCCTTCGTCATCGCGCGCGGCGGCGGATAGTCGCCGAACGGGATCGCGCTCGGTCCCAGCGTCTGCCATCCGCCATGGACCGCCGCGAGCGGCTTGCCGCCGTTCCACGGCCTGTCGCACGAGGCCTTGCGCCCCGCGTGCGCGAGCTGCATCCCGGGCACGGCGCCCTGCGCGCGGATGAAATCCGCGATCCGCTTCCACGCGCGCCCGTGCGCCTCCGACCAGATGCCCGCGTCCCACGGCGTGATGCGGCCCTCGGCCGTGACGCCGCTCGCTTCGACGCACACCAGCGCGGCCCCGCCCACGGCGCGGCTGCCCAGGTGCACGAGGTGCCAGTCGTTCGGCATGCCGTCCTCGCTCGAGTACTGGCACATGGGCGAGACGAATACGCGATGGGGAAAGGTGACGGAGCGCAGCGTGAGCGGCGAGAAGAGTCGCGACATGGGAGCCTGTTTCGTGGACGGACGTGGCGTTGTTTTGTTGCATAGTACGGGATCGCCATCCCTGGTGACTCATGGACCCGCATTCGGTTCTCACCGTGCGCGCCGGAAAGCGCGCGCTCGAGCGCATTCGCGACGCCGGCCTCGATCCCGCGGACATCGACCTCGTTCCGGGCGCGGCGGGCGGCCCCAAGGGGCTCGGCATCGCGGCGCTCGACCGCGTCATCTTCGGCGAATGGCTGCCCACGGCGCCGCGCGTGCGCCATCTCGTGGGTGCGTCGATCGGGGCCTGGCGCTTCGCCGCCGCATGCTGCGCCGATCCGATGCGCGCCCTCGCGCAGTTCACGCGCCTCTACACCGAGCAGAGCTATCCGCCGCGGCCGAGCCGGCGCTTCGTGTCCCTGGCGGCGCGCACGATGCTCATGGAGCTCTTCGCGGGCCGCGAGGCCGAGATCCTCGCGACGCCGAGCTACCGGCTCCACATCCTCGCCGTGCGCGGCCGCTGGCCGCTCACGCGCGACACGTCGTGGAGGACGCCGCTCGGCTTCGGCATGGCGGCGATGGCGAACGCCCTGAGCCGCCGCCATCTCGCGTGGTTCATCGACCGCACGCTCTTCCACGACGCGCGCGAGCGTCCGCCGTTCGCGCCCGTGGGCGACGTGTCGGCGCCGGACGCGCGGCAGGTGATCCGCTTCGACGCGTTCCACACGCATTGCGTGCCCCTCGACGCGGCCAACCTCGGCGCGGCGCTCATGGCCTCGGCTTCCATCCCGCTGGTGCTGGAAGGAGTCGCGGACATCCCGCAGGCGCCGCCGGGCGTGTATTGGGATGGCGGCATCATCGACTACCACCTGCACCTTCCGTATCACCAGTCGCCCGGGCTCGTGCTCTATCCGCATTTCACCGATCGCATCGTGCCCGGCTGGCTCGACAAGGGCATGCCGTGGCGCCGGGCGCGCGGCGAATGGCTGGACAACGTGGTGCTCGTGGCGCCCTCGCGCGAATACCTCGCGAAGCTGCCGCTGGGCAAGCTCCCCGACCGCAACGACTTCAAGCGCTTCGCGGGTGACGACGCGGGACGGATGAAGTACTGGAGAACGGCGATCGCGGAAAGCGCGCGGCTCGCGGAGGCGTTCCTCGCGTTCGCGCGGGATCCCGATCCCTCGCGGGTGCTGCCGCTCTGAACGCTAGTAGTTGAGGATCGAGGCGAGCCAGCGTTCCATAAGCGCGAGGTCCATGCCCTTGCGGTGCGCGTAGTCGGCGACCTGGTCGCGCTCGATCTTGCCGACCGCGAAGTAGCGCGCCTGCGGATGCGAGAGGTAGAAGCCGCTCACGGAGGCCGCAGGCGTCATCGCGAACGAATCGGTGAGCTCGATCGCCGCGTTGCGCGTCGCGTCGAGCAGGCGGAAGAGATCGGCCTTCTCCGTGTGGTCGGGGCAGGCGGGATAGCCCGGCGCCGGGCGGATGCCGCGATACTTTTCGTCGATAAGTTCCGCGCTGGAAAGGCCCTCGCCGGCCGCGTAGCCCCAGTGCTCCATCCTCACCAGCTGGTGCAGGTGCTCGGCGAACGCCTCGGCGAGCCGGTCCGCGAGCGCCTTCACGAGGATCGCGCCGTAGTCGTCGTTGTCGGCGAGGAATTCCTTCACCTTCGCCTCCACGCCGAGACCCGCCGTGACGGCGAAGGCGCCGATGTAGTCGCCGATGCCGCAGTCGCGCGGGGCGACGAAGTCGGCGAGGCACAGATTCGGGTTGCCCGCGGGCTTCTCGTTCTGCTGGCGCAGGTTGTGCCACGTCGCGAGCACGCCGTCGCGCGCCTCGTCGGCGTAGATCTCGATGTCGTCGCCGGTCGCGTTCGCCGGCCACAGGCCGAACACGCCGTTCGCCGTGAGCCAGCGGCTCTTCACGATGCGCTCGAGCATCGCCCGGCCGTCGCGCAAGACGTTGCGGGCCGCCTCTCCGACCACCGCGTCCTCGAGGATGTCGGGGTACTTGCCCGCCAGGTCCCAGGTCTGGAAGAACGGGCCCCAGTCGATGAACGGCACGAGCTTCTCGAGCGGATAGTTGCGCAACGCCGTGACGCCGAGCTTGCGCGGCTTCGGCGGCGCGTAGCCGGCCCATTCGACCTTCGCCGCGTTGGCGCGCGCCGCTTCCAGGGTGACGCTCTTCTGCCCGCTCTTGCGCGCGTGCTGCTCGCGCATCTTCACGTAGTCGGCCCGCACCTCGGCCATGTACGCCGCGCGCTGCTCCTCGCTCGCGAGACCGGAGGCGACACCCACGGCGCGCGAGGCGTCCGGCACCCAGACCGTGGGCCCCTTGTAGTTGGGCTCGATCTTCACCGCCGTGTGGGTGCGCGACGTCGTCGCCCCGCCGATCAGCAGCGGCAGCGTGAAGCCCAGGCGCTGCATCTCCTTCGCGACGTGGGCCATCTCCTCGAGGGAGGGGGTGATGAGGCCCGAGAGGCCGACGAAGTCGGCGTTCTCCCTGCGCGCGGTCTCGAGGATGGTCTCGCATGCGACCATGACGCCCAGGTCCACGACGTCGAAGTTGTTGCACTGGAGCACCACGCCCACGATGTTCTTGCCGATGTCGTGCACGTCGCCCTTGACGGTGGCCATCACGACCTTGCCCTTGGGCTTGGGCGCCGTGCCCAGGCGCCTCTTCTCCTCCTCGATGAACGGGATGAGGTGCGCCACCGCCTGCTTCATGACCCGCGCGGACTTCACGACCTGCGGCAGGAACATCTTCCCGGCGCCGAAGAGGTCGCCCACGACGTTCATGCCGTCCATGAGCGGGCCCTCGATCACCTGCAGCGGGCGCTCGAACTGCAGCCGCGCCTCCTCGGTGTCCTCGACGATGTGGTCGGTGATGCCCTTCACCAGCGCGTGCACGAGGCGCTCGCGCACCGGTGCCTTGCGCCACGCGAGCTCCTCGGCGGCATCCTTCTTGTGGCCCTTGAACGTCTCGGCGAATTCGACCAGCCGCTCGGTGGCGTCGGCGCGGCGGTTGAGGATCACGTCCTCCACGCGCTCGAGGAGGTCCTTCGGGATCTCGTCGTAGACGCCGAGCTGGCCGGCGTTCACGATCCCCATCGTCATGCCGGCGCGCGTCGCGTGGTAGAGGAACGCGGTGTGCATCGCCTCGCGCACCGCTTCGTTGCCGCGGAAGGAGAACGAGAGGTTGGACACGCCGCCCGAGGTCTTCGCGTGCGGCAGGTGGCGGTGGATCCATGCCACCGCCTCGAGGTAGTCGAGCCCGTAGCGGTCGTGCTCCTCGATCCCGGTGGCGATGGCGAAGATGTTGGGGTCGAAGATGATGTCCTCGGGCGGGAAGCCCACCTGCTCGGTGAGGATTCGGTAGCAGCGCTGGCAGATCGAGCTCTTGCGCTCGAGCGTGTCGGCCTGGCCTTTCTCGTCGAAGGCCATCACGACCACCGCGGCGCCGTAGCGGCGCGCGAGCTTCGCCTGCTGGACGAACTCCGCCTCGCCGCTCTTCAGCGAGATCGAGTTCACGATGGACTTGCCCTGCACGCACTTCAGGCCCGCCTCGATCACGCTCCACTTGGAGCTGTCGATCATGATCGGCACGCGCGCGATGTCGGGCTCCGCGGCCACGAGCTGCAGGAAGCGCGTCATCGCCGCCTGGGAGTCGAGCATGGCCTCGTCCATGTTCACGTCGATCACCTGCGCGCCGTTCTCGACCTGCTGGCGCGCGACCGACAGCGCCTGCGCGTAGTCGCCCGCGAGGACGAGGCGCGCGAACGCCTTCGAGCCGGTGACGTTGGTGCGCTCGCCCACGTTCACGAAGAGCGAGCCGGCGCCGATGTTGAGCGGCTCGAGGCCCGCCAGGCGCAGCAGCGGGACGCGATCTGCGGCACGGCGCGCGGCTTGAACGCCCTCACGGCCTCGGCGATGGCGCGGATGTGCTCGGGCGTGGTGCCGCAGCAGCCGCCGGTGATGTTGAGCCAGCCGCTCTCGGCCCACTCGCGGATGAAGCCGGCGGTCTCCGTTCGGCAGCTCGTCGTACTCCGCCATCGCGTTCGGCAGGCCCGCGTTGGGGTGCGCGGACACGTAGACGTCGGCGATGCGCGCGAGCTCCTCGACGTGGGGACGCAGCTGCCGCGCGCCCAGCGCGCAGTTGAAGCCGATGGAAAGCGGGCGCGCGTGGCGCACCGAGTTCCAGAACGCCTCGGCGGTCTGGCCCGAGAGCGTGCGCCCCGAGGCGTCGGTGATGGTGCCCGAGATCATGATCGGCAGCCGCACGCCGGTTGCCTCGAAGTGCTCGTCGATCGCGAAGAGCGCGGCCTTGGCGTTGAGCGTGTCGAAGATGGTCTCGACGAGCAGCAGGTCCACGCCGCCTTCCACCAGCGCGCGCACCGCCGCCTTGTACGCGTCCTTCACCTGGTCGAAGGTGACGGCGCGGAAGCCCGGGTCGTTCACGTCGGGCGAGAGCGAGAGCGTGCGGTTCATCGGCCCCAGCACGCCCGCCACGAAGCGCGGCTTCGCCGGCGTGCGCGCGCTGCACGCGTCGGCCGCTTCGCGCGCGAGCCGCGCGCCGGCGCGGTTCAGCTCCTCGACGACGTGCTCGAGCCCGTAGTCGGCCTGCGAGATCGAGGTGGAGTTGAAGGTGTTGGTCTCGAGGATGTCCGCGCCCGCCTCGAGGTACTCCGCGTGGATCTCGCGGATCACGTCGGGGCGCGTGATGTTCAGCAGGTCGTTGTTGCCCCGCAGGTCCTTGGGGAAGTCCCGGAAACGCTCGCCGCGGTACTGCGCCTCGGTGAGGCGCTGGCGCTGGATCATCGTGCCCATCGCGCCGTCGAGCACGAGGATGCGCTGCTTCAGCGCGCCGTGAAGCGCGGCGATGCGGGCGGGGCGTGGGGCGACCGGCTGGTCCATGGCTTGGGGGGACAGGGCACATCCGGCATCGAGTTGCGACCTGTCCCCAATGAAAAAAACCCGTCAGCGGAAGCGAACGGGTTTTAGGCCGATCGCTTTAGCGGAATTTCTAAAGCGCCCGCAAGCTGACGTTCAAATCGGCGCTGGAATGCAAATCCTATCATGCGCCATGCGCGCGCTCATCCTTGCGGTCGTCGCGTGCCTGCCGCGGGGAGGCGCCGCGCCGCCGAGCCCGTCCTGCACGTGGGATCGAAACGGTTCACCGAGTCGTACATCCTGGGCGAGATCGTGGCGCAGGCGGCGCGCGCTGCGGGGGCGCCGGCCGATGCACGAGCCGGGCCTGGGCAAT
Source organism: uncultured beta proteobacterium (assembly GCA_963816035.1). Classification (GTDB taxonomy): domain Bacteria; phylum Pseudomonadota; class Gammaproteobacteria; order Burkholderiales; family Usitatibacteraceae; genus Usitatibacter. Next base: position 687,201 of record CAWFIU010000002.1, read on the forward strand.
ACCGCCATCGTCGTGCAGGCGCTCGCCAGCGGCGCGATCGACGTCTATCCCGAATACACGGGAACCATCGCGCGCGAGATCCTCCGGCTCGACGCCGACTTGCCGCTGGCACAGCTGAGCGAGCGACTGCGCCCGCGGGGCCTGGCCGCCTCCGTGCCCCTCGGGTTCTCGGACACCTACGCGATCGGCGTGCGCGGAGATCTTCGCGCGCGCCACGGCATCCGCCGCATCTCCGATCTGGCGCGTTTCCCCGCGCTGCGACTCGGGCTTTCCCACGAGTTCCTCGGGCGGCGCGACGGCTGGCCGGGGTTGAAGGCCGCGTACGCGCTGCCGCAATCGACACCGCGCGGGCTGGACCACGGTCTCGCCTACGAGGCGCTCGCGGCGGGCGAAGTGGACGCGATCGACCTCTATTCGACCGACGCGAAGATCGCGCGCTACGGCATCGCGGTGCTCGAGGACGACCGCAGCTATTTCCCGCGCTACGACGCGGTGCTGCTGCACCGGCTCGACGTGCCCGCGCTGCATCCGCGCGCGTGGGCCGCGATCACGGCGCTCGCCGGGCGGATCGACGCGCCGGCGATGATCCGCATGAACGCGGCCGCGGAGATCGACGGGCGCGATTTCGCCTCGGTCGCCGCGGAATTCCTCGGGGCGAAAGGCGCGGCTGCGCGCCCCGGGCTCCTGCGCGCGATCTTCGCGCCCGACTTCGGGCGGCTGCTCGCGCAGCACGCCGCGCTCGTCTTCGCTTCTCTCGCGGGCGCGGTGCTCCTCGGGGTGCCGCTGGGCGTCCTCGCCGCGCGCGTTCGCCGACTGGGGCAGCCGATCCTGATCGCCGCGGGGCTGGTGCAGACGATTCCCGCGCTCGCCCTTCTCGCCTTCCTCATTCCCGTCACCGGCACCATCGGCGTGCGCCCGGCGATGCTGGCGCTCTTCCTCTACGCGCTGCTGCCCATCGTGCGCAACATCCACGTGGGCTTGCACGGCGTGCCGGCGGGCCTGCGCGACGCCGCGCGCGCCCTGGGACTGCGCTCCCGCGAGGTACTCCTGCGCATCGAGCTGCCGCTGGCGCTTCCGGCCATCCTGGCCGGCGTGAAGACGGCGGCCGTGATCAACGTCGGGACGGCCACCATCGCCGCCTTCATCGGCGCGGGCGGCTTCGGCGAGCGCATCGCGCAGGGGTTGGCGCTCAACGACGACGTGATGCTGCTCGCCGGGGCGCTGCCGGCCGCCGCGCTGGCGCTCCTCATGCATGCGCTCTTCGAAGGCCTGGAGCGCTTCCTGCCCCGGCCGTTGCGGACCGCCGGCCGCTAGCCGGGCCCGATCAGCTCCTGTGCGCGGCCGAGCACGCGCGACCACGTGTCGAGCGCGTGGCTGGTGACGATCTCGACCGAGGGGTACCAGGGGCTGCGTCCCGCGGCCGTCGGCACCCAGTAGTGGAACGGCGGATTCGCGGCGAGATAGACGAGGAGCGTGCGCTTGCCGATCGCGCCCGCGAGGTGCGCCGTGACGTTGCTCGTGGTGACGACGACATCGCACGCGTCGATGAGGGCGAGGAGGCCGTCCAGGTCGTCGAAGAGGTCGAGCTCCCCGAGGTGCTCGAGGCGGCCGCCCTCGCGCGCGAACGCGTCGCGCTCGGCCGCGGTATCGCCGTATTGCAGGTCCACCAGCCGCAGGCCGCGCGTGGCGGCGAGCGGCATGAAACTGGCGAGGGGCGCTGACTTGGTGAGCTCGTAGTATCCGCGCCGCTTCGGCTGGAACGTGCGCCACGAGATCCCGACGGCGCGCTCGCCGGCCTGCGCGATCCGGGCGCGGTAGCCCGCGGCGCGCGCGGCGTCCGCGGCCAGGAATGCGCGCGGCTGGCGCTCGAAGCTTTCGCGCGTGTTGCGGAAGAGGCGCCCGAGCGAGCCGAGCGCGAGGTGGCGGTCGCATTGCGCGAACGCGGCCGCCGACTGCTCCTTCGCGACGATGCTCCAGCCGGGATGCGCGCGCGCGAAGGCCGCGACCATCCTGCGGTCCACCTCGAGCGTGAACGCCTGGCCGCGCGCCGCGAATTCCGTCGCGAGCGACGCGAACAGCAGCTCGTCGCCCAGGCCCTGCTCGGTCCACAGGGCGACGCGGTGTCCGCCGCCCCAATCGTCCTCGCCGAACGGGGGGACGGTGAAAGGCCGCGGAGGCGCCCCCGACTCGCCGCCCTTCCAGCGCGCCTCGTAGTCGACCCAGCCGTCGCGGAAGTCGCCCAGCATGAGCCGCGACAGCGCGCGGTTGTAGCGGGCGCGCGCGTACTCGGGATCCAGGTGCAGCGCCGCGTCGTAGCACTCCACCGCCTCGCCATGGCGGCCGAGCGCGGCAAGCGTCACGCCGCGGTTGTTCAGCGTGCTCGCGGAGCGCGGCGCGATCGCCAGCGCGCGATCGTAGTCGGCGAGCGCCTCCTCGAAGCGGCGCAGCGCGCGCAGGGCGGCGCCGCGATTGGACAGCACCTCGGCATGGTTGGGCTGCACCTGGAGCGCGCGCGAGGCGAGGCGCACGCACTCCTCGTGGCGGCCCTGCTGCGCGGCGACGGTGGCGAGCAGGTGCAGCGCGTAGAAGTGGCCCGGATCGGCGCGCAGGATCTCCTCGCACAGCGACTGCGCGCCGTCGAGGTCGCCCGACCCGAAGAGGCGGGCGGCGCGATCCATCGCCGTATCGACCGGTGACGATCCCTGCATCTACGCCCGGCTCGCGGCGGCGAGGCGCACGCCCAGCGCGATGAGCACCGCCGCCCCCGCGCGGTTCATCCACTCGAACGCGCTCGAGGAGCGCAGGATCCGCTCGGAGAAGGAGCCGGCGGCGAGCCCGACCGCGGCCTTCACGGGCAGCGCCAGCGCCGCGTACAGCACGCCGAGGAACACGAGGTCGCGCGTGGGATGCGGGCTCGCGCGATCCACGAACTGCGGCAGGAATGCCACGAAGAAGAGCACGATCTTGGGATTGCTCACGTTCGACAGGATTCCCTGCCACACCAGCGTCAGGCGCGCGGCGCGCGGAGCGCTCGCGCGGGCGGCGTTCACGGGCGCGGGCGCGACCAGCATTCGCGCGCCGAGATAGACGAGGTATGCGGCGCCGCCCAGCTTCACCGCGAGGAACAGCCCCTCGCTCGCGCGCAGGATGGCGCCGACGCCGATCGCGGCGAGCGCCGTGTGCACGAGGATGCCCAGGCACACGCCGAGCGCCGAGCACACGCCCGCGACCCGCCCTTGCGCGAGCGAGCGCGAGACGACGTACAGCATGTCCTGGCCCGGGGTGGCGATGAGCGCGAGCGACGCCGCGACGTAGAGGCCCAGCCCGGGAAGCTCCACGGCGCTACGTCGCGCGCGCCGCGAGCCAGTCGAGGGCGAGCGTGGCGAGCGTGCGCACGCCCAGCGGCAGGCAGGCCTCGTCCACGTAGAAGCGCGGGCTGTGGTTCGGCGCGGCCGTGCCCGCGTCGCGCTCGGCCGGCGTGCAGCCCATGAAGTAGAAGAAGCCGGGCACCTGCTTCTGGTAGAACGAGAAGTCCTCGGCGCCGCAGACCTTGTCGATCACGCCGACGTTGCCCTCGCCCGCCACGCGCGCGAGGCTCGGCGCCGCCCATTCGGTGAGCGCCGCGTCGTTCACCGTGACGTCGTACCAGCGATGGATGTGCACGGTGGCCTTGGCACCCCCGGAGGCCGCGATCATCTCCGAGATGCGCTTCACGTGCTCGTGGATCTCGTCGCGCTGCTCCTCGTCGAAGGTGCGGATGGTGCCCTCGAGCTTCACCTCGTCGGGGATGATGTTGTGGCGCACGCCGCCGTGGAACACGCCGACCGTCACGACCGACGGCTCGCGCGTGATGTTCATGCGCCGCGCGACCACGGTCTGCAGCCCGAGAACGATCTGCGAGCTCACCACGATCGGGATCCACGCCGCGCCACGGCATGGCCGCATGGGTCTGGGTGCCGCGCACGAACACGCGGAAGTCGTCGGCCGAGGCCATGAGCGGGCCCGAGCGGTAGCCGATCTTCCCGGTGGGCTGGATCGAGGTGATGTGCAGCCCGAAGATGGCGCCCACCTTCGGGTTCTCGAGGCAGCCTTCCTCGATCATCATCTTCGCGCCGCCGTGCTCGCCGATGGGCGGCGTTTCCTCCGCGGGCTGGAAGATGAGCGTCACCGTTCCCGGGATGCGCGCGCGCATCCCCGCCAGCACCTCGGCCACGCCCATCAGCATCGCGGTGTGGGCGTCGTGCCCGCACGCGTGCATCACGCCGCACGCCTGGCCGTTCCACTCGGTGCGCACGGTGCTCTTGAACGGGACGTCGACTTCCTCGACAACGGGCAGGGCGTCCATGTCCGCGCGCAGGGCGACCCCGGGTCCCGGCAGGCCGCCCTTCAGCACGCCGACCACGCCGGTGTGGGCCACCTTCTCCCGCACGACGTCGAAGCCGAGCGAGCGCAGGTGGTCGGCGACGATCCGCGCGGTGCGCGTCTCGCGGTTGCCCAGCTCGGGGTTCTGGTGGAAGTCGCGCCGCCAGGCGACGACGCGGGGCGCCACGCGGGCGGCCGCCGCGTCCACGGCGGCATCGAATGCGAAGGGATTGTCGGGTGCGTTCATGGCGCGATTTTACGCCGGTCCTATAATTGGCGGGCCATGGACCATCTCGAGCCCAAGCAGGCCTACCAATACCTCCACGACAACCCGAACGCCATCTTCGTCGACTGCCGCAGCGAGATGGAGTACATGTTCGTGGGCCACCCGATCGGCGCCATGATGGTCCCGTGGTACGACGGGCCGGACTGGGACCTCAACACCGCATTTCGTGGGGCAGGTGAAGAAGATCGCCGGGGCGAATTTCGCCGACCGCCCGGTCGTGCTGATCTGCCGCAGCGGCAACCGCACGCTGGAGGCGGGCGAGGCGCTGGAGAAGTCCGGCTTCCGCCACGTGATGAACGTGCTGCACGGCTTCGAGGGCGACCTCGACGAAAGGCATCACCGCAATTCCCGCAACGGCTGGCGCGTGGACGGCCTGCCGTGGGAGCAGTATTGACCGACGCGGCGGGTCGCGGCGCCGGGCCGCGCTTGCCTCCGGCGCGCGTCGCGTGGCTGGTGTGGGGCCTGGGTGCCGCGCTCTACCTCATCGCCTTCTACCAGCGGGTGGCGCCCGCGGTCATCACGAGCGAGCTCCGCGCCGACTTCCGGCTCTCGGCCGCCGCGCTGGGAAACCTCTCGGCGTTCTACTTCTACAGCTACGTCGCGGTGCAGATCCCCACCGGGCTGCTCGCCGATCGCTGGGGACCGCGCAAGGTGCTGGCGGCGGGCGCGGCGCTGACCGCCGCTCGGCACGCTGCTCTTCGCGCTCGCGCCCGATGTCGCGTGGGCCAACGCGGGACGGCTCGCGATCGGCGCGGCCGGCGGCGTGGCCTTCGTCTCGATGCTCAAGCTCGCGAGCCACTGGATGCCGCCGCGCCAGTTCGCGTTCGCGAGCGGCGTGGCGCTCTTCGTGGGCGTCATGGGCGCCACACTCGCCGGGGCGCCGCTGCGCGTGGCGGTGGACGCCTTCGGCTGGCGGCCGGTGATGGCGGCGAGCGCGGCGCTATCCGCGCTGGTGGCCGCCGCGATCTGGATCGTGGTCCGGGACGATCCCGCGGAGCGCGGCTACGGAAGCTACTTTCCCGCGCGGCACGGGGCCGCGGGGCCGTCGATGGCGCTGCAGCTGCGCGAAGTCGCGCGTTACCGCAATGCGTGGCTCATCCTCGCGATTCCCGGCGCGTACTCGGGAATCATGTTCGCCTTCGCGGGACTGTGGGGCGTCCCGTTCCTCGTGTCGCAGTACGGGTTCGCGACGCGCGACGCGGGCCTGGTGGCGTCGGGCATGCTGGTCGCGTGGTCCGTCGGCGGTCTCGCGTGGGCGCCTCTGTCCGAGCGCATCGGCCGGCGCGTCGCGGTGCTCTTCGCAGGGCTGGTCGCGCAGCTCGCGCTGTGGTCGGTCGTCGTGCTCGTGCCGCACCTGCCGGGCGCGCTGCTCGTGACGCTCCTCGCCGCGGTCGCGTTCGCAGCGGGCTCGTTCATCGTCGTCTTCGCGTTCGCCAAGGAGTCGGTGCCCGCGCGGCTGGCGGGCACCGCGTCGGGCATCGCGAACATGGGCGTGATGCTGGGCGGCATGGTGATGCAGCCGCTCGTGGGATTCGCGCTCGACCTCCACGCCGGCACGGCGGGCGCAGTGCGCGACTACGATTTCGCGGCGTACCGCGCGAGCTTCGCGCTCACCTTCGCGTGGGGCGCCGTCTCGCTCCTGCTCCTCGGTTTCGCCCGCGAAACGCGCTGCCGGCAACTGCGTTAGCGGGCGAGGGCCGCGAGCGCCCGGGACCAATCGCCGTCCACCGTCTGCCGGTGCACGCGAAAACCGCGGAACCACGGCGATTCGCCGGCCGTCCACCAGCGCCATTCCGGGGGGAACGGGACGAGCACATCCGCGGTTCGCCCGGCTGCGGCGGCGAGATGCACATTCGTGTTGCTGACTGCGACGTGGCGGTCGAGGAGTGTCACGACCGCGAGGGCATCCTCGAGGTCGTCGTTCATTTTCGAGAGATCGCGCACGGGCCGGCCTAGGCTCGCGGAGGCCGTCTCGAGCTCGCCCGCGGCGATCCCGCGCTGCAGTGCGAAGACAGTCCCAGGATGCGCGGCGAGGGCGGACATGAGCGGGGCGAGCGGCACGGTCTTGTAGAGTCCCTGCGCAAGCACATCGCGCGGCGTGCCCGCACGCCACGTGACGCCGATCCACGGGCGCGGGCCGGCCGATTCGAGCTCCCTCTTCCGCGCGGCCCGGCGCTCGGGAAGCGGCTCGACGTGAAGTGGCGGCGGGCACGGCTCCCCGGCGCCTTCCGTGGCGATCGGCAGGTCGCCGGCGAGGATCGCCACAGCGCCGCCGGGCGCGGACGCGACGTCCGCGAACATCGCCCCGAAGAGCGCGGTGCGGGCCAGCAACCCATGCAGCCGGGGATCGCCTGCGAAGAGGAGATGCGCGCCCGCGGCTTTGAGGCGCGGCGCGAAGCGGGTGAAGAACAGGGTGTCGCCCAATCCCTGCTCGCCGACGACGATCACCTGCTTTCCGGACAAGGCCTCGGCCGCCGGCACGCGGTACGGCTGGCCCGCTGCGGCGCGTTCCTGTTCGAAGCGGCGTCGATGCTCGCGCCGGCTGTAGGCCTTCCAGCCTTCGCGCCAGTCGCCGAGCAGGAGCCGGACCTGCGCGATGAACATGGGCAGCTCGATGTCGTCCGGGTCGTGGACGGCCGCCGCGTCGAACAAGCGAGCGGCGCGCGCGAAATCCCCGTGGGCGACGCAATGCTGCCCCGTCTTCCGCAGCGCCGAATGCTGGGCGGGATCCAGTCGGATGGCGCGCATCAACGCGTCTTCCGCTTCCGCGAGGCGATGCAGGTCCTGCAGCGCTTTCGCGTGGTCCACCAGCCACGGCGCGGCATCGGGGCGCCCAGCGACGGCCGCCTCGAAGTGCGGCAGCGCCTCGGCCGCGCGGCGCGCCTTGTGCAGGATCCACCCGAGCGCGTGGCGGGCGTCGGGGTGCCCGGGCTGTGCCTCGAGCGCGCGCCGCGCTGCGGCGAGCGCTTCGTCGATCCGGCCGCCCTCGGCCAGCGCAAGCGCCCGGTTGGCCATGGCGGGGACGTTGGCCGCGTCGAGGGCGAGCGCTGTCTCGAATCCCGCTACCGCACCTGGCCAGTCGCGTTGCCGGAATCGTTGCAGCGCGGCTGCAAAGTGCGCTGGTGCGAAGCCCGGCCGCAGGCGCGTCGCACGATCGAAGTGCGCCAGCGCGGCGGCATCTTCTCCCTGCGCCGCGCATGTCGTTCCGAGCTCGAAGGCGATCGCGTAGTCGTCCGGGTCGAGGCCGTTCGCGCGCTCGAGCGCCGAGCGCGAAGCGGCCAGTTCGCCCAGGATGCGCAGCGCGACCCCGGCGACCAGGTGCGCGCGAGGCGCCGCGGGGTCCTCGGCGGCGATTCGCGCCGCCGCCTTCAGCGCTGCCGCGGCATCCCCAGCCTGCAGCATGCGCAAGGCATCCGCGATCGCGTTCGCGTTCGTCATTGCGGGTGGATTCCGGGCGCCGCGGCGATGGTTCCGGACCGATGCCGGGCGGAGCGCAGGTAGGCGAGCCAGCTCACCAGCCCAGCGGCCATCATGGCCGTCATTGCCACCGCGAGCGAACGAGTGTCGCCGGAAACCGCCGGCGACACGAGGCCCGCCGTGAGCGTATTGACCATGCCCGACACGAATCCCTGCAGCGATGCCGCCATGCCGCGGCGCGTCGGAAAAAGGTCGAGCGTGGTGAGCGTGATCGACGGCATCGCCATAGCGAAACCGATGCCGTACACCATGATCGGAAGCACGGCCCACGGCAGCGACGGCCGCACGAAGAGCGCGTAGGCGAGGTTGGTGAGCGCGGCGGTGGCCATGAACACGTAGGCGAATTTGATGGTATTGCGCGGCGTGAGGCGCCCCGCGGCCCGCCCCGAAAGGTGCGCCCCCATCATGATTCCCGCGATGGAGGGAATGAAGAGCCACGCGTACTGGCGCGGCCCCAGCCCGAGGTGGGTGCCGAGGAACACCGGCGCCGAGACGATATAGAGGAAGAACGCGTTGAAGTTGAAGCCGGCCGCGAGCGAGAGCAGCAGGAAGCGCAGGTGCACGCCGACTTCCCGGTAGCCCCGCAGCAGCGCCATCGGATGGAACGACTGGCGCGCGCTCGCCGCGAGCGTCTCGGGCAGGAACTTCCAGCTCACGGCGAGCAGCACGAACCCCACCGCGGCGAGGAACCAGAAGATCGAGCGCCATCCCAGCTCCACGAAGAGCCAGCCGCCGATGATCGGCGCGATGGCGGGCGCGAGGCCGAAGAAGAGCGTCACGAGCGACATCAGGCGCTGCGCGTCCTCGGGCCCCAGCAGGTCGCGGATCATCGCGCGCCCCACGACCATGCCGGCGCCGACCGACAGGCCCTGCACGATGCGCCACAGGATGAGCCCGTGCACGGAGGCCGTGACCGCCGCCGCGGTCGAGGCGAGCGTGTACACCGCGAGCGCCACGAGGATCACGGGGCGCCGTCCGAAGCTGTCGGAGAGCGCGCCGTGGAAGAGGAACATCAACCCGAACGCGAAGAGGTAGCCGGAGAGCGTCTGCTGGATCTCGAGCGGCGTGGCGCCGAGCGAGGCCTGGATGCCGCCGAACGCGGGCAGGTAGGCGTCGATCGAGAACGGTCCCAGCGTCGCGAGCGAGGCGAGGAGGGCGGCGAAGCCGGCGCGCGCCCGGGGCGAGTCGATGCGGTGGGGCATCGGTCGGGCGCTACGCAGCCGGGGGCAATTGCATGCCGGCCATTCTACGGGCCCCGCCCGGCGGGCGATTTTGTGAAATACATCACAGATAACCTCCGTTAACTCGGCGATAGTGACATCTGTAGCACACGCTAATTTCGCATCGAACGCACCACGCTGCATCGGACCGGGCCCGAGGCGGCCGCCGAATCGGGGAGGGCGCATGGAATCGAAGTGGATCGCAGGGCTGCTGTTGTCGATGCTTCCCGCGCTGTCGTGGGGGCAGGGCGTCACGGCGAAGGAGATCGTGATCGGGCAGACGTCGAGCTTCTCCGGCGCCATCGGGGGCGAGGTGAAGGAGCAGACCGCCGGCGCGAAGCTCTACCTCGACTGGGTCAACGCGAACGGCGGCGTGAACGGGCGCACCATCCGGCTCGTGTCGATGGACGACGCCTTCGATCCGAAGCGCGCGGCGCAGAACGCCCGCACGCTGATCGACCAGGGCGTCTTCGCCCTCTTCCTCACCCGCGGCACGCCGCAGAACGAGGCGATCCTCCCGGTGCTGAAGGAGACGGGCACGCCCCTCATCGCCCCGTCCACCGGCGCCATCGTGCTGCACCGGCCGGTGAACCCGCTGGTCTTCAACGTGCGCTCGCGCTACCAGGACGAGGCCGAGCAGGCGATCGCGCAGCTCACGAGCGAGGGCATCACGCGCATCGCCGTCGTCCACGTGAACGATTCGTTCGGCAAGGACGGGCTGGCGGGATATCTCAACGGGCTGAAGAAGGCGAAGCTGGAGCCCGTGGGCGTCTTCTCCTACGACCGCGCCAAGGGCGACACGAACGACGCGGCGGCGAAGGTGATCGCGCTCAACCCCCAGGCCGTGGTGACCGCGGGACACTCCAAGCCGCTCGCCAACCTGGTGCGCAAGGTGCGGGGCGCGGGCCTGAACGGCGTGCAGATCGTCACGCTCTCGAACCTGAGCTCGCAATCGTTCTTGAACGACCTGGGCGAGGTGAAGCACGGCGTCATCGTGATGCAGGTCTTCCCCAACCCGAACCTCATGATGACGAAGATCGGCGTGGAGTTTCACCACCTCATCGCCGGCAAGCCGGACTTCGTGGTCTCGCACATGGCGATGGAGGGCTTCGCGGGAGCCAAGGTGCTGGTGGAAGCGCTGCGCCGCTCCGGGCGCAACCCGACGCGCGCCTCGCTCATCGCGGCGCTGGAATCCATGCGCGACTACGACCTGGGCGGCATCAAGCTCTCCTACGCGCCGACGAACCATTCGGGGCTCAACTACGTGGAAGCCTCGATCGTGAACAGCAAGGGCAAGTTCACGCAGTAGGCCTGCACCCTCACGCGCGCGTGGCCGCGGCGCCGCGATAGCGCAGCGCCTCGGCGACGTGCCGCGGACGCACGGGCGCGGAGCCGTCGAGGTCCGCGACCGTTCGCGCGATCTTGAGCACGCGATGGTGCGCGCGCGCGGACAGGTGCAGCCGCGCCACCGCCTCGCGCAGCAGCCGCCGGCCTTCCGCGTCGAGGCGCGTGCGGCCTTCCGCATCGCGTCCCGAGAGCTGCGCGTTCGGCCGCCCCTGGCGGCGCAGCTGGGCCTCGCGGGCCCCGGCGACGCGCTCGCGCACGGCGGCCGAAGGCTCGCCGGCTGACGCCGAAAGGAAATCCTCCTCGCGCAGGGCCGGCACCTCCACGTGCATGTCGATGCGGTCGAGCATCGGGCCGGAGATGCGGTCGCGATAGCGCTCGATCTGCGCCGGCGTGCAACGGCACCTGCCGCCGAAGTGTCCGAGATAGCCGCACGGGCACGGGTTCATCGCGGCGACGAGCTGGAAGCGCGCGGGGAAGTCGGCCTGGCGCGCCGCCCGCGAGATGGTGATGCGCCCCGACTCGAGCGGCTCGCGCAGCACTTCCAGCACCACGCGGTTGTACTCCGGAAGCTCGTCGAGGAAGAGCACGCCGTGGTGCGCGAGCGAGATCTCTCCCGGGCGTGGCGGCGAACCTCCGCCCACGAGCGCGACCGCGGAAGCCGTGTGGTGCGGCGCACGGAACGGGCGCACGCCGAAACGCTCCGGCCGGAACGCGCCGCTCGCGAGGCTTTGCACCGCGGCCGATTCGAGCGCTTCCTCCTGGGTCATGGCCGGCAGGATTCCCGGGAAGCGCAACGCGAGCATCGTCTTGCCGGTGCCGGGCGGCCCGCAGAAGAGGAGCGAATGGCCGCCGGCCGCGGCCACTTCGAGCGCGCGCCGCGCGTGGCCCTGTCCGCGCACGTCGGCGAGGTCCGGGTACTCGGGCGTGCACGGGCGGCTTTGCGCCGCGAGCGCGGCGAGCGGCGCCTGGCCGTCCAGGTGCGCGCAGACCTCGAGCAGGGAGCGCGCGGGAAGGATCGTGGCGCCGCGCGCCAGCGCCGCTTCCGCCGCGACGGATTCCGGCAGCACGAAGGCGCGGCCGTCGCGATGGGCCCCGAAGGTCATCGCGAGCGCGCCGCGAATCGGCCTGAGCTCGCCGGAGAGGGCGAGCTCGCCCGCGAATTCCAGCGTGCCCAGCGCGCGCGAGGCCACCTGGCCGGTCGCCGCGAGGATGCCGATGGCGATGGGCAGATCGAAGCGGCCGCTTTCCTTGGGAAGGTCCGCCGGGGCGAGGTTCACGGTGATGCGGCGCTGGGGAAACTCGAAGCCCGCCGTCTGGAGCGCGGCCCGCACGCGGTCGCGCGCTTCCTTCACCTCCGTCTCGGGCAGGCCCACGATGTGGAACGCCGGCAGCCCGTTGCCCACGTGCGCTTCCACGCGCACGAGCGGCGCCTCGAGCCCCGCGAGACCGCGGCTGTACACCACGGCGACTTCCATCGGCCTTCTCTCCCCCGATGCGCGGCCGCGCATCCCGGAGGAGCGGCCGGACCTTCAGCCTGGCTTGCGCTTGGCGAGCCGCGCCTCGAGCTCGCCCACGCGCGTTTCGAGCGCGGCGAGCTTCTCTCGCGCGCGCGCGAGCACCTGCGCCTGCGCGTCGTATTCCTCGCGGCTCACGAGGTCGAGGCGCGTGAAGGCACTCGACAGGAGCCCGCGCACGTTCCTCTCGAAATCCTTCGCCGGATTCGCCGCCGCCAGCTCCGCGAGGCGCGCGCTCAGCTCGCTCATGAATTTCTCGTTCATCTCAATTCCCAAACATGCACTTCGGTTGACCCAGCGCGAGACGCGCGCACGCATTTGGTGCCGATACGCCCGCATTTGCCCTGCCACGGTGCATCGCGGCGCGCGCATCGATTGCATCGCTTTCCAAACAAGGACTTGCCGATTGGCACCGTTGTTGCTCTTTCCCGGCGGCAAACGTCGTCCCTAACCTTCCAAAGGATAACAGTCATGTTCAGACCCGAATGCCGCTCGCAGCGCTCGAAGGCGGCCAGGATCGCACGCATTCCCGCCGCAATCGCGTGTTGCCTGTGCGCCGCCATCGCGCAAGCTCAGACGCCTCCTCCCGCCGCTCCGGCGCCAAGCCAGCCCGCGGATGCGCCGCCGCCCCCGATCTTCTCGATCGGCGGATTCGACCTCACAGGGCACATCGACGCCGCGTACACGCACCTGTCCGGCTTCGGAAAGTTCGTGAGCGGCGCCAACGACCGCGTGTTCGACTTCAAGCACGACGCGGCGATCTTCCACGCCCTCGACCTGCAGCTCGCCAAGACGCCGGACACCGGATGGGGCGGCCTGCTGGACGTCACCGCGGGCAAGGACGCGGACACCATCGCTTCGTACGGCACCATCGACAAGAACAAAGGTCCGGCGAACGGCGCGAACCACTACTTCGACGTGACGCAGGCCTACGTGTATTACGGCGCCGCTCCCTTCAACGTGATCGCGGGCAAGTTCGTAACGCTCGCGGGAGCGGAGGTGATCAAGAGCGACGGCGATACGAACTACTCGCGCTCGATCCTCTTCGGCTACGCGATTCCGTTCGCGCACACGGGCGTTCGTGCGACCTGGAAGCTCAACGACAGCCTCTCGCTCGTCGGCGGCGTCAACCAGGGCTGGGACGCGTTCGAGGACCCGAACAGCGACAAGACGGTCGAGCTCGGCGTCACGTACGCGCCGTCCAAGACCGTGACGCTCATCGCCAACTACTACGGCGGCAAGGAGCTGGTGGCGAACTATCCCAAGAGCGACCTGAACGGGATGCGCAACCTCCTCGACCTCGTCGGGACGTTCAACCTCACCGACGCGATGACCCTGGTCTTGAACTACGACTACGGCACCCAGGACAAGGCCGATCCCGCCGGCGGCGACGCGAAGTGGCAGGGCATCGCGGCGTACCTCAACTACCAGTTCAACGACCAGTGGCGGCTGTCGGCGCGCGGCGAGTACTTCGACGACAAGCAGGGCTACCGCACGGGTGTCGTCCAGAAGTGGAAGGAGGGAACGCTGACGCTCGCCTACATGCCGCTCAAGCCGTGGGAGTTCCGGGTCGAAGGCCGCTACGACAAGTCGGACCAGCAGGCCTTCCTCAAGTCGGACGGCACCACGCCGACCGACACCCAGTCGTCCTTCGGTTTCGAAGTCCTCTACAAGTTCTGACCGCTCGAGGAAAACATCATGAAAATGGTCACGGCCATCATCAAGCCGTTCAAGCTCGACGAGGTGCGCGAAGCGCTCTCGGCGATCGGTGTGCAAGGCATCACCGTCACGGAGGTGAAGGGGTTCGGGCGCCAGAAGGGGCACACCGAGCTCTATCGCGGCGCCGAGTACGTGGTCGACTTCCTGCCGAAGGTGAAGATCGAGGCGGCGATCGCCGACCAGCTTCTCGAGCGCGCGGTCGAGGCGATCGAGAAGAGCGCCAACACCGGGAAGATCGGCGACGGCAAGATCTTCGTCTTCGACCTCGAGCAGGTCATCCGCATCCGCACCGGCGAGACCGGCGCCGAAGCACTCTAAGGGGGAACGCCACGATGAAACGCCTACTCACCCTCGTCGCGCTCACTGCCGCGCTCGCCTTCGCGGGCACCGGCTTTGCGCAGGACAAGAAGGCGGAGGCCCCGAGCGCTCCGCCCGCCGCGACGGCTCCCGCCGCCGCGCCCGCACCGGCGCCAGCGGCTCCCGCCGCGGCCGCCGCGCCCGCCGCCGCACCGGCCGCAGCGCCGGCCGCCGCCCCGCCGCCCGCGCCCGACAAGCCGGTGCTGGTCGGTGTGGACAAGATCAACAGCGGCGACACCGCCTGGATGCTGACCTCGATGGCGCTCGTGCTCATGATGACCGTCCCGGGCCTCGCGCTGTTCTATGGCGGCATGGTGCGCAAGAAGAACGTGCTGGCCACGCTCATGCAAAGCTTCGCGATCACCTGCCTGGTCACGGTCCTCTGGGTGATCGCCGGCTACAGCATCGCGTTCATCCCCGGCAACCCGTACTTCGGGAGCCTGGACCGGCTGTTCCTGAACGGGATGGTGTTCCAGAAGGAGGCCGGAAAGATCATGGTCAGTCATCTCGCGCTGACCATCCCCGAGTCGGTCTACATGGCGTTCCAGATGACCTTCGCGATCATCACCCCGGCGCTGATCACGGGTGCCTTCGCCGACCGGATGAAGTTCTCGGCGATGCTCTGGTTCATGGGGCTGTGGTCGCTGTTCATCTATTCGCCGATCGCGCACATGATGTGGGAGTCGACCAGCGGCTTCTGGGCCACCAAGGGCGTCCTCGACTTCGCCGGCGGCACGGTCGTGCACATCAATGCCGGTATCGCGGCCCTGGTGTGCGCGCTGGTGCTCGGCAAGCGGATCGGCTACGGCAAGGAGCCGATGGCGCCGCACAACCTCACGCTCACCGTGATCGGCGCGTCGTTGCTGTGGGTGGGCTGGTTCGGTTTCAACGCGGGCTCGGCGGTTGCCGCCGACGGCCGCGCCGGCATGGCCATGGTCGTGACCCAGGTCGCCACCGCGGTCGCGGCGCTGGCATGGATGTTCACGGAGTGGATCACGAAGGGCAAGCCCTCGGTGCTGGGCATCGCCTCGGGGGCGGTCGCGGGACTGGTGGCGATCACTCCGGCGTCGGGCTTCGTCGACACGACCGGCGCTTTCGTCATCGGGATTGCGGCCGGGGTGATCTGCTTCTTCGCCGCGACGTCGGTCAAGAAAGCCTTCGGCTACGACGACTCGCTGGACGCGTTCGGCGTGCACTGCGTCGGCGGGATCGTCGGCGCCATGCTGACCGGGGTGTTCAACGTGAAGGACATCAGCGGCACCGATGGCAGTTTCCTGGTCCAGCTTGGAGCGGTCGCCACGACCCTCGTCGTGAGCGGCGTCGGCAGCTTCATCATCCTCAAGGTGATCGACATGACCATCGGGCTACGTGTCTCCGAGGAAGAGGAGCGCGAGGGTCTCGATGTGAGTCTCCACGGCGAACGGGTGGATTAGGCGCGTCATGGCGTGCATCTCGAACAACTGATCGAGAGGCCGGGGAGCCGCGGGCCGCGGCTTCCATTTCTCCCAGCGGGCCTTCGGGCCCGCTTTTTTTTCGCACGCCCCCTGTAGGAACTTTTTACCCCCCGCCGGCCTCCAATCGCCCGTTACATGTCCGGATCACCCTTTGTAGAGGCTATTCAGGCGCGGGCGCGAAATCGCCCGCGCTCCCTTTCCGGACGCTATAATTTTCAAATGTTTACGTCCGGAAGCCGCCTCCTTGCACAAGCGTCTCGGTGAGATCCTGGTCGAGCGCGGGAAGCTCGACCCCGCGAACCTCGAGCGCGCCCTGAAACTGCAGGAGGGAGAGTCACGCGAGCGCATCGGGACGATCCTGCTCAGGCTCGGCATGGTGTCGGGCCGGGACCTGGCCGATGCGTTGGCCGACCAGCTTGATCTTCCCCTCGCCGCAGCATCCGATTTCCCCGAGCTCCCGCTCCTGGAGGAGCGCCTGTCGGCCAAGTTCCTCCGTGATGCGCAGGCCGTGCCGCTGCGCGAAGACGACGAGGAAGTGGCTCTCGCGGTGGCCGATCCCACCGACTCCTTCGTGCTCTCGGCCGTGCAGATGGCCTCGGGCAAGCGCGTGCGTCCCTACATCGCCGCGCCCAACGAGATCGACGCCGCGCTCGAGCGCCTCTACGGCGGCGGGCGCTCGTCCATGGGCGCCATCGTCGACAACATCGAGGCGCGCCCGGAAGAGGACGACTTCGGCGACGTCGCGCACCTGAAGGACCTCGCTTCCGAGGCACCCGTCATCCGCCTCGTGAACCTCATCCTCAGCAAGGCCGTGGAACAGCGCGCCTCGGACATCCACATCGAGCCGTTCGAGAACCGCCTGATCGTGCGCTACCGCATCGACGGCGTTCTGCACGAAGTCGAGTCGCCGCCTCGCAGGCTCTCGGCGGCGGTGATCTCGCGCGTGAAGATCATGGCGAGCCTGGACATCGCCGAGCGGCGGCTGCCGCAGGACGGGCGCATCAAGCTGCGCATCCAGGGCAAGGAGATCGACCTGCGCGTATCCACCGTGCCGACGATGCACGGCGAGAGCGTGGTGATGCGGATCCTCGACAAGGGCGGGGTGCCGCTCAACTTCGAGTCGCTCGGCTTCGACGGCGTGGCGCTCGAGCGCTTTCTCCAGGCCCTTGCCGAGCCCCACGGCATCCTGCTGGTCACGGGCCCCACGGGCAGCGGCAAGACCACCACGCTCTACACCGCGCTCGACCGCCTGAACAAGCCCGACGTGAAGATCGTCACCGTCGAGGACCCGGTCGAGTACCAGATGCCGGGGATCAACCAGATCCAGGTGAAGCCGCAGATCGACCTCACCTTCGCCAACGCGCTGCGCTCCATCGTGCGCCAGGACCCGGACATCATCATGGTGGGCGAGATCCGCGACGTGGAGACGGTGCGCATCGCGATGCAGTCCGCGCTCACCGGCCACCTCGTGCTCTCGACCGTCCACACCAACGACGCGCCGTCGACGATCAGCCGGCTGCTCGACATGGGCGCGGAGGACTACCTGCTCACCTCGACGGTGATCGGCGTCCAGGCGCAGCGCCTCGTGCGCACGCTCTGCCAGAAATGCCGCGAGCCGCACAAGGCCCTGCCGGAGGTGGTCGAGCAGATGGGCCTGCGCCGCTACGCGCCCCAGGGCGACATCACCCTGTACAAGCCGGTCGGATGCCCGGAGTGCGCGGGAACGGGCTACTGGGGCCGCATCTGCATCATCGAGGTGATGCTGATGACCGACAACCTGCGCTCGCTCATCATGCGCCATGCCACCGCGGGCGACCTGCGCGCGGCCGCCATCATGGAAGGCATGGAGACGATGTTCGAGAACGGGCTGCGCAAGGCGCTCGCGGGCGTGACCACCATCGAGGAAGTCCTGCGCGTGACGCGCGAGGACTAGCCGCGCGATGCCGTTCTACCAATACAAGGCCGTGACGCCCGCGGGCGAGATCCAGGAGGGCGTGCTCGAGGCCTCCAATACGCCCGCGGCGGTGGCGCGCATCCAGGCGATGGGCTTCATCCCGATCCGCGCGGAAGAAGCCGGCGCCGCCAAGGCGGCGGTCGCCACCCCCGCGCGCCGCCCGCTCTTCACGCGGCGCGGCATCACACAGGACGACGTGACCATCCTCACGCGCGAGCTGGCGACCCTCCTCAAGGCGGGCCTGCCGCTCGACCGCTCCTTCGAGATCCTCATCAACCTCGCGGCAAATCCGCGCGTGGCCGAGCTGCTCGGGAAGATCCGCAACGATGTGCGCGGCGGCGCCTCGCTGTCGCGCGCGCTCGAGGCCCAGCGCGACGCGTTCACCCGCTTCTACGTGAACATGATCCGCGCCGGCGAGGCGGGCGGAAGCCTGCCTGACGTGCTCCTGCGGCTCGCCGAGTACATGGAGCGCTCCAAGGCGCTGCGCGACAACGTGAAGGCGTCGCTCACCTATCCGGCTTTCCTCGCCGTGGTGTCGTTCGCGGCGGTGGTGGGCCTGCTCGGCTTCGTGGTTCCGCGGTTCAAGCCGGTCTTCGCCGGCGCCGGCAAGACGGTTCCGCTGATGACGCAGGCCGTGCTCTTCGCCGGAGACGCCGTGCGCAACTACGGCTGGCTCATGCTGATCGGCGTGGCCCTGGTGACGTACGTGCTGGCCGCGCGCCTGCGTGATCCGGAAGTGCGCTACCGCTACGACCGCTGGCGCGTGACCGCGCCCGTCGTGGGCGACCTCTCCGCCAGGATCGAGATGGCGCGCTTCTCGCGCACGCTCGGCACGCTCCTCGGCAACGGCGTGACGCTGGTGGCCGCGCTCAACATCGTGCGCGACACCATGGGCAACGCGTGGCTGGCCGAGGCCGTGGGAAGCGTGGCTCGCGAGCTGAAGGAAGGCCGCGGGCTCGGGCGCCCGATGATGGAGACGGGCCGCTTCCCGATGCTCGCCGTGCACATGATCCTGGTCGGCGAGGAGACCGGGCGCCTCGACGAAATGCTGATGCAGGTAGCCGACACCTACGACCGCGAGGTCGAGGTCGCCATCCGCCGCGCGCTGGCGCTCCTGCAGCCGGCCGTCATCGTCGTCATGGCGCTCATCATCGCCTTCATCATCATCGCAATCCTGTCGGCGATGCTGTCCGTCTACGACATTCCGATCTAGGGAGAAGAGCCCGCCATGAGAGTCCTGCCGCCTTCCCGCCGCCAGCGCGGCTTCACCATCCTCGAGATCGTGATCGTCTTCGTGCTGATCGGCGCGCTGCTCGCCTTCGTCGTGCCGAAGATCTACAGCCAGATGGGACAGGCCAAGTCGCGCGAGGCCAAGATCCGCATCCAGGGCCTGGTGGGCGACCTCGAGCTCTACAAGCTCGAGGTCGGCAAGTACCCGGACAACCTCCAGGCGCTGGTGAAGCAGCCGCCCGGCACCGACAAGTGGAACGGCCCCTATGCCAGGGACGACGACCTGAAGGACGCGTGGGGCAACGATTATCGCTTCACGGTCCCGGGCACGAACCGGCCCTACGACCTCGTGTCGCTCGGGGCCGACGGCCGCGAAGGCGGCGACGGCGAGAACCGCGACGTCACGAACTGACGGTGCCCGCGTGCGGTCCGAGTCGCCATGAGAAGGCCGGCGGGATTCACGCTGCTCGAGATCATCGTCGTGCTCGCGATCGGCGCGGCGATCTACGCGCTGCTGCTCGGCGTGCCGATGCGCGGGGCGAGCACCGCGGACCTCAAGTCGGCGGCGCGCACCCTCGCCTCGGGCCTGCGCCAGGCGCAGTCGACGGCGATGGCCACTCGCCACGACGCGTTGCTCACGCTCGACCTCGACGCGCGCCAGTTCACCGTCTCGGGCGACACCCAGCCGCGCAGCCTCCCGCAGGGCGTGGATCTCAAGCTCTACACCGCCCAGAGCGAGGTCGCCAGCGAGCGCAAGGGCGCCATCCGCTTCTACCCCGACGGCAGCTCCACCGGCGGACGCATCACGGTTTCCGCGGGCGAACGCAAGTACCTGGTCGACGTCGACTGGCTCACGGGGAGGGTCTGGATTGAGGACTAGCCGCGTGCGACGGAGCTCGGCCGGCTTCACGCTGATCGAGGTGGTGGTCGCCTTCGTGCTGCTCGCCCTCGTCTTTTCCGTCGGCTTCGAGATCTTCACCACGGGGCTGGCGCGCGCGAGCGCGCTCGACGAGCGCTCGCGCGCGCTTGAGGTCGCGCGCTCGCGGCTTGCCGACGCCGGCATGGAAGAGGCGCTGCAGGAAGGCATCGCGCAGGGCGACTCGGACGATGCCCGCTTCCACTGGACGACCACCGTCACGCCCTTCGAATCCGGGACGGACCCGATGCACCCCATATCGTCCGCGTATGCGCTCTTTCGCGTGGAGGTGAGAGTCGATTGGCGCGGCGGCGACGGAAGGGACCATTCGCTCGCGCTTTCCACTCTCGATCTGGGGAGCCGCTCGTGAAGGCGCGCTCGCAGGCGGGATTCACGCTGATCGAGCTGGTCGTCGCGATGGTGGTACTGGCCCTGATGATGACGCTGCTCTACTCCGGCCTCACGTTCGCATTGAGGAGCTGGGATGCCGGCGACGCCAACGGACGCCGGGCCGCCGACCGGCGTCTCGGCGAGAACTTCCTGCGGCGCGAGATGGCGGAGACCTTCCCGATGCGCTGGAAGGATCCGACCACGCTGCGCTACGCATTCGACGGCGGCACGCAAGTGCTGCGTTTCGTTTCCTCGCGCCCCGCCGGCATCTCGCAAGGCGGTCTCGCGCTCGTGGCGGTCGGCGTCGAGTCCGATCCGCGGGACCGCTCGCGAAACCTCGTGATGCGGCGCGCGATCGCCGACCCGGACGCCGTCGACTTCACCGCGCTCGACGCAGCGCAGCCCTCGATCCTTGTCGCCGACGTGGACAGCGTGCAGTTCTCCTACTTCGGCTCGGAGAATGATTTCACCGAGCCGCGGTGGACCGACCAATGGTCGACGCCGAGCCGCATGCCGTCGATGGTGCGCGTGCGCATGAAGGCTGCCGACGGGGCCCCGCTCCCGGATCTCCTCGTGAAGCTGATGCTCGGCGAGGAGGCCGGCTGCTTCGAGGCCGCGCTGCAGCGCGGCTGCCGGCCGCGGAGGGGATGATGCGCGGAGCCCAGCGCGGAGTGGCCCTGGTGATCGTGATGTGGGCGGCGATCCTGCTCACGGTGGTGGCCTCGAGCTTCATCATGGAGCGGCGCACGGAGACGATGATCGTGGGCAACTCCATCGCGATGTCGCGCGCGCAGGCAGCCGCGGACGCCGGCGTGTACCGGGCCGTATTCGACGCCTACCGCAACGACAACGCGCCGGACATCTGGAAGCGCGACGGCACGCAGTACGACTGGAGCTTCGACGGCATCCCGGTCCGGGTCGGCATGCGCGACGAGTCTGCTAAAATCGACATCAACACCGCTTCGGACGCATTGCTTCGAGGGTTGTTCGTCTCCGTGGGGTTGAACGACGAACAGGCCGACGGCCTCCTCGATGCGATTCTCGACTGGCGGGACGCCGACTCGCTCAAGCGCCTGCACGGGGCCGAGGAGGCTGACTACAAGGCCGCCGGCCTTGCGTACCGACCCGCCAACGCTCCCTTCCAGGCCATAGAGGAACTCCAGCTCGTGCTCGGAATGCGCCCCGAGATCTACCGCCGCATCGCCCCGTCCATCACCGTGTTCTCGCACCAGGCGGGCGTGAATCCGCAGATCGCCTCGCGCGACGTGCTGCTCGCGATTCCCGGCCTGACACCCGAGGTCGTCGACGACTACATCGCGCGGCGCGAGGACGCGCGCGCGAACGGCCAGCCGCTGCCGACGCTCGCCCAGGCCGGCGCCTACGCCGCAGGCAATTCCATGGTGGTCTCCGTGCGCTCCGAGGCGGCGCTCGACGACGGCACCTACTTCGGCCGCGAAGCGGTCGCGCTGCTGCGCCCGGCACCGCGCAGGCCGGTCACCTTCGTCGCATGGCGCGAATCGACGGCGATGCCCCAGCCGCAGGCCCAATCTGCGGAGCCGGGCGCGGAGCCCAGCCGCTGATGGCCGCGACGTCCGAGCTCACGACCGCGCGCACGGCTTCGGCTTGGCGCACGCGCTTGGGCGCGTTCTGGCGCTGGTGGAGCGGCGAGATCGAGAAGCTCGCATACGAGCGGTTCTCCGCCCTGCGCGGCGCGGCGAGCGTGCCGATCGTGGCCATCGAGCGCGACGAGCTGCTGCTGCTCGAGCCGCGCGCCGCCGTGGGTCCGGACACGCGCATCGACCTCGCGCCGGGCGGCGACGGCGACGCGGTGCGCGCCCGGGGCGCTCTCCAGGCGATGCTGCAGCGCGTGGGCGAGACGCGTTCGCGCGTGCGCCTTTGCCTCGGCCAGGGCGAGGCGCTCCTGCGCCGCGCGACGATGCCCGCGGCCACCGAGGAGAACCTGGGCCAGGTGCTGGCCTTCGAGATGGACCGCCTCACGCCGTTCCGCGCCGAGGACGTGTACTTCGACCACCGCGTCGTCTCGCGCGATGCGGCCAGCGGGCAGATCGCCGTGCAGCTCGCGTTGGCGCGGCGCGCGCTCGTCGACGAGCGCGTCGAGCGGCTGCGCAACCTCGGGGCGAACGTGCAGGGCGTGGCCGTGCGCGACGGATTGGGACATGCGGTGGCTCCGCTCGACCTGCTGCCCTCCGAGCAGCGCGGCGAGCGCGAGACGTCGCGCGAGCGGATGGTTCAGCGGTCGCTGCTCGCCGTGGTCCTGCTGCTGCTGGGGTTCGCGCTGGTGATCCCGATGTGGCAGAAGCGCGAGACCTACATCGCGCTGCAGCCCGTCGTCGCAAAGGCCAAGCAGGAGGCCGAGTCGACCGACCGGATCGCCGGCCAGCTCGAGCGCCAGGTGAACGACTACAACTTCCTGCTCGCGAAGAAGCACGCGAACTATCCGGTCCTCGCGTACGTGGAGGAGATCTCGCGCCTGCTTCCCGACACGACCTGGGTGCAGCAGCTCGAGGTGAAGACCGCGGGCAAGACGCGCGAGGTGCTGATCACGGGCGAGACCACATCGTCGTCGAAGCTGATCGAGATCCTCGAGCAGTCAAACCTGCTGCGCAACGCCGCGCCGCGCGGCACGATGACGCGCGGTTCGACGCCCAACTCCGAGCGATTCATGATCCAGGCCGAGGCGCCGCCGCGCCCGCTCCCCGAGCCGGTGCCATTGCTCGCCGGTGCCGCGCCTGCCGCGTCGCCGGCGCCGACGGCAACGCCCGTACCGGCGGCGCCGCCACCTGCCGCGTCGCCCGCAACGGCGAAAGCGGCGCCGGCTTCGCCCGCGGGAGGTCCGTCGAAATGAGCGCATTCCTTCCGCTCGCGAGCGATCCACGGCGCAGCCGGCAGCTCGCCGTGGGACTGCTCGCGGCGTTCATCGTGGCGATCGTCGCCGCGATCGCGATCCCCGTGTGGCTCAAGAACCGCCACTACGACACGGCGCTCGCCGAGAGCCTCGACAAGCTCGACCGCTATCGGCGCATCGCCGGCACGCGGCCGCAGATCGCGCGCCAGCTCGATGCGATGGTCGCGCGGGATCCGCGCAAGTTCTTCCTGCGCAGCGGTGCCGCGGCGCTGTCGGCCGCCGAGGCGCAGGAGGTCGTGCGCGGCCTCGTGGAGACGAGCGGCGGACGGCTGATCACGGTCGGCGCACCGGTTTCCAAGGAGGAAGGGCGCTATCGCCAGGTGAGCATCAACGTGCAGCTCACCGCGAACATCTTCGCGCTGCGCAAGATCCTGAACGCGATCGAGGGCCACACGCCGTACCTCTTCGTCGACAACCTGGTGGTGCGCACGCAGGTGCCCGCGAACTTCCACCCCGCGCCCGGCGCCGAGCCGGAAATCTTCCTGCAGTTCGACATCTCCGGATACGCGCTGACGGGATCATGACGGGACTGCTCCAGCGCCAGCCGCTCATCGCCGCGCTCGCCATCGCGGCGGCGGTGCTCGTGGTGGCGATCGGATTGGAGACCGGATTCGGGTCGCGTCTGGGCGCGCGTATCCCGGCCGGCGTCTCGAAGCGCGCCGTTCCCTTCGAGGCGCGCCTGCTGCCGCCGTTCGCCCCGCCGGACGAAAGCGCCTACCCCGAGCTTGCCGCACGGCCGCTCTTCACCCCGACGCGCCAGCCGGCGCCCGCGGCGCCGCCGCAATCCCAGGCGATCTTCAAGCGCGATCAGTACGTGCTCCAGGGCGTCACGATCGCGGGCGAGACGCGCATCGCGCTGCTGCGCGAGAAGGCGACCGGCCGCATCCATCGCGTGGAGCAGGGCCACGAGCTCAATGGGGTGAGGATCGCGGAAGTCACGCCGGAGTCGGTGACGCTCGCGGTCGGCACCGACCAGGAGGTGCTGCCCCTGCAAGTGCTGAAGCCGGCCCCCGGCGGTGCCGCGCAGGTGGGCCCGTTCGGTCCTTCCACCGGGCCGGGCCCGGTTTCCACTCCGGGCGCCGCCAATCCACTGGCGCCCGGCGCGGCGACGCCCACGCCCACCGCGCCGAACGGCCCCGCGCAGGGAACTCTGCCCGTTCCCGCGAACCCTGGCGCCGGGGCGCTGCCTCAGGCAGCGACCGCGCCGATGTCGCCGGAAGAGCTCCTCGCCCGCCGCCGCGCGCGCCGCGCCCAACAAAACCAGTGAGCGATTAATATGGCCGTCCGTTTCCCGGGCAACAACAACAAGGCTTCCACGATGTCCTTGGTTTCATTCGGTCGTCCATCGCGGCGATGGCTGCGCGCCGGGGTCCTCGGACTGTTGCTGTTGAGCTCGTGCTCCGTGCTGCCGCCGAGCATGCGCGGGGAGACCGCAGCGCCCGCCAAGCCCGCCCCGGCCGGTCCCCAGTCCGATTTCGGTCCGGCCGCGCCGCCGAAGTCGCCCGCGGGCACCGCCTCCGCCGCCCCGGCGCCCACTCCGGCGGCGAAGGTCTACAAGGGCACTGGCGACTTCGTCAATCGGACGCCGCCACGGGCCGCCGCTCCGCCCGGCCCGGAGGAGGCGAGTCTCAACTTCGAGGCGCTCGACGTTCGCGAGGTCGCGAAGGTGATCCTCGGCGATTACCTCAAGCAGTCGTACACCGTTCATCCGGCGGTGCAGGGCACCGTCACGTTCCGGACGGTGAAGCCGATCCCGTTGAAGGACCTGCTGCCGACGCTCGAGATGCTGCTGCGCCAGAACAACGCCGCGGTCGTGCGCGAGGATGGCATCTACAAGATCCTGCCCATCAACCAGGTGCGCGGATCCATCACGCCGCAGCTGGGCGGCAGCACGCTGCCCGTTCCGCAGGGCTTCTCCGTGCTCGTCGTGCCGCTCAAGTACGTGGGCGCGCGCGAGATGGCGCGGCTGCTCGAGCCGTTCGCGCCGCCGGAGACGATCCGCGTCGACGAGGTGCGCAACCTCGTGATCATGGCGGGCAACGACCGCGAGCTGCGCCACCTCGTCGATACCGTCGAGCTCTTCGACGTGGACTGGCTCGCCGGCTACTCGATGGGGCTCTTCCCGATCCGCAGCGCCGACGTGAAGTCGCTGGTCGCGGATCTCGACAAGGTGTTCGGCAGCGCCGCGCAGAGCCCGCTCGCGGGAATCGTGCGCGTGATCCCGATCGAGCGGCTCAACGCGCTGCTCGTCGTCACCACGCAGCCGAAGTATCTCGAGATGGCGCACACCTGGATCGACCGCATCGACCAGGCCGGCACCACCTCGGGCGGAACGCGCTTCTACGTGTACCAGGTGAAGAACAGCAAGGCCGAGAGCCTCGCGGACCTCATCGGCAATCTCTTTTCCAGCCGGCGCACGACCACGACGGCGCCCACGCTCGCGCCGGGAGCCCGTCCCGCGCAGCTCACCAGCTCGACGTTCGGGCAGATCACGCCGCAGACCGCGACGGTGACCCCGTCGGCCGCGTTCTCGCTTCCCGGGGCGACCGGCACGACGACGAACGAGGTGCGCGTCATCGCCGACAAGGACACGAACTCGCTGCTCATCCTCGCCACGCCCGCCGACTACGAGACGATCGAGAATGCGCTGCGCCAGCTCGACGTCGTGCCGCGCCAGGTGCTGGTCGAGGTCCTGCTCGCCGAGGTGACGCTCACCGACAACCTCAGCCTCGGCCTCGAGTACTACATCCATGCGCGCAACAACACCAGCGGCTCGCTGAACCTCGGCGGGCTCGGGACCGCAGGGCCCACCGGCGCCGTGCCGGCATTCTCCGGGCTGCAGCTCATCAACTTCAGCGGCACCGAGGTGCGCGCCGTCCTCAACGCGCTCGGGCAGGACGGCAAGGCGCGCATCCTCGCCTCGCCGCAGATCATGGTCCTCGACAACCAGAAGGCCCAGATCAAGGTGGGCGACCGGATCTCGGTCCAGACACAGACGCAGACGGGGGTGAACACGGGCACCGGCGTGCTGAACAGCTTCCAGTACCTGGAAACCGGCGTGCTCCTCGCGGTGACGCCGCGCATCAATTCGGGAGGGCTCGTGACGCTCGACGTGAACCAGGAAGTCAGCGTCCCCGACTCGTCGAGCGTGACGCCGACCAACCCGAACCCGAACGTCAACTCGCGCTCCGCGCAGACGAGCGTCGTCGTCGCCTCCGGCGAATCGATCGTCCTCGGCGGCCTCATCAACGAGCAGACCACGACCGGCACATCGGGCATTCCCCTGCTTTCCAAGATCCCGGTGCTGGGCGCGCTCTTCGGAACCCAGAACTACCTGCGCAAGCGGACGGAGCTCGTGCTCATCATCACGCCTCGCATCGTCAGCGACTCCATGCAGGCCCGCGAAGCGACCCTCGAGCTGCGCAAGAAGCTGCCCGCGCTGGAGGGGTTGCTACCCAAGCCCAAGGACCTCCCGATCCCCGAAACGGTCCCCGTTCCGACTGGGAAATAGCCTGTTCGCGAAGCTTTTTTTCGAAGCGAAATATCATATGAAACAAAGTCTTGTGGCGCGAACTTCAAGCGAGATGTTGCAAAAACGACACAGTGTTGTAAAAACCTTTCGATTTTGTTTGACGCGGAGATTTAACTTGAATAGTCTTTCAGCGCGTAAAGGCTTCGGAACGGTGATGCGCAATGCCTCGCGCGCCCTCGTGACGGCACTCATGATCGGTGGCTTGGCGGCTTGCGCCGGCATCGTTGGCGGAAGCCCGGAGCAGGTGGTGAAGGAGCGGGCGCAGGCGAGGTGGGACGCCCTGGTGAAGGGCGATGTGAAGGCGGCATACGGTTTTCTCAGCCCGGGCACGCGTGCGGTAACGACCGAAGAGGTCTACGCGTCCGGGGTCGGCAAGGGGTTCTGGAAAGCGGTGCGAGTCGAGAAGGTGACGTGCGGCAGCGAGGACAATTGCGAGGCATCGGGCACCATCGAGTACGAGTACCGGGGACGGCGCACCAGCACGCCATTCCGCGAAACGTGGATCAAGTCGGGTTCCGACTGGTGGTACGTGCCGAAGTAGGAGAAGGACGACGCGGAGGGGTGGCGGAATCCCGCAACGAGTTTGTAAAACCGCTGGGTATGGACTAATATTTGTGAGTTGTACCTCTAGAAAGTGATCACTTTCATCTTCACAAAGGAGTAACTCAAGACATGAACACGTTCAAAAGAAAAGCTCTGTTTACCGCGGTGCTCGCCGGTCTCGGCGCCGCCGGTAGCGCAGAGGCGGTCTACCTGAGCCCCAACAACACCGGCCAGGTGCTGATCTACCCCTACTACACCGTGCAGTCCGCCGGCGGCAATGCGTGGAACACGTACCTGTCCGTCGTGAACACGACGTCTCGTGCGAAGGCGGTGAAAGTGCGCGTCCTCGAGGGCAAGACGTCCTCCGAGGTGCTCGACTTCAACCTGTTCCTCTCGGCGAACGACATGTGGACCGCGGCCATCATCCCGTCCAGCTCCGCTGCGGGCGCCCCGGGCCACCTGGTCACCGCGGATGTGTCGTGCACGAACCCGGCGATTCCGGCCGGTGGCGTCGACTTCCGTAACTTCCAGTACGCGAGCGGCAGCGGCGGCGTGAGCCTGCCGGGCAAGGGCCTCGACCGTACGCGTGAAGGCTACGTCGAGATGCTCGAGATGGGCGTTCTGTCCGGCACGTGGGAGGTTGCGGTCACTCACGTCGCTGGCGTCCCGGCGAACTGCACTGTCGTGCAGGGCCCGGCCGCGACCCCGCCCGCCGGCGAAATCAACCCGCCCGCTGGCGGCTTGATGGGCACGGGCACCCTGATCAACGTGAACAACGGTGAGGATGCGGGCTACAAGGCCGACGCGCTGGATGCGTGGAGCAACGCGGTCCAGTACAGCGTACCGAGCCTCACCACGCCGAACCTCGGCAGCGCCACTCCGGCGACCGCCCTGGTGATCAACGCCGGCGGCCTCGACGCCGGGGGCGCCTCGATGCTCGTGACCGCGTACCTCGCGGCCTACGGTGCGGCGACGGTGTCCGGCGTTCCGGCCGGTGCGCGTGCCGTGGCCAGCGTGTACATGCACACGTCGGTCATGAACGAGTACATCCTGGACAACACCACGAACTCGAACACCGACTGGGTGCTCACGCAGCCCCTGAAGAACCTGTTCGTGACGTCCACGACCGCGGCCACGCCGTACACCAACGTGCTGACCACGGATGGCGCGTGCGAGACGATCAGCTTCACGTACTTCAACCGCGAGGAAGCAGCTGCAGCGGCCGGTACGGCGGACTTCTCGCCGCCGCAGGCCGCGACCCCGAACTCGCTGTGCTGGGAGTCGAACGTGCTGTCGATCCGCAACGGCTCGGCGCACATGCCGACGGGTTCCACCTCCGGCATCCTGGGCTCGGTCAACTCGACTCCGGTCAACGTCGATCCGACCTTCCAGAACGGCTGGGGGATCCTGAGCTTCATCGGCACGAACGCCAACCCGGCCGGCACGGTGGGCATGGCGGGCGCGCTGCCGGCCTCGACCCGTACGTCGCTGGACAACCTGCTGGTGCCGGCTCCGGTCACCACCACGGCCGCCGTGACGTTCTACGGCCTGCCGGTGACGGGCTTCATGATCAGGAGCTTCTCGAACGGGACGCTCACCTGCGGTGCGGGCAGCTGCCAAGGCAACTACGGCAGCCTGTTCAGCCACAGCTACCAGAACGTGATCCGTCCGTAAGCGAAAAAAGCTCGGCGGGGGGAGAAGCTTCCCCCCGGTTGCACACGACAGGCGGACACCATGTCCGCCTGTTTTTTTTCTCGTCCCTGTGATCCACGTCGCATATCGGGGCGTGAAAATGTTGTAGACTTCGTGTTAATTGTGAGATATTTGACGTATCGTCCCGTAAATAAATAAATTTGCGCCACCGGCGCAACGAATCTGCCGAAAGCGAGGAACCCCATGAATCAGTCACCAATTCCAACCCTCCTACGGCGCACACTTGCGACGCTCGGCGCTCTCGCCGCGCTAGCCGTTCCGACTTTCGCCTCCGCCCAGGGCGCCGTGACCCTCTCCGGCGCGACGGGCAACAGCTGCACGTTCAGCACGATGACCGTGCAGCCGAACGGGAACGTGACCGTCAACTGCGCGCCCACGGTTGCGGGGGCGCCGGGCTCGTTCAGCCTCAGCGTTCCCACGACGCTCACCGTCGGCGGAAGCGGCTTCGGATCCGTGATCCGCAGCGGCGGCACGACCGGCCCTGTCGGCGTCACCTACGCCGTCAGCGGCGCCGGTTGCGGAGCGACGACCGGGACGGTCTCGTTCGCGGACGGCTCCACGAGCGGCTCGCCCGCCACGTTCTCGATCACCGGCACCGCGGCCGGCGCGTGCACCGTCAGCCTGAGCAATCCGACCGGCGGCGCCTCGATCGCGCAGGCCTCGGTCGGCATCACGGTCACCACGAGCACGGGCGCACCGCCTCCGCCGCCGCCGAGCGGATGCGCCGCGATCGATCCGAAGACGCCGACCACGACGATCCCGTTCCAGGGCAAGGACATCTTCCAGTTGCCCAGCGGCCAGGTCGGATACGCCAGCCTGCCGACCCTGACCACGAGCCTGTCGGGCGTCGTGCACAACAGCGAGACGACCGTGAGTCCGGATCCGGTCACGATCGAGCTCGCGATCTCGAAGTGCCCCGGCCAGGTGGACAACCAGTTGGGGACGGCCTGCTACGTCTCGTCGACGCAGCGCAACCTCACGGACGTCTACTGGTTGATCGGAGCGTCGTCGGGCATCAACAACCCCACCACCGCCAACGCGTTCGGCATCTGCTGGACCGATCCGAACGCCGGCCCGTACTACGTGAATATCCGCTACACGTACCAGGCGGGTACCTGCGCGGGAGGCGGCAACTGCGGCTTCAACGTGCAGTGGAACAACAGCGGGTACTGAGCACGCTCACGTAGCATCTTCTTCCTGCAACTGCCCGCGCGCGATGAGCGCGCGGGCTTCTTCTTTTTTTGGATCCTCCATGAAAAAGCTCCTGTTGCCGCTCGCTCTTTCCACGGGCCTGGCTCTTGCCGCGCCCACCGCCGACGTGACGCCCGACAAGCCGTTGATCGTCGAGGGTCCCATCGTCGTCGACGCGGGCGACGTGGAGGGCTACATGCTCAAGATCCCGCCCGAGCACCGGGCGGATTTCCGCACCGACTACGACCGGGTCGCCGGCGTGGCGGACGGCATCTTCGTGCAGCGCTCGTTCGCGGCGAAGGCCAGGGCGGAAGGGCTCGATCGCGATCCCATCGTGCAGCGGCGCATGCGCCAGGCCGCGGAGGCGGTGCTCGCCGACGTGTACGTGGAAAAGCTCCAGAGCGCGCCGATCAAGATCAACCTCGACGAGATCGCGCTGGAGGATTACAAGGCCGAGCCCGCCAAGTTCATGACGCCCGACCTCGTGGCGGTGCAGCACATCCTGATCGATCTCAAGGGCCGCACGCGCGACATGGCGCTCCAGCGCGCGCGCGAGGTGTACGAGCTCGCGAAGAGCGGCAAGCAGGACTTCCTCGACCTCGTCGCGCGCTACTCCGACGCCCAGGACAAGAAGCGCAACGGCGGCGACCTCGGCTACAGCTCGCCCAGGTCCTTCGTCGAGCCGGTCAGCGCGGCCATCGAGAAGATGAGCGTCAAGGGCGAGATCGCCGGACCCATCGAATCCGAGTACGGCTATCACATCCTGAAGTTCGTCGACCGCAAGAAGCCGGAGCGCATCCCGTTCGAATCGGTGAAGCGCAAGCTGGTGGAGGTCGAGAGGGACAAGCTCCGCAAGCAGCGTCTCGACGACGCGGTCCAGGCGATCCGCAATTCGCCCACGGTCGTCACCAACCGCGGCAACGTCCAGGCCCTCGTCATCCCGATCGACCCGGACGTGATCAAGCGGGCGATCGAGCGGCAGAACGAGACCAAGTAGCGGCGCGGACGTGTCCACGATCCGCGTCTTCATCGGCTACGACGAGCGCGAGGCGGCGGCCTTCGGCGTGCTCGCGCACTCGATCCACGCGCGCGCGTCGGCGCCCGTCTCGATCGCGCCGCTCATGCTCTCGCAGCTGGAGGGCGCGGGCCTGTACCGGCGCGAGCGCAACCCGCTGCAGTCGACCGCGTTCTCGTTCTCGCGCTTCCTCACGCCGCACCTGTGCGACTATCGCGGTTGGGCCATCTTCATGGACTGCGACATGCTGGTCCTGGACGACATCGCGAAGCTCTGGGCGCTGCGCGACGAGCGCTACGCGGTGCAGGTGGTGAAGCACACCCACGTGCCGCGCGAGGACGTGAAGTTCCTCGGGGCCGTGCAGACCCGCTACGAGAAGAAGAACTGGTCCTCCGTGATGCTCATGAACTGCGAGCGCTGCACGGCGCTCACGCCCGACTACGTGAACCGCGCGAGCGGTCTCGAGCTGCACCAGTTCAAGTGGCTCGAGGGCGACCACCTCATCGGGTCGCTCCCGCACGAGTGGAACCATCTCGTGGGCTACGACGCTTCCGACCCGGGCGCCAAGCTCGTCCACTACACCATCGGCGGCCCGTATTTCGACGAGTACCGGGACTGCGAGTACGCGGCCGAGTGGTTCGCCGAGCGCGATGCGATGCTGCGCGTGGCGCAACGCGCCAAGGCGGCGGCCGCCTCCTGACCGACGGGGCACGCCGTCATCCCATGGACGCGGATATCGAGGCTCGCTTCCCGCCGGGTCCTCGATGGGGTTGGCTGCTCCTGGCCTTCACGCGGCGCGAGATCGCCAGCCGCTACGCGGGGAGCGTCAGCGGCATCGCGTGGACGCTGCTGCACCCGCTGGCGCAGCTCGCGATCTATGCGTTCGTCTTCAGCCACATCTTCCGGGCGGGCGTTCCGGACGGTTTCCCGGGGGTCGGGTACGTCACCTTCGTCGCCGTGGCGCTCTGGCCCTGGATCATGTTCTCCGAGGGATTGCAGCGCGCGATGATGTCGGTCGCGGCGAACGCCGGCCTGATCCGCAAGGTCGCGTTCCCCCACCAGCTCCTCGTGTTCGCGGCGGTCCTGGCCACCTGCACGGTGCACGCCGCCGGATTCCTGGCCGTCCTGGTCGCGTTGGCGTTGATGGGAGAGCCGATCCGCTTCTCCGGCCTTCCCTGGGCCTTCCTGCTCCTCGTGCCGTACATGCTGCTCGCGACCGGCATCGGCGCGTTCCTGGCGGCCCTGCAGACGCTCCTGCGCGACGTCGAGCACGGGCTCCAGGTGGTCCTGTCCATCCTGTTCTACGCGTCGCCGATCCTCTACTCGGCGAGCGTCGTGCCCGCGGAGTATCGGGGCCTTTTCGAGGCCAATCCGCTCGCGCGCTTCTCGGAGCGCCTGCGCGAGGTGCTGCTGCAGGGCGGCGGCCTCGCCTGGGGGGACGCCTTGCCAACGCTGGGCTGCGTGGTGGTGCTCGCCGCCGGCCTGTGGTTCTTCGCCCGGCTCTCGCCCCATTTCGAGGACTTCCTGTGACGGTCGCCGAAGCGCAGGCGGCCCTGTCCCAGGGCAACGCGTTGCGGGCGGCCGGCCGGCCCGGGGAAGCGGCGCGCGCCTACCGCAAGGCGATCGAGCTCGCCCCGGAGCGCGGTGTGGCCCATTACAACCTCGGCATCGCGCTGCGCGAGGCGGGCGATTGGCGGGGCGCGGCATTGGCATTCCGGGAGGCGGCACGGCGCGATCCCGCCGACTACGATGCCGTCCAGAACGTCCTGGACACCGTGGCGGGCGCCGTGCGCGCGGACGCGCCCGGACTGTTCGCGCAGCCGCGGAAGGCGGGGCTCGCGGGGACGGATCCCGTCTCGATCGTCGTCTGCAGCGTGGACGACGATCGCCTCGATGCGCTTCGCGCCAATCTCACCGCCGCGCTCGCCGGGATCACGCACGAGTTCGTGCCGGTTCGCGACGCCCGCTCCCTCGCCGAGGGCTATTCGCGAGGGCTGGGGGCGGCGCGCTTCGACACCGTGGTGCTCTCCCACGACGACATCGAGTTCATCTCGCCGCGCCCGTTCGAGGCGGTCGCGCACGCGTTGCGCGATCACGATCTCGTGGGGCTGTGCGGCAGCCTGCGCGTGAACGGCCCCGCGGTCACCTGGGCCGGCCATCCCCACCTGCGCGGATGGGTGGCGTATCCCGCGCAGGACGGCGCGTGGGACGCGACGGTGTTCAGCCTCGACGCCGGCATCCTCGCGGGCGCGCAGGCGCTCGACGGGCTGTTCATGGCGGGAAAACGGGCAGCGCTGACGCGGGTGGGCTTCGACGAGCGCACCTTCGACGGCTTCCACTTCTACGACCTGGACTTCTCGTACCGCGCGCATCTCGCCGGCCTGCGCGTCGCCATCACCACCGACGCGACCGTGATCCACGCGAGCGCGGGACGCTTCGACGACGAATGGCAGCGCTACGCCGGGCGCTTCGCCGCGAAGTTTCCCTCGCTCGCGGCGCCCATGGGAGCGCACCACGCGTACGGCGCGCGGTTGGAGTCGCGGGAGCAGGTGGCGCGGTTCTAC
This sequence comes from uncultured beta proteobacterium, assembly GCA_963816035.1. Taxonomy (GTDB): domain Bacteria; phylum Pseudomonadota; class Gammaproteobacteria; order Burkholderiales; family Usitatibacteraceae; genus Usitatibacter. The sequence continues at coordinate 720,911 of CAWFIU010000002.1, forward strand.
GACGAGCTGCGCGGGCTGGGAGCGACGTCGTGACCGAGGCGACCGAGCTGGTGCGGCTGCAGGCCGTCACGAAGGACTACCCGAAGGTCGCCACCGGGGGCGACCGGTTGCGCACCCTGCTCGCGCTGCTCATGCGCCGCCGCGACCTGCCGCATTTCCGCGCGCTGGACAGCGTGGACCTCGAAGTGAAGGCGGGCCAATCGATCGGGATCGTCGGCGAGAACGGCGCCGGGAAATCCACGCTGCTCAAGATCATCGCCGGAGTCGTGCGTCCCACCTCGGGGCTGGTTCGCGTCAACGGGCGGGTGGGCGCGCTCCTCGAGCTGGGCAGCGGCTTCCACCCCGAGTACACGGGGCGCGAGAACATCTACCTCTCGAGCGCGCTCATGGGCCGCTCGCGCCGGCAGACGCGCGAGCAGGTGGAATCGATCATCGAGTTCGCGGGAATCGGCGCGCACATCGACGAGCCGATCAAGCACTATTCGTCCGGCATGGCGGTGCGCCTTGGATTCGCCGTGGCGACGGCGCTCAGGCCCGACCTGCTCATCACCGACGAGGTGCTCGCGGTCGGTGACGAGTCGTTCCAGAAAAAGTGTATCGCGTGGCTGGAAGGATATCTCTCCGACGGCGGAACGCTCCTGCTGTGTTCCCACAGCATGTTCCACGTCCAGACGCTTTGCAGCCGGGCGGTATGGATCCACGAGGGCCGCGTGCGCATGCGTGGCACGAGCTTCGACGTGACCCGCGAATACATGACCTATCACGAGGAGAAGGCCGCCCGCGCGGCCGACTCGGCGAAACGCGTGACCGACGGGACCGTCTCCCGGATCGTCGCGGCGTGGACCGAGGGCGACGAAGGGACCGCGCGAACCACGTTTCGCTGCGGCGAGGCCGTGGTGTTCCAGGGGCTCGCCCAGGACCCCGACGACCGCCCCCCGGTGCTGCTGTTCGGGATCGTGCGCGTCGACGGGACGCCGGTGTACGGATCCCATTCGAACGACGGCGCCTATCGTCCCCGGCGCCTCGCGCAGGGGCGGTTCTCGTTCGCCGTGCGCTTCGAGGCGATCGCGCTGTTGCCGGGCAAGTACCGCCTGCGCATCCACACGCTCGACGCGGAGGGCCTGCGCCTGTTCGACACGCTCGAGACGGAGTTCGTCGTGACCGGCGAGACGCGCGACTACGGCATCGTGGGCCTCGCCCACGAATGGCTTCCCGGGTCGGGCGCGCCGCCTGCCTCGCCCGCGCCAATGCAAACGATGAGTGAACGATGATGGCGGCTCCCGATACCCGGCAGGCACGCGAGCTCCACGTCCGGGGCGATTACGCCGGCGCGATCTCGGCGTACGAGCGCATCCTCGCGAGCGAGCCGGATGCGGCGGAGGTGTGGCATCTGAAGGCCATGGCCGAGCACCAGGCGGGCCTCTTGCAGCAGGCCGCGGCGAGCATCGGGCGGGCGATGGTGCTCGGAGGCGCGCGGCCCGCGTTCCTGCTGCTGGAAGGCGGCGTGCTGCACGACCTGGGCGACCTGGAAGCGGCGGCCGCGAGGTTCGCGCAGGTGGTGGCCGCGAAGCCGGAATGGCCCGCCGGGCACCTCGAGCTCGGCCGCGTGCGCCTCGACCAGGGCAAGCCGGCCGATGCGCTCAAGGAATTCCAGGCCGTGGTGAACGTCGATCCGAAGCACGTGCGCGGCTGGAACAACCTGGGAATCGCGCTGCAGTCGCTCGACCGGCTGGACGACGCGCTGCGCGCGTTCAACCACGCGCTCTCGCTCGATGCGCGCTATTCGCTGGCCCATTTCAACGTGGCGCGCATCCACAACCTGCGCGGCGACGCCAAGCGCGCGCTGGAGCATGCCGAGCACGCCCTGCGCGCCGACGATCGCCACGTCGAGGCGTGGCTGCTGGTGGGCGACATCCACCGTCGCAACCGCGAGACGACGAAGGCGCTCGCCGCCTACTCCGCGGCGACGCGTGCCGATCCGGGCAACGTGAACGCGCGGCTCGCCCTGGCCGAGCTCATCGCCGAGGCGGGCGGCGTCGACGAGGCGCGCGGCGAGTACGGCCGCATCTGGCAGAACGTGCCGGGCAGCCTGAAGGCCGCGCTCGGAGCGAACCTGCTGCTGCCGCAGGTGTACTCGAGCGTCGAGCACCTCGAGACGAGCCGCGCGCAGTATGCCGAAGGCCTCGAGCGGCTGCACCAGGCGCTGGACCAGCTCGACCTGTCGCGTCCCGACACGACGCTCGCCGCGGCGAGCTGGACCAACTTCTACCTCGCGTACCAGGGGCGCGAGGATCGCGCGCTCCAGGAGCGCTATGGCCAGTTCCAGCGCCGGATTCTCGAGCGCGTGGTGCCGCAATTGCTGCATCCGCGCCCGCGACGGCTGCCGGGCAAGCGCCTGCGGGTCGGCTTCTGCAGCCACTTCTTCTTCAACTGCACCGCCGGACGCTATTTCGCGTCCTGGGTCACGCGCCTGGACAAGCGGCGCTTCGAGACCGTCGTCTACTACACCAACAAGTGGGTCGCCGACGACACGCGGGCGATCTCCGCGGCCGCGAGCCGCTTCCGCCACCTCCCGGGCCGCCCCGTGCTCACCACGGCGCAGCAGATCGCCGCCGACGAGTTGGACGTGCTCGTCTATCCCGAGCTGGGGATGCACCCGGACACGTTCCTGCTGGCGGGCATGAGGCTCGCGCCGGTGCAGTGCGCGGGATGGGGCCATCCCGACACGAGCGGCGTGCCCGAGGTCGACTGGTTCATCTCCTGCGAGGAGATGGAGCCCCCCGACGCCCAGCGGCACTACACCGAGCGCCTGACCCTGCTACCCGGGCTCGGCACGCGCTACGAGATCCCGAAGCCGGATCCGCAGGGCACGCGCGCGGATTTCGAGCTGCCGGAGGACAGGACTCTGTACCTCGTGCCGCAATCGCTCTTCAAGATCCATCCGGACAACGACGATCTCATCGCGCGGGTCCTCGAGCGCGATCCGCGCGGCGTGGCCGTCCTGTTCGCCTCGCACCACGCGAAGCTCACCGAGACCTTCGCGACGCGCCTCGCGGCCGCCTTCGAGAAGCGCGGCATGGATATCCACGAGCGCACGCGTTTCCTCGCGCCGTTCATGCCGCACGGCCGGTACCTGCGCCTGAACCGCGTGTGCGACCTGATGCTGGATACCTTGCGCTGGTCGGGGGGGAACACCTCGCTCGACGCGCTGGCGAGCGGGCTGCCGGTGGTGACGCTGCCTGGCGGCCTGATGCGCGGCCGCCAGAGCCAGGCGATGCTGCGCGCCGTGGGTGCCGCCGAGCTCGTCGCCGGCGACCTCGACGAATACGTCGCGATCGCGGAGAAGCTCGGCCGCGACGCGGCGTACCGCGCGTCGATGGCCGATCGCATCCACGCGAACCTGGGCAACCTCTTCGAGCGCGACGAGCCGGTGCGCGCGCTGGAGGACCTGCTCGGGCGCGTCGCGCGCGAGCGCTGAGCGATCACGCGATCTTCCAGCCGTGCGTGGCGAAGAACCGCCACGCCGAGCGCAGGAACCAGGCCACGTGCCGCGGCCCCTTGCGCGCCGCCTCGCCGCCGTGGTGCACGATGCGCGCGGCCGGGACGTACGCGACCGACGCCTCGCGCCCGACGCGCAGGCTCAAGTCGTAATCCTCGAAGTACAGGAAGAAACGCGGATCGAAGCCGCCCAGGCGGCGGAAGAGCGCCGTGCGCAGCAGCATGAAGCAGCCGCTCGCGAGCGGCACGCCCGCCACCAGGTCGTCGGCGATCACGTCGCGCATCTCGTAGTCGTCCAGCGCGCGCGCGAACCGCCGCCGCAGCCCCTCGGGAGCGAAGCCGCGCAGGAAGAGCACCCACACGGAGGGATAGCGCTTGCACAGGTATTGGCGCGCGCCGTCGTCGCCGTGCGCATCGGGCGCCGCCAGCCCGATCTCCGGATGCGCGGCGAGCACGCGCAGCGCGGCGGCGAGCGCATCGCGATCCAGCTCCACGTCGGGATTCATCACGAGGTGGAAATCGGATGCGAGGCGATCGAGCACGAGGTTGTTGGCGCGCCCGTAGCCGACGTTGCCGTGGCCCGCGACGAGCTCGAGCTCGCCGGCCCGCGCGGGCCACTCGCGAAGCGCCTCGCGCAACGCGCCGCGTGCCTCGTCGGGGCCGTTGTCCACCAGGAACACCGCGACCTCGCCGAGCAGGCCCGCGGCGCGCGCGCGCTCGACCGCGGCCGCGAGAGAGGCGAGCGTCCGCGCGAGCAATGGCGCGGAAGAACGGTAGGTGACGATGGTCGCGGAGAGCGCGGGGACGGCCATGGCGGACACAGCCTATCCGGGTGGGCCGCGCGGCTCAAGCGCTAGTACGGCTGGCGCGTGATGAACTTGATGCCCGAGACGCCGTTCACCGAGTAGCTCCACGTGCCGTTGTTCGCGTCGGTGAAGTGGAGCGTGGCGGTGCCGACCTGGGTCGCGGTCACCTGGCTGGGATCGAACGGGCCGTTCGCGGCCGGCCCCGAGGTCGCGTAGAGCGGGCCCGTGTACGTGCTCGAGTCGGTCCACGTGCCCGTCGGCATGGCGAACCAGGTGCGCGTGCCGTCGGCCGCGTAGGTGTACCAGGCGCCGAAGATGACGTGCGACGAGTGCTGCACGAGGTTCAGCCCCCATCCCGATTCGTTCGGGTTCCACCACAGGTCGGTGAAGTTCGCGGCCGGTGCGTTCGCGGGGCTGAGGTACGCGGCGAGCGCGGGATACGCCTGGTCGAAGCGCGAGAAGATGTCGGGTGCCGTCGGCGTCGAGCACGACGCGCCGCCGCCCCACAGTCCCCCGCGCAGCACGTACTGCGAGCCGTTGCGCGTGAAGATGCCGCCGCCGCTGCTGCCCGGCTCGGTCGTGCCCGAGCTCCAGCGGATCTGGATGTACTTGTTCACGCCGCCCGAGGCGGGCGGCGCCGAGGGCGTCGTGAATCCGAGCACCGATCCCTGCGAGACTTTCTTGAGGTCGCCCTCGGGATGGTGCACGGCGATCACGCTCGTGCCCGCGGAGATCGCGTTCGCATCCCACCCCGCGTAGAAGGCTCCCGGGGGCGGCGTGCCATTGAGCCGCAGGAAGAGCACGTCCGACGCGGCGTCGCTGTAGATGTACGTGGCGCCCGTCGGAAGCTCGCGATAGCCCGACACCGGCACGCCGCTGTTGCACGCGTTCGCCTGGAAGAGCCACAGGGTATCGAGCGTGTTGGCGACGGCCTGCATCTGCCCCGGGGTCTTGTACGGCGGCGATTCGTTGTCGAAGCAGTGGTTGGCGCTGTAGAACCACGGCACCTGCGTGGTGGCATCGGTGTCGTTCAACAGCGTCCCGGTGCAGAGCACGGTGAAGGAGCCGTCGGTGAAGACCATCTGCGCCACCGCCGCGCTCACGTTCTGGAACGCCGCATCGGATTGGAGCGAGGAGCACGGCAGGTCCACGTTGCACGCGCCCGCCGTGCCGATGTCCTGCACGCGCTTCGCGAAGCCGCTCGCGGGGCCGGCGAAGAGGTGGGAGACGCCCACGGCGCGCGACGAAAGCAAGCGCGGGTCGCCGGGACCGGGAAAGAAGAACTCGACCGCCTGCGTCTCGCCCTCGGTGACCGGCGACCACCACGGCGACGTGCGATCGAGGATGTCGGCCACGCGCACCGGGCCCACGAGCCGCGACGGATCGGCCGAGCCGAAGAAGACCATCTCCACGTCGCCCGGCACGCCCGCGAGGTCGATCGACACGCGCAGCGCCGCGGCCTGCGGCGAGGTGATCGCCATCTGCGCGGCCTGGCCGCCCTGCACCGGGACCCATGCCAGGTCCGCCGCGGAGGGCAGCGGCGGGGTCGAGTCGCGTGCGCGCACGACGCCGATCACGACCCGCTTCGCGTTCGACCGCAGCGCGTTCGCTCCACCGTTGGCGCGCTGCACGGCCGCGAGCTCGCTGTCGGTGACCGGCGACAATTGCACGGTGGCGCGCAAACCGGGCTGCGCGGCGACCTTTTCCGCCAGACGCAGGAGCGGCGCCGGCGCGGCCCTGGAGGCCTGCGCCGGCTCGCCGGGCACGACGGCCAGCTGCGCGAGCGCGGGAAACGCCGCGGTCAGCGCCAGCGCCGCGCCAAGGCGCAGCCATCGGGAGAGGGGGTTCGTCATCGAGAGTCCGACCGGGTGCCGTGCGACCGAGTTCCGGGGTGAAGTGATTTTCAACGCGCGAGGGGCGGTTGCGGATGACGCGCGCGCCGCACGCCGCGCACCGCCTCCAGGACGGCTTCCACGGTGATGGCATGCATGCAGCGCGGCTGCGCGCACTCGGCGGTGGATCGTGCGCAGCGGCGCACCCACAGGATCTCGCGGCGGAAGAGGATCCGCTGGTCGCGGCAGGGGAAAGGATCCTGCCCGACGGCGGCCCACGGCATGTCGCCCCAGAATCGCCCCGGCGCGCAGAGCTCGCGCGACCCCGGCCCGAAGAGCGACACCGTGGGCGTGGCGGTCACGCGCCCGAGATGGGCCACGCCCGTGTCCGGCGCGACCAGCAGCTCGGCGCCGCGCAGCAGGTGCCAGAGCTGCGCGAGGTCGAGCTTCCCGGCAAGCGAGGGGAATGCGCGATCGGGATCGCACGCCGGGACGATCGCTTCCTCGCCCGCGCCCGCGCTCCACACGACCTGCAGCCCGTCGGCGCGCAGCGCGCGTGCCAGTGCGTTCCAGCGCTCGGGAATCCACTGCTTGAGCGGCGTGCTCGCGCCGACGTGCAGCACGGCGTACGGGGAAGGCGGCCGCTCGAACTCGCGCGCGGACGGAGCGGGCCAATCGCCGGGCGCGTAGGGCGGCGGATCCCCCGCGTCGAGCAGGTCCGCGACCATGTCGCCCCACGCGCGCGGCTCGGCCGCATAGGCGCGGCTCTCGTCCACGAACCAGCTCTTGCTCGCGGGGCGATCGCCGGCGTGGGCGACGATGCGCCGCGCGCGCAATGCCGCGGCGAGCCAGCTGTAGCGGTTGTCGCCCACGACGAACGCGAGGTCGAACGCCGCCTCCTCGAGCAGCGCGCGCGTGGTCGCGGATCGCGAGGGCGAGAAGGGCAGCGCGCGCACGCCGTAGGGCCGGCCCGCATAGAGCGGCACGAAGGCGGGCCTGGCGAGCAGCGTGATGTCGCACGCCGGATGCCGCGCGCGCAGCTTCGCGAGGAGCGGCGTGAGCATGATCGTGTCGCCCAGCAGGAGGTTGTGCGCGACGAGCACGCGCTCCGGCTCGCCGCCGGCGCCCGCGCGGCGCGTGAACGCGCGCGCCAGCGCCCGCGACACCACGAGCGCGCGGGTATTGAAGCGCTCACCCATGGCGCGGACCGGCCGCCCGGAGAAACACGTCGATCATCGCATCCACCATGCGGTCCTCGCCGAAGCGCTCGAGCGCCGCGGCGCGCGCCCTGCGGCCCAGCGCGTCGCGCCGCGCGGGATCGTCCAGCAGCGACCGGAGCGCGGAGCGCAAGCGCTCGACGTCCTGCGGCGCCACGAGCACGCCCGTTTCGCCGTCGGTCACGATCTCCTCGATGCTGCCCACCGGGGTGGTCACGACGGCAAGCCCGCACGCCATCGCCTGCATCAGCGCCTGCGGCACGCCCTCGTTGGCGTAGGACGGCAGGCAGAACACGTCGAACGCCTGCATCCACGGCGCCACGTCCGCCTGGTTGCCGGCGAAGCGCACGCGCTCGCCGAGGGCGAGCTCGCCCGCGAGCGATTCGAGGGCGGCGCGCTGCGGACCGTCGCCGACGATCACCAGGCACACGTCCGGCGCGTCGAGGGCGCCGATCGCGCGCAGCAGGTGGCGGTGGCCCTTCCAGCTGCGCAGCGTGGCGACGATGCCCACGATGCGACCTTCGGCGGGCAATCCCAGGGAGGCGCGCGCCGCGTTCCGGTCGCCCGGGTGGAAGCGCGCGAGGTCGATGCCGGTGGGAATCGACACGACATTGCCCGGGTCGGCGCCCGTCTCGGCGATCACCTGCGCGCGCAGCCGCTCGCCCGTGGTGACGATGCGCCGCGCCGCGCGCGTGTAGAGCCAGCGCGTGGCGGCGTTGCGCGGCGCGCTCGCCGAGATGTGCCGCGTGCGCACGAGGGCGGGACGATGGCCGAGCGTGGCGCACGCGACCGCGGCGAGCCAGGTGTCGGTGGAGCTGTGCGTGTTCACGATGTCGAACGGCCGGTGCGCGAGGAGCCGGCGCAGCGCCAGCACGCCGCGCAGCCCCTTGCGCCCGATGGGAAGCGCCAGCGCCTCCACGCCGTAGCGCGCGGCTTCCGCGAAGATGCGCGCCTCGGGCGGCGCGGCGAGCACCACCTCGTGGCCGCCGCGCGCCACGCCGCGCGCCTCGGTGAGCACGCGGATCTCCTGCCCGCCCCAGCCCAGCGACGATTCGGTGTGCAGGATGCGAAGCCGCCGCGGCGTGCCAGCGCTCCCGCTCATGCGCCGGCGAACTGCAGCCGGTGCAGCCCCGCGTACACGCCGCCCGCCGTCACGAGGTCGCGGTGGCTTCCGATCTCGGCGATGCGGCCCTGCGCGAGCACCACGATGCGGTCGGCCTTCTCGATGGTGGACAGCCGGTGCGCGATGACGATCGTGGTCCGTCCCTTCATCAGCGCCTCGAGCGCCGCCTGCACCGCGCGCTCGCTCTCGGTGTCGAGCGCGGACGTGGCCTCGTCGAGGAGCAGGATCGGCGCGTCCTTGAGGATCGCGCGCGCGATGGCGATGCGCTGGCGCTGTCCGCCGGACAGCTTGGCGCCGTTCTCGCCGATTTCCGTGTGCAGGCCCTGCGGCAGCGCGCGGATGAACTCCATGGCGTGCGCCGCCTGCGCCGCGCGCACGATGTCCGCCTCGTTCGTGCGGTCGGCTCTCCCGTAGGCGATGTTCGCGGCCACGGTGTCGTTGAAGAGCACCACGCTCTGGGAGACGAGCGCGATCTGCCGGCGCAGGCTCTCCAGCGTGAGGGATTCGAGGTCGTGGCCGTCGAGCGTGATGCGGCCCGAGGTCGGGCGATAGAAACGCGGCAGCAGGTGGATGAGGCTCGACTTGCCGCTCCCCGAGGGCCCGACGAGCGCCACGGTCTCGCCGGGCCGGACCTCGAGCGAAACCTCCGCGAGCGCGGCCCGCGAGCCGCCTTGGTACGTGAGCGACACCGCCTCGAAGCGGATGGCGCCCTGCGCGCGCGCGAGCGACATCGTCCCGCGGTCCTCCTCCGGCGCCTCGTCCACGAGGCCGAAGACGCTCTCGCAGGCGGCGAGCCCCTTCTGCAGCTGCTCGTTGATGCCCGTGAGGCGCTTCAACGGCTGCAGCAGCATGCCCGTGGCGGCGATGAACTCGATGAAGTGGCCGACGTCGGTCGAGCCCGCGAACGCCTGCCCCGCCGCGAAGTAGATGATCGCCGCGATCGCGCACGCGACGATGAGCTGCGTGACCGGCACCGTCCCGGCCGCGGCGGTCGCGTGCTTCATCGTGAAGCGGCGGATCTTCTGGCCCGCCTGCTCGAAGCGCTCGCTCTCGTATTTCTGGCCGCCGAAGATGCGCACCACGCGCTGGTTGCCGATCGCCTCGTCGAGCACTTCCGCGATGCCGCCCACGGCCCGCTGGTTCTCGCGGCTCATCTGGCGCAGCCGCCGGCTGAAGAGCCGCACCACGAGGGCGATGGGCGGGATCACGACGAAGGCGATGATGGTGAGCTTCCAGTTGGAGTAGAGCAGCACCGCGAGCAGCGCGGCGATGGTCACGCTGTCGCGCACCAGCACGGTGAGCACGCTGGTGGACGCGGCGGCGAGGTTGTTCACGTCGAACGTGAAGCGCGTCACGAGCTGCGCGGTCGGCACCTCGTCGAAGAACGCCGGAGGCAGGCGCAGCACCTTCGCGAACATCTCGCGGCGCAGGTCCAGGATCACCTTGTTGGCCACCCACTGGGAGGAGTATCCCGAGGTGAAGCTCGCGATCCCGCTCACCAGGAACACGCCGATGATGGCGAGCGGCAGCAGCACCATGAGGTCGCGGTTGCGGTGCACGAAGAGCTCGTCGATGAGCGGCCCGGTGAGCTTCACCAGCGCGGCGTCCGCCAGCCCGCCCACGACCATGCCCACGATGCCCGCGAAAAGGGCGCCGCGGTACGGCCACACGTGCCGCAGCAGGCGCAGGTAGAGCTCGCGGCTGGAATCGTGGATCGCCTTCATCCCGCCATTATCGACGAAGAAGCCTCCCGTACAGCGCGACGTACTCCGCGGCCATGGCTTGCGGCGTGTAGCGCTCGACCGCGGCGCGCGCGGCGGCTGCCCATGCGCCGGCCCGTGGGCGGGTCCAGGCGATCGAGCGCCGCGGCGAGCCCCGCCCCGTCGAGCGCGTCGCGGACGAATCCGCTTTCGCCGTCCGTCGAGCAGCTCCGAGGCGCCGCACTTCCGGGTGGTCACCACCGGGAGCGCGCTCGCCATCGCCTCGAGCGCGGCGTTGGGCTGCGGGTCGTAGAGCGAGGCGAGCATGAAGCTGTCGGCCGCGGCGTGGTAGGGGCGCACGTCGGACACGGTTCCCACGAAGCGCACGCGCTCGGCGATGCCGAGGCGGCGGGCGAGCGCCGACATAGCGCCCCGCGCGCTTGTCCTTGCCCACCACGATGGCCCACGGGCGCGAGCGCGCGCGGGCGACGGCGCCGAGCAGCCCCGCCACGCCCTTGCGCTCGAATCCCGAGCCCACGTGCAGGACGACGTGCGCATCGAGCGGCACGCGCAGCTGCTCGCGCACCGGCCGGCGCATCTCGGCGGCCAGCCCGGGATGGAAATGGGCGGAATCCACCGCGTTGCGGATCAGCACGAGCTTCTCCGGCGCGGTGCCGAAGCGTTCGCGGATCTCCGTGCGCACCATCTCGGAGTTGCAGATCACCGCGCGCAGCCGCGCGCTCGAGAAGAGCGCGCGCTCGGCGCGCAGCACGTAGAGATGGTGCGGGCTGAGCCGCGTCGCGAGCCGCGCGAGGGGTCCCTGCACGCGCGAGCGTTCCGCGAGCCACTGCGCGTGCACGCCGTCGCCCGCGCGGTACACGTCGCAGCAAGCGATGCGTTCGTGGGATTGCACCAGGTCGAAGCGCCGGCGCTCGAGCTCCGCGCACGCCGCCCGCGCGAACGCCCAGTCGCGCCAGAGGCTGCCGATGTGGAAGGGCTCCACGAGGATCGCGGAGCCGTCGTGGTCGGGCCATGCTCGCGCGACGATGGTGATCGCCGCGCCCTGGGCGCGCAGCGCGGCGATGGCACCCTGCACGAAGCGCTCGGCGCCGCCCGACGGATCGTAGCGCCCGCGCACCAGCGCCACGCGCGGGGCGATGCCCGGCGCCCGGGCGCTCGGCGCGGCGCTCACGGCCCCGCGAGCACTTCGTTGATCGCCGAATGCACGCGATCCACCGGCAGCCGCGTGAGGCACTCGCTCACCTTGCCTCCGCCGCAGCCGTCGTTGCCGCACGGGCGGCAGGGATGGTCGCTCGCCACCACGCGGTGCGGCACGCGCCACGGTCCCCATTCCTTCTCGCCGCTCGGGCCGAAGAGGGCCACGACCGGCGTGCCCATGGCGGCCGCGATGTGCATGGGCGCGGAGTCCACGCCGAAGAAGAGCCGCGCGCGCGCCGGTGAGCGCCGCCAGCTCGCGCAGGCTGAGCTCGCCCGACAGGTCCGTCACCGGCACGCCCGCCTCGCCGAGCGTGCGGGCCACGATGGCCTTTTCGCGCGGATCCGGCGCGGATGTCACGACGATGCGGTGGCCGTCGCGCGCGAGCCGGCGCAGCAGCTCCGCGCTCTGCGCCTCGGTCCAGGTCTTGAACAGCCACCGCGACGTGGGATGCACGTGGATGAACCCGCGCGGCTGCAGCCCCGCCGCCGCGATGAGCGCATCCACGCGCGACTGCGCCTCGGCGCCGGGAACCATCACCAGCGGCTTCTCCTCCTCGGTGGGATAGATGCCGAGCCGGCGCAGCGCGTCGAGGTTCGCCTCCACGGTGTGGCGCGGCGTACGCTGCGGGCAGCTTGTAGCGGTGCGTGAAGCTCCAGCGCCAGAACACGTTGTCGCGTTCCGGGGCCACGCACCAGCGCGGGCGCAGCGCCTGCGCGAGCCACGCGCCGCGCCAATGCTCCGTCAGGTGGACGATGAGCTGGTAGCGGCGCTCGCGAAGCGTCGAGAGCAGGCGGCTTTCCTGGCGCGCCTGCTCCACCCAGGCCCTGGCGCTTCCAGCTGCGGTCGATGCCGTGGACCTGCGCGATGGCCGGGTGGCCGGCGAGCATTTCGCGGGTGTCGTCGTACACCAGCGCGTCGATCTCCGCGTGCGGCGCGCGGTTGCGCAGCACCTGGAAGACGGGCGAGGCGAGGAGCACGTCGCCGTGGTGGCGCAGCTTGACCACGAGCGCACGGCGGATCGAGTCCGGATTGACGGCGTCGGGGACCATCGCGGTCAGCCGCCGCTCGCGCGGGCGCGGATGAAGCGCGCGGGGTTGCCGCCCCACACGCTGCGCGCGCTCACGCGGCCGACGACCACGCTGCCCGCCGCGATCACCGCGCCGGTCTCGATGTGCGTTCCGTCGAGGAGCACGCAATTCGCCCCGATCCAGACGTCGTTCTCCACGACCACGCCGCCGCGCGAGGGCATGAAGCCCTGCTTGCGGATCTCGACGTCCACGCGATCGATCGCGTGGTTGGCCGGCACGATGGAGCATCCGGGCCCGACCAGCACGTAGTCGCCGAAGCGGATCCCGGAGCCGGAATAGAGCGTGCAGTGGGGATTGATGTAGCAATGCTCGCCGATCACGATGTCGCCACTGCCGCCCACCGCGCGGATCACCACGTAGTCGTAGACCCGGGTGTGGGCGCCGATCACGATGCGGGTGCCGCGTTCCGACGGGTGCACGCGGGCGTCCGGGCTCACGAAGGCGGTGGGGTGGATCTCGAGGGCTGGCGCGGTCATCCGGCGCGGTCGGGGCGGGTTTGTTAAGATTCTCGTGCGAGCGGCGCATGGACGCCGCCGTCGCCCGATTCTAAGGCACAAAATGCCCGAGGCGCCTTCGCCCAAGGAACCCCCGCTTGAAATTTAACATCGCCTACTTCGGCCCCGAGTGGCTGTTCCACCTGCGCCGGGACTTCCTGCTCGCCCTGCAATACGGGCTGCGGGACCTGGGGCACGACGTGATCCTGTCGGGGCTGCAGCTCGACACCACGCGCTTCAACCTCGTGGTCGGTGCCTATTTCCTCGCCCCGGCGGAGCTGGCCAGGCTCGCCGCGTCGAAGATCGACTTCGCGCACGTGAACACCGAGGTCATCGCGCAGGACATGCTCAACTTCAACCCCCAGAAGGTGGACTTCATGGGGTCGTACCTTCCCAGCCTTCGCGCCGGCCGGTTCGCGTGGGACGTGATCCTGGACAACCTCGCGGAGCACCGGCGCTACGGGGTGCGCGCGCATTTCCTGCGCTGGGGCTGGCATCCGAAGCTCGAGGACGTCGAGCACCGGGCGCAGAAGGACCTCGACTTCTACTTCTTCGGCATGATGAGCGAGCGCCGCAAGCTCGTGATGCAGGAGCTCGCGCGGCGCGGCTTCAGCGGCATCGCCGACCATACCTGCCCCTATTTCCTGCGCAACGACCGCATCGCGAGGGCGCGCGTGAACCTGAACGTCGTGCAGGAAGACAAGTACACGCACGTGAATTCCTTCCGGATCTGCTACCTCGCCAACAACCGCTGCGCGATCCTCTCGGAGGCGGAGAGCGACCCCGCGGGCTACCTCGCGCTGGCGCAGGTCGTGCACGGCAAGGAGGCCATCGGCGACGCCCTCGCGGAGCTGCTCGCCGGCGAGCGCTGGAAGGCGCGCGGCGAGGCGGCCTACCAGCGCTTCCGCGAGCTGCCGATGACGCGCTGTATGGAAGAGCTGCTCGACGAAAGCTTCGGCAACCAGGCGCGCGCCGTCGCGGGTGGGCGCTGATGAAGCCGGCCGACCTCGAGGCGGTCATCCTCTGCGGCGGGCTGGGCACGCGCCTGCGCGAGGAGACGGAGTTCAAGCCCAAGCCGATGGTGGAGATCGGCGGCCGTCCCATCCTGTGGCACATCATGCGCCGCTACCACCGCTTCGGCGTGCGCCGCTTCATCCTGTGCCTCGGCTACAAGGGCGAGCTGATCCGCGACTACTTCCTCAACTACCGCCTGCGCCAGTGCGACGTGACGGTGAACCTGCGCTCGCACGCGATCCAGGTGCATGGCGACGACGCGGCCGAGGACTGGGAGGTGGTGCTCACCGACACGGGCGACGACACGATGACCGGGGCGCGCGTCAAGCGCGCGCTCGCCCACGTGCGCGGCGAGCACTTCTTCGCGACCTACGGCGACGGTGTCGCCGACATCGACATCGCGGCGTTGTGGGAGACCCATCGCAAGGCCGGACGGCTCGCCACGGTGACCGCGGTGCACCCGTCGTCGCGCTACGGCGAGATCGACGTCGCGCACGACGCGGTGCGCACCTTCCTCGAGAAGCCGCAGGTGGCCGACGGCTGGATCAACGGCGGCTTCTTCGTCTTCGCGCGTAAGGCGTTCGACGGCGTGCCGGACGCTCCGGGCGTGGTCCTCGAGACCGACGTGCTGCCGAAGCTGGCGGCGCGCGGCGAGCTCTCGGCGTTCCAGCACGCGGGCTTCTGGCAGTGCATGGATACCTATCGCGAGATGCTCGCGTTGAACCAGATCTGGACGCGCGGCAACGCGCCCTGGCTCTAGCGGCGCATGAACCCCGTCCCCGATCCCGGATGGTGGCGCGGGCGCAAGGTCTTCATGACCGGCCACACCGGTTTCGTGGGCGGCTGGCTCGGCGCGTGGCTTTGCGGGATGGGCGCGCGCGTCGCGGGTTTCGCGCTCGCCCCACCCACCACGCCCAGCTTCTTCGAGCGCACGCGGCTCGCCGCGCGGCTCGCCGCCCACACGATCGCCGATGTGAACGACGCACCGCGGCTCGCGGCCGCGGTGCGCGCGTTCGAGCCGCAGGTGCTCTTCCACCTGGCCGCGCAGCCGATCGTGCGTGACGGCTTCCGCCATCCGGTGCAGACCTTCGCCACGAACGTGATGGGCACGGTGCACGTGCTCGAAGCGTGCCGCGCCTGCCCGTCGCTCGAGCGCATCGTCGTCTACACCACCGACAAGGTCTATCGCAACGACCAGTCGGGACGGCCCTTCGCGGAAGACGACCGGCTCGGCGGCAACGAGCCCTACAGCGCGAGCAAGTCCGCGGCCGAGTGGGCCGTGGGCGCGTACTGGGAGAGCTTCTTCCGGCGCGCCACGCCGCGTCCCGCCGTGGCCACGCTGCGCGCGGGCAACATCGTGGGCGGCGGCGACTGGGCGCGCGACCGGCTGCTGCCGGACGCCGTGCGCGCATTCGAAGCGGGCGCCCCGCTCGTGGTGCGCAGCCCCGCGGCGACGCGCCCGTGGCAGCACGTGCTCGACGCCGTGCGCGGGACGCTGCTTCTCGCCGAGCGCATGCAGGCGCGCGACGAGCCCGCGGAGCGGCTCGCCTGGAACTTCGGCCCGGAACCTCGCGACGTCCACGCGGTGTCCGAGGTTGCCGGCATCGCGGCCCGGGCGTGGGGCGGGGGCGCGCGCTGGCGCCACGAGGCCGACGCTTCGATCCCGGAAGCGAAGGCGCTCGTGCTGTCGAGCGCGCGCGCTTCCTCCGCGCTGGGATGGCGCTGCGCGTGGGACCTCGAACGCTCCATCGCGGCGAGCGTCGAGTGGTACCGGGCGGCGCTCGAGCCCTCGGCGGACATGGCGGCGCTCACCGCGCGGCAGATCGAGCGGCACGTCGCGGACGCGAAGAGCGCGACGGCATGAAGATCGAGCCGCGCCGCCTCGCCGGCACCTTCGAGATCGCGCTGGCTCCCCATGCCGACGAGCGCGGTTACTTCATGCGCTGGTACGACGCGCAGGCCTTCGCGCGCGCGGGGCTGCCGACCGCGTGGGTGCAGGCGAACGAGTCGGCGTCGAAGCGCGGCGTCGTGCGCGGCCTTCACTTCCAGCGCCCCCCCCACGCGGAGACCAAGCTCGTGCGCGCGGTGCAGGGCGCCGTCTTCGACGTGTTCGTGGACCTGCGGCGCGGCTCGCCCACGTTCGGGCAATGGGACTCGGTGGAGCTGTCCGCCGCGCGCCACAACGCGGTCCTCATCCCGAAGGGTTTCGCGCACGGCTTCTGCGCGCTCTCCGACGCAGCGGTCGTGAGCTACCTCGTCGATTCGGCCTACGCGCCGCAGGCCGAGGGCGGGCTCGCGTGGGACGACCCGCAGCTCGCGATTGCGTGGCCCCTGGCGGGCCCGGCCATCGTTTCGGCGAAGGACCGCGGCTGGCCGCGCCTCGCCGCGCTGGAGCCGCTCGGTTGACGCTCTGCGTCGCGATGACGGGCGCCACGGGGCTCATCGGCCACGCCATCGCCGAGCGCCTGGAGAGCGAGGGACATCGCATCGTCGCGATCGGGCGCCATGCCGATTCGCAGGTGCGCTTCGATCTCGCGAGCCCGGGGCGGCTCGCGGCGCGCGCGCTCGCCGGGTGCGACGCGCTGGTCCACGCGGCGGGCGTGACCGACGAGGACTTCGCCGATCCGCAACGCGCGCGCGCGAAGGCCGGGCCGGGGGCCGCCGCGCTGCTCGAGGCGGCGCGGGAGGCCGGCATCCGGCGCTTCGGCTACATCTCCAGCGCGCACGTCTACGGGCCGCTCGAAGGGCGCATCGACGAGGCGCGGGCACCGGATCCGCGCAGCGAGTACGCGCGCGCGCACCTCGCCACGGAAGATCTCTTTCGCGCGCAGGCGGATGTCGCGGGCGCATCGGTGCTCATCGCGCGCCCCTGCGCCGCCTACGGCATGCCGCCCTCGCTCGAGCGCTTCGCGCGCTGGTCGCTCATCCCGTTCGACTTCCCGCGCCAGGCGCTCACCGGGCGCATCGTCCTCAGGTCCCACGGCGAGCAGCGGCGCAATTTCGTGTCCGCCGAGGGGTTGGGCAACCTCGCCGGCTGGTGGCTCGCCCAGGTGCACCCCGGAGTGCTCGTCGCGAATGCGCCCGGCAAGGACGAGATGTCGGTCTATGATTTCGCCCGCCTGTGCGCGACAATCACGCTCGCGCGGACCGGGCGGGCGTGCGAAGTGGTGCGGACAGCGCCGCCCGCGCGCCTTCCGGAGCCCTTCGAATACCGCACCCGGGTGGCCGGGCACCTCCCCGGACCGACGCTCGAGGAGCACGTGGCCCGCCTCCTGCGGGCCCTCACGCAGGAACACGCATCGTGACCGAGAAGAAGACCCCGACCGAATCCCCGGCGCTCCCGCTGGACCGCGAGATCGCGCTGAAGTACGTGACTTGGCTGGTCGAGACGCGCGCCGCCGACGACGCCGAGGCGCGGCGCGGCTTCTGCGCGGCGGCGGGATTCCATCCCAAGCTGCTGTACAGCAACCCGCACATCGAATCGGTGGCGAAGCTCTTCCGCGACCAGTCGTCGATCGAGCGCCTGGGCGACATGACGCTGCGCGAGTACCTGATGTACCACTACTACTACATCCACCAGGGGTATCGCTACGGCGCGCCGCGGCTGCAGCAGCGCTGGCTCGGCCACGACATCATCAAGACGCCCATGGACTGCTGGGTCTACCAGGAGATCATCTGGGAGACGCGGCCCGACTTCGTGGTCGAGCTGGGCGTGATGTTCGGCGGCGCCACGCATTTCTACGCGAGCATCCTCGACATGGTCGGCCACGGCGAGGTGATCGGCATCGACGTGAGCCTCGCGAAGGCGAAGCCGGCGCAGAGCAAGCGCATCCGCTACCTCGAGGGCAGCAGCACCGCGCCGGAGATCGTCGACGAGGTGCGCCGCCTCACCGCGGGCAAGCGCGTGCTGGTGATCGCCGATTCGGACCACGAGAAGAACCACGTGCTGGGCGAGATCCGCGCCTACGCACCGATGGTGCACGTGGGCGGCTATTTCGTGGTGGAGGACGCGCTGAACGACGTCATGGGATACCACCCGGTCCCCAACGAGGGGCCGAAGGCGGCGGCCGAAGCGTTCCTCGCCGAGAACGACGATTTCGTGCCCGACCGCCGCTGGGGCGAGCGCTACGTGATGACGCTCAATCCGAACGGCTTCCTCCTGAGGGTGAAATGACATGCGCCAGGTGATCTCGGCGGCACCGGCGATCGACGTGGCGGCGTTCGGCGCGCGGCTCGCCGGCCGCGCGGGCGTGGTCGCCGATCCCTCGCGGGCGCTGTGCGGGCGCTACGGCTTCCAGACCCTCTACGAGGTGCCGGCGGCGCTGCAGAAGGACCTGCGCCGCGAGCTCATCCGCGAGCACGCGAAGGGCCTGCAGCGCAACGCGGACGGCGTGTGGGACCACAGCGTGTTCGCCTGGCTCGCGGACTGGATGCGCTGGCTCTGGGGCGAGACGCCCGCGGAGGAATGGGAGGCAGTGCTGGTGGAGGCGCGTCCCGCGGTGGACGCATCCGACGTGATCCACCATGTCGTGGCCGGCCCGGGCGCCGGCTACGACGGCTACCGCTGGCTCGACGCGCGCAACGCGCTCCAGGTCGAGCGCCTCATGCGCGCGCTCTATCGCGACTTCGGCGTCGAGGCGCGCGTGAAGGAAGTGCGGCTGTGAGCTCCGCCCCGCCGCTCGATCTCCTCAAGCTCGAGGTGCGCTTCCCGCTGCCCGACGGAAGGACGCTGGCGCAGGGCCCGCTCACGTACAACCAGGACGGGCTCGCCACGCGCCACAGCGCCGAGTTCATGCGCGATCCGCGCTTCCTCGAGGCGTATCGGGTCGGGCTCGAGAACGCCCGTCCCGGGACGCAGGTGGAGTGGCGCGTCCACGTCGCGCTCTGGTGTGCCACGCAGGCGACCCAGCTTCCGGGCGATTTCGTCGAATGCGGCGTGCACACCGGCATCCTCTCCGGCGCCGTCATGACGTGGCTCGACTTCGGGCGCCACTCCGGCCGCAGGTTCTATCTTTTCGACACCTGGCAGGGCATCCCGGTCGAGCAGATTTCCGCCGACGAGAAGCGCTTCGGAGTGGAGGACATGAACCGCAAGTACCAGGACGGCGACGCGATCCACGCGGGCGTCGTGAAGAAGTTCGCGCGCTGGCCGAACGCGGTGGTGGTGCGCGGGCGCGTGCCCGACTCGCTCGCCGCGATGCAGGCATCGAAGCAGGTGGCATACGCCTCGATCGACATGAACGTCGCCGCCGCGGAGATGGCCGCCGCGGAATTCCTCTGGCCGCGCCTCGTGCCCGGCGCGCTCCTGCTGCTCGACGACTACGGCTGGGCGGCGCACGTGAACCAGAAGCGCGCCTGGGACGCTTTCGCACAGCAGCACGGCGTGATGGTCCTCGCGCTGCCCACGGGGCAGGGCCTGATCGTGAAGCCGCGAGCGCCTCAGTAGGCGTCGAAGCGCACGCTCAGGAACACCCCGCGGCGCGGCGCGTCGTAGCCGACCGCGCTTTCGTAGCGCTTGTCGGCGAGGTTGGTCATCGTGAGCTCCGCGCTCCAGCGCTTGTCGATCGCATAGCGCACGCGCGCGTCGACGACCGCGTAGCCGGGCAGTCGCGAGTCGGGCGCCTCGTCGGTGGAATCGAAGCGATCCCCGCTCGCGAACACGGACAGGCCCGCGGTCCACGCTCCGAAGGTGCGCGTGGCTGCCACGGAGCCGAAGCGTTCCGCGCGGCCCTGCAGGCGTGCGCCGGTGTCCTCGTCGTGCGGGCGCTGCGCCGTCGCGATCGCGTGCCAGCGCACGCCGAGCCAGGCCGCGTCCACGCTCGCCTCGATGCCGCGGATGCGGGCTCTCGCCACGTTGAGCACCGTCAGCGCCGAGGGGCTGAAGACGATGAGGTCGTCGAGGCGGTTGTCGAACCCGGTGACCTTCCATCGCAGCGCGGCGCCGGGCAGGTTGGCCACGCTCACCTCGGCGCTCTTGCTGCGCTCCGGCTGGAGATCGGGATTGGGCGCATAGAACCCCGGGTAGCTCGGCCCGTAGAGGTCGTTGAACGTCGGGGCGCGGAAGCCGCGCGCCCAGGTGGCCGTGATGCGCGCGAAGGATGGCCAGTCGAGGCCGTAGCTCACGCTGCCGGTGTTGCGCTTTCCGAACTGCTCCTCGGAATCGCGCCGCGCGCTCGCCTCGATGTACTGCCCGGCGAAGCCGCGCGTGATCGAGGCGAACGCCGAGTCCGTGGTGCGGTGGTTGCGCGCGAAGAGGATCGTCTCCGCGCCGGTCACGGGATCGGTCGTGCGATCCGGCTCCACCTTCTCGCGCACCGTCTCCAGGCCGAGGATGAAGTTGCCTTCCGGCAGCGGCATCTCGTTCACCCACGCGGCCTGGTCCTTGCGCGTCTCGAAGCGCGACGGGAACTGCCCGGTGAAGACTTCCTTGTCGCGGCCCTGGGCCACCGTGAGGCGGCTCATCCACCATTCGGCGAACTTCGCCGACGACGTGAACCGCGCGCCGCCGACCGTCTGCTCGTTGCGGTCGCCCGGATTGCCGCCGTCCGGCGCGGCGCCGGCGTCGAAGCTGGTGCGCGAGCGCGATCCGAACACGTCCAGGTCGAGGGTCTCGCCCGTCCACAGGCGGTGCGATGCGTGCAGCGTGGCGAACGCGTTCTCGTGCGGGTCGCGATCCGGAAAGTAGCTGAACGAGCGCGGATTCGTCGCGCTCGGCGCGTCCACCGTGCGCACGCCCGCGGAAAGCGACACGAGGTTGGTGCCGTCGGTGGTCGTGAGCCCCGCCGAGGCGCGCAGGTCGCGGTCGGTGCCGAAGCCCGTGGCGACGAAGAAGTGCGGCACGCTCTTGCCGCGCGTGAAGACCTGGATCACGCCGCCGGCGGCTTCCGATCCGTAGAGGCTGGACAGCGGGCCCTTCACCACCTCGATGCGCTCGATCATCTCGAGCGGGATCGCCTCGATCGCGGTGGTGCCGGCTGTGGAGGAGCCCACGCGCACGCCATCCACGAGCACCAGCGTCTGGGCCGCGCCCGCGCCGCGGATGAAGACCGACTGCGGTTGTCCCGGGCCGCCCGTCGCGCGCAGCTCCAGGCCGGCGCGGCGCTGCAGCAGCTCGCCCAGCGAGAGGGCGCCGGCATCGTCGATGTCGGCGCGGGTGATGACGACGGTGTCGCGCAAGGACGAGGCGGGCTGCAGCGAGCGCGTCGCGGTGACGAGGAGGGATTCGAGCTGGAGCGGCGTGGAGGCGAACGGGCCCACCTGGGCCTGGGCGCCCAGGGCTGCGAGGCTGGCGAGCCCCGCGATGCGCAACGCTTTCATGGCGGTCCTTCGATCGGGCGGCGAGCGTCCCCGCAAGCCGCGGTTGCTGACTGGAGCACGCGTGCCCCACCGTGCGCACGGACCGGTCTCCGGGCTCGCGGGCATGGGATCCGCCGCCTTCCCACGGCTCGCGCCGCAGTGGCTGTGTGGCGTTCCCGTCGCCTGCTTACCGTTGCGGGGGCAGCGCCGGCTTTGAACCGGCTTCCCGGGCATCCGTTCGCAGGCGAATCATACCCGAGGCCATTAACGCTCGCTCGAAACGACTTTCAATATATGCGCTTATCCGTTGACGCGGCATGGTTTTTCCAATAGGGTGATACGATGGATTCGGAACTTTCCGATCTCGAGGAGAAGCTCGCGCAGCTGGTGCAGCGGCTGAATGCCCTGCGCACGGAGAACCGTGACCTGCGCCAGCAGCTCGCCGCGCGCACGGACGAGAACGCGCGCCTGGGCGAGAAGCTCGCCGCGGCGAAGGCCCGGATCGAAGCGCTGCTCAAGCAGATTCCCGAGACCGAGACATGAGCGAAGCGAAGGCGCGCGACAAGGGCCTCACCATCAGCCTCCTCGGGCGCGAGTTCCGTGTGGCCTGCCCCGAGGGCGAGGAGAAGCAGCTGCTCGCCTCGGTGGACTACCTCAACCGCAAGCTGCGCGAGGTGCGCGACACCGGCAAGGTGGTCGGCAACGAGCGCATCGCGATCATGGCCGCGTTGAACATCGCCCACGAGTTCCTGTCGGACCGTCCGAATGCGCCGGGTTTCGACGCGGGCGCGTTCCGGGGTAGAATCGAGGCAATGCAGGAGACCGTGGAATCGGCGCTCGCCGCCGACCAGGAGAATCTCTTCTAGCGGTCCGAGTGGCCGTTCCAGCAGGGCCGGGTTTTCTGCGGTGTTCGTCCGGGCTTACATCCTTTGAACCGATAAGCTTGTTAGTCAGGACGCCCGCCAAGAGCGCTATTGTGCGCGTCCCACGTCGGACGTACCTGCGGCGCTCGGTAGGTGACCGCCTTGAACCCTTGGGTTCGAGAGTGCGGCCCGGGCGAACACCGCAGGCAATCCGGCCTTTTCGATGACCGCTCCCGCCTATTGGTTGATGAAATCGGAGCCGGACGAGTTCTCGATCGAGGACCTCGCCCGCGCGCCCCATCGCACCACGCCGTGGTTCGGCGTGCGCAACTACACGGCGCGCAACTTCATGCGCGACACCATGAAGGTCGGCGACGGCGTGCTCTTCTACCATTCGAGCTGCGCCGTGCCCGGCATCGCCGGCATCGCGCGCGTGGCGAGCAAGGCATATCCGGACCAGACGCAGTTCGACCGCAAGAGCCCGTACCACGATCCGAAGGCGAAGCGCGAGGCGCCGCGCTGGATGCTCGTGGACGTGCAGCTCGTGAAGAAGACGCGGCCCATGCCGCTCGAGGAGATGCGCGGCTACCGCGAGCTGCAGGACATGGTGGTGCTGCGGCGCGGCAACCGGTTGTCCATCACGCCGGTCGCGGAGCACGAGTGGCGCTTCATCCTCGAGCTGCTCGGTGCCTGAGCTCGCCGCCTACCTCGCGATCGGGGCGGCCGTGGGATTCTTCGCGGGCCTGCTCGGCATCGGCGGCGGCATCATCATCGTCTCGTCGCTCGCGCTCATGTTCGCCGCGCACGGCTTTGCGCCCGCGTACGTCATGCACATCGCGATCGGAACGTCGCTCGGCGTGATCGTGGCGGGGTCGTGGTCGAGCGTGCGCGCGCACCATCGGCACGGTGCCGTCGACTGGCAGGTCGTGAAGCGCACGACGCCGGGGCTGCTCGCGGGCGCGCTCGCCGGCGCGGTGCTCGCGCGCTTCGTGCCGACCGCGTTCCTCAAGTACTTCTTCCTCGGCTTCGCGACGCTCGTCACGCTGCAGATGGTGCTCAACGCCAAGCCGCGGCCGTCGCGCGAGCTCCCGGGCGGCGCGGGCCTCGCCGCCGCGGGCGGGCTCATCGGGCTCGTCTCCGGCGTCTTCGGCGGCGGGGCGGCCGCGATCGGCGTGCCGTTCCTCACCTGGTGCAACATGAGCACCCATCGCGCGATCGGCACCTCGGCGGCCATGGGATTCCCGCTCGCGCTCGCCGGCTCGCTGGGCTACGCCGCCGCGGGCTGGACGGTGCCGGGGCTGCCGCGCTGGAGCGCGGGCTTCGTCTACCTGCCCGCGCTCGCCGCGATCTCGGCCACGAGCATGCTGCTCGCCCCGTTCGGCGCGCGGCTCGCGCATCGCCTGCCGGCGGCGACCCTGCGGCGCATCTTCGCGCTCTTCCTCGTCGCCATGGGCGCGAAGGTGGCGGTGTCGGTCTAGGCCGCGTTCCAGCGCTGCATCAGCGAGCGGAAGAGCTCCACCGACTGGCCGATGCGCCCGATCGAGCACCACTCGTCGGTCTGGTGCGCGAGCCTGGGCTCGCCCGGCCCGAGGATCACCGCGGGAGGGCCGCCGAAGCCGCGCTTCAAGTCCGCGCCGTCGGTGGAGAACGTGATGGTCTTCGGCGTGGGCCGGCCGTCGAGGTAAGGCGTGGAGAGGTCGAACACCTGCTGCACCCATTCGTCCGCGGGCTCGGTGTAGAGCGCGGGCGTCTCCACGATGCGCCGCACGCGCGCCCCGCGCGGCGCCACCAGCGCCTGCAGCGACTCGCACAGGTGCACGTGGTCGATGCCCGGCACCGTGCGCGTGTCCAGCGTGATCGTCGCGCGGTCCGGCACCGAGTTGGTGTTGAGGCCGCCGTGGATGGTGCCGACGTTGAGCGTGGGCTTGCCCATCACCGCATGGGACTCCACGGGGAAGCGGAAATGGCCGAGGTCGCCGATCACCTGCGCCATCTTCACGATCGCGTTGTCGCCGACTTCCGGCATGGAGCCGTGGGCGGTGACGCCGGTGGTCTCCACCTCGAACCACGCGAGGCCCTTGTGGCCCACGTAGGGATAATTCGCGGTGGGCTCGGCCACCACGATCGCCCCGGCGCGCTCGAGCAGCTTGTGGTCCGCGAGATACTTGGCGCCCTCGCAACCGATCTCCTCGCCCGCGGTGATGACGAGCACCAGCCCCGGTCCGCGCGCGAGCTCCGGCGCCAGCTCGCATGCCGCCACGATGAAGGCCGCGATGCCGCTCTTCATGTCGGTCGAGCCGCGCCCGTAGAGCCTGTCGCCGTCGGTCTCGCCCGCGAAGGGATCGCGCGTCCAGCGCGCGCTGCCCAGGGGCACGATGTCGATGTGGCCGGTGAAGCAGATCGGCGGCTTCCCGTCGCGGATGCCGATGTGGGCGATGAGGCTCGTGCGCGCCTCCGCGAACTCGTGGTAGGCGACGCGGAAGCCGGCTTCCTCGAGCAGCGCGCCCAGGCGCCGCGCGCATGCGCGCTCCATGCCGGGCGGATTGATGGTGTTGAAGGCCAGCAGCTCGCGCGTGAGGCTGCAGGGATCGAGGCGGGCGTGCATCGCGCTAGTTTCTCATGCCCGCGGAGCGGCGCGGATCCCGGCGGATCTCTGCGGTCAGGCCATCAACCGGCGCAGCGCTTCCTGGTACTTCTCGGAGGTCTTCAGCGCCACCTCGGGCGGCATCTCGGGCGCCGGCGGCTTGCGCGCGAAGCCGATGGAATCGAGCCAGTTGCGCACGTACTGCTTGTCGAAGCTCTCGGGGCTCGCGCCCACGCGCCACGTGTCGAGCGGCCAGAAGCGCGACGAGTCGGGCGTCAGCGCCTCGTCGATGAGGTGCAGGCGCCCTTCGGCGTCGAGGCCGAACTCGAACTTGGTGTCGGCGATGATGATGCCGCGCTCGAGCGCGTACGCGGCCGCCGCCTGGTAGAGCCGGATCGCGGTGTCGCGCACCTCGGCCGCGCGGTCGGGACCGATCATGCGCGCCATGCGCTCGAACGAGATGTTCTCGTCGTGGTGCCCCGCCTCGGCCTTGGTGGCCGGCGTGAAGATGGCCTGCGGGAGCTTCGAGGCGCGCTGCAGTCCCTTGGGAAGCGCGATGCCGCACACGGTGCCGCTCGCGTTGTATTCCGCCCAGCCCGATCCCTCGAGGTAGCCGCGCACCACCGCCTCGATGGGCAGCGGGCGCAGGCGTTTCACGACGCTCGAGCGACCGCGCACCTGCTCGCGCTCGCCGGGCACCACCACCGTCTCCGGGTCGATGCCGGTGAGGTGGTTGGGCACGATCGAGGCGAGCTTGCCGAACCAGAAATTGGAAAGGGCCGTGAGCACGCGGCCCTTTCCCGGCACCGGGGTCGGCAGCACCACGTCGTAGGCGGAAAGCCGGTCGGTGGTGACGATGAGGAGCTTGTCGTCGCCCACCGCGTAGATGTCGCGCACCTTGCCGCGGCCCAGCAGCGGCAGGCTCCTGATCGACGTCTCGAAGACCGGCTTCACCGCGGCCGTGCTTTCACGCCGCCTGCTTTTCGAGATTGGAATTCCACTGCCCCTTCGCGGCGAGGCCGTTCATGCGCGCGCGATGGTGGAGCGCCTTCTGCGCCGCCGCCACGTTGGCCGCGGAGCCGCGCCAGGCCTTCAGGGCCACCGCCTGCAGCGCGCGGCTGTAGCTGAAGGTGAGCGGCCACGGCGCGCCGGCGTTGCGGTTCATGGCGTCGAGGTGCGCGGTGGCGTGCTCGTCGGTCTGGCCGCCGGAGAGGAACACGACGCCGGGCAGCGCCGCGGGCACCGTGCGCCTGAGCACGCGCAGCGTGCGCTCCGCGACTTCCGGCACGCCCGCCTGGCGCGCGTTTTCCTTGCCGGAGACCACCATGCTCGCCTTGAGGATCACGTGCTCCAGCGCGACGCCGTGGCGCTCGAGCTCGTGGAAGAGGGTGGCGAGCGTGGCCTCGGTGACCTCCTCGCAACGCTCCACCGTGTGGTCGCCGTCGAGCAGCACCTCGGGCTCCACGATGGGGACGATCGAGGCTTCCTGGCAGATGGCCGCATAGCGCGTGAGCGCGTGGGAGTTGGCCTTGATGCACGCCGTCGAGGGGAGGCCCTGGCCGATCGTGATCACGGCTCTCCACTTCGCGAAGCGCGCGCCCATGCCGAAGTATTCCTTCATGCGCGCGGCGAGCTTGTCCAGACCCTCGGTCACCTTCTCGCCGGGGTGCAGCGCCATGTCCTGGGCGCCGGCATCCACCTTGATGCCGGGAATGATGCCGTTCTTCTGCAGGTACTGCGCGAATCCCACGCCGTCCTTCGTCTTCTGGCGCAGCGTCTCGTCGAAGAGGATCACGCCGCTCACGTACTCGGAAAGCCCGGGTGTGGTGAAGAGCAGCTCGCGGTAGGCGCGGCGGTTCTCCTCGGTGCTCTCCACGTTCACGGAATCGAAGCGCTTCTTGCACGTGCCCGCGCTCTCGTCGGCGGCGAGCAGGCCCTTGCCCGGCGCGACCATGGCGCGGGCGGTTTCGGTCATGAGCTTGGTGTCCATCGTTGCCTCCTTCGTTTCGTGGGTCCAGCGCTATCCTCGATGCTCACCGACTTTGACGATCTTCATCGTGTTGGTTCCGCCGGACTTGCCGATCGGCTCGCCGATGGTGAGCACGATGAGGTCGCCGGGATTGACCACGCCGTTGGCCACCAGCACCGCCTCGGCCTCGGCGAGGAGCTCGTCGCGGTCGTGGCCCACGTACTTCACCATGAGCGGGTAGACGTCGCGGAAGAGCGTGCAGCGGTAGCGGGTGAAGGTCTGCGCGGTGAGCGCGTAGATCGGCACGCCGCAGTTCAGCCGCGACATCCACAGCGCCGTGGAGCCCGATTCCGTGAGCGAGGCGATCGCCTTCACGCTCAGGTGGTAGGCGGTGAAGAGCGCGGCCATGGCGATCGACTGGTCCACGCGGCTGAAGACGCGGTTCAGGAACTCGCTCTCGAGCGTCACGGGCTGCGACTTCTCCGCCTCGACGCAGATGCGGTTCATCGCCGCGATCGCCTCGACGGGATACTGCCCCGAGGCCGACTCGGCCGAGAGCATCACCGCGTCGGTGCCGTCGAGCACCGCGTTCGCCACGTCGGAGACCTCGGCACGGGTGGGCACCGGGCTCGAGATCATCGACTCCATCATCTGGGTCGCGGTGATGGTGAGCTTGTTCAGCTCGCGCGCCTGCCGGATCATGCGCTTCTGCAGCGCGGGCACCGCCGCGTCGCCCACTTCCACCGCGAGGTCGCCGCGCGCGACCATGATGCCGTCGCACGCCTGCATGATGTCCTCGAGCGCCGGGATCGCCTCGGCGCGCTCGATCTTCGCGATCAGCATCGCGTGCCCGCCGGCCGCGCGCAGCAGCTCGCGCGCCATGTACATGTCCGCGCCGCTCTTGGGGAACGACACCGCGACGTAGTCCACCTTCATCTTCGCCGCGGTGCGGATGTCCTCGATGTCCTTGGGCGTGAGCGCGGGCGCGGTGAGGCCGCCGCCCTGCCGGTTGATGCCCTTGTTGTTGGAGAGCGTGCCGCCGTGGCGCGTGACGGTGTGGATGCGCGGGCCGTCCACGTTCGTGACGTCGAGCACGATCTTGCCGTCGTCGAGCAGCAGCACGTCGCCCGCGCGCACGTCGCGCGGCAGCTCCTTGTAGTCGAGGCCCACGCGCGCGCCGTCTCCCAGCTCGCAGGACGCGTCGAGGACGAAGGGCTCGCCCGCCTTGAGGGTGACGCGGCCGTCGCGAAACTTGCCCACGCGGATCTTGGGTCCCTGCAGGTCCGCCATGATGCCCACCGTGCGGTCCACCTTGCGGCAGGTCTCGCGCACCAGCTCGGCGCGGCGCATGTGGTCCTCGGTCGAGCCGTGGGAGAAGTTGAGGCGCACCACGTCCACGCCGGCGAGGAACATGCTCTCGAGGGTGATGGCGTCGCTCGACGCCGGGCCGAGGGTGGCGACGATCTTGGTGCTGCGCTGGGTCACGGGGCCTTTCCGGCGCCCGCGGCGCGCTGTTCGAGGATCTCCACGGCGGGGAGCGTGCGGCCCTCGAGGAACTCGAGGAACGCGCCGCCGCCGGTGGAGATGTAGCCGATGCGGCCGGTCACGCCGTACTTCGCGATCGCCGCGAGCGTGTCGCCGCCGCCGGCGATGGAGAAGGCGCTCGAGGCCGCGATCGCCTCGGCCACGGCGCGCGTGCCGCCGCCGAACGCATCGAACTCGAAGACGCCCACGGGCCCGTTCCAGACGATGGTGCCGGCCGACTTGAGGATCGCCGCGTACGCCTTCGACGTGTCGGGCCCGATGTCGAGGATCATGTCGTCGGCCGCGACGTCCTGCGCCGCCTTCGTGCGCGCGGGCGTGTCGGCGGCGAACGTCTTGCCGCACACGACGTCGGAGGGAATCGGCACCGCGGCGCCGCGCGAGCGCATCAGCGCCATGATCTCCTTCGCCTCGCCCGCGAGGCCGGGCTCCGCGAGCGACTTGCCGATCGGCAGGCCCGCCGCGAGCATGAACGTGTTGGCGATGCCGCCGCCCACGATGAGCTGGTCGACGCGGCTCGCCAGCGTCTTGAGGATGGTGAGCTTGGTGGATACCTTGGAGCCCGCCACGATCGCGACGAGCGGGCGCTTCGGGTTCGCGAGCGCGCGACCCAGCGCGTCGAGCTCGGCGGCGAGCAGCGGCCCGGCGCAGGCGACCGGCGCGTACTTCGCGATGCCGTGGGTGGTGGCCTCGGCGCGGTGCGCGGTGCCGAACGCGTCGTTCACGTAGACGTCGCAGAGCGCCGCCATCCTGCGCGCGAGCGCCTCGTCGTCCTTCTTCTCGCCCTTGTTGAAGCGGCAGTTCTCGAGGAGGACCACCTGCCCGGGCTTCACGTCCACGCCCTGGAGCCAGTCGCGCACGAGCGGGACGTCGCGCCCGAGCAGCTCGCCCAGCCGGCGCGCCACGGGCGCCAGCGAATCGCCCTGGGAGAACTCGCCCTCCTTCGGGCGTCCCAGGTGCGAGGTCACCATCACCGCCGCGCCCTTGCCGAGCGCCAGCCTCATGCCGGGCACGGAGGCGCGGATGCGCGTGTCGTCGGTGATCGCGCCGTAGTCGTCCTGCGGCACGTTCAAGTCGGCGCGGATGAAAACGCGCTTGCCGGCCAGGTCCACATCGGCCATCTTGAGGATCTTCATGGCTTCTTCTTCCCCGCGTCTGTGCGCGTCATTCCCGCGCCGGCGGGAATCCACTTACTTGGCCGCCATCCAGGCCATGGTCACGTCGAGCATGCGGTTGGAGAAGGCCCACTCGTTGTCGTACCAGCTCGACACCTTCACGAGGCGGCCCGACACCTTGGTGAGCGTCGCGTCGAAGATCGACGAGCGCGGGTCGTGGTTGAAATCCACGGACACCAGCGGCGCCGTGTTGTAGCCGAGGATGCCCTTGAGCGGCCCGCTCTCGCTCGCCTTCTTCATCACCGCGTTCACCTCGTCCACCGTCGTGTCGCGCGCGGCGATGAAGCAGAGGTCCACGATCGACACGTTGATGGTGGGCACGCGGATCGCGTAGCCGTCGAGCTTGCCGTTCAGCTCCGGCAGCACCAGGCCCACGGCCGCGGCGGCGCCGGTCTTGGTCGGGATCATGGACATCGCGGCCGCGCGCGCGCGCCGCAGGTCCTCGTGGAAGACGTCGGTGAGCACCTGGTCGTTGGTGTACGAGTGCACCGTGGTCATGAGGCCGTTGATGAGGCCGATCGCCTCGTGCAGGGGCTTGACGAGCGGGGCGAGGCAATTGGTCGTGCAGGAGGCGTTCGAGATCACCGTCTGCGACGCCTTGAGCGTCTGGTGGTTCACGCCGTAGACGACGGTGGCGTCCACGTCCTTGCCGCCCGGCGCCGAGATGATCACCTTCTTCGCGCCGCCCTTGACGTGCGCGGAGGCCTTCTCCTTCGTGGTGAAGAAGCCGGTGCATTCGAGCACCACGTCCACGCCCAGGTCCTTCCACGGCAGCTGGGACGGGTCGCGCTGCGCCACGACCCTGATGCGATCGCCGTTCACGATCATCGAATCGCCCTGCACCTCCACCTTGCCCGGGAACTTCCCGTGGGCGGTGTCGTAGCGGGTGAGGTGCGCGTTGGTCTCCGGCGGGCCGAGGTCGTTGATCGCCACGATCGCGAGGTCGTGGGACTTGTTGTCCTCGTAGTGCGCGCGAAGGATGTTGCGGCCGATGCGGCCGTAACCATTGATGGCGACGCGGACGGTCATGGGAGCGGCTCCGGGAGTTCGACGCGGGGAAACGGACATTTTAGCGCATGCCCGCAGCGCGCCTTGCGGTGCGTCAACCGGCGACGAGTCCGGTCAGGTCGTCCCACGCATAGGCCACCTGGGAGAAGGCGTGCAGGCCGAGCCGCTCGCTCTTCTCGCCCGCTTCCTCGCCGCCCAGCGACTCGTAGAAGAGCCGCGCGCGGTTGGCCTTGAGCACCCACAGGTAGAAGCCGAAGCGGCCGTGGCGCACGAAATGCGCCGCGCAGGCGCGCACCAGCGCGCGCCCCGCGCCGCGCCTCTGGCTGGCTTGCAGCACGTAGAGCGCGTAGATCTCGGATTCGATGCCGCGCAGGCGGTGGCGCGCGGGGCCGCAGGAAGCGAAGCCCACGATGCGGCCGTCCATCTCGGCCACCCACGTGGCGGCTTCCGGCGCGCTCGCCAGGCGGCGGCGCCACGCCTGCTCGGTCTTGCGCCCCGCCTCCTGGGCGATGACCTCGAGCGGGAGGATGCCGGCGTAGGTCGTGCGCCAGGTTTCGCGATGCACGTACGCGATGGCCGCGGCGTCGGCCGCGGCGGCCGCGCGCACGGCGAGCCGCGGCTCGAGGCGCGGCTCCGAGGGGCCCGCCTTATCCGTGGACAACTTTCCGGACCGCGGCCGCGAGGTGCGGCGCATCGATACCGAGGTACTTGTACACCTCGGCCGCCGGCGCCGATTCGCCGAAGCGGTCCACGCCGATCGCCGCGCCCTCGAGCCCGACGTACTTGCGCCAGTAGTCGGTGACGCCGGCCTCGATGGACACGCGCGGCAGGCCGGGCGGCAGCACCGAGCGGCGCCACGCCTCGTCCTGGCGGTCGAAGACGCTGGTGCACGCCATCGACACGACGCGCACGGGCAGGCCTTCGCCGGCGAGCGCCTTCTGCGCGGCGAGCGCGAGGGACACCTCGGATCCGGTCGCGATGATCACCGCCTTCGCCCCCGCCGCTTCCGCGAGCACGTAGCCGCCGCGGCGGATCGCCTCGAGCGCCTCCGGCGCGCGCTTCACGAAGGGCACGTTCTGGCGCGAGAGCGCGAGCGCGGTCGGCCCGTCGCGGCGCTCGATCGCCGTCGCCCAGGCCACGGCGGTCTCGACCGTGTCGCACGGCCGCCAGACGTCCAGATTGGGAATGAGGCGCAGGCTCGCCACCTGCTCGACCGCCTGGTGCGTCGGGCCGTCCTCGCCCAGCCCGATGGAGTCGTGGGTGAACACGAAGACGTTGCGCGCCTTCATGAGCGCGGCCATGCGCAGGGCGTTGCGCGAGTAGTCGGAGAACGTGAGGAAGGTGCCCGAGTAGGGAATGAAGCCGCCGTGGAGCGCGAGCCCGTTGCCGATCGCGGCCATCCCGAACTCGCGCACGCCGAAGTGCACGTAGTTGCCGGCCTGGGTCGCGCTCACCACTTTGGACCCGGACCACATCGTGAGGTTGGATCCCGTGAGGTCGGCGGAGCCGCCGATGAGCTCCGGCAGCCTCGGTCCGAGCGCCTCGAGCGCGAGCTGGGAGGCCTTGCGCGTGGCGACCGTCTCCGCCTTCTCCACGGCGCGCGCGAGCATCGCCTGCACGCTCGAGCGCCAGTCCGCCGGAAGCTCGCCCGCGATGCGGCGGCGGAATTCCCGCGCGAGCTCCGGGTGCGCCTTCTCGTAGGCGGCGAAGCGCGCGTTCCAGTCGGATTCGAGCGACCTGCCGCTCTCGCGCGCGTCCCAGGCGCGGTACACCGCCTCGGGGATCTCGAACGGCGGATGGTTCCAGCCGATCGCCGCGCGCGTGGCGGCGACCTCGGCGTCGCCCAGCGCCTCGCCGTGCGCCTTCGCGGTTCCGGCGCGGTTCGGCGCGCCCATGCCGATCACGGTCTTGCAGCACACGATCGTCGGGCGCGCGGTCTCGGCGCGCGCTCGCTCGAGCGCCGCCTCGATCGCGCGCGAGTCGTGCCCGTCGACGTCCGGGACCACGTTCCAGCCGTAGGCGGCGAAGCGTTTCGGCGTGTCGTCGCGGAACCAGCCGCGCACCTCGCCGTCAATGGAGATGCCGTTGTCGTCGTAGAGGACGACGAGCTTGCCGAGGCCGAGCGTGCCCGCGAGCGAGCACGCCTCGTGGGAAATGCCCTCCATCAGGCAGCCGTCGCCGACGAACACGTAGGTGCGGTGGTCGACGATCGCGTGGCCCGGCCGGTTGAATTCGGCGGCGAGGAGCTTCTCGGCGAGCGCGAAGCCGACCGCGTTGGCGAGCCCCTGGCCGAGCGGGCCGGTGGTGGTCTCGACGCCCGGGGTGACACCCACCTCCGGGTGTCCCGGCGTCTTCGAGTGCAGCTGGCGGAAGTTGCGGATCTCCTCCATGGGCAGGTCGTAGCCCGTGAGGTGCAGCAGCGCGTACTGCAGCATGGAGCCGTGGCCGTTGGAGAGCATGAAGCGGTCGCGGTCGGGCCAGCCCGGGTTGGCGGGGTTGTGGCGCAGGAAGCGGCGCCACAGGACCTCGGCGATCTCCGCCATGCCCATCGGCATGCCGGGATGTCCCGAGTTGGCCTTCTGCACCGCGTCCATGGCGAGCGCGCGGATCGCGTTGACGATGTCGGCGTGCGAGGCCTGGGGAGCGTGCTCGCGCGCGGCGGCGGCGGAGCGATGGGACGTTTCGGGCATGGCGGATTTCTTGAGAAAAGACGCAAAACAGCGGGAAAACGCTTGAAAACTCTTCACGCGGCGAGAATTATGCGATTATACTTGCGCACTTTTCACCGCGATATTTTTCGCTTGGGTAAACCTCTGCAAGAAGGATTTCGCCCGCCGCCCTGGGTTTGAGGGCGCCCCGCCGGAAAGCGGGTCGCCCGAGGTCGCGCGCGCAGTCCCTCCACTGCGGATCTTTGCTTGGAAGGGGGTATCGGAGTGAAGGGACTGCACATCATCGCTGATCTCTACAATTGCCAGAAGGGCGAGCTGCTGGTCTCGTCCCGCAAGCTGCGCGAGCTCTGCGTCGACGCTTGCAAGGACGTCGGGCTCACGGTCCTCGGGGACCACTTCTACCAGTTCGACGGTGCCGACGGCACCCAGGAAGGCGGCGCCACGGGCGCCGTGGTGCTCGCCGAATCGCACCTCGCCATCCATACCTGGCCCGAGCGCGACGGGGCCACGCTCGACGTGTACGTGTGCAACTACACCTCCGACAACACGGCCAAGGCCGAGGCGGTGTACAAGACCCTCGTGAAGGCGCTCAAGCCCGGCGACGTGCTGGTCGAGCGCGTCATGCGGGGCAAGGACCTGCCGCTCAAGAAGCGCGTCGCCTGACCCGCCGAGCGGTGTCCGAGAAGATCCTCGAGCGCCTGAACGACGCGAGCGGCGTGTACTTCGAAGGCACGCTGCTCGAGCGCCGCCGCACCCCCTTCCAGCTGCTCGAGGTCTACGACACGCCGGAGCTGGGCCGCATCTTCCGGCTCGACGGCTTCAACATGACCTCGGAGCGCGACGAGTTCTTCTACCACGAGAACCTCGTGCATCCGGCGGCGGTGGCCCACCCGGGGCCGAAGCGCGCGCTCGTGATCGGCGGCGGCGACGGCGGCTCCTCGGAGGAGCTGCTCAAGCACTCCACGCTCGAAGTCGTGCACATGGCCGAGCTCGATCCCGTGGTGATCGAGGTGGCGAAGGCGCAGTTCGGCAAGGTCCATCGAGGAGCCTTCGACGACGCGCGCCTCAAGGTCACGGTGGGCGACGGCCTCGCCTACCTGCGCGAGACCGGGGTGCGCTACGACCTCGTGTCCATGGACCTCACGGATCCGGTGGGGCCGTCGCTCGAGCTCTATTCGCCGGCGACCTTCGCGCTCGCGCGCGGCGCCATGGCGCCGGGCGGGGCGCTCACGCTGCACATCGGCTCGCCCTTCTCGCATCCGGGGCGCGCGTGCGCTCCACGCTCGACAACCTGCGCAGCGTGTTCCGCCGCGTGACGCCCTACTTCGTGCACATCCCGCTCTACGGATCGATCTGGGGCTTCGCGTGCGCATCCGATACGCTGGATCCGCGCGCGATGTCGCCCGCGGACGTCGAGCGGGTGATCGCCGGGCGCGGGATCGGCGACCTGCAGTACTACAACGGGGAAGTGCACCGCGCGATGTTCGCGTTGCCGAACTACGTGCGGGCGCTCGTCGGCTGAGGCCCGCATGCGCAAGTCCTCGGGACGCGTGACGCTCGTCCTGATCGGCGTGGCCGCACTCGCGGCCTGCAGCCGCGCCGACGACCAGCGCCGCGACGTCTACGCCTCGCGCGAGGATTGCCTCGCCGACTGGGGCAACAAGCCCGAGGACTGCACGCCCGCCACCGATCCGGGCCACCGCAGCCACGGCTTCTTCTACGGGCCGGTCTACGCGTACCACTCCGGCGGCAGCGGCTCGACGTGGACCCGCGGCGCGGGCGGCAGGTCGCGTTCCCTCGGCAGCACGTCCTCGCACACGAGCCGCGGCGGCTTCGGCGCCTCCGGCCACTCCTCGGGCGGCTAGCGGCCGATGGAGCGCGAGGAGCGCATCCCCCGCGTCGACTGGCCGGCGAAGGTCGAGGCCCTCGGCTTCGACTTCCACACCATCGACGGCGCGGTCTACTGGGACGAGCGCGCGTGCTATCGCTTCAGCGCAGCCGAGATCGACCGGCTCGAGGCGGCCACCGGCGAGCTGCAGGCGCGCTGCATCGAGGCGGCGGGCCGCGTGATCGAGCGCGGCGAGTACGAGCGCTTCCGCATTCCCGAGCCGTTCCACGCGCTCATCGAGCGCTCGTGGAACGACGACGAGATGAGCCTCTACGGCCGCTTCGACCTCGCATGGGACGGCAGCGGCGAGCCGAAGATGCTCGAGTACAACGCCGACACGCCGACCGCGCTGCTCGAGGCGAGCGTGGTCCAGTGGTACTGGCTGCAGGACGTCTTCCCGCAGCACGACCAGTTCAACTCCATCCACGAGAAGCTCATCGCGCGCTGGAAGGAGATGCGCGGCGCTCTGCCCGCCGACGGCCGCGTCTACTTCACCTGCGAGTCGAGCTCGGCCGAGGATCGCGGCAACCTGGACTACCTGCGCGACACGGCGACCCAGGCCGGTCTCGAGGCGCTCCCGATCGACATCGGCGACATCGGCTGGAACGGCGCGCGCTTCGTGGACCTGGACGAGCGCGCGATCGGCGCACTCTTCAAGCTCTATCCGTGGGAGTGGATGGCGCACGAGGAATTCGGCCAGTACCTGCTCGAGCCCGTGATGCGCGTGATCGAGCCGGCGTGGAAGATGCTCCTGTCGAACAAGGCGATCCTGCCGGTGCTCTGGGAGATGTTCCCGGGGCATCCGAACCTGCTCGCGGCGAGCTTCGAGCCGCAGCGCTTCGCGACCGACTTCGTGAAGAAGCCGCTCTATTCGAGGGAAGGCGCCAACGTCTCGATCACGACGGCGCTCGGCACGGTGGAAGCGCCCGGCGACTACGGCGAGGAAGGCTACGTCTGGCAGCAATACCATCCGCTCGCGAGCTTCGGCGCGAACTACGCCGTGATCGGCTCGTGGATCGTGGGCGAGGAGCCCGCCGGCATCGGCATCCGCGAGGACGCCACGCCCATCACGAAGGACACCAGCCGCTTCGTGCCCCATTACTTCACCTAGAGCCGAGGAGACCCGACCATGAGACAGGTATTCGATTCGTTCGCCGGCTTCGACGATTTCCTCGTCTACCTCGCCGTGTCGCTGGTCTTCCTCGGGCTCTTCGTGGCGATCTACATCCGCCTCACGCCCTATCGCGAGCTGGCGCTCATCCGCGAGGGCAACATGGCGGCCTCGTTCAGCCTCTCCGGCACGCTGCTGGGCTTCATCGTGCCGCTCTCGGCCGCCGTGCGCTACAGCGTGAGCCTGGTGGACATGGCGATCTGGGCGGCGCTGGCGCTCGTGGTCCAGCTCTGCGCCTACATCGCCGTGAAGCTGATCATTCCCACGCTCGCGCGCGACATCCAGGACGGCAAGGGCGCGCAGGGCTTCTTCCTCGGCTGCGTTTCCCTCGGCGTGGGGCTGCTCGACGCCGCCTGCATGAGCTATTGAGCGGCTGGCTCATGCTAGCATCGGGAAAGGTCGCATTCCCACGCGTGCGACGCGCATCCGGCGCGCTCCGATCCAGCGAACCATCCCATGCCGTCCCCCCGCATCCATTGCGACGTCCGCCTCGGCCCCGGGGCCCAGTTCTCGCTGGCACCCGAAGCCGCGCAGCACGTCTCGAAGGCGCTGCGGCTCAAGGTGGGCGACGGCCTCACGGTGTTCGACGGCCGCGGCGGCGAGTTCGAGGCGGTGATCCAGCGCATCGACCGCGAGCGCGTGGACGTGAAGGTGGGCGCCGGCCGCGACGTGGAACGCGAGAGCGCGCTCGCCATCGGGCTCGTGCAGGGCCTGCCCGAGGCGGACAAGATGGACTGGATCATCCAGAAGGCGGTGGAGCTGGGCGTGGGTGGATCCAGCCGCTCGTCTGCGATCGCAGCGTCGTGCGGCTGTCGGGCGAGAGCGCCGCGCGGCGCGAGGCGCACTGGCGGCGCGTGGCGGTCGCGGCGTGCGAGCAGAGCGGGCGCAACCGCATTCCCGAGGTGCGCCCGACGCTGGGCTTCCAGAGCTGGATCGCCGCACCGTCGCCGCTCGCGCGCTGGATGCTGCTGCCCGGCGCGCCGCGCGCTCGCCGCCCACGAGCCGCCGCGGGCGCCCTTCGAGCTCCTCGTCGGTCCCGAGGGTGGGCTGTCGGATCGCGAGCGCGACCTGGCGCTCGGCCGCGGCTGCGAGCCGCTCGCGCTGGGGCCGCGCGTGCTGCGCGCCGAGACCGCGCCCATCGCCGCGCTCGCCGCGATCCACGCGCTGTGGGGCGACTTCTCCGGCGCGGCGCCGCGATAGAATTGCGCGCCATGGCGAAGGCCCCCGCCCCGAAGACCGAAGCGTTCGTGAAGTGGTTCCGCGCCGCCACGCCCTACATCCATCGCTGGGGCGGGGCGACGTTCGTGATCGCGTTCGGCGGCGAGGTGCTCGCCGACGGCGAATTCCAGCAGCTCACGCACGACATCAACGTGCTGGTGAGCCTCGAGGTGCGCGTGGTGCTGGTCCACGGCACGCGCCCGCAGATCGAGCAGCAGATGCGCGAGCACGGCGTGGAGCCGCGCTACGTCGCCAACCGCCGCGTGACCGACGACCGGGCGCTTTCGTGCGTGAAGGAAGCGAACGGCATCGTGCGGGTCGAGATGGAGGCGCTGCTGTCCATGGAGCTCGCCAACAGCCCCATGTGGGGCGCCGACATCCGCGTGTCCTCGGGCAACTTCGTGACCGCGAAACCGGTGGGCGTCGTGGGCGGCGTCGACTTCCAGCACACGGGCGAGGTCCGCAAGATCGACGCCGACGGCATCCGCAGGCGCCTCGACGACCACGAGGTGGTGCTGCATCTCCCCGATCGGCTTCTCGCCCACGGGCGACGTCTTCAACTGCACCCTCGAGGACGTGGCCACCTCCACCGCGATCGCGCTGCAGGCCGACAAGCTCATCTTCCTCACCGAGACCGCGGGCGCGCTCGACGCGAAGGGGCGCCTCATCCCCGAGCTCACGGTGAAGCAGGCCGAAGGACGTCGCGGCGGCGAACAACCTTCCCGAGGACGTGCAGGTGTACCTGCCGTGCGCGATCAAGGCGTGCTCCAACGGCGTGAAGCGCGCGCACCTCATCAGCCGCCACGTGGACGGCGCGCTCCTGATCGAGCTGTTCACGCACCACGGCATCGGCACCATGATCGTGCCGGAGTCGCCGGAGACGATCCGCGCCGCGACCGTGGAGGACATTCCCGGCATCGTGCAGATCCTCGAGCCGCTCGAGCAGCAGGGCATCCTCGTCAAGCGCGAGCCGCACGAGATGGAGCGCGAGATCGGCCGCTTCTTCGTGATCGCCTCCGAGGGGAACATTCTCGGCTGCGCCGCGCTCTACCCGTATGCCGACGAGAAGACCGCGGAGCTCGCGGCACTCGCCGTGAACCCGTTCTACCGCGACGGCGGCCGCGGCGAGCGGCTCCTCGCCTTCGCCGAGTCGAAGGCGCGCGGGGCCGGGCTCAAGTCGCTCTTCGTCCTGTCGACGCGCACCACGCACTGGTTCCTGGAGCGCGGCTTCGTCGAGTCGGACCCGGGCCGGCTGCCGGAGCGCCGGCGGGCCCGCTACAACCCCGACCGGCGCTCGAAGGTGTTCGTGAAGGAGCTGTAATGCTCGAAGGAGGCGTCAGATGGCGCGCATGGTGAAATGCATCAAGCTCGGGCGCGAGGCCGAGGGGCTCGACTTCCCGCCCTATCCGGGCGAGCTCGGCAAGCGGTTGTGGGAGAGCGTCTCGAAGGAGGCGTGGAAGGGCTGGCTCGAGCACCAGAAGATGCTGGTGAACGAGAACCGCCTGAACCTCGCCGATCCGCGCGCGCGCAAGTACCTCGAGGAGCAGATGCGCAAGCACTTCTTCGGCGAGGGCGCCGACGCCGCGCAGGGCTACGTCCCGAAGTCCTAGCTAGCGCGGGCGCTTGTAGGTCTTCACGCCCTCGGCGGTGGCCAGCAGGAGCACGTCGGCGGGGCGGCGCGCGAAGATGCCGTTGGCCACCACGCCGGGAATCATGTTGATCGCGGTCTCCAGCTCGACCGGGTTCAGGATCGTGAGCCCGCGCACGTCGAGGATCAGGTTGCCGTTGTCGGTCGTGACGCCCTGGCGCAGCTCCGGCATCCCGCCCAGCTTCACCAGCTCGCGCGCGACGAAGCTGCGCGCCATGGGGATCACTTCCACCGGCAGCGGAAATTTCCCGAGCACCGGCACGAGCTTGCTCGCGTCCGCGATGCAGACGAACTTGCGGCTCGCCTGGGCGACGATCTTCTCGCGCGTGAGCGCCGCACCCCCGCCCTTGATCATGGACAGGTGCTCGGTCACCTCGTCCGCGCCGTCCACGTAGACATCGCATCCGTCGGTGTCGTTCAACTCGCGCACCGGGATGCGCAGGCTGCGCAGGCGCGTCGCGCTCGCCTCCGAGCTCGCCACGGTCGCCGTGATGCGGGCTCTGCGCGCGGCGAGCGCGTCGATGAAGAAATTGACCGTGGAGCCGGTGCCCACGCCCACGACGGTGTCGTCCTCGACGTAGGCCAGCGCCGCCTCGCCGGCGGCCTTCTTCAGCGCGTTCGCGTCCATCGCGAGGAGCATACCGCAAGGCGCGCCACGGCCTTCTTGGTATGCTTGCGGGTTGCGAAGGATTCCCGCGTGAAGACCGAAACCTACCTCGAGAAGATCCTCACCGCGAAGGTGTACGACGTGGCGATCGAGACCCCGCTCGATCCGATGCCGGCGCTTTCGCGCCGCGCCGGGCAACCACGTGCTCCTGAAGCGCGAGGACAAGCAGCCGGTCTTCTCCTTCAAGCTGCGCGGGGCGTACAACAAGATGGCGCACCTTTCGCCGGAGGAGCTCGCGCGGGGCGTGATCTGCGCCTCGGCGGGCAACCACGCGCAGGGTGTCGCGCTCGCCGCCCAGCACCTGGGCACGCGACGCCACCATCGTGATGCCGGTCACCACGCCGCGCATCAAGGTCGCGGCCGTGGCGATGCGCGGCGCGAAGGTGGAGCTGCACGGCGACAGCTACCACGAGGCGCGCGCGGCACGCGAAGGCGCTCATGCGCCGCCACCGCCTCGCCTACGTGCATCCCTACGACGACCCGCTGGTGATCGCGGGGCAGGGCACCATCGGGGTCGAGATCCTGCGCCAGCATGCGCATGACATCGACGCCATCTTCGTCCCGGTGGGCGGCGGCGGCCTCATCGCCGGCATCGCCGCGTACGTGAAGCGCATCGCGCCGCGCACGAAGGTGATCGGCGTGCAGCCGGTGGATTCGGCGGCGATGCACGAGTCCCTGAAGCAGGGCCGGCGCGTGACGCTGCCGCACGTGAACCTCTTCGCCGACGGCGTGGCCGTGCGCCAGGTGGGCCGCGAGACGCTGCGGCTGTGCCGGGAGCTGGTGGACGACATGGTGCTCGTGGACACCGACGAGATCTGCGCGGCGATCAAGGACATCTTCGAGGACACGCGCACGGTGGTGGAGCCCGCCGGCGGCGTGGCCCTCGCGGGCGTGAAGCGCTGGGTCGGCAAGCGCCGGCGCGAAGGGGCGCACGCTTCGTGGCGATCGCGAGTGGGGCGAACATGAACTTCGATCGCCTGCGCTTCGTCGCCGAGAGGGCGGAGCTGGGCGAGCATCGCGAGGCCGTGCTCGCGGTGACGCTCCCCGAGCGCCCCGGCAGCCTACCGCGAGCTCTGCGCGCTCCTCGGCAACCGCAGCGTGACGGAGTTCAACTACCGCTACGCGCCGGGCAAGCGAGGCGCACGTGTTCCTGGGCGTCGCGGTCTCCGGGCGCGAGGAGACCGATCGGCTCATCGGCCCTCCTCGGCAAGCGCGGCATCCCCGCGGTGGACCTGTCCGACAACGAGATGGCCAAGCTGCACGGGCGCCACCTCGTCGGCGGGCGCGCGCCGCTCGAGGTCCCCGAGATGCTCTATCGCTTCGAGTTCCCGGAACGGCCCGGGCGCGCTCATGAACTTCCTCGAGCACATGGGCACCGGCTGGAACATCTCGCTCTTCCATTACCGCAACCACGGCGCCGACGTGGGGCGCGTGCTGGTCGGCATGCAGGTGCCGGAGCGCGAGCGCGGCGCATTCCGCGCCTTCCTGCGCGAGCTGGGCTACGACTACACCGACGAGTCGCGCAACCCGGCGTACCGCTTCTTCCTGCGGTGAGCGGCTCGGGCGACCCGGCTGCGGCGAGGGCCGCGTTCGACCAGGCGCTGGGCCTGTTCCGGGCCGGTCGCGTCGCGGAGAGCGAGACGGTGCTGCGTTCGCTCGTCGACGCGCAACCGCGGCTCGCCGAGGCGCTCGAGCTCCTCGGGATCGCGCTGGGCGCCCAGGGGCGCCACGCCGAGGCGCTCTCCATGTTCGATCGCGCGCGCGACGCGCGGCCTTCCGCGGCCGGCATCCGGCACAACCGCGCCCAGGCGCTGTTCAACCTCGGGCGCAGCGACGAGGCGCGCGCCGAGGTCGAGAAGGCGCTGCAGCTCAAGGCGGACTACGCGCCTTCGTGGAACCTCCTGGGCAGCGTGCTCGCGGCGACCAAGGACGTGCCGGGCGCCGAGCGCGCCTACCGGCGCGCCCTGCAGGCCGATCCCGCGCTGTCCGAGGCGAACTACAACCTCGGCCTCTTGTACCAGGAGTCGGGGCGCCCGGAAGAGGCGATCGCCTGCTATCGGCGTGCGCTTGCGACGCGCCCGCAATTCGCCGCCGCCCACAACAACCTCGCCAACGCCCTGAAGCTCGCCGGGCGCGCGCAGGAGGCGCTCGCGCACTACGCCGAGGCCATCCGGGCCGATCCACAGCTCGCCGACGCGCTCTCCAACCTCGGCATGACGCTGCGCGAGATGGGGCGCGCCGGCGAGGCCATCGCGCTGCTCGAGCGTGCGGCGGCGCTCAAGCCGGATTCGTGGGCGGTGCTGAACAACCTCGGCATCGCGTACCACGAGCACCACCGCGACGCCGACGCGGTGCGGTGCTATCGGCGCGCGCTCGAGTTGCGGCCGGATTTCCACGAGGCGCGCAACAACCTCGGCAATGCGTTGAGCGCGCAGGGCGAGGAGGCCGAGGCGATCGAGTGCTATCGCGCGGTGATCGCCCAGGCGCCCGGGCAGCCGGACGCGTACAGCAACCTCGGCGTGCTGCTCCAGGAGCGCGGCGAGGTGGAGGAGGCCATGGCCGCGTACCGACGCGCGCTCGAGCTCAAGCCCGACCACGCCGACGCATTGAGCAACCTCGGCTACCTCCTCCAGGAGCAGGGCCGGCTCGACGAGGCGCGCGACTGGTACGAGCGCGCTCTCGCGGCCAACCCGCGATCGGCACGCGCGGGCTACAACCTGGGCATGCTCCTCATCGTGCGCGGCGAGTTCGAGCGCGGCTGGGAGCTGCACGAGCGCCGCTTCGAGACGGTCCCGCCGATCGCTCTCGCGCGACCCCTTCCCATGCCGCCGCTCGCCGCGGGCGACCTGGGTGTGGCGCAACGCATCGCGATCTGGCGCGAGCAGGGCGTGGGCGACCAGCTTCTCTATTCCACGCTGCTGCCGGAGCTCGAGGCGCGCGGCCATTCCTTCGTGGTCGAAGCGGACCCGCGGCTCGTCGCGGCGTTCGCGCGCGCGCATCCGGCGTGGGACGTGGTGGCGCCGGAAGCCTCGGAGACGGCGTTCGCCACGTGCACGCGCCACATCGCGCTCGGGTCGCTGCCGAGGCTCCTGCGCCCGTCGCTCGCGAGCTTCGCGGGCCAGCCGCGCGCGCTCCTCGCCGCGGATGCGGCGCGCGCCGCGGGCTTTCGCGAGCGCATCGGGGCGGGCGCCGCGCGCGCCATCGCCATCTCGTGGCGCAGCTTCCAGCCCAAGGGGCGCGGATACGTCCAGCGCAAGAAGTCGATGGACCTCGCGGTGTTCCGCGAGCTCTCGCGACGCGACGGCGTGAAGCTCGTCGACGTGCAATACGGCGACACCGCGGCTGAGCGCGAGGCCTTCGCGCGATCCGGCGGGCGCCTCGCGGGCATCGACGGGCTCGACCTGTTCAACGACCTGGACGGCGTGCTCGCCGCGATCCAGGCGTGCGACGTCGTCGTGACCACCAGCAACGTCACCGCGCATTTCGGCGGCGTCCTCGGCAAGGAGACGCTGCTCATGTACCTCGGGGGCAACCCGCCGTTCCACTACTGGGTTCCCGGCCCCGACGGGCGATGCCTGTGGTATCCGTCCGTGCGCGTGGTGAGCGCCCCGGAGCTCGACACCTGGGAAAAGGTGCTCGCGCGCGTGCATGAGCTCCTCGACGCCTGAGGCGCGGGCGCTCGCGCTGCTGCAGGCCGATCGCCTCGAGGAGGCGGAGGCGGCCTGGCGCGCGATCCTGCAGAGCGATCCCGGCGACGCGCGCGCGCTGCATTTCCTCGGCTGCGTGCTCGCGCGCACCGGCCGCGCGGCCGAGGGGCTCGCGCTCATCGACCGGTCGCTCGCGCTGGAGCCGCGCAATGCCGCGTTCCTCGGCAACCGCGCCCGCGTTCTCGCCGACGCCGGGCGGCTGGAGGACGCGGTCGCGGACCTGCGCCGCGCGATCCAGCGCGATCCGCGCTTCGCGGCCGCGTTCCTGCATCTCGGCACGCTCCTGCGGCGCCTGGGGCGCGCGGAGGAGGCGCTCGCGGCGCTGCGCCGCGCCGCGGCGCTCGAGCCCGCGCGGGCGGCCGCGCACGCCGCCCTGGGCCGCGTCCTCTTCGATGCGCGCGATTTCGCGGGAGCGCGCCAATGCTTCGAGCGCGCGCTCGCCGCCGAGCCGGGCGAGGCGGGCCACCTCAACAACCTCGGCCTCGCATTGCACGCCGAGGGGCGTTCCGCGGACGCCATCGCGCGCTACCGCGAGGCGCTCGAGCGCCGGCCCGGCTTCCCCGAAGCGCTGCTCAACTGGGGCAACGCGCTGAAGGACGCGGGCGACCTGGAGGGCGCGGGGGCGATGTACGAAAGGGCGCTCGCGGAGCGCCCGGATTTCGCCGAGGCGGCGATGAACGCGGCCGGCGCCGCGCTCGACCGCGGCGCGCTCGGGCGCTCGCGCGAGCTCTACTCGCGCGCGCTCGCGCTCGACACCGCATCGGCCGACGCGCGCTACGGCCTGGGCCAGATCGCGCTGCGCGAGCATCGCTTCGCCGAAGGATGGGAAGGATACGAGGCGCGCTTCGCGACCCGGCCGCCGCAGGCGAGCGCACGCGAGGTCGCGTTGCCGCGGCTCACGCGCGAGGCGCTTTCGCGCGTGCGCCGGGTGGCGGTGTGGGCGGAGCAGGGATTGGGCGACCAGATCCTCTTCGCCA
Source organism: uncultured beta proteobacterium (assembly GCA_963816035.1). Classification (GTDB taxonomy): domain Bacteria; phylum Pseudomonadota; class Gammaproteobacteria; order Burkholderiales; family Usitatibacteraceae; genus Usitatibacter. The sequence continues at coordinate 765,284 of CAWFIU010000002.1, forward strand.
CGCTGCTGCCGGAGCTCGCGCGGCGCGGGATCGCGGCGGTCGTGGAGATCGACCCCCGCCTGCACGGTCTCGTGCGCCGCGGCCTGCCCGGCGTGGAAGTCGTGTCCCCGGAGCAATCGCAAGCCGCGTTCGCGTCGTGCGAGGCGCAGATCGCGCTGGGATCGCTTCCGCTGCTGTTCCGTCCGGACCTCGCGAGCTTCGCGCTCCAGCCACGCGCGCTTCTTGCTCCCGATCCCGCCCGCGTCGAGCGGTTCCGCGCGGCGCTGGGGCCGGGCCGCTGGATCGGCATCGCGTGGCGCAGCCTGCAGACGGGGACGCGAGCGGCGCTCGCGCGGCGCAAGTCGATTCCGCTCGAGGCGTTCGCGGCCGTCGCGAGCGCGGCCGGAGCACGCCTGCTCGACCTCCAGTACGGCGATGTCGAGGAGGAGCGCCACCGGTTCGATGCGAGCCATCCCGGCGTGCGCGTGCAGCTCGAGGCGCTCGACACGTCGGAGGACGTGGAGGGCGTGGCTGCGGCGATCGCCGCCTGCGCTCGGGTGGTGACCGGCAGCAACGTGACCGCGCACATCGCCGGCGCGATCGGGATGCCCGCCACCGTGGTCTGCCTGCACGGCTGGCCGCCGTTCCATTACTGGATGGCCGGGCCCGATGGCCGCTCGCTTTGGTACCCCTCGGTGGAGGTGGCGGCGGACGCGTCGTGGACGAGCTGGGAGGCGGCGTTCGCCGCGCTCGCCGCAGGGCTCTGAACGGCCACGCCCGGAGACCGCGGCGGCGGGAAGAGACGTGGTGCTGTTGAGTGGATTCGAACCACCGACCTACTGATTACGAATCAGTTGCTCTACCAGCTGAGCTACAACAGCACGGCCGTCGATTATACCGTCAACGCGCGCCGCGCCGGAAGCCGGACCGCCGCCGCAAGCCCTTGAATCGGGGCGCGAACGGGCCTTCCGTCGATCGGCCGGGCGGCGCCGCCCATCGGCTTAGAATGGCCGCGCGTCGGGATGGGCTTGTCGGCCTGCATTCCCGATCCTTAGATTGCCGCCTAACCGCAGAAAGGGACCCCACATGTTCCGCACGCAACGAGGCTTCACGCTGATCGAGGTCATGGTGACCGTCGCGATCGTCGCGATCCTGGCTGCCATCGCGCTGCCGAATTACCGCGACTACATCACGCGCGGCAAGATCGTGGAGGCCACGGCCGGCCTGTCGGACGCCCGCGTGAAGATGGAGCAGTACTTCCAGGACAATCGCTCGTATCCGGCCAACTGCGTGATCGCCCCGGCGGCGCCCGGCGCCACCGACGTGCAGGTGCAGAACCTGCAGCACTTCGCGCTCGCCTGCAGCAACCTCGCGGCCACGACCTACACGGTCACGGCGAGCGGCACCGGCGACATGGCGGGCTTCTCGTACACGATCGACCAGAGCAACGCGCAAGACCTCCGCCTTCACCGGCACGGGTGCGAGCGCCGGCTGGACCGCGGCCTCGCCGAACAACTGCTGGGTGATGCGAAAGGGCGGGTCGTGCTGACCAGGCGTCCGCAGAGCGGCATGACGATCGTCGAGATCCTCATCTCGCTCGCGATCGTCATCATGGTGATGGCGTTCGCCGCGCCGTCGATGCTCACGTGGATCCAGAACAACCAGTTGCGCAACGCCGCGGACTCGATCCTCGCCGGCATCAAGCAGGCGCGCTACGAGGCCGTGAACCGCAACACGACCGTCGCGTTCGAGCTCCAGGACCCGAGCTCCACGAAGTGGCACGTGTGCCTCTACGACGCGGTCGCCGACGCGTGCCAGGCCGCCCAGCCGGACCTCTATGCGAGCACCGGGCAGGGCGCCACGCCCAACGCGCGCGTGGGCATCGAGACGGTGTTCACGAACTTCAACAACCCGCTCGATCCGGGCACCGCCGTGCCCTCGCTCGTCGCCTTCGACTCCCTCGGGCGCGTGGCCGCGACCTCGCCGGTGAACATCGCGCGGGTGGACGTGCGCAACCCGGTCGCTCGACCCCTGCCAGGAGCGGCGCCTGTCGATCGCCGTCGGCGTGGGCGGGGACGTGCGCATGTGCGATCCGGCGCTGCCGCTCGCGACGAACCCGCAGGGGTGCCAATGAGAACGAGACCGACGGCCTCGCGGCCGGCTCCGAAGTCGCAGCAGGGCGTGATGCTCATCGAGGCGCTCGTCGCGATCCTCCTGTTCACCCTCGGCATCGTCGCCGTGATGGGGTTGCAGGCGAATTCGATCGCCCAGGTGAGCCAGACGAAGTACCGCATCGACGCGAGCTACCTCGCCAACCAGATCATCGGGAAGATGTGGGTGGACCAGGCGGTTCCCGCCGACCTCTTCGCGTACGCCACGCCCGGCACCCCGGGTCGCGCGGCGTGGGACAACGTCGTCGCCGCCACCCTTCCCTCCGGGGCGGCCACGATCACCGTCGTGGGGCCGGTCGGAAGCCCGGGCCTGGGCGGCAACACCGTCACCGTCACGATCACCTGGAAGCAACCCGAGGACATCGTCACTCGCAGGTACGTGGCGGTCGCCAACATCAACCCCTCGCTGAGCCCCTGATGAAACCGACCCTACGCCATTGCGCACGGCCCGCGGGTTTCACGCTGATCGAGATCATGATCGGCATGCTGATCGGCGTGATCGGCATCGTGGTGATCATGCAGACCTTCGCGGTGTCCGAGGGCTTCAAGCGCACGGCCACCACCGGCAGCGACGCCCAGGTCAACGGCGGCATGGCCCTCTACCTGCTCGAGCGCGAGATCCGCCTGTCGGGCTACGGCCTGAACCAGCTCATCCCGCTGGGATGCACCTCGATCATCTCGTACAACAGCGTTTCCGGAAGCGCGAGCAACATGCGGTTCGTGCCGGTGGAGATCAATCCGGCCGGCATCCCGGCGGGCGATGCCGGCACCGACGTGATCTCCATCGCCTACGGCCAGGCCGACGACTTCGTGACCGGCGTGCCCGCGGACCAGCCCACCGGCGGCCAGGCCGGCAACTACGTGCGTCTCGGGCAACTACGCCGGGTACCGGGCGGGCGACGTGGTGATCGCCTACCAGCCGTCGGCCGGCGCGGGCGGAGCGCCGACCTGCGTGATGGCGGACATCACCGGAGTGCCGGGCGCGTCGGGCAACTGCAGCGGCGCGAGCGGCAGCCCGCAGGCGAACATGCTGGTCCATGGCACGAATCAGTACCAGAACGCGTACCAGGGCTGCAACAACGCCACCCCCGCCCACAACAAGCCGGGCGGAGTGACCGACCCCGCCACCGGCGCGCCGGTGCCGCCCCTCAGCCAGGCCGGCGGCGGCCAGCTGTTCAACCTCGGCGGCCTTCCCGTGGTGAAGGTCTACGCGATCCGCGGCGGCGCCTCACCGTGTGCGACGCCGTCGCCACGAATTGCGCGGTAACGGGCGAACTACATCGTGCTGGTGAACGGGATCGTCAGCATGCGCGCCATCTACGGACAGGATACGACGTCTGCCGAGCCCGGACGGCAAGATCGACCGATGGAGCCGCGCGGCGCTCGGCAACGTGAACGCGGTTTCGGCGCACGACCGTGGTGGCGCTGGAGGTGACGTCGAAGCAGCGGGCTGAAGGAGAAGCCGACCACCGGCACCACCTGCGACGCCACCGTGAGCCCCTCGCGTCCCGACCGCGTCCAGGACTGGTTCGGTCCCGCGCTCGCTCCCAACGACGGCACGCTGGGCGGGGCGCAGATCGACCTGTCCGGGACCGCCGCCGACTGGCAGTGCTACCGCTACAAGCTCTTCCAGAGCACGGTTCCGCTGCGCAACATGATCTGGAGGCCGTGATGCCCACGTCTTCGAAACGAATGCCCGACCCGCGCTGCATCCGCCGGCGGCGAGCAGGGCGTGGTGCTGATGATCGCCCTCATCGTGCTGGTGGCCATGACGCTCGCCGCGCTCGGCATGGTCCGGTCCCTCGACACCGGGACGCTCGTCGCCGGCAACATCGCGTTCCGCCAGTCGGCCGTGGCGACGGGAGACACCGGCATCGAGAAGGCGCGCCAGTGGCTGATCGCCAACGCGAACTCCCTGAACGGGGACAACCCGACGTTGGGCTACTACTCGACGCGCCAGGGCAACATCGACCTCACGGGCAACGCGGGAAACACCAGCGGCGGCGTGGACTGGGGCGGCTCGGATCCTTCGCAGCCGACCAAGGCGTTCGACCTCGGCACGCCGGACGCCACCGGCGCGCACGTGTACTACCTCATTCACCGGCTCTGCGAGAACCCCGGGAACGTGAACGATCCGCACCAGAGCTGCGCGACCACGATGAACGCCGGCATCGGAAGCACCCAGCAGATCGCCGAATACTCGAAGTACGCCCTGAAGGGCGTGCTCGCCCCCTTTTACCGCATCACGGTCAGGGTCAACGGCCCCAAGAACACGGTGAGCTACGTGCAGGCCGTGATCTCCATGTGAAAACGAGGAGCCTCCTTCTAAGGAGATGTTCATGAAGTCCCCGAAATTCCGCCCCACTCCCTGGTCCGGCGCCCTCGCCGGCGCCATCCTGCTCGTCGCGGCGCTCGGAGCGGCCGTGCCGGCTTCCGCCGCCCCCACTCGACCTGGGCACGGCCCCGCTCGCCAGCAGCACGAGCAGCTCCGTGAAGCCCAACATCAGCTTCGTGCTCGACTCGTCGGGCTCCATGGCGTGGAGCCACGCGCCGGACGAATCGGAGCCGTTCTTCGCCGACGTGGGGTACAAGACGGCGCAGTGCAACAGCATCTTCTACCGGCCGGACATCACCTACGTCACGCCGAAGAACGCCGACGGCACCGATTTCGCGAACTCCTCGTTCAGCGGGGCCTGGAAGGACGGCTTCAACACGGGTTCCGGCACCCTGAACCTCGGCACCAGCTTCATCGCCTACGACAACACGACGAGCAACGGCAACGGCACCGATACCTCGCAGGCCGCCTACTACTACACCTACAGCGGCACGCAGAAGGCCAACTTCCAGAACCAGGCGAGCCAGTTCTACATCGAGTGCAGCCTGCCCACCAACACGATCGCCTACGCCACCCTGATCGTCGGCGGCAGCGGCAACACGACCGTCTCGCTCATCAAGGTGAACGGCGTGACGATCACGAGCAGCGGCTCCACGAGCTCGTCGGGCTCCACCTCCACGGTGGCGTCGCGCATCGCGGCGAAGATCACCGCGAACGGGTTCACGGCCACGTCCACGGGCAGCACGGTCATCATCCAGGCGCCGAACGCCTCGTACATCGGTTTCGCGCCCGTGGTGACCAAGTCGGGCAACATGACGATCACGCCCAGCGTCACCGCGGCGATGCCCTTCACCAAGCACGTCGTGAGCTCCAGCTCCGGCCCGAGCGGCACCGACGAGCGCCAGAACTTCGCCAACTGGTTCAGCTATTACCGCACGCGCATCATGATGATGAAATCGGGCGCGGGGCGCGCCTTCGCCAGCATCGGCGCCACGTACCGCGTCGGCTTCATGACCATCCAGGCCACGCCCAGCACGAACACGGCCGACCCGCAGTACCTCGCCATCAGCGACTTCGACACCACGCAGAAGGACACCTGGTACAGCCGGTTCTACGCGATGACGCCGAACAACGCCACGCCGCTCAAGTTCGCCTACTCGAAGGCGGGTCGCAACATCGCGGGCAAGCTGGGGCCGGACCCCATCCAGTACTCCTGCCAGCAGAACTTCATCATCCTCACCACGGACGGCTACTGGAACGCGGGCTCGCCGAACCCGGTCGACGTGAACGGCAACCCGCTCAACCCCGCGAGCCAGGACTCCAACATCGGGCTCACGCCGCGGCCCATGTACGACGGCAGCGTGTCGGGCGCGTCGAACACGCTCGCGGACGCCGCGGCGTACTACTACAACACCGACCTGCGCAGCTCCGCGTTCGCCAACTGCACCGGCGCGCTCGGCGCCGGCGTGGACGTCTGCCAGGACAACGTCCCGACCTCGGGCATCGACACCAACCCATACCAGCACGTGACCACGTTCACGCTGGGCCTCGGCACCAACGGGCAGCTGGGCTACACGAACGACTATCTCAACGGCGGATCCGCGGACTTCAACTCGCTGAAGACCGGCGCCATCAACTGGCCGCTGCCGGTGGGCGACACGCTGACCACGATCGACGACCTCTGGCACGCCGCGGTGAACGGGCATGGCCAGTACTTCAGCGCCAAGAACCCCGACCTGCTCGTTTCCGGCCTGCGCACGGCGCTCGCCGGCGTGTCGCAGCGCGAGGCGGCGGGCGCCGCGGCGGCGACCTCGAACCTGGAGCCGGTCGCCGGGGACAACTTCGCCTACGTCGCCAACTACCGGACCGTGAAGTGGGACGGCGAGCTGCAGTCGCGCACGATCGACCTCAACTCCGGCCAGATCTCGACCACGGCGGTCTGGTCCGCCCAGGCCCTGCTCGACGCGACCGTGTCCGCCACGAGCGACTCGCGCAACATCTTCACGTTCCTCGGCGGCAGCCAGGTGCCCTTCGTGCCGGCGAGCTTCACCGCCGCGCAGAAGGCGTCGTGGTTCACGCCGACTGCCCCGACGTCGCTCACGCAAGTCGCCGGGTGGACGCCCATCCAGGTGTCGGCGGCCACGCCCGATACGGTGATCAACTACCTGCGCGGCCAGAACGGCTTCGAGGAGCGCACCGCCAACGCGTCGCAGCTCTATCGTCTGCGCGACCACATCCTCGGCGACATCATCGACGGCAAGCCGGTCTACGTGAAGGCGCCGCCGTTCCTGTACCTCGACACCGGCTATACCGCGTTCAAGACGAGCGTCGGCGGGCGCAGGGGCGTGGTGTACGCCGCGGCCAACGACGGCATGCTGCACGCGTTCGATTCGTTGACCGGACAGGAGCTGTGGGCCTACATCCCGTCGTTCGTGCTCCCGAACCTGAAGGCCCTGGCCGACGACAACTACGCGAACGCCCACCAGTACTACGTGGACGGCTCCCCGGTCGCGAGCGACATCTTCGACGGCAGCAACTGGAAGACGATCCTCGTCGGGGGCCTGAACGGCGGCGGCAAGGGGTACTACGCGCTCGATATCACCGACCCCGACAACCCGAAGGTGCTCTGGGAATTCTCCGACGCCAACCTGGGCTTCTCCTACGGCAACCCCATTGTCGCCAAGCTCGGCGACGGGTCGAACGCCTGGGTCGTCATCTTCACCTCGGGCTACAACAATGGCGACGGCATGGGGCGACTCTTCGTGCTGAACGCCGGCACGGGCACCGTTCGCTTCACCGTCAACACCACGGGCGTGGGCACGCCGACGTCGCCCTCGGGCCTGGCGAAGATCTCCGGCGTCGCGTTCAATGCGCTGACGGACAACACCGTCGACCGCATCTATGGCGGGGACCTGCTCGGCAACCTGTGGCGCTTCGACGTGAACGACACGTTCGCTCCCGCGGGACGCGAGGCCACCCAGCTCGCGAAGTTCATCGTCGGCACCACGCCGCAGCCGATCACGACGACGCCGGAAATCGGCGAGTTCGTCACCAGCAGCGGAGCGAAGGAATTCATCGTCTTCGCCGGCACCGGCCGCTACCTGGGGGCGACGGACCTCAGCGACACGAGCCAGCAATCGCTCTACGCGATCCTGGACCAGGGCAACGCCGCGGCGCCGGTGGGCGACATACGCAACGCGCCGGCGTGCAGCGTCGTGCAGCAGACGCTCTCGATCATCGACGCGAACCACCGCACGACCTCGCAGAACCCGGTCGATTTCAACACCAAGTGCGCCTGGTACCTCGACTTCAACCCGAGCAACGACTCGCCGGGCGAGCGCGTGAACGTCGATCCGGTGCTGCAGCTGGGAGTGCTTGCCGTCGCGACCAACGTTCCGGAGCAGAGCGTCTGCACGCTGGGCGGCACGAGCTGGCTGTACTTCTTCGATTTCCTGACCGGAGAGTTCGTCAGCACCTCGAGCGGACAGGTCGCGGGCACCAAGATCGGCAACTCGATCACGGTGGGTCTCAACACGTACCGCATGCAGGACGGGCGCGTCATGACCACGCCGACCCAGTCGGACGACACGCGCAATCCGTATCGGCAACCCGTGCAACCCGGTGGTCGCGGGACAGGGCAAGCGGGTGATGTGGCGCGAGCTGCTGAACTGAGGCTCGTGGATCGGCGAATCGCCCGGCCGCCGGCCGGGCGATTTTCTTTGGCATGAGCGCGCGCGCGTGGTTCCGGCGCGCCGCGCTGGCGCTGGCCGCGCTCGCCGTGGCCGCCGCAGCGGCGGTGTGGGTTCGCGACCACTACCATTACTACACCGCCGCCGAGGTGGATCGCGGCGCATTCCCGTTGAAGGCGATCGACCTGCCCTATCCGCCCGCATCCAACGGCGTCGAGCGCTACGGCAAGCTCGAGCTGCAGGTCTACATCGACGCGCAGGGCCGGGTCGATCGCGTGGATCTCCTCGACTCCACGGTGCCGCGCGCGTACCAGGAAGTCGCGTTGCGCGCGTTCCGGGAGGCCGGCTTCGGGCCGGCGCTGCGCGGCGGCCGCCCCGTGAAGAGCACGAAGAAGATCGAGGTGCAGTTCACCCCGCCGGTGGGGAACCCCGGGCCGCCTCGCTAGCCGCCGGGGGGCCCCGCGAACGCGCGCGGCAGCGGAAAGGTCACGTGCTCCTCGATGCCCTCGAGCTCGTGCACCCGGCGCACGCCGAGCGACTGCAGGCGCAGGATCACCTCGTGCACCAGCACTTCCGGGGCCGACGCGCCGGCGGTGAGGCCCACGCGCTTCTTGCCGGCGAGCCATTCGGGCCGCAGCTCCGCGGCGCTGTCCACGAGGTAAGCGTCGCGCCCGAGGTTGCGCGCGACCTCGCGCAGGCGGTTGGAGTTCGAGCTGTTGGGCGAGCCGACCACGATCACCACGTCGCACTGCGGCGACATGAACTTCACCGCGTCCTGCCGGTTCTGCGTGGCGTAGCAGATGTCGTCCTTCTTCGGGCCGACGATCGCCGGGAAAACGCGCCTTGAGCGCGGCGATCACGCGCGCGCAGTCGTCGATGGACAGCGTGGTCTGCGTCACGTAGGCGAGGCGGCGGGGATCGCGCACGGCGAGCCGCGCCACGTCCTCCTCGCTCTCCACCAGGTACATGCCCGACTCCGACTGCCCGAGCGTGCCCTCGGCTTCCGGGTGGCCCTCGTGGCCGATCATGATCACCTCGCGGCCCTGGTCGCGCATGCGCGCCACCTCGACGTGCACCTTGGTGACGAGCGGGCAGGTGGCGTCGAACACCTTGAGGCCGCGCTCCCGCGCCTCGCGCTGCACCTCGAGCGAGACGCCGTGCGCGGAGAAGATCACGGTGGCGCCCGCCGGGACCTCGGAGAGCTCCTCGACGAAGACCGCGCCCTTCGCGCGCAGGTCGTCGACCACGTACTTGTTGTGCACGATCTCGTGGCGCACGTAGATCGGCGCGCCGTGGCGCTCCAGCGCGCGCTCGACGATGGCGATCGCGCGGTCCACGCCGGCGCAGAAGCCGCGCGGCTTCGCGAGCAGCACTTCGGCTTCGTCGGCGGGAGGCTGCGGCGCCTGGCTCACGGCTTCTCCTGTCCGGCGGCACTCGGCGCGGGCGTGCGCGGCCACAGGCTCTCCCAGATGAGGAGCGCCACGCCCACGCTGATCGCGGAATCCGCCACGTTGAACGCCGGGAACGCGTGCTCGCCCGCGTGCACCACGACGAAATCCACCACGTGCCCCAGCGTCACGCGATCCCACAGGTTTCCGAGCGCCCCGCCCAGCACCAGCGCGAGCGCGAAGGCCACGAACGCGTTGCCGTGCTGGCGGCGCAGCATCGCGACGATGCCCGCCGAGATGGCGACCGTGACCGCCATGAAGAACCAGCGCTGCCAGCCGCCGGCGTCGGCGAGGAAGCTGAACGCGGCGCCGCGGTTGTAGACCAGCACGAGCTTGAGGAAGCCCGTGATGTCGTGCCCCTCGCCGGGCGCGAAGGCGGACGAGATCCACGCCTTGGTCGCGAGGTCGAGCGCCACCACCGCCACGCTCACGGCGAGCCAGCGCGCCCAGCCGGCGAAGGGTGCGCTCTCACGCATGCTCGCGCACCTCGCCCGCGCCTTCCAGGTTCGCCACGCAGCGAGCGCAGATCGTGGGATGCGCGGCATCGGCGCCCACGTCGGAGCGCCAATGCCAGCATCGTTCGCACTTCGCGTGGGCGCTCGCCGCGACCTCGATGTTCACGATGCCGTCGCCGCTCGACGGCGCGCAGCTTCGCCTGCGAGGTGATGAGCACGAACTTGAGGTCGTCGCCGAGGGATTGCAGGAGCTGGAGGTCGGCGCCGCCCGCCTCGATCGCGACCTCGGCCTGGAGCGAGGAGCCGATGGCCCCGGCCGCGCGGCTGTCCTCGAGGCGCTTGGACAGCGCCGCGCGGATCTCGCGCAGCCGCGTCCATTTCGCGCGCAGCGCGGTTTCGTTCTCCTGCGCAGGCAGCGCAGGCAGCACGTCATTCCACGTGTGGAAGAAGATGCTGTCGTCGCCGCGCGGGTTGAGCACCGCCCACGCTTCCTCCGCCGTGAAGGAGAGGATCGGCGCCATCAGCCGCAGCACCATCTGCGTCACGTGATGCAGCGCCGATTGCGCGCTCCTGCGCGCGCGCGAGGCGGCGGGCGCGGTGTAGAGCCGGTCCTTGAGGATGTCCAGCCAGAAGCCGCCCAGGTCCTCCGAGCAGAAATTCTGGAGCCGCTGCGCCACGAGGTGGAACTCGAACTTGCGGTAGTCCTCGATGCAGGCGAGCGCCATCTCCCGCGTCATGGCGAGCGCGTAGCGGTCGATCTCGAGCCATCGGCCCGGAGCGAGCAGGTCCTGCGCGGGATCGAAGTCCGCGGTGTTGGCGAGCAGGAAGCGCAGCGTGTTGCGCAGCCGCCGGTAGCTCTCCACCACGCGCTTCAGGATCTCGTCGGAGATGAAGAGCTCGCCGGAGTAGTCCGTCGAGGCGACCCAGAGGCGGATGATCTCCGCGCCCAGCGTGTCGGTGATCTTCTGCGGCGCGATCACGTTGCCCAGCGACTTCGACATCTTGCGGCCCTGGCCGTCCACGGTGAAGCCATGGGTGAGGAGCGAGTCGTACGGCGCGCGGCCGTCCATGGCGCAGCCGGTGAGCAGGCTCGACTGGAACCAGCCGCGGTGCTGGTCGCTGCCCTCGAGGTACATGTTGGCCGGATACTTCTGGTCCGCGAGCTTGCGCAGCACCGTGAAGTGCGTCGTGCCCGAGTCGAACCAGACGTCCACCGTGTCCGTGAGCTTGCGGTATTGCGCGGGGTCCACGCCGAAGTCCTCGCAGGTCGCGGCGAACCACGCCTCGATGCCGCCCAGCTCCACCTTCTTCGCCGCCTCCTCGACGATCCGCGCCGTGTCGGGATGCAGCTCCTCGGTCGCGCGGTGCAGGAAGAACGGCAGCGGCACGCCCCAGTAGCGCTGGCGCGAGAGCGTCCAGTCCGGCCGGTTGCCGATCATCGGCGACCAGCCGCGAGCGGCCCCACGACGGGTAGAACGTCGTGTTGTTGATGGCGTGCATCGCGAGCTCGCGCAGCGTCCGTCCCTCGCTGCCCGGCGCTCCCACGTTCGACGGCTTGTCCATGCCGATGAACCATTGCGTGGTCGCGCGGAAGATGATCGGCGTCTTGTGCCGCCAGCAATGCGGGTAGCTGTGGCGCAGCGTCTCCGAGTGCAGGAGCGCGCCTTTCTCCGCGAGCATCGCGAGGATCGGCTTTTCCGCCTCGCGCACGCCCAGGCCCGCGAAGTGCGGCACGGCGGGCTTGAAGCGGCCCGCGTCGTCCACCGGCTGGTCGAGGGCGAGCGTGTACTTGACGCCCATGTCGAAGTCCTCGGCGCCGTGCGCGGGCGCGGTGTGCACGAGGCCCGTGCCGGCCTCGAGCGTCACGTGCGTGCCGAGCACCATCGGGCACGTCGCGATCGGCTCGAGCGGATGGCGGAAGCGGAGGCCCTCGAGCGCGGCGCCCGAGGCCCGTCCCGAGGACGCGCTTGCGCCGTGAGGCCGTAGCGCGTGAGGCACGCCTCGCGCAGCTCCGCCGCGAGGATGAGGGCGCCCCGTTCCGTGCGACCAGCTCGTAGATGAAGTCCGGGATGCGCGGCGATGGCCGGTTGCCGGGCAGCGTCCACGGCGTCGTGGTCCAGATCACGCCGCGAAGCGGCGCGGTGTCCGCGCTGCGCGCCGAATGCGCTTCGCCACCGCGGCCGCGTCGGCCGCCTCGAACGCGACGTCGATCGCCGGAGGAGCTCTTGTCCTCGTACTCGACTTCCGCCTCGGCGAGCGCCGAGCCGCAGTCGATGCACCAGTTCACGGGCTTGAGGCCCCGGTAGAGCAGGCCGTTTTGCCAGATGCGCCCGAGCGCGCGGATCTCCGCCGCCTCGGTGGCGAAGTCCATCGTCGTGTACGGGTGCTCCCAGTCGCCCAGGACGCCCAGGCGCTGGAAGTCCGCCTTCTGGCGCCCGATCTGCTCGGTGGCGTACGCGCGGCAGAGCGCGCGCGCCTTGTTCGGCTCGAGGTTGCGCCCGTACTTCTTCTCGATCTGGTGCTCGATCGGCAGCCCGTGGCAGTCCCATCCCGGCGTGTACGGCGCGTCGAAGCCGGCCATGGTCTTCGACTTCACCACCAGGTCCTTCAGGATCTTGTTGACCGCGTGGCCCATGTGGATGTCGCCGTTGGCGTACGGCGGCCCGTCGTGGAGCACGTATTTCGGCCGTCCCTGGCAGCGCTCGCGCAGTCGCTCGTAGAGTCCGGTCTCCTGCCAGCGCCTGATCCATCCGGGCTCGCGCTTCGCGAGGTCGCCGCGCATGGGGAACGGCGTCTCCGGCAGGTTCAGCGTGCGCTTGTAGTCGATCTTCGAGTCGTTCGGCATCAGGTGCTCTCATCGCGTAGCGTGGGCGCGGAAGAACGCCCGCGCCGCGTCACAGTCGCGCCGGATCTGCGCGGCCAGCTCCTCGAGCGAGGCGAACGGCGCCTCGTCGCGCAGCTTCTTCACGAACTCGATGGAGACGCGGCGCCCGTAGAGGTCGCCGGAGAAATCGAAGAGGAACGCTTCGAGAGTCGCCGGGCCGCCGACTTGCACGGCCGGGTTGATTCCGAGGCTCGCCACTCCCTCGAGTCCGCGAGTTGCTGCGCCATGGCATTTTACCGCAAAGATGCCCTGGACGGCGGCTTCGCCCGGGCGAGCCGCACGTTGGCGGTGGGGAATCCCAGCCCGCGTCCGCGCTTGGCGCCGTGCGCGACGCGCCCGCAGATGGCGTAGGGCCGTCCGAGCAGCCGCGCGGCCGTGGCGAGATCGCCGCGCGGCGAGCGCCTCGCGCACCCGCGTGCTCGAGATGCGCTCCCCGCCGTCGGCGACGGCGGCGAGCGTTTCCACCTCGAATCCCAGCTCGCGGCCGGACGGCGCGAGGCTCGCCGCGTCGCCCGCGCGCTCCGCGCCGTAGCGGAAGTCCTCGCCCACGATGACCCAGCGCGCGCCGTAGCGGTCGCGAAGCCGCCGCGCGAAGGCGGCGGCATCGAGCGCGGCGAAGCGCGCGTCGAAGCGCTGCGACGAACGCGAAGTCCAGGCCGTGGCGCGCCATGGCTCCGCGAGCCGCTCGGGCAGCGAAGTGAGGCGGGCGGGCGCCTTCCCGGGCGCGAGGAACTCGCGCGGCAGCGGCTCGAAGGTGAGCACGGCCGCTCGCCAGGCCGCGGCGCGCGCCTCGCGCGACGACGCGCTCGAGGATGGCCGCATGGCCCCGAGGTGCACGCCGTCGAAGCTGCCGATCGCGATGGCGGTTCGCGCGCCGCGGCGGCGCATGGCGCAGGATGCGCATGGACGCTGGGGACTCGATGGCGCGAGAAGTGGCGCGATGCGCAAGCCCATGGCGGCGAGCGACGCGAAATACGCGGCGGCGCCGGCCGCGATCGACGAGCGCGAGGCTGATCGCGCGCGGACCGGCCGCGAGCTCGAACCACGACGCTTCCGTGCCCATGGAGTACCAGAGCGCCCCGCCCATCATGTAGAGCGCCACGGCGAGCTTAAGAGGAACGCGCCCCATCCCGGCTCCGGACGGTACGCGCCCGAGCGGGCCATGACCACCACAGCCATCCCGCGTTGAAGCAGGCACCCAGCGAGATCGAGAGCGTGAGGCCCGCATGGCGCAGGGAGGGGACGAACGCAGGAACGCCACGTTGAGCAGCTGGGTGACCACGAGCGTCACGATCGCCACCCGCACGGGCGTGCGGATGTTCTGCTTCGCGTAGAAGCCGGGCGCGAGGATCTTCACGAGGATGAGGCCGGCGAGCCCGACGGCGTACGCCATCAGCGCATGCCGCGTCATGATCACGTCGTGGCGCGTGAAGACGTCGCCGTGCCAGAAGAGCGTGGAGACGAGCGGCACCGCGAGCAGCCCGAGTGCCAGGGCGGCGGGCAGCGCCAGCAGCAGCGTGACGCGCAGGCCCCAGTCCAGCAGCCGCGAATAGCGCCCGCCGTCGGCTCGGCGCGTGGTGGCGCACGAGCGAGGGAAGGATCACGGTCCCGAGCGCCACGCCCAGCATCGCCGACGGAAACTCCATCAGCCGGTCGGCATAGTAGAGCCACGAGACGGCCCGTCGCCCGAGGTGAGGAGGCGATCTGCGTGTTGATGAGCTGGCTCAGCTGCGCGACGGACACGCCCAGCGCCGCCGGGGCCATGAGCCGTCAGGATGCGCCGCACGCCCCGGATCGCGCGGGCTCCCATCGCGGGCGCGGCAGCATGCGCGATGTGCTTGAGGAACGGGATCTGGAAGAGAGCTGGGCCACGCCGCCGAAGAACACCGCCCACGCGAGCGCCACGATGGGCCGCTCGAAGTGCGGCGCGGCGAAGACCGCGAAGGCGATGAACGAGACGTTGAGCAGCACCGGCGTGAACGCCGGCGCCTTGAACGCGCCGTAGCGTGTTGAGCATTCCCGCGGCGAACGACACGAGCGAGATGAAGAGGATGTACGGGAAGCAGATCCGCACCATCGTCACGGTGAGCGCGAACTTGTCGGCGTCGTGCGCGAAGCCGTACGCGGTGGCGTAGACCACGAGGGGCGCGGCCACCACGCCGATCAGCGTGGCGACAGAAGAGCGGCGGCGAGCACGGCGAGCACCTTGCCCGCCAGCTCGCGCGTGGCCTCGTCGCCCGCCGCGCCCGCGGTATTCGCCGAGCACCGGCACGAACGCCTGCGAGAAGGCGCCTTCGGCGAACAGCCGCCGCAGCAGGTTCGGGATGCGGAACGCGACGAAGAAGGCGTCGGATCGGCGAGCCCGGCGCCGAACAGGATCGCGAGCAGCGTGTCGCGCACGAAACCCATGATGCGCGACAGAGCGTCATGCCGCTCACCGATGCGGCGGCGCGCAGCAGGTTCACGTGGCGGGCCCCGCGCCGCGCGGCGCGCGATCTAGGGCTTTGTTTTGTATGGACAAGTGGTGTATGATATCAGGCTTCGTTTCGGAACCCGAGCCGCATCTTCCAGAGGGAATCGCACCATGGCCAACACCAAGCAGGCCGCCAAGCGCGCCAAGAAAACCATCAAGCCAGCGCGCGGCCAACGTGAGCCTGCGCACGACGCTGCGCAGCGCGATCAAGAAAGTCCAGAAGGCGATCGAGACGGGCGAGCCAAGGCGGCGCTCGAGGCGACAAGGCCGAGCAGGCGACCATCGACGCCATCGCGCGCAAGGGCATCATCCACAAGAACAAGGCCGCGCGGCACAAGAGCCGCCTGGCGGCGCAGCATCAAGGCGCTCGCCGCGCCCCGCGCCCTAGAACCCCGGCGACCCCGGCCGACGGCGGCCCTGGGGCCGCCGTTCTCGTTTTGCGCCGGAGAGCGCCCGAGAGGCGAACATGACCGCAGAGCACCTGATGCAGACGTATGCGCCCCAGCCGGTCGCCTTCGTGCGCGGCGAAGGGGCGTGGCTGTGGGACACCGAGGGCAAGCGCTACCTCGACGCGCTCGCCGGCATCGCGGTGAGCGGCCTCGGGCTACGCGCATCCCGTGCTCACGCGCGCCATCTGCGAGCAGGCGGCGAAGCTGATGCACATCTCGAACCTCTTCCGGGTCCCCGAGCAGGAGCGCGCGGCCGAGCAGGATCTGCGAGCTCTGCCGGAATGGACAACGTGTTCTTCGCGAACTCCGGGTCCGAGGCGAACGAGGCCGCGATCAAGCTCGCGCGCCTGCTACGGCCACCAGCGCGGCATGGAAAGCCCGGCCATCGTGGTGATGGAGAAGGCGTGGCACGGCCGCACGCTCGCCACCCTCTCGGCCACCGGCTCGCGCAAGGCGCAGGCGGGCTTCGAGCCCCTCATGGGCGGGTTCCTGCGCGTGCCCTACAACGACATCGGCGCCATCGAGCGCATCGCCGACAACCAGTCAATCGTCGCGGTGCTGCTCGAGGTGCTGCAGGGCGAGGGCGGCATCCACGTCGCGAACGCCGACTACCTGCGCAAGGTGCGCGAGCTCTGCGACCGCAAGCAGTGGCTGCTGATGATCGACGAGGTGCAGAGCGGCATCGGGCGCACCGGCAAGTGGTTCGCGCACCAGTGGGCGGGCATCCTTCCCGACGTGATGCCGCTCGCCAAGGGCCTCGCCTCGGGTGTGCCCATCGGGGCCTGCGTCGCGCGCGGCGCGGCGGCGAAGGTGTTCAAGCCCGGCAACCACGGGTCCACCTTCGGCGGCAACCCGCTCGCCACGGTCGCCGCGTTCGTCACGCTCGAGGTGATCGCGAAGGAAGGGCTCCTCGCGCACGCCCAGCACATGGGCGAGATCATCCAGGGCGGGCTCGAGGAGCGAGCTCGCGGGCGTGGCGGGCGTGAAGGAAGTGCGCGGCATGGGCCTCATGATCGGCGTGGAGCTCGACCGCCCTTGCGGCGACCTCGTGCGCCGCGCGCTCGCCGCAGGGCTCGTGATCAACGTCACCGCCGAGCGCGTGATCCGGCTGCTGCCGCCGCTCGTGATCCGCGAGCCCGAGGCTCGCCAGGTGGTGGCCATCCTCGCGCCGCTCGTGAAGTCCTTCCTCGCCGAGACGCCCGCGGCCGCCGCTGCGTGAGGCATTTCCTCCAACTCACCGACCTGGAGCGCGACGAGCTCGAGCACCTGTTCCGCCGCACGCGCCTCATCAAGGAGCGCTTCAAGAACTACGTGGCCTACCAGCCGCTCGCGGACCGCATGCTCGCGATGGTGTTCGAGAAGAGCTCCACGCGCACGCGCGTCTCGTTCGAGGCCGGCATCCACCAGCTCGGCGGCTCCTCGATCGTGCTCAACACCGGCGAGACGCAGCTGGGCCGCGGCGAGCCCATCGAGGACGTGGCGCGCGTCGTCTCGCGCATGGTGGACATCGTCATGATCCGCACCTTCGAGCACTCGATCATCGAGCGCTTCGCCTCGCAGTCGCGGGTGCCGGTGATCAACGGGCTCACCAACGAGTACCACCCCTGCCAGGTGCTCGCCGACGTCTACACGTACCTCGAGCAGCGCGGTCCCATCGCGGGCCGGACGGTCGCGTGGATAGGCGACGGCAACAACATGTGCAGCACGTGGATCCAGGCCGCGGGCATCTTCGGATTCAAGCTGAACGTGTGCACGCCGGCGGGCTACGGCGTCGATCCGGCGCGCACCACGGGCGCGGGCGGCTCCCGCCTCGAGGTCTTCGCCGTCCCGCGCAGGCGGCGGCGGGCGCGGACCTCGTCACCACCGACGTGTGGACCAGCATGGGCTTCGAGGCGCAGGCCGACGCGCGCCTCAAGGCCTTCGACGGCTTCACCGTGGACGCCGCGCTGATGGCGAAGGCGCGGCCCGACGCGCTCTTCATGCATTGCCTGCCCGCGCACCGCGGGGAGGAAGTGAGCGGCGAGGTGCTCGAAGGGCCGCAGAGCGTGGTCTGGGACGAGGCCGAGAACCGCCTTCACGTGCAGAAGGCGCTGATGGAATACCTGCTGCTGGGGAAGGTCGAGACCTAGGGCGCCCGGCTACTTCTTCTTCGAGTCGTCGCCCAGCAGCGGCACGCCGCCGCCGGGGCCGAGGAGGCCGGTCTCCGAATAGATGCGCAGCTTGTCGCGCGTATCGGCGATGTCCAGGTTGCGCATGGTGAGCTGCCCGATGCGGTCGGCGGGCGTGAAGAACGCCTCGCCCTTCTCCATCGTGAGGCGCTCGGGCTTGTAGGTGAGGTTGGGGCTCTTCGTGTCGAGGATCGAGTAGTCGTTGCCGCGGCGCAGCTCCACCGTCACTTCGCCCGTCACGGCGCGCGCCACCCAGCGCTGCGCGGTCTCGCGCAGCATCATCGCCTGCGGGTCGAACCAGCGGCCCTGGTAGAGGAGCCGCCCCAGCCGCCGGCCGTTCCCGCGGTACTGCTCGATGGTGTCCTCGTTGTGGATGCCCGTCACCAACCGCTCGTACGCGAGGTGCAGCAGCGCCATGCCGGGCGCCTCGTAGATGCCGCGGCTCTTGGCCTCGATGATGCGGTTCTCGATCTGGTCGGACATGCCCAGGCCGTGGCGGCCGCCGATGGCGTTGGCCTCCGCGAAAAGCGCCACCGCGTCCTTGAACGTCTGCCCGTTGAGCGACACCGGCGATCCTTCCTCGAACGCGACCGTCACCGTCTCGGGCCGCACCGCCACGTCCTCGCGCCAGAACGCCACGCCCATGATGGGGTTCACGATGCGCATGCCCTTGTCGAGGAACTCGAGGTCCTTCGCCTCGTGCGTGGCGCCGAGGATGTTGGAGTCGGTGGAGTACGCCTTCTCCACGCTCATCCGGTAGTCGAAGCCGCGCCGGGTGAGGTATTCGCTCATCTCCTTGCGGCCGCCGAGCTCGTCGATGAAGCGCTGGTCGAGCCACGGCTTGTAGATGCGCAGGTTCGGGTTGGCGAGGAGCCCGTAGCGGTAGAAGCGCTCGATGTCGTTGCCCTTGAAGGTGCTGCCGTCGCCCCAGATGTGGACGTCGTCCTCCTTCATCGCCACGACGAGCATGGTGCCGGTGACCGCGCGCCCGAGGGGCGTGGTGTTGAAGTACGTGATGCCGGCGGTGGAGATGTGGAACGCGCCGCACTGGATCGCGGCGATGCCCTCGGCCACGAGCTGCGGGCGGCACTCCACCAGCACCGCCTTCTCGGCGCCGTACTGCTTCGCCTTGCGGGGGATCTCCTCGTAATCCGACTCGTCGGGTTGGCCGAGGTTGGCGGTATAGGCGTAGGGGATCGCACCCTTCTCGCGCATCCATGCGAGGGCGGCACTCGTGTCGAGCCCGCCGGAGAACGCGATGCCCACCTTCTCGCCGGCGGGGAGGGTCTGCAGGATCGTGGCCACGTGTCTCGGGCTTCGCGAAGGGAAAAGGGAGGATTTTACGTCAGGACCTGCTCGTCGCCTCTACGGGCCGGCCGGCGCGATAGAATCGGACCTATCGGAAGCCCCAGGCCGGAGGAAGATCGATGCCGTCGTTCGACATCATGTGCGAAGCCAACGCCGTCGAGGTGAAGAACGCCGTCGAGCAGGCGAACAAGGAGATCGCGAACCGGTACGACTTCAAGGGCTCGGACGCGCGCCTCGAGCTCAAGGAGAAGGAGCGCGAGATCACCGCGTTCGCCGACGACGACTTCAAGCTGGGCCAGGTGCGCGACGTGCTGATGGCCAAGTTCGCCAAGCGCAACGTCGACGCGCGCTTCCTCAAGCTGGAATCGGTCGAGAAGATCGGCGGCGACAAGGTGAAGCAGAAGATGGTCGTGAAGAACGGCGTGGAGACCGAGCTCGCCAAGCGCATCGTGAAGATGCTGAAGGACGCGAAGCTCAAGGTGACCGCGTCGATCCAGGGCGACGTGGTGCGCGTCACGGGCGCGAAGAGGGACACGCTGCAGGAAGCCATCGCGCTGGTGCGCGGCGGGGTGACCGACGTGCCGCTGTCCTACCAGAACTTCCGTGAGTGACCCTCTCCCCGGCCCTCTCCCAGGGCAGAGGGAGGTCTCAACGCCGCAGCCCCTCGACCCAGCGCGTGTAGAGCCGGCTCGCGATGGCGGTGAGCGGTGCGAGGTTCTCCGGCACCAGCGCGCGGATGGTGGGCGCGTCCTGCACCGCCGGGCTCCTGCCGAAGCCCGCGTCGATGTCGCCGGCTCCGGTGCGGCACCAGGTCTCGATCATCTCCGCGGTCACCTCGACGTGGCACTGCATGCCCAGGTGCCGCCCGTCCACGACGTAGGCCTGGTTGGGGCAATGCCGGCCGGTGAGGATGCGCTCGCCGCCGGGCGGCACCGCGAACGCGTCCTCGTGCCACTGGAACGCCGCGAAGCCCTCGATCCCGCCGAACCAGCCCTGCGCCGTCGCGTTGTCCTCGACCCGGACCGGCACCCAGCCGATCTCCTTCACGGGATTGCGCGACACCGCGCCGCCCAGCGCGCGGGCGAGCATCTGCCCGCCGAGGCAATGGCCGATCACCGGCACGCCGCGGCGCACGGCGTCGCGCATGAGCGCCAGCACCGGCTGCGTCCAGGCGAGCTCGTCGTTCGCGCTCATCGGGCCGCCCATGAATCCCAGGCCCGCGTAGGGCGCGGCGGAGGCGGGCACCGGGTCGCCCTCGTCGAGCGCGACGAGCTTGCATTCGATGCCGTGCGCGGCGAGGAATGTGGCAAAATGACCGGGCCCTTCGGTGCGCGCGAGAACGCAAAACCAGCACCGGCTTCACGGGAACGCTCCATGATCGCCATGACGAAGATTCGCGTTATCGCCGCAGCCCTGTGCGCGCTCGCCGCGTGCGGCGTGGCCGCCACGGACGTGAACGTGATCGGCCTGTTTCCCGGCAAGGCGGTGGTCGTGATCAACCGCGGCGCCCCGCGCACCATCTCCGCGGGAGCAGCCACCGCCGAGGGGGTGCTGCTCGATCTCGTCCAACGCCGACGGCGCGGTGCTCGAGATCGACGGCAAGCGCGAGACGCTCGAGATGGGCCAGCACTTCGAGACCGCCGCGCAGACCGCACCCGCCCCAGCGTCACGCTGCCCGCCGACTCGCGCGGGCAGTTCTACACGAGACGGCAGGTGAACGGCGCGCACGTCCGCTTCATGGTGGACACGGGCGCCACGACGGTGCTGCTGCCCGCGCTCCGAGGCGGCGCGCCTGGGCATCGACTATCGCAGACGGGCAGCCGCGGCCACATCCAGACCGCCAACGGGGCGTGCGCCCGCGTATCGCGTCGTGCTCGACAGCGTCACGGTGGGCGACATCACGGTGCTACAACGTCGACGGCGTCGGTGGCGGAGGCGCGGGGCTCGATGTCGCGCTCCTGGGAATGAGCTTCCTCAACCGCACCGAGATGCGCCGCGACGGCGCGTACATGACCCTCACCAAGCGCTACTAGCGCCTGCGGGCCGGCATCCCCTTCGCGATCATCGCGTAGGCGGAGTGGTTGTGGATGGACTCGAAGTTCTCGCTCTCCACCACGTAGCCTTCGATGCGCGGGTCGCGGTTCAGCTCCGCGGCGATGTCGCGCACCATGTCCTCGACGAACTTCGGGTTGTCGTAGGCGTGCTCGGTGACGTACTTCTCGTCCGGGCGCTTGAGCAGGCCCCAGAGCTCGCACGAGGCCTGGCTCTCGACGCGGTCGATGATGTCCTCGATCCAGACGAACGCGTTGATGCGCGCGGCCACGGTCACGTGGGAGCGCTGGTTGTGCGCTCCGCGCTCGGAGATCTTCTTCGAGCAGGGGCACAGGCTCGTCACCGGCACCAGCACCTTCAGCGTGAAGCTCTCCTTGCCGTCGCGGATCTCGCCCACGAAGGTGACCTCGTAGTCCATCAGGCTCTCCACGCCGGAGACGGGCGCCTTCTTCGAGACGAAGTAGGGGAAGGCCATCTCGACGTGGCCGGTCTCGGCCTCGAGCTTCTTCACCATCTCGCGCAGCATCAGGCGGAAGGTGTCGGGCGAGATCTCGCGCTCGTGGGCATTGAGGATCTCCACGAAGCGCGACATGTGCGTGCCCTTGAAATGGTGCGGCAGGCCCACGTACATGTTGAAGTGGGCGACGGTGTGCTGCGATGCCGCCGGCGCGCTCCCGGATCTTCACCGGGTGGCGGATCGCCTTGATGCCCACGCGGTCGATGGCCAGGCGCCGCGTGTCGGGCTGGCTTGCACGTCGGGGATGGGAAGGCTCGCGTCGCGCTGGTTCATCGAGCGGTCCTTTCGGCCGAATGTCAATTATAGGCCCCTGATCGGATGCACGAAACCCGCGCCGCGTTCCCGCCCGCGCCGTCACGGCAGGCGCCCCGCGACGATCAGGCGGTGCGTGACGAGGTGGATCGGGACCCAGAGGAGCACGTCGTCGAACTCGTTGCCCGGTCGCATCGAGGCCTCGCGCGACACGAAGACCGGATCGGCGTCGAGGTTGCGCGCCTCGTCGCTTCCCGGCGCCGGCGTGGCGGCCGCATTGGGCCCGAGGGAGAAGAGCACGAAGGCCGCGCGGCGCGTGAGCTGGCGCGTGGCCGGCCCGCAGCCCGAGCTCGTCGCCTCGCGCCCGCTCGAGCAGATGATGAGGTAGTGCGACGCGCCGCCCAGGCCCGCTGAGCGTGGCCGAGCGCATGCCGTCGGTGCGCGTGAGCGGGTTGGCCACGCCGTTGATCGTGGCGCCGCCGAAGACCGCGTAGCGGATGCGATTGCGCGGCGTCGCCCAGGGATCGACGCGCGAAGCCCTCCGAATCGACGTTCGCGAGGCCCAGCGAGGCCGCGGGCAGGAAGCCGCCGTAGTAGCTCGCGCACTCGCCGTTGGAGGCGTCGGCGCCGGGCGCGAAGCCTCGAGACCATTGCCGCGGCCGTCGACGGCGGGGCAGGGCAGGCGCCCATGCGCCGCGGCGAATCCCATGATGGCGTCGCGCGCTTCGTCGAGCGTGCGCGTTGAGCCTCGGCCTGCCGCCGCAGCTGCACCTGTGCGGCGAGAGGCAGCGCGAGGCCGCTCAGCAGCACCGTGAGCACGATCAGCACGATCCAGATCTCCAGCAGCGCGAAGCCGCTCGCGTGCGGGCGCCGCTCAGGGATACAAGGCGATCGCATGGCGGGTGCCGTCGGCATCGGGGGCGAGAATGACGCGCTCGCAGCCGCGCGTGGGGTCGCATGCCGGCGCCTCGGCGCAGCTCGCCGCGACGATGACCGCGAGCTGCGTGTCGCGCGCCACGGCCTGCCCGTCCGCCGTCTCGATCGCGACGCAAGCCCCGGCGGCGCAACCGGGCGTGCCGGGAGCGTCCGGCGCGAAGCCCGGCGCCAGCGCGTAGGAGACGAAGGGCTGCCACGGCGTCCACCACGCGTTGCCGGCGAAGCCCGCGGTTTCCCCTTCGCCCGACGGCGTCCCGGGCGCGGCGTTGCGCACCGGCCCGGCGTCATCCGGTGCCACGGCGATGCGGCAAGCATCCGCGAGCGTCGGCAGCTCCGCGAGGTCCTCGGGATCCTGCGGCGTGTTGCGCCACCAGCGGCCCAGCATCCGCCCGCCGCTCGATTCGACGCTGCGCGCGAACGGCGTGTCGGGAACGCTCCCGAGCCCCATGCCGGCGGTGTCCGCGGCGCTTCCGAATGCGGTGCCCGCGCTGCACGAGCGCGCGGGCCAGGGATAGCGGCCGCCGTTGCCGGGACGCGAAGCGTAGTAGCGCAGGCAGTGCAACGCTTCCATCGCGACGCGGCGCATGACCGCGGGCATCACGTCCCGGTAGGCGACGGCGAGCAGCCGGTCGTTCACCGCGATCGCGCCGCCGGCGAGCGGGACCGGCCCCTGGATGAAGCCGTCGCGATTGAGCGCGCGCCCGGCCGCGTCGTTGCGATCGACGAACGCCGCGTTGTCTTCCGATTCCACGCGATCGAGGTAGTTCGCCGGGTCGCAGGGCGCCGCACGGCGCGGCGGGTCGGTGAGGCAGCGGCCGTCGGCGTCGCAATCGCCGGGCGCGCAGTCGCGGCGCTGCTGCGCGAGCGCGCGCGCCGGGCGCGATCACCACCGCCAGCGCGCCGCCGTCCCGCGCGCGCTCGGGGCTCGCGAGCGTGCCGTCATGGACCACATGCCCGGATGGATCGCGCACCGTGATGGTTCCCAATGCCACGGGAGGCGTCATGTCGAGGCAGGCGCGGCTCACCGCGCAGTTGAGCAGTCCCTTGTACTTGCTCGACACCGCGTACCAGAGCCGCTCGCCGTCACCGTCGCGCAGCTCGGGCAAGCCGAGCGTCTTCCACGGCAGCCTTCCCAGGCGCTGGTCCTGCCCGCTGTCGCCGCTCTGGGAGCCGCACGTGGACTCCGCCCAGCCGTCGCCGTCGAGATCGGGGCACGGAAGGTAGCCGGGGCCCACGCTCGCGCTGATCGGGCGATCGGACGCGTAGGCGATGAGCGCCTCGCGCGCCAGCGCGAGCGCCTCCTCCGTGGCGCGCTCGCGCATCGCCGCGGTGCGCCCGCCCGCCATCGCGGCGAAGAGGGCCGCCACGGCGACGAGCAGCAGCAGCGAGGCGAGGATCAGGATGGCGCCGCGCAGGCGCCGTCGCGGCGGCATGGCGCGCTCCACGAAGGCTCATCGAGCCGCCAGCATCGGACATCGGCGCCCCGGGCGGCGCGCGGAAACCGCGCGCAGGTTCGCGCGCCGTTCGCTTGACTCAGCGCTTCGGCTCGCGCTCGACCTTCACCTCGTCGGCGCTGCGCGAGTAGTCGCGCACCGAGCGCGGGTCGAAGATGCGCTTGGCCTGCGGACCGGCCACGCGCACCGGACGCCCGTCGATCCACACGGTGCCGCGCCCGTCGCTGCGCTGCACGTAGCCGGTCACCTGGTGGCTGGCGGCGCTCGCGCTCGGCGCTTCCTCCGCGGGCTCGCCGCGCCGCAGGTGGTCGAGTTGCTCGCGCTCGGCCGGCGTGAAGAAGAGCGTGCCGAGGTCCGCGGCGCGCGCGTCCGCCGCGAGGAGCGCCATGGCGAGCGCGAGGGTGAGGAATCTAGCCGGCATGGCTGGCGCGCTTGTCCTTGAGGGTGATCCATTCGAGCGTGCAGTCCGCCTCGACGTGCGGCTGCAGCGTGCCGGCCACGCCCTCGATCCGGCGCAGCGTGCACCGGTCCACGGGGTAGAAGCCCTGGCGCGAGCGCGACAGCTCGCCGATGAAGCCGAGGATGTCGCCCTCGTGCAGCGCGCGCGCCCTGAGCTTCACGCGGCTCGCGAGGACGTCGATCGCGGGGAACACGCGTCCTCCGGCGAGCATGCAGCGGGCGCTGGGGCGCGATCTCGTAGTCGAGCGTGAAGAGCTGGTAGCGCGAGCGCAGCGCGTTCACCAGCTCCACGAGGTCGAGGCGCTGCTCGCGTCTGCAGCAGGCCGCGCTCGACGAGCGTGCGGAAGACGTCCGCCGATTCGTTGAGGCTGTCGCGCTCGCGCTGCGCGCCGCCGAGCCGCGTGTGCGCTTCCTGCAGGCGGCGCGTCGCATCCGCGCTGTCGCGCTTCTCCTTGCCATGCCGTACCAGTGGCTGCCCGTACGACGATCACGGCGCCCACGGCGATGGCGCTCGCGAGCAGCAGCCCACGAGGCGCGCAGCGCGCGCCAGCCTTCGCGGTTGAAGACCTGGTTCATGCGCGCCCCCCGGTGCTCGCGCACGATGCGCAGCACGAAGCGCGAGCTCCATGGTGGCGGGCTCGCTGTCCGAATGGCTTGCCCAGGATCTCGACCGACGAGCGCGTGTCGAGCGGGCTTTCCACCACGCCAGCGGACGCGCCGGGAATCGCGCTCACGTCGGTCGCGAGCCGCTCCACGGCGTCCAGCGCGCCGCGGAAATCGTTGTTCGCCACCCGCACCGTGCCTTCGACGAGCACCACTTCGTAGCGGCCGCCGGAGAACGGTCGCTTCGGCGGGCTCGGCCGGCTTGGGCGCGGGCGGCGCCCCGGCGGCGGCGACCGACTTCACGGGCGGGCTGGGCGCCGGCGTGCTGCGCCCGAGCGGCGGCACCGACTTCGGGATCGTCGGTCGCGGTCCACGCGAGCTGCGTGAGCCTCATCTCGGGATGCCGGTCGAGGACCTGGGAGAACGCGGCGGTGAAGTCGGCGAGGCGCGGAAAGTCGCGGATCGAGGAGTTGTAGAAGTTGACGGCGTCGCGCATGGTGGACCCGCCCACGCCGAAGGAGGGCAGCGCGCGCGTGATCTTGTCGTACTCCTGGTTGAGCGGCGAGATCTGCTGCGCGACCCGCTGGTCCTCCTCGCTCGTCGTCGAGCACGTGCCGCAGGTTCTATGCGCCCCAGGCGAGGCATCCGGCCACCACCGCCGCCGCGAGGCGGCGCAGGCCCACGCGCGCGCGGCGCAGCGTATCGTAGCGGCGCATCTCGGGCGAGGCGAAGTGGTTCGGCCCCGGGCGCAGCAGGAAGAGGTGGACGAACACTTCCTCGGCGGTCGAGCTGAGGGGCGGCGGGCTTGAGCCCCAGCTTCGTCGCCACCTGCTCCATGTCGAGGATGCGGTACTGGATCTGCGCGAAGTCGCGCAGCGACGGCTGCACCAGCGACCGGTCGCCCGCGTGCAGCATCACGCACACCTCGAGCCGGTCGCCCTCGCCGAAGTGGCGCAGGCTGTCCAGGTATTGCCAGGTGCGCGTCGTCTCCTCGGAGATGAGCGTGCCCAGGCTCTGCCCTTCCTCGAGGTCGATCGGCGTGAGGCGGCTGAACTTGATCTCGCGGTCGCGGAAGTAGGTCTGCCGCATCGCGCTCGCCCGGCGTGAACGTGACCAGCAGCGTGTGCGGGAAGAGCAGGTCCAGCTCGTCGAGCAGCACGCCGCTGAGAGCACCGCCGCCGAGTGGATGCCGGCGAGCGGCACGCGCAGCCGCTCGATCGCCTCGAGCCACGGCCGCAGCACCTCCGGATTGGTGATCGCCGTGTAGAGCACGCGGTCGTCGCGCCGCCCCTCGGCCTCGCGCCCTTGCACGATCGGCGTGGCGGTAGGGCGTGTTGCGGAACATCTGCGCGAGCTTGCGCGCGAGGATCGCCTCGCGGTCGCGGCCGCCCACGTGCGGGATCGTGTCGAGGCGGAAGTCCTCCTCGGCGAGGTCGGTGAAGAGGTGGACCGGGTCGGCGGCGAGCCTGCGCGAGGTAGGCGCTCGAATGCGGCCGCGCCGGCGCCGGACACCGCGAACTCGCGGCGCGTCACGATGCGCGTGCCGCGCGTGGCGAGGCTGACGAGGCGGCGTGTTGGTGAGGTAGAGGAAGTGGCGCGACACGGCCTAGAACTTGATCTTCGCGATCACGTCGTAGATCGGCAGGAAGATCGAGTAGAGGATCGCCACGATGAGCAGGCCCAGCACGACGGTGGTGGCCGGGCCCAGCATCTGCTGCATGCGGTCGATGCGCTCGCGCACCTCGCGGTTGTAGAAGTAGCTCACATTGAGCAGTGCCGACGTCCAGGCCGCCGGTCGACTCGCCCACGCGCAGCATCCGCAGCACCAGCGGCGGGAAGAGCTTGGTCGCGATGAACGCCTGCGAGATGCCCTGGCCCTCGGAGATGCTGCGCCCGACGCGCTGCAGCCCCTCCTCCATCACCCGGTTGCCCATGATCTTCTCGCAGATCTGGATGCAGTCGAGCACGCTGATGCCGGAGCGGTAGAGCATCGCGAAATAGGTCGAGAAGCGCGCGAGGATGATCTTCTGGCGGATCGGGCCCAGCACCGGCAGGCGCAGCGACAGGCCGTCCAACGCGAGCTGGGCCTTCTCGTTGGTGCGCGCGAAGCTCCAGGCGCCCACGGCGAGCGCGACCGGCACGCCGAGCAGCAGGTACCACCAGCGCACGAAGACGTTGGACAGGAAGATGAGCGCCTCGGTCTCGCGCGGCAGCTTCGGCACCATGCTGCGGAATGCCGTGCCGAGCTGCGGCACGAGGAAGATCATCAGCACGAAGATGACCGCGATGATCACCACGAACACGATGCTCGGGTACACGAGCGCGCGCCGCGCCTGCGAGGCGATCTCGTCCTGCCACTTGAGGTTCTCGGACAGCTGGTCGAGCACCACGGTGAGCTGGCCGCTCTGCTCGCCGGCGCGCATCAGCGACACGAACACGGTGTCGAAGCAGTACGGGTGGTTCGCCATCGCCTCGGAGAGCTTGAGGCCGCCCTCGATGTCCTCGAGCAGGCTCGCGATGACCTGGCGGAAGCCGGGATTGTCCACGGTGTCGCGCAGGTCCGTGAGCGCCTCGATGATGTTGACGCCCGCGTTGAGCAGCTGCGACAGGTGGAAGCAGAAGGCGATGAGCTCGGGGCGCGAGACGTGGCGCGTGCGCCGCGCGGTGGAGCGCTTGACGGCGTCGAAGGTGACGAGGTCGAGCCCGAGGCGCTTCAGGCGCAGCTCGAGGTCGATCGCGTTGACCGCGTCCAGGTTGCCGCTGGAGATGCGTCCGTCGGCGTCCACGGCCCGGTAGGCGAAGAGCGCCATCGCGCCGCGCTCCCTAGATCACGCGGTCGGTGAGGTCGACCACGCGCGAGATCTCCTCGAGGCTGGTCTGGCCCAGCAGCACGCGCGAGATCGCGTCCTCGGCGAGCGAGCGGAAGCCCTTGGCGCTCGCCGCGGCGCGGATCTCCCGCCCGGTGGCGCGGCGCGCGATGAGCTCGTCGATCTCCGCGTCGAGCTTGAACAGCTCCATGATCGCCACGCGCCCGCGGTAGCCCATGTTGTCGCAGCGCGCGCACCCCACCGCCTGGTAGATCGGGCGCTCGTCCTCGGCGTCCACGCCGAGGAGCCGGCGCGTGGCCTGGTCCGGCGTGTAGGGCGCCTTGCAATGCGCGCACAGCTTGCGCACCAGGCGCTGCGCGATGACGCCGATGATGTTGCCCGCCATGATGTCCGGCAGCACGCCCAGGTCCATGAGGCGCGGGATGGCGCCGATGGACGAGTTGGTGTGCAGCGTCGAGTACACCTGGTGGCCGGTCATCGCGGCGCGGAACGCCATCTCGGCGGTCTCCTGGTCGCGGATCTCGCCCACCAGGATCACGTCCGGGTCCTGGCGCATCATCGAGCGGATGCCCGAGGCGAAGTCGAGCTTCACGACCTCGTTCACCGAGGTCTGGCGGATCATCGCCATCGGGTACTCGACCGGGTCCTCGAGGGTCATGATGTTGATGCCCTCGGTGTTGATGTAGCTGAGGATCGAGTAGAGGGTGGTCGTCTTGCCGCTGCCCGTGGGGCCGGTCACGAGGATGATGCCCTCGGGGCGCGCGAGCATGAGCTTCATGGTCTTCAGGTCCTCGGGGTGCAGCCCGAGGTCCTCCAGCGGCACGATGCCCTTGTCGCGGTCGAGGATGCGCAGCACGATGTTCTCGCCGTGCGTGGTGGGCTGCGAGGACACGCGGAAGTCCACCTGGTGGCCGGAGAGCATGAGCGAGATGCGCCCGTCCTGCGGGGCGCGCGTCTCGGCGATGTTCATGCCGCTCATCACCTTCAGGCGCACCACCATCGCGGCCCAGTAGTTCTTGTGCAGGCTGCGGATCTGGCGCAGCACGCCGTCGATGCGGTAGCGGATGCGCAGGAACCCCTGCTCCGGCTCGAAGTGGATGTCGGAGGCGCTGCGCTTCACCGCGTCGTTGAGCAGCGCGTCCACCAGGCGCACGACCGGCTGGCTGTACTCGTCGAAGTCGGCGGCGAGCACTGGTAGTCGATCTCGCCGGTCTCGATCTCGTTCAGGATCCCGTCGATCGAGAGCTCGAAGCCGTAGTGGTGCTCGATGCCGATCGTGATGTCGGACTCGCGCGCGAGCACCTGCTCGATGCGCAGCTCCTCGCGCGCGAGCGCGCGGATCTGGTCGAGTGCCACGACGTTGACGGGATCCGACACCGCGATCAGCAGCAGCTTCTTGTCGGCGTCGTAGCTCACCGGCAGCACGTGGTAGCGGCGCGCCATGTCCTTGGGCACCAGCGCCATCGCCGCCGGGTCGACGATGGTGCTGTCCAGGTCGATGGAGACCTGGCCCAGCGTCTCCGAGAGGATGTCGCGGATCGTCGCCTCGGTCACGAACCCGAGGGTGACCAGCACCTTGCCGAGCGGCGTCTTGAAGCGCTTCTGCTCGGTCAACGCGATGTTGAGCTGGTCCTGGCTGATGATGCCCTTGGTGAGGAGCGTCTGGCCGAGCGGGATCTGCGAGAGCGGCGTCGCCTGGACGGTGGCCATCGCGCGGTTCAGCGTTCGAGCTCTGCGAGCCGGCGCGCCGCCACGGCCGGATCGAACTGTGCGGCCTGCGCCGCGCCGCGCCTCGAGCGCGCGGCGGTAGAAATCCGCGGCGAGGCGGCGCTGGCCCAGGTGGTCGAGGCTCACGGCGAGGTTGTACGCGACGTCGGCGTTCTCGGGCTGCAGGCGGTGGGCCTCGAAGTACTCCGCCTGCGCTTCGGACCAGCGGCCCTGGGAGGCGTAGAGGTCGCCCAGCGTGAGCTGCAGCGCGGCGCTGTCCGGGGAGCTCGCGAGCTCGGTCCGCAGCGCGCATCTCGAGCGCCTCGGGACGCGAGAAGTCGGCGAGCGCGGCGAGCCCCGCTTGCGCGGTGGCGTTGCGGGGATCGAGCTCGAGGACGCGGCGGTAACCGGCCGCGGCGGCCAGCGAGGATTGGCGCTGCGCGCCTCGACGGTCGCCAGCCCGAGGAGCGCATCCACGTTCGTGGCGTCGGCGGCGAGGGCCGCCGCGTAGCGCCTGCGCGCGGCGGCGAGGTCTCCCGCGACGAGGGCGTCGTAGCCCGCCTGCACGTCCGCGGGCACGCGCGGCTTCGGTTCCTCGGAGCGCGCGAGCTTCAGCGGTCCCTGCGAGACCGGCGCCGGCTGCTTCAGCAGGCTCGTCGACCGGCGACGGCGCCGCGGCCGGCTGCCTTGGCGTCGCGCAGGCACGGGCGCGAGATCGAGGGGCGGCGCGACGGCCGGCGTGAGGGAGGCGGGCGGCGGGGCCAGGTCCTGCCGCGGCGCGTTCAGGTCGGCGGCGGGCGGCGCGATGGGCGCGGGGCGAATGCGGGTGACGGAAGCGGGCCGCGGCGCGAGCGCGCCCACGGCGAATACCAGACGTAGGCCGATGCGGCGAGCAGGACCACGCCGACGGCCGCGACGATGGCCCACAGCACGCCGCGATTGCGCCCGGCGGCGCGCGGCGGGGACTTGGCGTCGAAGACCGCCTGCGCGGCCTGTGCATCGGTACGCGGCGCGCCGATGGATGCCGACGGCGCGCCGCCCAGGGCCTGCAGCTCGAGCACCGGCGCGGGAGCTGGCGACGGCGCGGGCGGCCTGCGCCGCGGCTCCGGCGCGCTCGGCCGGTCGCGCCTGGCGCGTGAGCTTCTCCTGCTCCGCGCGCTTCAGGGCGTCGAGCAGCAGGCTCACGAGCCGCCTCCCGGCGCGGGCCGGCACCACGGGCACCGGATCGCCGCGCGGTCACCTTGCCCGCTTCGATGCGGCCGAGCTCCTTCTCGACCCGGGGCAGGGGCGAGCGCGTGTCGTTGAAGAATCCGTGTCCGGGCGCGTAGCGCCGGTAGTCGGCGAGGTCGCCCTCGAGGCTCGCCTCGCGCATCACGACCGGGCGGATGAAGATGACGAGCTCGCGACTTCATCGCGCGGTCGTTGCGGTTGCTGAAGAGGTCGCCGAAGACCGGGATGCGCGAGGCGAGCGGCAGTCCCTCGCGCTTGCCCTCGAAGCTGTCGAGCATGAGCCCGCCCAGGACCGCGGTCTGCCCGCTCGCCACCTTGAGCACGCTTTCCATCTCGCGCGTCTGCGTGATGGGGATGAGGCTCGTCACGTTCGCCGCGGCGAGCGAGGGATTGGGGTCCTTCACGGTGTCGATGATGCGCGTGACCGTCGGGCGCACGTCGAGCGTCACCATGTCGCTCTCGCTGATCTGCGGCGTCACGTTCATGATGAAGCCCACGGGCACCACGTTCTGCGTCGTGGTGAACGTCGTGGTGGAGGTGGACTGGTTGGTGACGGTGTCCGCCTTCACGGTGAAGTACACCTGGTTGTCGACGACCTTGAGCACCGCCGTCTGGTTGTTGATCACCATCAGCTTGGGGCTGGAGAGCACGCGCGTCTTGCCGAACGAGTCGAGCAGCTTCACGGAGCTCGAGATCGAGCCGCCCGGCGGCCGCGTTGGGATTGTTGTAGCGCGATGGTGAAGGACGACGTGTTCAGCCGCAGCGGCGTGCCGCGGAAGGTCGGGGCCGCTGAAGGCCTGCGTGAAGCTGTAGCCCAGGCCGTTCATGCCCGAGCGCCGACCAGTCGATGCCCGACTGGTAGTTGTCGTTGAGCGTGACCTCCACGACCGTCGCCTCGATGATCACCTGCCGCTTGGACGGATCCGGCGACCTGCTCGAGGAACTCCCGCACCTTCTCGTGCTGGCGCGAGGTGGCGCGCACCGACACGATCGCCGCTCTCGGGGTTCACGATGACCGAGGCCGCCTCGCGGAACGTGAGCCGCTGCTCCACCGAATTCGCCCACTTGGTCGCCGCGGTCTCGCCGGGCGTCTGCAGCGTGCGTGGTTCCGGTCGTCGAATTCGCGCGCGCGCGCGTCGTGGATCGTGCGCGACTGGCTGGAAGCCGCCTGGCTCTGGCCGCGGCTCTGCACGAAGGTCTCGCTGCTGCCTTCGGGCAGGAGCTTGTCGGTCTCGCGCAGCAGGTCCTTGATGTTCTTCTCGAGCGTCTCCCAGAAGCGGTTCTTGCGACGGCGTGATGCGTGAGCGTGGAGTTGTTCGCTGCTCCCCGCGCCGGCGGCGCCGTGGTGCCGCCCACCGCGCCGGAGATCACCTGCGTGGAGATGCCCACGGTCTCGTTCACGTCGCGCGCCATGTTCACGTAGTCGACGCGATAATTGCGCAGGTACGGCGTGTCGGGCATCACCGTGATCGTCTGGCCGTCCTGCTCCCAGCGCATGTCCACCTGGCGCGCCATGCGCGTGAGGATCTGCTTGAGCGTCTGGTCGATGGCGTTGAGCGTGACGGTGCCCTCGAGGCCGGGACTGGATGTCGAAGTTGAGCTTCGTCTCGCGCGCCATCGCGAGGAGCACGTCGCGCACCGGCTGGTTCGCGACCACCACGGAATAGCGGATCTCGGATCGTGCGCGCCTGGGGCGCGGGCGGCAGCGGCACCGCACGCACGGCCTGCGGAATCGCCTCGGCGCGCGTCGACCTGCGCCGGCTGGATATGCGCCTCCGATTGCGCGAGCGGCCGCGTGCCGCAGCCGCGAGCGCCAGGGCGCACGCGAGCCACGGCGCGGCTGCGGTGAAACGCATGCAGGAATATCCCGTAAGTATTTGTTTTATGAAAAGAACCGCCTTCCCGCTCTTTATATCGTTTTCATCGCGGGAAACGCAATGAAGAATCCCCCAGTTCGGTCAGGCGGTTTCCGCGCGGGCACCCGGCGGGCCGACCCTCATCGCGGCGCGGCGCGGCGGGCGTCCTCGCGTACTGCCGTCGACGAGCGCACGAAGGGGCGGAACTGGCTGCAGCGGCTCGGGCAGCGAGCCGAGCGCGGCGCTCGCCTCGTCGCGGTCCTTGAAGGCCCGAAGAGGACCGCGACCCGCGGAGCGTCGGCGCCCCCGTCGGCACGAGGTACAGGCGCTCGGAGCTGAGCGGCTTGGCCGGCCTCGGCGAGGTACGCGTCGAGATAGCCGCGCTCGCGCGCGTCGGTCACCATGAGCTGCACCGCGAAGCGGGCGTCAGAGCCCTCGGCGATCAGCTCGCGCCCGGCGGCGAGCGCGATCGGCGACGAGGATCGGCGGTCGCGGGCGCCGCGCGCGTTTCGGCGGACGGCGTCGTGGCGCGTGGCCGGCCGGGACGCCGGAGGCTCGCGGGGGGCCGCCACGGGCAGGACCGCCTGCAGGCGCGGGCGCCTGCGATGGCGGCCGGCGCAACCGCCGGCGACGGAGCTGCGCCGCCGCGGAGGGCGCCGCGGCGGCCGGCCCGGGCACCGGAAGCCGGCACGCGACACGAACTGCGCGAGCACGAAGCCGAGCACCACGCCCGCGGCGAGGCCGCGGCCGCGGCGACCGCCGCGAGGCGGCGCGGAGATTCGCGCCGCGTTGACCACGATCTGCGTGTCGGTGATGGCGGCGCGCGCGTGGTCGGCCGGTCACCGTGTGCGTGCCCGCGGCGAAGGCGGCGAGCAGCGTCTTGTCGGCGTAGATGTTGATGCGCCGCGTGAGGCCCTCGGAGGCTTCGGCGATGATGCGCAGCGCCTCGGCGCCGAAGAGGTCCGGACCGTGGTAGCCGGCCGCGCGCAGGCGGAAGTTCACGTAGTCGCTCACCTCGCGCGGCGGCAGCGGCGCGAGCGTCGAAGCTGTGGGTGATGCGCTCCTTCAGCTGGCGCATGTGCGGCAGCGCCAGGTGCTGGTCGAGCTCGGGCTGGCCGAAGAGCACGATCTGCAGCAGCTTCTCCGTGCCGGTCTCGAGGTTGGACAGCAGCCGGATCTCCTCGAGCGTGGCGAGCGGCATCGCGTGCGCCTCGTCGATGAGCGCCACCACCTGCTTGCCGGTGCGCGTGGATCTCGATCAGCCGCTCCTGGAGCGCGCGCACGAGCTTCGTGGTGTTGGCGCCCGCGGCGTCTCGATCGACAGGTCGCTCGCGATCGCGGCGAGCATCTCGTCGCGGGTGAGGCTCGGCACCGCGAGGTAGATGGTCTCGACGCGTCTCCGGCAGGCGCTCCATCAGCACGCGGCAGAGCATCGTCTTGCCGCTGCCCACCTCGCCGGTGACCTTCACCATGCCCTCGCCGGCGGTGATCGCGTAGAGCAGCGCCTCGAGGGTCGTGCCGCGATTGGCGCCGGAGAAGAAGAACTCGGTGTGCGGCGTGATGCGGAACGGCGCTTCGCGCAGCCCGAAGTGTTCGAGGTACATCGTCATGGATGGTCGTGCGCGGGGCGGCGGCGTTTGGTTGTTTGCGTTAGTCAGCCCCGCGCCTCGCCCGGATCGGAGGTGCCCAGTTTAGCACCCGATCGCCCCGCCGCCTCCAGGCTTCCGTAGAGGGTGTTGCGCGAGACTCCGAGGAGCTTCGCCGCCTGGGACATGTTGCCGTTCGCGATCTCCAGCGCGGCGTCCAGGTAGGCCTGCTCGACGCCCTTGAGCGCGGCGTCCAGGCTGAACTGAGGCGCGCCCGAGAGCAGCTCCGCGCGGGCGCGCGCCACGGGATCGGCGCGCGGGCTCGCCGGCGCCGCCGGCGCGAACTCGGCCTCGAGTTCCGCCTCGCCCACCGTGTATCCCGCGTACTTGGTCGTGAGCCGGATCACGATGTTCTTCAGCTCGCGCACGTTGCCCGGAAACTCGTAGGCGAGCCAGCGCGCGCGGGCCCGGGCGTCGAGCTCGAAGGTGCGGCCCCCCGCCTTGGCCGCATAGGCCGCGCGGTAGTGGTCGAGCAGGCGCAGCTTGTCGCTCGCCGAGGTCGCGCAGCGGCGGCACCGCGAGCTCGAACACCGACAGGCGATGATAGAGGTCGGAGCGGAAGCGGCCGCGGCGCACTTCCTCGCGCAGGTCGCGGTTGGTGGCGGCGACGATGCGCGCGCGGCTCACGCGCGTGTGCGTCTCGCCCACGCGCTGGTACTCGCCGTTCTCCAGCACGCGCAGGAGCTTCGCCTGCAGGTCGCCGGGCAGCTCGCCGATCTCGTCGAGGAAGAGCGTGCCCTCGCCCGCGTCCTCGAAGTAGCCCGACTTCGCCTGCTGGGCGCCGGTGAAGGCGCCGCTTGCGCGTAGCCGAAGAGCGTGGGCTCGACCAGCGTGGGCGAGATCGCCGCGCAATTGAGCGCGAGGTAGGGCTGGTTCGCGCGCGGGCTGAGGTGATGCAGCGACAGCGCCACGCGCTCCTTGCCGCTTCCCGATTCGCCCTCGATGAGCGCCGGGAAGGAGGACGCGGCGTACAGGTCGATCTGGCTGCTCAGCCGGCGCAGCGGCGGGGCTGTCGCCGATCAGCGCGTACGCCGCCGCCTCCTCCTCGTCGTCGCGGGCTCGAGCGCCGGCGACTGCGAGCGCGCGCTCGAGCGCCTCGCGCAGCGAACTTCGGGCTCGCACGGCTTGGGCACGAAGTCCGCGGCGCCCAGCGCGCGCGCGCGCCGCGCGTTCGACTGCTCGTTCTGGCCCGGTGAGCACCAGGATGCGCACCTGAGGGCGCGTGCGCGAGCAGGTCTCCGATCAGCTTGAAGCCTTCGTCGGGCAGGCCGGGAACGGGAGGAAGCCCCAGGTCGATGAGCGCGACGTCGGGCCGCAGGCCCCCGCGCAGCACGCTCCACGGCCGCGGCGCGGTCCTCCGCCTTCGCCACCTCGTAGTCGCCCGCCAGCGCGAACGACAGCGACTCGCCGATCAGCGGGTCGTCGTCCACGAGCAGCAGGCTTGGCTTGTTCACGCGAGGATTATAGGGGAGGGCGCGCTGTCAAAGCTGCTAAAATCGCGCTTCCTCCCGCTCCGCATTTTCCCGCGTGTCCGAAGACATCCTGGTCGACGTCCAGTCGGTGAATTTTTCGTACGACGGCTTCGACCGGCGGCCGGTCCTGAAAGGAATCACCATGCGCGTTCCGCGCGGCAAGCATGGTCGCGATCATGGGTGCCTCGGGCAGCGGCAAGACGACGCTGCTGCAGGATCATCGGCGGGCAGCTCGCCGCCACCGAAGGCGACGTGCGCGTCGGCGGCAAGTCCATGCGCTACATGGATCCGGCGGGGCTCTACGCGCTGCGGCGGCGCATGGGCATGCTGTTCCAGTTCGGGGCGCTCTTCACCGACATGTCCGTGTACGAGAACGTGGCATTCCCGGTCCGCGAGCACACCGAACTTCCCGAGCGCCTGGTGCGCGACCTGGTGCTGATGAAGCTCGAGGCGGTGGGCATGCGCGGGGCGCAGCGCCTCATGCCCTCGGAGCTCTCCGGCGGGATGGCGCGGCGCGTCGCACTCGCGCGCGCCGTCGTGCTCGATCCCCTGCTCGTGATGTACGACGAGCCCTTCGCGGGCCTGGATCCCATCGCCATGGCCGTGATCGGCACGCTCATGCGGAAGCTCAACGACGCGCTCGGCGCCACCTCGATCGTGGTCTCCCACGACGTCATGGAGTCGATGCAGATCGTCGACTACCTCTACGTCATCGCCGAGGGCGTCATCGTGGGCGAGGGCACGCCCGACGCGATGCGCCGCTCGGCCCGTGCCGTACCTGCGCCAGTTCGTTCAGGGCGAGATCGACGGGCCGGTGCCGTTCCACTACCCGGCGCCGCCCTATGCCGAGGACGTGCGGCTCGCCGCGGGAGGCGCGCGTGCTTGAGCGCGTGCGCAGGCTCCTGCAGGTATTCGGCCACCGCGTGATCGAGGGCGTCTGGCGCGCGGGCGTCGATGGCGCGCTTCTTCACCCTGGTGATCGCCTCGTCGGGCACGAGCTTCCAGCGCTTCCGCCTGGTGATGCGCGAGGTGTACTTCAGCGGCGTGCTCTCGCTCGTGATCATCATCGTCTCGGGCCTCTTCGTGGGCATGGTGCTGGGCCTGCAGGGCTTCGAGACGCTGCAGAAGTACGGCGCCACGGAATCGATCGGCGTGCTGGTGGCGCTCTCGCTCGTGCGCGAGCTGGGCCCCGTGGTCGCGGCGCTGCTCTTCGCCTCGCGCGCGGGCTCCGCGATCACCGCGGAGATCGGCCTCATGAAGGTGACCGAGCAGCTGTCCGCGATGGACATGATGGCGGTCTCGCCCATGGCGCGCGTGATCGCGCCGCGCTTCTGGGCGGGCGTCATCTCGATGCCGCTGCTCGCCGCGCTCTTCGCGTGCATGGGTGTCTTCGGCGGCTACATCGTCGCGGTGGTGCTGATCGGCGTGGACAACGGCGCCTTCTGGTCGCAAATGCAGTCGGCGGTGGACTTCCGGTATGATGTGTTCAACGGTGTCGTGAAGAGTTTCGTGTTCGGAATCGCCGTCACCGTCATCGCGACCTTCGAGGGTTACGACGCGCCGCCGACCGCCGAAGGCGTGTCGCGCGCGACGACCCGCACCGTGGTGAGCTCCGCGCTCACGATCCTCGCCCTGGACCTCATCCTCACCTCGTTCATGCTGCGCGGCGCGGAATAGGCGGGGCGAGGCTTCGAAACGACGCTGGAAGAAGACGATGGAAAGAACGACGATCGACCTGTGGTTCGGAGCCTTCGTCGCCGCGGGGTTCGCGGCGCTGCTGGTGCTGGCGCTCAAGGTGGGCAACCTGGGCGCCGAGCGCGCGAACGAGACCTACAAGGTCGAGGCGCGCTTCGACAACATCGGCGGCCTCAAGGTGCGCGCGCCGGTGCGCAGCGCCGGCGTGCTCGTGGGCCGCGTGGCCGACATCCATTTCGACAACGCCCGCTACCAGGCCGACGTGATCCTCGCGCTCGACAAGCGCTACAAGTTTCCCAAGGACAGCACCGCGTCGATCCTCACCTCGGGCCTGCTGGGCGAGAACTACGTCGGCATCGACGCGGGCGGCGACGACCAGCCG
This sequence comes from uncultured beta proteobacterium, assembly GCA_963816035.1. Taxonomy (GTDB): domain Bacteria; phylum Pseudomonadota; class Gammaproteobacteria; order Burkholderiales; family Usitatibacteraceae; genus Usitatibacter. Next base: position 803,732 of record CAWFIU010000002.1, read on the forward strand.
CTCGGTGCCGGGGACCGCATCACCATCACGCAGTCGGCCGTCGTGCTCGAGCGCCTGATCAGCCAGGTCCTGTTCAGCAAGGCGCAGGAGGAGCCCGGCAACGGCAAGAAGCTGCCCGAGCCGCCGGGCGCGCCGGCCGCGCCGGCCGCCGCGAAGAAGTAGCCGGAACCGCGCCGCGCCCGCCGGGGTCGAACCGGTCCAGCCCCCACCCCACAGGAAGAACCTCATGAAGCGCCTTTTCATCGCCCTGCTCGTGGCGCTCGTGCCCCTCGCGGCGCGCGCGCAGGAAGCCCCCGACGCGCTCGTCAAGCGCATCGCCGACGAGGTGGTCGCCATCATCAAGTCGGACAAGGACATGCAGGCCGGCAATTCGACGAAGGTCGTGCAGCTCGCGGAGCAGAAGGTGCTGCCGCACTTCGACTTCGCCCGCATGACGCGCCTGGCGGTGGGCCGCAACTGGTCGCAGGCCACGCCCGAGCAGCGCGAAGCGCTCACGAAGGAGTTCCGCACGATGCTGGTGCGCACCTATTCGGCGTCGCTCTCGCAATACCGCAACCAGAAGATCGACGTGAAGCCGCTGCAGGCCGCGCCCGGCGACACCGACGTCGTCGTGAAGACGGCGGTGATCCAGGAGGGCGGTCCGCCCATCCCGATCGACTACCGGATGGAGAAGGACAAGGACGGCTGGAAGGTGTACGACGTGGTGATCGACGGCGCGTCCCTCGTGACGACCTACCGCGGCTCGTTCAACGACCAGATCCAGCGCTCCGGCATCGACGGGCTGGTGAAGACGCTGCAGGAGCGCAACCGCTCGCCGCAGCCGGCGAAGGCGGCCGCCGACGAAGTGAGCGCGCTCGCCAACGACGAGGTCCTGCGCCTCACGGGCGCCCTCGACTTCGGGTCGGTGAGCGGCGTGCTCGCCGAGAGCGCGAAGTTCGCCGCGCGGCCCGACCTTCCCGAGCGCCTCACCATCGATTTTTCCGCCATCACCGCGGTCGATTCGTCCGCCGTGGCGCTGCTGCTCGAATGGCGGCGCCTGGCGCTCGCGCACGGCAAGGCGCTCCACTTCGTGAACCTCCCGCCCAACCTCCTCGCGCTCGCCGAGCTCTACGGCGTCGCGGACCTGATCGAGCCGTCGCGGCCCGGCGCCGCGCCGTGAGAGCGCGGCAGGCCGTCGTCGCGCGCGACGTGCACAAGCGCTTCGGCGCGGTTCGCGCGCTCGCCGGCGTGTCGCTCGAGGTGGAGGAGGGCGAGTTCTTCGGCCTCCTCGGCCCCAACGGCGCCGGCAAGACCACGCTCATCTCCGCGCTCGGCGGGCTCGCGATCGCCGACTCCGGGACGCTCGAGGTGATGGGCCACGACGTGCACTCCGATTACCGCTCGGCCCGGCGCGCGCTTGGAATGGTCCCGCAGGAGATCGCCTTCGATCCGTTCTTCACGGTGCGCGAGACGCTCGAGTTCCAGTCCGGCTACTTCGGCCTGCGCGCGAACGGGGACTGGATCGCCGAGCTCCTCGAGCGCCTCGGCCTCGCGTCCAAGGGCGGCGCCAACATGCGCAGCCTCTCGGGCGGCATGAAGCGGCGCGTGATGGTGGCCCAGGCGCTCGTGCACCGGCCGCCCGTGATCGTGCTGGACGAGCCCACCGCGGGCGTGGACGTGGAGCTGCGCCAGGCGCTGTGGAGCTTCATCCGCGACTTGAACGCCGCGGGCCACACCATCGTGCTCACCACGCACTACCTGGAGGAAGCGCAGCAGCTGTGCACGCGCATCGCGATGATGAAGGAGGGGCGCATCGTGGCGCTCGACTCGACCGCGCGGCTGCTCGCCGCGTTCTCCGAGCGCGTGCTGCGCGTGAAGCTCGCCGGCGCGCTGCCGGAAGCGCTCGCGGGCGGCGCCACGCGCGACGCGGCGGGCTGGTGGCGCGTGCCGATCGCGGACGCGGCCCACGTCGAGCAGTCGCTCGCGCGCCTGCGCGAATCCGGCGCCGCGGTGGAAAGCCTCGAGGTCGCCGAGCCGGAGCTGGAGCAGGTGTTCGTGAAGATCATGCACCGCGACGAGCGCGTGCCGTTCCCGCCGTGAGCGGCTTTCCCACGCTGCTGCGCAAGGAGGTGCTGCGCTTCTGGAAGGTGAGCTTCCAGACCGTCGCGGCTCCCGTGGTCTCGGCGCTGCTCTACCTGCTGGTCTTCGCCCACGCGCTCGCCGGCCGCGTGGAGGCGTTTCCCGGCGTGAGCTACGCGCAGTTCCTCGTCCCGGGGCTCGCGATGATGGCGATGCTGCAGAACGCGTTCGCCAACAGCTCCTCGTCGCTGATCCAGTCGAAGATCACCGGCAACATCGTGTTCATCCTGCTGCCGCCCCTGGCGCCCGCGGAGCTCTTCGCGGCCTACCTGCTCGCCGCGGTGGTGCGCGCCATCGCCGTCGGCCTCGGCGTCTTCGCCGCCACGCTCTGGATCATCCCGGTGCCCGTAGAGCATCCGCTGTGGGTCCTCGCCTTCGCGGTGGCGGGATCGGGCCTCCTCGGCGCGCTCGGGATCATCGCCGGCATCTGGGCGGAGAAGTTCGACCAGCTCGCCGCGTTCCAGAACTTCCTCGTGATGCCGCTCACGTTCCTCGCCGGCGTGTTCTACTCGATGCACACGCTGCCGCCCTTCTGGCAGGCGGTCTCGCGCCTGAACCCGTTCTTCTACGCGGTGGACGGCTTCCGCTACGGCTTCTTCGGGCAATCGGACGTGGCGCCCGGGACGAGCCTCGCGTTTGCGACCGTCGCCTTCGCTGCCCTATCATTGCTGACCCTGCACCTCCTCGCCCGGGGCTGGAAGCTCCGGCACTAGCCATGGCCATGGTCGAACCCCGGTCCATCGAAGAATCGATCCGCGCGGGCCTGCCTTGCACGCACCTCGAGGTGCGGGGCGACGGGGCGCACTTCGAGGCGGTGATCGTGAGCCCGGATTTCGCGGGCCTCACCCGGGTGCGGCGCCACCAGCTGGTCTACGCCGCGCTGGGCGAGCGCATGCGCGAGGAGATCCACGCGCTGTCCATGCAGACCCTGTCACCGGACGAGTGGGCGGCGCGCTGAACTGAGCGGCCCGCCCCGCGGGCCTTCGACATCCATGCAGAAACTCTCCATCCACGGCGGCGTGCCGCTTTCGGGCGAAGTCCGCGTCGCGGGCGCGAAGAACGCGGCGCTGCCGATCCTGGCGGCCGCGCTCCTCACCGCGCAGCCGGTGCGCATCGCCAACGTTCCGGAGCTGAACGACGTCGGCACGATGATCCGGCTCCTCGAGCGCATGGGGGTGGCCGTCCGGCGCGCGCCGCACGCGGTGGACCTCGACGCCTCGGCCGTCTCGCAGCCCTTCGCGCCCTACGAGCTGGTGAAGACGATGCGCGCGTCGATCCTCGCCCTGGGCCCGCTCACCGCGCGGTTCGGGGAGGCGCGCGTGTCGCTGCCCGGCGGCTGCCAGATCGGCCAGCGCCCCGTCGACCTGCACATCAAGGGCCTCGCGGCGATGGGCGCGAAGATCGCGATCGAGGCGGGCTACATCCACGCGACGGCGCAGCGGCTCGAGGGGGCGCGCATCTTCATGGACACGGTGACCGTGACCGGCACCGAGAACCTCATGATGGCCGCGTGCCTCGCCCGCGGCGAGACGGTGCTCGAGAACGCCGCGCGCGAGCCGGAAGTGGTCGACCTCGCGCGCTGCCTGATCGCGATGGGCGCGCGCATCCGCGGCCACGGCACCGACGTGATCGCGATCGAGGGCGTGGAGCGCCTGGGTGGCGTCGAGCACTCGGTGATACCGGACCGCATCGAGGCGGGCACCTTCCTCGCGGCGGCCGCGGCGACGCGCGGCGACGTCACGCTCGCGCAGGCGCCGGTGGCGAGCCTGGACGCGGTGCTGGAGAAGCTGCGAGAGGCGGGCGCGCGGATCGACGTGGGCGCCGACTCCATCCGCCTGCGCATGGGCGCGCGGCCGAAGTCGGTTTCGATCCGCACGGCGCCGTATCCGGGCTTCCCGACCGACATGCAGGCGCAGTTCATCGCGTTGAACGCCGTGGCGGACGGCACCGCGTTCGTGACGGAGACCATCTTCGAGAACCGCTTCATGCACGTGCAGGAGCTGCGCCGGCTCGGCGCCGCGATCGAGATCGAGGGCAACACCGCGCTCGTGCACGGCGTCGAGAAGCTAACCGGCGCCACCGTGATGGCCACCGACCTGCGCGCCTCCGCGAGCCTGGTGATCGCCGCACTCGTGGCCGAGGGCGAGACCGTCATCGACCGCATCTACCACCTCGATCGCGGCTACGAGCGCATCGAGGCGCGCCTGGGCCAGCTCGGCGCGCGCATCGCGCGGGTATCCTGATGCCCATGGCGACGACCACCCTCGCCCTCGCCAAGGGGCGCATCTTCGAGGAAACGCTGCCGCTGCTCGCGCGGGCGGGCATTCGTCCTTCCGAAGACCCCGAGACCTCGCGCAAGCTGATCCTCGGCACGAACCGCCCGGGCCTGCGCCTCATCCTCGTGCGCGCGGCCGACGTGCCGACCTACGTGCAATACGGCGCGGCGGACCTGGGCGTGGCGGGCCGCGACCTGCTCGTGGAGCACGGCGGCCAGGGCCTCTACCAGCCGCTCGACCTCGGCATCGCGCGCTGCCGCATGTCGGTCGCCGTCCCGGAGGACTTCGACTACGCCGCGGCGGTGCGCCAGGGGGCGCGGCTGCGCGTGGCCACCAAGTACATCGGCATCGCGCGCGAGCACTTCGCGGCCAAGGGCATGCACGTCGATCTCATCCGGCTCTACGGATCCATGGAGCTGGCGCCGCTGGTGGGCCTCGCCGACGCGATCGTGGACCTGGTGGACACCGGCAACACGCTCAAGGCGAACCGGCTGAAGGCCGTGGAGGACATCATGCCGGTGTCCAGCCGCCTGATCGTGAACCCCGCGTCGCTCAAGGTGAAGCGCGCCGCGATCGCGCCCCTCATCGACGCGTTGCGCGAGGCGAGCCGTGCCTGAGCCGCGCCGGCTCGCCACCGACGCGCCGGGCTTCGAGGCCGAGCTCGCACGCCTGCTCGCCTTCGAGGCGGCGCAGGACGAGCGCGTCGAGCGCGCCACCGAAGCGATCCTCGACGACGTGAGAGCCCGCGGCGACGCGGCGCTGCTCGAGTACACCGCGCGCTTCGACCGCTGGTCGCCCGCGTCCGCCGCGGACCTCGTCGTGCCCCTCGCCCGGGCGCGCGCCGCGCTGGACGCGCTGCCCGCGGGCGAACGCGAGGCGCTCGAGATGGCTGCGGAGCGCATCCGCGCCTACCACGAGCGCCAGGTGCTTTCCTCGTGGCGCGTGGACGAGGGCGACGGCACCGTGCTCGGCCAGCAGGTGACCGCGATCGATCGCGTCGGCCTCTACGTCCCCGGCGGCAAGGCCGCGTATCCGTCCTCCGTGCTCATGAGCGCCGTCGCGGCGAAGGTCGCCGGCGTCCCGGAGCTCGTCATGGTCACGCCCACTCCCGACGGCGCGCTCAACGCCCCGGTGCTCGCGGCCGCGGCGCTCGCGGGCGTGGACCGCATCGTGCGCGTGGGCGGCGCGCAGGCGGTGGGCGCGCTCGCCTTCGGCACGCCGACCGTTCCGGCGGTGGACAAGATCGTGGGGCCCGGCAACGCGTACGTGGCCGCGGCCAAGCGCCGCGTGTTCGGGCACGTCGGCATCGACATGGTCGCCGGCCCATCGGAGGTGCTGGTGATCGCCGACTCGACGGCCCACGCCGACTGGGTCGCGATGGACCTCTTCTCGCAGGCGGAGCACGACGAGATCGCGCAGGCGATCCTGCTTTCGCCCGACGCCGAGCTCATCGAGCGCGTCGCGCGCTCGATGGCGCGCCAGGTGGCGACGTTGCCGCGCCGCGCCATCATCGAGGCCTCGCTCGCCGCGCGCGGCGCGTTGATCCGCGTGCGCGACCTGGAGGAGGCGTGCGCCATCGCCAACCGCATCGCGCCGGAGCACCTCGAGCTCGCGCTGTCCGATCCCGAGGCGCTCCTGCCGCGCATCCGCCACGCCGGCGCGATCTTCCTCGGGCACCATGCGTCGGAAGCCCTGGGCGATTACTGCGCGGGACCGAACCACGTGCTGCCCACGTCGCGCACGGCGCGCTTCTCGTCGGCCCTCGGCGTCTACGATTTCCAGAAGCGCTCGAGCCTGATCTCGGTTTCCCGCGCCTCGGCCCAGCGTCTCGGACGCATCGCGGCCACGCTCGCGCGCTCCGAAGGGCTGGAAGCCCATGCACGCAGTGCCGAGTGGCGCATGGCGCCGCAGCCGGAACCGTCCCGGCCGCGCAAGCCGTGAGCAAGGGGCCCGAGAGCCTGGTGCGCGAGGAGATCCGCGCGCTGCGGGCCTATCACGTCGCCCCGGCGCGCGGCATGGTGAAGCTGGACGCGATGGAAAACCCGTACGCGCTTCCGCCCGCGCTCGCCGCCGAGATGGGCGACGCGGCTGGCCGCGGTGGCGGTGAACCGCTATCCCGACCCGGCCGCGCCGGCCCTGAAGGAGCGCCTGCGCGCCGCCATGGCGATTCCCGACGCGCTCGAGGTCGTGCTCGGCAACGGCTCCGACGAGATCCTGCAGATGATCGCGATGGCGCTCGCGAAGCCCGGCGCGCTGGCTCTGGCGCCCGAGCCGTCGTTCGCGATGTACCGCATGAGCGCCATCGCGTGCGGCCTGCGCTACGCGGGCGTGCCGCTCAACGCGGACTTCACGCTCGACGAACCGGCGCTCATGGCGGCGATCGCGAAGCTGCGCCCGGCGCTGACCTGGATCGCCTATCCCAACAACCCGACCGGCAATCTTTTCCCCCGCGACGCGATCCTGCGCATCGTCGCCGCCGCGCCGGGCCTGGTGGTGGTGGACGAGGCGTACTACGCGTTCTCCGGCGGCGCCACCTTGCTGGGCGAGGTCGGGCGCCATCCCAACCTGCTGCTCGTGCGTACCGTCTCCAAGCTGGGGCTGGCCGGATTGCGGCTGGGGCTCGCCATCGGTCCGCGCGACTGGCTCGCGGAGCTGGAGAAGCTGCGGCTGCCCTACAACGTGAACGCGCTGTCCATGGCCGCGGCCGAGCTGCTGCTCGACCATCGCGACGTGCTGGACGCGCAGACCCGCGCCATCGTGGCCGAGCGCGGGCGGCTGGAGGCGCGCCTCGACCGCATCCCCGGCATCGCGCGCTTTCCCTCGGCCGCCAACTTCATCCTCGTGCGCGTGCCCGACGCGCCGCGCGCCTTCGAGCGGCTGCGGCAGCGTGGTATATTGGTCCGTACCTTCCACGGCTCGCATCCCCTGCTCGAGCACTGCCTGAGGCTCACGGTCGGCACCCCCGACGAGAACGACAAGCTGGTCGAAGCTCTCGCCCCGGCCGTCGCCTGACACCCATGCGCAAGGCGGAAATCAAACGCGACACCAAGGAGACCCAGGTCCGGGTGGCCCTCGACCTGGACGGGCGTGGACATGCCACGCTCGCCTCCGGCATTCCGTTCCTCGACCACATGCTCGACCAGGTCGCGCGCCACGGCGCGATCGACCTCACCGTCGAGGCGAAGGGCGACCTGCAGATCGACGCGCACCACACCGTCGAGGACATCGGCATCACGCTCGGCATGGCGATGGCGAAGGCGCTGGGCGACAAGAAGGGCATCCGCCGCTTCGGCCATGCCTACGTGCCGCTCGACGAAGCGCTGTCGCGCGCGGTGGTGGACTTCTCCGGGCGTCCCGGGCTCGAGTTCCACGTGGACTTCCGCCGCGCGCGCGTGGGCGAGTTCGACGTGGACCTCACGCACGAATTCTTCCAGGGCTTCGTGAATCATGCGCTCGCCACGGTGCACATCGACAACCTGCGCGGCGACAACGCGCACCACCAGTGCGAGACGGTGTTCAAGGCGTTCGCGCGCGCGCTGCGCATGGCGGTGGAGCCCGACGCGCGCGCCGCCGGCGCCATTCCTTCGACGAAGGGCACGCTCTAGGAACGTTCCGCGCGCGATCGCGCCCCATGGCACAACGCATCGCCATCGTCGATTACGGCATGGGCAACCTGCGCTCGGTGCAGAAGGCGCTGGTGCACGTGGCGCCGGCCGACGAGGTCGCCATCACGTCCGACCCCGCCGCGATCCGCCGCGCCGACCGCGTGGTCTTCCCGGGCCAGGGCGCGATGCCCGACTGCATGCGCTGCCTCAACGAGCAGCGGCCTGGGCGAGGCGGTCGGAGGAGGCGGCGCGCGCACCGAAGCCCTTCCTCGGGCTCTGCATCGGCCTGCAGATGCTCTTCGAGCGCAGCGACGAGGGCGACACGCCGGGCCTGCGGGCTCTTTCCCGGCCGCGTCGTGCGGCTTCGAGATGCGCGCCGCGGGCTGAAGATCCCGCACATGGGCTGGAACGAGGTCTGGCAGGTGCGACCGCACGCCGCTCTGGCGCGGCATCGCCGACGGCGCGCGCTTCTACTTCGTGCACAGCTACTACTGCGAGCCGGCGCTCGCCTCGCTCGCCGCCGCCACCACCCGCTACCCCGACGCCTTTACCTCGGCCATCGCGCGCGATAATATTTTCGCGACGCAATTCCATCCCGAGAAGAGCAGCGCCGCGGGGCTCACGCTACTCAGCAATTTCGCCACCTGGAATCCCTGAGGTTCCATCCCCGCATCCATGCTGATCATTCCCGCGATCGACCTGAAGGACGGCCAGTGCGTGCGCCTGGAGCAGGGCCGCATGGACAAGGCCACCGTCTTTTCCGAGCAGCCCGGCAAGGCCGCGGCCCAGTGGGCCGGCAAGGGCGCGCGCCGGCTGCACGTGGTGGACCTGAACGGCGCCATCGCCGGGCAAGCCGCGCAACGAGGCGGCCGTGAAGGCCATCGTCGCCGCGGTCGATTCCGACGTGCCGATCCAGCTGGGCGGCGGCATCCGCGACCTCGACACCATCGAGCGCTACCTCGACGACGGCGTCTCCTACGTCATCATCGGCACCGCCGCGGTGAAGAACCCGGGGTTCCTGCACGAGGCGTGCGACGCATTTCCGGGCCACATCATCGTCGGGCTCGACGCGAAGGACGGCAAGGTCGCCACCGACGGCTGGTCGAAGCTCACCGGCCACGACGTGGTCGATCTCGCGAAGCGCTTCCAGGACTACGGCGTCGAGGCGGTGATCTACACCGACATCGGCCGCGACGGCATGATGACCGGCGTGAACATCGAGGCCACCGTGCGGCTCGCGCAGGCGCTCACCGTGCCCGGTGATCGCGAGCGGCGGTCTCAACAGACCTGGACGACGTCCGCAGGCGTCTGGCCGTGGAGTCCGAGGGCATCACCGGCTGCATCGCCGGGCGCGCCATCTACGAGGGAAGGCTCGATTTCGCCGCAGCGCTGAAGGTGGCCGCGGGCGAAGCCTGAAAGGGCCCGCGCGACGCATGGGCCTCGCCAAGCGCATCATCCCCTGCCTCGACGTGCACGCCGGCCGCGTGGTGAAGGGCGTGAACTTCGTCGCAGCTGCGCGACGCGGGCGACCCGGTGGAGATCGCGCGGCGCTACGACGACGCGGGCGCCGACGAGCTGGCTTTCCTCGACATCACCGCATCCAGCGACGCGCGCGACACCATCGTCTCCGTGATCGAGCGCGTGGCCGACCAGGTGTTCATCCCGCTCACCGTGGGCGGCGGCGTGCGCTCGGTCGAGGACGTCCGCAAGCTCCTCAATGCCGGCGCCGACAAGGTGAGCATCAACACCGTCCGCGGTCGACAACCCGCACCTCGTGGAGGAGGCGGCGCACCGCTTCGGCTCCCAGGCCATCGTGGTCGCGATCGACGCGCGGGCCTCCGGCCCCGGCCGCTGGGAGGTCTACACCCACGGCGGGCGCAAGGCGCGCGGCCTCGATGCCGTAGAATGGGCCCGCGACGATGGCGGGGCGCGGGGCCGGCGAGATCCTGCTCACCAGCATGGATCGCGACGGCACGAAGAGCGGCTTCGACCTCGAGCTCACGCGCGCGGTCACGCAGGCGGTGACGGTGCCCGTGATCGCGAGCGGCGGCGTGGGGACTCTCGAGCACCTCGCCCTCGGCATCGAGCGCGGCAGGCGCGGACGCGGTGCTCGCGGCCTCCGTGTTCCATTTCGGCGAGATCACCATTCGCGCAGGCGAAGCAGTTCCTCGCGGCGCGCGGAATCGAGATGCGGCTGTGACGGGCGGACTGGATCGACGAGGTGGCGTGGAACGCGGACGGCCTGGTGCCCGCCGTGGCGCAGGACGCCGGCTCCGGCGAAGTGCTCATGCTCGCGTGGATGAACCGCGAGTCGCTCGCGCGCACGGTGGAGACCGGGCGAGGCGACGTACTGGTCGCGCTCGCGCAAGGCGCTGTGGACGAAGGGCGAGACCTCGGGCCACGTGCAGAAGGTGGTCGAGGTGCGCCTCGACTGCGACGCCGACACCGTGCTGCTGCGCGTGGAATCCGTGGGCGGGCATCGCTTGCCACACCGGCCGGCGGCGCTGCTTCTTCCGCAGGCTGGAAGGGCGCGGCGGCGAGCGCCGCTGGGTCGTGACCGACCCGGTCAGCTCGAGGCGGCGAGCCGGCGATGCCTGAGCGCGACCATCCTCGAGCGCCTCGAAGCGGCGATCGCCGAGCGCCGCGGCGCGGATCCGCAGTCGTCCTACGTCGCGTCGCTCAGCGCCAAGGGGCTCGACGCGATCCTCAAGAAGGTGGGCGAGGAAGCGACCGAGGCGGTGATCGCGGCCAAGGGCGGCGAGCGGCGACGCGATCGTCCACGAGACCGCGGACCTCTGGTTCCACTGCCTCGTCATGCTGGGCTGGCACGGCGTCCCGGTGGCCGAGGTGCTCGCGGAGCTCGAGCGGCGCGAGGGGCGCTCCGGCATCGAGGAAAAGAATTCCAGGCCGAAGGAGGTCAGACGATGACCGACTGCATCTTCTGCAAGATCGTCGACGGCAAGATCCCGAGCCGCAAGGTGTACGAGGACGACGACATGCTCGCCTTCCACGACATCCAGCCGCTGGCGCCCGTGCACTTCATGATCATCCCCAAGAAGCACGTGGATTCGCTCGCGACGGTGGGCCGCCGAGCACGCGCGGGTGCTCGGCCGGATGCTCGCGATCGCGGGGCGGCTCGCCCGCGAGCAGGGCTCTCCCGACGGCTTCCGGACCATCGTGAACACGGGGTGGGTCGGCCGGCAGGACGTGTATCATTTGCATATCCACATCCTCGGCGGTCCCGAGCCGCTTCGGCCGCATGATGGCGTCGAGGCACCTGAAGTCGCACCGCCCGCGCCACCAGGAGATCTGCGATGGGTTCGTTCAGTATCTGGCATTGGTTGATCGTGCTCGTGATCGTGCTGCTCATCTTCGGCACGAAGAAGCTGCGCAACATCGGCGCCGACCTGGGCGGCGCGGTGAAGGGGTTCAAGGACGGCATGAAGGGCGACGAGCCGCCCGCGAAGCCCACCGGCGAGATCGCCTCGCAAGGCACCACCATCGAGGGCGAGGTCAAGGAAAAGCAGAAGGGCTGAGGCGCGGGCCGATCCCCGCGTCCGCCGCGCCCCGCTGCGCCGCCGCGCCAGCCAAGGATCTCATGTTCGACATCGGATTCTCCGAGATGCTGGTCATCGGCATCGTGGCGCTCGTCGTCATCGGCCCCGAGCGCCTGCCGAGTGTCGCGCGCACGCTCGGCGTGCTCTTCGGCCGCATGCAGCGCTACGTGGCCCAGGTGAAGTCCGACATCAACCGCGAGATGGAGATGGCGGACCTGGGCAAGGTGAAGAGCGAGTTCGAGAGCGCCGCGCGCTCGTTCAAGAGCGACGTCGAGGCCCAGGCGGCCGAGACGCGAGCGCGAGCTGCGCGAGGCGCAGGCGTCGATCGAACGCGACGTGGGTGATGCCACCGGGGGCGTCTCGAGCGAGGCGGCCGCGACGGCGCCCGAGCCCGCGACCGCCTCGCCCCAGCTCGAGCTCGGGATCGAGGAGCCGATCCCGCCGCGCTCCGGCAAGGCCTCCTGAGGCCGGCGGCCCGCCCCGCGAAGCCTCCAAATCGAGCCATGGACGAGGCCCAGGAAACCTTCCTCTCCCACCTGATCGAGCTGCGCCAGCGGCTGGTGCGCAGCCTCGTCGCCATCGTGATCGCGTCCATCCCGGCGCTCTACTTCAGCTCCGAGCTCTACGACCTGCTCGCGATGCCGCTCATCAACAGCCTGCCGCCGAACTCGCGCATGATCGCCACGGGCGTGATCACGCCGTTCGTGATCCCGATGAAGATCGCGTTCATGGCGGCGTTCCTGGCGGTGCTGCCCTACGTGCTCTACCAGGCGTGGGCGTTCGTCGCCCCGGGCCTGTACGCCCACGAGAAGAGGCTCGTGCTGCCGCTCGTGGTGAGCAGCACGATCCTGTTCCTCACGGGAATGCTCGTTCTGCTACTTCATCGTCTTCCGCAAGGTGTTCGCGTTCATCGCGCACTTCGCGCCCAAGAGCATCTCCGTGGCGCCCGACATCGAGGCGTACTTCAACTTCGTGCTCGGGATGTTCCTCGCGTTCGGGCTCGCCTTCGAGGTGCCCGTGGTGGTCGTCGTGCTCGTGATGACGGGGCTGGTCTCCGTCGAGCAGCTGCGCGAGTGGCGCGGCTACGTGATCGTCGCGATCTTCATCGTGGCGGCGATCGTGACGCCGCCCGACGTGGTGTCGCAGGTCTCGCTGGCGCTTCCCATGTGCCTGCTCTACGAGATCGGCATCTTCTTCGGGCAGATCGTGGCCCGGCGCCGCAAGGAGCGCGACCTCGCCGAAGGCGCGCGCGAGGAGGGCTAGTCTTCCTCGGTGCGCGGGCGGGGCTTGCGCTTGCCGACGACCACGTCGAGGTCCAGCTGCCGGTTGTGCCGCAGCACCTTCACCGGCACCGACTTGCCCGGCGGCATTTCCGCGATGGCGTTGAGCGTGGTGTTGGTGTCCGCGACCGCCTTGCCGTCGACCGCCACGATCACGTCGCCCAGCTTCATGCCGCCCTTGTCCGCGGGGCTGCCGCGCTCGATGGCGCCCACGATCGCGCCGCGCGTGGCCTTGAGGCCGAGCGATTCGGCGAGCTCGGGCGAGATGTCTGTGACCTCGATCCCGAACCAGCCGCGCGTCACGCCGCCGGTCTCGATGATCTGCTCCATCACGTGCTTGGCGAGCCCGACGGGGATCGCGAATCCGATGCCCTGGTAGCCGCCGGAGCGCGTGAAGATCAGCGTGTTGATGCCGATGAGGTTGCCCGTCGCATCCACGAGCGCGCCGCCGGAATTGCCCGGGTTGATCGCGGCGTCGGTCTGGATGAAGCTGCCGAACGGGTTGCGGTCGATCTCGCGCCCGACCGCGCTCACGATGCCCATGGTGACCGTCTGCCCGACCATGAACGGGTCGCCGATCGCGAGCACGACGTCGCCCACGCGCGCCTGCTCCGAGTGGCCGAACGTGATCGGCGTGAGGCCGCTCGCCGAGACGCGCACGACGGCGAGGTCGGTGTCCGGGTCGCTGCCCACGATCTTGCCGGCGAGCGTGCGGCCGTCGTGCAGCGTCACCTGGATGTCGCTCACGCCGTCCACGACGTGGTCGTTGGTGAGGATGTAGCCCTCGCGGCTCACGATCACGCCCGAGCCGAGCGACATCTGCGTCTCGGGCGGCAGGTTGAAGCGCTCGCCGAAGAAGCGCTGGAACGCGGGATCGTCGAGCAGCGGGTTGCGGCGGCGCACCTGCTTGGTGGCGGAGATGTTCACCACCGAGGGAATCGCCTTGCGGGCCGCGTCGCTGAAGGAGTAGGGCCGCGACGACTGGATGCTGACGGCCGCGAGCGGCGGCCCGTTGGGCACGGCGCTCTCGTGCACCTCCACGACCTGGCGGCGCCACGCCGTCCATTCGGGTTTCACCAGGCTCACGACGAAGATCACCGCGAGCGTGGCGGTGACCGCCTGGGCGAAGACGAGCCAGAGGTTGCGCATGACGGAACGGGGGCGGAAATCGCCCATTTTACCCGCGCGCGGCCCCCGGCCGCGTTACTTCGCGCGCACGGCGTCGCGGATTTCGCGCAGCAGCACGACCTGCTCGGGCGGGGCCGGCGGGGCGCTCGGCGCCGCGCGCCGCAGGCGGTTGACCCCCCGCACCATCAGGAAGACCACGAAGGCGAGGATGACGAAGTTGAGGGCGATGTTGACGAAGTTGCCCCAGGCGACCACCGGGACGCCCGCCTTCTTCACCGCCTCGAGCGTGTGCGGCACCCCCGCCGGGATGGTCGCGAGCGCGATGAAGTAGTTGCTGAACTCGAGGCCGCCGGTCGCCCTGCCCGCGACCGGCATGACGATGTCGTTCACGAGCGAGTCCACGATCTTGCCGAATGCCGCGCCGATGATCACGCCCACGGCGAGGTCCACGACGTTGCCCTTGACCGCGAACTCCTTGAATTCGGACGCGAAGCTCATGGTTTTGTCTCCCGGCAAAGCCGCAATCTAGGGGTGCGAGGGGGTGGCGTCAATTGCTCCGACCCAGCCCGGGCTTTAAGTGCGGGTATCAAATCCGCTAAAATGCCGAATTAGCCGTCTTTCCCGCCCTTTTTCCTCCCTCCCTTCCGCAATGACCGCCATCGTCACCGAACGCGTCGATGAAAAGAGACGCCGCATCCTTCTCGTCGCCACGTCCGTCGCGGGTGCCGCGGCCGGCGTGGGCATCGCGGCGCCGTTCATAGCGAGCTGGTTCCCGAGCGCCAGGTCGCTGGCCGCCGGCGCGCCCGTCGAGTACGACGTGTCCAAGATCGAGCCGGGCGAGCAGATCACCATCGAGTGGCGCGGGAAGCCCGTGTGGATCCTGCACCGCACCAAGGAGATGCTCGACCGGCTGCCCGGCAACGCGCCGCTGCTGGTGGACCCGGATTCCAGGGAGGACCAGCAGCCGAAGTACATCAAGGGCGTCGACCGCTCCATCAAGCCGGACTACCTGGTCGCCGTCGGGGTCTGCACGCACCTGGGCTGCTCGCCAACCCTCAAGAAGGAGATCGGCGCGGCCTCCGACATGGGAGCCGAATGGCCGGGCGGCTACTACTGCCCCTGCCACAACTCGCGCTTCGACCTTTCCGCGCGCGTCTTCAAGGGCTCGCCCGCGCCGAAGAACCTCGTGATCCCGCCGCACCGCTACTCGAACGACAAGGTCGTGGTGGTGGGCGAAGACCCGAAAGGAGCCTAGGGCGATGGCCGCGACCAGCAAGACCCCCGTCACCGGGGCCGGGCCGTTCAACGGCATCCTCACCTGGGTCGACCAGCGCTTCCCGCTGATGTCGCTGTGGAAAGAGCACCTGTCGGAGTACTACGCGCCGAAGAACTTCAACTTCTGGTACTACTTCGGCTCGCTCGCGATGCTGGTGCTGGTGATCCAGATCGTCTCCGGCATCTTCCTCACCATGAACTACAAGCCCGACGCGCGCGAGGCGTTCGCGTCGGTCGAGTACATCATGCGCGACGTGCCGGCGGGCTGGCTCATCCGCTACATCCATTCGACCGGCGCCTCGATGTTCTTCATCGTGCGTCTACCTGCACATGGTGCGCGGCCTGCTGTACGGCTCCTACCGCAAGCCGCGCGAGCTGCTCTGGATCTTCGGCGTGGTGATCTACCTGGCGCTGATGGCCGAGGCGTTCTTCGGCTACCTGCTGCCCTGGGGCCAGATGTCCTACTGGGGCGCGCAGGTGATCATCAACCTGTTCGGCACGATCCCGTTCATCGGCGAGCCGCTCGCCGTGTGGATCCGCGGCGACTACAACGTCTCGGACGCGACGCTGAACCGCTTCTTCGCGCTGCACGTGGTGGCGCTGCCGCTGGTGCTGCTGGGGCTCGTGGCCGCGCACCTCATGGCGCTGCACGAGGTCGGCTCCAACAATCCCGACGGCATCGAGATCAAGAAGGACATCGACCCGGTCTCGGACACCCGCTCGACGGCATCCCCTTCCATCCGTACTACACGGTGAAGGACCTGATGGGCGTGGCGGTGTTCCTGATCGTGTTCTCCGCGATCATCTTCTTCGCGCCGGAGATGGGCGGCTACTTCCTCGAGGCGAACAACTTCATCCCCGCCGACCCGCTGAAGACGCCGGCGCACATCGCGCCGGTCTGGTACTTCACGCCCTACTACGCGATGCTGCGCGCGGTTCCCCCGCTCTTCGGCTCGCAGTTCCCGGGCGTGGCGGTGATGGGCGCGGCGGTGCTGCTCTTCTTCGTGATCCCCTGGCTCGACCGCGGCCGGGTGAAGTCGATCCGCTACCGGGGGCCGCGCTGGAAGATCGCGTTCGCGCTCTTCGTCGTGAGCTTCCTCATCCTCGGCTATCTCGGCGTCGAGCCGACGACCGTGTGGGGCGAGTTCTCCAAGGCGCTGCCGGTCGTCGGCGGCGATTACATCGCGCTCTGGGTCGCGCGGTTGCTCACGGTCATCTACTTCCTCTTCTTCTTCCTGATGCCGTGGTACACGGCGCACGACTGGGAGAAGCCGGAGCCGCAAAGGGTGACGTGGTGATGAAGAAGATCCTCGCTCTGCTCGTCCTCGTTCCCGCGCTCGCCTGGTCCGCCGAGGGCGGCCCGGCCCTCGACACGCGCGCCCGTCGAACCTGAACGACAAGGCGTCGCTGCAGCGCGGGGCGGCGATCTTCGTGAACCACTGCCTCAACTGCCATACCGCCTCGATGATGCGCTACCAGCGCCTCACGGACCTCGGGCTCACCGAAGCGCAGATCAGGGAGAACCTGCTCTTCACCACCGACAAGATCGGCGAGACCATGTCCCCGCCGGTGGACCGGAAGGTCGCGAAGGCGGCCTTCGGCGTCGTGCCTCCGGACCTCTCGCTCATCGCGCGCTCGCGCAGCCCCGACTGGCTCTACACCTACCTGCGCAGCTTCTACCGCGACACGAAGAGCAAGACCGGCTGGAACAACCTCGTGTTCCCCAACGTCGCGATGCCGCACGTGCTCTGGGACGTGCAGGGCGAGCGGGAGCTGCAGGTGACCGAGCGGGTGGACGAGCGCACCGGCGACAAGCTGGAGACGATCAAGCTCGTGCCGGGCAAGCCGGGCCAGCTCTCGCCGGTGGAGTACGACCGGTACGTGGGCGACCTGGTGAACTACCTGGTGTTCATGGGCGAACCGGCGCAGGCGAGCCGCAAGCTCTGGGGCATCGTGGTGCTGTTCTTCCTCGCCGGCTTCTTCGTGCTCACGTTCCTGCTCAAGAAGGAATTCTGGAAAGACGTCCGCTAGCCGGACCGCGACCGCGCGCCGTCGCGACAAGGGGTGAAGAAACCATGATGACGCTCTATTCGGGGATCACCGATCCCTTCAGCCACCGCTGCCGCATCGTGCTCTACGAAAAGGGCATGGATTTCGAGATCATCGACGTGGACCTCATGAACAAGCCCGAGGACCTCGCGGTGATGAACCCGTACAACCGCACGCCGGTGCTGGTCGAGCGCGACCTCGTGCTCTACGAGTCGAACATCATCAACGAGTACATCGACGAGCGCTTCCCGCATCCGCAGCTGATGCCCGCCGACCCGGTGATGCGCGCGCGCGCCCGGCTCTTCCTGTTCCGCTTCGAGCAGGAGCTCTTCAACCACGTGCAGACGCTGGAATCGGGCACCTCGAAGGCCCAGGACAAGGCGCGGCTCTACATCCGCGAGAACCTGATCCAGATCGCCCCCATCTTCGTGAAGCAGAAGTACATGCTGGGCGAGGAGTTCTCCATGCTCGACGTGGCCATCGCCCCCCTCCTGTGGCGCCTGGACCACTACCAGATCCAGCTCAACAAGCAGTCGGCCCCGCTCCTCAAGTACGCCGAACGGCTCTTCTCGCGCCAGGCGTTCATCGATTCGATGACCGCCTCCGAGAAGGCGATGCGCCGGTAGGTTAAGCTTGCGGACATGGCCGACGTCTCGACCAAGCCCTATTTCATTCGAGCGATCTACGAGTGGTGCTCGGATTGCGGGTACACCCCCTACCTGAGCGTCCGGGTGGACGAGCGCACCCGGGTCCCGATGGAGTACGTGAAGAACGGGGAGATCGTGCTGAACGTGAGCCTGAACGCCACCCGCAACCTCACGGTGAACAACGAGCTGATCCAGTTCTCCGCCCGCTTCAACGGGGTCTCGCGCGAGGTGAGCGTCCCCGTCGACCGGGTCCAGGGCATCTTCGCGCGGGAGAACGGGCAGGGCGCATTCTTCACGGTCGAGTCGCCCGCGGCGCTCACGGCGGCGCCGCAAGCCTCCCCGCCCGCCGTGGCCGAGGCGGACGCGGAGCCGCCCAAGCCCCCGAGCGCCAACGGGAAGACACGGCTCAAGCTGGTGAAGTAAGCGCTCGCCAATAGCGCCTCGGCCGGCATAGCTCAGTCGGTAGAGCAACCGCCTTGTAAGCGGTAGGTCCTCCGTTCGATTCGGAGTGCCGGCACCCTTCACTCCCTAGGGATAGTGCGCGAACTGCTCACCGATGGCGGCGAACTCGTTCGGATAGCCCTGCTGCGTGGCGAACACGGCCACGTAGACGATCCAGGGCCCCGGCTGCGGAGGCATGAAATTCCAGGTCGAGGCGCCCATCAGGGGCGGGCCCCACTGGTCGTTGGCGCTTCCGTCGGCCGACCGGGCGCAGAACGAGTAGGCGAAGGTGGTCGGCGCGTTGTTGTTGGTGTTGGCGGTGGCCGACGCGCGCAGGAATCCCGGCTCGGTCCCCTGCTGGACCTTGAGGCCCACGTCCAGGGGTATCACGTACGCCTCCGGGCCGGCGGTCGTCTCCGGGTGGGAATCGGTCGCCGCGATGGTCGCCCCGTACTCGTAGTTGCCGGAGTACGCCGGGTTCAGAGTGAGGAAGGCGGGGAAGCGCGGCCCCCCGGGGATCGGCCCCAGGGTGCTCGTGCCGCCCAGCACGTTGCGCGTCTCGAACTGGGCCGCGCCGCCCCAAGGGGTACGAATCCAGGTGCCGCTGTTGACGGTGACGATCACCTGGCGCGGGCGGCGCGAGGGCTCCGTCATGCCACGCCCGCAGGTGCCGTGGAGCTCGAAGCTCGGCGGGTCGAAGGCGAGCGCGGCCGTGAAGGGCTTGGAGGCGATTTGCCCGTGGGGGCCCCCATTCTAGGCGCTCTGACGGGTCGGGAACCCCCTGTTTTGTTTGCGCAAACCCCCGGAATAGTGGATAATCGAGAGTTTCGCGGAGGGGTGCCCGAGTGGTTAAAGGGGGCAGACTGTAAATCTGTTGGCCTTGCGCCTACGTTGGTTCGAATCCAACCTCCTCCACCAACGGTTTTTCGGGGATTTTCTTGGGCGGGGTCGGCTTCGCGGCGGGTGTAGCTCAATGGTAGAGCAGAAGCCTTCCAAGCTTACGACGAGGGTTCGATTCCCTTCACCCGCTCCAGACACGGACTCGCCCATGTAGCTCAGTGGTAGAGCACTCCCTTGGTAAGGGAGAGGTCATGCGTTCAATCCGCATCATGGGCACCAGGCATTTCGGCGCAACCGCAACTCAATACCAATCGTTCTCCAGGACGGCAAATCATGGCAAAGGGCAAGTTTGAGCGGACCAAGCCGCACGTGAACGTCGGCACGATCGGGCACGTGGACCACGGCAAGACGACGTTGACGGCGGCGATGACGCTGGTGCTGTCGAAGAAGTTCGGCGGCGAGGCGAAGGCCTATGACCAGATCGACAACGCTCCGGAGGAGAAGGCGCGCGGGATCACGATCAACACGGCGCACGTGGAGTACGAGACTTCCAAGCGCCACTACGCGCACGTGGACTGCCCGGGTCACGCCGACTACGTGAAGAACATGATCACGGGGGCGGCGCAGATGGATGGGGCGATCCTGGTGGTGAGTGCTGCCGATGGTCCGATGCCGCAGACGCGCGAGCACATCCTCTTGGCTCGCCAGGTGGGGGTTCCGTACATCGTGGTGTACATGAACAAGGCCGACATGGTCGACGACAAGGAGCTCCTGGAGCTGGTCGAGGTCGAGGTTCGCGAGTTGCTCTCGAAGTACAAGTTTCCCGGGGACAAGACGCCGATCGTGATCGGGTCTGCCTTGAAGGCGCTGGAGGGCGACACGGGGGAGCTGGGCGAGCAGTCGATCATGAAGCTGGCCGATGCGCTGGACAGCTACATTCCCACGCCGGAGCGCGCGATCGAAGGCGCCTTCCTGATGCCGGTGGAGGACGTGTTCTCCATTTCCGGGCGCGGCACGGTGGTGACCGGGCGCGTGGAGCGCGGTGTGGTGAAGGTGGGCGAGGAGCTGGAGATCGTGGGGCTTAAGCCCACGTTGAAGACCGTGTGCACGGGTGTGGAGATGTTCAGGAAGCTGCTGGACCAGGGGCAGGCGGGCGACAACATCGGGGTGCTCCTGCGCGGCACCAAGCGCGAGGAAGTGGAGCGCGGCCAGGTGCTGGCCAAGCCCGGTTCGATCACGCCGCACACGAAGTTCGAGTGCGAGGTGTACGTGCTTTCGAAGGAGGAGGGCGGGCGCCACACGCCGTTCTTCAACGGCTACCGGCCGCAGTTCTATTTCCGCACCACCGACGTGACCGGCTCGCTGGAGCTGCCGGCGGGCACCGAGATGGTGATGCCCGGCGACAACATCAAGATGACGGTGACGCTGATCGCGCCGATCGCGATGGAGGAGAAGCTGCGCTTCGCCATCCGCGAGGGCGGACGCACGGTGGGCGCCGGGGTGGTAACGAAGATTCTCGAGTAGCGGACTTAGGCCAGTAGCTCAATTGGCAGAGCGGCGGTCTCCAAAACCGCAGGTTGGGGGTTCGAGACCCTCCTGGCCTGCCCCCAGTGGCAGAGGAAACGGAACGGCATCGAATGGCGGAACGAATCAAGATTGCGGTGGCGGCGCTGATCGCGGTGGGAGCGTTCGTCGCCTTCTACGCGCTCGGCGACAAGCCGACGGTGGTGCGCCTGGCCGCGCTGCTGGGCCTGCTCGCCGTGGCCGTGGTCGCCATGTGGTTCACGCAGGCGGGGCGCACGTTCGTCGCGTTCTCGCGCGAGTCCTGGGAGGAGGCCAAGCGCGTCGTGTGGCCGACCCGCAAGGAAACGCTGCAGACCACCGGCGTCGTGTTCCTGTTCGTGTTCCTGATGGCGCTGTTCCTCTGGGCCGTCGATTGGGGCCTCATCACGATCACCGAGAAGCTGCTCGGGACGGGGGGCTGAGATGACGATGCGCTGGTACGTGGTCCACGCCTACTCGGGGCAGGAGAAGAGCATCCAGCAGGCGCTCCTCGACCGCATCAAGCGCTCGGGGATGCAGGACAAGTTCGGCCAGGTGCTGGTGCCGACGGAGGAAGTGGTCGAGATGAAGAGCGGCCAGAAGGCGATCAGCGAGCGCCGCTTCTTCCCCGGCTACATCCTGGTCCAGATGGACATGACGGACGAGACCTGGCACCTGGTGAAGAGCACGCCGAAGGTGACCGGATTCATCGGCGGCTCGGCGATGCGCCCGACGCCGATCTCGGACAAGGAAGTCGAGAACATCCTGCACCAGGTGCAGGAAGGCGTGGAGAAGCCGAAGCCCAAGGTGCTGTTCGAGGTGGGCGAGTCGGTGCGCGTCACCGAAGGGCCGTTCACCGACTTCAACGGCACGGTGGAGGAAGTGAACTACGAGAAGAGCAAGATCCGCGTCTCGGTGCTGATCTTCGGCCGCGCGACGCCGGTGGAGCTGGATTTCGGGCAGGTGGAGAAGGCTTAGTTCTTCAATCGGGGGCGGCCCGAAGGGCCGTCCCATCACCGGGGAGGATGCCGGGCAATACCGCATCCGTTCGAACCCAAAGGAGAAGCAACGTGGCAAAGAAAGATCGTCGGCTTCATCAAGCTGCAAGTGCCGGCGGGCAAGGCGAATCCGTCGCCGCCCATCGGGCCCGCGCTCGGCCAGCGCGGACTGAACATCATGGAATTCTGCAAGGCGTTCAACGCGCAGACGCAGAAGATGGAGCCGGGCCTGATGCTGCCCGTCGTCATCACGGCGTACGCGGACAAGAGCTTCACGTTCATCCTCAAGTCCCCGCCCGCCTCCGTGCTGATCCGCAAGGCGCTCAAGCTCGAGAAGGGCAGCTCGAAGCCCAACGCGGACAAGGTCGGCAAGCTCACGCGCAAGCAGGCCGAGGAGATCGCGAAGACGAAGCAGCCGGACCTCACCGCGGCGGATCTCGACGCGGCGGTGCGCACCATCGCCGGCAGCGCGCGCAGCATGGGCGTGGACGTGGAGGGCATCTGACATGGCCAACATTTCCAAGCGCGTGAAGAAGATCGCGGGGCTGGTGGACCGCACCAAGACCTACGAGCTGAAGGCGGCGCTCGAGCTGGTGAAGAAGACGGCGACCGCGAAGTTCGACGAGTCGGTCGACGTCGCGGTGAACCTGGGCATCGACGCGAAGAAGTCGGACCAGGTGGTGCGCGGCAGCGTGGTGCTCCCGCGCGGCACGGGCAAGACGGTGCGCGTCGCGGTGTTCGCGCAGGGCGCGAACGCGGACAAGGCGAAGGCCGCCGGCGCCGACGTGGTCGGCTTCGACGACCTCGCGGACAAGGTGAAGGGCGGCTTCATGGAATTCGACGTGGTGATCGCCACCCCCGACGCGATGAAGGTCGTGGGCCCGCTCGGCCAGGTGCTGGGCCCGCGCGGCCTCATGCCGAACCCGAAGGTGGGCACGGTGACGGCCAACGTCGAGGAGGCGGTGAGGAACGCCAAGGGCGGCCAGGTGCAGTACCGGGCGGACAAGGCGGGCATCGTGCAATGCACGATCGGCCGCGCCTCGTTCGACGTGGACGCCCTCGCCGAGAACCTCGAGGCATTGCTCGGCGCGATCAACAAGGCGAAGCCCTCGACCATGAAGGGGATCTACCTGAAGAAGGTCTCGGTCTCCAGCACGATGGGCGTGGGCATCCGCATCGATCACGGCAGCTTCGCCGGCGGGGCGGTGCCGGCGCAGCAGTAACGGACTTTGGGCCGCAGCTTCAGCAAGGGCTGCGGGTTATCAAAGACCGTAGGCGTCCGGCAACGGACTCAGAATCGAGGGAGAGCATTCCCGAAGCCCACGCAGATGGCGAACCCAAGACAGGCTTTCCCGGCTTGCGGGCCGGGGCTCCTGACGAAAGGTCGCTAGGCAGACAGGAGAAGGACCTTGAGTCTCAATCTTGAAGACAAGAAGGAAGTCGTGGCGGAGATCTCCGCGCGGCTGGTCAAGGCGCAATCCGTCGTTCTGGCGGAGTACCGCGGCCTGCCCGTGGAGGACATCACCGTGCTGCGCTCGCAGGCGCGCGCCTCCGGCGTCTACCTTCGCGTGCTGAAGAACACCCTCGCGCGCCGCGCGGTCCAGGGAACGCCGTTCGAGAAGCTCGCCGACCAGATGGTCGGCCCGCTCGCCTACGGCATCTCCGAGGACCCGGTGGCCGCCGCGAAGGTGCTCCACGCCTACGCGAAGGGCAACGAGAAGCTCGTCATCAAGGGCGGCATGATGCCCAACTACGTGATGACGGCCAAGGAAGTCGCGCAACCTCGCTACCCTGCCCGGCCGCGAGGAGCTGCTCGCCAAGCTCATGGGCACGATGCAGGCGCCGATCGCCAAGTTCGTGCAGACGTTGAACGAGGTGCCGTCGAAGTTCGTGCGCGCGCTCGCCGCCGTTCGCGACCAGAAGGAGAAGGCCGCGGCCTGACCCTTCCCGACCCATTTGAAATCATCTGATCAGGAGCCCCATATCATGGCAATCGCCAAGCAAGACATCCTCGACGCGATCGGGAGCATGACCGTCCTCGAGCTCTCCCAGCTCATCAAGGACATGGAAGACAAGTTCGGCGTGTCCGCCGCTGCAGCGACGGTCGCCGTCGCCGCGCCCGGTGCCGGCGCCGGTGCCGCTGCCGCCGAGGAGAAGACCGAGTTCACCGTGGTCCTCATCGCCGCCGGCGAGAACAAGGTGAACACCATCAAGGCCGTGCGCGAAGTCACGAGCCTGGGCCTGAAGGAGGCCAAGGACCTCGTGGACGGCGCGCCGAAGCCGCTGAAGGAAGGCGTGAACAAGGCCGACGCCGAAGCCATCAAGAAGAAGATGGAGGAGGCGGGCGCGAAGGTCGAGGTGAAGTAATCGACAGAAAGTCGGGCCATCGGGGCGGTCGTTGGAGCGGAACTTTCGCCGCTCAACGACGCGTGGCAGAGAGCGAGAGGCAAAGACCTTCCGCTTTCTGCCGACCCGGGTCGCGAGAAGGTGCTGGACTCGGGCGCATTTTGCTCGAGGGCGTTGAGCGGCCGGATTGAACCGATTCGCTCGGGCAAACCGTCATTCCGGTCCGCTCCAACGCCGTTCCAGATGCCAAATGAAAGCGCTCACGCTGCGCTTTTATTTGTCTTCTGAAGCGACTGCAGAGGACGGGTTTGGTCGGGCCGTCGCGTTCCAGCACGGCTGTCCGCCAGCGGCTCGTAGGGGCGAGCCACCAGGCCACATAGCGCCAGTCGGGTGCATAGACGGCACGCCGGGGGTCCCCAACTTGTTGGGGGGCCATTTCATGACATCCCCCGGCCGCCGTGAATCCGGAGCCCCCCATGACCTACTCGTTCACCGAGAAGAAGCGTATCCGCAAGAGCTTCGCGAAGCGCGCGGCCGTGCTGGATGTGCCCTTCCTCCTCGCCACCCAGATCAACTCCTACGCCGAGTTCCTGCAGGCCGAAGCCCCCGCGGACGCCCGCAAGCTCGTGGGCCTGCAGTCGGCCTTCACGTCGGTGTTCCCGATCTCCAGCCATTCGGGCAACGCGCGGCTGGAGTTCGTGAGCTACGGGCTCGGCGAGCCGCCGTTCGACGTGGTCGAGTGCCAGCAGCGCGGCCTCACGTTCGCGAGCCCGCTGCGCGCCAAGGTGCGCCTCACGATCATGGACCGCGAGGCGACCAAGCCCACGGTGAAGGAAGTGAAGGAGCAGGAGGTGTACATGGGCGAGATCCCGCTCATGACCCGCAACGGCTCGTTCATCATCAACGGCACCGAGCGCGTGATCGTCTCCCAGCTGCACCGCTCGCCGGGCGTGTTCTTCGAGCACGACCGCGGCAAGACGCATTCCTCGGGCAAGCTGCTCTTCTCCGCCCGCGTGATCCCCTACCGCGGCTCGTGGCTCGACTTCGAGTTCGACCCGAAGGACTACCTGTACTTCCGCGTCGACCGCCGCCGCAAGATGCCGGTGACGATCCTGCTGAAGGCGCTGGGCTACAACTCCGAGCAGATCCTCGCGCAGTTCTTCGCGTTCGACACCTTCCACGTCACGAAGAAGGGCATCGAGTTCGAGGTGGTGCCGGAGCGCCTGCGCGGCGAGATCGCCAAGTTCGACATCGTCACCAAGGCCGGCAAGGTCATCGTGCAGAAGGACAAGCGCATCACCGTGAAGCACATCCGCGACATGGAGAGCCGCGGGCATGAAGAAGCTCTCGGTGGAGCCCGACTACCTCGTCGGCCGCACGCTCGCCAAGAACGTCGTCAACAAGGAGACCGGCGAGGTCATCGCCAACGCCAACGACGAGATCACCGAGGCGGTGCTGAAGAAGCTCCTCGACGCGGGCATCGAGGAGCTGAAGACCATCTACACCAACGACCTCGACCAGGGCCCGTACATCTCGCAGACGCTGCGCATCGACGAGACGCACCGACGCCCTGAACGCGCAGGTCGCGATCTACCGCATGATGCGCCCCGGCGAGCCGCCGACGGAAGACGCCGTGAAGACGCTCTTCAACGGCCTCTTCTTCAGCGAGGACCGCTACGACCTGTCGGACGTGGGCCGCATGAAGTTCAACCGCCGCGTGGGGCGCGACGAGCTCACGGGCGCCATGACGCTGTCCAACGAGGACATCGTCGCGGTGATCAAGATCCTGGTGGAGCTGCGCAACGGCCGCGGCGAGATCGACGACATCGACCACCTCGGCAACCGGCGCGTGCGTTCCGTGGGCGAGCTCGCGGAGAACCAGTTCCGCTCCGGCCTCGTGCGCGTCGAGCGCGCGGTGCGCGAGCGCCTCTCGCAGGCCGAGAGCGAGAACCTGATGCCGCACGACCTGATCAACGCGAAGCCCGTCTCCGCGGCGATCAAGGAGTTCTTCGGCTCCTCGCAGCTGTCGCAGTTCATGGACCAGACCAACCCGCTGTCGGAGATCACCCACAAGCGGCGCATCTCCGCGCTGGGTCCCGGGGGACTCACGCGCGAGCGCGCCGGCTTCGAGGTGCGCGACGTGCACCCGACGCACTACGGGCGCGTCTGCCCGATCGAGACGCCGGAAGGCCCGAACATCGGCCTCATCAACTCGCTGGCGCTGTACGCGCGCACCAACGAGTACGGCTTCATCGAGACGCCGTACCGGCGCGTGAAGGACGGCAAGGTCACCAAGGACATCGAGTACCTCTCGGCGATCGAGGAAGGCAAGTACGTGATCGCCCAGGCGAACGCCGATCTCGACAAGAACGGCAAGTTCGTCGACGAGCTGGTGTCCTGCCGCCACCGCAACGAGTTCACGCTGTCCGCGCCCGACAAGATCGAGTACATCGACGTGGCGCCGTCGCAGATCGTGTCCGTGGCCGCCTCGCTGATCCCGTTCCTCGAGCACGACGACGCGAACCGCGCGCTGATGGGCTCGAACATGCAGCGCCAGGCGGTCCCGTGCCTGCGGGCCGAGAAGCCGCTGGTCGGCACCGGCATCGAGCGCACGGTCGCGATCGACTCGGGCACCGCGGTGCAGGCGCGCCGCGGCGGGCGCATCGACTACGTCGACGCCGGCCGCATCGTGGTGCGCGTGAACGACAACGAGACCCGCCCGGGCGAAGCCGGCGTGGACATCTACAACCTCACCAAGTACACGCGCTCCAACCAGAACACCAACATCAACCAGCGCCCGCTGGTGAAGGTGGGCGAGCACATCGCCGGCGGCGACGTGGTGGCCGACGGCGCCTCGACCGACATGGGCGAGCTGGCGCTCGGCCAGAACCTGCTGGTCGCGTTCATGCCGTGGAACGGCTACAACTTCGAGGACTCGATCCTCATCTCCGAGCGCATCGTGGCCGAGGACCGCTACACCTCGATCCACATCGAGGAGCTGCGTGGTCGTCGCACGCGACACCAAGCTCGGGCCCGAGGAGATCACGCGCGACATCTCGAACCTCTCCGAGCGCATGCTCTCGCGCCTGGACGAGTCGGGCATCGTCTACATCGGCGCCGAGGTCGAGGCCGCCGACGTGCTGGTGGGCAAGGTCACGCCGAAGGGCGAGACGCAGCTCACGCCGGAAGAGAAGCTGCTGCGCGCGATCTTCGGCGAGAAGGCCTCCGACGTGAAGGACACGAGCCTGCGCGTGCCCTCGGGCATCTCCGGCACGGTGATCGACGTGCAGGTCTTCACCCGCGAGGGCATCGCAGCGCGACAAGCGCGCCCAGCAGATCATCGACGAGCAGCTCAAGGACTACCGCAAGGACCTGCACGACCAGCTGCGCATCGTCGAGGACGACGCCTTCAACCGCATCGAGAAGGTGCTGATCGACAAGACCGCCAAGGGCGGCAAGAAGCTCGCGAAGGGCGCCAAGGTCACCAAGGCGTACCTCGCCGGAGACCGAGCGCCACGACTGGTTCGACATCCGCCTCTCGGACGAGGACGCGGCCGCGCAGCTGGAGCAGCTGCGCGAGTCCCTCGACCTCACGCGCAAGGAATTCGACCGCGCGTTCGAGGAGAAGAAGAAGAAGCTCACCCAGGGCGACGAGCTGCCCCCGGGCGTGCAGAAGATGGTGAAGGTCTACGTCGCGGTCAAGCGGCGGCTGCAGCCCGGCGACAAGATGGCCGGCCGCCACGGCAACAAGGGCGTGATCTCGAAGATCGTGCCGGTGGAGGACATGCCGTTCATGGCCGACGGCACGCCGGTGGACATCGTGCTGAACCCGCTCGGGGTGCCCTCGCGCATGAACGTGGGCCAGATCCTCGAGACCCACCTCGGGTGGGCCGCGAAGGGCGTGGGCCTGCGCATCGGCGAGATGCTGCGCGCGCAGGAGAGGCGTGCCGCGAAGGTGCGCAAGTTCCTCGACAAGATCTACAACTCGACGGGCAAGAAGGAGGACCTCACGTCACTTCTCCGACGACGAGGTGATGGAGCTCGCGCGCAACCTCGCCAACGGGGTGCCGTTCGCGACCCCGGTGTTCGACGGCGCGACCGAGGTCGAGATCAAGGACATGCTCGAGATCGCGGGCCTGCCCCGCAGCGGCCAGATCACGCTCTTCGACGGCCGCACCGGGAGACGCGTTCGACCGTCCGGTGACCGTGGGCTACATGCACATCCTGAAGCTCCACCACCTCGTGGACGACAAGATGCACGCGCGCTCCACGGGACCGTACTCGCTCGTCACCCAGCAGCCGCTGGGCGGCAAGGCGCAGTTCGGCGGGCAGCGCTTCGGCGAGATGGAGGTGTGGGCGCTGGAAGCCTACGGCGCGGCCTACACGCTGCAGGAGATGCTCACCGTCAAGTCCGACGACACGCAGGGACGCACCAAGGTCTACGAGAACATCGTGAAGGGCGAGCACAAGATCGAGGCCGGCATGCCCGAGTCGTTCAACGTGCTCGTGAAGGAGATCCGCTCCCTCGCGATCGACATCGACCTCGAGCGCTATTGAATTGGGGACAGGCTCCATCGGGCCTTCGGCCCTCGGCAGGACTGTCCCCCCGCTGGATACACTAGGAGAGCTTTGAATGAAAGCACTACTCGATCTGTTCAAGCAGGTCACCCAGGAAGAAGAGTTCGACGCGATCCGCATCGGGCTCGCCTCCCCGGAGAAGATCCGTTCCTGGTCGTACGGCGAGGTGAAGAAGCCGGAGACGATCAACTACCGCACCTTCAAGCCGGAGCGCGACGGCCTCTTCTGCGCCAAGATCTTTGGTCCGATCAAGGACTACGAGTGCCTGTGCGGCAAGTACAAGCGCCTGAAGCACCGCGGCGTGATCTGCGAGAAGTGCGGCGTGGAAGTCACCCTCACCAAGGTCCGCCGCGAGCGCATGGGCCACATCGAGCTCGCCTAGCCCGGTGGCGCACATCTGGTTCCTGAAGAGCCTGCCCTCGCGCCTGGGCATGGTGCTCGACATGACGCTGCGCGACATCGAGCGCGTCCTCTACTTCGAGGCGTACGTCGTGACCGACCCGGGCATGACGCCGTTGAACCGCTGCCAGCTGCTCTCCGAGGACGACTACCTCGCGAAGGTGGAGGAGTACGGCGACGACTTCTCCGCGGCCATGGGCGCGGAGGGCATCCGCGACCTGCTGCGCAAGCTCGACGTCGGCCGCGACATCGACGACGCTGCGCACCGAGCTCGCCGCCACCGGCTCCGAGACCAAGATCAAGAAGATCGCCAAGCGCCTGAAGGTGCTGGAGGCCTTCAACAAGTCCGGCATCAAGCCCGACTGGATGATCATGGAAGTGCTGCCGGTGCTGCCGCCGGACCTGCGCCCCCTGGTCCCGCTCGACGGCGGGCGCTTCGCGACCTCGGACCTGAACGACCTCTACCGCCGCGTGATCAACCGCAACAACCGCCTGAAGCGCCTGCTGGAGCTGAAGGCGCCCGGAGATCATCGTGCGCAACGAGAAGCGCATGCTCCAGGAAGCGGTGGACTCGCTGCTCGACAACGGCCGGCGCGGCAAGGCGATGACGGGCGCCAACAAGCGCGCGCTCAAGTCGCTCGCCGACATGATCAAGGGCAAGAGCGGGCGCTTCCGCCAGAACCTGCTCGGCAAGCGCGTCGACTACTCGGGCCGCTCGGTGATCGTGGTCGGGCCCGACGCTGAAGCTCCACCAGTGCGGGCTGCCCAAGCTCATGGCGCTCGAGCTCTTCAAGCCCTTCATCTTCCACAAGCTGGAGGTGATGGGGCTCGCCACGACCATCAAGGCCGCCAAGCGCATGGTGGAGAGCCAGGAGCCGGTGGTGTGGGACATCCTCGAGGACGTGATCCGCGAGCACCCGGTGCTGCTCAACCGCGCGCCCACGCTGCATCGCCTCGGCATCCAGGCGTTCGAGCCGGTGCTGATCGAGGGCAAGGCGATCCAGCTGCATCCGCTGGTGTGCGCCGCGTTCAACGCCGACTTCGACGGCGACCAGATGGCGGTGCACGTGCCCATCTCGCTCGAGGCGCAGATGGAAGCGCGCACGCTCATGCTCTCGTCGAACAACGTGCTGCACACCGCGCACGGCGAGCCGGTCATCGTGCCGTCCCAGGACATCGTGCTGGGCCTGTACTACGCCACCCGCGAGCGCGTGAACGCGCGCGGCGAAGGCTCGTTCTTCACCAACATCTCGGAAGTAAGCCGCGCCTACGAGTCCGGCGGCGTCGAGCTGCACGCGGCGATCACGGTGCGCATCAAGGAGTCGCGCAAGAACGACGACGGCACCTTCACCGAGGTGGTGAACCGCTACGAGACCACGGTCGGGCGCTCCCTCATGTCGGAGATCCTGCCGGCGGGCCTGTCGTTCGCGCTCATCAACAAGCCGCTCAAGAAGAAGGAGATCTCGAAGCTCATCAACGAGGCGTTCCGCCGCTGCGGCATCCGCGAGACGGTGATCTTCGCCGACAAGCTCATGTACACGGGCTTCGGCTTCGCCACCCGCGCGGGCCTCTCGATCTGCGTGGACGACCTGCTGATCCCGGCGCAGAAGGCCGGCATCATCGACGAGAGCGAGCGCGAGGTGAAGGAGATCGAGCGCCAGTACACCTCGGGCCTCGTGACCCAGGGCGAGCGCTACAACAAGGTCGTGGACATCTGGGGACGGGCCGGCGACCAGATCGCCAAGGCGATGATGGACCAGCTCGGCAACGAGAAGGTCATCAGACCGCAAGGGCAAGGAAGTGACCCAGGAGTCGTTCAACGCGATCTACATGATGGCCGATTCCGGGGCGCGCGGCTCGGCGGCCCAGATCCGCCAGCTGGCGGGCATGCGCGGCCTCATGGCCAAGCCCGACGGCTCGATCATCGAGACGCCGATCACGGCCAACTTCCGCGAGGGGCTGAACGTGCTGCAGTACTTCATCTCCACCCACGGCGCCCGCAAGGGCCTCGCGGACACGGCGCTGAAGACCGCGAACTCGGGCTACCTCACGCGCCGCCTCGTCGACGTGACCCAGGACCTGGTGGTGATCGAGGACGACTGCGGCACCCAGCAGGGCATGGCGATGAAGGCGCTGGTCGAGGGCGGCGAGGTGGTGGAGGCGCTGCGCGAGCGCATCCTCGGCCGCGTCACCGCGACCGACGTCTACAACACGGAGAACCAGGAGGTCCTGGTGGCGGCCGGATCGCTCCTCGACGAGGACGCGGTCGAGCGCATCGAGTCCGCCGGGGTCGACGAGGTGAAGGTGCGCACGCCGCTCACCTGCGACACGCGCTACGGCCTGTGCGCCAAGTGCTACGGGCGCGACCTGGGCCGCGGCATGCTGGTGAACGTGGGCGAGGCGGTGGGCGTCATCGCCGCGCAGTCGATCGGCGAGCCGGGCACCCAGCTCACGATGCGCACCTTCCACATCGGCGGCGCGGCCTCGCGCACGGCCGTGGCGAGCTCCGTGGAGGCCAAGTCCAACGGCGTCGCGCATTTCGCCAACACCATGCGCGTGCTGACCAACGCGCGCAGGCGAGATCGTGGCGATCTCGCGCAACGGCGAGATCGTCATCTCCGACGACAACGGCCGCGAGCGCGAGCGTCACAAGGTGCCGTACGGCGCCACGCTCACGGTCGAGGACGGCGCGAAGGTGAAGGCGGGCCAGCGGCCTCGCCAACTGGGACCCGCTCACGCGCCCGATCATCACCGAGTACGCCGGCGAGATCCGCTTCGAGAACGTCGAGGAGGGTGTCACGGTGGCCAAGCAGATCGACGAGACCACGGGCCTTGTCCAGCCTGGTCGTGATCGACCCGAAGCGCCGCGG
Organism: uncultured beta proteobacterium; assembly: GCA_963816035.1. Taxonomy (GTDB): domain Bacteria; phylum Pseudomonadota; class Gammaproteobacteria; order Burkholderiales; family Usitatibacteraceae; genus Usitatibacter. The sequence continues at coordinate 835,681 of CAWFIU010000002.1, forward strand.
CACCTCGGCCACCAAGGGCTTGCGCCCGGCGGTGAAGCTGATCGGCGACCAAGGGCAAGGAAGTGAAGCTCGCCACGGGCGACAGCCGGTGAACTACACGTTCCAGATCGGCGCCATCATCACGGTGAAGAACGGCCAGCAGGTGGACGTGGGCGACGTGCTCGCGCGCATCCCGCAGGAGTCGTCGAAGACCCGCGACATCACGGGGGGCCTGCCGCGCGTGGCGGAGCTCTTCGAGGCGCGGAGCCCCAAGGATTCGGGACTGCTCGCGGAAGTCACCGGCACGGTGTCGTTCGGCAAGGACACCAAGGGCAAGCAGCGCCTCATCATCACGGACTTCGACGGCGCCGCCCACGAGTACCTGATCCCGAAGGACAAGCACATCACGGTGCACGACGGGCAGGTGGTCAACAAGGGCGAGATGATCGTCGACGGCCCGGCCGATCCGCACGACATCCTGCGGCTGCAGGGGATGGAGGCGCTCGCGCGCTACATCATCGACGAGGTGCAGGACGTCTACCGGCTGCAGGGCGTGAAGATCAACGACAAGCACATCGAGGTGATCGTGCGGCAGATGCTGCGCCGGGTGTCGATCGTCGATCCGGGCGAGTCGCGCTTCATCACCGGCGAGCAGGTCGAGCGGGCCGAGGTCCTGCGAGGAGAACGACCGCGATGAAGGCCGACGGCAACAAGAAGCCGGCCATGTTCGAGTACATGCTGCTCGGCATCACCAAGGCGTCGCTGTCGACCGACTCGTTCATCTCGGCGGCCTCCTTCCAGGAGACCACCCGGGTGCTGACCGAGGCCGCGATCATGGGCAAGAAGGACGACCTGCGCGGCTTGAAGGAGAACGTCATCGTGGGGCGCCTCATCCCCGCGGGCACGGGCCTCGCCTACCACGCGACGCGCAAGAAGGAGGCGTGGAGCCGGGGTCGAGCGCTTCCTTCGGGTTCGCGATCGACGAGGCCGATGCCACGAGCGAGCAGGTTGCTTGACGCAAATGCGATAAACCCCTAAACTTGAGAGCTTTTTTCCGCCGGGAAAGGCCTGTTGGAAGGCCAACTGGGTTCCCGGCGGTAAGCTCCCGGGGGCCGGATTTTCCGGCCAGGGAAACGACACCAGAATTTCCGAGAAAACATGCCGACGATCAATCAGTTGCTGCGCAAGGGGCGCAGGAAGATCCAGACCAAGAGCAAGGTGCCCGCCCTGGGGGCAGCCCCCAGAAGCGCGGCGTGTGCACCCGCGTGTACACGACGACGCCGAAGAAGCCGAACTCGGCGCTGCGCAAGGTCGCCAAGGTGCGCCTCACCAACGGCTACGAGGTGATCAGCTACATCGGCGGCGAGGGCCACAACCTGCAGGAGCACTCGGTGGTGCTGATCCGCGGCGGGCCGCGTGAAGGACCTGCCGGGCGTGCGCTACCACATGGTGCGCGGCAGCCTCGACACCGCGGGCGTGAAGGACCGCAAGCAGTCGCGTTCGAAGTACGGCGCCAAGCGACCGAAGGCCGCGTGAAGGATCGCGCACCCGGAAGCGCCCGATTCACAACGTCATCGATCGCACGGATTAGAGACCTATGCCGCGCCGCAGAGAAGTCCCCAAACGCGAGATCCTCCCGGATCCGAAGTTCAAGAGCGAGGAAGTCGCCAAGTTCATGAACGTGCTCATGACGCGCGGCAAGAAGTCCGTGGCCGAGCGGATCCTGTACGGCGCCCTCGACACCATCGCCAAGAAGTCCGGCAAGGACGCCTTCGAGGTCTTCAACGCCGCCATCAACAACGTGAAGCCGATGGTCGAAGTGAAGAGCCGGCGCGTGGGCGGCGCCAACTACCAGGTGCCGGTCGAGGTGCGCCCGGTCCGGCGCACGGCGCTGTCGATGCGCTGGATCCGCGAGGCGGCGCGCAAGCGCGGCGAGAAGAGCATGGCGCAGCGCCTGGCCAACGAGCTCATGGAAGCGGCCGAGGGCCGCGGCGGCGCCGTGAAGAAGAAGGAAGAAGTGCACCGCATGGCCGAGGCCAACAAGGCCTTCGCCCACTATCGATTCTAGGGATCTGACGTCGCTTGCCGCCTGAAGGGGCAGGCGGCGCAGACGAAGAGAGACTCCACGTGGCCCGCAAGACACCTATCGACCGCTACCGCAACATCGGGATCTCGGCGCACATCGACGCCGGCAAGACCACGACGACGGAGCGCATCCTGTTCTACACCGGGGTGTCCCACAAGATGGGCGAGGTGCACGACGGCGCCGCCGTGATGGACTGGATGGAGCAGGAGCGCGAGCGCGGCATCACGATCACCTCGGCCGCGACCACCTGCTTCTGGCAGGGGATGGAAGAGCTTCCCGAGCACCGCATCAACATCATCGACACGCCCGGGCCACGTGGACTTCACCATCGAGGTGGAGCGCTCCATGCGCGTGCTGGACGGCGCGTGCATGGTGTACGACTCCGTGGGCGGCGTGCAGCCGCAATCCGAGACCGTGTGGCGCCAGGCCGACAAGTACGGCGTCCCGCGCCTCGCGTTCGTCAACAAGATGGACCGCGTCGGCGCCGACTTCTTCAAGGTCTACCGCCAGATGCGGGAGCGCCTGCGCGGCAACCCCGTGCCGATCCAGGTTCCCATCGGCGCCGAGGACAAGTTCCAGGGCGTGGTCGACCTGGTGCAAGATGAAGGCGATCTACTGGGACGACGCGAGCCAGGGCATGAAGTTCGAGTTCCGGGAGATCCCCGCCGAGCTCGCGGCGCTGGCCGAGGAATGGCGCGAGAAGATGATCGAGGCGGCCGCCGAGGCCGACGAGGCAGCTCATGAACAAGTACCTCGAGGGCCGGCGACCTCTCGGTCGAGGAGATCAAGCGCGGGCCTGCGCAAGCGCACGATCGCCAACGAGATCGTGCCGATGCTCTGCGGCAGCGCCTTCAAGAACAAGGGCGTGCAGGCGATGCTCGACGCCGTGATCGACTACATGCCGGCGCCGACCGACATCCCGCCGGTGAAGGGCGAGCTGGAGAACGGCCAGCCGAAGGCGAGCGCCGGGCCTCCGACGACGAGCCCTTCGCCGGGCCTCGCGTTCAAGATCATGACCGACCCCTACGTGGGCCAGCTCATCTTCTTCCGCGTCTATTCGGGCGTGGTCGAAGTCGGGCGACACGATCTACAACCCGGTCAAGGACAAGAAGGAGCGCATCGGCCGGCTGCTGCAGATGCATGCCAACCAGCGCGAGGAGATCAAGGAAGTGCGCGCCGGCGACATCGCCGCCGCCGTGGGCCTGCGGGAGGCGACCACGGGCGACACGATCTGCGATCCCGACAAGCCGATCGTCCTCGAGCGGATGGTGTTCCCGGAGCCGGTGATCTCGCAGGCCGTCGAGCCCAAGACCAAGGCCGACCAGGAAAAGATGGGCATCGCGCTGAACCGCCTCGCGCAGGAGGACCCGTCCTTCCGCGTGCATACCGACGAGGAGAGCGGCCAGACGATCATCTCGGGCATGGGCGAGCTGCACCTCGAGATCCTCGTGGACCGCATGAAGCGCGAGTTCGGCGTCGAGGCCTCCGTGGGCAAGCCGCAGGTGGCCTACCGCGAGACCATCCGCAAGGCGGTCGTGGAGGTCGAAGGCAAGTTCATCAAGCAGTCGGGCGGCCGCGGCCAGTACGGCCACGTGGTGCTCAAGATCGAGCCCCAGGAGGCCGGCAAGGGCTTCGAGTTCGTCGACGCGATCAAGGGCGGCGCGGTGCCGCGCGAGTTCATCCCCGCGGTGGAGAAGGGCCTGCGCGAGACGCTGCCCAACGGCGTGCTCGCCGGCTACCCGGTCGTGGACGTGAAGGTGACGCTCTTCTACGGCTCCTACCACGAGGTCGACTCGAACGAGAACGCGTTCAAGATGGCCGCCTCGATCGGCTTCAAGGAAGGCATGCGCCGCGCCAACCCGGTGCTGCTCGAGCCGATGATGGCCGTGGAGGTCGAGACGCCCGAGCAGTTCATGGGCAACGTGATCGGCGACCTGATGTCGCGCCGCGGCGCAGCTGCAGGGCCAGGAGGACGTCGCCGGCACCATGGTCATCAAGGCCGCAGGTGCCGCTCGCGGAGATGTTCGGATACTCGACGGCGCTGCGCTCGCTCACCCAGGGCCGCGCGACGTACACGATGGAATTCAAGCATTACGCCGAGGCGCCGAAGAACGTCGCCGACTCGATCATCAACCAGAAGGCTGCTGCGGACTGATACTCGCGAGGAAAGACCATGGCAAAGGGCAAGTTTGAGCGCACCAAACCGCACGTGAACGTCGGCACGATCGGGCACGTGGACCACGGCAAGACGACGCTGACGGCGGCGATGACGCTGGTGCTGTCGAAGAAGTTCGGCGGCGAGGCGAAGGCCTACGACCAGATCGACAACGCGCCGGAGGAGAAGGCGCGCGGGATCACGATCAACACGGCGCACGTGGAGTACGAGACTTCCAAGCGCCACTACGCGCACGTGGACTGCCCGGGTCACGCCGACTACGTGAAGAACATGATCACGGGGGCGGCGCAGATGGACGGTGCCATCCTGGTGGTGAGTGCTGCCGACGGTCCGATGCCGCAGACGCGCGAGCACATCCTCCTGGCGCGCCAGGTGGGGGTGCCGTACATCGTGGTGTACATGAACAAGGCCGACATGGTCGACGACAAGGAGCTCCTGGAGCTGGTCGAGGTCGAGGTGCGCGAGCTGTTGAGCAAGTACAAGTTTCCCGGGGACAAGACGCCGATCGTGATCGGGTCTGCCTTGAAGGCGCTGGAGGGCGACACGGGGGAGCTGGGGGAGCAGTCGATCATGAAGCTGGCCGATGCGCTGGACAGCTACATTCCCACCCCGGAGCGCGCCGTCGAAGGTGCGTTCCTGATGCCGGTGGAGGACGTGTTCTCCATTTCCGGGCCGCGGCACGGTGGTGACGGGCCGGGTGGAGCGCGGGGTGTGCAAGGTGGGCGAGGAGATCGAGATCGTGGGGCTGAAGCCCACGCTGAAGACCGTGTGCACGGGCACCGAGATGTTCAGGAAGCTGCTGGACCAGGTGCAGGCGGGCGACAACATGGGGATGCTGCTGCGGGGCACCAAGCGCGAAGAGGTGGAGCGCGGGCAGGTGCTGGCCAAGCCCGGTTCGATCACGCCGCACACGAAGTTCGAGTGCGAGGTGTACGTGCTTAGCAAGGAGGAGGGGGGGCGGCACACGCCGTTCTTCAACGGCTACCGGCCGCAGTTTTACTTCCGCACCACCGACGTGACGGGCAGCTGGAGCTGCCGGCGGGCACCGAGATGGTGATGCCGGGCGACAACATCAAGATGATGGTGACGCTGATTGCGCCGATCGCGATGGAGGAGAAGCTGCGCTTCGCCATCCGCGAGGGCGGACGCACCGTGGGCGCCGGAGTGGTTCAGTTCTCGAGTAGTCATCCGAACAGCACGCAGATCCTGAAGAGTAAGCGTCATGGCCCAAGCCCTCGCAAAGCAGAAGATCCGCATCCGCCTCAAGGCGTTCGACTACAAGCTGATCGACCAGTCGGCCCTCGAGATCGTGGAGACGGCCAAGCGCACCGGCGCGGTGGTGAAGGGCCCGGTGCCCATGCCCACCCGCATCGAGCGCTTCGACATCCTGCGCTCGCCGCACAAGAACAAGACTTCGCGCGACCAGTTCGAGATCCGCACGCACCTGCGCCTGATGGACATCATCGAGCCCACCGACAAGACGGTCGACGCGCTGATGAAGCTGGACCTCCCGGCGGGCGTGGACGTCGAGATCAAGCTGTAGACCTTCGAGTCCGGCGACGGGGACTCGGGCCCCGTTTGGCGATATAATTGACGGTTTACCGCGCCGCGGGCCGCGACGGCTCCGGCACGGAAGGTGAAGGGCCGGCCAATAGCTGTCGGCAGCCGGCGTGCAGATTGCGGCAACGCATTGGATTGCGGCAGCTGCATGCGGCGAATAACGAAAGGATAGAAACATGAGTCTCGGTCTCGTCGGCCGCAAGGTCGGCATGATGCGCATCTTCAAGGACGACGGCACCTCCGTCCCGGTGACGGTGATCGACTGCGCGGGCAACCGCGTCGCGCAGGTCAAATCCCAGGAATCCGACGGCTATTGCGCCGTGCAGGTCGCGTTCGGCAAGCGCCGTGCAAGCCGTGTCACGAAGGCGATGGCCGGCCACTATTCGAAGGCGGGCGTCGAGGCCGGGAGCGAGCTGCGCGAGTTCCGCGTGGACGCCGAACGGCGCTGGGCGACCTCAAGGCGGGCGCGGAGCTCAAGGTGGACATGTTCCAGGCGGGCCAGAAGGTCGACGTGTCCGGGACGACGATCGGCAAGGGCTACGCGGGCGTGATCAAGCGCCACCACTTCTCGTCGAACCGCGCCTCGCACGGCAACTCGCTCTCCCACAACAGCCCCGGCTCGATCGGCATGGCGCAGGACCCGGGCCGCGTCTTCCCCGGCAAGCGCATGTCGGGCCACCTGGGCGACGTGAACCGCACCGTCCAGCTGCTGGAAGTCGCGCGGGTGGACGCGGAGCGCTCGCTCATCATGGTGAAGGGCTCGGTCCCCGGCCCCAAGAACGCCGCCGTGGTCGTGCGCCCGAGCGTGAAATCGAAGGCGCCCGCTCCGAAGGGAGCCAAATGATGGACTCGAGGCAAATCGAACTCAAGGTGATCAACGAGAAGGGCGAGGCCCAGGCCTCCGTTCGCCGCCTCCGAGACGCTCTTCGGGCGCGCGTACAACGAGTCGCTGGTGCACCAGGTCGTCATCGCCTACCAGGCGAACGGCCGCCAGGGCAGCCGCGCGCAGAAGACGCGCTCGGAAGTGCGCCACTCCACCAAGAAGCCGTGGCGCCAGAAGGGCACCGGTCGCGCCCGCGCGGGCATGACGTCCTCGCCGCTGTGGCGCGGCGGCGGACGCATCTTCCCGAACAAGCCCGACGAGAATTTCACCCAGAAGCTGAACCGCAAGATGTACCGCGCGGGCATGGCCTCGATCCTGTCGCAGCTCGTGCGCGAGGAGCGCCTGTCGGTGATCGACGCGCTCAACGTCGAGCAGCCCAAGACCAAGGTCCTCGCCGGAAAGCTGCGCGCCATGGGCCTCGCCGAGGTCCTGATCCTCACCGACAAGCTCGACGAGAACCTGTACCTGTCCTCGCGCAACCTGCCCAACGTGCTGGTGCTCGAGGCGCGCCACGCCGACCCGGTGAGCCTCATGCGCTACGAGAAGGTCCTCGTCACGAAGGCGGCGGTGAAGCACCTCGAGGAGGCCCTCGCATGAACCAGGAACGCCTGATGAAGATCATCGTCGCCCCCGTCATCTCGGAGAAGGCGACCCTCGTGGGCGAGACGCGCAAGCAGGTCGTCTTCGAGGTGCTGCCCGACGCGACGAAGGCGGAGATCAAGGCCGCGGTCGAGCTCCTCTTCAAGGAGCAGAAGGTCGAGGTCGGCGCCGTGAACGTCGTGAACGTGAAGGGCAAGGAGAAGCGCCACGGGCGCTTCGTGGGCACGGCGCAAGAACCTGAAGAAGGCGTACGTGAGCCTCAAGGGCGAGGGCGACATCAACTTCGTGGAAGGAGTGGCCTGACCATGGCACTCGTCAAGACCAAGCCCACCTCCGCGGGGCGCCGCGCGATGGTGAAGGTGGTGAACGCCGAGCTGCACAAGGGCGCGCCGCACGCCCCTCTCGTCGAGGCCCTGCCGAAGCGCGCGGGCCGCAACTCGATGGGCAACATCACCACGCGCCACCAGGGCGGCGGGCACAAGCACCACTACCGCATCGTGGACTTCCGCCGCGACAAGGACGGGATCCCGGCGAAGGTGGAGCGGCTCGAGTACGACCCGAACCGCAGCGCCAACATCGCGCTCATCCTGTATGCCGACGGCGAGCGCCGCTACATGATCGCGCCCAAGGGCATCGCGGTCGGCCAGAAGGTCGAGAGCGGCTCCGAGGCCCCCATCAAGGCGGGCAACGCGCTGCCGCTGCGCAACATCCCCGTGGGCACCACGGTGCATTGCGTCGAGATGCTGCCCGGCAAGGGCGCGCAGATCGCGCGCGCGGCCGGCGCCGGCGTTCAGCTCCTCGCCCGCGAGGGCGAGTACGCGCAGCTGCGCATGCGCTCCGGCGAGATCCGCCGCGTGCACGTGAACTGCAGGGCGACGGTCGGCGAGGTCGGCAACGAGGAGCACAACCTGCGCCAGATCGGCAAGGCGGGCGCCAACCGCTGGCGCGGCATCCGCCCGACGGTGCGCGGCGAGACCATGAACCCGGTCGACCACCCGCTGGGCGGCCGCACGCGCGGCAACCGCCATCCGGTGTCGCCCTGGGGCCAGCCGGCCAAGGGCAAGAAGACGCGCACCAACAAGCGCACGCAGACGATGATCGTGCGCAGCCGCCACAAGAAGGCGTAAGGGACCAACATGGCACGTTCCGTCAAGAAAGGCCCGTTCGTGGACGGGCACCTGATGAAGAAGGTGGAGGCCGCGCAGGCCGCCAAGGACAAGCGTCCGATCAAGACCTGGTCGCGCCGCTCCACGGTGCTGCCCGATTTCGTGGGCCTCACCATCGCCGTGCACAACGGCAAGCAGCACATCCCGGTCTACGTGACCGAGAACATGGTCGGGCACAAGCTCGGCGAGTTCGCGCTGACGCGCACCTTCAAGGGCCACTCGGCCGACAAGAAGGTGGCGGCACCCGCGGCGGCTCGCGCCGGCGGCTCCGGCGAAGAAGTAAGGAGATCGCGATGCAAGTGCAAGCCAAGCTCTATGGCGTGAGGCTCTCGGCGCAGAAGGGCCGGCTCGTCGCCGACCTCGTGCGCGGCCAGCCCATCGCAGCGCGCTCAACATCCTCGCCTTCACGCCGAAGAAGGGCGCGAAGATCATCAAGAAGGTGCTGGAGAGCGCGATCGCCAACGCCGAGCACAACAACGGCGCGGACATCGACGAGCTCAAGGTGACCACCATCTGCGTGGAGAAGGGCCCGGTGCTCAAGCGCTTCCAGGCGCGCGCCAAGGGCCGCGGCAACCGCATCGTGAAGCCGACCTGCCACGTGTTCCTCACCGTCGGCGACGGGAAAAAGGACTAGCCATGGGACAGAAGATCAACCCGATCGGGTTCCGCCTCTCGGTGAACCGCAATTGGGCCTCGAAGTGGTTCGCGAACACCAAGAACTTCCCCGGCATGCTCGCCGAGGACATCAAGGTGCGCGAGTACCTGAAGAAGAAGCTCTCGCACGCCGCGGTCGGCAAGGTCGTGATCGAGCGCCCGTCGAAGAACGCGCGCATCACGATCTACTCGGCGCGCCCGGGGTCGTGATCGGCAAGAAGGGCGAGGACATCGAGGGCCTGAGGAACGCGCTGCAGCGCTTGATGGGCGTGCCGGTGCACGTGAACATCGAGGAGATCAGGAAGCCCGAGCTCGACGCGCAGCTCATCGCCGACTCGATCACGGGCCAGCTCGAGAAGCGCGTGATGTTCCGCCGCGCCATGAAGCGCGCGATGCAGAACGCGATGCGCCTGGGCGCCCAGGGCATCAAGATCACCAGCGCGGGGCGCCTGAACGGCGCGGAGATCGCCCGCACCGAGTGGTACCGCGAGGGCCGCGTGCCGCTGCACACGCTGCGCGCCGACATCGAGTACGGATTCTCGGAAGCGCGGACGACGTACGGCACGATCGGCGTGCAGGTCCTCGTCTTCAAGGGCGAGGTGCTGGGCAAGGGCGAGCAGCCGGCCGCTCCCGCGCCCGAGCCCGAGAAGAAACCCGCCAGGAAACCAGGGGTGAGAAATGCTGCAGCCAGCTAGAAGGAAATACCGCAAGGAGCAGAAGGGCCGCAACAAGGGCGTCGCCACCCGCGGCGCCAAGGTCTCCTTCGGCGAATACGGACTGAAGGCGACTCGTGCGCGGGCGGCTGACGGCGCGCCAGATCGAGGCGGCGCGCCGCGCCATGACGCGCCACATCAAGCGCGGCGGGCGCATCTGGATCCGCATCTTCCCGGACAAGCCGATCTCCAAGAAGCCGGCCGAGGTCCGCATGGGCAACGGCAAGGGCTCGCCCGAGTACTTCGTGGCCGAGATCGTGCCCGGCAAGGTGCTCTACGAGATGGGCGGGGTCGACGAGGCGCTGGCGCGCGAGGCCTTCGCGCTCGCCGCCGCGAAGCTGCCGATCCGCACGCGTTCGTGCGAGCGCATGATCGGCTGACGGAGGAACCATGAGCAAGAACGACGAGCTGCGCTCGAAGAGCGTCGAAGAGCTGAACCAGGAGCTGCTGGAGCTCAGGCGCGCGCAGTTCGGCCTGCGCATGCAGCTGGCCACCCAGAGCCTCACCAAGAACAGCGAGATCGAGCGCGTGCGCCGCCAGATCGCGCGCGTGCACACGTTCCTCACCGAGAAAGCGAAAGGCGGCGCGAAATGAGCGAGACCGCGAAGACCCGCGCAGGCGACCAACACCCGTACCCTCACCGGCCGCGTGGTGAGCGACAAGATGGACAAGACGGTCACGGTGCTCGTCGAGCGCCAGGTGATGCACCCGGTGATCGGCAAGGTGGTGAGCCGCACGAAGAAGTACCACGCCCACAACGAGGGCAACGAGGCGAAGCTGGGCGACAAGGTGGTGATCGAGGAATGCCGCCCGGTCTCCAAGACCAAGGCGTGGAAGGTGGCCAAGCGTCGCCGAGCGCGCCCGTCCGGAATAGCTCGGCCGGTCAGGAGTAGCGCTCCCGCGGTTGGCAGGGAGCGGAAAAACCTGCTAGAATCATCGTCTTTTCTGCTTCCGGCCAGGGGCTTCGCCGGCCGGAAGTCCAGTGAGAGAGCCCCGGGGCGACCCGGGGGACCGCCCGGCCGCCAGCCGAAGCCTGCAGCACCAAACGCCCGGGCCACACAGCGGTTGCTTTTCGACCCTCTCTGTCATTGCGGTCGCTCCAACAAGTTGGCGCGGCCCGGCGGCAGGAAACCCAAGACCAGTCGCGCGCTGCCACACGGTGGCCGTGCGCGGCGGAAGACGGATCCAAGACTGGCCGGACGCCTCGGGCGCCGGGTCAAGTTGGAGAGAGAACAATGATTCAGATGCAATCCATTCTCGACGTCGCCGACAACACCGGCGCGCGGTCGGTGATGTGTATCAAGGTGCTCGGCGGCTCCAAGCGTCGCTACGCGGGCATCGGGGACATCATCAAGGTGAGCGTGAAGAGCGCTGCCCCGCGCGGTCGCGTGAAGAAGGGCGAGGTCTACAGCGCGGTGGTGGTGCGCACGGCCCATGGCGTGCGCCGCCCGGACGGGTCGGTCATCAAGTTCGACACCAACGCCGCGGTGCTCCTGAACCCCAAGCTCGAGCCGATCGGCACGCGCATCTTCGGGCCGGTGACGCGCGAGCTGCGCACCGAGCGCTTCATGAAGATCGTGTCGCTCGCGCCTGAAGTGTTGTAGGAGCCGAAGACCATGCAGAAGATCCGCAAGGGCGACCAGGTGGTCGTGACCACCGGGCGGGAAAAGGGCAAGCGCGGCACCGTGCTGCGCGTGCTCGACTCCGGGAAGGTCCTCATCGAGGGCGTGAACCGGGTGAAGAAGCACCAGCGTCCCAACCCGGTGAAGGGCCAGACCGGCGGCATCATCGACAAGGAGGCCCCCATCCACCTGTCGAACGTGATGCTGGTGAACCCCGCCACGGGCAAGGGCGACCGCGTGGGATTCAAGTTCCTCGCCGCGCAGGGCGACACGCCGGAGCGCAAGGTGCGGTTCTTCAAGTCCAACGGCGAAGTCGTGGACGTTTGAGGTAGACGATGGCAACCAAAGACTCGAAATCCGACAAGGACGCGAAGGCCGCCAAGCCGGCCGCGAAGCCCGCTCCCGCGCCGGCCGCCAAGCCCGCGAAGGAAGCCAAGGGCGGCAAGCAGCCGAAGGCCGAGAAGCCCGCGGCGAAGGAAGCCGCGCCCACCCAGCCGCCGCGCCTCCAGGTCCAGTACCAGCAGGCGATCGTGCCGGCGCTGATGAAGCAGTTCGGCTACAAGACGCGGATGCAGGTGCCGCGAGTGGCCAAGATCACCCTCAACATGGGCGTGGGCGAGGCCGTCGCGGACAAGAAGATCCTCGAGAACGCCGCGGGCGACCTGCAGAAGATCGCGGGACAAAAGCCGGTGGTCACCAAGTCGAAGAAGTCGATCGCCGGCTTCAAGATCCGCACCGGCTACCCGGTCGGCACGATGGTGACGCTGCGCAACCGCCGCATGTACGAGTTCCTCGACCGCCTGGTCACGATCGCGCTGCCGCGCGTGCGCGACTTCCGCGGCGTGTCGGGCAAGGCGTTCGACGGGCGCGGCAACTACAACATGGGCATCAAGGAACAGATCATCTTCCCCGAGATCGAGTACGACAAGGTCGACGCGCTGCGGGGTTTGAACATCTCCATCACCACCACCGCGAAGTCGGACGCGGAGGCGAAGGCCCTCCTCGCCGCGTTCCGGTTCCCGTTCAGGACTGAGAGGTCGTAATGGCCAAGCTTGCCGTCATCAACCGCCAGGCGAAGCGCGAAGCCATGGTGAAGAAGTACGCCGAGAAGAGGAAGCAGCTGCGCGCGATCGTCCAGGACCCGAAGGCCACCGACGAGGCCCGCGACGAGGCGCGCTCGAAGCTGCAGGCGCTGCCCCGCGACGCTTCCCCCGTGCGCCTGCGCAACCGCTGCGCGATCACGGGGCGTCCCCGCGGCACGTTCCGCAAGTTCGGGCTCGGGCGCAACAAGATCCGCGAGATCGCCATGCGCGGCGAGATCCCCGGAATGATCAAGGCGAGCTGGTAGGAGCCGACTTATGAGCATGAGTGACCCCATCGCCGACATGCTGACGCGCATCCGCAACGCGCAGGCCACGGAGAAGACCACCGTCGCAGTGCCCGCGTCGAAGGTGAAGCGCGCCATCGCCCAGGTCCTGAAGGACGAGGGCTACATCGAGGACTTCGCGCAGCGCGACGTGGACGGCAAGGCCGTGATCGAGATCGGCCTCAAGTACTACGCGGGCAAGCCCGTCATCGAGAAGATCGAGCGCGTCTCGCGCCCGGGCCTGCGCATCTACAAGGGCCGCGAGGACATCCCGCGCGTGATGAACGGGCTGGGCGTGGCCATCGTCTCCACCTCCAAGGGCGTGATGACCGACCGAAGAGCCCGCGAGACGGGCATCGGCGGCGAAGTGCTCTGCATCGTCGTCTAGAGGAAAGCGCCATGTCACGAATCGCCAAGAATCCGGTCGTCATTCCCGAGAAGGTCGAGGTCACCGTGGGCGCCGCGGAGCTCACCGTGAAGGGCCCGCTCGGGACGCTGAAGCAGCCCATCGCGCGCGGCGTGGTCGTCAAGCGCGACGGCGACAAGGTCACCTTCGCCGCGGACAACGAGAGCAAGGAAGCGAACGCGCTCTCCGGCACCATGCGCGCCATCGTCGCCAACATGGTGCAGGGCGTGAAGAGCGGCTTCGAGAAGCGGCTCACGCTGGTGGGCGTCGGCTACCGCGCGCAGGCGCAGGGCAACAAGCTGAACCTCGCGCTCGGCTTCTCGCACCCGGTGGTGCACGCGCTGCCCGAGGGCGTGAAGGCGGAGACGCCCACGCAGACGGAGATCGTGATCAAGGGCGTGGACCGCCAGAAGGTGGGCCAGGTCGCCGCCGAGATTCGCGCCTACAAGGGCCCCGAGCCGTACAAGGGCAAGGGCGTGCGCTACACCGGCGAGCAGGTCACGCTCAAAGAAACAAAGAAGAAATAAATGAAAGCGGGAGCGTCGAGGCAGCGGGGCGATCGTTGGAGCGGACAGCAAGCTGCCGCTCAACTCCTCGAGCAGCGGCTCCGGCAGGGAATCTAGGACATGGACAAGAAAGTTTCGAGAACGCGCCGCGCAGCCAAGACGCGCGTGCGCATCGCGCGCCAGGAGGCGGTGCGCCTCACGGTGCACCGCACGAACCAGCACATCTACGCGCAGGTCGTCGACGCGACCGGCGGCAAGGTGCTCGCCTCCGCCTCGACGCTCGAGAAGGACGTGAGAGCCTCGCATCCGAAGGGCGGCGGCAAGGAAGCTGCGGCCGAGGTGGGCAAGCGCATCGCCGCGAAGGCGAAGGCCGCGGGCGTCACCGAGGTGGCGTTCGACCGCGCCGGGTTCAGCTATCACGGCCGCGTCAAGGCGCTGGCCGAAGCCGCCCGAGAGGGCGGGCTCAAGTTCTAAGGACTGCGACATGGCGAAAATGGACCAGCGCGGCGGCGGCTCGGACGAGAAGAGCGACGGCCTGCGCGAGAAGATGATCTCCGTGAACCGCGTCACCAAGGTGGTGAAGGGCGGCCGGATCCTGGGCTTCGCGGCGCTCACCGTGGTGGGCGACGGCGACGGCTCGATCGGCATGGGCAAGGGCAAGGCGCGCGAGGTGCCGGTGGCCGTGCAGAAGGCGATGGAGCAGGCGCGCCGCAACATGGTGAAGATCCCGCTCAAGGGCGGCACGATCCACCACGACGTGCTGGGCCGCCACGGAGCCACACGGGTGATGATGAAGCCCGCCATCGAGGGCAACGGCATCAAGGCGGGAGGGGCCATGCGCGCGGTCTTCGAGGTGATGGGCGTGACCAACATCTCGGCCAAGTGCCACGGCTCCACCAATCCCTACAACGTCGTGCGCGCGACCCTGGACGGCCTCACGCAGCAGCGCCGCCCCTCGGAGATCGCGGCCAAGCGCGGCAAGAAGGTCGAAGAGATCGCCTGAGGAACGCATAGATGAGCCAGGACAAGCGCATCAAGGTGACCCTCGTGAAGGGCATCACCGCCACCAAGCACAAGCACCGCGAGACGGTGAAGGGCCTGGGCCTGCGCCACCGCGAGCACACCGTGGAGCTGCCGGATACCCCGGCCGTGCGCGGAATGATCAACCGGGTGAGCTACCTGGTGAAGGTCGAGGAATAGGACGATGGAACTGAACACGATCAAGCCGGCGGCGGGCGCCAAGAAGGCGCGCAGGCGCGTCGGGCGCGGCGGCGGCTCGGGACTGGGCAAGACGGCGGGCCGCGGCCACAAGGGCCAGAAGGCGCGCGCCGGGGGCTTCCACAAGGTCGGCTTCGAGGGCGGGCAGATGCCGCTGCAGCGCAGGCTGCCGAAGCGCGGCTTCCTGGCCGTGACCGTCATCAAGGCGGCGGAGGTGCGCTCCGGCGACCTCGCGCGCGTCGAGGGCGGCGCGGTGGACCTGGAGAGCCTGAAGAAGGCGGGGCTGGTCCCCGCGAGCACCGAGCGGGCGAAGATCATCCTCGCCGGCGACGTGTCCAAGGCGTTCAAGGTCTCGGGCATCGGCGCTTCCAAGGGTGCCAGGGCCGCGATCGAGAAGGCGGGCGGATCCGTGGCGGCGCTTGTCGCCGTGGAGCAGCCCAGGAAGCTGCCGAAGAAGCCGGCGGCGGCGGCGAAGTAACCGGAGAACGAGTTGGCGGCCAATCCCTTCGCGACCATCGGCAAGCTCGGCGACCTCAAGCGCCGGCTGTGGTTCCTGCTGGGCGCGCTGATCGTCTATCGGGTCGGCGCGCACATCCCGGTGCCGGGCATCGACCCGAACGAGCTGGCGAAGCTCTTCAACCAGAACCGCGGCGGAATCCTGGACATGTTCAACATGTTCTCGGGCGGGGCGCTCAGGCGCTTCACGATCTTCGCGCTCGGGATCATGCCGTACATCTCGGCGTCGATCATCATGCAGCTGCTCACGGTGGTTTCTCCGCAGCTCGAGGCGCTCAAGAAGGAAGGCGAGGCGGGACGCCGCAAGATCACCCAGTACACGCGCTACGGCACGGTGGTGCTGGCCGCGTTCCAGGCGCTCGGCATCTCGGTCGCGCTCGAGTCGCAGCCGGGCCTCGTGATGGATCCGGGCCTGCTCTTCCGCTTCACCACGGTGATCACGCTCATGACGGGGACCTTGTTCCTCATGTGGCTGGGCGAGCAGATCACCGAGCGCGGCATCGGCAACGGCATCTCGATGATCATCTTCGGGGGCATCGTGGCGGGCCTGCCGGCGGCGATGGGCGGCACGCTCGAGCTGGTGCGCACCGGCGCGATGTCCGTCTTCCTCGCGATCGTCGTCTTCGCGGTGGTGGTGCTGGTCACCGGCGTGGTGGTGTTCATCGAGAAGGGCCAGCGGCGCATCCTCGTGAACTACGCGAAGCGCCAGGTGGGCAACCGGCTCTACGGCGGCCAGAGCTCGTTCCTGCCGCTCAAGCTCAACATGTCGGGCGTGATCCCGCCGATCTTCGCCTCGTCGATCATCCTGTTCCCGGCGACGCTCGCGAGCTGGTTCGGCTCCCACGAGTACATGTCGTGGCTGAAGGACGTGGCGGCCGCGCTCTCGCCCGGGCAGGTGCTGTACGTGGTGCTCTACGGGGCCGCGATCGTCTTCTTCTGCTTCTTCTACACGGCGCTGGTCTTCAACTCGAAGGAGACCGCGGACAACCTGAAGAAGAGCGGGGCCTTCGTGCCGGGGATCCGCCCGGGCGACCAGACGGCGCGCTACGTGGACCGGATCATCACGCGGCTCACCCTCATCGGCGCGATCTACATCACGCTGGTGTGCCTGATGCCGGAGTTCCTGCGCAGCAATTACAACGTGCCGTTCTACTTCGGCGGCACGTCGCTGCTGATCACGGTGGTGGTCACGATGGATTTCATGGCGCAGCTCCAGGCCTACCTCATGTCGCACCAGTACGAGAGCCTGCTCAAGAAGGCGAACTTCAAGGGCACCGGCGGCTTCCCGGTGCGCTAGGCGACGAATGGCGAAGGAAGAAACCATCCAGATGCAGGGGGAGATCGTCGAGACCCTCCCCAACGCGATGTTCAGGGTGAAGCTGGAGAACGGGCACATCGTCCTCGGCCACATCTCCGGGAAGATGCGCATGCACTACATCCGCATCCTGCCCGGCGACAAGGTGACCGTGGAGCTCACGCCCTACGATTTGACCAAGGCGCGGATCACCTTCCGCGCCAAGTAAGGAGAAACGGCGATGCGAGTGCAGGCTTCCGTCAAGAAAATCTGCCGCAAGTGCAAGATCGTGCGGCGCAAGCGCGTGGTGCGCGTGATCTGCACCGACCCGCGCCACAAGCAGCGCCAGGGCTAGCCGCCGGCGCGCGACGTCATCGAGGACAAACATGGCCCGTATTGCAGGAATCAACATCCCCAACCACCAGCACGCGTGCATCGCGCTCACCGCGATCTACGGCATCGGGCGTTCGCGCGCGAACCAGATCTGCGACATCGCGGGGGTGACGCGCTCGACCAAGATCAAGGACCTCACCGACGCGGAGATGGACAAGCTGCGCGAGCAGGTGACCAAGTTCACGGTGGAGGGGGACCTGCGCCGCGAGACGTCGATGAACATCAAGCGCCTGATGGACCTCGGCTGCTACCGGGGCGTGCGGCACAAGAAGGGCCTGCCCGTGCGCGGGCAGCGCACGCGCACCAACGCGCGCACCCGCAAGGGGCCGCGCAAGGCCGTGCGGCTCACCAAGGCCGCGACGGCCTGATCGAAGCGAGGACATAGAGAATGGCTAAGGCACCTGCCGCAGCGCGCGTGCGCAAGAAGGTGAAGAAGACCGTGTCCGAGGGCATCGCCCACGTGCACGCCTCCTTCAACAACACGATCATCACCATCACCGACCGGCAGGGCAACGCGCTGTCGTGGGCGACCTCGGGCGCCGCGGGCTTCAAGGGCTCGCGCAAGTCCACGCCTTTCGCCGCGCAGGTGGCCGCCGAGGCGGCGGGCCGCGCCGCCCAGGAGCACGGCGTGAAGAACCTCGAGGTGCGCATCAAGGGCCCGGGCCCGGGGCGCGAATCGGCCGTGCGGGCGTTGAACGCCCTCGGCCTCAAGATCATCTCGATCGCCGACGTGACGCCCGTGCCGCACAACGGCTGCCGGCCGCCGAAACGCCGCCGGATGTAACGCGAGCAGGGGTTGCCCGCGAGCCACGGCGACCCCACGTAAAGAGACCAGGAGAACACCGTGGCACGCTATATCGGACCCAAGTGCAAGCTCTCGCGCCGGGAAGGCACCGACCTCTTCCTGAAGAGCGCCCGGCGCTCGCTCGACACCAAGTGCAAGCTCGACTCGCGCCCCGGCCAGCACGGCGCCAAGTCGACGCGCATCTCGGAATACGGCACGCAGCTTCGCGAGAAGCAGAAGATCCGCCGCATGTACGGCGTGCTCGAGCGCCAGTTCCGCAACTACTTCGACAAGGCGATCACGAAGCGCGGCGCCACGGGCGAGGTGCTGCTCCAGATGCTGGAGAGCCGCCTGGACAACGTGGTCTACCGCATGGGCTTCGCATCCACGAGGGCGGAAGCGCGGCAGCTCGTCTCCCACCGGGCGATCGAGGTGAACGGCAAGCCGGTGAACATCCCGTCGTACCTGCTGCGCGCCACCGACGTGGTGGGCGTGCGCGAGAAGGCGCGGGCGCAGCTGCGCATCAAGGCCTCGCTCGACCTCGCGGAGCAGAACGGCTTCCCGAGCTGGGTCGAGGTCGACGCGAAGAACTTCAAGGGCACGTTCAAGCAACTGCCCGACCGCGCGGAGTTCGCCTCCGACGTGAACGAACAGCTGGTGGTCGAGCTTTACTCGAAGTAGACGCGCAGTAGCGGCGCCGCAATACCGCTGGAGCTCGCTTCCTCAAACGCATCTGGCAGAGGTACCCCCGAATGCAAAGCACCGCCACGAATTTCCTGAAGCCCCGCATCATCGACGTACAGAACCTCTCTCCCACGCACGCGAAGGTGATCATGGAGCCGTTCGAGCGCGGCTACGGCCACACGCTCGGCAACGCCCTGCGCCGCATCCTGCTCTCCTCGATGCCCGGCTACGCCGCGACCGAAGTGAAGATCGCGGGCGTGCTGCACGAGTACTCCACGATCGAGGGCGTGCAGGAGGACGTGGTCGACGTGATCCTCAACCTCAAGGGCGTGGTGATGAAGCTGCACAACCGCTCGGAGGCCACGCTCAAGCTGAAGAAGGCGTCGGCGGGACCGGTCACGGCGGCCGACATCGAGCAGACGCACGACGTCGAGATCGTCAACCCCGACCACGTGATCGCGCACCTCACCCAGGGCGGCAAGATCGACATGACGATCAAGATCGAGAAGGGTCGCGGCTACGTGCCGGCCACTTCGCGCCGCCAGGACGACTCGCGCTCCATCGGCTCGATCCTGCTCGACGCCTCGTTCTCGCCGGTGCGCCGCGTGAGCTACCAGGTGGAGAGCGCGCGTGTGGAGCAGCGCACGGACCTCGACCGCCTCGTGATCGACATCGAGACCAACGGCGTGATCGAGCCGGAGGAAGCGGTGCGCTATTCCGCCTCGGTCCTCGTGGACCAGCTGTCGGTGTTCGCCTCGCTGCAGTCCACGAGCGAGGAGCGCGTCGAGAGCGCCCAGCCGCAGGTCGACCCGATCCTCCTGCAGCCGGTCGACGACCTCGAGCTCACGGTGCGCTCGGCCAACTGCCTCAAGGCCGAGAACATCTACTACATCGGCGACCTCATCCAGCGCACCGAGAACGAGCTGCTGAAGACGCCGAACCTGGGCCGCAAGTCGTTGAACGAGATCAAGGAAGTGCTCGCCTCGAAAGGCCTCACGCTCGGCATGAAGCTCGAGAACTGGCCGGTGGCAGGACTTACGAAGTAAGCCCGTTCCGGGGACAGACTCCCGATTCATGCGCGTGGTCTTCCCCGAAGCCGCGCCGAATCACGAAATCGGGGTCTGTCCCCGGTTTTGAACCACAATACCAACAAGGCTGCATAAGCCAAGAGAGTGAAAGGGAACTGAAATGCGTCACCGTCACGGGTTGAGGAAGCTCAACCGCACCAGCAGCCACCGCCTGGCGATGCTGCGCAACATGACCGTCTCGCTGTTGAAGCACGAGGTCATCAGGACCACGCTGCCGAAGGCGAAGGAGCTGCGCCGCGTCGCCGAGCCCATCATCACGCTCGGCAAGTCCAACACGCTCGCCAACAAGCGCCTCGCCTTCGATCGCCTCCGCGACCGCGAGATCGTGGTCAAGCTCTTCGACGAGCTGGGACCGCGCTACAAGGCCCGCAACGGCGGGTACCTGCGCATCCTCAAGTTCGGCTTCCGCCAGGGCGACAACGCCCCGATGGCGCTGGTCGAGCTGCTCGACCGCCCGGCCGAAGTCGAGGGCGAGAAGGAAGAGGAAGGCAAGAAACCCGCCAAGCGCGCGAAGAAGGACAAGGAAGCCGCCGCGGCCTGATATCCCGCGCCACCGCTTCCCGAAGGCCGGCCCCGCGCCGGCCTTCCTCGTCTCACTGCACGACGATGATGCGGTAGTCGTTCACGTTGGTGCGCGTGGGGCCGGTCACGACCAGGTCGCCGAGGGCGCAGAAGAACCCGTAGCCGTCGTTGTCCGCGAGCATCCGCTTCGGGTGCAGCCCCAGCGCGGCCGCGCGCGCGAGCGCGTCGGGCGTGAGCACGGCGCCGGCGTTGTCCTCGCTGCCGTCGATCCCGTCGGTGTCGCACGCGAGGGCCCAGGTGCGCTCGAGCCCGCGCAGATCGACCGCGAGCGAGAGCAGGAATTCGGTGCAGCGCCCGCCGCGCCCCTTGCCGCGCAGCGTCACGGTGGTCTCGCCGCCGGAGATGAGCGCGGCGGGCGGCTTCACCGGGTGCGAATGGCGCCGCACCTCGCGCGCGAGCGCCGCGTACACCTTCGCGACCTCGGACGCCTCGCCCGTCACGCTGTCGCCCAGCACCAGCGGCGCCACGCCGCGCTGCTGCACGTAGGCCGCCGCCGCCATGAGGCTCGCGTGCGCGGTGGCGATCACGCGGTTGTCCACGCGCGCGAAGGCGGCGTCGCCCGGCTTGGGCGTCTCCGGCTCGGCGCCCCGCGCTCCGCGCTCGAGGTGCGCGGCGATCGACGCCGGCGGCTTCACGCCGAAGCGCGCGAGGATCTCGATCGCCTCGCCGAACGTGGAAGGGTCCGGCGCGCAGGGGCCGGAGGCGATGTGGGTCGGGTCGTCGCCGGTCACGTCGGAGATCACGAGCGCCAGCACCTTCGCGCGCGTGGCGAGCGCGAGGCGTCCGCCCTGGATCGCCGAGAGGTGCTTGCGCACCGTGTTCATGTCCTGGATCGGCGCGCCGCTCGCGAGGAGCTCGCGCGTCACGGCCTTGAGGTCCGCCATGGAGACGCCGGGCGCGGGCAGGGCGAGGAGCGAGGAGCCGCCGCCCGACACGAGCACCAGGAGCAGGTCGCCCTCGGCCAGGCTCCGCGCGAGCGCCAGGATCTCGCGCGCCGCGGCTTCGCCCCGCTCGTCGGGGACCGGATGGCCCGCCTCCACGACGCGGATGCGCCGGGTGGCCGTTCCATGGCCGTAGCGCGTGATCACGACGCCTTCCAGCGCGGCGTCCGCGGGCCAGTGGCCCTCCACCGCAAGCGCCATGGCGCCCGCCGCCTTGCCTGCTCCCACGACCACCGTGCGCCCGCGCGGAGGGGCCGGCAGCTCGCGCGGAACGATCTGGAGCGGGTCGGCCGCCGAGAGCGCGGCGCGGAAGCTCCCGAGGAGCAGCTCGCGCGCGCTCATCTCAACCCGAGGCGGCTTTCTTGCGCGGAGGCAACTCCAGGACGGGCTTCAGGAACCGTCCGGTGAAGCTCCCGGGCGACTGCGCGACCTGCTCCGGCGTGCCCTGGGCGATGACGCGCCCGCCGCCGTCGCCGCCCTCCGGTCCCAGGTCGATGACCCAGTCGGCGGTCTTGATCACGTCGAGGTTGTGCTCGATCACCACCACCGTGTTGCCGTGGTCGCGCAGGCGGTGCAGCACCTTGAGCAGCAGGTCGATGTCGTGGAAGTGCAGGCCCGTCGTGGGCTCGTCCAGGATGAAGAGCGTGCGCCCGGTGTCGCGCTTCGACAGCTCGAGCGAGAGCTTCACGCGCTGCGCCTCGCCGCCGGAGAGCGTGGTGGCGCTCTGGCCGAGCTTGATGTAGCCCAGTCCCACCTCGAGCAGCGTGGCGAGCTTCCGCGCGATCGCCGGCACCGACGCGAAGAACTCGTGCGCCGCCTCGACCGTCATGTCGAGCACCTCGTTGATCGGCTTGCCCTTGTAGAGCACCTCGAGCGTCTCGCGGTTGTAGCGCTTGCCGTGGCAGACGTCGCAGGGGACGTAGATGTCGGGCAGGAAGTGCATCTCCACCTTGATGAGCCCGTCGCCCTGGCACGCCTCGCAGCGCCCGCCCTTCACGTTGAACGAGAAGCGCCCGGGGCCGTAGCCGCGGGCTCTCGATTCGGGCACGCCGGCGAAGAGGTCGCGGATCGGCGTGAACAGGCCCGTGTACGTCGCCGGGTTCGAGCGCGGCGTGCGCCCGATGGGGCTCTGGTCGACGTTGATCACCTTGTCGAAGAAATCGAGGCCGTCGATCGCGTCGTGCTCCGCGGGCTCGGTCGCCGATCCGTAGAGGTGATGCGCCACCGCGTTGTAGAGCGTGTCGTTGATGAGCGTCGACTTGCCCGAGCCGGACACGCCGGTGATGGCGACCAGGAGCCCCACCGGGATGTCGACCGTCACGTCCTTCAGGTTGTTGCCGCGCGCGCCCGCGATGCGCAGCTGGCGCCTCGCGTCCGGCTTGTGGCGGCGCGCGGGAATCGCGATCACCTTGCGCCCCGAGAGGTATTGCCCGGTGAGCGACGCGGGGTTGCGCAGGATGTCGGCCGGCGTGCCGCTCGCGACGATCTCGCCGCCGTGCACGCCCGCGCCCGGCCCCATGTCGATCACGTGGTCGGCCGCCGCGATGGCCTCCTCGTCGTGCTCCACCACGATCACGGAATTGCCGAGGTCGCGCAGGTGCTTGAGCGTCTCGATGAGCCGCGCGTTGTCGCGCTGGTGCAGGCCGATGGACGGCTCGTCCAGCACGTACATGACGCCGGTGAGCCCGGAGCCGATCTGGCTCGCGAGCCGGATGCGCTGCGCCTCGCCGCCGGAGAGCGTGTCCGCCGAGCGCGTGAGCGAGAGGTAGTCCAGCCCCACGTTGTTCAGGAACTGGATGCGGTTGGCGATCTCGCGCACGATCTTCTCCGCGATCGCCTTGCGCGAGCCGGGCAGCTCCAGCTTCTCGAAGAACGGCTGCGCCTGGGCGAGCGGCAGCGACGACAGGTCGTGGATCGTCCGGTCGGCCACGCGCACGTTGCGCGCCTCGACGCGCAGCCGCGTGCCGCCGCATTCGGGGCACGCGCGGGTGTTGAGGTACTTGGCGAGCTCCTCCTTCACCGCCACCGACTCCGTCTCGCGGTGGCGCCGCTCGAGGCTCGGGATGATCCCCTCGAAGGCGTGCTCCTTCACCGCCGTGCGCCCCTTCTCGCCGGGGTAGCGGAAGGCGATCTTCTCCTCGCCCGAGCCCTCGAGCACGACCTGCTGGGCTTTCTCGGGCAGCGACTCGAACGGCGCCTCCACGTCGAAGCCGTAGTGCTGCGCGAGCGAGGCGAGCATCGAGAAGTAGAACTGGTTGCGCCGGTCCCAGCCGCGGATGGCCCCTCCCGCGAGCGACAGGTGCGGGAAGGCCACGACCCGGCGCGGGTCGAAGAACGTGATCTCGCCCAGGCCGTCGCAGCGCGGGCAGGCACCCATCGGGTTGTTGAACGAGAAGAGCCGCGGCTCGAGCTCGGGGATCGAGTAGCTGCAGATGGGGCAGGCGAAGCGCGCCGAGAAGAGGTGCTCCTTGCCGCTGTCCACCTCGATCGCGAGGGCGCGCCCGTCGGCGTGGCGCAGCGCGGTCTCGAACGACTCGGCGAGCCGCTGCTGCTGCCCGGGACCGCCCTTCGGGTCGCGCGGCTCGATCTTCACGCGGTCGATCACGATCTCGACGGTGTGCTTGCGGTTGCGGTCGAGCTTCGGGAGCTGGTCGATCTCGTGCACCTCGCCGTCGATGCGCAGGCGCACGAAGCCCTGCGCGCGCAGCTCGTCGAAGAGGTCGACCTGCTCGCCCTTGCGGCCCACGATGAGCGGGGCGAGGATCATCACGCGCGTGCCCTCGGCAAGCGCCAGCACGTGGTCCACCATCTGCGCCACGCTCTGCGAGGCGAGCTTCACCTGGTGCTCGGGGCAGTACGGATCGCCCACGCGCGCGAAGAGCAGCCGCATGTAGTCGTGGATCTCGGTGACGGTGCCCACGGTCGAGCGCGGGTTGTGCGAGGTGGCCTTCTGCTCGATCGCGATCGCGGGCGACAGGCCCTCGATCAGGTCGACGTCGGGCTTCTCCATGAGCTGCAGGAACTGCCGCGCGTAGGCCGAGAGCGACTCGACGTAGCGCCGCTGGCCCTCGGCGTAGAGCGTGTCGAACGCGAGGGAGGACTTGCCGGAGCCCGAAAGGCCCGTGATGACGACGAGGCGGTTGCGCGGAATGTCGAGGCTGACGTTCCTGAGGTTGTGCGTGCGCGCGCCGCGGATGCGGATCGTTTCCATGGGGCAATCTGCTAATATACCTGAGCCCTCTTTCCTGCTCCACGTCCCCCATTGACGGTGAATTCCGCGGCCCGCATGAGCCCCCGCGAGCTGCGAGCGAGCCTTGCGCTCGCCTCGATCTTCGGGCTGCGCCTGCTGGGCATGTTCATCATCCTGCCGGTGTTCACGCTGTGGACGCAGGGGCGTCCCGGCTGGAGCCTGCAACTCGCCGGGATCGCGATCGGCGCCTACGGGCTCACCCAGGCGATCCTGCAGATTCCCTTCGGGCGCCTGTCCGACCGCTTCGGCCGCAAGCCCATGCTCTACCTCGGGCTCGCGGCGATGGCCGCGGGCAGCTATGCGTGCGCGATGAGCCAGACGCCAACCGGCATGATCGCGGGGCGCGTGCTGCAGGGCGTGGGCGCGGTATCCGGCGTGGCGATCGCCTTCGCGGCGGACCTCACGCGCGAGACGCAGCGCAGCAAGGCGATGGCGATCATCGGCTCGACCATCGGCGCGGCGTTCGCGATCTCGTTCGTGGCTGCTCCGTCGCTCGAGCAGGCGGTGGGACTCCACGGCATCTTCGCGATCACCGGCACGCTCGCGATCGCGGCGATGGCCGTCACGCGCTGGGTCGTCCCCGAGGCGCCGATCGCGGAGCGCTCGCCGGGCGCGCCGGCCTTCTCCGAGGTGCTGCGGCTGCCCGAGCTGATCCGGCTGAACGTCGGCATCTTCGTGCTGCACTCGGTCCTGATGGCGATGTTCGTGGTCGCGCCCGTGGCGCTCGTGCGGGCGGGGCTTCCGGCGGCGCACCACTGGTGGATCTACCTGGGCGCGATGGCGGGCGGGCTCATCCTCATGCTGCCGGCGGTGGGCGCGCGCACGTCGCGGCGCGAGCGCCCCGTGTTCCTCGGCTCGATCGTCGTCGTCACGGTCGGGCTGGCGGTGCTTGCTGCGGGGCTAGGCAGCGTCGCGGGGATCGCCGTCGCCCTGGTCATCGTATTCGCCGGCTTCAACGTTCTGGAAGCGAAGCTCCCGTCGCTCGTGTCGCGGGCGGCGCCGAGGGAGGCGCGCGGCGCCGCCACGGGGGTCTATTCCAGCGTACAGTTCCTCGGGACGTTCGTGGGCTCGGCGGCGGGCGGTACCATCGCGCAGCACGCGGGCTTCGTGGCGGCGTTGGGCGCGTGCCTCGTGCTCATGCTGGCGTGGCTCGCCGTCGCGTGGAACATGGGGGATTTCGTCCCGGCCGCCTCGGGCATGGCGCGCCACTAGGATCGGACAAAACGGCTCAGGAAAGGAACGACGGCATGGCATCGGTCAACAAGGTGATCCTCATCGGCAACCTGGGGCGCGACCCGGAGACGCGCTACATGCCCGACGGCGGCGCGATCACGAACATCTCCGTGGCGACCACCGACGTGTGGAAGGACAAGAACGGCGAGAAGCAGGAGAAGACCGAATGGCACCGCGTCGCCTTCTTCGGCAAGCTCGCGGAGATCGCCGGCGAGTACCTCAAGAAGGGCAGCCAGGTCTACGTCGAGGGGCGGTTGCAGACGCGCAAGTGGCAGGACAAGGACGGCCAGGACAAGTACACGACGGAGATCGTCGCCAACGCCATGCAGATGCTGGGCTCGCGCCAGGGCATGGGCGGGGGTGCCGCGCCGGAGCGGGAGGGCGACCGCGGCGAGGGCGCCGCGACGCGTCCCGCGGCCTCCAAGCCCGCGGCGAAGGCCGCCGGCGGCAAGTTCGACGACTTCGAGGACGACATCCCGTTCTGATCCGCCGCGCGCCGTCAAGCGAAAAAGCCCGCTTCGCGCGGGCTTTTTCGCTTTCTGGACGCTCGCGCCGATTCATGGAAAGATGGGCGCGCTCGCGCAGGCGTCCGCAGAGCGCCACGCGGACGCGCCAGACGTTCTAGGGCGGCGGTTCTCGGTAGAATCGGCCCCTTCGGATCCCTTTCGCCGGAAGCTCCGCCCCGATGAAGCGCATCGTCCTGTTCCTCCTCACCAACCTCGCCGTGGGGTTGGTGCTGTCCGTCACGCTGTCGATCCTCGGCGTGAACCGCTACCTCGCGGGCAGCGGGCTCAACGTCGCCTCGCTCGCGATCTACTCGGTGATCGTGGGCTTCGCCGGCTCGTTCATCTCGCTCCTCATGAGCAAGACGATGGCGAAGTGGTCGACCGGTGCGCGCGTGATCGACACGCCGCAGGGTGCCGACGAGCAGTGGCTCGTGGAAACGGTGCGTCGGCTGGCGGACAAGGCGGGCGTGGGCATGCCCGAGGTCGCGATCTACGACGGGCCGGCGAACGCGTTCGCGACCGGCGCTTCGCGCGACGCCGCGCTGGTGGCCGTCTCCACGGGGCTCCTCGAGTCCATGACGCGCGACGAGGTCGAGGCGGTGCTCGGCCACGAGCTCTCCCACGTGGCCAACGGCGACATGGTGACGCTCACGCTGATCCAGGGCGTCGTGAACACCTTCGTGATCTTCCTTTCGCGCGTGGTGGGCTACGTCGTGGACCGCGCGGTGTTCCGGACCGAGCGCGGCCTGGGCATGGGTTACTACATCACCGTGATCGCGTGCGAGATCCTGTTCGGCGTCGTCGCTTCCATCATCGTCGCGTGGTTCTCGCGCCTGCGCGAATTCCGCGCCGACGCGGGCTCGGCCGGCCTCCTCGGCACGCCGCGACCGATGATCGCCGCGCTGCGCCGGCTGGGCGGCCTCGAGCACGGAGCGCTGCCGCAGGCCTTCCAGGCGCACGGCATCGCCGAGGGCGACCGCTTCCTGGGGCTCTTCGCGAGCCACCCGCCGCTCGAGCAGCGCATCGCCGCGCTCGAGCAGCGGCGTCCCTCGTAGCCGGAGGGCGCGGGTCCCGCTTTGCCGATCTCTCTCATCGTCGTCGCGACGGTCCTAGCCCACGCCGCGTTCACCGGCGGCCGGCTCGCCATCTCGCTCACCGCGCTCTCCCAGGGCGCCTCGCCGCTCACGGTCGGCGTGCTGATGTCCCTCGTCGCCGCGCTTCCGATGATGGTCGCGGTGGGCGCGGGCCGGCTCGTGGACCGCATCGGCGTGCGCTATCCGATCATCGCGGCGACCGCGTTCCTCGGCCTCGCGGTGGCGATCCCCGGCGTCTTTCCCGGGCTCGCGGCGCTGCACGTCGCCGCGGCCGGTGCCGGCCTGGGCTTCATGCTGTTCCACATCTCCATCCAGCACGCGGTGGGCGAGGGCAGCGGAGAAGCCGAGCGCCGCGACAACTTCGGCTCGCTCGCGCTCGGCTTCTCCATCTCCAACTTCGTGGGCCCGTTCGTCGCGGGCTTCGCCATCGACCTGCTCGGCCACCGCGAGACTTTCGTGCTGCTCGCGCTCTTCGCGCTCGCCGCCTTCGTGGTGCTCACGCTGTGGCGCGGGCGCTTCCGCCATACGCCGCATCGGACCCACGATGGCAAGCGGCACAGCGCGATCGAGCTGCTGCGCAACGAGGAGCTGCGGCGCGTGTTCATGGTGACGGGGCTGCTCGCGAGCGCCTGGGACCTCTTCGTGTTCGTGGTTCCGATCTACGGCAACTCGATCCACCTGAACGCCTCGACCATCGGCCTCATCCTCGCGAGCTTCGCGGCGGCGACCTTCACCGTGCGCCTCGCGCTTCCGTGGCTCTCGCGGCACCTGCGCGAATGGACGATGATCACCGGCACCTTCTGCGTGGCCTGCGTCGCGTACGCGCTGTTCCCCACGGTCGGGACCGTGCGGCTGCTCTCCGCCATCGCGTTCCTGCTCGGCCTCGGCCTCGGTGCGACGCAGCCCTCGATCATGACGCTGCTCTACGCGACCGCGCCCGCGGGGCGCGGCGGCGAGGCGGTGGGCGTGCGCTCCGTCGTGCTCAGCGCGAGCAGCACCTTCCTGCCGCTCGCCTTCGGCGGCGTGGGCCAGGCGCTCGGGATGCTGCCGGTGTTCTGGACGATGGCGCTCGCGCTCGCCGCCGGTGGGGTGGTGGCCAATCGCCGGCGTCTCGCCGGGCCCCATTGAGAGCGGGGGCCGCCGGCCCCATTTCAGGACCGGGGCGCCCCGTTGCGGCGCCTTCCATGGCGCACTGCACAAGATGCGCCAAGTCCCTCTGTTAAAATGCGATTTCAGGATCGGGGAGAAGACCCATGCCGATTTACGAATACCGCTGCGGAAGCTGCGGCCACCAGCAGGAGTTCCTGCAGAAGGTGAGCGACGCCCCGCACAAGGTCTGTCCGCAGTGCGGGACCGACAGCTTCACCAAGATGGTCACGGCGGCCGGTTTCCAGCTCAAGGGCAGCGGCTGGTACGCGACCGACTTCAAGGGCGCCGGCAAGCCGGCCGCGAAGTCCGCGGATGCGCCCAAGGGCGAGTCCAAGCCCGCCAGCAGCGACAAGAAGCCGTCCTCGGGCGGCTGCGGCGGAGGCGGCTGCTCGTGCCATTGACGCACCCGCCGGCGCCGCGCTGAGCGTGCCATGAGCACGCTGCGCCGCTATTTCGTCGCCGGGCTGCTGGTGTGGATTCCGCTGGGCATCACGCTGTGGGTCCTCACGCTGCTGGTGGACATGATGGACCAGTCGCTGCTGCTCCTGCCGGGGCGCTACCGCAGCGAGGCGCTGTTCGGCTTCCACGTGCCGGGGCTGGGCATCATCCTCACCATGGCGATCGTGCTCGCCACCGGCGCGCTGGCGGCCAACTTCTTCGGCCGCAAGCTCCTCAAGCTGGGTGATGCGGCGCTCGGGCACATCCCCATCGTCCGCTCGATCTACGGCGGCGTGAAGCAGATCAGCGACACGCTCTTCTCGCCCGAGGGCCAGGCCTTCCGGCGCGCGGTCCTCGTGCGCTACCCACACGCGGGTGCCTGGACCGTCGCGCTCGTCACCGGGACGCCGGAGCACGAGGTGGCCGACATCCTCGGGACCGACCAGATTTCCGTGTTCGTGCCGACCACGCCCAACATCACCGCCGGCTTCTTCCTCATGGTGCCGCGGTCGGAGACCGTGCCCCTCGAGATGAGCGTGGACGACGCGCTCAAGTACATCATCTCCATGGGCGTGGCCGAGCCGGCCCGTCGTCCTTCCCGGCCCGAGAGGAACCGCTCCGGGACCGACCCCAATCCGCTGCCGTCGCCGAGAACGTAGGCGACGGCCCGTCGAGACCATCAAAGGGCCGTCGTCCCCGTGACGGCGGGGACCCGGACGTCGAACGAAAAGAACTGGATTCCCGTCGCCACGGGAATGACGAAACAATGCGAACCGACTACTGCGGCAACATCGACGCCCGATACCTCGGGCAGACCGTCACCCTCTTCGGCTGGGCCCACCGCCGGCGCGACCACGGCGGCGTGATCTTCATCGACCTGCGCGACCGCGAGGGCCTCGTGCAGGTGGTCTGCGATCCCGATCGACCCGACACCTTCGCCACCGCGGACCGCGTGCGCAACGAGTTCGTGCTGCGCGTGCGCGGCCTCGTGCGCCGCCGCCCCGAGGGCACGGTCAATCCCAACCTGAAGAGCGGCGAGGTCGAGGTGCTCGCGAACGAGCTGGAGATCCTCAATCCCTCGGCGACGCCGCCCTTCATGCTCGACGAGGAGCACGTGTCCGAGGAAGTGCGGCTCAAGTACCGCTACCTCGACCTGCGCCGCGAGCCCATGCAGCGCGCCCTGCGCATGCGTCACGCGACGGCGCGCGCGGTGCGCGGCTACCTGGACGACAACGGCTTCATCGAGGTCGAGACGCCGGTGCTCTACAAGTCCACGCCCGAGGGCGCGCGCGAGTTCCTCGTGCCCTCGCGCATCCACGACGGCCAGTTCTACGCGCTGCCGCAGTCCCCGCAGCTCTTCAAGCAGCTGCTCATGGTCTCGGGCTTCGACCGCTACTACCAGATCGTGAAGTGCTTCCGCGACGAGGACCTGCGGGCCGATCGGCAGCCCGAGTTCACGCAGGTCGACATCGAGACCTCGTTCCTCGGCGAGCGCGAGATCCAGGACCTGATGGAGGGCCTCGTGCGGCACGTGTTCAGGCAGGTGCTCGGAGTGGATCTCGGCGCCTTCCCGCGCCTCACGTACGCCGAGGCGACCGCGCGCTACGGCAGCGACAAGCCCGACCTGCGCGTGAAGCTCGAGCTCACCGAGCTCACCGACGTCGTGCGCGAGGCGGGCTTCAAGGTCTTCCGCTCCGCCGCCGAGCTCAAGGACGGGCGCGTGGCGGCGCTGCGCGTGCCGGGCGGCAACGACCAGTTCACCCGCAAGGAGCTGGACGACCTGGCGCCCTTCGTCGCGATCTACGGCGCGAAGGGCCTCGCCTACATCCGCGTGAACGATCCCTCGAAGCCGAACGAGGAAGGGTTGCAGTCGCCGATCGTGAAGTTCCTCTCCCCGGAGATCCTGCGGTCGATCCTCGAGCGCACCGGAGCGCGCGCGGGCGACGTGATCTTCTTCGGCGCGGACCGGCGCAAGATCGTCAACGACGCGCTGGGCGCGCTGCGCATGAAGATCGGCCACGAGAAGGGCCACGCCGAGGAAGGCTGGCGTCCCTGCTGGGTGCTCGACTTCCCCGCCTACGAGTACGACGAGGAGTCGCAGCGCTGGGGCGCGGCGCACCATCCGTTCACGAGCCCCAAGGACGAGCACGTGCAGTTCATGCAGACCGATCCCGGCAGGGTGCTCGCCAAGGCGTACGACATCGCGTTGAACGGCTGGGAGATCGGCGGCGGCTCGGTGCGGATCCATCGCGCCGAGGTGCAGGCGAAGCAGTTCCGCGTGCTCGGCATCGGAGAAGAGGAGCAGCGCGCGAAGTTCGGCTTCCTCCTCGACGCGCTCTCCTACGGCGCGCCGCCCCACGGCGGGATCGCGTTCGGCTTCGACCGCATGGTGGCGCTCATGGCGGGCGTGGAGCAGATCCGCGACGTGATCGCCTTCCCGAAGACGCAACGCGGGCAGGACCTCATGGTCGAAGCCCCGAGCCCCGTGACGGACAAACAGCTGCGGGACCTGCACATCCGCCTTCGCAACTCGCCAAAGGACTGATCGTGCCGATCGCTCTCATCGCACACGGCGGCGCGGGCAACTGGCGCCCCGGATCGGAGGAAGACGCCGCCGCGGGCATGCAGGCGGCGGTCGAGGCCGGGCGCTCGATCCTGCGCGGCGGCGGCTCCGCGCTCGACGCCGTGTGCGCGACGGTCGTGGTCCTCGAGGACAATCCGATCTTCAACGCCGGGACCGGCGCGGTGCTCAACTTCGACGGCTACTGCGAGCTCGACGCGAGCGTGATGGACGGCCGCGAGGCGCGCGTGGGCGCGGTCTCGGCCCTGCAGCGCGTGAAGAACCCCATCCTCGTCGCGCGCAAGGTGATGGAGGAGACGGACCACGTGATGCTCACCGGCGAGGGAGCGCTGCGCTTCGCGCGCGTGATGGGCTTCCCCGACCACGATCCGGTCACGCCCCAGCGCGCCGCCGACTGGCGCGAGAAGAAGGCCCACATCGAGGAATCCCTCGGCAAGCACAGCCTCAAGATGCGCCGCTTCCTCAAGGAGCATCCCGAGTACGCGGGCGGGACCGTGGGCGCGGCCGCGGTCGACGTGAACGGCGTGCTCGCGGCGGCGACCTCCACCGGCGGCGTCACCATGAAGCTCGTGGGACGCGTGGGCGACTCCCCCGTGCCCGGCGCGGGCAATTACGCGTCGTCGCGCGTGGCCGCCTCCGCCACCGGAACGGGCGAGTACGTGCTGCGCGCGCTCGCCACGCGGGCGATCTCGGAGGCGGTGGAGCGCGGCGCCACGCTCGCCGCCGCCATGGCGGGGGTGCTGGACCGGCTGGGCCGCGACTTCGACGCCGACGTGGGGTTCATCGCGGTGGACGACTCGGGACGCGCCGCGGCCGTGCATCGCACGCGCGACATGCCGCACGCGTACTTCACGGGCGACGATCCGGTGGTCGCGCGCATGCGCGTGGCATGAGCCACAAGATCCCCGTCTCGACGCTCGTGGTGATCTACACGCCCGCCCTCGACGTGCTCCTGCTGGAGCGCGCGGACCATCCCGGCTTCTGGCAATCGGTGACCGGCAGCCAGGACGAGGGCGAGACGCTGCGCGAGACGGCGGCGCGCGAGGTGGGCGAGGAGACCGGCATCGACGCAAACCGCTACGAGCTCGCGGACTGGAACCTGCAGAACGTGTTCGAAATCTATCCGGTGTGGCGCTCGCGCTATGCGCCCGGGGTCACGCACAACACGGAGCATGTGTTCGGATTGCGCGTGCCGGAGCGCCTCGCCGTGCGCGTCGAGCCGCGCGAGCACCTGGCCGCCGAGTGGCTGCCGTGGCGCGCGGCCGCGGAGCGCGTCTTCTCGTGGAGCAACCGCAAGGCCATCCTCATGCTTCCCGAAAGGCGCGCCTGACATGCCCGCGCCGCGCTCCTTCACCGTCGTCACCTACAACATCCACAAGGGCCTGTCGCAGTTCAACCGGCGGCTCGTGCTGCACGAGATCCGCGACCGGCTGGGCAGCCTCAACGCGGACGTGGCGTTCCTGCAGGAGGTGCAGGGCCGCAACGAGCGCAGCGCGCGCCGCCACGTGACGTGGCCGGAGATCGCGCAGCACGAGTTCCTCTGCCACGAGGGCGCGCACAGCGTGTACGGGATGAACGCGGTCTACCAGGACGGCCACCACGGCAACGCGGTGGTGAGCCGGCACCCGATCCCGGTGTGGGAGAACATCGACATCTCGCACCATCCGATCGAGAGCCGCGGCCTGCTGCATTGCGAGGTCGAGGTGGCCGGATGGAAGGAACGCCTGCACTGCATCAACGTGCACCTGGGGCTCTGGGGCCGCAGCCGGCGCTACCAGCTGGAATGGCTCTGCGACCGCATCCGCGAGACGGTGCCGAGTCCGGCCCGCTCATCGTCGCGGGCGACTTCAACGACTGGCAGAAGAAGGCGAGCGACTATCTCGCCGCGCAGCTGGGGCTCGTGGAGGTGTTCGAGCAGGCCCAGGGCAAGCTCGCGAAGAGCTATCCGGCGAAGCTGCCGATCCTGTCGCTCGACCGCATCTACGTGCGCGACCTCGTCGTGGAAGGCGCCGAGCGCCTGGTCGGAGCGTCGTGGTCGCGCCTCTCGGACCACGTCGCGCTCGCCGCCCGCGCCTCCTGCTCCCGACAGGACGAAAAAGGGTCAGCGGTGGTTCGCCCGGCTCGACGATGAGCCGCGGATCAGCGTGCCCACGCCCTCGCTGGTGAGCACTTCGAGCAGCAGCGCGTGCGAGACGCGCCCGTCGATGATGTGCGCGCTCTTCACGCCGTTCCTCACCGCGTCCAGGGCGCACTCGACCTTCGGCAGCATGCCGCCGGAGATCGTGCCGTCGTCGATCATCTCGTTCACGCGCTGGGCGGTCAGCCCCGTGACGACCTTGCCTTCCTTGTCGAGCACGCCCGTGGTGTTGGTGAGCAGGATCAGCTTCTCGGCCTGGAGCGTGATGGCGAGCTTGCCGGCCGCGATGTCGGCGTTGATGTTGTAGGCCACGCCGTTCTCGTCGCTGCCGATGGGCGCGATCACCGGGATGAAGTCGCGCGAGTCGAGCAGCTGGATGATCTCCGGGTCGATGCGCACCACCTCGCCCACGAGGCCCACGTCGATCTTCTTCTTCTTGTCTTCCTTGCTGCGAAGCTTGAGCTTGCGCGCGTGGATGAAGTGGCCGTCCTTTCCGGTGAGGCCGACCGCCTTGCCGCCCGCCTTGTTGATGAGTGTGACGATGTCCTGGTTGATGAGGCCCCCCAGCACCATCTCGACCACGTCGAGCGTCTCCTCGTCGGTGACGCGCATGCCCTGGATGAACTCGCTCTGCTTGCCGAGCTTCTGCAGCAGTGCGCCGATCTGCGGCCCCGCGCCGTGCACGATCACCGGGTTCATGCCGATCAGCTTGAGCAGCACCACGTCCTCCGCGAAGTCCTCCTGCAGCGCCACGTCGGTCATCGCGTTGCCGCCGTACTTGATGACGATGGTGCGGTCGTAGAAGCGCTGGATGTACGGCAGGGCCTCGACGAGGACCTCGGCCTTCTGAGCGGAGGAAAGCTTTGGGGGCATGGGCGTGGAGCGGAGGGGGGAAGGGCGGGGGCGCGGGAAGAGTGCCCGCTATTGTAGTGGCCGACTCGCCAAACCAAAAGGCCCCGGCGGGCCATGGGCCGCGCCGGGGCTTCGCGCGAAGCTTGCGGTCAGTTGACCCGGACCTTGCGGCCGCTCGCCGGCGCCTTCTTGGGAAGGGTCAGCTCGAGCACGCCGTCGGCGAAGCGCGCCTGCGCCTTGCCGTCGTCGATCTCCTGCGGCAGCGCGAGGCGCCGCTCGGCCGCGCCGAAGCGGCGTTCTAGCCGCAGCCACTTCTGGCCGTCGTCCTTCGCCACTTCCTCGCGGCGGGTCTGCGCGCGCAGCGTGACCTCGTTGCCTTCCACCTCGACCTCGATGTCCTCCTTCTTCACGCCGGGCAGCTCGGCCTGCACGACGTAGGCCTCGGCGTTCTCCTTCACGTCCAGGCGGATCGGCGCCACCTCCGCGGCCGCGGAGGCGCCGCGCACCAGGACGGGGCGGAAGAATTCGTCGAACAGGCCGTCCAGGCGGCCCACCAGGGGTTCATAGCGCGTCAGCGGGATCATGGTCCTCTCCACGGTCGGGGTTCGTCATACCGCAGACGTGGGGACCGCGGCGGGGGTTTCAAGCCCGTGCAAGCGAGGCGCGGTAAGATTGCCGCCACTCATCCGGTCCTTATGACATGACGGACCCCCGCTACGCGGAAATCGAGACGCACCGCCCCTACCTGCTGCGCTACGCGGTGAGCCAGTTGCGCGACGCCCAGCTCGCCGAGGAGGCGGTCCAGGAGGCGCTCGTCTCGGCCCTCGAGAGCGTGGCCACGTTCGGCGGCAGGTCCACGCTGCGCACCTGGCTCACGTCGATCCTGCGCTTCAAGGTGATCGACCTGCAGCGCCGCGCGATCGCCGAGCGCCGCACCTTCGATGGCGGGGATGCCGCCGCCATGGCCGGGGACGACTCGTGGCTCGACGAGGCGTTCGACGAGACCGGCCACTGGCGCCAGCCGCCGCGCGCCTGGAGCGACCCGGAATCGGCGCTCGAGCAGCGGCGCTTCTGGGAAACCCTGGAGCGCTGCCTCGACGGGTTGCCGCCGGCCGCCGCGCGCGTCTTCTTCAAGCGCGAGGTCCTCGGCGAGGACACGGACGCGATCTGCCGCGCCGAAGGGATCACGCCGGCCAATTGCTGGGTGATCCTGCACCGGGCGCGCGTCGCGCTGCGCGCCTGCCTCGGGAGGAACTGGTTCGGGGAGGACGGCCATGACCGATGAGCGGCCGCGGTCCGATTGCCGCGAGGCCTCGCGGCTGCTGTCGCTCGCGAGCGAGCGCAGCCTCACCGAGCCCGAATCGACGGCGCTGCGGTACCATCTGGATCGTTGCCTCATGTGCCGCAATTTCGATTCGCAGCTCAAGTTCCTGCACAAGGCGTCGGAGCGGCTGCGCTCCGGCAAGTGATTCCATCCCCGCTCCAGGAGCGCCCATGAAATCGTCGCGTGTGCTCATCGGCTCGGCGCTGGCCGGGCTCATCGCCGCGAGCGCCATCCCGCCCGCCAGCGCCCAGGCGAAGGCCGAGGAGCGCGAGAAGTGCTACGGCATCGCCAAGTCGGGACAGAACGACTGCGGCACGGCGCGCCACACCTGCGCGGGCAAGGCCACCCGCGACAACGATCCCACGGACTGGAAGCTGCTGCCGAAGGGCACTTGCGAGAAGGTGGGCGGAAAGCTGTCTCCCGGCGGCGAGCGGGGCAAGCCGGGAGGCGGCAAGTAGGAGCCGCGGCGTGGCCGGCATGGCGCTCGCGCCGGGAGCGGGCATCGGCCTGCGCGCGCCGCACTACGCCGAGCTGCAGCGGCGGCGCCCGCCGCTCGCGTTCCTCGAAGTCCACAGCGAGAACTTCTTCGGCGACGGAGGCCAGGCGCTCGCGTGGCTCGAGCGGCTGCGCGCGTGCTATCCGTTGAGCCTGCACGGCGTGGGCCTCTCGCTGGGCTGCGCCGATCCGCTCGACGAGCGCCATCTCGCGCGCCTCGAGCGCCTGGTGCGCCGCTTCGAGCCGGCGCTCGTGTCCGAGCACCTTTCGTGGTCGTCGATCGACGGCCGGCACGCGAACGACCTGCTTCCGCTTCCCCATACGCGCGAGGCGGTGGCCCACGTCGCCGCGCGCATCGGGGCGGTGCAGGATCGGCTGGGACGCAGGATCCTGGTGGAGAACGTCTCGACGTACCTCGAGTTCACCGACTCCGCGATGCCGGAATGGGAATTCGTGACGCAGGTCGTGCGGCGCTCGGGATGCGCCCTGCTGCTCGACGTGAACAACATCCACGTGAACGCGGTGAACCACGGCTTCGACGCGCGCGGCTACCTGGCGGCGATCGCGCCGGAATCGGTCGCCGAATTCCACCTCGCGGGCCACGAGCCGGGACCGCTCGGGCTGATCGATACCCATGGCGCGCCGGTCGCGCCCGAAGTGTGGGCGCTCTACGCGGAAGCCGTCGCACGCATCGGGGCGCGGCCCACGCTGGTGGAGTGGGACGTCGACATCCCCGCGCTCGACGTGCTGCTTGCGCAAGCGGCCACGGCGCAATCCATTCTCGCGCGCGCGTCCACGCCCCGGCGCGCGGCGCAGCCCGTCGCATGAGCGCGCTCGCCGAGCTGCAGCGCGCGTTCGCCGCCGCGCTCCACGACGGCGCGGACGGCGCGATCGCGGAGCACGTGCGCTCGGCGGGAGCTCCGGCCGGGGCGCGCATCGCGCAGTACCGG
The DNA here is from genome assembly GCA_963816035.1 of uncultured beta proteobacterium. Lineage (GTDB taxonomy): Bacteria > Pseudomonadota > Gammaproteobacteria > Burkholderiales > Usitatibacteraceae > Usitatibacter. The sequence continues at coordinate 872,907 of CAWFIU010000002.1, forward strand.
CGCAACATGGGCGCGACCCGGCACGATGCCCTCGCCGCCGCGTACCCGGTGGTGCGGCGCCTGGTGGGCGATGCGTTCTTCGCGGCGATGGCGCGCCTCTACGCCGCGGAGCATCCTTCGCGCTCCGGCGACCTGCATCTCTTCGGGGACGCGCTCGATCGATTCATCGCCGCGTACGCGCCGGCGCGCAGCCTCGCCTACCTCGCCGATGTCGCGCGGCTCGAATGGGCCTGCCACGAATGTCTCCACGCGGCCGACGCGCAATTCGACGCGTCCGTGCTCGCGGGGGTGCCCGCGAGCCGGCGGCACGAGCTGCGCTTGCGCCTGCATCCCGCGGTCCGGCTGCTCGAATCGCCTCACCCCGTCGTCGCGATCTGGGAAGCGAACCAGCCGGGCAATGATGGAACGCCCGCGCGCGCCGAGGGACCGGACCGCGTGCTGGTGTGGCGCGATGGTTTCGAGGTGCGCGTGCGATCCCTCGAGCGCGCGCACTGGGAACTGCTGCGCTCGCTCGCGCGCGGCGCGACGCTCGAGGACGCGGTGGCCGCAATGGGCGCTGCGGAGGCCGAGCGCGTTCTCGCGGCAGCCCTCGCACGCTGCGGCGCCGACGGCCTCATCGCGGGCTTCGAGCTGGCCGCGAGCCGGGCGTGAGCCGCGCCCGCCTCGTCTCGGCGCTCGCCCGCATCGCCCTCGCCGCCTGCTTCGCCCAGGGCATTTGCGACGCGGCCCCGCCCGGGCCGGCGCTCGCCGCGCTGCGCGTGGCGTCCCTCACCGAGCGTGCCCTCAAGCTGCAGGCCCAGGTCGGCCAGGTGATGCTCGCCGATCGCAGCCGCCGCGCGCTCGCACAGGCGGTGCGCGACCTCGATGCCGCCGTGCGCGCCGTGGGCACGCCCGCCTCACCCGCGGAGCTGCACGACAGCGCGGCGATCCTGCGGCTCCTCGTCGCCGACTACCGCGCATGGGCGCTCAAGGCGCCCACCCGGGACAACGCGCGCAAGCTGGGCGAGCGCGCGGAGGAGATCGCGTGGGAAGCCGCGAAGGTCGTGCGCTTGCTGGGCGAGGCGGGACAGGCGGCGCACCCGCTGGCCGTGAAGGCCGCCGACGCGTCGGCGCTCTCGCAGCGCATCGCGCGCCTGCTGCTCTGGCAACGCTGGGGCATCGCGACGAGCTCCGGCGTGAACGAGCTCGCGCTCGCGAAGGCCGCGTTGCGCGCGGACCTGGACGCGCTGCGCGCGGCACCGTCGCCGACCTCGGAGATCGACTCGGAGCTGCAGGTGGCGGAAAGCCAGGCCGCCTTCCTCTTCGCGGCGGCATACCGCCTGGACAGCGGCGCCGAGGGCGCGCGCCAGGCCGATTTCGTCGCGAAGGCGAGCGACAACATGCACGAGTCGCTGGAGCGCCTCGCGTCCCTCTACGCGGCGCGGTGACCGGCTACAGGACGTAGCGCGAGAGGTCCTCGTTGCCCGCGAGCCCCGAGAGGCGCGCGTCCACGTAGGCCGCGTCGATCACGACGCGCGTGTCGTGGCGTCCGGCGTCGAACGAGACTTCCTCGAGCAGCCGCTCCATCACCGTGTAGAGGCGGCGCGCGCCGATGTTCTCGGTGCGCTCGTTCACCGCGAACGCGATCTCCGCGAGCCGGCGCACGCCCTCGGGCGTGTACTCGAGCTCGACGCCTTCGGTCGCGAGGAGCGCCTGGTACTGGCGCGTGAGGCACGCGTCGGTCGCGGTGAGGATGCGCTCGAAGTCGCCCACCGAGAGGCTCGAGAGCTCGACGCGGATCGGCAGCCGCCCCTGCAGCTCCGGAATCAGGTCCGAGGGCCTGGCGAGGTGGAACGCGCCGCTCGCGATGAACAGGATGTGGTCCGTGCGCACCATGCCGTACTTGGTGGTGACGGAGGTGCCTTCGACCAGCGGCAGGAGGTCGCGCTGCACGCCCTGGCGCGAGACGTCGGCGCCCTGCATCTCGCCGCGGCTCGCGATCTTGTCGATCTCGTCGAGGAAGACGATGCCGTCCTGCTCCACGGAGCGCACCGCCTTGAAGCGGATCTCCTCCTCGTTCACGAGCTTCAACGCCTCCTCGTCGGTGAGGAGCCGCAGCGCCTCGCGGATCGCGAGCGTGCGGCGCTTGCGGCGCACGCCGCCCATGTTCTGGAACATGCCCTGGATCTGCTGGGTGAGCTCCTCCATGCCGGGGGGTGCCAGGATCTCCATGCTCGCCGAGGCCTGGGCGACGTCGATCTCGATCTCCTTGTCGTCGAGCTTGCCCTCGCGCAGCATCTTGCGGAAGCGCTGGCGGGTGGAATTCGGGTCGCCGCTGTCGGCGGTGACGCCGGGCAGCAGCGCGTCGAGCACGCGCTCCTCCGCGACGTCCTCGGCGCGCGTGCGCACCTTGCCCATCTCGTGCTCGCGCGTGGACTTGACCGCGCTCTCCACGAGGTCGCGGATGATCGAGTCCACGTCGCGGCCCACGTAGCCCACCTCGGTGAACTTGGTCGCCTCGACCTTGATGAACGGCGCGTTGGCGAGCCGGGCCAGGCGCCGGGCGATCTCGGTCTTGCCCACGCCCGTGGGGCCGATCATGAGGATGTTCTTGGGCGTGATCTCGGCGCGCAGCGGTTCCGGCACCTGGGCGCGGCGCCAGCGGTTGCGCAGCGCGATGGCCACCGCGCGCTTGGCGTCGGCCTGGCCCACGATGTACTTGTCGAGCTCGTGCACGATCTCCTGCGGCGTCATCATCGGGGCCGGCTCGGGCGCCCGCGCAACGGAATCCGGGGTGGCGTTCACAGCGTCTCGATCACGTGGTTCTGGTTCGTGTAGATGCACAGGTCGCCCGCGATGGCGAGCGCGCGCTGCACGATGTCCGCGGGCTCGAGCGTGGAATTCTCGAGCAGCGCGCGCGCCGCGGCCTGCGCGTAGCCGCCGCCGCTGCCGATCGCGAGCAGCCCGTGCTCGGGCTCCAGCACGTCGCCATTGCCGCTGATGATGAGCGAGGTCTGCCGGTCGGCGATCGCGAGCATCGCCTCCAGCCGGCGCAGCATGCGGTCGGTGCGCCAGTCCTTGGCGAGCTCCACGGCCGAGCGCAGGAGGTTGCCCTGGTGCTTCTCCAGCTTCGCCTCGAAGCGCTCGAAGAGCGTGAAGGCGTCGGCGGTGGCCCCGGCGAAGCCGGCGAGGATGCGGTCCTGGTAGAGGCGGCGCACCTTGCGCGCCGTGGCCTTCACGACGATGTTGCCGAGCGTCACCTGGCCGTCCCCGCCCATGGCGACGCGGTCGCCGCGGCGCACGGAAAGGATGGTCGTGCCGTGGAACTGGGGAGGTTCCGCGCTCATGGAGGGATTTTCGCCTCTCTTGGAGTCTGGCCCTCAGGCCATGATCGACTGAAATCGCCCTTTTTCAGAGGGCGATTTCAGGTTGACTTGCGCCGGACCAATATGGCGTAGCGATTGACACCCAGCGCTTCGAGAAGTGCCGCGTTGAGCTCGTTCAGGCCGGAGAGGATGAGGCGCTTGCCCGCGAGCTGGATCGCCTTCACGATCTCGAAGAACGTCGAGGTGTAGGCGAAGTCCACGCGCAGGACCTTCGACATGTCCACCGCGACTTCCGTGTGGCTCGCCGCGTATCCGTTGAGCTCCGCCATCTGGTTCGCGCTCGCCGCCGACAGCACGCCCTTCAGCACGAAGCCCGCTTCCGGGTCCGCGGGCGCGGCCGCCGGCGCCTTCTCCGCGGGCGCCGACTTCGCCGCGGCCGCCGCGACCGTGTTCGTGTAGGTTTCCCAGTTGGGCGGCGACATCTCGAAGGCCACCGCGAACTCGAGGCCCACGTCCTCGAACTCCTGCGCCTTTCCCTGCAGGATCAGCAGCTCGAAGAGGAGCGTCCAGTAGGGGCGCTGCTCTCCCGGCGGCTTCTCGTTGAACGCCGCGCGCAGCACCTTCTCCAGCGCGTCGAGGTGGTTGAACCACATCGGCACGTGCTGCTTGCGAAGCTTGGCGAGCGCGGCGGCCAGCAGTGCCGCTTCCTCGCCCGTGATCGCGGTGATCTTCGACACGTCGAGGCGCACCGTGGATTGCGATTCGGCGAAGCTCATGAACTTCTCGATCTCGCCGGCGAGCTCGCCGGAGGGCGAAGGCTTCAGCGCGAAGTAGTCCTTGCGCTCGCGGCTCTGGGCGCGGCGCGGGTCGCTCGCCGCATCCGCGCTCTCCGCCCACGCCGGAGGCGACTGCTCGAACTTCACCGTGAACAGCATCGACAGCGCGTCGAAATCGGCGCGGTTCTGCGTGACCTGGTACAGGTCGAAGAGCATGAGCCACGCCTGCTTGTCGTTGCGGCCGGCCGTGTCCCTGATCTCGGCCTTCAGCAGGCTCGTGGCGGCGGCGGGGTGGTTGGCGGAGTACAGCACGGCCGATTCCTGCGCGACGGGCAGAGGAGCGGAGTGGAATTCCTCCGAGCCGATGCGCCCCGGGGCCCGGGAGGCCTGGGGACGGATGTTGCTCGGCTGCGAAGTGCCGGTTGCAGGAGTCGCCATGTGCGCCGTCGATGTTGGAGTCCGAACGGGCGTCTTCGAGCACCCTGTCCGAGGTGCCCCGAAAGTATAACCCCCGGAGCGCCGTCAGGCCACGCAGTAGGCGAGGCCTTCCTCGAAGAGCCGGCGCGGGAGCTTGCGCCCGATGAACACCATCACGCTCGCGCGCGTCTCGCCCGGCTGCCACGGCTTGCCGGGCGTGCCGCCCATCAGCATGTGCACGCCCTGGAAGATCATGCGCCGCGGCTCGCCCTGCACGTTGAGCACGCCCTTGTAGCGCAGCAGGTCCTCGCCGTAGTTCTGCACCATGAGCGAGAGGAAGGTCTCGACCTTCTCCATGTGCAGCGGGCGCGAATCCTTCCACACGAAGGAGGTCACCTCGTCGTTGTGCTCGTGGTAGTCGCTCTCGAGGAACTCCGGGTCGAGCTCGAGCACCGCGTTCAGGTTGAAGCCGCGGATGTCGAGCAGCTCCTTGATGTCCGCCGCGCCGAAATGCACCTTCTTCTGGTGGGCTCTCGGGTTCATCTGGCGCAGGCGCTGCATCAGGTCGCGCGTTTCCTCCTCGGCGACGAGGTCGGTCTTGGACAGCAGGATGCGGTCCGCGAAGCCCACCTGGCGGCGCGCCTCGTCGTGCTCGTCGAGCTGCTTCTGGCCGTGCTTCGCGTCCACCACCGTCACGACCGCGTCCAGCAGGTACTGCTCGTGGATCTTCTCGTCCATGAAGAACGTCTGCGCGACCGGGCCGGGATTGGCGAGGCCCGTGGTCTCGATGATCACGCGGTCGAACCTGAGCTCGCCGCGCCGGCGCTTGCCGCCCAGCTCGTCCAGGATGCGCACCAGGTCGCCGCGCACGGTGCAGCACACGCAGCCGTTGTTCATCTCGACGATCTGCTCCTTCTCGTCCTCCACGAGGATCTCGTTGTCCACGCCGGCCTCGCCGAACTCGTTCTCGATCACCGCGATCCGCTCGCCGTGCTTCTCGGTGAGGATGCGGTTCAGGAGTGTGGTCTTCCCGGCCCCCAGGAACCCGGTGAGGATGGTGACGGGGATCAGGTCCTTGTTCTCTGCGCCGGCCATGCGGATTACCTCGGATTCGTGGGACGGAAGGATTGCAAGATCGGGTCGATCGCGCCTTCTTCAAGGTCGCGGCCGATGAAGACGAGGCGCGTGCGGCGGTCGGCGTCGGGCCAGCTCGCCAGCCGGGCCGAAGGATACAGGGTGTGCTGCACCGCGTGCACCGCCCGCGGGCCCGGCTCGCCGGCCACGTTGACCAGCCCCTTGAGCCGCAGGATGCGCGCGCCCAGGAGCCCCAGCAGCGTCTCCAGTGCCGCTTCGAGATCTTCCCACGCGAAGGGTTCCTCGGCGGTCCACGCGAAGGACGTGATGCGCGGATCATGCCGGGCGGCGCCCGGCGCGCCCACGCGCCGGTAGGCGCCGGCATTGAGCCAGCCGGCGGCATCGGCGATCCGCCCCTCGCCCCGGTAGAGGCCGGTTTCCAGCAGCGCGGCCGGGTCCGGGGTCGTCGCGCCCGAGCGCAGCACGCGCGCCCCGGGATTCAAGCGGTGCAGCCGCTCCTCGAGGGCGGCGACGGCCGCGGGAGCGGCGCGGTCCACCTTCGTGACCACGAGGCGGTCGGCGATCGCCGCCTGCTTCACGGCCTCGGGATGCGCGTCGAGCGTGGCCATGCCGTGCTCGGCATCGACGGTGGCCACCACGCCCGCGAGCGAGTAGCGCGCCGCCACCGCCGGCATCTCGATGAGCGTGGCGAGCAACGGCGCGGGATCGGCGAGTCCCGTGGTCTCGATCACCAGGCGCCGGAACGGCGGCACGGCGCCGGCGGCGCGCTGGAAATGCAGCTCGCGCAGCGTGCCCAGCAGCTCGCCCGCGACGCGGCAGCAGATGCAGCCCGAAGGCAGCGTGATGACATTTTCGCTCGAGGCGCGCACGAGCGCGTGGTCGATGGCGATCGCGCCCCACTCGTTGACGACCACCGCGGTATCGGCGAAGCGCGCGTCGGCGAGCAGGGCGTTGAGCAGCGTGGTCTTGCCGCTGCCGAGGAAGCCCGTGAGGACCGTCACCGGCGTGACGGCGCTTGCGGCCACGCGCTCAGCCCTTCCTGCGTCTCGCCCGCGGATGGGAGGCGTCGTAGACCTTCGCGAGGTGCTGGAAGTCGAGGTGCGTGTAGACCTGCGTGGAGGCGATGCTCGCGTGGCCCAGCATCTCCTGGACCGCGCGCAGGTCGCCCGACGACTGCAGCACGTGCGAGGCGAACGAGTGGCGCAGCATGTGCGGATGCACGTCCGCGGTGATGCCGGCGAGCGCGGCCCAGCGCTTGATGCGTCGCTGCACCTCGCGCGCCGTGATGCGCCGCCCCGAGCGGCCCACGAAGAGCGCGCGCTCGCCGGGCGCGGCGAGGAGGGAGCGCGCGGGCAGCCACGCGGCGAGCGCCTCGAGCGCGTGCTTCCCCACCGGCACGATGCGCGTCTTCGATCCCTTGCCCGTCACGCGCACTTCGCCGGTCGCCGCGTCCACGCTTCCGAGGTCGAGCCCCGTGAGCTCCGACACCCGCAGCCCGGACGAGTAGGCGAGCTCGAAGAGCGCCCGGTCGCGCGTGCCCAGCTCGGAATCGTCCTCGATGGAGACCAGGCGCACCGCCTCGTCGGGCGAGAGCGCCTCGGGCAGCCGGCGCGGGGCCTTGGGCGCGCGCACGCCGGCGCACGGGTTGGAAGCGGCCTCGCGATGGCGCACCAGCCAGTCGAAGAGGCCGCGCCACGCGGAGAGCACGCGCGCGAGCGAGCGGGGTGCCAGGCCCTTGCCGTGCAGCGTGGCCACGAAGCGCCGGATGTCGTGGCCGGTGAGGGCCGTGAGAGCGCGCCCGGCGGCGAGCGATCGCAGCAGCGCGGTGTCGCGGCCATAGGCGGCGAGGGTATGCGCGGCGAGGCGCCGCCCGGTGCGCAGGCTCTCGAGGTAGCGCTCGATCGCGCTAGGCGGAGTGCTCACGGACCGGGGTCACGAAGCGCCACAGCGCCGAGCTCACCAGCTCGCCGATGCGCGCGAGGTAGAGCGTGCCCATCTCCGGATAGAAACGCTTCGGGTCCTCGGAGGCGAGCGCCACGGCGCCGAACACCGTGCCGTCGCGCTTGAGCGCCACGAGCGCGAAGGATTTCAGGTGCGGCGCGGCCTCGCCGAACCACGACTGGTTCTCGTACACCGCGTGGTGGCCGCAGTGCGGGGCCGCCATCTGCTCGATGAAGCCATGGATCTCCGCTGCCACCGGCGCGAACTCGCGCGTGTCGGCGCCGCCCTCGGCGACGTTCCAGAGGCGCACCGCCACGTGCGGCACGGCGAAGTGGTCGAGGAGATCGAGGTAGAGCGTGTCGAGCGTCGCGTCGAGGCTTCCCGCCTCGATCAGCCGGCAGGCGAGGCGATGGACCTTCTCGCCCGCCGCGTCGTTCTCCTCGCCGAACTGGATGAGCTCGCGCAGCTTGTCTTCCAGCAGCTTCGCCTTCTCGCGCAGCGCCACGAGCTGGCGCTCGCCGATCGACACCGCGCGCCCGCCGTGCGGGTGCGGTATCTGCAGGTTCATCAGGACGTCGACGTGGTTCTCGAAGAAGCCGGGATTCTGCTTCAGGAATTCCGCCACCTGGTCGGCTGTGAGCAAGTCGGTGCCTCGCTTGTTCTCGTTGTCGCGCCCGTGTCAGGCGTCGATCTCGCCGTCGAAGACGCGCACGGCATCGCCCGTCATCATAACGTTCGCGTCGTCGCGCGGCCAGCGGATGCGCAGGTCCCCGCCACGGGTGGTCACGCGCACGTCGCGGTCGAGGAGCCCGCGCCGGATGCCCGCCACGACCGCGGCGCAGGCGCCGGTGCCGCAGGCGAGCGTCTCCCCGGCGCCGCGCTCCCAGACGCGCAGGCGGATGTGGCCGCGCGCGACGACCTGCATGTAGCCCGCGTTCACGCGCTGCGGAAAGGCGCGATGGTGCTCGACGAGCGGTCCCTGCGCGGTGACCGGCGCGCGATCCACGTCATCCACGACCTGCACGGCGTGCGGGTTGCCCATCGACAGCACGCTCACCTCGATCGCCGCGCCGCCCGCTTCGAGGCGGTGGGTGAGGCGCTCGGCGGGTCCGTCGAACGGCACCTCGCGCGGGGCGAAGCGCGGCGGGCCCATGTCCACGGTGACCTGGCCCGACGCCTCGACCTTCGGGACGATGACGCCGCTGGCCGTCTCCACGCGGATCTCGCGCTTCGCGGTGAGCCCCTCGTCCAGCACGAAGCGGGCGAAGCAGCGCGCGCCGTTGCCGCATTGCTCCACCTCGCCGCCGTCCGCGTTGAAGATGCGATAGCGGAAGTCGTTCCGTGCCGACGCCGGCCGCTCCACCAGCAGCAACTGGTCGCAGCCCACGCCGAAATGGCGGTCGGCGATGGCGCGCACGCGTGCGGCGTCGAGCGTCACCCGCTGCCGCACGCCGTCGATCACGACGAAGTCGTTGCCCTGCCCTTGCATCTTGGTGAACTTCAGGCGCATGGCGCTATTTTCGCCGGTACGGCGACGGCTCGCCGGCGGGGCGCGTCTTGAAGCGCTTGTGCGCCCAGAAGTATTGCTCCGGCATTTCGCGCACGCGCTCCTCGATGAAAGCGTTCATGCGCCGCACGTCGGCCTCCACGTCGCCGGTGGGATAGTCCTTCCACTCGGGATAGAACTTCACCACGTAGCCGTCGCCCACCTGCCGCGTGACGATCGGGGATCACCACCGCGCCCGCGAGCTTCGCGAGCCGCGGGAGCGTCGTGATGGTCGCGGTCTGCACGCCGAAGAACGGCGCGAAGATGGCGTCGCGGAGCCCGAAATCCATGTCGGGGAGGAAGTAGAAGGGCTTGCCGCTCTTCACGACGCGGATCACCGAGCGCAGCCCGTCCTGGCGGCTCACGAGGTGCGGCGCGCCGAAGCGCGTGCGCGCCTTGAGGAACACGCGGTCCACCGTCGGGATTCTTCTGCCGGCTGTAGATGCTCGCGGTGCCCGGATACTCGTAGGCCAGGCGGATGCCGCCCATGTTGAGGCCGATGAAGTGGGGCGCCAGCGCGATCACCGGCCGGCCCGCGGCGCGCCTTCAGGTGCTCCGCGCCTTCGACGCGGATCATGCGCAGCAGCTGCTCTTCGGTGCCCCACGCCATCACCGAGAGCTCGAGCGCGTTGCGTCCCAGCATGCGGAAGTGCCGGAGCCCGAGCTCGTGGCGCTCGCGCTCCGTCATCTCGGGGAAGCAGAGGGCGAGGTTGATGCGCGTCACGCGCCCGCGCCCGAAGCGGTAGAGCACCGCGCCCAGCCCGGAGCCCAGCGCGGCGATCCAGGGAAGCGGGAGGAAGTGGACGAGCCACAGGACGAAGAGCCCGAGCTGCGTGCCGAGCTTGCGCAGGAGCGACATGGGGCGATTCTACGGTGCCGCCGCGCGCCTCGCGCGGCACGGGCGCCGGCGGCGCGCCCGCGGGCCGCTTGTAGCGGTTGTAGCCCCACAGGTACTGCTCGGGCACTCGCGCACCAAGTTCTCCACCATCTCGTTCAGCTTGCGCGCCGCCGCCTGGCGCTGCGCGGGCAGCGGCGCTTCGAGCGGCGTGAGGTGCAGCCGGTAGCCCGCGCCGCGCGGCAGGCGCTCGGTATAGCAGAGCACCACCACGGCGCCGGTCGCCTCCTGCAGGCGTCCCACCAGCGTCATGGTGTACGCGGGGCGCCCGAAGAAATCCGCCCACTCGCCGTCGCCCTGGCCGGGCACCTGGTCGGGCAGCACCATGCTGCAGCCGCCGCGCTTCAGGTGCTTGAGCACCATGCGCACGCCCGCCATGGTGGCCGGGGCGACGTTGGTGCCGTCCGGTGCCGCGCCGCGGTTGCGTCCCTCGCGCAGCAGCTGGTCGATCCAGAAGATCTTGTGGGGCCGGTACAGCGCGAGGATCCCGACCTGCGATGCGAGGAAGCGTCCCGTCACGTCGTACGCTCCGAGGTGCGGCGTCACGAACAGGATCGGCGTGCCCTGCGCGCGCAACCGCTCGACCGCGTCCCATCCGATGCGCTCGCGAACCGTCGCCACGATCTCATCGGGCCGGAACAGGGCCCAGGCCATCTCGGTCGCACCCTTGCCGATCTCGGCCGCGTTCGCGCGCGCGATGCGGCGGACGTCGGCGCTCGAGGGCGCGACGCCGCTCGCCTTGAGGTTGTCCAGCAGCCGCCAGCGATAGCGCGGGGAGAGCAGGTACACGAGGCGGCCGAGGAACGCGCCGAGGGCATGGTTGGCCCCGAGGGGCAACCGGGCGAGCAGGCGGAAGAGCAGCTTCAAAAGAAGGGCCGGCGGAGCGCGGTCTTTGATAAAATAACGCGCTTGTGCGACTGAGGGGCGATCCCGATGAAAAAAGAGTTCCTGTTCACTTCCGAGTCGGTTTCCGAGGGCCATCCGGACAAGGTGGCCGACCAGATCTCGGATTCCGTCCTCGACGCCATTCTAGCCCAGGACCCGAAGGGCCGAGTCGCGGCGGAGACGCTGTGCACCACGGGCCTGGTGCTGCTCGCCGGCGAGATCACGACGCACGCCAACGTGGACTACGCCACGGTCGCCCGCGACACGGTCAAGCGCATCGGCTACGACAATACCGACTACGGGATCGACTACCGCGGCTGCGCCGTGCTGGTGTCGTACGACAAGCAGAGCCCCGACATCGCCCAAGGCGTGGACCACGCGCAGGACGACCCGCTCAACCAGGGCGCCGGCGACCAGGGCCTCATGTTCGGCTACGCCTGCGACGAGACGCCGGTGCTGATGCCCGCGCCGATCCACTACGCCCACCGCCTCGTCGAGCGCCAGGCCATGCTGCGCAAGGACGGCCGGCTGCCGTGGCTGCGCCCCGACGCGAAGAGCCAGGTGACGTTCAAGTACGTGGACGGCAGGCCCGTGGAAGTCGACACCGTGGTCCTCTCGACGCAGCACGCGCCCGAGATGTCCGACGGCAAGCACATGAAGAAGGAGGCCATCGACGCGGTGATCGAGCTGATCATCAAGCCGGTGCTGCCGAAGGAGTGGATGAAGAACGTGAAGTACCTCGTGAACCCCACCGGCCGCTTCGTGGTGGGCGGGCCGCAGGGCGACACCGGCCTCACCGGGCGCAAGATCATCGTGGACACCTACGGCGGCGCATGTCCCCACGGCGGCGGCGCCTTCTCGGGCAAGGACCCGTCGAAAGTGGACCGCTCGGCCGCGTATGCCGCGCGCTACGTGGCGAAGAACATCGTCGCGGCGGGCCTCGCGCGCCAGTGCCAGATCCAGGTGAGCTACGCCATCGGCGTCGCGCGCCCGATCAACGTCACGATCTACACCGAGGGCACCGGCGCGATCCCCGACGAGAAGATCGCGCAGCTCGTGCAGGAGCACTTCGACCTGCGCCCGCGCGGCATCATGCAGATGCTCGATCTCCTGCGGCCGATCTACGCGAAGACCGCCGCCTACGGCCACTTCGGCCGCGAGGAGCCGGAATTCACCTGGGAGGCGACGGACAAGGCGAAGCTGCTGCGCGACGCCGCGGGCCTCAAGGGAGAGCACAAGCGCGTCGCGGCGACGGCGGACTAGATCAGCCAAGAAATTGCGTTCCATCACCGGGGCCACGGCGTCCAGCGCCGCGGCGCTTTTCGCGATCGCGACCACCTTCGGCGTGCGCTTCGCGAACCAGAGCACGCCCGGGCGCCAGCGCGTCATCGCGGCGAGGTAGAGGTCGAGGGCGCTCGAGCGCTCGCCGAGGAACCACGGCGCGCCGGCCGCGGCTCTCGACCTGCAGCCAGAGCGCCTCGCGGTGCCGGTCGGTGCTTTCGCGCAGCTGCTTCGCGCCTTCCTCGTTCGCCACCCACTTCTTCGGGTCGTCCCCGTAGGTGTAGGTCGGATAGATGGCCGCCACGATGAAGACGATCCAGCGGTAGAACGCCGAGCGCGTGGCGTCGCCCGGGCGCGGCACGAGGGCCGCGCCGGGCTCGAGGTCGTCGAGGTAATGGATGATCGCGAGGCTCTCGGTGAGGACCCGCCCGTCGGGCAGGATCAGCGCGGGAACCTGACCCAGCGGATTCACCGCGAGGAGCCGGTCGCGCGTCGGGCTTCCGGGCGAGTAGTCCACTTCCTCGCGCTCCAGCGGCACGCCCGCCAGCGCGAACGCCGCCTCCACGATGGCCGAGCCGCAGCCCTTGCAGCCGAGCAGCCGATGGGTTGCGCTCACGGTGTCCTCCGGGGGGATCGTGCGACGGCGTAATGGTACAATCAGGCCGTTCGAGGAGCGTTGCAACGCGGCCGTCCCGGGCTCTCCAGCACGGCGCCGCGCCAGGCTCGAACCATCCACAACGGCGCTCGTTGATCCGTGACCTGCTCACGGGGGGACGAGCCGCTCGCCGTCCCTTCCGCGCAGGATCGCCTTTGACGAAAGGACAGCCCATGAACGCCCGCACCAAGCCCGAAGACTTCACCGACTTCCGCGTCGCCGACCTCGCGCTCGCCGGATGGGGCCGCAAGGAGATCGCCATCGCCGAGACCGAGATGCCCGGCCTGATGGCGATCCGCGAGGAATTCGCCGCCGAGCCAGCCGCTGCGCGGCGCGCGCATCACCGGCTCGCTGCACATGACGATCCAGACCGCGGTGCTGATCGAGACGCTCGAGGCGCTCGGCGCCGAGATGCGCTGGGCCTCGTGCAACATCTTCTCGACCCAGGACCACGCCGCCGCCGCCATCGCCGCCACCGGCGTGCCGGTGTTCGCGTACAAGGGCGAGATCGCTCGACGAGTACTGGGACTTCACGCACCGCATCTTCGAGTGGCGCCCGCGCGCGACGGGGCCCCGCGCTACACGAACATGATCCTCGACGACGGCGGCGACGCCACGCTGCTGCTGCACCTCGGTGCGCGCGCCGAGAAGGATCGCGTGCGTGCATCGCCAAGCCCGCGAGCGAGGAGGAGACCGCGCTCTTCGCCGCGATCAAGGCGAAGCTCGGCAGCCGATCCGAAGTGGTACTCCACGCGGCTCGCGCACGTGCAGGGCGTGACCGAGGAGACCACGACGGGCGTCAAGCGGCTTTACCAAATGGCGAAGGACGGCACGCTCGAGTTCCCGGCGATCAACGTGAACGACTCGGTCACCAAGAGCAAGTTCGACAACCTCTACGGCTGCCGCGAGTCGCTGGTGGACGGCATCAAGCGCGCGACCGACGTGATGGTCGCGGGCAAGGTGGCGGTGGTCTGCGGCTACGGCGACGTGGGCAAGGGCAGCGCGCAGGCGCTGCGCGCGCTCTCGGCGCAGGTGTGGGTCACGGAGATCGACCCCATCTGCGCGCTGCAGGCCGCGATGGAGGGCTACCGCGTCGTGACCATGGACTACGCCGCCGACAAGGCCGACATCTTCGTCTCCGCCACGGGCAACTTCCACGTGATCACCCACGAGCACATGAAGCGCATGAAGAACCAGGCGATCGTGTGCAACATCGGCCACTTCGACAACGAGATCGACGTGGCGGCGCTCAAGCAGTACGAGTGGGAGAACATCAAGCCGCAGGTGGACCACGTGATCTTCTTCCCGCGACGGCAAGCGCATCATCCTGCTCGCCGAGGGCCGCCTCGTGAACCTCGGCTGCGGGACGGGCCATCCGTCGTACGTGATGAGCTCGTCCTTCGCCAACCAGATGCTGGCGCAGATCGAGCTCTTCTCCAACCCGGGCAAGTACCCGATCGGCGTCTACGTGCTGCCCAAGCACCTCGACGAGAAGGTGGCGCGGCTGCAGCTGAAGAAGTTGGGCGCCATGCTCACGGAGCTGCGTGATGACCAGGCACGGTACATCGGGGTCGAAAAGTCGGGCCCATACAAGTCGGACAGTTATCGGTACTAGAAGGACGTTGGACATTGGATCAGCGGGAACGGCGTTGGAGCGGACAAGCGACGCCGCTCAACGCCAGCGGGCAGCGATCGCGCGGACGCGAAGCGCAGGCGTCGGCACGACGGATTGCGTTGCGCTGGCTCGGCGGCATGCTGGCGATTCGCGGCGCGGGCGGCGGCGCTGCAATGAATCGGTGATGCGCGTTCCCGTCGTGAAGGGCGGCGAGCGGGCATACATCGACGTGACCGTGTTCCGGCCCGAAGGCGCCGGGCCGTTCCCGATCGTGGTGCTCTCCCACGGCAGCCCGCGTTCGGCGCGCGAGCGGCGCGCCGAGGGCCGGCAGCGCATGGCCGCGCAGAGCGAGCCGTTCCTCGCCATGGGATTCGCGGTGATCGTGCCCACGCGCCGCGGCTACGGGGATTCGGAAGGCGACTGGGCGGAGGGATTCGGCAGCTGTGCGAATCCCGATTATTACACGGCCGGGCTCGAGAGCGCGCGCGACATGCGCGCCGCGGTGGACGCGGTGCGGCGGGAAGCCCTGGGCCGATGCGCGCCACGTCGTGCTCGCGGGGCAGTCCGCGGGCGGCTTCGGCTCCGTGGCGGCGGCCTCCCGGCGCCTTCGAGGGCCTGGTGGGCGTGATCAACTTCGCGGGCGGGCGCGGATCGCTGGGCCCGGGACAGGTCTGCGGCGAATCGCGGCTCGTGGAGGCGATGGCGCGCTACGGCCGCGCGGCGCACGTGCCCGAGCTCTGGATCTACAGCGCCAACGACCGCTTTTTCGGCCCGTCGCTCGCGCGGCGCATGTACGAGGCGTTCACGGGCTCGGGCGGCGCGGCGGAATTCGTCGAGGCGCCGCCCACCGGCGTGGACGGGCACGGCTATTTCGCGCGCGCCATGGACGACTGGGCGCCGCGGGTGGCGGCGTTCCTTCGCCGCACCGGCGCGATGCGCTAGCGCGATGGCCGGCGAGAGCGCGCCGAAGCGCGCACTTCAGCTTCGAGTTCTACCCGCCCAAGACGCCCGAGGGCGTCGAGAAGCTGCGCGCGACGCGCAAGCAGCTCGCACAGCTCAAGCCCACGTTCTTCTCGGTCACGTACGGCGCGGGCGGCTCGACGCGCGAGGGAACGCTCGCGACGGTGCTCGAGATCCGCGCCGACGGCCACCCCGCGGCGCCGCACCTGTCGTGCGTGGCGTCCACGCGCGAGAGCCTGCGCGAGGTGATCGCGGCAGTACAAGGCGCACGGCATCCACCACATCGTCGCGCTGCGCGGCGACCTGCCGTCGGGCCTCGCCATGGCGGGCGAACTGCGCTACGCCTCGGAGCTCGTGCGCTTCATCCGCGAGGAGACGGGCGACTGGTTCCACATCGAGGTCGGCGGCCTACCCCGAATGCCATCCGCAGGCGCGCAAGCCGGACCAGGACCTCGCGGCGTTCAAGGCGAAGATCGACGCGGGCGCCAACGGCGCGATCACGCAGTACTTCTACAACGCCGACGCGTACTTCCACTTCGTCGACCGGCGCGCAGGCCGCCGGCATCGACGTGCCGATCGTGCCCGGCATCATGCCCATCAACAACTTCACCCAGCTCGCGCGCTTTTCCGACGCCTGCGGCGCGGAGATCCCGCGCTGGATGCGCCTGAAGCTCGAGGGCTACGCGCGACGACACCGCCTCGATCAAGGCCTTCGGCCTCGACGTGGTGACGGATCTCTGCGACCGCCTGCTCACGGGTGGCGCGCCCGGGCTGCACTTCTACACGCTCAACAGGCGGGCCCCACCTCGACCATCTGGCAGCGGCTGGGGCTGTAGCCGGCGCGGTGCGGGAAGGCTACAATCCGGCAGCCACCCAGCTCCCGGAGCCCCGCCTTGAAAACGACGCACGCGCGCCCCGCCCGCGAATTGCCGGCATCCGAGCGGGCCTCGCTCGCGAGCCAGATCCGCTCGTTGCCGCCCGAAGAGGGCGCGGCGCTCATCGAGCGCGCCGTGCCGGCCGAAGCGGTCGAGGCGCTGCTCGAGTTGAATCCGGCGATGGTGCAGGCGCATCCTCGGCCAGCTCGAGTCCGGGCCGCGCCGTTTCCTCACCGCTTCCGCGCCGCCCGAGATCGCCGAGCAATGGAGACGCAACACCCGCTATCCCGAAGGCGCGCATCGGGCGGCTGATGGAGCCGCCGCTGTCGGTGTTCCGGCCCGAGATGACGATGGGCGAGGCCATCGAGGCGCTGCGGCCGCTGGTGCGCTCCGCGCTCGTGACGTACGTCTACGTGGTGGATGCCGAGGGCCGGCTCGTGGGGCCTGGTCACGATGCGCGACCTGCTCTTCAGCGAGCGCGCGCGCGAAGCTCGCCGACGTCATGCTGGCGCAGCCCTTCGCGCTCGCTCCCGACCTCACGCTGTCGCGAGGCGATGCGCGCACGGTGAACCGGCACTATCCGCAGTATCCGGTCTGCGACGCCGACGGGCGGCTCGTGGGGCTCGTGCGTGGCGCCGCGCTCTTCGAGCTCGAGGCGTTCGAGATCACCGCGCAGCCCGGCGTGATGGTGGGCGTCGAGAAGGAGGAGCGCATCGCAACGCCGCTCAAGCAGAGCTTCAGGTTCCGCAACCCGTGGCTCCTCATCAACCTGCTCACCGCCTTCGCCGCCGGCGGCGTGGTGGCGCTCTTCCAGGGCACCGTCGACAGGCTCGTGATCCTCGCCACGTTCCTTCCCGTGCTCGCCGGGCAATCGGGCAACACGGGCTGCCAGGCGCTCGCGGTGACGGTGCGCGGCATCACGCTGGGCGACGTCAAGGCGGGCGGCGGGAAGCTGCTCATGTGCAAGGAGGCGCTCCTCGGGCTCGCCAACGGCGCCGTCACCGGCGTGCTGTGCGGCATCGCGATGTACCTGCTCGCGCTCTTCCAGCACTCGACGCACGCGCCGATGCTGGGCTTCGTGGTCTTCGTCGCGATGGTGGGCAGCTGCGCGGTGAGCGGCGTCTCGGGGGCGCTGGTGCCGCTGGTACTGCGCCGCCTGGGCGCCGATCCCGCCACCGCCTCGAGCATCATCGTGACCACGGCGACCGACGTGACGAGCATGGGCCTGCTGCTCGCGCTCGCGACGATGCTGGTGCGCTGAGCGGGGCGCGGCGCTATCATGGCCGCCATGCGCTTCACGAAGATCCTCGCGATCCTCCTGGTGGCCGCCGTGCCGTGGCTGGCGCGCGCCGAAGAGCAGGGCTTCACCAACCGCGCGACCGAGCTCAAGGAGCGCGCCGCGGCCGATTCCGCCACGCTCGCTTCGCTGCCGGAGAACACGCGGGTGAAGGTGCTCGCGCGCGGCGGCGGGTGGACCCGCGTGGAGGCGAACGGCCGGTCCGGCTGGGTTCGCGTCTTCCACCTGCGCTTCCCGAGCACGGTGGAATCGTCGTCCTCCGGCGGCGGGCTCGCGAGCCTCGGCTCCGCGCTGGGCTTCGGGCAGTCGAAGAGCAAGGAGGCCACGCTCGCCACGACCGGCATCCGGGGGCTGTCGACCGAGGACCTGAAGAACGCGAGCCCGGATCCCGCGCAGCTGCAGCGCATGCAATCGTTCCGCGCCGACCGGCCGAGCGCCGAGCGCTTCGCGCGCGAGGCGAAGCTCGCCGAGTCGCGCATCGCCGCACCGTCGGAATCCGGGAAGGGAGACTCGCGATGAAGGGCATCCGGCCGGTCCTCGCTTGCGCGCTCGCGCTCGCCGCGGTGAATTCGCAGGCGATCGACTTCGGCTCGATCATCAACAAGGCGATCGACACCGGCCGGCAGTTGAGCGACGCGAACCGCGAGGTCTCGACCGACGAGGAGATCGCCCTGGGCGAAGGCCTCGCCGCCGGCTTCCTCGGGGCCGCGCCGCTGCGCCAGGACCCGAACCTGCAGCGCTACGTGAACCGCGTGGGCAAGTGGCTCGCGATGCACTCGGAGCGCCCCGACTTGCCGTGGACGTTCGGGGTGGTCGATACCGAGACGGTGAACGCGTTCGCGATGCCGGGCGGCACCGTGCTCATCACGTACGGGCTCGTGAAGCGCCTCGGCAACGAGTCCGAGCTCGCCGGAGCGCTCGCGCACGAGATCGCGCACGTGGTGAAGAAGCACCAGCTCGCAGGCGATCCAGAGCGACAAGAACTCGGAGGCGTTCGCTAGCCTGGGCAAGGGGATCGCCGGCGAGGCGATCGCGCGCCGCGGATCCGACCCGGTCGGGCTCAAGACCTGGGGCGCGAACGCCGGCGTGGAGCTGCTGAAGAACGGCGTGTTCCTCCGCCCGCTCGACCGCTCGATGGAGTACGAGGCCGACAAGCTGGGCGTCGTCATCGCGGCGCGCAGCGGCTACGATCCGTACGGGCTGGTCGCGGTGCTGGAGATGCTGGCGCAGACCAGGAGCGACGGCTCGGGGCTTTCCGTGCTCGACACGCATCCCGCGCCGGCCGACCGTCTGGCGGAGCTGGAAGGATTCGTCCCGCGCGTCGAGGGCGGCGTCACCCAGCCGCAGCAGGTCGAGGCGCGGTTCCGGAAGGTCGTCGGCGCCGCGCCCGTACGGCTTCAGGCCGCGGCGATCTTCTTGCGCGCGTGCTGCGCGTCCGCCGCGTGCAGCGTGGCGTACGCCTGGTGCGCCGCCGCTTCCGCTTCGCCGACCTTGATCGGCAGCCCCATGTCCATCAGCACCGAGCCCAGGGCGGAAAGGCACAGCATCACGTTGTCGGGACGGCACGAGTAGCCCATCAGGCCGAAGCGCCAGATCTTGCCCTTGAGCGGCCCCAGTCCCGCGCCGATCTCGAGGTTGAACTCCGACAGCAGCGTCTTCCTCACCGCTTCCTCGTTTACGCCGGCCGGGCAGAGCACCGCGTTCATCTGCGGCAGCTGGTATTTCTCCTCGACGAGGAACTTGAGGCCCATCGCCTCCAGCCCCGCCTTGAGCGCGAGGTGGTGGCGGCGGTGGCGCGCCCAGCAGTTCTCCAGCCCTTCCTCCTTGATGAGCAGCAGCGCCTCGTGCAGCGCGAAGAGCGAGTTGGTGGGCGCGGTGTGGTGGTAGGTGCGGTTGGCGGCGCCCCAGTAGCTCGACAGCAGGTTCATGTCCATGAACCAGCTGTGGATCTTGTCCTTGCGGTGCTTCACGAGGTCGACCACGCGCTCGGAGAAGGACACCGGCGAAAGCCCCGGCGTGCACGACAGGCACTTCTGGCTCGCGGAGTAGATCGCGTCGATCTTCCATTCGTCCACCAGCACCGGGGTGCCGCCGAGGGACGTCACCGCGTCCACGATCACCAGCGCGCCGTGCTTGTGCGCCACCTGGGTGAGCGCCTTCGCGTCGGACTGCGCGCCGGTGGACGTCTCGGCGTGGATGAACGCGAGGATCTTCGCGTCCGGGATTCTTGCGGAACGCGTCCTCGACCTTCTGCGGATCGACCGGCTTGCCCCACTCGTCGTCGACCATCACCGGGACGCCGCCGCAGCGCTCGACGTTCTCGAGCATGCGGCCGCCGAAGACGCCGTTGCGGCACACGATCACCTTGGTGCCGGGCGCGACCATGTTCACGAAGCAGTACTCCATGCCGACGGAGCCCGGGCCGGAGACGGGGAACGTGAGCGGGTTGTCCGTCTGGTAGACGTAGCGCAGCAGCGCCTTCAGCTCCTCCATCATCTCGACGAAGACCGGGTCGAGGTAGCCGATGGCGGGCTGGCTCATGGTGGTGAGCACGCGCGGATGGATTTCCGTGGGGCCGGGGCCCATCAGCGTGCGCTGCGGGGGATGGAAGGAGGTGATCTTCTTGGTGGAGCCGAATTGCTTGATGGTCATGGTGATTCCGTGGTTGCGAAGCGCCGGCAATCGAATGGTCGCCCGGGGGCTACCTGCGCCGTGCGAGATGGATGGGGACGGGTCTTGGCTCGCCGGTGGCCTCGATGTTTGCGAAGTCGAAGAGCGAGCGGTCCAGCAGGTGCGAGGGCGCGACGTTGGTGAGCGCGCCGAAGATGGATTCGATGCGGCCGGGCTGCGTGCGCTCCCACTCGCGCAGCAGGGCCTTGACCTGCTTCCTCTGCAGCTGCTCCTGCGAGCCGCACAGGTCGCAGGGGATGATCGGGAAGCGCCGCAGCCCGGCGTACGCGGCGAGGTCGCGCTCCTCGACGTAGGCGAGCGGGCGGATCACGACGTGCCGGCCGTCGTCGGAGACGAGCTTGGGCGGCATCGCCTTCATCTTGCCGCCGTGGAAGAGGTTGAGGAAGAACGTCTCGAGGATGTCGTCGCGATGGTGGCCGAGCGCGATCTTGGTGGCGCCCAGCTCCTCGGCCAGGCGGTAGAGCACGCCGCGGCGCAGGCGCGAGCACAGGCCGCACATGGTGGCGCCCTCGGGAATCACGCGCTTCACCACGCTGTAGGTGTCCTGCACCGCGATGCGGAACGGCACGCCGAGCGAGCGCAGGTAGTCGGGCAGCACGTGCTCCGGGAAGCCGGGATGGCGCTGGTCGAGGTTCACCGCGACCAGCTCGAACGGCTCCGGCGACTTCTCGCGCAGGCGCATCAGCACGTCGAGCAGCGCGTAGCTGTCCTTGCCGCCGGACAGGCACACCATCACCTTGTCGCCGGCCTCGATCATTCCGTAGTCGGCGATGGCCTGGCCGACGAGGCGGCGCAGGCGCTTCGCGAGCTTGGCGGACTCGAAATCGGCCTTGCGGGTGTCGCGGGCCGCAGCAGGGGCGTTCATGGTCAGAGGTGGAGGCCGCGCCCGCCGTCCACGGCCAGGACCTGGCCGGTCACGAAGGGCGCCTCGAAGAGGAGGTATTTTACCGCGCCGGCGATGTCGTCCGGGTTTCCCGTCCGGGCGAGCGGCGTCTGGCTCGGTGATGCGCGAGCGCTCCGCCGGATCGAAATGGCGAGCGTCGTCGGGCCACAGGATCGCGCCGGGCGCCACGCCGTTCACCCGCACCTCGGGCGCCAGCTCGAGCGCCAGCGCGCGCGTGAGCCCCGCCAGCCCCGCCTTGGCCATCGAATAGACCGCGAAATCCTTGAGCGGCCGCTCGGCGTGGATGTCGACGACGTTCACGATGCGCCCCCCGCGCGGCGCGCAGCGGCGCCGCCGCGGCTTGCGCGAGGAAGAGCGGCGCGCGCAGGTTGGTGCCGAGGAGGTCTTCCCATTCGCGCTCGCCGATCGTGCCGAAGGGCGTGGCGTAGAAGGACGAGGCGTTGTTCACCAGGCGCGTCCAGCCGGCCGAAGGCGGCCGCGGCGTCGTCCACGATGCGCGCGAGCGCCCGCGGTGTCGAGCAGGTCGCCCTGCACGACGGCGCACGAGCTGCGGACGCTCTTCGTTCAGCTCCGCGGCGAGCGCCTCGGCCTCCGCGCGCGAGCGGTGGCAATGCAGCACGACGCGCGCGCCCGCGCCGCGTGCAGGCGGCGCGCGATCGCCGCGCCGATGCGCCGCGCCGCCCCGGTGACGAGGACCGCTCGATCTTGCATGCTATAGTCGGCCGCGACGAGAAAAACGAAAGCGAAGTGTAGCCGAAGGCTCCGCGATGCCGCTCTCCGCCGAACCCGTCCTCCCCCCTCCCGCGCCCGAAGCCGCGGCGCATTCGCGCCTGCTCGCCGAGCTACATCGCCGCGGCACGATCCTCGACGAAGGCGACTGGATCCCGTTCTCGCGCTTCATGGAGCTCGCGCTCTACGCGCCGGGGCTGGGCTACTACGCCGCGGGCGCGCGCAAGTTCGGCGTCGAGGGCGATTTCGTGACCGCCCCCGAGATCTCGCCCACTGTTCGCGCGCTGCCTGCGCGCTGCAGGCGCGCGCAGGTGCTCGAAGGCGAGCGGCGGCGACATCCTCGAGCTGGGGCCGGGCTCGGGCATGCTCGCCGCGGACCTCTTCGGCGAGCTCGAAGGCGCTGGGAGGCGCGCCGCGCGCTACTTCCTGCTCGAGGTGAGCCCGGACCTGCGCGAGCGGCAGCGCGTGCTGATCGCGGAGCGCCATCCCGAGAAATTCGACCGCTTCACGTGGCTCGACCGCCTTCCGGAGAAGTTCCGCGGCTTCGTGATCGCCAACGAGGTGCTCGACGTCGTGCCGTCTTCCGCTGGTGCACCGCGCACGACGGCGAGCTGCTCGAGCGCGGCGTGATCCTCACCGAGGCGGGATTCGCCTGGGAGGATGCGCCGCTTCCCGACGGCGAGCTGCAGGCGGCGCGCCGATGCCGTCTTCCCGCCCGGCGATTACGACTATCTCTCGGAGATTCGGCCTCGCGGCCGAGGGCGCTGGTGCGCACCATCGCGCATGCGCTCGAGGCGGGCGCGGCGCTCTTCATCGACTACGGGTTTCCCGAGCGCGAGTACTACCATCCCCAGCGCTCCATGGGGACGTTGCGCTGCCACTACCGCCACCGCTTCCACGGCGACCCGTTCTTCCTGCCCGGCCTGCAGGACATCACCGCGCACGTGGACTTCACGCGCCATGGCGCGCGCGGCCGAGCAGGGCGGCGCCGAAGTCTTCGGATTCACCACGCAGGCGCATTTCCTCATCTCGTGCGGCCTCGCGGTGCTGGTGTCGGGCGAGCGACCCGAGCATGACGCTCTCGCGCCTCAAGGCGACGAGCGCGGTGCACCGGCTCATCAACCCGTCGGAGATGGGCGAGCTCTTCAAGGTGCTCGCCATCGGCAAGCGGCATCGACGCCCCGCTGCCTCGGGTTCCAGTCGGCGCGTCCACATCGCGCTCTGAAGGGACCGATGCCGCTGCCCGCAAGCGCCGCGTCTCAAGCCTTTCAGCGCGGCGAGGACCTCGTCGAGCATCTTCTTCGCGTCGCCGAAGAGCATCCGGTTGTTCTCCTTGTAGAAGAGCGGGTTGTCGACGCCCGCGTAGCCCGAGGCCATGCTGCGCTTCATCACGATCGAGGTGCTGCGCCTTCCACACCTCGAGCACCGGCATGCCCGGCGATCGGGCTCGACGGATCTTCCTGCGCGCTCGGGTTCACGATGTCGTTCGCGCCGATCACCATGGCGACGTCGGTGTCCGGGAAGTCCTCGTTGATCTCGTCCATCTCCAGCACGATGTCGTAGGGCACCTTCGCCTCGGCGAGCAGCACGTTCATGTGCCCGGGCATGCGACCCGCGACCGGGTGGATGCCGAAGCGCACGGTCTTGCCCATGCTCGCGCAGGCGCTTCGTGATCTCGTAACACCGTGTGCTGCGCCTGGGCGACCGCCATGCCGTAGCCCGGCACGATGATGACGCTCTTCGCTTCCTTGAGCAGCTCCGCGGTTTCCTGGGCGCTGACCGAGCATGACTTCGCCCGCGGGCTGCGCGCCGCGCCCGCGGCTTCGCGGCGCCTGCGCCTCGCCGCCGAAGCCGCCCGCGATCACGCTGAGGAAATTGCGGTTCATCGCGCGGCACATGATGTACGAGAGGATCGCGCCGCTCGAGCCCACCAGCGCGCCGGTGACGATGAGCAGGTCGTTCGAGAGCATGAAGCCGGTCGCCGCCGCCGCCCATCCCGAATAGCTGTTCAGCATCGAGACGACCACCGGCATGTCGGCGCCGCCGATCGCCATCACCATGTGCACGCCGAAGAGCGAGCGCGATCACGCTCATCACGACGAGCGGCATCATGCCCTGATCGATCGAGTGCGCGCTGCAGGAACGCGTAGCCGAACCAGATCACCGCCAGCAGGCCCGCGAGGTTCAGCCAATGCCGCGCGGGCAGCAGCAGCGGCTTGCCGCTGATGCGCGCCCGAGAGCTTGCCGAACGCGATCACGGATCCGGACAGGGTCACCGCGCCGATCAGCACGCCGATGTAGATCTCGACGTGGTGGATCGTGGACTCGGCGCTCGACATGCCGGCCGAGGCCGTCGGGTCGACGAAGCTCGCGTAGCCGACGAGCACGGCGACGAGCCCGACGAGGCTGTGCATGAACGCGACCAGCTCGGGCATCTGCGTCATCTGCACGGTGCGCGCGAGGTACAGGCCGATCGCGGCGCCGATCACCAGCGCGATCGGCGATCCACGCGAGGCCCGCCGGGGCTGACGCGCGGGCCGAAGACGGTGGCCAGCACGGCGATCGCCATGCCGATCATCCCGTACAGGTTGCCGCGGCGCGAGGACTCGGGATTGGACAGGCCGCCCAGGCTCAGGATGAACAGGATGTCGCGGCGATGTAGGAGACGGCGAGCCAGGCTTGCGGACATGGTCGCCGTCTCCTATTTGCGGAACATGGACGAGCATGCGCTGCGTCACCGCGAAGCCGCCGAACATGTTGATCGCCGTCAGCGCGATGCCGGCGACCGCGAGCCACCGGATGACCTCGTCGGGCCGCGCGCCTTCGCCGCCGGCCGCAAGGGCGACGGCGGGAGGGGCGATCTGCACCAGCGCCCCGATGATGATGATGCTGCTGATCGCGTTGGTCACGCTCATGAGCGGCGTGTGCAGCGCCGGCGTCACGTTCCAGACCACCATGTAGCCCACGAAGCAGGCGAGCACGAACACGGTGAAGTGCCCGAGGAACGCGCGGCGGCGCGTACAGCGCCGATCAGCAGCAGCAGAAGCGCACCGGCCGCCGAACGATCATCGCGAGCCGTGCCCGCGGCCATCGGCCCGCCGCCGCCGTGGCCATGGCCCTTCTTCTCGACGGCCGCCGGCACGGCTTTCGGCGGCGCCTTGGCCGCGAGGCGCCGCGGAGAGCTTCGGCGCCGGCGGCGGCCACGTCACCGCGCCGTCCTTGACGACCGTCGTGCCGCGGATCACCTCGTCTTCCATGTTCACGTTGTAGACGCCGTCCTTCGCCTTGCAGAGGTCCTCGGAGAGGCGGAAGAGGTTGGTCGCGTAGAGCGTGCTCGCCTGCGTCGCGAGCCGGCTCGGCAGATCGGTGTAGCCGATGATGGTCACGCCGTGCTTCACCACGACCTTGCCCGGGCTCGGTCAGCTCGCAGTTGCCGCCCTGCTCGGCGGCCAGGTCGACGATGACGCTGCCCGGCTTCATCGACTGCACCATCTCCGCCGTGATGAGCTTCGGCGCGGGCTTGCCGGGAATCAGCGCGGTCGTGATGATGATGTCGACTTCCTTCGCCTGCTTCGCGAACGTCTCGCGCTGCGCCTTCTGGAAGCCCTCGCTCATCACCTTGGCGTAGCCGCCCACGCCGGTGCCTTCCTCCACGTAGTCGACCGGCACGAACTCGCCGCCGAGGGACTTGATCTGGTCGCCCACCTCGGGCCGCGTGTCGTTGGCGCGCACGATGGCGCCCAGGCCCGCGGCGGCGCCGATGGCGGCCAGGCCCGCCACGCCGGCGCCGATCACGAAGACCTTCGCCGGCGGCACCTTGCCCGCGGCCGTGATCTGGCCGGTGAAGAAGCGGCCGAACTGATGCGCCGCCTCGATGACCGCGCGATAGCCCGCCGATGTTGGCCATCGACGAGAGCGCATCGAGCTTCTGCGCCCGCGAGATGCGCGGCACGCTGTCCATCGCGAGCACCGTCACCTTCTTCGCGGCGAGGCTCTGCAGCAGCTCCGGGTTCTGCGCGGGCCAGATGAAGCTCACGAGCGTCTGGCCCTCGCGCATCGACTCGCACTTCCTCGTGGCTCGGGCGCGCGAACCTTGAAGATGATGTCGGCGCCGGGACCAGACGGCGGCGGCATCGGGCGACCACCGTGGCGCCCGCCGCGGCGTAGGCCTCGTCGCCGATGCTCGCCGCCTCGCCCGCGCCCGATTGCACGATGACGCCGAAGCCCAGCTTCGCGAGCTTCGGGACGACCTCGGGGACCGTGGCGACGCGCTTCTCGCCCGGGAACACCTCCTTGGGAACGCCGATCAGCTGGGCCATGCGCGTGCTCCATTCGTCGTTCGGCGGACGGCGTGGATGACGACAGCGATCATGTTCTTTTCTGGTACGTGCGGGGTGGTCGCGGAACCGGCGCCGCAGCGATTCTACTTCTTCACGCGCGGCACTTTAGACGGAGCCGCTCGCCCGGGCCGTTGAGCGCTATCAAGGAAGCCCGCATTTCTTGCTTCGTCCGCCAGGGTCGGCCTCCAAGCCCTTGATTCTGCGGCCCTCCCCGGCTCGGCCCGGCGGTATGTTGCATTGCAATAAAAAATTCTCCAAACCCCTTGACTTGCCTGGGAGTGGCCTAAAATGGCATTGTGCAGTGCAGCATAAGTGCCGCCACCCGATACCCCCGAAAGGAAACGCCATGTTCAAGATCGATCAGTTCACCGCAGCCAACGAGGCTGCCATCAACCAACTCACCTATTTCGCGCAACTTTCGCTCGCCAACGTCGAGCGCTTCGCCGAGCTGGGCCTCGGCGCCGCCCGCGAAAGCCGTCGAGCAGGCCGCCGCCCACGCGCAGTCCCTCGCCGGTGCGAAGGACGTGCACGAGGTCATCGCCCTCAATTCCGCCGCCCTCGAGCCCGTCATGAAGCGCGCCTACGCGCTACTCGCGCACCGCCTACGAGACGGCCGCCGAAACCAACGCCGAGATGAAGAAGGCGTTCGAGAAGCAGTCCGTCGGAGTTCAACCGCGCCGCCGTCGCCGCCCTCGAAGAGGCGTTCAAGTACGCGCCCGCGGGCTCCGAGAGCGTGGTCGAGAACATGAAGACCGCGATGGCCGCCGCGCAAAGCGCCTACAACAACCTCGCCTCGATCAACAAGCGATCTACGACACCGTCGAGAAGACGGTCGAGCAGAACGTCGCGAAGCGACAGTACCGCCACGGCGAAGGCGCGAAGCCCGCAAACGCTGAATCCCATTACTGCGGTCCGGAAGGCGCCGGAAGGATCCCGGCGGACTTTTCCTCGGCGTTGCGCCGGGGCTTTTTTCAATGCCCCGTGGGCGGCTGCAGGGCCGCGATCGCCGCGAGGCGCGCGCGGCGGACGGCGCCGGGGATGTCGCCGGGGAACTCCCGCGCCACGGCGCCCGCATCCACCTTGCGCGCGGCTTCGAGCGCGCTTATGAGGGCGGCGTCGCGGCTGCGAAGGCCTCCGCGGTCGGGCGCCAGCGCGTCGCATTCCGCGACCTCGAGCAGCCGCTCGAGGCGCTCGGGCCGGCGGAACCGTCGGCGCGTTCGAGGAGCGAGAGCGTCACGTCGGCGTCGAGCGACCGCGACTGCGCAGGGTCTCGCGCTCGCGGATCGCGAGGGCCGCGAGCTCCCGGCAGTCGCCGGGCGCGTTGACGCGCGCGGCGAGCGCGTCGGCCTCTGTCGGCCGGCAGGTCCAGCACCAGCAGCCCATAGCGCACCGGCGAGCGGGTAGCCGCGCGTGAAGCCGCGTGCTCCAGGCGCGCGGCGAGGCGCTCCGGGACGTCCGGCCGGTCGAAGGAGCGGTCCAGCTCGGGCAGCACGCGCGCGAGCGCGCCGCATTCCCGCAGCACCGCGAGCATGCGCGACGGGCTCCGCTCCAGCAGCCCGCGGGCGAGCTCCTGCCATACCCGCTCGGGCACCAGCGCGTCGGCCTCGCCGGCCGCGACCATGCGGCGCATGAGCGCCATCGTCTCGGGCGCGACCGCGAAACCGAAGCGCGCGGCGAAGCGGGCCACGCGCAGGATGCGCACCGGATCCTCGGCGAAGGCTTCGCCCACGTGGCGCAGCACGCCCGCCTCGAGGTCCGCCTTGCCGCCGTGCGGATCGATGAGGCTGCCGTCCTCGGCGCGCGCCATCGCATTGATCGTGAGGTCGCGGCGCGCCAGGTCCTGCTCGAGCGTGACGTCGGGCGCGGCGTGGAACGCGAAGCCCCTGTAGCCCGGACCGGTCTTGCGCTCGGTGCGCGCGAGCGCGTATTCCTCGTGCGTCTCGCGGATGCAGGAAGACCGGGAAATCGGCGCCCACGGCGCGGAAGCCGCGCCGCGACCATCTCGTGCGGGTCGGCGCCGACGACGACCCAGTCGCGGTCCTGCACCGGCAGGCCGAGCAGCTCGTCGCGCACCGAGCCGCCGACCGGTAGACCTTCATGGGGCGCTCCGCGGAGCGCCCCGCGCCTCAGGCGGCCGGGGCGCCCGCCGCATAGATCTCTTCCTCTGCGACGACTTCCTTCTCCTCGAGGGCGCCCTCGATCCACGCGCGCATGCCGGATGCGGCGCGCATTTCCTGGCAGTAGCGCGCATTCGCCGGCGCGAGCTGCACGCCGTACGTGGCGAAGCGCGTGACGACGGGCGCATACATCGCGTCGGCGGCGCTGAAGGCCCCGAACAGGAATGGCCCGCCCGCGCCGAAGCGCCGCCGCGCCTCGCTCCAGAGCGCCTCGATGCGCGCGATGTCGCCGCGCGTGGCGCTCGTCAGGCCCTTTCCGGGATGGGAGGCGCGGACGTTCATCGGCATCGTGGAGCGCAGGTCGCGGAAGCCCGCGTGCATCTCGGCGCACGCGCTGCGCGCGAACGCGCGCGCGGCCGGGTCCGACGGCCACACGCGGCCCGGATACCACTCGTGCAGCGTCTCGACGATGGCGAGCGTGTCCCACACCGACTGCTCGCCGCGCCAGAGCACCGGCACCAGGCGCGACGGCGACCAGCGCTCGATTTGCGCGTCCCACTCGCTCGAATGGAAGCGCAGCTTCACCTCGTCGAACGGGATGCCGAGCTGGCGCATCAGCACCCACGGCCGCATCGACCACGACGAGTAGTTCTTGTTGCCGATGACGAGCGTCAGCGCCCCCACGGGCTCACCTCCCCGCCTGGTCGCGATAGCGCGCGTAGCGCGCGCCGATCGCGGTCGCGCCGAGGTACTCCGGAAGCACCGCCTCGATCGCGGCCGGCTCGAAGGAGCACATCGGCGGCAGGCGGCCGGAGCACACGTTGTCCACGCTCATCGAGCGCAGGTTGTCGCGCGTCATGAGGTGGCCCGGCAGGTGCTCGAGCACGAACGCCTGCATGCCGGCGAGCGGACCGGGGAGTGCCACCACGCGGCGGCGCTTGCCGAGCACGGAGGCCACTACCTGCACGAGCTCGGCCAGCGTGTACACGCGCGGGCCGCACAGGTCGAAGGCCTGGCCGAAGGCGCGCGCGTTGCCGAGCACCGCCATGCAGCAGCGCGCGACGTCCTCGACCCAGATGGGCTGGAAGCGGGCGCCGGCGCCGGCGAGCGGGATCACGGGAAAGAGCCGCACCAGCGTGGCGAAGACGTTGAGGAAGCGATCGCCCTGGCCGAACACCACCGACGGGCGCAGGATCGTCCACGGCACGACGCCCGCGGACAGCTTCACGGCGGCTTCGCCGGTGGCCTTCGAGCGCAGGTAGCGGCTGGGCGCCTTCTCCGACGCCCCGAGGGCGCTCACGTGGACCAGGTGCTGGATGCCGCTCGCGCGCGCGGCCTGGGTGACCTTGCGCGGCAGCTCCGCGTGCACGGCGGTGAACGACTGCGCACGCGTCTCGTGCAGGATGCCGACCAGGTTGATCGCCGCGTCCATGCCCTCGAAGGCGCGCGCCAGAGTGGCCTCGTCGCCGGGATCGCCCACCATCACCTCGACCGTGGGCAGCACCGTGAGAGCGCGCGCGCGCGGCTGGCTGCGCGTGAGCACCCGTACGCGGATTCCGCGCTCGGTGGCCTGGTCGGCGATCGCGCGGCCGACGAAGCCGGTCCCTCCGAGCACGCAGATGCTGCCGATGTCCATGGTCAGGGAATGGTCGAGGCGACGGAATCGTCGGTGCCGCGGCCCGGGACGATGCCCAGGAGCTGGCGGAAGCTCGCCGTGGTTCCGGTGAGCCGGTGGCGGTAATACCACGCGTTGGTGAACACCTTCTTCACGTAATCGCGCGTTTCCGGGAAGGGAATCGTCTCGGCGTAGATGGCGCCCTCGAGGGGCTTCGCGTCGCGCCAGCGGCGCGCGCGCGCCGGACCGGCGTTGTACGCGGCGGTCGCGAGCAGCGGGTCGCCGAGGGCGTCGAGCACGCGCCGCAGGTAATACGTTCCCATGGCGAGGTTCACGTCCGGGCGCACGAGCATCTCGGCGCGGTACGGGTGCACCGGGATCTGCCGCGCGACCCAGCGCGCCGTGGCCGGCATGAGCTGCATCAAGCCCACGGCCCCCACCGGCGAGCGCGCCTGCGCGAGGAAGCGGCTTTCCTGCCGGACGAGGCCGTAGACGAACGCCTCGTCGAGGTCCCATTGCCGCACCGCCGTCTCGAGCGCCTCGCGATGCGGCACCGGATAGCGCTGCGAGAAATCGTGCAGCTGGAGCGTGCGGTCCGCCGTGAAGATCGCACGGTCGGGCACGTTCGCCTGGACCGCCAGCTGCGCGGCGGCCAGCAGGCTGCGGTCGTCGAAGGTGCGGATCGCCCAGCTCCATTCGCGCAGCGCGTCGTTGTCGAGGCCGACGCGGTACAGCTCGAGCGCGCGGCGGATGCCGGGCGCCGCGCGCACGGCTTCCAGCTCGGCGGGCGTGGGCCGCACGCCGTTCCAGTCGGGCGCGTCGGGAATGCCGAGGTCCTCGGCGGCGAGGAGGCCATAGAACGTCGGCAGCATCGCGAGCGGCCGCAGCAGCGCGTCCGCGGCCTTCGGCTCTCCGAGCGCGCGCAGGGCGCGGGCGCGCCAGTAGCGCCACGTGGGCTCGCGGGCTTCCTCGGGCGACAGCGCCTGGATCGCCGCCAGCACCTGCTTCCAGTCGCCGGCGCGCATCGCGGCGCGCGCCCTCCATGCGATCTCGCTGTCGGTGAGCGGCAAGTCGCCCGCCTGCGCGTACCACTCGAGCGCGCGCGGATGCAGGTTCATGGCGGCCTGCCACGCGACCTGCGACCACGCGTACGGCGCGTCGCCGCCCAGGCCCGGCGCGAGGCGGGTGAGCGCATCGGCCGCGTCGTCGGGACGATTGCGCGCGAGGCGCGCGACGGCGAACATCGCGACCTCGCGCTCGGCCCGGTCCGGCTTCTTCGCCTTGAAATGGGCCAGGAACCGCGCCGGATCGCGGGCCGCCTGGTCGAGCGCCTTGTCCGCGATCCGCCTGGGCGCGGGCAGCAGCGCGTTGGCGCGCTTCGCATCCTTGACCTGGCTGCTTGCGAGCAGCTTGCGGACGCGTTCCCAGATGTCGGTCTCCGAAACCACGCCGCGCGCGGCGAGCTGCGCGAACACCGGATCGCACGGCGCGGGGGCCTCGCGGCCGGCGCGGAAGAGCGCGCGCGCCTCCTCCTGCGCCTGAGCGTCGCCGCGCGCGAGGCGCTCCTGGAACGAGAAGCAGGTGATGTCCGCGTCGTCGAACACGAGCTTAGGGTGCTCCGCGCGGAAGAGGTCCCACGATCCGGTGGCGCCGAGGACCTTGAGCCAGTCGCGGCGCAGCGTCTCGGCGAGCGGGCCGGCCGGGTATGCCGCGAGGAATGCCTGCACGTCCTTCGCGTCGGCGGACTGGATGTTGCCGTCGAGCAGCCAGAATTGCGGGTAGGGCTCGAGCAGGTGACCGGCGAATCTTGCGCGCAGCTGTTCCAGGACTTTCCATTGACCGCGCTGGAGCGCATCGCGCGCGGCGAGCAGGTCCGCATCGGTCGCGGTCTGCGCGTACGACGCCGCGGGCGCGGCGACCACCGCCGCGCACAACAGTGCGGAAACCAACTTGATGCAAGTCAAGGCCATCCTCGCCAGCGCTGTTCTACCTTTCGCGGATAAAATTATAAACTCAGCGACCGCGCACACCCGGCTTTTCGCAATGTCCCTGCCAGATCCCTTCTTCTGGACCGCCCTGCTGAAGATCATCGGCGTCAACATCGTGTTGTCCGGCGACAACGCGGTGGTGATCGCGCTGGCGGCGCGCTCGCTGCCGGCGCGGCAGCAGAAGCTCGCCATCCGCTGGGGCGCGGGTGCGGCCATCGCGCTGCGCATCGTCCTCACGCTTTTCGCCGTGGCGCTCCTCGCGTTGCCATGGCTCAAGCTCGCCGGCTCCGCGCTGCTCCTCTGGATCGGCGTGAAGCTGCTCGTGCCCGCCGGGGGTGGGGGCGAGGTCGACGCGAGCGACAACCTCATCGCGGCCATCCGCACCATCCTCGTCGCCGACCTCGTGATGAGCCTGGACAACGTGATCGCGGTGGCCGCCGCCGCCGGCGGGCACTGGGTGCTGCTGGGCATCGGCCTCGCGATCTCCATCCCGCTCGTCATCTTCGGGGCCACGCTTGCTCGTGAGGTGATGGAGCGCTTTCCCGTCGTCATCACCATCGGGGCCGCGCTCATCGGCTTCGTGGCCGGCGAGATGGCATGGGAGGACCATGCGATCGCCGCATGGACCGCCCCTTACCCGGGCGGCATGAAGTATGTCGCGTAGCTTCGCTGGGCGCCGCCTTGGTGGTCGCCGTGGGCCAATGGCTGGCCCGCCGTGCCGGCTCCCGGATCGCGGCGGCAAGCGGAGCATCCGGCCCGCTAGGGACAGCGCGGGCCTCCCGGGCGCCCCCCTGGCGCCCGCGAGCGCAGAAGTCTCGTCTGGATCGTCAACCGTTGGCATCCTGAGGAGGATTCACACAATGAAGTCCAGACTGTTCTCGCGCGGTCGCCTGGCCGTGCTCGCCTGCGCGGCCCTCGCCGCGTGCCTTCCCGCCCTGGCGTGGGAACCCAGCAAGACCGTGGAGTTCGTCGTGCCGGCCGGCACCGGCGGCGGCGCGGACCAGATGGCGCGATTCATCCAGTCGGTCATCGCCAAGCACAACCTGATGAAGGAGCCGATGGTCGTCGTGAACCAGGGCGGCGGCGCGGGGGCCGAAGGCTTCCTCGACGGTGAAGGGCGACAAGGGCGACGGGCACAAGCTCATCATCACCCTCTCGAACCTCTTCACCACGCCGCTCGCCACGGGCGTGCCGTTCTCTGGAAGGACCTCACGCCGGTCGAGATGATGGCGCTCGACGAGTTCGTGCTCTGGGTCAACGCCGAAACGCCCTACAAGACCTCGAACGACTACATCGCGGCGATGAAGGCGGCGGGCCCCGGCAAGTTCAAGATGGGCGGCACGGGATCGAAGCAGGAAGACCAGATCGTCACCGTGAACATCGAGAAGCAGGCGGGCGTGAAGTTCACCTACATCCCGTACAAGGGCGGCGGCGAGGTGGCGACCCAGCTCGTCGGCAAGCACGTCGACTCCACGCGTGAACAACCCGATCGAGGCCGTGGCTCAATGGCGCGCGGGCAACCTGCGCCCGCTGTGCGTGTTCGACTCGCAAGCCATGCCCTACAAGGACGAAGATCACGAAGGACATGTCCTGGGGCGACATCCCGACCTGCAAGTCGCAGGGCCTGAACGTCGAGTACCTCATGCTGCGCGGCATCTTCATGCCGGGAGGGGCCACGCCCGACATGGTCAAGTACTACGTCGACCTGCTCGACAAGGTGCGCGCGACGCCGGAGTGGAAGAAGTTCATGGAGGAGGGCGCGTTCAACCAGAGCCACATGACCGGCAAGGAATACGCCGACTGGGTGGCGAACGCCGAGAAGCTGCACGAGGAGCTGATGAAGGAAGCCGGCTTCCTGCACAAGTAACGACGCTTCGGGAGGGCCCCGCAACGGGGCCCTCTTTGCATCCTGCACGATCGAAGGAACGCAATGCAGCAGCAATCCGATCAGAAGCCCGTCGGCTCGGTGCGCGCTTGGGAGGCCGTGGTCGCGCTGCTCTTCCTCGTCTTCGGCGCGGTGGTCGCCTGGGACAGCTACCGCATCGGCGCCTCGTGGGGCGACGACGGCCCGCAGGCGGGCTACTTCCCGTTCTACATCGGCGTCTTCATCATCGTGTCGGCGGTGATGATCCTCTACGCGGCGCTCAAGATGCCGGCCGAGGAAGCCAAGGCCCCGTTCGTGCGCTGGGGCCAGCTCAGGATGGTCCTCACCATGATGATCCCGAGCGTGATCTTCGTGGCGCTCATCGACAATCCGTGGCTGCCGCTCGGCATCTACGTGCCGTCGGCGCTGTTCATCGCGGCCTTCATGCGCGTCCTGGGCAAGTACGGCTGGCTCACGGTCGCTGCGGTGAGCATCGGCGTCATGGTCGCGTTCTTCCTGATGTTCGAGATCTGGTTCCAGGTTCCCCTGCCCAAGGGCCCGCTCGAAGCGGCCTTCGGCTTCGGCTGAGGCGGCCGCGATGCACGAGATCGAATCCCTGATGGGCGGCTTCGCGGTCGCGTTGTCCTGGTTCAACCTGATGCTGATGTTCGCCGGGATCATCCTCGGCGTGATCATCGGCGTGCTGCCGGGGCTGGGCGGCGCCAACGGCGTGGCGATCCTGCTGCCCCTCACGTTCACGATGGCGCAGACAGCCCGGAGGACAGACCTCCGCGATCATCCTGCTGTCCTGCATCTACTGGGGGGCGCTCTTCGGCGGCGCCATCACCTCGATCCTCTTCAACATCCCGGGCGAGCCGTGGTCGGTGGCGACGACCTTCGACGGCTATCCGCTCGCGCAGAAGGGCCGCGCGGGCGCGGCGCTCACCGCGGCCTTCACGTCGTCGTTCTTCGGCGCGCTGGTGGGCGTGCTGCTCATCACCTTCCTCTCGCCCATCGTCGCGCGCTTCGCGCTGCGCTTCGGCCCGCCGGAGTTCTTCTCGGTGTACCTGCTCACGTTCTGCGCCTTCGTCGGCATGAGCAAGGGCTCGCCCTTCAAGACCATCGCCTCGATGATGGTGGGCTTCGCGCTCGCGGCGGTCGGCATCGACACGGTGACCGGCCAGCTGCGGCTCACGTTCGGCCTCACGATGCTGCTCAAGGGCTTCGACTTCCTGATCGCGGTGATCGGCCTCTTCGGCATCGGCGAGATCCTGCTCACGATCGAGGAAGGGCTCGAGTTCCGCGGCGCCAAGGCCAAGCTCAACATGAAGGTCGTGCTGGAGACCTGGAAGGAGCTGCCGCGCTACTGGAAGACGTCGCTGCGCTCGCGCCGCGGTGGGCTGCCTCATGGGCATCGTGCCCGGGGGCGCGACGCCCGCCTCGTTCATGAGCTACGGCATCGCGAAGAAGATGTCCCGCGACGGCGACAAGTTCGGCACCGGCGTGGTGGAAGGCGTGGTCGCGCCGGAGACGGCGGCCCATGCCGCGGGCACTTCCGCGCTGCTGCCGATGATCACGCTCGGCGTGCCGGGCTCGCCCACCGCGGCGGTGCTCCTCGGCGGCCTGCTCATCTGGGGCCTGCAGCCGGGGCCGCTGCTCTTCACCGAGAAGGCGGACTTCGTCTGGGGCCTCATCGCCTCGATGTACCTCGGCAACATCGTGGGGCTCATCGTGGTGCTCACCTGCGTGCCGCTCTTCGCCGCGATCCTGCGCGTGCCGTTCGCCATCATCGCGCCGGTGATCCTGGTGATCTGCGCGATCGGCGCCTACACCGTGCACAACTCGATGTTCGACGTGTGGATGATGCTGGTCTTCGGCATGATGGGCTACGTGTTCAAGAAGCTCGACTACCCGATGGCGCCGATGGTCCTCGCGCTCGTGCTGGGCGACAACGCGGAGGACGGGTTCCGGCAGTCGATGCTGCTGTCCCAGGGGGACATGCGGATCTTCTTCTCCAACTCGCTGGTGGGCTCCATCACGGTGCTGTCGCTGCTGCTGCTCTTCTGGCCGGCGATCTCGAGGCTGATCGCAATCGCGCGCGGGCGCAACGGCGGCCCCGGCGCCGCGACCGACTGACGCGAACCAGGAGGAATCCCATGGCTGTCATCGCGATGACCCAGGAAATGGCCACGCTCGGCAAGGACGTGGCGCTCGGCGTGTGCGACGCGCTCGGACTGCAGCAGGTGCGCCACGAGGTGGGCGACGTGGTGGCGGGGCGGATGCACGTGAAGAAGAGCCTCATCCGCCGCATCCGCGAGGGCAAGGCGAGCAAGATCGAGAAGTGGGCGGCCGACGAGAAGACCATCTCGATCTTCACCGCCGAGGAGGTCTACGACCTCGCGGTGAAGGGCAACGTGCTGATCCGCGGCTGGGGCGCGACCTGCTGCTGCGCAATGTCCCGCACATCGCCTGCATCCGCGTGTGCGCGCCCATGGAGCTGCGCGTCAAGCGCCTCATGGAGCGCCTCGAGACCGACGACGAGGAGCTCGCGCGGCGCGAGATCGAGGTGGACGACGCCGCGCGCGCCTCGCGCATGCGGGAGCATTTCAACGTGCGCTGGGGCGACCCGACGCTCTACGACCTCACGCTCAACACCGAGCGCGTGCCGATCGCCAGTGCGTCGAGCAGGTGGTGGCGCTCGCGAAGAGCGCGGCGTTCCAGGAGACGCCCGCCTCGCGCCAGCAGCTCGCGGACCTGGCGCTGCAGGCGCGCGCGCGCGCGGCGCTGCGCTCCGACGAACGGACCGCGGCCATCGACATGGACATCGAGGTGCGCAACGGCGAGGTCACGCTGCGCGGCATCGTCGTCGACGACCGGGAGAAGCGCCTGTGCGAGGAGGTCCTGCGCTCGCTCCCCGGCGCAAGGGCTGCGCGACGAGCTGCGGACCATGACCGGCGGGCCTCTACCGCTTCCCCACCCCGCGCAAGGAAGTCTAGGCGGCGCACCGTCGGCTGCATCGCCGCTTCGGAGCCCGGG
Organism: uncultured beta proteobacterium; assembly: GCA_963816035.1. Taxonomy (GTDB): domain Bacteria; phylum Pseudomonadota; class Gammaproteobacteria; order Burkholderiales; family Usitatibacteraceae; genus Usitatibacter. The sequence goes on from CAWFIU010000002.1 coordinate 909,734, forward strand.
GTAAAGCCTCAGCGGGGGATCACGATGCTTCGATCGGGAGCACGGCGGCCCTCGTCCATCGGGCTCGCTGATTCCTCGGCGCCGTCCCTCTTTCCACCATTGCCTCGCCCCCCGCTGAGGCTTCACCCCAAGGGCTCCGAAGCGGCTCTCGAGAGTGGTGCTCTGCCTGTGCGAGCGCCGACGCCATCCGCGAATGGTCCATTGCGCGCTGCCGCACGATGCCGAAAATGCAGACGGGCATGGTGAAGCCGGGTCGCCCTTGAGAGGGGGCGAGACGGTGCTCGAGAATTCGGGATGCGAGAGGAATCAGCGAGCCCGATGGACGAGGGCCGCCGCGACGCTGTTCGATGGGTGACGATCCCCGGGGTCAAGGGCGACCCGGCTTCACCATGCCCTGCCAATTTTCGGATCAGATCTTCCCGGCGTGCTTGAGGCGCGAGAGGGTCTCGGCGGAAAGGTTGAGGTAGGAGGCGAGCTCCTTCTTCGGCACGCGCTCCGAGAGCTCCGGGTGCTTGCGCATGAAGCGGTGCACGCGCCCCGGGGCGTCCAGCAGGTGCAGCGTGATGGTGTGCGCCATCACCTCGCTCATGAGGAACATCACCTCGTACTCGAAATCGTCCTTGAGGTCCGGGTGCGCGTCGAGGAAGCTCGCCCACTGGGGAAGCGGCATCTTCGCCACCCGCGCCTTGGTCACGCAGCGGATCGAGTAGGGCGCGGGCGTGCGCAGCTTCCAGGCCGCGTAGCTCGTGTCCATGTCGTCCTCCTTGGCGAAGCGCAGGATCATCTCCTTGCCCTCGGGGCTCGCCACCACGCGCTTGAGGACGCCGTCGATCACGAAGTACTGCTCCATCTCGTGCGCGCCCTGGGAGAGCAGCACGTCGCCCTTGCGGCAGTCGATGATGTGCAGGACCGATTCCAGCTCGTCGAAGGCGCGCGGTTTCAGGCGCCGCAGCACGATGTTCTGGCGCAGCCGCTGGCGGATTTCCTGCAGCTGCGGGTGGTTCACGAGGAGCGTCATCGGCGGCGGGGCGGGAAATTGACCCGAGTCAGGCGGCCCGTGGGCCCAAAATTGACCGCCATCAAGGTCGGGCGCTCGAGGCGTTTCTTAAGATTGTAGCCTGATTCGAGCGGCGGCTTCCCGCCGCGCGCCGCTCCCAACCCCCATCAGACCCCGTCCAGGCCCCTCCCGGCCGGCGGGCACGCCCCCTCGGAGGAAAGAACCATGGCAACCGTCACCGAACCCGCCGTCAACGCGCCCGGCGCCGCGCCGGCCGCGCCCCAGGCGGGCAGCGGCCAGGTCGGCGCCAACGCGCAACCCCAGGAAATGACCGACGGATTTCACCTGGTCATCGACGCCCTCAAGCTCAACGGCATCGACACGATCTTCGGCCTGCCCGGCATCCCGATCACCGACCTCACCCGCAAGGCGCAGGCCGCGGGCATGCGCGTGATCTCGTTCCGCCACGAGCAGAACGCCGGCAACGCCGCCGCCATCGCCGGCTTCATGACCCAGAAGCCCGGCATCTGCCTGACGGTGTCCGCGCCCGGCTTCCTCAACGGCCTCACCGCGCTCGCCAACGCCACCACCAACTGCTTCCCGATGATCCTCGTCAGCGGCTCCAGCGAGCGCGAGGTCGTCGACCTGCAGCAGGGCGACTACGAGGAGATGGACCAGCTGGCCATCGCCAAGCCGCTGTGCAAGGCCGCCTTCCGCGTGCTGCACGCCGAGGACATCGGCGTGGGCATCGCGCGCGCCATCCGCGCCGCCGTCTCCGGGCCGCCCGGGCGGCGTCTACCTCGACCTGCCGGCGCAAGCTCTTCCCGCAGACCGTGGATGCGGAAGCCGGCAGGAAGTCGCTGATCAAGGTGGTCGATCCGGCGCCGCGCCAGATCCCGGCCCAGGACGCCGTGCAGCGCGCCCTCGAGCTGCTGAAGAGCGCCAAGCGTCCGCTCATCGTGCTGGGCAAGGGTGCGGCCTACGCGCAGGCCGACGCGGACATCCGCGCCCTCATCGAGAAGACCGGCATTCCCTATCTGCCCATGTCCATGGCGAAGGGCCTGCTGCCCGACACGCACGAGCAATCCGCTTCCGCCGCCCGCTCCTACGTGCTGCCCGAGGCCGACGTGGTGATGTTGATCGGCGCGCGCCTGAACTGGCTGCTCTCCCACGGCAAGGGCAAGACCTGGGGCGGCAAGGACGCACAAGGAGTGGGGCGGCCAGAAGTTCGTCCAGGTCGACATCTCGCCGCAGGAGGCGGACAGCAACGTGCGCATCGACGCCCCGGTGGTCGGCGACATCGGTTCCTGCGTGTCGGCGCTGCTCGCGGGCATCGGCTCCAGCTGGGCCAGGCCGCCGGCCGAGTGGCTGGACGCCATCGCCGAGCGCAAGAACAAGAACGTCGCCAAGATGGCCGAGACGCTCGCGAAGAATCCGACGCCGATGAATTTCCACAGCGCGCTGAACGTGGTGCGCGACATCGTCAAGGCGAACCCGGACGCGATCCTCGTCAACGAAGGCGCCAACGCGCTCGACTTCACCCGCAGCATCGTCGACATGTACAAGCCGCGCAAGCGCCTGGACGTCGGCACCTGGGGCGTGATGGGCATCGGCATGGGCTTCGCCGTCGCGGCCGCCGTGGTGAGCGGCGAGCCGGTGATCGCGATCGAGGGCGACAGCGCCTTCGGCTTCTCCGGCATGGAAGTCGAGACCATCTGCCGCTACAACCTGCCGGTGTGCGTGGTGATCATGAACAACAACGGCGTGTATCGCGGCGACGAGGTCAATCCGACCGGCGGCCGCGATCCGGCGCCCCTCGGTGTTCGTCAAGGGCGCGCGCTATGAGAAGCTGATGCGAGGCCTTCGGCGGCGTGGGCGTGCACGCCACGACCCCGGCCGAGCTGCGCAAGGCCATGGAAGAGGCGATCCGCTCGCGCAAGCCCACGCTCATCAATGCCGTCATCGACGAGAGCGCCGGCACGGAAAGCGGCCGCATCACGAGCCTGAACCCAACAGCGAAAAAGAAGTAGACGCGAGCGCGCGGCAAGACACATCGGGGCGATCATTGGAGCGGACGACAAGTCGCCGCTCAACTCCTCGAGCAGCCCAGCCAATGGAGACCGGAAAATGGAAGCACTGAAGGGCGTACGCATCCTCGACATGACCCACGTGCAGGCGGGGCCGACCTGCTCGCAGCTGCTCGCGTGGATGGGCGCGGACGTGATCAAGTTCGAGCCGCCGCAGGGAGACGCCACGCGCGGCCAGCTGCGCGACGTCCCGAACGCGGACTAGCCTCTATTTCACGATGCTCAACTGCAACAAGCGCTCGATCACGGTCAACATGAAGACCGCCGAGGGCAAGCAGGTGTTCGTCGACCTGCTGAAGAAGTGCGACATCATGATGGAGAACTTCGGCCCCGGCGTGCTCGAGCGCCTCGGTTTCACCTGGGAGAAGATCCACGAGATCAACCCGAAGCATCGTCGTGGGCTCGATCAAGGGCTTCGGCTCCTCCGGCCCCTACGCCGACTTCAAGGCCTACGAGAACGTGGCGCAGGCGATGGGCGGGGCGATGAGCACCACGGGCGTTCCCGACGGCCCGCCCTTCGTGACCGGCGCGCAGATCGGCGACTCGGGCACGGGACTGCACCTCGCCATCGGCCTGCTCGCCGCGCTGCACCAGGCGAACCGCACCGGCCAGGGCCAGTACGTCGAGGTTGCGATGATGGACGGCGTGATGAATCTCTGCCGCGTGAAGTTCCGCGACCACCAGCGCCTCACGCGCGGCCCGATGCCCGAATACTCGGTGCCGACCTACCAGGGCATGGGCGACGTGCCGCGCGCGGGCAACGATTCCGGCGGCGGCCAGCTCGGCAACGCGATCCACTGCAAGCCCCACGGCGCGAACGACTGGCTCTACATCGTGGTGCAGGAAGCGGTGTGGGAGGCGCTCGCCAAGCGCATCGGGCCCGAGGTCGGCATGCCGGACCTGGTGAACGACCCGCGGCTGGCCGCCATCGGCGAGCGGCGCAAGAACCAGAACCTCATGTGGACCCTCATCAACAAGTTCGCGGAGAAGTACACCAAGCGCGAGCTGATGGCGATCCTGAACCCGCTCGACGTGCCGTGCGGGCCGATCATGTCGACCCAGGACCTCGCGACCGACGAGCACGTACGCGGCCGCGACATGTGGGTCGAGCTCGACCACCCGCAGCGCGGCAAGTGGTTCAACGTCGGCATGCCGATCAAGCTCTCGGCCTCGCCCGCCATCATCAAGCGCAGCCCGCTCCTCGGCGAGCACACCGACGAGGTGCTGAAGGAAGTTCTGGGCTACGACGAGGCGCGCATCCAGTCCATGAAGGCCGCCGGCGCCTTCTCCAACCCGCCGAAGAAAGTCGCCGCCTGATGAAGATCGCCATCATCGGCCAGCAGGACTTCGGCAAAGCGGTACTGGAAGCGTTCCTCGCGCGCGGCGACACGGTTGCCGGAGTATTCGTCGCGCCGGAGAAGGAGGGCGCCAAGGCCGACCCGATGAAGGTGGCCGCGCAGGAAAAGGGCCTGAAGGTGTTCCAGTTCCCCTCGCTCAAGGCGCCCGAGGCCGTGGCCGCCATGAAGGGTCTCGAATCCGACATCGGCATCATGGCCTTCGTGCTGCAGTTCGCGCCGCAGGAATTCGTGAAGATTCCGAAGCACGGCACCATCCAGTACCACCCGTCGCTGCTGCCGAAGTACCGCGGCCCGTCGTCGATCAACTGGCCGATCATCAAGGGCGAGACGAAGACGGGGCTCACCATCTTCCGGCCCAGCGACGGGCTCGACGAGGGCCCGGTGGTGCTGCAGAAGGAAACCCCGGTCTCCGAGAACGACACCCTCGGCACCGTCTACTTCGACCGCCTCTTCCCCATGGGCGTGAAGGCCATGCTCGAAGCGGCCGACCTGGTCGTCGCCGGCAAGCACAAGGAAGTCGTGCAGGACGAGTCGAAGGCGTCGTACGAAGGCTGGTGCCGCGCGAACGAAGCGCGCATCAACTGGCACAACCACGTGGACTTCATCCACAACCTCATCCGCGGCTGCGATCCCGCGCCCGGCGCGTGGACCACGCACGGCGGCAAGAAGCTGCAGCTCTTCGGCTCGAAGAAGCACCTGGTGCGCACGTTCGGCGCCGTGAAGGGAAAGATCGGCGAGATCGCCGAGGTCGGCGCGGAATCGATCCGCATCACCGCGCAGGGCGGGCAGGTCGAGATCTCGAAGGTGAAGCCGGAGGAGGGCAAGAAGGTCTCCGCGGCGGAGTGGGCCAAGTCCGCGGGTGCGGCCACCGGCACGATTCTCGGGGCCTAGAGGTCGCTCAATCGATGAAGAGTGTCGCGGGATCTTCCAGGTAGCCGCGCAGCGACTGCACGAAGGACGCGGCGCGCAGCCCGTCCACGATGCGGTGGTCGAACGAGGAGGAGAGATTCATGATGAGCCGCGGCACGATCGCCCCGTCGCGGATCACCGGCCGCTCGACCACGCGATTGACGCCGACGATGGCGACCTCGGGGTAGTTGATCACGGGCGTGGTGACGATGCCGCCCAGGGGACCCAGGCTCGTGATGGTGACGGTCGAGCCCGTGAGCTCCTCGCGCTTCGCTTCTCCGCTGCGCGCCGCTTCGGCCAGGCGCGCGACCTCCGCCGCGCACGACCACAGGTCGCGTGCCTCGGCGTGCCGCACCACCGGAACCATGAGCCCGCCGGGGGTTTGCGTCGCGATCCCGATGTGCACGGCGCCGTAACGCGTCAGGGTGCCGGCCTCGTCGTCGTAGCGGGCATTGACCTCCGGGAAGTCCGGCACCGAGCGCACGATGGCGCGCATGAGGAACGGAAGCAGCGTCAGGTGGCCGCGCTCGGACCTCCAGCGGGCATTGAGCCGGGCGCGCAGGGCCTCGAGCGCCGTGACGTCCACTTCCTCGACATAGGTGAAGTGCGGGATCCGTCGCTTCGACTCCTGCATCTTCTCGGCGATCTTGCGGCGCAGGCCGATCACCGGCACGGCTTCCTCGTCGTTGCGCTCGGCGCCCTGCGCCGCCCTCCCGCCCGGCGGGACGTTGAAGCGCAGCGGCGCGCCGATCGACCCGGACCGCGGCTTGCGGTCGAGGACCTCGACGTCCTCGCTCGTGATGCGCCCGTCCGGCCCCGAGCCTTGCACGGTCTGCAGGTCGATGCCGAGCTCCCTCGCGCGGCGCCGAACCGCGGGCGAGGCGAGCGCCTTCTCCGACGTGGGCGGCTGGCTGCCGACGGCTGGTTCTGCGTCGATGCTTGCCGGCGCGCCACGACGCACCGTTGCTTCCCCGGTCTTCGCCGCCTTGCTCGGCGGTACCGCAACTTGTTGCGGCACCGGCGCATCGCCGGCCGCGTTGCCCTTGCCTTCGACTTCGAGGCGGATGATCTCGGAGCCGACGGCGATCGTGTCGCCCGGCTTGCCGGTGAGCGCCAGGACCTTGCCCGCGACATGCGAGGGGATCTCGACGTTCGCCTTGTCGGTCATGACGTCGGCGAGGACCTGCTCGTCGGCCACGACATCGCCCGGCTTCACGTGCCACGCGACCAGCTCGACCTCGGCGATGCCCTCGCCGATGTCGGGCATCTTGATGACGTAGGTGCCCATCGTCCTACGGCTCCATCACGCGCTGGAACGCTTCCGCGACGCGCTTCGGGCCGGGGAAGTACGCCCACTCCTGCGCGTGCGGATAAGGGGTGTCCCAGCCGGTGACCCGCTCGATCGGCGCTTCCAGGTGGTGGAAGCAGTGCTCCTGCACGAGGGCCACGAGCTCCGCGCCGAAGCCGCTGGTCCGGGTCGCCTCGTGCACCACGACGCACCGGCCCGTCTTCTTCACCGAGGTGACGAGGGTCTCGAGGTCGAGCGGCCAGATGCTTCGCAGGTCGATGATTTCCGCGTCGATGCCGCTTTCCTTCGCCGCCGCTTCCGAGACGAACACCATCGCCCCGTACGCGAGCACGGTGAGGTCCTTGCCCGGGCGGAAGACCTTCGCCGATTCCAGCGGCACCGTGTAGTAGCCCTCGGGGACCTCGCCCAGCGGATGCTTCGACCACGGCACGACGGGCTGGTCGTGATGGCCGTCGAAGGGACCGTTGTAGAGGCGCTTGGGCTCGAGGAATATCACCGGGTCGTCGTTCTCGATGGACGAGATCAGCAGCCCCTTGGCGTCGTAGGGGTTCGAGGGCAGCACGGTGCGCAGCCCGCAGACGTGCGTGAACAGGGCCTCGGGGCTCTGGCTGTGCGTCTGTCCCCCGTAGATGCCGCCGCCACAGGGCATGCGGACGGTGATCGGCGCGGTGAAGTCGCCGGCCGAGCGGTAGCGCAGCCGTGCGGCCTCGGATACGAGCTGGTCGGAAGCGGGATAGAAATAATCGGCGAATTGGATCTCGGCCACGGGCCTCAGGCCGTACGCGCCCATGCCGACCGCCACGCCGACGATGCCACCCTCGGAGATCGGCGTGTCGAAGACGCGCGTCTTGCCGTACTTGGCTTGCAGTCCTTCGGTGCACCGGAACACGCCGCCGAAGTAGCCCACGTCCTCGCCGAACACCACGACGTCGGGATTGCGCTCGAGCATCACGTCCATGGCGGAGCGCAGCGCCTGGATCATCGTCATCTGCGCCATGGTCAGACTCCGAGCTGGCGGCGCTGCCGGCGCAGGTGCTCCGGGACGTCCTTGTAGACGTCGTCGAACAGGGTGCTGTTGCTGAAGAGGTGCCCGTCGGCGAGCGAGCCGTAGCTCTCGGCCTCCTTCTGCGCCGCGATCACTTCGGCTTCCACCTCCTTCTGCATCCGCGCGTGATCCTGCTCGGACCACTGCCCGATCGCGATCAGGTGCTTCTTCAGCCGCGCGATCGGGTCGCCCAGCGGGAAATGTTCCCAATCGTCCGCGGGCCGGTACTTCGACGGATCGTCGGACGTGGAATGCGCGCCCGCCCGGTACGTGACCCACTCGATCAGCGTGGGCCCGAGGTTGGTGCGCGCGCGCTCGGCCGCCCAGCGTGAGGCGGCATACACGGCGAGGAAGTCGTTGCCGTCCACGCGCAGCGACGCGATGCCGCAGCCGATGCCCCGAGCCGCGAACGTGGTTCCCTCGCCGCCCGCGAGCGACTGGAAGGACGAGATCGCCCACTGGTTGTTGACGACGTTGAGGATCACCGGCGCGCGATAGACGTGCGCGAAGGTGAGCGCCGTGTGGAAGTCCGCTTCGGCCGTGGAGCCGTCGCCGATCCAGCCGCTCGCGATGCGCGTGTCGCCCTTGATCGCGGAGGCCATGGCCCAGCCCACCGCCTGGATGAACTGGGTGGCGAGATTGCCCGAGATGGAGAAGAAGCCCAGGCGCTTGTACGAGTACATCACCGGGAGCTGGCGTCCCTTCAGGGGGTCGCGCTCGTTCGAGAGGAGCTGGCAGATCATCTCGACCATCGGCGGCCCGTCGAGCGCGAGGAGCAGGCTCTGCTGCCGGTACGTCGGGAAGTTCATGTCGCCCGGCGTGAGCGCCATGGCGTGCGCGCTCCCGACCGCCTCCTCGCCGAGGCTCTGCATGTAGAACGAGATCTTCTTCTGGCGCTGGGCGGTGAGCATCCGCGCGTCGAACACGCGGGTGCGCACCATGGCGCGCAGGCCCTTCTTCAGGAATTGCGCGTCGACTCCCGGATTCCAGGGGCCCACCGCCTTGCCGTCGTCGTCCACGACGCGGATCAGCGAATAGCAGAGGTCGGCGGTTTCCTGGGCGGAGGTGTCGAGGGGCGGGCGGCGGATCTCGCCCGCGGGCGAGAGGTGCAGGTACGAGAAGTCGGTATGCCGGCCCGGTCGCCCGGTGGGTTCGGGCACGTGCAGGCGCAGCGGTGATTGGCGGTCCATTGGGTTGGCTTGTGGCCGTGAAATGCCGTAATGATATTCCGATGCGATGCGATCCATGAGCGCTCGAGCGCATGCCGGGTTGCCTTGTTCCGATTTTGGGCGACAATACCGACCCCCCATCCACCGACTCGACACTCCCATGCCCCACGCAATCCGTTTCCACAAGGCCGGCGGTCCCGAAGTCCTGCAGTGGGAAGAGGTGAAGGTCGGCGATCCCGGCCCCGGCGAGCTGCGCATCGCGCACAAGGCCGTCGGCCTCAACTACATCGACACCTATCACCGCACGGGCCTCTACCCGATGCCGCTGCCCTCGGGCATCGGCCTGGAGGCGGCGGGCGTCGTGGAAGCGCTGGGCGCGGGAGTGACCGAATTCAAGAAGGGCGATCGCGTGGCCTACTGCAACGGGCCCGTCGGCGCGTACTCCGAGATGAAGATCCACCCGGCGGAGCGTTGCGTGAAGCTGCCCGACGGCATCAGCTTCGAGCAGGCCGCGTGCATGATGCTGCAGGGCCTCACGGTGCAATACCTGCTGCGCCGCATGCTCCTGGTACCGAAGGCGGGCGACACCGTGCTGTGGCACGCGGCCGCGGGCGGCGTCGGGCTCATCGCCTGCCAGTGGGCGAAGGCGATCGGCGTCAACGTGATCGGCACCGTGAGCTCGGAAGAGAAGGCGAAGCTCGCGCGCGACAACGGCTGCGCGCACACGGTGATCTACACGAAGGAAGACTTCGTCGCGAAGGTGAGCGAGATCACCGGCGCGAAGAAAGTACCGGTCGTCTACGACGGCGTGGGCAAGGACACCTTCATGAAGTCGCTCGATTGCCTGCAGGCTCGCGGCCTCATGGTGAGCTTCGGCAACGCCTCGGGCCCGGTCGGCCCGACCGACCTCGGCATCCTCGCGGCCAAGGGCTCGCTCTACGTCACCCGGCCCACGCTCATGAGCTACGTCGGCAAGCGCGAGGAGCTGCTCGCCGCGGCCAGGGAACTCTTCGACGTCGTGCTCGCCGGCAAGGTGAAGATCGGCCCGCGCCAGACCTACGCGCTCAAGGACGCCGCCCAGGCGCATCGCGACCTCGAAGGGCGCAAGACGACCGGCTCCACGATCCTCGTTCCCTAGCTCCTTCGGCCCATTCCGGCCGCACTTGATTCGTCCCGGCGGCGGGACTAGCCTGAGCTTGGGTTTGGCGATGCCCGGAGCCGTTTCCGACTCTCGACACCGCTCCTTTCGACGCAAAGGAGGGTCTCATGAGACTCAGGATGTACGTCACGCTCCCCGATGTCCCGAGCGCGCGCAGGCTGGCGAACGACCTGCTGCTCGCGCGCATCGAGGATCGCCACATGCACTTCCTCGCCCGGCGCGGCACCGACCTGGGCGAGCTCAACGAGGCTTCCTACCTGCACAAGACCGACGCGGTCCACGGCGCCTTCGTGGGCCTGGTGATCGGCGGCGTCATGGGCGCGGTGCTGGGCGCCGTCCTCGTCAACTTCCCGTTCCAGGGCGTCTCGATGGAGATGGTCGCGGTGCTCGTGGCGGCGATCGTCGGCGCGATGCTGGGCGTATGGGTCGCCACCATGGTGGGACTGCAGGTGCCCAACTCGCGCCTCAAGGCCTTCGAGCAGGAGCTGCAGGACGGCAAGGTGCTGCTGATGCTCGACGTGCCGTCGGGACGCTACGACGAGGTGCGCGCCATCATCGCGCGCACGCACCCCGAGGCGATCGATCGCGGCAACGAGCCGACGGTCCCCGCGTTTCCGTAAGCCACGCTTCTCCCTCTCCCCGGCGCCGCGCGAGCCCCGTCGTGGTCGACTCGCGGCCGTCGGCGCGTGAAGCTGCGGCGGCGCCCATGTAAGATGGGCGCCACATAGCGCCGCGGACCGCGTCGGGAGCGCAGGCACCGGGGCCTAGGGAGAAAGCATGAAGACTGCGTTCTGGAAGGCCGACTGGTTCGCGGGCCTGGTCATCGCCGTCGTCCTGTTCGGCTTCGCGCGCGTCGCGGGCTTCATCCCCGCGCTCGAGCGCTGGGCGTACGACGTGGGCGTGCGCATGACGTCGAAGCCGCCGAGCGACCGCATCGCCGTCATCGCCATCGACGAGCAGTCGATCGCCAACATCGGCCGCTGGCCGTGGTCGCGCGAGGTGCACGCGAAGCTGATCGACCAGCTCGCCGCGGCGCACGCGAAGGTGATCGGCGACACGGTCTTCTTCTTCGAGCCGCAGAAGGATCCGGGGCTCGCCTACGTCGAGAAGATGCTCGAGATCTACGACAAGTCCTGGCCGCCGGCCGCCGCGCCGGACATCCAGGGCGTGGCACCCATCGGCGGTGCCACGCCGGCCGCGCAGGGCGCGCAGCCGCCGCCGGAGGTGGCCGAGATCGGCCGCATCCTGCACGAGGCCTCGGGGTCGCTCAACAGCGACGCGCGCCTCGCCGCGAGCATCAAGAAGGCCGGCAACGTGCTGGTGCCGCTCGCCTTCGGCGAGCTCAGCTACGTGCCGCCGCCGGGCCGTCCCGACAAGCCGCTGCCGGACTACATCGCGAAGAACACGATCGGCGCCGCCACCGACGCGGGCGGCGCGTTCATGTACGGCAATGGCGTGCTCGTGCCGATCGAGGCCATCGGCGCCTCCGTGGCCGGCGTGGGGCATCTCGACAGCAGGCTGGACGAGGACGGCGCGGTGCGCTTCGAGCCGCTCGTGATCGACTACTACGGCCAGCGCTTTCCCTCGCTCGCGCTGATGATCGCGGCGAAGAGCCTGAACCTGGGGCCCAAGGACATCGTGGCGAGCATCGGCCAGAGCGTGAGCCTGGGCGGCAAGACGATCCGCACCGACGATCTCGGCGAGATGTACACGTACTTCTACAAGGATCGCGACGGGCGCCCCGCCTTCCCGATCGATTCGTTCTTCGACGTGTACAGCGGCAAGATCCCGGCGACGAAGTACGCCGACAAGATCGTGCTCGTGGGCGCTACCGCCACCGGCGTGGGCGCGAACCAGGTGACGCCGATCTCCGCGCAGATGAACCCGGTCACGACACTCGCCCACTCGGTGTCGTCGATCCTGCAGGAGCACTTCTTCGTGGCACCCACGTGGGGACCGCTCGCGGCGTTCGGCGCGTACCTCGCCGTGGCGCTCTACCTCATGCTGCTCCTGCCGCGTCTCAAGGCCGGCATGGGCGCGGTCGTCTCGATCGTGATCCTCGTGGCACTTGCCGGCACGCAGCTCGGGCTCATGACGGGTCCCGGCCTGTGGCTGCAGCTGATGCTGCCCGCCACGCTGCTCCTCGTCGGTCACGCGCTGCTCACCACCAAGCGCTACCTCGTCACCGAACGCGGCAAGGAAGCGGCCGACGTCGCGAGCGCGGAATCCAACCGCATGCTCGGCCTCGCGTTCCAGCAGCAGGGCCAGCTCGACATGGCGTTCGACAAGTTCCGCAAGGCGCCGCTCAACGAGGAGGTGATGGAGAACCTCTACAACCTCGCCCTCGACTTCGAGCGCCGGCGGCAGTTCAACAAGGCGGAGAACGTGTTCCGCTACATGGCGACCTTCGACGCCAAGTTCCGCGACATCCAGGAGCGCCTCGACCGCGCGAAGAAGCTTTCCGAGACCATCATCCTCGGCGGCTCGAGCCAGGCACGCACCAACGCGGGCACGATGATCATGCAGGGCAGCGGCGGCGCGGAGAAGCCGATGCTCGGCCGCTACCAGATCGAGAAGGAGCTCGGCAAGGGCGCGATGGGCGTGGTCTACGGCGGCAAGGACCCGAAGATCGGCCGCGTCGTCGCGATCAAGACCATGGCGCTGTCCGACGAGTTCGAGGCCGACGAGCTGAAGGAAGCGAAGGAGCGCTTCTTCCGCGAGGCCGAGACCGCCGGGCGCCTCACGCACCCCAACATCGTCACCATCTACGACGCCGGCGAGGAGCACGACCTGTGCTACATCGCCATGGAATTCCTGAAAGGCAAGGACCTCACGCCCTACACGAAGCAGCCGAACCTGCTGCCGCCCGAGAAGGTGCTCTCGATCGTGGAGCGCGTGGCCGACGCGCTGGGCTACGCGCACTCGATGGGCATCGTGCATCGCGACATCAAGCCCGCGAACATCATGTACGAGCCGGACAGCGACACGGTGAAGGTCACCGACTTCGGCATCGCGCGCATCACCGATTCGTCCAAGACCAAGACCGGCATGGTGCTGGGCACGCCGTCGTACATGTCGCCCGAGCAGCTCGCGGGCAGGAAGATCGACGGGCGCAGCGACCTGTTCTCGCTCGGGGTCACGCTCTTCCAGATGCTTTCGGGCAAGCTGCCGTTCGAGGGCGAGTCGATGACGCAGCTCATGTTCGCCATCGCCAACAATCCGCATCCGCCGATCCGCGAGTACAACGCGGCGCTGCCCGCGTGGGTGGATGCGATCATCGACCGCGCGCTCGCCAAGGACTTCGAGAAGCGCTACCAGAGCGGGGCGGAATTCGCCGAAGCCATCCGGCAAGGGCGCAAGACCGGCGCCGCGGCGCCATCCGCGGATGCCCGGGCCTGAGCCGAGAGTCGAGCGCGAGCCGCTGCACGCGCGTTCGATCGAGATCCGCGGCTACAAGCGCGCCGACGGGCTGTACGACATCGAAGGCCACCTGGTCGACACCAAGCCCTACGACTTCCAGCTCGCGGCGGGCGTGCGCAAGGCGGGGGAGGCGATCCATTCCATGTGGCTGCGGATCACCGTGGACCGCCAGCTGCGCATCGTGGATGCCGAAGCGAAGATGGATGCCGTGCCCTACGTGGACTACTGCGGCGCCATCGTCCCGGCCTACCGCCGGCTCGTGGGCCTTTCGATCGGGCCCGGCTACCTCAAGCGGGTGAGGGAGCTCTTCGCGGGCGTGCACGGCTGCACGCACGTCACGGAGCTGGCCGCCGCGCTCGCGACGGGGACCTTCCAGACCATGGCCGGCCAGCGCCTCCAGGACCCGTCCAGCAAGCCCTTCCAGCTCGACCGCTGCCATGCCCTCGAATCGACCGCTCCCGCGGTTGCGCGCTTCTATCCCCGCTGGTATCGCGGCACGGAGCCGATCGAGCCCGCCGGCGAGGGCGACCACCACTGAGGCCCGCCGGCACGGGCGCGAACCTGTCCTAGGTCAAGAGCGCCGGGCCGCCGGCGGCTGATAAGATCGCACGGTTCATTCCCGCTTTCCTTCCTTCGAGTCGCCCCAGCCATGAACATCCACGAGTACCAGGGCAAGGAACTGTTTCGCAAATATGGCGTGACCACCCCGCGCGGCATCCCGGCGTTCTCCGTCGACGAGGCGGTCGCGGCCGCGAAGTCGCTGCATGGTCGCGAAGCGCCGTCCGATGGTAAGGCCCCGGTCTGGGTCGTGAAGGCCCAGATCCACGCGGGCGGTCGCGGCAAGGGCGGCGGCGTGAAGCTCGCGCGCTCCGTCGACGAGGTGCGCGACCTCGCGAAGAAGATGCTCGGCATGACGCTCGTCACGCACCAGACCGGCCCCGCCGGGCGCGTGGTGCGTCGCCTGCTCATCGAGGAAGGCGCGGACATCAAGAAGGAGCTCTACGCGGCGCTGGTCGTCGACCGGGGGCTGCAGCGCGTGGTGCTGATGGCCTCGAGCGAGGGCGGCATGGACATCGAGGAAGTGGCCGCGAAGACGCCCGAGAAGATCCACAAGGTCGCGATCGACCCGATGAAGGGCCTCGAGGACGCGCAGGCCGAGGACATCGCGCGCAAGATCGGCGTGCCCTCCGATCTGGTTCCCAAGGCGCGCGACCTCTTCAAGAGCCTGTACAAGTGCTTCGACGAGTGCGACTGCTCGCTGGTCGAGGTGAACCCGCTCATCGTCACCGGCGACGCTCGCGTCGTGGCGCTCGACGCCAAGCTCAACTTCGACGACAACGCGCTTTTCCGCCACCCGGATATCGTCGCGATGCGCGACCTCGACGAAGAGGATCCCGCCGAAGTCGAGGCCTCGAAGTTCGACCTCAACTACATCCAGCTCGACGGCGACATCGGCTGCCTGGTGAACGGCGCGGGCCTCGCGATGGCGACCATGGACACCATCAAGCTCTTCGGCGGCAACCCGGCGAACTTCCTCGACGTGGGCGGCGGCGCCACCGCGGAGAAAGTGACCGAGGCGTTCAAGATCATGCTGAAGAATCCCAAGCTCGCCGCGATCCTCGTGAACATTTTCGGCGGCATCATGAAGTGCGACGTGATCGCCTCCGGCGTCGTGGCCGCGGCGAAGCAGGTATCGCTCAAGGTGCCCCTGGTCGTCCGCCTCGAGGGCACCAACGTCGACCTCGGCAAGAAGATCCTCGCCGACTCGGGCCTGCCCATCATCTCCGCGGCCGACATGGGAGATGCCGCGAAGAAGGTCGTGGCCGCCGCCAAGGGCGTGGCCGTCGCCGCCTGATCGATCGTCATCCCCGGCAGACGGGGATCCAGCATCCGGGAACATCATGTCCATCCTCATCGACGCGAACACCAAGGTCATCACGCAGGGCATCACCGGCAAGACCGGCCAGTTCCACACGAAGATGTGCCGCGACTACGCGAACGGCAGGAACTGCTTCGTGGCCGGCGTCACGCCCGGCAAGGGCGGCCAGGACTTCGAGGGCATCCCGATCTACAACACGGTGAAGGAAGCCAGGGCGGCCACGGGCGCCACGGTCTCCGTGATCTACGTGCCGCCGCCCTACGCCGCCGCGGCGATCGACGAGGCGGTGGACGCGGGCGTGGACCTCGTGATCTGCATCACCGAGGGCATCCCGGTGCGCGACATGGTGCGCACGCGCTACAAGATGCAGGGCAGGAAGGCGCGGCTCATCGGGCCCAACTGCCCCGGCCTCATCACGCCCGACGAGATCAAGATCGGCATCATGCCCGGGCACATCCACCGCAAGGGCCGCATCGGCATCGTCTCGCGCTCCGGCACGCTCACCTACGAAGCCGTGGGCCAGGTCTCCGCGCTGGGCCTCGGGCAATCGTCGGCGGTGGGCATCGGCGGCGACCCGGTGAACGGGTTGAAGCACATCGACGTCATGAAGATGTTCAACGACGACCCGGACACCGAGGCCGTCATCATGATCGGCGAGATCGGCGGCGGCGACGAGGAGAACGCCGCGCGCTGGGTGAAGGACAACATGAAGAAGCCGGTGGTGGGCTTCATCGCCGGCGTCACCGCCCCTGCCGGCAAGCGCATGGGCCACGCGGGGGCGATCATCTCCGGCGGCAAGGGCACGGCGCAGGAGAAGCTCTCCGTGATGGAAGCGTGCGGCATCAAGGTCACGCGCAATCCCGCGGAGATGGGCAAGCTGCTGAAGACGGTGCTGTAGAGAGTCCCCTCCCTCCGCGCGCATGCGATCGACGCATGAGCGCCATGCGTGCCGGCCGGTTGATCTTGACACCGGTCAAGCCCCAATCGGCGGCGAGTTCGGTAATCTAATACCTTGATTCGCGGACCCTTCGCACCTCCCGCGGAGGCCTCCGGGCTCCGGACTCGCAGCCACGCCGGTCTCGCCGCAACAGGCAGCGCCCCTCGGGTCTGAAAGCCTGCCAAACTGACACCACACGCCATGGCCGATACCGTCGCAATTCCCGTCTCCAAGATTCGCCGCGCGCGTCCCGTCCCCAAGGGACGCGCGGTCGATCCCGCCGCCCGCGAGGAGATCGCGCGGCTTCTCGAGGGCGCGCCCCTCGAGGCCGAGTACCTGATCGAGAACCTGCACCGCATCCAGGACCGCTATGGGCACCTTTCCGCGGCGCACCTCAACGCGCTCGCCGAGGTGATGAAGCTCGCGCAAGCCGAGGTGTACGAGGTCGCGACGTTCTACCACCACTTCGACGTGGTGAAGGAAGGCGACAAGGCACCCGCCGCCGTGACGGTGCGCGTGTGCGAGACGCTGTCGTGCAGGATGGCCGGAGCGCAGCAGCTGCTCGACAGGCTGCCGGACCTGCTCGGACCGAACGTGCGCGTGATCGCCGCCCCGTGCATCGGCCGCTGCGGCGAGGCTCCGGCCGTGTGCGTGGGGCGCAACGCCTTCGGCCACGCCACCGAGCAGGGCGTCGTCAAGACGGTGAAGGACGGCAAGGTGAAGGCTCCCGCGCAGCATGCGCACACTTACGCGGACTATCGCGCGCAGGGCGGCTACAAGACGTGGGCCGAGTGCGTCGGCGGCAAGCGCGACGTGGACTCGGTCATCAAGGTCATGGAGGACGCGGGGCTGCGCGGCCTGGGCGGCGCCGGATTTCCCGCGGGCCGCAAGTGGCGCATCGTGCGCGCCGAGCCCGCGCCGCGGTTGATGGCGGTGAACATCGACGAGGGCGAGCCGGGCACGTTCAAGGACCGCCACTACCTCGAGCGCGACCCCCATCGCTTCCTCGAGGGCATGCTGATCGCCGCCTGGGCGGTCGGCATCGACGACATCTACGTGTACCTGCGCGACGAGTACCACGCGTGCCGGGAGCTCCTCGAGCGCGAGATCGCGGCGCTGAAGAAGGACCCTCCAGCGAAACTGCCGCGCATCCACCTGCGCCGCGGCGCCGGCGCCTACATCTGCGGCGAGGAGTCGGCGATGATCGAGTCCATCGAGGGCAAGCGCGGCATGCCGCGCCTGCGCCCGCCGTACGTCGCGCAGGTGGGCCTCTTCGACCGCCCGACGCTCGAGCACAACATGGAGACGCTCTTCTGGGTGCGCGACCTCATCGAGCAGGGCCCCGAATGGTTCACGAAGCACGGGCGCCACGGCCGCAAGGGACTGCGCTCGTTCTCCGTCTCGGGCCGCGTGAAGAAGCCGGGCGTGCACCTCGCCCCGGCGGGCATCACGGTGAAGGAGCTCGTCGACGAGTTCTGCGGCGGCATGCGTCGACGGCCACAAGTTCTACGCCTACCTGCCGGGCGGCGCCTCGGGCGGCATCCTGCCCGCGTCCATGGGCGACATCCCGCTCGACTTCGACACGCTGCAGCCCTACGGCTGCTTCATCGGCTCGGCGGCGGTGATCATCCTCTCGGACAAGGACCGAGCGCGCGACGCGGCATTGAACCTCATGCAGTTCTTCGAGCACGAGTCGTGCGGCCAGTGCACGCCGTGCCGCGTGGGCACCGCGAAGGCGGCCCGGCTGATGCAGGCGAAGAAGTGGGACAAGGCGCTCCTCGAGGAGCTTTCCGCCGCGATGGCCGACGCGTCGATCTGCGGCCTGGGACAAGCGGCGCCGAACCCGATCCGCTGCGTGGCGCAGCACTTCGCCGACGAGATCTGAAGGGGTAGCGAATGAAGATGAACGAGCCGGTCGACAAGGCCGAAACCATCGAGTTCAAGCTGAACGGCGACACGATCTCCGCCTTCGCCGGCGAGACGATCATCGAGGCCGCGAAGCGCCACGGCACGGACATCCCGCACCTCTGCTACAAGGAAGGCATGCGGCCCGACGGCAACTGCCGCGCGTGCGTGGTCGAGATCAAGGGCGAGCGCGTGCTGGCCCCGTCGTGCTGCCGCCATCCGACGAAGGGCATGGAGGTCGGGAGCACCTCGGCGCGCGCCGTGCACTCGCAGAAGATGGTGCTCGAGCTCCTGCTCGCCGACGTGCCGAAGACCGACCTCAAGCCCGGCGCCAACGAGCTCTTCGAGTGGAGCGGCAAGCTGGGTGTGATGCGAGCGCGCTTCCCGATGCGCGAGCAGCCCGCGTGCGATCCGTCGCACCCCGCGATGGCGGTGAACCTCGACGCCTGCATCCAGTGCACGCGCTGCGTGCGCGCGTGCCGCGAGGTGCAGGTGAACGACGTGATCGGCTACGCCTTCCGCGGCCACGATTCCAGGATCGTCTTCGACTTGGACGATCCGATGGGCGAGTCCACCTGTGTCGCGTGCGGCGAATGCGTGCAGGCGTGCCCGACGGGCGCGCTCGCTCCCGCGAAGAACGCCTACGCGAGGTCGCGGACAGGAAGGTGGATTCCGTCTGCCCGTTCTGCGGCGTGGGCTGCCAGCTCACGTACCACGTGAAGGACAACAGGATCGTCCGCGTCGAAGGGCGCGACGGCCCGGCCAACCACGAGCGCCTGTGCGTGAAGGGCCGCTTCGGCTTCGACTACGTATCGCATCCGCACCGCCTCACCAAGCCGCTCATCCGCAAGCCCGGCGCGCCCAAGACGCGCGGAATTCACCGTCGACCCGTCGCGCTGGAGCGACGTATTCCGCGAGGCCACGTGGGAGGAAGCGCTGGACGCCGCAGGCAACGGCCTGAAGAAGATCCGCGATACGCACGGCCCGTCCGCGCTCTCCGGCTTCGGCAGCGCCAAGGGATCCAACGAGGAGGCCTACCTCTTCCAGAAGCTGGTGCGCACCGGCTTCGGCACCAACAACGTCGACCACTGCACGCGGCTTTGCCACGCCTCGTCGGTCGCGGCGCTGCTCGAGGGCATCGGCTCGGGCGCGGTGTCGAACCAGGTCTCCGACGTCGCGAAGGCGGAGCTGATCATCGTCATCGGCTCGAACCCGACGTCGAACCACCCGGTCGCGGCGACCTTCATGAAGAACGCCGTCGAGCGCGGCACGAAGCTCGTCGTGATGGACCCGCGGCGCACGGAAATCGCGCGCCACGCCTGGCGCTACCTGCAGTTCAAGGCGGACACCGACGTGGCGCTGCTCAATGCGATGATCTACACGATCCTCGAGGAAGGCCTGGTGGACCAGGAGTTCGTGCGCCAGCGCACGAGCGGCTTCGAGGCGCTGAAGGAGAACGCGAAGGGATTCAGCCCGGAGCTGATGGCGCCCATCTGCGGCATCCCGCGCAGACCATCCGCGAGGTGGCGCGCGCGTACGCGACCTCCAAGGCCTCGATGATCCTGTGGGGCATGGGCATCTCGCAGCACGTGCACGGCACGGACAACGCGCGCTGCCTGATCGCGCTGACGCTCATGACCGGCCAGATCGGTCGTCCCGGCACCGGGCTGCACCCGCTGCGCGGCCAGAACAACGTGCAGGGCGCCTCCGACGCGGGCCTCATCCCGATGATGTATCCGGACTACCAGCGCGTGGACAATCCCGAGGCCATCGCGCGCTTCGAGAAGTTCTGGGGCACGCAAGCTCGACCACAAGCCCGGGCTCACCGTCGTGGAGATCATGGATGCCGCGTATGACGGCAAGATCCGCGGCATGTACGTGATGGGCGAGAACCCGGCGATGTCGGATCCGAACGCGCACCACGCGCGCGAGGGCCTGGCGAAGCTCGAGCATCTCGTCGTGCAGGACATCTTCCTCACCGAGACCGCGTATCTCGCGGACGTCGTGCTGCCCGCCTCGGCGTGGCCGGAGAAGATGGGCACCGTCACCAACACCGACCGCATGGTGCAGCTCGGCCGTCGCGCCCTCGACATGCCGGGCGACGCGCGCCAGGACCTGTGGATCATCGAGCAGCTCGCCGACCGCCTGGGCTGCGGCTGGAGCTACACCGGACCCGAGAGCGGCGTGGCGCAGGTGTACGAGGAGATGCGCAACGCGATGAACTCGATCATGGGCATCTCCTGGGAGCGCCTCGAGGCGCACTCCTGCGTCACGTATCCGTGCCGCACCGAGGACGATCCCGGGCAGTCGGTGGTCTTCACCGAGAACTTCCCCACGAAGGACGGGCGCGGCAAGTTCGTTCCCGCCGACATCATCCCCGCCGACGAGCGGCCCGACGGCGAGTACCCGTACGTGCTGATCACGGGGCGGCAGCTCGAGCACTGGCATACCGGCGCCATGACGCGCCGCGCCTCGGTGCTCGACGCCATCGAGCCGCAGGCGGTGGCCTCGCTGCATCCGCTCGACCTCGATGCGATCGGCGCGCAGCCGGGCGACGTCATCACCGTGGCCTCGCGCCGCGGCGAGATCGCGCTCACCGCGCGCGCCGACGACGGCACGCCGCGCGACACGGTATTCATCCCGTTCGCGTTCTACGAAGCGGCGGCCAACCTGCTCACCAACCCGGCGCTCGACCCGTTCGGCAAGATCGCGGAGCTCAAGTACTGCGCGGTGAAGGTGCGCAAGGGCGGCAACGCTCCAGGCCCTCGCGAGCTACGGCGGCGGGCAATCGTTCACGGAAACGCCGGCCGTCTGCGACTAGACGCAAAAAGGGGTCAGATTACTTTTCCGTAGCCGGAAAAGTAATCTGACCCCTTTTCGTCGTGGTGTCCGAGAAGCTGGGCGCAGGTCGTGCGCGCAAACAAGATCAAGGCGGGCGACTAGCGGCGCCTCACGCGAGGCCCACGAGGCGCGCGACCGCCTCGCGGCAGCTCAACCCTTCGCGCAGGTCGAGGCGCCGCGCCGCCTCGTTCACGTGCGAGAGCACTCCGGTGTCGTAGGTGGAGCGCGCGTCGCCGATGCGCGCACTCGCGCTCGACACGGTCGCGGCCGCGATCGCGCGCGTGTCGAGGAGGGCCAGGCGCGAAAATCCCGCGCCGTCCTTGCCTCCGCCCGCGTCGTTGAAGATCGCCGCATGGACTGCGACGCCGAGCAGATGGTCCGGGCGGCCGCCGAGCAGCGCCCCATGGGAGCCGGTCACGACGACCGCGCGCGCGTCCGTCGGCTGCACGAGCGAGACCGAATCGAGCGCCCACACCGCGCGGTGGCCGGTGGTGGGAATGCGACTGCGCGTCTCGCCGATGGCGGGAACCTCCGCGCGCGGGATGCCGGCAACGGCCTGCGCCAGGCGCCGCGCCGCTTCGGCACATGCCTCGCCCGGCGCACAGCCGGCTCGCGCCGCCGCCTCGTTCACCACGGACAGCACCCCCGAGTCGAGCGTGTCCTGGCCGACGGCGATGCGCGCGCTGCGGTGATCCACGGCGCACGCCGGGATGCCGAGCGCATCGAGCCATGCGAGACCCGCCACACCCGCCGAATCGCGCCCGATGCCCGCGTCGTTGAGGATGATCGCGCCCAGGCCGCGCGCGCCGCGAGCCACGCGGGATAGATCGCCCCGTGCGACCCGCAGGCGACGACCGCGCCGCGGTGGGCGTCCTTGAGCTGCGTGGCGGAATCGACGACGAGCACGCCTTCCATGGCGCCGATTCTACTGGCGCTTGACAAGCGCCCGGAATCGATATTAATGTGATATCAGATCAATATCAAGGAGGGCGGAGGTCCCCATGGCCGAGTACCGCAAGTCAGGCACGTTCGAGAAGCCCGTCGCCACCGCGAACGGGATCGCCATGCTCCTCGCGCTCCTCGCGCTCATCGCGGTCGAGATGTTCGCCGTCGTCGCGATCCGCAGCCCGGCCGTGATCGTCGCGATCGCGCTCGCCATCGTGTTCGTGGCACCCGGCTTCTTCATGCTGCAACCCAACGAGGCGGGCGTCGTCACGCTTTTCGGCGCGTACCTGGGGACCGAGCGCACGCCGGGCCTGCGCTGGACGCTGCCGTGGAACGGCCGCAGGCGCTTGAGCGTGCGCGCCCGCAACCACAACGTCGAGACGCTCAAGGTCAACGACAAGCGCGGCAACCCGGTCGAGATCGCCGCCGTCGTCGTGTGGCGCGTCGAGGACAGCGCCCAGGCGCTCTACGACGTGGAGGACTTCGAGCAGTTCGTGCGCGTGCAGAGCGAGTCCGCATTGCGCCACGTGGCCACGCGCTACGACTACGACGAGGGCGAGGAGCACGAGGCGCATGCCGTCACGCTGCGCGCCGGCGCGGACACGGTGGCGGAAACGCTGCGTGCCGAGCTGCAGGCGCGCGTGCAGCAGGCCGGCGTGAGGGTGGAGGAGACGAAGCTCACGCACCTCGCGTACGCGCCCGAGATCGCCGGCGCGATGCTGCGCCGCCAGCAGGCCGACGCGGTGATCGCCGCGCGCACGAAGATCGTGAGCGGCGCGGTCTCGATGGTCGAGATGGCGTTGAAGAGCCTGTCCGAGAAGAACGTGATCGAGCTCGACGACGAGCGGCGCGCCTCGATGGTGTCCAACCTCATGGTCGTGCTCTGCTCCGAGCGCGACACGCAGCCGGTGGTCAACACCGGCACGCTGTATACCTGATGGTGGAGCGCAAGGCCTACCTGCTGCGCATCGACCCGGCGCTGTGGGCCGAGATCGAGCGCCTCGCGCAGGCCGAGCTGCGCTCGGTGAACGGCGAAGTCGAATACCTGCTGCGCGAAGCGCTCCGGGAGCGCGGTGCGTTCAAGGCAGGCGCCGGGGCTGCGGCGGGCAGGAAGCGTTGAAGGATTTTTCCGCGTCCATCCGCGTTCGCGGGATTCTCGCTCGCGTCATTCGCCGGCCGCTGCCTCTTCCGGCGGCACGACGCGGCGGAATTCCCGCCAGAGCAGGAGGTCGTAGGCGATCTTCGTGACGCCCGCCACCACGAGCGGCAGGCCGAGCCCGCCCACCTCCATCAGCACTCCCGCGATGGCGGGTGCCGCGGCCCAGCCGCCCGAGCGCACCAGGCTCGTGATGCCCGCGGCCGCGAGGCGCTCGTCGGGCCGCACCACCGCCATCACGTAGGACTGGCGCGTCGGCACGTCCATCTCGTTGAGTCCCTCGCGCAGCAGGAAGAAGAACGCGGCCAGCGCGAACTGGTCGGAGGCGACGATGGTGAAGAGCAGCAGGCTGGACGGGATGTGCGTGAACACCATCGTGTTCACCAGCCCGATGCGCCGCGCGAGCCACGCGGCGACGAGATGCGAGAACGCGGAGAGCAGGCGCCCGGCGCCGAAGAGCGCCGCCACCGCCGCGGCGGAAGCGGCGAAGCGCTCCGCGAAGAAGTAGGCGAAGAGCGCCGAACCGATGAACCCGCCGCCGAACGCGTCCACCAGGAAGAGCAGCGCGATCTTCCTGACGATGGGCCGGGAAGCGGGCGAGAGCTCGCCCAGCGCCACCGAGCGCGCCTCCGACACGCGGGCGGGAAGCCGCGCGTAGAGCAGGGCCGCCGCGGCGTTGAGCGCGCAGAAGATGCCGAGCGTGGCGCGCATCGCATCGAGCGTCGCCATGCCCGCGACCGATTCGAGCAACGTCGGCAACGCGGCCGCGAAACCGCCCGCCGCGTAGCCCGCGTCGAGCAGCACGTTGTACCAGGCGAACACCTTCGTGCGCTGCGCGTCGTTCGTGGTGGCCGGGAGGAGCGCCTGCTCGAGGATGGGGATGGCGCCGCGGTCGCGCCCGTGCACGCCGAACGTCCCGACGAAGGCGGCCGCGAGCATGAGGGGAAACGCATCGGTCGCCATGAAGGCCATCCCGCCCGCGGCGGGCAGGCTCGCGAGGACGACCAGCAGGGTGCGCGGTGCGAAGCGCGGGCCCGCGACGAGCGTGAGGAGCGTGGCCAGCGCCGATCCCCACAGGGCGGCGGAGAGCACGGCGCCGATGCGCGGCGCGTCCATTCCCAGGCGCGCGCAGTACAGGCCGATCATCACCGCGATGAGGCCGACCGCCACCGCGCGCAGGAACGCCGCGGCGTAGAGGAGGCGGCGAAGGCGTGCGGCCTCGCGCGGGATCATCCGCGCATGATAGGCCTCACACGCCGGGCTTGTGGCGCACGAGCTGCGCAGGACGATGCCTCCGCGCGCGCGAGGCGCCGGTGAAGGGTCGCCGCTGCTAACATACGAAGGCTCATGAGCACCTCTCCCGGCCCGGCGCTCGCGGGCGCCTCCCGCGCCGCCTCTGCGCCCGCGGGTCCGCCGCGCGGCGATTTCGGCGTCATCCGCAGGCTGCTGCCCTACCTCTGGGAATTCCGCGGCCGCGTGGTGCTCGCGGTGGCGTTCCTGGTGACGGCGAAGCTCGCCAACATCACGGTGCCCATCGTGATGAAGCGCATCGTGGACGGGCTCTCGGGACCGAAGCAGGTGCTCGCGGTGCCCGTGGCGCTGCTCATCGCCTACGCGCTGCTGCGGCTTTCGAGCACGCTCTTCAACGAGCTGCGCGACATCGTCTTCGTGAAGGTCGCGCAGCGCGCCATGCGCCGCATCGCGCTCGAGGTCTTCCACCACCTGCACGCGCTGTCGCTGCGCTTCCACCTCGAGCGGCAGACGGGCGGGCTCACGCGCGACATCGAGCGCGGCACGCGCGGCATCTCGACGCTGCTGTCGTACATGGTGTTCAGCGTGCTGCCCACGCTGCTGGAGATCGCGCTGGTCACCGGCTTCCTGGTCTGGAAGTTCGACGTCTGGTTCGGCGTGATCACCGTGGCGGCGCTCGCCTGCTACGTCGGCGCTCACGTTCACGATCTCCGAATGGCGCACGCAGCATCGCCGGCAGGATGAACGAGATGGACTCGACGGCCAACACCCGCGCCATCGACTCGCTGCTCAACTACGAGACGGTCAAGTACTTCGGCAACGAGCGCTACGAGGCCGGCCGCTACGACGAGAACCTGCAGCGCTACGAGAAGGGCGGTGGTCACGAGCGAGACCTCGCTGGGGCTGCTGAACGCGGTGCAGGCCTGCGTGATCGCCACCGCGGTGTCGCTGCTCATGTGGCGCGCGGCCGACGGCATCGTCGACGGGCCACCTCACGCTGGGGGACCTGGTGATGGTGAACGCGCTCCTGATCCAGCTCTACATCCCGCTCAATTTCCTGGGCGTGATGTACCGCGAGATCAAGCAGGCGCTCGTCGACATGGAGAAGATGTTCCGGCTGCTCTCGGAGAACCGCGAGGTCGAGGACAAGCCGGGCGCGCGACGCCCTCGAGGTGCGGGGCGCCTCGATGCGCTTCGAGCACGTGGATTTCAGCTACGACGGCCAGCGCCCGATCCTGCAGGACGTGAGCTTCGAGGTGCCCGCGGGGCGCAAGGTCGCGGTCGTCGGTCCCAGCGGCTCGGGCAAGTCCACGCTCGCGCGGCTGCTCTTCCGCTTCTACGACGTGGACGCCGGGCGCATCTCGATCGACGGGCAGGACATCCGCGACGTGACAGCAGGCGAGCGTGCGCGCGGCGATCGGCGTCGTCCCCCAGGACACGGTGCTCTTCAACGACACGATCTTCTACAACGTCGCGTACGGGCGTCCCGGGGACCACGCGCGAGGAGGTGGAGGACGCGGCGCGCGTGGCGCACATCGCGCGGCTTCATCGAGCGCCTGCCCGCAGAAGTGGGAAACCGCCGTGGGCGAGCGCGGGCTCAAGCTCTCCGGGGGCGAGAAGCAGCGGGTGTCGATCGCGCGCACGATCCTGAAGAACCCGCGCGATCCTGGTCTTCGACGAGGCCACCTCGGCGCTCGACTCGCGCACCGAGAAGTCGATCCAGGCGGAGCTCGCGGAGATCTCGCGCGACCGCACCACGCTCGTGATCGCGCACCGGCTCTCCACCATCGTGGATGCCGACGAGATCCTGGTGCTCGACCACGGCCGCATCGTCGAGCGCGGCACGTTCCGCGGCCTCCTCGCGGCCAACGGCCGCTTCGCCGAGATGTGGCGGCTGCAGCAGGAAGAGGGTCGCAGGCAGGACGCCGCGATGGCGGCGCAAGCCGGCACCGGAAACGCCTAGCGGCCGCGGAGAGGAAATCGCGCAGCGCCAAGAGGGTCGCACGCGGCGCTTCGCTCATCATCGAGTGTCCGGCGTCGACGCCACGAGCGTGGCGCCGGGATGCGATCGGCGAGCGCCTTCCCGGCCTTCAACGGCGTCATCTGGTCGCGCCGCCCCGCGACGACGAGCGTCGGGACGCGCAACGCGCAGAGCGCCTCCTTCGAGGGGCGATAGGCCCGGCACGCGGCGAGGTCGGCTGCGAGGAGTCCCGCGCGAGCGCGCCCGTTGAGCTGGCGGCTCGCGCCGACGAGGGCCACACCCGGCACCGCGCTTTGCGCGAGCGCCGCGTGGCGCGCGTGGCCCCACACCGCTTCCATGTCGAAGCGCGGCGGGGGAATCGTCGCGCGCCGCGGCGAGGAAGGCGTCGCCCACGGGCATCGGCACCGAGGCGCCGATGAGCGCGAGCTTCGATACGCGCTGCGGGATGGTGCAGCGCCGCCTCGAGCGCCACCAGCGACCCCATGCTGTGGCCCGACGAGCGCCGCCGTTTCGAGCCCCGCCGCGTCGAGAACGCGACCACCCAGCGCGCCAGCGCCTCGATCGAGTGCGGATGCCGCGCCGGGGCTGCGGCCGTGCGCGGGCAGGTCGACCGCCAGGACCGTGAATGCCGTGGTGCGCGAAATAGCGCGATTGCCATTGCCACACGCTGTGGTCGAACGCGGCGCCGTGCACGAAGACGATCGCGGGCAGCGCGCGGATCGAAGGCGCGGCCGCCGGTGTACGCGTAGGCCGGATAGCCCTCGACGATGAACTGCAGTCGGACCTACTTGCGCGCGGCGCGCAGCGCGCGGGCGAGGTCCTCGAGGAGGTCGTCGGGATGCTCGAGGCCGATCGACAGGCGCACCGTGCCCGGCGTGATGCCCGCGGCGGCGAGCGCGGCGTCGTCCATGCGGAAGTGGGTCGTCGTCGCGGGATGGATCACGAGCGACTTCGCGTCGCCGATGTTGGCGAGGTGCGAGAAGAGCGTGAGCGCCTCGATGAAGCGCCGCCCGGCCTCGCGCCCGCCCTTCAATTCGAAGGCGAGGATCGCGCTCGCAGCCGCGCGGATAGAGCCGGCGCGCGAGCGCGTGGTCGGGATGGCTCTGCGCAGTCCGGGTGGTGCACCCGCTCGACCGCTTCGTGCGAAGCGAGGAAGCGCACCACGCGCGCCGCGTTCTCGATGTGCCGCGCCATCCGCAGCGGCAAGCGTTTCGAGGCCCTGCAGGATCTGGAACGCGGTCATCGGCGCCATGCACGCCCCGAAGTCGCGCAAGCCCTTCGCGCCGCGCGCGCAGCAGGAACGCCGAGGTCGCTCGATTCCTCCGCGAACACCATGCCGTGGAAGCCCTCGTAGGGCTCGGTCAGCGTGGGGAAGCTGCCGCGTCGGCCGCCCAGTCGAAGCGCCCGCCATCCACCAGCACGCCGCCGATGACCACGCCGTGGCCGGAGAGGAACTTGGTGGCCGAGTGGATGACGAGATGCGCTCCCTGCTCGAAGGGACGCCCGAGCGCGGGCGTGGTGACCGTCGCGTCCACGAGCAACGGAATGTGGCGCTCGTCGGCGAGCGCGCGCGAGGGCGGGGACGTCGAGGACATCCACCGACGGGTTGCCCACGCTCTCGCCGAAGAGGAGGCGCGTGGCGGGCGTGATTGCGCGCGCGCCACGCGTCCACGTCGCGCGCGGGCACGAACGTGGTCGCGGATCCCGAAGCGCGGCAAGCGTGTAGGCGAGCAGGTTGTGGGATCCGCCGTAGAGGCTCGCCGAGGCGACGACGTGGCCGCCTTCGCCCATGAGCGTCGCGATCGCGAGATGCAGCGCCGCCTGTCCGCTCGAGGTGGCGATCGCTCCCACGCCATCCTCCAACGCGGCCATGCGTTCCTCGAACACCGCTACCGTGGGATTCGAGAGCCGGGAGTACACATGGCCGGGCGTTTCCATGTTGAAGAGCGCCGCGGCGGTGTCGGTGTCGGGAAAGACGAAGGAGGCCGTCTGGTAGATGGGCACGGCGCGCGCCCCGGTGGCCGGGTCGGGGGACTGGCCGGCATGGACCGCGAGGGTGTCGGAATGGGGGGGCTTGGGGCCGGAATGGGCCATCAGAATCAATTATTTGAGTTGTAATGCTGAGGTTTGTTCGAAATGTTGTCACGAAGCCCGTTTGTTTGCTATGGTTTCGCCTGCCTCCGAAGGAGCTCGACGCCCGTGCAGCGGTTTCTCGCCATTCTGGTCCTGGCCCTGGTCTCCGTGGCCGGTTTCGCCGCGGACAAGCCCGCGCCATCGCACCAAGGTCGCCCGGGCCGCCGTGGCGGAGCTCACCCGGGATGGCGATCCGAACGTCCGCTCCACCGGCGTGCTGGTGCTCGATCCCACCACGGGCCAGACGCTCTTCGCGAAGAACGCGGACCAGCAGGCGCCGATCGCCTCGATCACCAAGCTCATGACCGCGATGGTGGTTCTCGACGCGAACCTCCCGCTCGACGAGGCGGTCGAGATCACCGCCGACGACATCGACCTCGTCAAGAACACGCACTCGAAGCTGCCCATCGGCAGCCAGTTCCGCCGCGACGACCTCATGCGCCTGGCGCTCATGGCGAGCGACAACCGCGCGGCCGCGGCGCTCGGCCGCAACTATCCCGGCGGCATCGCGGCGTTCGTCGCGGCGATGAACGAGAAGGCGCATTCGCTCGGCCTCACGCAGACCCGTTACGTGGATTCCTCCGGCCTCTCGCCGGAGAACGTGTCCAGCCCCGCGGACCTGGGCAAGCTCGTGGCCGCGGCGTCGAGCTACGAGCTGATCCGCGAATACACCACCACCAGCGCGGTGAGCGTCCAGCTCCCCGACTCGAAGCGCAAGATCAACTTCGTGAACACCAACGCGCTGGTCCGCCACTCCGACTGGAAGATCGGCCTGTCCAAGACCGGCTACATCAACGAGGCCGGCAAGTGCCTCGTGATGCAGGCGATGATCGCCAACCAGCCGGTCGTTATCGTGCTCCTCGACTCGTGGGGCCGCCTCACGCGCGTGGCCGACGCGAACCGCATCCGCCACTGGCTGGAACGCAACTCCGCGCGCCTGCTCGCCACGAGCCAGGCCGCGCCCATTCCCACCGAGTAAGCTTCGCAAGGGTTCGGATTACTTTTCCGTCTGGAAAAAGTAATCTGACGCCTTGTCCGCAAGGATCCCTCGCCAGGGACGACCACGAAGCGTTCGCCCGCGAGCGGGCCACCTCGGGAGACAGCGCAGTGCGAATTGCCATGATGGGATCCGGCGGCGTCGGCGGCGTCTTCGGCGCGCACCTCGAGGCGTTGCGACACGACGGCCTCACCATCGAGAACGAGCCCCAGGGCGACATCCTCGCGGTGCACGCGGCGGGCGCTCCGCGGTGAAGCCGGAGCGGCTCATCGTCCGCGCGATCCGCACGACGGCGGTCGAGGTGCCGATGCGCCACGTGCTGGGAACGAGCCAGGCGGCGGTGCGCGCGGCCCCGCTCCTGCTGATCGACCTCGAGACCGACGAAGGCGTCATCGGCCGCTCGTACCTCTTCTGCTACACGCCCGCGGCGGCATCCGCGATGGCGACGCTCGTCGCCGACATCGAGCGCGCGGCGAAGGGCGAGCGCGTGGCGCCGGTGGATCTCTGGAAGAAGCTCACGCGCCGCTACACGCTGATCGGCGTGCAGGGCATCGTGCGCATGGCGATGGCCGGGTTCGACGTCGCGTGCTGGGATGCGCTCGCGATCGCGGCCGGCGTTCCCCTCGCCGTCCTGCTGGGCGGCGCGCCGCGTCCAGTGCGCGCGTACAACAGCAACGGCCTCGGGCTCATGGATACCGCCGCGCTGGCCGACGAGGCCGAGGAGCTGCTCGCGGGCGGCTTCGAGGGCGTGAAGCTGCGGCTGGGCTACCCGACGCTCGCCGAGGACATCGCGGCGGTCCGTGCGGTGCGCGCGCGCATCGGGGACGAGGTCCAGTTGATGGTGGACTACAACCAGGCGCTCACGGTGGCCGAGGCGCTCGGGCGGGGCCGCGCGCTCGATGCCGAGGGCGTCGCATGGCTCGAAGAGCCGATCCGCCACGACGACTACCGCGGAGCCGCGAAGCTCGCGCGGGAGCTCGCGACCCCGGTGCAGATCGGCGAGAACTTCTCCCTCGTGCACGCGATGGAGCAGGCGCTGGACGCGGGCGCCTGCGACCTGGTGATGCCCGACCTCGAGCGCATCGGAGGTGTCACCGGCTGGCAACGCGCCGCGGGGCTGGCCGCCGCCCGCGGGATCGAGATGTCGTCGCACCTCTTTCCCGAGGTCTGCGCGCACCTCCTCGCGGTCACCCCGACCGCGCACTGGCTGGAGTACGTGGACTGGGCCGCGCCGGTGCTGGCCGAGCCCCTGCGGGTGGTGGACGGCAGTGTCGTCGCGCCCGACCGCCCCGGCAACGGCCTCGCCTGGAACCCCGAGGCGGTGCAGCGCTACCGCATCGACTGAGCCGCGCCCTAGTCCTCGTCCTTCCACTCCTTCATCTTGGAGTAGTCGATCTTCTTGTCGAGCGCCTTGCTGTCGCGGAAGAACACGCGCATCACCAGGACGTAGACGAGCACGACGGCGGCCCCCACCAGCAGCGCGATCAGGACGACGGGATCCATGGGCACCTCCTCATCTCGATGGAGTGGCGCGCGTCAGACAAGTTCCTTCGCACGGTCCGCCGATGCGCGCTGGAGGACCGGGCGCGCCCGCGATCGACGATAATGGCGCCCGTGAACGATCGTGCCTCGCCTCCCGCGTCCTCCCGCCGCCCCCTGCGCTCGCTCGGCCGCCTGTTGTGGTGCGCCATGGGGGCGAGCGTGGCGATGCTGGTCGTGCTGCAGGTCGTCGGGCCGCCTACCTCGCCGTTGCTGCTGGCCTCGCTCGGGGGCTCCGCCATCTTTCTTTTCGGCCTGACGCGTGCTCCCGCGGCACAACCGCGCGCGCTTTTCGGCGGCCACCTGGGTGGCGCGCTGGTGGGCATTGCGTGCTACCAGGCGTTCGGCGACGCGACCTGGGTCTACGTTCTGGCGGTCGCGCTCACCCTGCCGCTGCTCCTCCTCACTCGCGCGGTCCATCCGCCCGCGGGAGCGAACCCGCTGATCATGGTGCATGCGCACGCGACTTTCGGCGCCCTCTGGCAGCCGGTCGGGTTGAGTGTGCTCGTGATGGCGCTCGTGGCGGCAATCTGGAGCCGGATCGGTCCCCGCATGGTGCGCTACCCTCTGAAGTGGTCGGATCCGTCGCCGCCGTCGATCTTCTGGGGCGGATGGGACGACCCATCGGGCGGAACGGACGCCTAGCTCGGCCGCTCCCGCGCTCAGACAAGCTCTTCGCGCACCAGGGCGGCGCCGGCGCCCAGGGCGGCGAGCTTGCCGGCCGCGACCTCGCGCGGCAGCGGCACCATGCCGCAATTGGTGCACGGGTAGAGCCGGTCGCGCGGCACGTGCTTCAGCGCCTCGCGGATCACCTGCGCCACCTGCTGCGGGGTCTCGACCCGGTTCGTCGCCACGTCGATCGCGCCCACCAGCACGTCCTTGCCCGCCAGCAGCGCGATGAGGTCGATCGGCACGCGCGAGTTGGCGCATTCGAGCGAGACCTGGTCGATGGAGGATTTCGCGAGCAGCGGAAACGTCTGCTCGTACTGGCGCCATTCGTTGCCGAGCGAGTTCTTCCAGGTGATGTTGGCCTCGATGCCGTAGCCGTAGCAGATGTGCACCGCGGTCTTGCAGGCGACACCCTGGCGCGCGCGCTCCAGCGCCGCGATGCCCCAGTCGCGCACCTCGTCGAAGTACACGTTGAACGCCGGCTCGTCGAACTGGATCACGTCCACGCCGAGTGCGGCCAGCTCGCGCGCCTCCTGGTTCAGGATCGCCGCGAATGCCATCGCGAGCTTCTCGCGGCTGCCGTAGTGCTCGTCGAACAGCGTGTCCACCATGGTCATCGGGCCGGGCAGCGTGAACTTGACCGCGTGCGTGGTGGCCGAGCGCAGGAACCGCACGTCGTCCGAATGCACGGAGGCGGGTCGGCGCACGGGGCCCACGACGCGCGGCACGTTGGCGTCGTAGCGGTTGCGGATGCGCACGGTCTTGAGGTTCTTGAAGTCGATGCCTTCCAGCTTCTCCATGTAGCCGTTCACGAAGTGCCGCCGCGTCTGCTCGCCGTCGGTCACGATGTCGATGCCGCATTTCTCCTGCAGCGCCAGCACTAGGCGCACGGCGTCGCGCTTGCCCTCGGCGAGCGCTTCGCCCTCGAGCTTCCACGGCGCCCAGAGCTTGTTCGGCTCCGCGAGCCAGGAGGGTTTGGGAAGGCTTCCGGCGATGGTGGTGGGCAGAAGGGGGAGGGCCATGGCGATGTCCGTTGGTGAGGCCGCAGTTTAGCGCGATGCTAGAATCGCCCCCCATGCACGCACAGCCGGTGATGCTGGGACCCGTCCCGGTCGACTTCATCCTCTTCGCCGCCGTCCTCGCCGGCATCGCGTTCTTCCAGCACCAGACGTTCCGCGTCGCCGTGACGGGGCTGATGGTCATCACGCTCTACAAGATCCTCTTCACCGGCTTCAACTACGGGCTGGGCGTCGCGGGCTTCGTCGGGCTGCTTGGCCACGAGTGGGTGATCCTCGCGAACCTGTTCTTCCTCCTCATGGGCTTCGCGCTGCTCTCGAAGCATTTCGAGGATTCCAACGTCCCCATCGAGCTGCCCAAGATCCTGCCCGACGACTGGAAGGGCGGCTTCCTGCTGCTGGTGATGGTGTTCGTGTTCTCGTCCTTCCTCGACAACATCGCCGCGGCGCTGATCGGCGGGACCATGGCCGCGGCCGTGTTCCGCAACAAGGTGCACATCGGCTACCTCGCCGCCATCGTCGCGGCCTCGAACGGCGGCGGGGCGGGCAGCGTGGTGGGCGACACCACGACCACGATGATGTGGATCGCGGGGGTCGATCCGCTCGACGTGCTGGAAGGCTTCATCGCTTCCGGCATGGCGCTGGTGATCTTCGGCATCCTCGCCGCGCGCCAGCAGCAAGCTTACTCGCCGATCATGAAGGATCCGCCCAAGGGCGTGCGCGTCGACTACGTGCGGGTGGGAATCGTCGCGTTCATCCTCGTGGTCGCGATCGTCGCCAACGTGACGGCGAACGTCAAGTTTCCCGGAGGTGCTCGACCGCTTCCCCGTGATCGGGGCGGCGGTGTGGGCCGCCATCCTGGTGAGCGCGCCGCTGCGCCGCCCCGATTGGTCGCTGCTGAAGCCTACGTTCAAGGGCACGATCTTCCTGCTTTCGCTGGTGCTGTCCGCCTCGATGATGCCGGTGGAGAAGCTTCCGGCCGCATCGTGGCAGACCGCGCTCGGGCTGGGGTTCCTCTCGGCGGTGTTCGACAACATCCCGCTCACCGCGCTGGCGCTCCACCAGGGCGGCTACGACTGGGGCTTCCTCGCCTACGCCGTGGGCTTCGGCGGCTCGATGATCTGGTTCGGCTCCTCGGCCGGGCGTCGCCCTTTCCAACACCTTCCCCGAGGCGAAGTCCGTGGGCCAGTGGCTGCGCCACGGCTGGCACATGGCGGTGGCCTACGTGGTCGGATTCTTCGTGCTGCTCGCCGCCCACGGCTGGGAGCCGCACGCGCAACATACGAGGGAAGCGGCGCCGTCGGCACGCACCGCGCCGCGCTGACCGGGCAGGGTATTGTCCGCTTGTTACCGGCATGCAGAACCGGGGCCGCCGCGCCCGCGGAAATACCCCTAGGACGCTATTGCCTTTGCCAGTGGCGCAGACTAGGATGCGGCGATTGGCGGCCTCCCGGGTCCCGCCTCCAAAAGCGTCACCAAGCGCGAGAACACCAACACCTTAGGAGGCCTCAATGAGCGAAGACAAGACCGGCGCCCCTGCCAAGGCGCCCAGCCCCACCCGACGCAAGTTCCTGGCGGCCGGTGCAAGCGGCGCCGGCGCAGCCGCTCTCGCGTTTCCGATGATCTCGAAGGCGCAGACGCCCATCACGCTGCGCTTCCAGAGCACCTGGCCCGCGAAAGACATCTTCCACGAGTACGCGCAGGACTACGCGCGGCGCGTGAACGACATGGCGGGCGGCCGGCTCAAGCTCGACCTGCTGCCGGCGGGCGCCGTGGTGGGCGCGCTCCAGATGCAGGATGCGGTGAACTCCGGGGCGCTCGGATGGCGGCCACGGCGTTTGCGCGTACTGGTACGGCAAGAACAAGGCGTACTCGCTGTTCGGCACCGCGCCTTCGTTCGGCTGGGAGGCCAACGACCTGCTCGCGTGGTTCTACTACGGCGGCGGCGAGGCGCTCTACGAGGAGCTCTCCCAGGACATCCTCAAGCTCAACGTCGTGGGCTGGCTCACGGGCCCGATGCCCACGCAGCCGCTCGGCTGGTTCAAGAAGCCCGTACACACGGTCGCGGAGATGCAGAAGCTCAAGTACCGCACCGTGGGCCTCGCCGCCGACCTCATGAAGGAGATGGGCGTGCAGGTGACCATCATGGGCGGCCCGGACATCGTCCCCGCGATGGACCGCGGCGTGCTCGACGCGGCGGAATTCAACAACCCGTCGTCGGACATGGCGCTCGGCTTCCAGGACGTGGCGAAGTACTACATGCTGCAGAGCTTCCACCAGCGCATGGAGTGCTTCGAGATCATCTTCAACAAGAAGAAGTACGAGTCGCTCCCGAAGGACATGCAGGCGATCCTGCGGGTGGCGGCCGAGGCGGTCTCCTCCGACATGTCGTGGAAGTGGGAGAAGCGCTATCCGGACGACCTGGACGTGCTGCGCAAGGCCGGCGTCCACGACTTGATCACGCCCAAGCCGATCCTCGCAGGCGCAGCTGAACGCGTGGAACAAGGTGATCGACCGGCTCTCCGCCGACGCGTTCTTCAAGAAGGTGGTCGACTCGCAGAAGGCGTGGGCCCACCGCATCGTGGACTTCCGCCTGCGCTGGGATGCGCCCAACGAGATGGCGTACGAGCACTTCTTCGGCAAGCCGAAGGCTAGGCGGCGCCTCTCGAGAAAGCCTTCGCGCGGGGCGAAAGCTCCCGGCGAGGGCTTTTTTGTGGGCCGATGAATCGTCGCGGAGATTGATCCATGCAGCAGTACCTGTTGTTCATCGACCGGCTGAGCACCTGGGTCGGCAAGACATTCTCGTGGTGCGTGCTCATCCTCACGTTCGTGACCGTCTACGACGTGACGGCGCGCTACGTCTTCAATTCGCCGACCGGCTGGGCCTACGACACGGAGTACATCCTCTACGGCACGCTCTTCATGATGTCGGGCGCCTACGCGGTCTCGCAGAACGCCCACGTGCGCGGCGACTTCGTCTCGCGCCGGCTGCCCGTGAAGGTGCAGGCGGGCATCGAGCTCGTGCTCTACTTCCTCTTCTTCTTTCCAGGAGTCCTCGCGCTCCTCTACTCGGGATACGACTTCTTCCACATGTCGTACCTCGCCGACGAGCACAGCTCCTCGAGCCCGACCGGGCCGCCGATCTGGCCCTTCAAGGGCATCATCCCCCTCGCCGCGGTCTTCCTGATCCTGCAGGGCATCGTCGAGGTGATCCGCGCCTGGACCGCGATTCGCACCGGCCAGTGGCCGCAACGGCAGCGCGACGTGGAAGAGCTCGAGAAGAGGATCCTCGATGACGCGGCCGCCGGGATGACGAGCGAGCAGATCCTCGAGGACGTCGAAGGCAAGCCCCACGAAGAAGGCGCAGAAAAATGACCGACCCCCAAGTAGGCGTGCTGATGCTGGCGGGCTTCATCGTCATCATCTTCCTCGGCTTCCCCATCGCGTTCACCCTGGTCGCCCTCGGCGTGGGCTTCGGCTACTACGCCATGGGCGACAACATCTTCCCGCTGCTGGTGCAACGCGCCTTCGGCGTGATGTCCAACGACGTGCTGATCGCCGTGCCGCTCTTCCTGTTCATGGGCTACATGGTGGAGCGCTCCAACCTGCTGGACCGGTTGTTCCACAGCTTGCAGATCGTCGGCGAAGCACGTCCCCGGATCGCTCGCGGTCGCGACCCTCGCCACCTGCGCGCTGTTCGCGACCGCCACCGGCATCGTCGGCGCGGTCGTGACCCTCATGGGCCTGCTCGCGCTTCCCGCGATGCTCAAGGCGGGTTACGACACGAAGCTCTCGGCGGGTGTGGTGGCGGCGGGCGGCTGCCTGGGCATCCTCATCCCGCCCAGCATCATGCTGATCCTCTATGGCGCGATGGCGAGCACCTCCGTGGTGCGCCTCTACGCGGGCGCCTTCTTCCCGGGCTTCCTGCTCGCCGCGCTCTACATCATCTACGTGATCGTGCGCTCGGTGCTCAATCCCAGCCTCGCGCCGAAATTGCCCGAAGGAGCAGACCGACGTTCCGTTCGCGAAGGTGGTCGTGGCTGCTCGCGACCTCGTTCTTCCCGCTGGCCTTCCTGATCCTCGGCGTGCTGGGCGCGATCCTCTTCGGGCTCGCCACGCCCAACGAGGCCGCCTCCCTCGGCGCCGCGGGATCGATCATCCTCGCCATCGGCTACGGCCAGTTCAGCTTCAGCGCCTGAAGGAGGCGACCTTCCTCACGGCGCGCACGGCGGCCATGGTGTGCTGGCTCTTCGTGGGCTCGTGGAC
Organism: uncultured beta proteobacterium; assembly: GCA_963816035.1. GTDB lineage: Bacteria > Pseudomonadota > Gammaproteobacteria > Burkholderiales > Usitatibacteraceae > Usitatibacter. The sequence continues at coordinate 946,702 of CAWFIU010000002.1, forward strand.
CTTCTCGTCGGTGTTCTCCTACCTCGGCGGCCAGGCGGTGGTGGAGAACTTCATCGTGGGCCTCAACATGAACGCGGTCACAGTTCATGCTGCTCGCGCAGTTCATCATCTTCCTGCTGGGCTGGCCGCTCGAGTGGACCGAGATCATCATCATCTTCGTGCCGATCTTCCTGCCGCTGCTCAAGCACTACAACATCGACCCGGTGTTCTTCGGCGTGATGGTCGCGCTCAACATCCAGACCTCGTTCCTCACGCCGCCCATGGCGATGTCGTGCTACTACCTGAAGGGCGTGGCACCGCCGCACGTGACGCTGAACCAGATCTTCGCGGGCGCCTTCCCGTTCCTGCTGCTGGTGTTCACGTCGATGTTCCTCGTCTACGTGTTCCCGCAGATCGCGATGTGGCTGCCGGACTACGTCTATAGCCGGTGAGCAAGACCCGCGTCCTCGTCACGCGCGGCGTCTTTCCCGAGATCGTCGGGGCGCTCGCGCAGCGCTTCGACGTCGAGCACAACGCCGAGGACCGCCCCTGGCCGCCCGAAGAGCTGGCGCGGCGGCTCGCAGGGCGAAGAGCGGCGCCATGGCGACCGTGATGGACCGCTTCGACGAGCCCATCCTCGCGCAATGCCCCGAGCCTCAAGGTGATCTCGAACATCGCGGTCGGCTACAACAACGTCGACGTTCCCGCGTGCACGAAGCGCGGCATCCGCGTGACCAACACGCCCGGCGTGCTCGACGACACGACCGCCGACCTCACCTGGGCGCTGCTCATGGCGGCGGCGCGGCGCATCGCCGAGGGGGACGCGTACGTGCGCGCGCGGCGACTGGAAGATCGCCTTCGGCGTGCAGTACTTCCTCGGGCAGGACATCCACCACGCGACGCTCGGCATCATCGGCATGGGCCGCATCGGGCAGGCGATCGCGCGCCGGGCCGCGCGGCTTCGACATGCGCGTGATCTACCACAACCGCACGCGCCTCCCGCAGGAGGACGAGCGGCGGCTCGAAGCCACGTGGATGCGAGCGCGAGCGCGCTCCTCGCCGAGAGCGGATTTCGTGGTCGTGATGGCGCCCTATTCGCCCGCGACGCACCATCTCATCGGCGCCGCGGAGATCGCGAAGATGAAGCCCACGGCGATCCTCGTGAACACCGCGCGCGGCGGCGTGGTGGACGACGCGGCGCTGGTGGAGGCGCTGAGGCACGAGCGCATCGCCGGCGCGGGACTCGACGTTTTCGAGGGCGAGCCGCAGGTCCGCGCCCGGGCTACCTCGAGCTGAAGAACGTGGTGCATGACGCCGCACATCGGCAGCGCGTCGCGGGCGACCCGCATGACGATGTGCCGCACCGCGATGGACAATATGACGGCCGTGCTCGAAGGGCGCGAGCCCCCGAATCTCGTCAACAAGGAACCGCTTAAGGAGCAAGTCGATGTCCGCGAAGGTCGCATTCCTCGGCCTCGGCGTGATGGGCTTTCCCATGGCCGGCCACCTCAAGGCGAAGGGCTACGACGTGACGGTGTACAACCGCACGGCCGCGAAGGCGCAGTCGTGGGTCGCAGAAGCACGGCGGCAAATCGGCACCCACGCCGGCAGCCGCGGCGAAGGACTGCGACTTCGTGATGATCTGCGTGGGCAACGACAACGATCTGCTCGAGGTGGCCCTGGGCAAGGACGGCGCGCTCGCCGGCATGAAGAAGGGCGCGGTGCTCGTCGACCACACGACCGCGTCGGCCGACGCCGCGCGCCGGATCTTCAAGGCCGCGAAGGAGAAGGGCGTCGACTTCATCGACGCGCCGGTCTCCGGGGGCCAGGCGGGCGCCGAGAACGGCAAGCTCACGGTGATGTGCGGCGGGGAGGAAGGCCCGTTCGAGCGCGCCAAGCCCGCGATGGATTCCTATGGCCGCGCGGTCACGCTGCTGGGTCCCGCGGGCGCGGGACAGCTCACCAAGATGGTGAACCAGATCTGCATCGCCGGCCTCGTGCAGGGGCTCTCCGAAGGCATCGCGTTCGCGGAGAAGGCCGGCCTCGACGCGGACCTCGTGCTCGACGTGATCTCGAAGGGCGCGGCGCAGTCGTGGCAGATGGAGAACCGCGGCAAGACCATGCACCAGCGCAAGTTCAACTTCGGCTTCGCCGTGGACTGGATGCGCAAGGACCTCGGCATCTGCCTCGAGGAGGCGAAGCGCAACGGCGCGAGCCTTCCCGTGACGGCAGGTCGTCGACCGGCTTCTACGGCGAGGTGCAGAAGGCCGGCGGCAGCCGCTGGGACACTCTCGCTCGCTCATCACGAAGCTCTAGGAGACGCCATGAACATCAAGCTCTACTACGCGCCGGGCGCCTGCTCGCTCGCTTCCCACATCGCGCTCGAGGAGCTGGGCCTGCCCTACGAGACGCAGAAGCTCGATCCTCGCGCAGGGCGACCAGCGCAAGCCCGAATACCTCGCGCTCAATCCGCGCGGCGCGGGTGCCCACCGTGGTGGTCGACGGCAAGGTGCTCACCGAGAACGTCGGGATCATGGCGTACTTCGCCGGCGGCTACGGGCAGGGGAAGATCTGGCCGAAGGACACGTGGCACCAGGCGAAGGCCTCTCCACCATGGCGTGGCTGTCGAACACGGTGCACACGACCTACGGGCACGTCTTCCGTCCCGAGCGCTACGTCGACGGCGAGGCGGCGCGCGAGGCGGTGAAGGCCAAGGCCAAGGCGATGTACGGCGACTGCCTGAAGGAGATCGACGGGCTCCTCGCCGGACGGCAATGGGCGATCGGCAACCACTACACCGTGGTGGACGGCTACCTGCTGGTCTTCTACCGCTGGGGCAAACCGCCAGGGCTATCCCGTGAAGTCCATGGCGAACTACGCGCGGCTCATGGACCGCGTCATGGCCCGGCCGGCGGTGAAGAAGGTCATGGCGGACGAGGGCATCACGCTGGACTCGTGACCGCGTGACCCCGAGCTCGATCACCTCGTCGTCGCGGCGCGCACGCTCGAGGAGGGTGCGGCCTGGGTCAGGCGCGCCTCGGCGTGGCCCCGGTTGCCGGAGGCAAGCACGCGCTCATGGGCACCCACAACCGCGTCCTCTCGCTCGGCAGGCGGCGCTACCTCGAGGTGGTGGCGATCGACCCGGAGGCGCCCGCGCCGCTCGCGCCCGCGCTGGTTCGCGCTCGACGGCGACGCGATGAGGCGCGGCTCGCGCGCGGCCCGGCGCTGATCCACTGGGTCGAGCGCACGGACGACATCGAGGCGGCGGTGCGCGGTTACGCCGAGCCGGTCGAGATCCTGGACGTGGCGCGCGGCGACTACCGGTGGCGGATCGCGGTCCCGCCGGACGGGCGGCTCCCGGGCGGCGGCAGCGCTTCCCACGCTGATCCAGTGGGAGGGCGGCCCGCACCCCGCACGACCGCCTGGCCGCCTCGGGCTGCGAGCTCCTCGAGCTGCGGACCGAGGGCGCGCTCCGCGGCGGTCTTTTCGACCCCGTCCGGAACGGGCACACTCCCATGACCGGAATAGATTAGTCCGGGCTTATGTTGACTCGCTGAGGCCCGCGAGCCGGGCGGAGGGACCATGGATTTCGAGCTGATCGTGCCGTACATCCCCAACCTGCGCCGCTACGCACGCGCGCTCGTGGGCGACCGCGACGGCGCCGACGACCTGGTGCAGGACACCCTCGAGCGCGCGGTGCGCAAGTTCCACCTGTGGCGACCGGGCGACCTGCGCGCGTGGCTGTTCTCGATCATGCACAACGTGTTCGTGAACCAGCTCAAGGCGCGCAAGATCGGCCCCTCGGTCGAGATCGACGAGGAGACCATCGCCGCCCACGTGCCCACGGTGACGAGCACCGACGTGATGGACCTGGAGCGCGGGCTCGGGAAGCTCGCACCGGAACAGCGCGAGGTCGTCCTGCTGGTGGCGCTCGAGGACATGACCTATGCCGACGTGAGCCGCGCGCTCGGCATCCCCATCGGAACCGTGATGTCGCGGCTGTCGCGCGGCCGCGAGAAGCTCAAGCGCGTGATGGAAGGCGAGAGCCCGCGTGCCGAACTGAGGGTCGTCCAATGACCGCCGAAGACGAAGTGAAATACGCCGAGCAGACGGCGATGATCAAGCGCCGCTTCGATCCCATCATGACGGAGCCGATCCCGGCGCGCATGTACCTGAAAAGCCCGCCGTGGCTCGACTACGCGCGCGCCGCCGCCGTGCTCGCCATCGGCATCGCCATCGGGCTGGCGATTCCCGAGCTCAAGCCCGCGCCCGCGCCCGGTGCCATCGCCGCCGGGCAACTGCCGATCCGCGCCGCACGCGCGCACCTCGTCTACTCGCCGGAAGTGCGCCACCCGGTCGAGGTGGACGCGAAGGAATCCGAGCACCTCGTGAAGTGGCTGTCCAAGCGCCTCGACGTCCCGCTCAAGGTGCCGCAGCTCACGCAGGAAGGCTTCGAGCTGCTGGGCGGGCGGCTCCTGCCCGGCAACGACGGCGGCCCCGTCGCGCAGTTCATGTACCAGGACGCCTCCGGCAAGCGCCTCACGCTCTACGTGACGCCCACGAAGAAGGGCGAGACGCTCACGTCCTTCCGCTTCGCGAAGGAAGGCAAGGTCTCGGTCTTCTACTGGATCGACGACGCCTGCGGCTACGCCCTCTCGGGCGAAGTCGACAGGAACACGCTCGCGAAGGTCGCCTCGCTCGTCTACAAGCAGCTCGAGTCGTAGCGCGTTGCTCCCTCCCCCCTGGGGGAGGGCCGGGGAGAGGGTAGCCACGAGGCGGCGGCGTGGAAGGCGGGGAGAGACACGAGCCCCTGGAGCGCGCCGAGTCGTAGCGAGAGCAGCGGAATCTTCTGCGTGACGAAAGCGAGCAGTCCGCGCCATCTCGCATCACTCTCTCTGGAACACGCGAGCCCTTTTCGTCGCGCATCCGCTGCGTAACCGCGGACTCGGGCCATCGGGGCAGCGAGCCCCGGCGCGATCCCGGGACTCGTGTCTCTCCCTGTCTTCCGCGCGGCCCCGCAGGCCTCTGCCCGGCGCTCTCGCAAGGCAGAGCGACAACGCCACGTAAAATGGGGCCCTGCGGGACCATTCCCGCGCGCCCATGAACACCTCCCCGACGCCCTCCCGCCTCGCGCGGCTCCCGCCGCTCAAGTTCCCGGACGAGCTGCCGATCGCGCAGCACCGCGAGCGCATCGCGGAGCTGATCCGCGCGCATCCCGTCACGATCGTGTGCGGCGAGACCGGCTCGGGCAAGACCACGCAGATCCCCAAGATCTGCCTCGCGAGCGGGCGCGGGGAGCGCGGCCTCATCGGCTGCACGCAGCCGCGGCGCATCGCCGCGCGCAGCCTCGCGCACCGCCTCGCCCAGGAGATGCCCGGTGCCCCGCGCGGCTTCGTCGGCCACAAGATCCGCTTCCAGGACGCCACGCGCCCCGAGACGGTCGTGAAGGTGATGACCGACGGCGTGCTGCTCGCGGAGACGCACTCCGACCGGCGGCTGCGCGCCTACGACACGATCATCGTGGACGAGGCGCACGAGCGCAGCCTCAACGTCGATTTCCTGCTGGGATACCTCAAGCGCCTCGTAGCGTCGCGCCCCGAGCTCAAGGTCGTGGTCACCTCCGCCACCATCGATACCGAGCGCTTCTCGCGCTTCTTCGACGGCGCGCCGGTGATCGAGGTGTCGGGGCGCACGTATCCGGTGGAAGTGCGCTACCGCCCCGAGTTCTTCGAGAGCGAGGAGGAGGACGACGAGCCGGTGGACCTGAGCGACGCGATCGTCAAGGCCGTGGACGAGATCGGGCGCGAGAGCCGCGCCGGCGACGTGCTCGTGTTCCTGCCCGGGGAGCGCGAGATCCGCGAGGCCGCCGAGGCGCTGCGCAAGCATCATCCGAAGAACACGGAGATCCTGCCGCTCTTCTCGCGCCTCTCCGCCGAGGAGCAGGACCGCGTCTTCGAGCGCGGGGCGCACCGGCGCATCGTGCTCGCGACCAACGTGGCGGAAACGTCGCTCACGGTGCCGGGCATCCATTACGTGGTCGACACGGGCCTCGCGCGCGTGAAGCGCTACTCGCCGCGCCAGAAGATCGACCAGCTGCGCATCGAGCCCATCTCGCAGGCGGCGGCGCGGCAGCGCGCGGGGCGCTGCGGGCGCGTGGCGAGCGGTGTCGCGATCCGGCTCTACGCCGAGAAGGACTTCGAGGAGCGTCCGGAGTACACCACGCCCGAGATCCTGCGCACCTCGCTCGCCTCGGTGATCCTGCGCATGGCCGCGCTCGACCTCGGGCCCGTCGCGGAATTCCCCTTCCTCGAGCCGCCCACGCCGCGCCAGATCGCGGACGGCTACCAGCAGCTCTTCGAGCTGGGCGCGATCGAAGACTCCACCCCAGGGGGGACCCGGCGAGCGGCGCCTCACGAAGCTCGGGCGCGAGCTGGCGCGCATCCCGGTCGATCCGCGCATCGGGCGCATGCTGCTCGCCGCGCGCGAGTTCCACTGCCTCTCGGAGATGGTCATCCTCTCCGCCGCGCTCTCGATCCAGGATCCGCGCGACCGGCCCCGGCAGCTGCGCGAAGCTTCCGACCGCGCGCACGAGGAGTTCCGCGACGAGTCCTCCGATTTCCTCCAGCTCCTCAACCTCTGGAAGTTCTTCGACGCCGAGTTCGCCCACAAGAAATCGAACCGCAAGCTGCAGGAGGCGTGCCGCGAGCATTTCCTCTCGTACGTGCGCATGCGCGAGTGGCGCGACCTCGCCGGCCAGCTGCGCGAGATGGCCGCCGAGCTCGGCATCCGCGAGAACGCCACACCCGCCACCTACGAGCAGATCCACCGCGCGCTCATGGCGGGGCTCATCGGCAACGTCGGCATGAAGGCGCTCGACGGCGACCACTACCACGGACCGCACGGGCTGCAGTTCCACGTCTGGCCGGGCTCGGGGCTGAGGAAGAACCGCCCGCGCTGGATCATGGCGGGCGAGCTGCAGGAGACGACGCGCGTCTTCGCGCGCAACGTGGCGCGCGTCGAGCCCGACTGGATCGAGACGGCGGCGGCGCACCTCGTGGACCGGGCGCTACGTCGAGCCGCATTGGGACAAGGCGCGCGGCGAGGTCGTCGCCTACGAGAGCGTGACGCTCCACGGGCTCGTGCTGGTGGCGCGGCGCAAGGTGAGCTACGGCCGCATCGATCCGGCGCGCGCGAGCGAGGTCTTCATCGAGGGTGCGCTGGTGGCGGGCGAGTTCGATGCGCCCCATCCCTTCTGGGCCCACAACCGCAGGCTGATCCGCGAGATCGAGGAGCTCGAGCACCGCGCGCGCCGTCCCGACGTGCTGGTGGACGACCGCGCGCTCTTCGCCTTCTACGATGCGCGCATGCCGAAGGACGTGCGCGACGTGAGATCGCTGGACGCCTGGTACCGCGCGGCGAGTGCCGGCGAGCCGAAGCTGCTCTTCCTCGCGCGCGAGGACCTCATGCGCCACGGCGCGGAGTCGGTGACCGAGGAGCTTTTCCCGAGGCAGCTGCGCATCGGAGAAGCCGCGTTCCCGCTCGCCTATCGCTTCGAGCCCGGGCATCCGATGGACGGCGTCACGATGACCGTGCCGCTCGCGCTCCTCAACCAGGTGGACGAGGCGGCGCATCGACTGGCTCGTGCCCGGGATGATCCGCGAAAAGGTGGCCTGGACGATGAAGGCGCTGCCCAAGCGCATGCGCACCCAGCTCGTGCCCGTGCCGGAGCACGTGACGAAGTTCCTCGAGGCGACGACGTCGCCCTCGACGCCGCAACGCGGCGATGGTCGGGGGCCGGTGCTCACGGTGAAGGACGCGGTGCTCGCGTACGCCTCGCGGATCGCCGGCGAGCGCCTCGACGACGACTGTGGTCGAAGGAGGAGCCGCCCGCGCACCTGCGCATGAACGTGCGCGTCGTGGACGAGGCGAAGCGCGAGCTCGCCATGGGCCGCGACCTCGGCGAGCTGCGCAAGCGGCTGGGAGAAGCCGCGAGCCTCACGCTCGCGCAATCGAAGCCGGGCATGGAGCGCGAGGGGATCGCCGCCTGGGATTTCGGCGAGCTGCCGGCGCAGGTGACGTTCCGGCGCGGCGGCCAGACGCTCACCGGCTATCCCGCGTTGACTCCGTCCCCGGGAGAGGGCCGGGGAGAGGGTCAAAGCGTGCGATCCGCCTCTTCGATACGCGCGAGAAGGCCGACGAAGCGCACCGCGAGGGCGTGAAGCGCCTCCTCGCGCTCGAGCTCGAAGGAGCAGGTGAAGGCGCTCGAGCGCGGCGCTGCCCGGCTTCAACGCGCTCGCCCTCAAGTTCAACGCGACGATTCCCGCGGACAAGCTGCGCGCGGACCTGATCGAGGCGATCCTCGACCGCGCGTTCATCGGCGAGGACGAGCCGCCGCGCGAGCGCAAGGCGTTCGACGAGCAGAAGAAGCGCGCCAAGGCGCGGCTGCCGGCGGTGACCGAGGGGGCCGCCCGCTACGCGCTCGCCATCGGCGAGGCGGGCCAGCAGCTCGTGCAGGTCCTCGCGCAATCGGCGGGGCTCGGGCGCATCGCCCAGGAGGTGAAGGCGGAACGCGACCGCCTGGTGCATCCGGGCTTCCTCGCGCGCACGCCGTGGGAGCGCCTCGAGCACGTGCCGCGCTACCTGAAGGGCTATGCGCTGCGGCTCCAGAAGTACCGCGCCAACGCGGAGCGCGACGCGAAGCACGCGGCGACCGTGCAGGCGCTGTGGGCCGACTACGAGGCGCGCGCGAAGGCCGACCGCGACGCCGGCCGGCGCAATCCGAGGCTCGAGGAATTCCGCTGGCTCATCGAGGAGCTGCGCGTCTCGCTCTTCGCGCAGGAGCTGCGCACGCCGCTGCCGGTCTCGGCCAAGCGGCTGCACAGGTTCCGCGACGAGCATTTGCGATAATGGCGCCATGAACGACGTCGCCGAACGCCTGCGCACTGCCGCGCGCATGGCGTACATCGAGCCCTTCGAGGTGATGGAGATCCAGACGCTCGCGCGCGAGGTGGAGGCGCGCGGCCGCGATGTGGTGCACCTCGAGATCGGCGAGCCGGATTTCCGCACGCCGCGCCCGGTCGTGGAGGCGGCGAAGCGCGCGCTGGATTCGCAGCCGATGTTCTACACATCGGCACTCGGCCTGCAGCCGTTGCGCGAGGCGATCGCGCGCTTCTACGCGGAGCGCTACCGCGTCGAGGTGCCGGCGAGCCGCGATGATCGTCACCGCGGGCTCGAGCGCCGCGTTGCTGCTCGCCTTCGGCGTGCTGCTCGATCCGGGCGACGAGGTGCTCCTCGCCGATCCGGGCTACCCCTGCAACCGGCATTTCGCGCGCACGCTGGGCGCGGTGCCGCGCGGCGTGCCCGTGGGCGTGGCCACGCGCTACCAGCTCACCGCGGAGCTCGCGCGCCACCACTGGAGCCCCGCCACGCGCATGGTCATGGTGGCGAGCCCTTCCAATCCGACCGGCACGCTGGTCACGCCGGACGAGGTGGCCGGGCTCGCCGCGCTCACCCGCGAGAAGGGCGCGACGCTGCTGGCCGACGAGATCTACCACGGCCTCACCTACGGGCTCGACGCGCGCACCGCGGCCGAAGCGGGCGACGACGTGCTCGTGATCAACAGCTTCTCGAAGTATTTCCAGATGACGGGCTGGCGCCTGGGGTGGATGCTCGTTCCCGCCGCAGCTCGTGCGCCGCATCGAGGTGCTCGCGCAGAACCTCTTCATCTCGCCTTCCACGGTCGCGCAGCACGCGGCACTCGCCTGCTTCGCGCCCGAGACGATCGCCATCCTCGAGGGGCGTCGCGCCGAGCTCGACGCCCGGCGCAAGTTCCTCGTGCCCGCCCTCGAGTCCCTGGGCTTCGGCGTGCCCGTCGTCCCGCAGGGCGCGTTCTACGTCTACGCCGACTGCTCGCGCCTCACGGCCGACAGCTTCGCGTTCGCGCGCGAGCTGCTGGTGGAGGCGGGTGTTGCGATGACACCTGGCAAGGACTTCGGAGCGAACGAGCCGGAGCGCCACGTGCGCATCGCGTACACGCAGCCCATCGCGCGCCTCGAGGAGGCGGTGGCGCGCATTCGCCGCTTCCTCGAGCGCAAAGGATGACCATGTGGCTCGACGCGATCCTCGCCTACCTGCATTTCACCGCGGTGTTCCTGCTGTTCTCGTTCATGGTCGTGGAGACCATGATGATGCGCGGCACTCTCGACGCGGCCAGCGTGCGCGTGCTGGGACGCGTGGACATCTGGTTCTTCGGCTCCGCGATCGCGGCGCTCGTGACGGGATTCCTGCGCCTGGTCTGGGGCGCGAAGGGTCCGGACTTCTACCTCGCGAGCTGGCCGATCTACGTGAAGGTCGCGCTCTTCCTCGCGGTCGGCATCATCTCGGTCTGGCCCACGCTGCGCTTCATCCAGTGGCGGCGCATGTTCGAGCGCGATCCCGCGTGGAAGGTGCCGGACGGCGAGCGCCGGCTGGTGCGCCGCCTCATCATGGTGGAGGTGCACCTCGCTGCGCTGATTCCCCTCGTCGCCGTCGTCATGAGCCGGGGGCTGGGACGGTAGGGCGGGCGCGGCTCACGGGGGCGGCTGCCGCGCGCGGGCCCCGGCGATCACCTTCGCCGGATCGATCGCGAGCGCCATCGTGCGCAGCCATGCGTCGTTGGCGGCGAGCGTCTCGCGCGTGAGCCGGTTGCGGCCCGCCGCGATCGCCTCGAACATCGCGCGCGTGATCGCCGGCGAGTGGTGATAGATGTCGGTGAAATTGTCGAGGTCGAGGACGATCGACGGCACGGCCTGGAAGTCGAAAACCTCGACGTTCGGGTAGCGGCTCGCGCGCTCGAACAGCCAATCGCGGAACGCGAGCGTGACGTCGAGCTGGCCGCGCTGCCGGAAATCGGCCCAGACGAGCCCCGAGTACGGCGCGAACACGAGCGTGAAGCGCGTGGCCGGATGCGCCTCGATCACCGGCGCCAGGTTCGCCTCGAAGCTCGCCTGCATGCCCGCGAGCGTGCGCGGCGGCTGGCGGAAGCGCTCGTTCAGGTTGGCCGCGTCCAGTCCCTGCACGGCCTTCGCCGCCGCGAAGCGATAGCCTTCCGCCCAGTACCACATGCGCTGCGGGTCCGTCGAGAAGCGCGACCAGCGCAGGCCCAGGGCGGTCTCCAGCGACTTGCGCGTGCTCTCCACGCCGAGCAGGTAGGGCAGGTCGTTCCAGAGGTGGTCGTCGTAGAGATAGGCGGGAAACGGATCCTCGAAGCCGCTGCGGTCGGTCGCGCCCGAAAATGCGTTGTAGTCGATGTTCATGATCACCTGCCGCGGCTTGCCGGTCGCGAGCGCCACCCGCAGCAGCTGGGCGGCGTCGAACGCCGTCTGCGCCGACTCCGCCAGGTTCACCGTGCGCCCGCCGAGCACGCGGTCCACTTCCGCGGGGATCACGTTCTCCATGAGCGAGGAGCCGGTGACCACGCGATCGTAGTCGTGGTGCTTCGCGATCCCGGGATTCTCGTAGCGCTGCCACGCGGCGTAGTAGCGCGGGGCGAACCGCGCGGATTCGTGGTACTGCTGGAACGGGTCGATCCAGGCGTTGAGCGCGCACACCAGCGCCGCGAGCACCAGCGCGGTCGCCACGACGGCGAGCACGAAGCCGCGCGCCATGTCAGAAGATGAAGTAGATGAACTCGCTCGCGTTCTCGATGAACACGAGGCCGGCCGCGAGCAGCGCGCCGAGGGCGTAGCGCGGCAGGCCGCGCAGCGCGACGGACGCGGCGAGCTGCGTGGAGTTGCGCCGCGTGAAGGCGAGCGCCAGCGCCAGCCCGAGCACGGCGAACGTCGCCAGCCCGGCGGCGCGCCGCCCGGGTGCGGCGCCATGGACGAGCCCCGCCCATTGCTCGACGCCGAAATGCGGGCTCAACCCGTGCAGGCCGGCCGCCGAGGCGAGGATCGAGGCGGCGTCGGAGAGCGTCGGCGCGCGGAACACCACGAACGCGGCGGCGACGAAGAGCGCGGTCAGGGCCACCGCGAGCGGGCGCGGCAGCGGCGTGCCGAGCTTGCGCCAGAAGTGCAGCACGACGAGCGCCGAGCCGTGCAGCAATCCCCACACGACGAACGTCCACGCCGCCCCGTGCCAGAAGCCGCCGACCGCGAACGTCACGACGAAGAGCGCCAGCATGCGCGCCTCGCCGCGGCGGTTGCCGCCGAGCGGGATGTAGACGTAGTCGCGCAGGAAGCGCGAGAGCGTCATGTGCCAGCGCCGCCAGAACTCCTGGATGTCGGCCGAGCGGTAGGGCGAGTCGAAGTTGACCGGCAGGCGGATGTTCACCATCAGCGCCGCGCCCAGCGCCATGTCGGTGTAGCCGCTGAAGTCGAACACGAGCTGCATCGCGTAGGCGAGCATCGTGACCCAGCCGTCGGCGAACGTGAGCGAGTGGGCGTGGGCGAAGCCCGCGTTCGCCCACGGCGCCAGCGTGTCGGCGACCAGCACCTTCTTCGCGAGGCCCAGCGTGAACAGCGCCAGCCCGCGCGCCACGTTGTCCCAGTCGATGCGCTTGAGCCTCGCGTCGGCGAACTGCGGCATCATCTCGCGGTGGTGGATGATGGGGCCGGCCAGCAGGTGCGGGAAGAAGGTGACGAAGAGGAGGTAGTTGGTCGCGCTGTACTCGGCGGCCTTGCCCTTCGCCGCGTCGACCAGGTAGGCGATCTGCGTGAACGTGAAGAAGCTGATGCCGAGCGGGAGCGCCACGCGCAGCAGCGGCACGTCCGCGTCCGCGAGCGCGTTGAAGTTGCGGATGAAGAAATCGGCGTACTTGAAGTAGCCGAGCAGGGCGAGGTTGAGGACGACCCCGAGCGCGAGGGTGGCCTTGCGCGCTCGTCCGGCCGCGCAATCGCGCGAGAGCTTCCGCCCGACCGCGTAGTTGACCACCACGGAGGCGAGCAGGATCCACAGGAAACCGATCTTCCACCACGCGTAGAACACGAGCGAAGCGGCGGCGAGGAAGGCGTTCGCGGCGAGCGCGGAAAAGCGGGCGATGGCGAAGTAGCCCACGACCACGAGCGGCAGGAAAGCCAGGACGAACGCGTACGAGTTGAACAGCACGCGCGCGATTATACGGGGCGCGTTGCCGTCAGTCCCGGAACACGAAGAGGGCGGCGGTGAGTGCGAGGCCGATCGTGAACAGCAGCCACGTCGGCTCGACGAAGTAGGGATACACCATCAGGGCCACGCCGATGACCATGGCCTTCACGCCCGCCGTCTTCTTGCCGTACATGAAGGCGCCGAAGCCCACGATGCCGAAGGCGATCGATCCGAAGAGGTTCGCGGGCGTGGGCATCGGGCCTAGGCCAGGGCCTGCTCGATGTCGGCGATGAGGTCGCGCGCGTCCTCGATGCCGATCGACAGGCGCACCAGGTCGGCGGGGCACATGGTGCCCGGTCCCTCGACGCTCGCGCGGTGCTCGGCGAGGCTCTCCACCGATCCGAGCGAGGTGGCGCGCTTGAACACCCGCAGCTTCGCCGTGAACGCCTTCGCGCGGTCTTCGCCTCCCGCGAGGCGCAGCGACATCATCGCGCCGAACCCGCCCTTCATCTGGCGCGCGGCGATGCTGTGCCCGGGATGCGAGGCGAGGCCGGGGTAGAGCACGTGCGAGAGCGCCCGGTGCCCTTCGAAGCGCTCGGCGATCGCCTGCGCGTTGGCGCACGCGGCGTTCACGCGCAGGAAGAGCGTGCGCATGCCGCGCGCGAGGAGCCAGGCCTCGAACGGCCCGAGCACGGCGCCCCCGCCGGAGCGCACGTGGCGGATGCGCTGCCAGAGCTCGTCGTCGCGCGCCGTGGCGAGCGCTCCGGCCAAGACGTCGGCATGGCCGTTCAGGTACTTGGTGGCCGAGTGCATCACGATGTGCGCGCCGAGCGCGAGCGGCTGCGTGAGGACCGGCGTGGCGCAGGTCGAGTCCACCGCCACGATGGCGCCCGCCTGGCGCGCGATCGCCGCGGCGGCCGCGATGTCGGTCACTTCCCAGGTCGGATTGGCGGGCGTCTCGATCCAGATCAGCCGCGGGGGACGCGCGCGCGCCTTCGCGGCGAGGTCGTCGATGGAGCCGTTGTCGTAGAAATCCACCGGCACGCCCCACGAGGCGACGAAGCCCGTGAGCCAGTTGCGCAGGCCCCAGTACATGTTGCGCGGCGCCAGCACGCGCTCGCCCGGCTGCAGGGCGTGGAACAGGGCGGAGGCGGCCGCCTGGCCCGATGCGAAGAGCAGGCAGGAGGCCGCGCCCTCGAGCGACGCGATCAGCGCCTCGGGCGCGTCGTAGCCGGGATTGTCCGCGCGCGAATAGATGCGCCCGCCGGGATAGGTGCCGTCGGCGCCGCGCTCGTAGGTGGTGGCGGGATGGATCGGCGCCACGATGTCGCCATACGGCTCGGCGCTGCGGCCCAGCCCCTGGGCCGCGCGCGTGCGCGGATGCAACTGGTCGGGGGAATCGGCGCCCATCCGGAATTGTCGCGGCGGCGACAGCCGAGGTCAACGGGGCCTTGGAGCCGCGCGGCCGCCGGCATATGATGGCGGCATTCGAAAGGATGGGGAGGCTTCATGGAGCAAGGGGCGATGCGCAACGCCATCGTAAGCTTCTTCCTGGGCTTCGTGCTCGCCCAGGGCGCGTGGTGGGTCGCCTCCGGCGAGACGTTCCCGGGGGGGGCCGGCTCGGGCCCGTCATCCACGTTGCCCTTCGTGCTGCTCGATATCGTCGAGATCCTGGTGGCGAGCGCGTGCTTCGCCCTCGCCGTGGCGCTCGCGGGCCGCGCGCGCAAGCTGCGCCGCTCCGGCGGCGCATTGCTGCTCTCGCTCGTGGCGGGCGCCACCACGAGCACCATCGCGGCGCCGCCCTCGGCGCTCGTGCCCCGCCTGCTTTCCGGCGACGGGCAATTCGTGATCGACATCATCGCGGCCGCCCTGGTGAGCGCGGCCTTCGGCTGGCTCGTGGCGAGCGCCTTCGGGAGCCCCGTCAGCCCTGCCGAACCCAGCCCGTCGCGCTGAGCGCGGCTTCCTTGCGCTTCACGAGTTGTGCGTGGATCGGGCGGCTCGGCACGTTCGCGAGGTCGCAGCGCAGCGCCCCCAGCAGGCATTGGACCGCGACCACGATCGGCAGCGCGGCGAGCATCACCTCGCCGGCGCTCGCGGTGGCGGGGCGGGCGCCGAGGATCGCCGCATACAGCGCTCCCGCGAGCAATAGCACGATTCCCAGCGCGAGCTGCAGCGTTCCCGCGTTGATCTCGCGGGCGAGCCACGCGTAAGTCAGGCGTTGCCCGGCGCGCGCGAGGAACCACCCCGCGCCCGCTCCCGTCGGCGCGTCCGTGGCCCGGCTTTCGCCCGCCTGGCGTTGCGGCATCGGCACGTCCACGACCACCGCCCGCAGCTCGCCGAGGCGAAACAGCATGTCGACGGCGAAGTGCGCGTCGCAGGCCACCCGCTCCACGGGTATCGCGCGCGCGACGGTCGCGTGCAGCGCGGTGAAGCCGTGGCCGGGATCGGTGATGTCCCAGTAGCCGGTCGCGAGCTTGGCGCCCAGCGACGCGAGCCCGCGCCGCAGCGTCGTGCCCGTTCCCACGCCGCTCGTCTCCGCCGGATGGAACCAGCGGTTGCCCTTGGCGTAATCGGCCTGCCCATCCACGAGCGGGCGCACGAGCGAGGCGAGCCGCGCCGGGTCGGCGCTGCTCGCCGCATCGAGCCGCACGAGGATGTCCATCTCCTCGCCGAGCGCTTCGCGGTAGCCGCGCACGGTGGCGCCCCCGGGGCCCAGCTCGCGGTCGCTGCGGATCACGCGCACGCGCGGGTCGGCGCAGTTGTCGCGCACGTGCTGTCCCGTGTTCTCGGGGCACGCGTCGTCCACGACGTAGATCGCGGTGGCTTCGGGACCGATCCCGGCCAGGACCGCGAGCACGTGGTCGCGCGCGTGCCGGCACGGGACCACGATGCCGATCTTCGTCATGCGGGCTGGGGCGTCGCGGCGAGTGCCACGACGAGGCGCTCGAAGTCCTCGCTCGGCAGCGCGCGCGAGATGACGAAGCCCTGGGCGTGGTCGCAGTGCATGCGCGTGAGCATGGCGAGCTGGTCGTGCGTCTCCACGCCCTCGGCCACGACGGACTTCCCGAGCGCGTGGGACATCGCGATGATCGCTGCGACGATGGCCTCGGAGTCGGTGCTGTGCTCGAGCCCGTCGATGAAGACGCGGTCGATCTTGATCTCGCGCACCGGGAAGCGCTTGAGGTAGGCCATCGACGAGAAGCCGGTGCCGAAGTCGTCGAGCGCGATGCGGTGGCCCATCGCGTCCAGGCGGTCCAGCAGCGACTCCACCGCGCCGCCGCGCTCCACCAGCAGGCCTTCCGTGATCTCGATGCCGATGCATTGCGGCGGCAGGCCCGCCTCGGTGACGCAGTCGCGGATGAACTCGAGGAGCCCCTTGCGCCGGAACTGGCGCGGCGAGACGTTCACCGCGACGCTTTCGATCGGCAGGCCGCGCGCGCGCCATTGCTTCATGCGTGCGCACGCCTCCCGCAGCGTCCAGTGGCCCACCTGCTCGATGAAGCCCGACTCCTCGGCGAGCGGGATGAAACGCTCGGGCGGGATGAGGCCGTGCACCGGATGGCGCCAGCGCACGAGCGCCTCGGCCCCGCGGATGGTGCCGGTGCGCAGGTCGAGCTTCGGCTGGTAGTGCAGCTCGAGCTCGCCGCGCTCGATCGCCACGCGCAGGTCGCGGTCGAGCGTGAGGCGCGCGACCGCCTCCGCGTTCATGCGCTCCTCGAAGTACACCGCCTGCGACCGCCCGCTCGCCTTGGCGCGGTACATCGCCGTGTCGGCGCTCTTCAGCAGCTCCTCCGCCGACGCGCCGTCCTCGGGGAACGAGGCGATGCCCACGCTGGCACTCAGGAAGCACTGCTGGCCGTTCACGTTGAACTCGCGCGAGAGCGACTCGACCACGTTCTCGGCGATGAGCCAGGCTTCCTGCGGATGGTGCAGGTTGGTGAGCATCACGGTGAACTCGTCGCCGCCGAGGCGCGAGACCGTGTCGGAGGTGCGCGTGCACTGCGAGACGCGCCGCGCGGTCTCGCGCAGCACCGCGTCGCCCGTGGTGTGGCCGAAGCTGTCGTTCACCGTCTTGAAGTGGTCGAGGTCCACGAACAGCAGCCCGAAGCGCAGCCCCTCGCGCTGGCTGCGTGCGATCTCCTGGCCGAGGCGGTCCTTGAAGAGCAGGCGGTTGGGAAGGCCGGTGAGCGCGTCGAAATGCGCCTGCAGGTAGAGCTGCTCGTCGCGCCACGCCGAGGAGACCGCGACCGCCACCCGGTCCGCGAGCTCGCGCGCGTGGCGGCTCTCGTCCTCGTCGAGCGAGGATTCGCCGCGATAGCCGAGGGCCAGCGCGCCGCACAACGTGCCGCGCCACATCACCGGCTGCACGTACGCCGTGGTCGCCCCGTCGCGCGCGAGCCGGTCCAGGTACGGCGGGATCCGGCCGGAGAGCGCGATCCACTGGCCCGCGGGCGCGTCCTCGAGCATCGAGCGGTCGTACATGCTGATGTCGTGGCGCGCCATCTGCACACTCAATTCGTCCTCGGCGGTGCGGAAGTAGGTGCGCGCCTGGCCGGGATTGTCGTGGTCGAAGAGCGTCACGGTGACCGCGTCCGCGCGCACGGCGCCCGCGAGGCGCTGCATCACGGTGCGGATGACCTGGCCGGTGTCCACGGTGGACAGGATGAGGCGATCGATCTCGGAGAGCGCGTTGAGCGAGGCGAACTGCCGCCCGAGCTTCTGCGACATGTTGTCGAACGCCGCCGCCACGTCCCCGAACTCGTCCTCGCGCGGGATGTCGACGGGCGACTTGAAGTCGTTCTGCGCGATGCCGCGCGCGCGCTCGGCCAGCCGCGCGAGCGGGCGCACGATGCGGGTGGCCTGGCGCACGGTGAGCCAGCTCACCAGGAGCAGCGCCAGCACGACCACCGGGATGTACAGCTGGCTGAACTCGATCGCGCGGGCGAGCTGGTAGCGCTCCGGCTGGCTTGCCATCACCACCCAGTCGGGCGTGCCGAAGCCGGCGCGCATGAACTGCGGCCAGGCGATGCTGCGCCAGGTCTGGCCGTCGCGCTCCCAGGCGGCGCTGCCCAGGGTGGAGCGGTTGCGCGCGAGCATCGTGCGCTCCGCCCCGGCGTCGAGCGCGGCCGTGCAATGCAGCAACGTGCTGGTCGTTTCCTCGACGACGCAGAACTCCGTGGATGCGGGCATGTCGTCCGCGGTGCCCCAAAGGTATTCGGGATTCACCTCGCCCGTCACGATCGCGTCGCGCGGCGAGCCGGAGGGCGAGACGGAGAGCACCACTTGCGCCACGCCTCCCGCCGAGGACACGGTGATGACCGGCTTGCGCGCCGCGAGCCGCGTGCGCGCCTCGTCGCTCAGCGCGACGGCTTCCGGCGCGCCCATCACCGCGATGGACTGGCCCGAGGGCTGGACCAGCGCGATCCAGCGGAACGTGCGGTGCGCGAGGCCGTCCTTCTCGAGTGCCTCCGGGGCGGCGCGACGCCGTCGAGATCGCGAGGTCGGAGGCGACCAGCAGCCGCTCGTAGAGCGTCATGCCATAGGCCTTCGCGGTGGCGCCGAGCCGCTGCTCGCCCTGCTGCAGCAGGAGGTTGTGCACCTCGCCCAGCGACAGCGCCGCGATGAGCGCGAGCGGCACGAACGCCGACAGCACGAACAGCATGAAGAGCCGCCGCGCGACGTGGCCGGATTGCGCTCTGCGCAGCCGCCTCATGGATCGAAATCCGATGCGAGGCCGATGAAGCCGCCGTCGCGCGCGCGCACGGTGTCGTCGCGGCTCGCCTTGTTGACCAGCGAGGCCGCGGTCTGGCCGTCGGGGCCCACGCTGTACAGGTCGAAGTCGGTGTTGAGCGGCGCGAGCTTCTTGTCCTTGCGCGCCTGGCCGTTGCCCTTGGCCGTGATGAGGTTGAAGTACTCGTACGGGTGCCCCCACGGGTCCGCCTTGCCGCCCAATCCCGCGTCCGTCGAGCGAGTCCGGGAAGCGTTCCCGTGCGCTTGAGCTGCTGGCGGATCGTCGTGGACATGTCGCCGATCTCGACGATCGCCTGCGCCTGGCGGCTGCGGTCGATGTAGCTCTGCACGCCCGGCACGGCGATGGCGAGCACGATGCCGCCGATGGCGAGCACGATCACGATTTCCACGAGCGAAAAGCCGTGTTGGGGCATGGGGCACAGTCCCGGCGCAACGGTTGGGGGTGAGGCTACAGAGCGGCCTTTCCCCCGTCAAACGCCGCATGCCCCTGCGCTACAAATGTATTCTTCGGGCCTCGTTTCGGTTCGCGGGCCGGCCCTCCGGAAGGCTACGCGGCCGCCTCCACGCGCTGGATCGGCACCCAGCCCTCGCGGATGCCGTGGCACGCGACGCGCGCACCATCGAAAGGCAGGAGCTCGGGGCGCTCCACGCGGCATTTTTCCCGCGCGTGGGGGCAGCGCGGATTGAAGGCGCAGCCCGGCGGGCGGATCGAGGGGATTGGGCACCTCGCCCGCCACCGGGATGCGCGGCTTGCCCGACATCTCGATGTCGGGAATCGCGCTCTCCAGCATCCGCGTGTACGGATGCAGCGGGCGCGTGAAGAGCGTGCGCGTGGCGGCGATCTCCACGATGCGCCCCAGGTACATCACGCCCACCGTCGTCGAGATGTGCGAGACCACCGCGAGGTTGTGCGAGATGAAGAGGTAGGTGAGGCCGTGCTCGCGCTGCAGGTCCTTCATGAGGTTGAGGATCTGCGCCTGCACCGAGACGTCGAGCGCGCTGGTGGGCTCGTCGCACACGAGGAATTCGGGATTCGAGGAGAGAGCGCGCGCGATGGAGATGCGCTGGCGCTGGCCGCCCGAGAATTCGTGCGGGTACTTTTCCGCGTCGCGCGGGGCGAGGCCCACGTCGGTGAGCAGGCGCGCGACGCGCTCGCGCAGCGTGCGCTCGTCGGGTGCCAGCCCGTGGGAGCGGATCGGCTCGGCGACGATGTCGCGCACGCGCCAGCGCGGATTGAGGCTCGCGTACGGGTCCTGGAAGATCATCTGGAAGCGCCGCCGCATCGCGAGCATGTCGGCGCGGCGGCTGATCGACGCGAGATCCACGCCGTCGAAGAGGATCGAGCCGCTCGTGGGCGTGTACAGGCCGCAGATGAGGCGCGCCACGGTGGACTTGCCGCATCCCGATTCGCCCACCAGCGCGAGTGTGGCCCCGCGCTCGATCGTGAACGACACGCCGTCCACCGCGCGCAGCAACTGGCGCGGCGCGCCCTCGACCACGCGGTTGAGCCAGGGGCGCGAGACGTCGAAGTCGCGCGTGAGGTTGCGCACTTCGAGCAGCGGCCGCGTCTCAGCCATGCACCGCTCCCTCGCTCCAGCCCGGCCGCGCGCCCGGCGCGGCGCGCTCCGGCGCGTGCAGCCAGCAGGCCGCGCGCGTGCGGTTCGCCGGCATGAGGTCCGGGCGCTCGACGCGGCAGCGGTCGAACGCGCGCGGGCAGCGCGGATGGAACGGGCAGCCCGCCGGGATGGCGTCGAGCCGCGGCATCGACCCGTCGATCTGCGGCAGGCGCTCGACGTCCTGCCCCACGGAGGGTATCGAGCCCATGAGGCCGGCGGTGTAGGGATGCTGCGGGTCGTGGATCACGGCCTGCACCGGCCCGATCTCCACGATGCGCCCCGCGTACATCACCGCCACGCGGTCCGCGGTCTCGGCGATCACGCCCATGTCGTGCGTGATCAGCATCACCGCCGTGCCGTGGTCGCGGCAAAGGCGCTTCAGGAGCGTGATGATCTGCGCCTGGATCGAGACGTCGAGCGCCGTGGTGGGCTCGTCGGCGATCACGAGGCGCGGATTCGCGCACAGCGCGAGCGCGATCACCACGCGCTGGCGCATGCCGCCGGAGAACTGGTGCGGGTAGTGGTCCGACGCGCCGCTCGGGCGCGGGGATGCCGACCTCGCCCAGCAGCTCGATCGCGCGCGCGCGCGCCGCGGCCGCGTCGAGCGGCAAGTGCGTGCGGATGGTCTCCACGAGCTGATGGCCCACGGTGAAGAGCGGGTTCAGCGACGTGAGCGGGTCCTGGAAGATCGCGCCGATGCGCCGCCCACGGATGCGGCGCATCTCCTCGGCGGGCAGCCGGTCGATGCGCCGGCCCTCGAGCAGGATTTCGCCGGCCGCGATGCGGCCCGGCGGCTCCAGCAACCCGATGATCGCGGTGCCGGTGATCGACTTCCCGGCTCCGGACTCGCCCACCACGCCCAGCACCTCGCCGGGCGCGATCTCGAAGCTCACGTCGTCGACCGCGACCAGCGTGCCGCGCCGCGCGTTGAACTCGACGCGCAGGTGGCGCACCTCGAGCAGCGGCTCGCGTCATCGGCTTGATCGCGAACTTCTTCTCGCACTCGCCGATGCGATCCTTGCTGCGCACCATCGGCTCCCACTGCTGGCCCACGCGATTGTCGAGTTTCGCGGAGATGTAGTAGCGCATGCACGGCTCGGTCACGAGCTCGAACGTGTGCTGGGTCGCGGTGTGGAAGCCCTTGCGCGGCGGCACGTCGACGGTGACCTGGTGCGTGCCGGGCGGGACCACGGCGCGCTTGCGCCGAGAGCGCATTGCGGTCGTCGACGCGGTTGACGATGACGCCGGATCACGTTCGGGTCGGCCGAATGGACCGTGTCGTTCTCGATGATCGGAGTAGGGCTGGTCGTAGGGGCCCGCGAGCGGCGGCGCCGCCGCGCGAGCAGAGAACAGCAGTGGCATCAGGATGCGTTTCATGGCGATGCCTTTCTCGCGACGCTAGCGAAGCCTGGGGTTGAGGGCGTCGCGCAGCCAGTCCCCCAGGACGTTGATGGCGAGCACCAGCATGACGAGCGCGGCGCCCGGGAATACGGTGATCCACCACTCGCCCGAGAACAGGAAATCGTTGCCGATGCGGATGAGCGTGCCGAGCGACGGCTGGGTCGGCGGTACGCCCACGCCCAGGAACGAGAGCGTGGCCTCGGTGATGATGGCCTCCCCGATGTGCAGCGTCACGAGCACGAGCACGGGCCCGAGCGCGTTCGGCAGCACATGGGTGAACATGATCGCGAGCCGGATGTCTTCCGATCACCCGCGCCGCCTGGACGTATTCCTTGTTGCGCTCCACCAGCGTGGAGCCGCGCACGGTCCTTGCGTAGCGCACCCAGCCGGAGGCGGCGATGGCGAGCACCAGGACGTAGACGCGCGAGATGGTCCTGAATGTCCCTGGGCAGGGCCGCGCGCAGCGAGGCCGTCGACCAGCAGCGCGATGAGGATCGCCGGAAAGGACAGCTGCACGTCGGCCACGCGCATGATGAACGCGTCCACGTTGCCGCCCGCGTAGCCGCTCACGAGGCCGAGGCTGACGCCCGACGACCATCGCGAGCACCGTGGCGAGCAGGCCCACCAGCAGCGACATGCGCGAGCCGAAGATGATCGCCGAGAGCACGTCGCGCCCCTGGTCGTCGGTGCCCAGCAGGTAGATGCGGGTTGCCCTGCCCGGTCCAGGCCGGCGGCGTGAACGCGTCGAGCAGGTTCAGCGTGGCGAGGTCGAACGGGTCGTGGGGCGCCACCCACGGCGCGAAGACGGCCGCGACGACGCAGGCGAGCGTCACGCCCGCGGCCAGGACGACGACGCCCGGCCGGCGGCGGAAGCTGTAGAAGATGTCGCTGTCGAAGAACGCGGCCACGGCGGACATCAGCTCGTCCCTCCGCTTCGCTCCGCCCGCAGGCGCGGGTCGACCACGTAGTAGAGCAGGTCCACCACCAGGTTGATCACGACGAAGATGAGCCCGATCAGGCACAGGTACGCCGCCATCACCGGGATGTCGGCGAACTGCACCGCCTGGATGAAGAGCAGGCCCATGCCCGGCCACTGGAACACCTGCTCGGTGATGATCGCGAACGCGATGATGCCGCCCAGCTGCAGGCCCGTGATGGTGATGACCGGGCACCAGCGTGTTCTTGAGCGCGTGGCCGAAGTTCACGGCGCGGTCGGTGAGGCCGCGGGCGCGGGCGAACTTGATGTAGTCGGCCCTCAGCACCTCGAGCATCTCGGCGCGCACGAGCCGCATGACCAGCGTGAGCGGGAAGAAGCCCAGCGTGATCGCGGGCAGGATGATCGCCTTGAGCCCCGAGGCGGTGGCGAGGCCCGTGGACCAGAAGCCCAGCTGCACCGTGTCGCCGCGTCCGAAGGACGGCAGCAGGCCCAGCCAGACGGCGAAGATGAGGATGAGGAAGATGCCGATGAGGAAGTTCGGCAGCGAGATGCCCACGAGCGAGAGCGTGAGCGCGGAGCGCGCGAGCCACGTATCGCGCTTGAGCGCCGTGTACACGCCGAGCGGGATGCCGACGACGAGCCCGAAGAGCGCCGCGACGAACGCGAGCTCGAGCGTGGCCGGCAGGCGTTCGGCCAGCAGCGCCGAGACCGGGCGGCCCAGCCGCAGCGACAGCCCGAAATCGCCGTGCAGCGCGTTGGCGAGGAAGGTCGCGAACTGCGCGTAGAACGGCCGGTCGAGGCCGAGGGCCTGGCGCATCGCGTCGCGGTCGGCCTGCGTGGCCTCCGGCGGCGTCATCTGCGACACCGGGTCGCCCACGTAGTTGAAGAGCGAGAACGCGATGAGCCCCACCACGAGCATCACGAGGATGCCCTGGAGGAAACGGCGCAGGACGAAGGCGATCAAGACCCGGCCGCGAGGCTCATTGCACCTTCACCCACTTCAGCGTGAGCCGGTTGTCGGCCCGGTGCACCACGTTCACCTTGGACCGCATCGCCCACGGGATCACCTGGAAGTGCAGCGGGATGTGGCCCACGTCCTCCATATGGGCGACGAGCGCCTCGCGCGCGAGCGCGGCTCTACGCTGCGGGTCGACCTCGGTCTTGAGCTTGTCCACCGCGGCGTCCACCGTCGGGTTCGAATAGCGCCCGCAGTTGTAGTCGCCGTCGGCGGTCTTGTCCACCTGGGTGCGGATGATGCTCTGCAGCGCGTATTGCGAATCAAAGGTCGGCACGCCCCATCCCAGCATGTAGAAGCTCGTGTCGCGGTTCTGGATCTTCGGGCCCCAGATCGCGCGCGGCATCGCGTTCACCTTCACCTTCACGTTCACCTGCGCGAGCATGCCGGCGACCGCCACGCAGATCTTCTCGTCGTTCACGTAGCGGTTGTTGGGGCAGTCGAGCGTCACCTCGAAACCCTGCGGGTAGCCCGCCGCGGCCAGCAGCTTGCGCGCGCCCTCGCGGTCGGCTGGCTTCGGGTGGTCGAGGTCCTTCGGATAGCCGTCCACCTGCGGGGCGAACATGAGCGCGGTGGGCACCGACAGGCCGCGCATCACCTGCGTCTTCAGCGCCTGCAGGTCGATCGCCTTCTGGAAGGCCTCGCGCACGCGCTTGTCCTTGAACGGGTTCCTGCCCTTCACGTTCGAGTACAGGAGCTCGTCGCGGTGCTGGTCCATGCCGAAGAAGATGGTGCGGTTCTCCATGCCCTCGAGCACCCTGATCTTCGCATCGCGCTTCAGGCGCGGGATGTCCTGCGGCGGCGGATCGAGCACGAAGTCGATCTCGCCCGAGATGAGCGCCGCCAGCCGCGTGCCGTCGGCCTTGATCGGCACGTACACGGCTTCGTCCACGTTGCCCTCGCGTTTGCCCCACCAGTTGGAGTTCGCGACCAGCACGGTCTTCACGTCGGCCTCGCGGCTGCGCAGGACGTAGGGACCCGTGCCGTTGGCGTTGCGCACGGCGTAGGTCTCCTCGTTGTGGCGGTAGTCCTGCGGCTTCATGACGTTGTGCTTCGTGCACCAGGCGCGGCTCATCACGCGCACCTCGGTCAGCTGCGGCAGCAGCACCGGCGCGGGACCCTCGGTCACGACGTCGACCGTGTAGTCGTCGACCTTGCGCGCTTCCTTCACGCCCGCGAGGTAGGTCTTGTAGTTCGACGTGTCGGCGAGCGCGCGCTGGAACGAGAACACCACGTCGTCGGCGGTGAAGGGCGAGCCGTCGTGGAAATGCACGCCCTGGCGCAGCGTGAAGCGCATGGTGGTGGGATCGAGCGCCTTCCACGCGACGGCGAGCGAGGGCTCGATCTTCAGCTCCTTTCCGCGCGTCACGAGCGTCTCGTAGATGTTGTCGAGGAAGCCGTTGGTGAAGCCCTCGTTGTTGGCGTGGGGATCCATGGTCGTGACGTCGCCCTGGCTCGACCATCGAAGCGTGCTCGCGTTGGCGGCGGGAAGGACGACGAGCAATGCGGCCAATGCGGCCGCGCGCAGCGCGGGATGCATCATGGTCTCCTCGGGACGCGGTGCTAACTGTGGATTTTCAAGGCGTTAGCGCCGGAAAACGGTTATGGGGCATGATGCCGGAACGATGCGCTCGAAGTCAATTTGGGAGACGCGATGACGGTGGAGATGTTCCGCGAGGATGCGTACCGGCGCGAGGCGGATGCGAAAGTGATGTCGGTGGACGCGGCGGGCATCCGCCTCGACCGCACCGTGTTCTACCCGCGCGGCGGCGGGCAGGCGGGTGACGCGGGCGCGCTCGAGCTGCAGGGCGGCGCGACGATCGCCATCGCGGACACGGTGAAAGGAGAGGCGCCCGGCGACATCGTCCACGTCCCCGCGCCCGGCCAGGAGGAACTGCTCGCGCGCCTGCATCCCGGCGACGCCGTCGTCGCGCGCATCGACTGGGAGCGCCGGTACCGCCACATGCGCTTCCACACCGCCACGCACCTCCTGTGCGCGATCGTGCCGCACCAGACCAACGGCTGCTCGATCACCGCGCAGTACGCGCGCCTCGACTTCGACATGGTCGAGCCGCTCGAGCGCGAAGCGCTGGAGCGCGAGCTGGCGCGCCTCGTGGCGGAGGCCCGCGACGTGCGCACGGTGTGGATCACCGACGCCGAGCTGGACGCGAAGCCGGAGCTGGTGCGCACGATGTCGGTGCAGCCCCCGCGCGGCGCGGGGAGAGTGCGGCTGCTGGAAATCGACGGCGTGGACCTGCAGCCGTGCGGCGGCACGCACGTGGCCAACACGCGCGAGATCGGCGCGCTGCGCGTGGCGAAGATCGAGAAGAAGAGCGCGCGCACGCGCCGCGTGGTGCTCGAGTTCAGCCCGTGACGTGGGGCAGCGGCAGCGCGGTCGTTTCCTTCACTTCCTCGAGGACGAAGCTCGACTTCACGTCGAGCACGCCGGGGTGCTTGAGGAGCGAGTCCATGACGAAGCGCGAGAAATGGTCGAGCCCTTCCACCTGGACGCGCAGCAGGTAGTCCATGTCGCCGGTGAGCGCGTGGCAGGCGAGCACTTCGGGCCAGTCCTTCACCGCGCGCGCGAAGGCGTCGGTGGGCATGCGCCCGCGCTTCTCGAGCTTCACCGTCACGAATCCCATGAGCCCGAGGCCCACCTTGCGCGGGTCGAGCAGCGCCACGTAGCGGCGGATCACCCCGGATTTCTCCAGCGCGCGCACCCGGCGCAGGCACGCGCTCGCCGAGAGGTTCACGCGCGCGGCGAGCTCCTGGTTGGTGAGGCTCGCGTCGCGCTGCAGCAGGTCGAGGAGGCGGCGGTCGGTGCGGGAGAGGCGGATGGGCGCCATGTCGGTCGGTTCCGTCGGCAAAAGCGCAATATTATTGCGTCGCGGGGGAATCTACCGCGCGATTTTGCAATCCTATTGCGGGGCGGGCGCGGTAGATTAGACCGGGAGAGGGGAGACTTCGCCATGAGCCAGGACGCCAGCATCGCCGACAACCCGATGGGCACCGACGGCTTCGAGTTCGTCGAGTACACCGCGCCCGACCCGCGGCTGCTGGGGGCCCTCTTCGAGCAGATGGGCTTCGTCGCCGTGGCGCGCCACCGCTCGAAGGACGTCGTCCTCTACCGCCAGGGCGCCATCAATTTCATCGTGAACCGCGAGCCCGACAGCTTCGCGCAGTCGTTCGCGCGCGTGCACGGGCCGTCGGCGTGCGCCTTCGCGATGCGCGTGAAGGACGCGGCGAAGGCCTACGCGCGCGCCCTCGACCTGGGCGCCAAGCCCTTCCACGGCAAGGTCGGGCCGATGGAGCTCAACATCCCCGCGATCGAAGGCATCGGCGGCAGCCTCATCTACCTCGTCGACCGTTATCGCGACCTGTCCATCTACGACATCGACTTCATTCCCATCGAGGGCGCGCCGCGGCAACCCGACGGCACGGGCCTGCGCGAGATCGACCACCTCACGCACAACGTGTACGCGGGGCGCATGGACGTGTGGGCCGAGTTCTACCAGAAGCTCTTCGGCTTCCGCGAGATCCGCTACTTCGACATCCAGGGGCGCAAGACCGGGCTCACGTCGCGCGCGCTCGCGAGCCCGTGCGGCAAGATCCGCATTCCCATCAACGAGCCCTCGGACCGCAAGTCGCAGATCCAGGAGTACCTCGACGCCTACCACGGCGAGGGCATCCAGCACATCGCGCTCGCGACCGGCGACATCTACGCGACGGTGGAAGCGCTGCGTGCGCGGGCGGTACGCTTCCTCGACACGCCGGACGCGTACTACGATCGCGTCGAGGCGCGGGTCGCCAACCATGGCGAGGACCTCGAGCGCCTGAAGCGCGACCGCATCCTCATCGACGGCGAGGGCGTGGACAAGGACCGGCGCGAGGACAAGCTGCTGCAGATCTTCACCGAGACGGTGATCGGCCCGATCTTCTTCGAGATCATCCAGAGGAAGGGCAACGAGGGATTCGGCGAGGGCAACTTCCGCGCGCTCTTCGAGTCGATCGAGGCCGACCAGATCGCACGGGGCGCGATTTGAACTACCTTTCCGGCTTCGGCGCGCACCTCGAGAGCGAGGCCGTCGAGGGCGCGTTGCCGGTCGGGCAGAACTCGCCGCAGAAGACGCCCTTCGGCCTTTACGCCGAACAGCTCTCGGGCTCCGCGTTCACCGCGCCGCGCCCGCAGAACCTGCGCTCCTGGCTGTACCGCCTGCGCCCGTCGGCGATGCACGCGCCGTTGCGCCGCATCGACGACGGGCACGCTTCGCACCGCCGCATGCCGCGAGGTCGAGTGCCCGCCCAACCGCCTGCGCTGGGGCCCGCTGCCCATTCCCGATGCGCCCACGGATTTCCTGGCGGGCCTCGTCACGTTCGCGACCGCGGGCGAAGCGCGCGCCCAGGCCGGCGCCGCCGTGCACCTCTACGCCGCGAACCGCTCGATGCGCCGCCTCTTCTGCAGCGCCGACGGCGAGCTGCTGATCGTTCCGCAGGAGGGCGCGCTCCTGCTCGCGACCGAATTCGGGCGGCTCGCGTGCCGCACCCGGCGAGATCGCGCTCGTGCCGCGCGGCGTGAAGTTCCGCGTCGAGGTCGACGGGCGCTGGCGCGCGGCTACGTGTGCGAGAACTACGGCGCGCCGTTCCGGCTCCCGGAGCTGGGCCCCATCGGCTCCAACGGGCTCGCGAGCCCGCGCGATTTCCTCGCGCCGTGCGCGGCGTTCGAGGACGTCGAGGAGCCGACGGACGTCGTCGCGAAGCTCGCGGGACACCTGTGGAGCGTGCAGTACGACCACTCGCCGCTCGACGTGGTGGCGTGGCACGGCAACTACCACCCGTGCAAGTACGACCTCGCGCGCTTCAACGCGATCAACACCGTGAGCTTCGACCATCCGGATCCGTCGATCTTCACCGTGCTCACGTCGCCCTCGGACACGCCGGGCACCGCGAACGTCGACTTCGTGATCTTCCCGCCGCGCTGGACGGTCGCGGAGCACACGTTCCGCCCGCCCTATTTCCACCGCAACGCGATGAGCGAGCTCATGGGGCTCGTCCGCGGCGCCTACGACGCGAAACGCGGGGGTTTCCTTCCCGGGGGCGCGAGCCTGCACAACGCCATGACCGCGCACGGGCCGGACCGCGCGAGCTACGAGGCGGCGGTGGCGGCGAAGCTCGCGCCGCAATACCTCGGCGACACGCTCGCCTTCATGTTCGAGAGCCGCTATCTCTTCGAGCCGACGGCGTTCGCGATGAATTCGCCGGCGATCGATCGCGAGTACGACAAGGTCTGGGACGGATTCGCGAAAGCGACCCTCTCGCCGGGGAGAGGGTCAGGTGAAGCTCGCCTCCCTCAAGGGGCCGGGGCGCGACGGCACGCTCGTCGTCGTGGGCCGCGACCTCGCCCACGCCGTCGAGGCGAGGGGCATCGCGGCCACGATGCAGCAGGCCCTCGAGAATTGGGACGCGGTCCGGCCGCGTCTCGACGAACTCGCGGCGTCGATCGAGAAGGGCGCCGCGCGCGGCGCGCTCGATTTCGCGGCGGCGCTCGCCGAGGGCCGCGTCGACGCGCCGCTGCCCCGCGCCTACGAGTGGCTCGACGGCTCCGCATACCTCTCGCACGTCGAGCGCGTTCGCCGCGCGCGCAACGACAAGGTGCCCGAGAGCTTCTACCGCGATCCGCTCATGTACCAGGGCGGCGCGGGCCGCATGATGGGCGCGCGCGACCCGATCCGCGCGCTGTCGGAGGAATGGGGCGTGGACCTCGAAGGCGAGGTGGCGGCCCTCGTGGGCGACGTGCCGATGGGCGCGACCGCCGCCGAAGCCGCGCGCGCGCGTTCGCCTCGTCACCCTCGTGAACGACGTGTCGTTCCGGCGCCTCATCCCGGCGGAGCTCGCCAAGGGCTTCGGCTTCGTGAACGGCAAGGGCGCGAACGCGCTGGCGCCGGTCGCCGCCACGCCCGACGAGCTGGGCGGGGCGTGGAAGGACGGGCGCGTGCACCTGCCGCTCGCCTGCCACGTGAACGGCCGCGAGCTCGGACATCCGAACGCGGGCGTCGATGCGGCGTTCGGCCTCTTCGAGCTCATCGCCCACGCCGCGAAGACGCGCGAGCTCGCGGCGGGAACGCTGGTGGGCACGGGCACCATCTCGAACCAGGATCGGTCGGCGGGCTACGCGTGTCTCATGGAGGCGCGCCTCGTGGAGCAGGTGGAGCAGGGCGAGGCGAGGACGCCGTTCCTGCATTTCGGCGACACGGTGCGCATCGAGATGAAGGACGCCGCGGGCGCGAGCGTCTTCGGCGCGATCGAGCAGCGAGTCGAGCGGTACCGACCATGACCGGCCAGACCGACCACGCCCTGCGCGGCGACTACAGCCGCATGCGTCCCGACTACACCGTCGACCAGGACTGGGATGCGTACACGCCGGCGCAGCACGAGCTGTGGCGGCGCCTCTACGCGCGCCAGGCCGCGCTCGTGCCGCGCTACGCATGCGAGGAATTCCGCGCCACGCTCGCGACGCTCGACTACGGCACGGGCATCCCGCGCTTCGACGCGATCAACCGCAAGCTCGCCCGCGCCACGCGCTGGGAACTGGTGGCGGTTCCCGGGTCTCGTCCCCGACCTCGTGTTCTTCGAGCACCTCGCCAACCGCCGCTTCCCGGTGACCGTGTGGCTGCGCGAGCCCGCGGAGTTCGACTACATCGTCGAGCCCGACATCTTCCACGACTTCTTCGGCCACGTGCCGATGCTCTTCGATCCGGTCTTCGCCGACTACATGCAGGCGTACGGGCGCGGCGGCATCAAGGCGCACGCGCTGGGCGCGATCGAGATGCTCGCGCGCCTCTACTGGTACACGGTGGAGTTCGGGCTCATCGAGACGCGCGAAGGGCTGCGCACATACGGCGCGGGCATCCTGTCCTCGGGCGGCGAGATCCGCTACTGCATCGACAGCCCCGAGCCGAACCGCGTCGGCTTCGACCTGCTGCGCATCATGCAGACGCGCTACAAGATCGACACGTTCCAGGAAACCTACTTCGTGATCCGCGGCTTCGACGAGCTCTTCGCCGCGACCGAGCCGGATTTCGCGCCCTACTACCGAGAGCTGCGCGGCCGCGAGCCCTACCCCGCGTCGATGCTGCTCGCTTCGGACCGCGTCTACCACCGCGGCGCCAGTCCCTCGCGCGCGGCATAGGAATCTTCCGAGCCGGGGTGATCCGCCGGCCGCGCCTGACAAATGTCAAAGGCGCGGGCCGGTCCGGATGCGATGCTCGCTTTCGACGAGTCGCACATCCCATCGACGGATCGCAAATGAGACCCCTGGACCTTCGCAGCATCGAGTCGTACGCACGTGCCGACGTGGTGGCGGAAGACACCGCCCCGGCGTTCGGCCCCCTCGCCACACGCAGGCCCAGGGCCGCTCCGAGCGGCCTGCCCGACTACCTCGAGCGCCACTACGCGTGGGCATACGTGTGGCCGTTCTCGGTGTGGTTCTTCGACCACCAGCCGATCATCAACGCGATCCTGTTCGGGAACTACCGCCGGATCATGCGCGAGACCATGCGCCTCATGGACCTGCCGGCTGCCGGCAAGACGCTGCAGGTGGCGGGCGTCTACGGCGAGCTCACGCCGACTCTCGCGCGGGGCTTGGGCGAGCTGCACCTCATCGACGCGGCGCCGATCCAGCTCGAGGCGGCGCGGCGCAAGCTCGAGGCGATCGGCAGGAGCGCGCACCTGGCGCGCATGCTCGCCGAGGACCTGCGCTACGACAGCGGCACGTTCGACACGGTGCTCATGTTCCTGCTGCTGCACGAGATGCCCCCGCGCGCGCGCCGCGAGGCGCTGCGCGAGGCCGTGCGCGTGCTCAAGCCCGGCGGGCGGCTCGTGATCGCGGAGTACGGGGAGAACCGCGGCTGGCACTTCTTCCACCGGTTCACGCCGATGCGCGCGATCCTCACGTGGGCCGAGCCCTTCCTCGGCGGCTTCTGGAGCGAGAACCTCGCGCAGGCGCTCACCGAGTGCGGCGCGATGGCCGGCCGCAAGGTGCAGCTCGACCGCCAGGTCGACGTGTTCGGGGGTTTCTACCGGGTCGCGCGCTTCCGCGTGAGCTGAGCCATGTCATTCCCGCGAAGGCGGGAATCCACGTGGATCCCCGTCGACACGGGGATGACGATGCTTCGATGCCCGGGGGCGTTGAGCGGCCGCTTGCGGTCCGCTCCAACGCCGTTCCCGCTGCTTCAACCCGCCGCGCTGTCCTCTACTTGATGTTGACCCAGGTCGCCTGGAGCCAGTTGTCCGCGCGGTGGATCACGCTCACGTTCGCGCGCGAGGCCCACGGGATCACCTGCAGGTGCAGCGGGATGTCGTAGACCTGGTCGCGGAAGTACTCCATCGCCTTGTCGATGGTCTGCTGGCGGCGCTTGGCGTCCGTGTCGCCCTTCAGGTCGTCGATCATCGCGTCGAACTTGGCGTCCTTGTAGTTGCCCCAGTTGAAGTCGCCGTCGCCCTTGTCGTTGCGGCTGTGGAGCACCGGCTGCAGGGTGAAGATCGCGTCCGTCGTGGCCCCGCCCCAGCCGAGCATGCAGAAGCTCATCTCGAGACGCTGCATCTTCGGGAAGTATTGCGCGCGCGGGATGGCGTTCACCTTCACCGTCACGCCGATCTTGGCGAGCATCCCCGCCACCGCCACGCAGATCTTCTCGTCGTTGATGTAGCGGTTGTTCGGGCAATCCATCTGCACCTCGAAGCCCTTCGGATAGCCCGCCTCCGCCATGAGCTTCTTCGCCGCGGCCACGTCGTGGGGCAGGCGCTTGTCGAGCGACTTGGGGATGCCGGCCTTCTCGGGGTTCGGCAGGTTGATCGCCGTGGGCACCGCGAGCCCGCGCATCACCGCGCGGTGGATGGCCTCGATGTCGATGGCCTGCAGGAAGGCCTTGCGCACGCGCAGGTCCTTGAACGGGTTCTTGCCCTTCACGTTCGAGTAGAGCAGCTCGTCGCGGTTCTGGTCCATCTCGAGGAAGATCACGCGGTTCTCGCGCCCCTCGTAGACATGGATGTTCTTGTCGCGCTTGAGCTTGTCGATGTCCTGCACGTCCGGGTCGAGCACGAAGTCGAGGTCGCCGGCGAGGAGCGCGGCCATGCGCGTGCCACCCTGCTTGATCGGCTGGTAGAGGATCTCGTCGACGTTGCTGTCCCAGTAGTCCTTGCCGGCCTTGAGCCCCCACCAGTTCGGGTTCTTCTTGAACGTGCTCTTCACGTCGGGCTGGCGCGAGACGAGGATGTACGGACCGGTTCCCATGGCGTTGCGCGAGGTGTAGCTCTCCTCCTGCTTCGCGAAGTTCTGCGTCTCGACGGCGTTGTGCTCCTCGCACCACTTCTTGCTCATCATGAAGAGGCTGTTGGCGAGCATCTCCAGCATCACCGGGTTGGGCACCGGCGTGACGAGCTGCACGGTGTAGTCGTCGATCTTCGTCGGCTCGCCCACCGCGTTGCCGTACACGCGGAAGTTCGAGGTCGGGCCCTGCAGCCGCTTGATCGAGAACACCACGTCGTCGGCGGTGAAGTCGGTGCCGTCCTGCCACTTCACGCCGCGGCGCAGGTGGAAGATCCAGGTCTTCGGGTCCTTCTGCTCCCACTTCTCGGCCAGTCCCGGAAGGATTTCGAGCTTCTTGCCGCGCATGACGAGCGACTCGTACACCTGGCCGTTGATGGAGTTGGTGAGCAGCTCGTTCTGGGCCATCGGGTCGGCGGTGAGGTAGTCGCCCTGGCTCGACCAGCGCAGGGTCTTGGCGTCGGCGAGGCCGACGGCGGCGGCGAATGCGAGGGCGGCGACGAACGAAAGGCGCGGCATGGAAGACCTCCGGCGGATTGGGACCGGCCAATCATAGCTACAATCCATGCCATCCGCTTTCGGAAGCCCGGCCTCCATTTCCGCGGTCCCCATGTCCGATCCCATCGCCCGCGTCGCGGGCCTGCGCTTCGAGTATCCGGCGGTGCGTGCGCTGGACGACGTGTCGTTCACGCTCGCGCGCGGCACGGTGACGGCGCTGGTCGGCCCGAACGGGGCGGGCAAGTCCACGCTCCTGCGCTGCATGGCGGGCCTGGAGACGCCGGTGATGGGCCGCATCGCCATCGACGGCGTGGACGTGCTCGAGGCGCCGCGCGAGGCGCACCGGCGGCTGGGCTACCTCTCGGATTTCTTCGGCGTGTACGAGGCGCTCACCGTGCGCCAATGCCTCGCGCACGCGGCGGCCATCCACCAGGACGCGACGGTGCCGCACGACGTCGAGCGCACGGCCGCACGCCTCGGCCTCGCCGACCGCCTTGGCGCGGCGGCGGGCACGCTTTCGCGCGGCCTGCGCCAGCGCCTCGCGATCGGCCAGGCGATCATCCACGCGCCGCGCCTGCTGCTGCTGGACGAGCCCGCGGCGGGGCTCGATCCGGAAGCGCGCGCCGCGCTCGCTGCGCTCTTCCGCGAGCTGCAGGCCGATGGCATGACGCTGGTGGTCTCCTCCCACATCCTCGCCGAGCTCGAGGAGTACTCGACCCACATGCTGGTGTTGCGCGCCGGACGCATCGTCGAGCAGCGCGCGGTCGACGGGGCCGCAGTCACGGGACGGCGCCTGCGCGTGCGCCTCGCCGCGCCCGACGGACGGCTCGCCACGCGGCTCGCGGCGACGAATGGCGTCACCGCGATCGAGGCGCACGCTTCCGAGGCCGCGTTCGACTGGAGCGGCGATCTCGCGGCGCAGGCCGCGCTGGTGCGCGAGCTGGTGGAGGATGGCCTGGCCGTGGCGAGCGTCGAGGAAGTGCGCGCGAGCCTGCAGGATTCGTACCTGCGCACCGTCGAGGAGAAGGCGCCATGAATCCCGAGCTGCGCCGCAATTTCTGGCTCGAGCTCTCGATCCATCGCCTGGTGGCGATGCCGGTGGTGCTGGCACTCGTATTCGCCCTCTTCGGGGCGCGCGGCGGCGAGGCGTGGACGCTCGTGTTCACCGTCGCGTTCTGGATCTTCGTGCTGCTGGTCCACTTCTGGGGCACGCGCCAGGCCGCCGAGGCGGTGACCGAGGAAGTGCGCGACCGCACCTGGGACTGGCAGCGGCTGTCGTCGCTCGGCCCGTGGGAGATGACCGTGGGCAAGCTCTTCGGGCCCACGTCGTTCGCGTGGTATGGCGCCGCGTGGTGCCTCGTGGCGATGGCGATCGCGCAGTCGGTGTCGCTCGCGGATTACCGCGCGGAATGGGTCGCGGTGGGCCTGGTCGCCTCGGGACTTGCGCTGCACGGCGCGGCGCTCGCGGGAAGCCTCCAGGCCTCGCGCAAGGACTCGCGCCTCGGCGCGCGCGTGGGCGTCCTGCTCCTCATTCCCGTGGCGATCATCCTCGCCTCGGGATTCATGCGCCCGGGCACCGAGCCCGAGGCCGTGATCGAATGGTTCGGCGCGGCGATCGGGCACAGGCGCTTCATCGCGCTTTCGTCCGTCGCCTTCGCGGCGTGGGCCGTGCTCGCGGTGAATCGCGAGATGAGCCGCGAGCTGAAGGTGCGCGTGCTGCCGTGGGCCTATCCCGCGTTCGCCGTGTTTCTCGGGGCCTATCTCTGCGGGTTGGTGAACATGGAGGGCCGCAGCCGCGCCCAGATCTTCGTCGTGATCACGTTCCTGGTGTCGCTGGCGCTCACCTATTACGGGCTCTTCGCCGACGTGACGACCGCGATGTCGCTGCGGCGCCTGGCGATGCACGCGCGCGCCCGCGACTGGCGCCGCGTGCTGGAGGAGTTGCCGCTGTGGGCGGTGGCGCTGGCGCTGGGCGCCGCCTTCGCGCTCGTCGCGAGCGCCTGGCCGCCGCCGCCGGAGGAAACGCCCCGCGCCCTGGCCGAATGGGTGCAGCTGCTGCCGATCGTTTCGTTCCTCGCCGTGACCCGCGATGCCGGGCTGCTGGTGTTCTTCACGCTCGCGCCCCGTGCGCGGCGCTCGGAAGGGGTGACCCTGCTCTACATCGCGTTGCTGTGGTGGGTCCTGCCGGGCCTGCTCGAGGTGTCGGGCCTGCACACGGCGGCACAGGCCTTCCGGCCGTTCTCGCTCGCGGACTGGCAGGCCGCGCTCGTCATGGCGGCGCACGTCGCCATCGTCTGGGGCGGCGTGGCGTGGCGGTGGCGGCGCATGCAGCACGCCATGGACCGGCAGCACGGAGAGGCGGTCGGGCGCGGCGTATAATTTTTGGTTCCCCGGAGGTGATCGCCATGAACGCCATCGTCAAAGACCGTGCCGCCGTTTCCCCCCTCAAGGATCCGAAGCTCTTCCGCGACCGCGCCTACGTGGACGGCGCGTGGGTCGAGGCCGACGGCCGCAAGCGCTTCGACGTGGACAATCCCGCCGACGGCACCGTCATGGGCTCCGTGCCCGACATGGGCGCGGCGGAAACCAGGCGCGCCATCGACGCCGCGAACGCCGCGCTGCCCGCGTGGCGCGCGCTGCCGGCCAGGGAGCGCTCGAAGCTGCTGCGCAAGTGGTACGACCTCATCATGGCCAACGTCGACGATCTGGCGCTGCTCCTCACCGCCGAGCAGGGCAAGCCGCTCGCCGAAAGCAAGGGCGAGATCACCTACGGGGCGTCCTTCGTCGAGTGGTTCGCGGAGGAGGCGAAGCGCGTGTACGGCGACGTGATCCCGAGCCCCACCAACGACCGGCGCCTCATCGTGCTGAAGCAGCCGATCGGCGTGTGCGCCGCCATCACGCCGTGGAATTTCCCGAACGCGATGATCACGCGCAAGGTGGCGCCGGGGCTGGCCGCCGGCTGCACCTTCGTGCTGAAGCCCGCCGAGCAGACGCCGTTCTCCGCGCTGGCGCTCGCGGAGCTCGCGGAGCGCGCCGGCATTCCGAAAGGCGTGCTGAACATCATCACGGGCGATCCCGTGGCCATCGGCCAGGAGCTGTGCGCGAGCCCGATCGTGCGCAAGGTGACCTTCACCGGCTCCACCGAGGTCGGCCGCATCCTCATGCGCCAGAGCGCCGACACGATCAAGAAGCTCTCGCTCGAGCTGGGCGGCAACGCGCCCTTCATCGTCTTCGACGACGCGGACCTCGACGCCGCGGCCGACGGCGCGCTCGCGTCCAAGTACCGCAACGCCGGGCAGACGTGCGTCTGCGCCAACCGCATCTACGTGCAGGATTCGGTGTACGACGCGTTCGCCGCGAAGCTCGCCGAGAAGGTGAAGGCGTTCAAGGTCGGGCGCGGCACCGAATCGGGCGTGACGATCGGCCCCCTCATCGACGAGCAGGGGCTGAGGAAGGTCGAGGACCACGTGGCCGACGCGATCGCGCAGGGCGGCAAGGTCATCCTCGGCGGCCATCGCCACGCGCTGGGCGGCCGCTTCTTCGAGCCCACGCTCATCACCGAGATGAAGCCCACGATGAAGGTGGCGCGCGAGGAGACGTTCGGCCCGGTGGCCCCGCTCTTCCGCTTCAAGGACGACGCCGACGCGATCCGGCTCGCGAACGACACCGAGTTCGGGCTGTGCGCGTATTTCTACTCGCGCGACGTGGGCCGCATCTTCCGCGCCGCCGAGGCGCTCGAGGCGGGCATCGTCGGCGTGAACGTGGGCATCATCTCCAACGAGGTGGCGCCGTTCGGCGGCGTCAAGCAATCCGGCCTCGGCCGCGAGGGCTCGAAGTACGGCATCGACGAGTTCCTCGAGATCAAGTACGTCTGCCTCGGCGGCATCCAGTAGCCGGCGGCTTTCCCTTTCCCACCTTCCCATCCCAACGGAGCTGCCTTGAAATCCATCTTCGCCATCATCGTCGTGGTACTCGCGGCCTTCGGCTGCGCCACCGAGGAAAAGCCGCCCGCCCCCGCGCCGGTCGTATGCAAGCCGGCGCCGGCCGAGCTCGTGACCCAGGACCTCGAGCAGGGCAACGGCGATGCCGTGCGCTTCCGCAGCGCGATCCTCGTGAACTACACGGGCTGGCTGTACGACGGCTGCGCCAAGGACCTCAAGGGCCCGAAGTTCGACAGCTCCGAAGGGCGGCCCACGCCGTTCGGCTTCATCGTCGGCGCCGGCCGCGTGATTCGCGGCTGGGACGAGGGCCTCATCGGCATGAAGGAGGGCGGCAAGCGGCTGCTCGTCATCCCGTCGGACAAGGCGTACGGCGTGAACGGCGCTCCGCCGCGCATTCCGCCCGGCGCCGCGCTGGTGTTCGAGGTGAGCCTCGTGAAGATCGTCCAGCAGCCGCAATGAAGCTCTCGAGCGCGAGCTTCGTGGACGGCGGCGTGATTCCCGCCGAGTACGCGTTCTGCGCGCCCGACCCGAAGACGCACGCGGCGCTCTCGAAGAACCGCAGCCCGCACCTCGCGTGGAGCGGCACGCCCGCCGCGACCCGGTCCTTCGCGATCATCTGCCACGATCCGGACGTGCCGAGCCGCGGCGACGACGTGAACCAGGAGGGGCGCGTCGTGCGCGCCGCGCTTGCGCGCGTCGACTTCTTCCACTGGGTGCTCGTCGACCTGCCCGCGTCGGTCACCGCCGTCGCCGCCGGCGAATTCGCCTCGAGCGTGACGCCGCGCGGCAAGCCGGGACCCGCGGCGGCGCACGGCGCCCGCCAGGGCATCAACGACTACACCGGATGGTTCGCGTCGGACGCGTCGATGGCGGGCGACTACTACGGCTACGACGGCCCGTGCCCGCCGTGGAACGACGAGCTGCCGCATCGCTACGTGTTCACCGTCTTCGCGCTCGACGTCGCACGCCTGCCGGTGGAAGGCGCCTTCCGCGGCCCCGACGTGCGCCAGGCCATCCAGCGTCACGTCCTCGCGCAAGCCTCGATCACCGGCCGCTATACGTTGAACCCGGCCGTCAAGATCTAGCGCTACTCCTCGTCGCCGCTGCGCAGCCAGCGCTCGTAGTCGCGGCGCGTCTTCTTGGTGGGACGGCCCTTGAAGCGCGGCGCGGGCAGGGCCTTCATTTCCGCGGCGAGCCGGGTGCGGCGCGCGCGGCTCTCCGCGGTCTCGTCGTACAGGAGCGCGGCTTCGGCCGCGGGGCCGCGGCGCTCGGAGAGCGCCTTCACCACGACCGTGTGCTCGAAGGGCGGGCGGCGGACCACCACCATGTCGCCGGGCCGCAGCGCCTTCGCGGCCTTCGCGCGCTCGCCGTCGACCGACACGTGACCCGCGGCGATCGCCTCGGCGGCGAGCGTGCGCGTCTTGAAGAAGCGCGCCGCCCAGAGCCACTTGTCGATGCGCATCAGCGCTGCAGCCGCACCTCGTGCAGCGTGATGGGCTCGGCGGTGCCGGTGTCGAACTCGGCCCCCGCGGTCACCCCCGCGCGCGCGATCGCCTCGGCGCTCTTCGCCTTGTCGTACAGCGTGTACATCGCGCCGAGCGCGAAGTCGCGCCCCGACCCGATCGCCCAGAACCGGTCGAACTCGAATACCTCGCGCATCGAATAGACCGCGAAGATGCCCCAGGGGTTGGCGACCATCACCGTCATCTGGCTCGACTCGTAGGGATCGTCCTCCTCTTCCTTCGGGTTGAGGAACGCCTCGTCCTTGAGCACCGGGTGCAGGCGCCGGAACGATTCGTAGATCGCCGCCTTGCCGTGGAAGTCCAGGTTGGGCGTGCGCTCGAGCACGTTCTCCAGCACGAGCTGGTGCGCGGCGCTTCCCGCCACGCCGATGTACGAGTCGCCGTAGGCCGTGACCTTCTGCGGGTGGCGGTCGTACACGGGCGCGAGGCGCGTGGTGCCGAAGGTCGTGAGCGAGTCGGCCGCGATGACGGCGACGTCGCCCTTGCGCACGACGACGATGGTGGTCATGGGGGCAGAGGCGGGCGAAAAGCCCATTTTACCGGCCCGCGCCGTCCGGGCGTCCGGCATGAGGCAGAATCGCCCCATGAACGTCGCCACCTGGCTGGAGCGCGCCGCGCGGGCCGACCCGTCCGCGGTGGCGATCCTGCGCGGCGAGGCGGTGTGGGCGCGCTACGGTGAGCTTGCCGCGCGCGTCGCGCGGCTTGCCGCGGGCCTGCGCGAGCGCGCGCGGCTGGCGCCGGGCGATCGCGTGGCCATCGTCATGAAGAACGCGCCCGAGTACCTCGAGGCGCTGTACGCGATCTGGTGGGCGGGGCTCGCGGCCGTGCCGGTGAACGCGAAGCTGCATCCCAAGGAGGTGGCGTTCATCGTCGAGGATTCCGGCGCGCGTCTGGTGATCGAGGCACCCGCGCAGCTCGCGGACCTCGCGGGGGATGCGCCGCTCGCGCTGGTGCCCGCCGATTCCGCTGCGCTCGCCTGGCTCTTCTACACCAGCGGCACGACCGGCCGGCCCAAGGGCGCGATGCTCTCGCACCGCAACCTGGTGCAGATGACTTTCGGCTACCTCTGCGACGTGGACGAAGTGGCGCCCGAAGGCCGGCTGCTGCACGCGGCCCCGATGTCGCACGGATCTGGCCTCTACACGTTCACGCACCTCGCCAAGGGCGCGGCGCAGGTCGTGCCCGAATCGGGCGGCTTCGACGCGCAGGAGACTCTCGCGTTGCTCGACGCGCACGCGCGCGTGTCCTTCTTCGCCGCGCCCACGATGGTGAAGCGCCTCGCGGAAGCCGCACTCGCGGCGGGCGCGGGCGCGAAGGGATTGCAGACGCTCGTCTACGGCGGCGGTCCGATGTACCTCGCGGACCTGCAGCTCGCGACGCGCGCGCTGGGCGAGCGGCTGGCGCAGATCTACGGCCAGGGCGAGAGCCCGATGACCATCACGGCGCTCGCCAAGCGCCACCACGCCGATCGCGCGCATCCGCGGCATCGCGAGCGCCTCGCGTCGGTGGGGCTCCCGCAGGCCGCGGTCGAGGTCACCGTGCGCGATCCGGACGGGCGCGCGCTTCCCGCGGGCGAGATCGGCGAGGTGTGCGTGCGCGGCGACGTCGTCATGTCGGGCTACTGGCGCAATCCCGAGGCCACCGCGAGCGCGCTGCGCGACGGCTGGCTGTGGACGGGCGACCTCGGCGCCTTCGACGCGGACGGCTTCCTCACGCTGAAGGACCGCAGCAAGGACCTGATCGTGAGCGGCGGCTCGAACATCTATCCGCGCGAGGTGGAGGAGGTGCTGCTGCGCCACGATCGCGTCGCGGAGGCCGCGGTGGTCGGGCGCCCCGATCCCGAATGGGGCGAGGCGGTGGTCGCGTTCATCGTGCCGCGCGGCCCGGCGCCCGATGCCGCGGAGCTGGACCGGCTGTGCCTGGACCACATCGCGCGCTTCAAGCGCCCGCGCGAATACCGCTTCGTCGAGCGCCTGCCGAAGAACAACTACGGCAAGGTGGTCAAAGGCGAGTTGCGCGCCATGATCGCCGCCGCGGCATCGACCGCCCTACGATAGCGCCATGCTCTTCCCCGGATTCCGTCCCCAGCTCGTCCGCACGTCGGGCGCCGACATCCACGCGGTCGTGGGGCCGAAGCGCGACGCGCCCGCGGTCCTGCTGCTCCATGGGTATCCGCAGACCCACGCCATCTGGCACAAGATGGCGCCGCGCCTGGCGCAGCGCTACAACGTGGTCGCCTCGGACCTGCGCGGATACGGCGACTCGGGCAAGCCCGCGAGCACGCCGGACCACGCGACCTATTCGAAGCGCGCGATGGCCGCGGACCAGGCGCAGCTCATGGCCGCACTCGGCCACGAGCGCTTCCTGCTGGTGGGGCACGACCGCGGCGGGCGTGTCGCGCACCGCCTGTGCGTCGACCATGCCGCGCGCGTGATGAAGGTGGCGGTGCTCGACATCGCGCCCACGCTCGCGATGTACGAGCAGACCGACGAAGCGTTCGCGCGCGCGTACTGGCACTGGTTCTTCCTCATCCAGCCGGCGCCCGTGCCGGAGCGCATGATCGGCAACGCGATCGACTGCATCCTGCCCGCGAAGATGGGGTCGGGCAGCGCGGGGCTGGCACCCTTCGCGCCCGAGGCATGGGCCGAGTACGTGCGCTGCTTCACGCCCGGCATGGTGCACGCGAGCTGCGAGGACTATCGCGCCGCCGCCTCCATCGATCTCGAGCACGATCGCGCCGATCGCGACGCGGGCGTGCGCGTGCGCTGCCCGCTCCTCGCGCTGTGGGGCGCGCGCGGCGTCGTCGAGCGCTGCTTCGAGACCCTCGACGAATGGCGGCGGGTGGCCGATGATGTGAGCGGCCGATCGCTGCCCGCAGGACACTACCTTCCCGAAGAAGTCCCCGACCTCGTGACCGAGGAACTGGAGAGGTTTTTCGCATGAAGCAGAAACGAGAGAACCGGGGACGGTCCGTTCCCGGGCATCGCATCGCGGTGGTCGCCGGGGACGGCATCGGCAAGGAAGTCGTTCCCGAAGGCCAGCGCGTTCTGGAGGCCGCGGGGCGCAAGTTCGGGTTCGCGCTGCAATGGGACGAGAAGCCGTGGAGCTGCGAGTACTACCGCAAGCACGGGGAGATGATGCCCGACGACGGCCTGGCACAGATCCGCGGCCACGACGCGATCTTCCTCGGCGCCGTGGGATTCCCCGGCGTTCCCGACCACGTCTCGCTCTGGGGCCTGCTCATCCCGATCCGGCGCGAGTTCCAGCTCTACGTGAACCTGCGGCCGGTGCGGCTCATGCCGGGAGTCGCGAGCCCGCTCGCCAACCGCAAGGCCGGGCGACATCGACTTCTGGGTGGTGCGCGAGAACAACGAGGGCGAGTACTCGTCGATGGGCGGGCGCATGTACGCGGGCACCGACCAGGAATTCGTCACGCAGCTCTCGGTGTTCTCGAAGCGCGGCACCGACCGCATCATGCGCTTCGCCTTCGAGCTCGCGAAGACGCGCAAGAAGAAGCACGTGACCTCCGCCACGAAGTCCAACGGCATCGCGATCACCATGCCGTACTGGGACGAGCGCTTCAAGGCGATCTCCGCGGAATATCCCGGCATCAGGACCTCGCAGTACCACATCGACATCCTCACGGCGCACTTCGTGCAGCATCCCGGACTGGTTCGACGTGGTCGTGGGCTCCAACCTCTTCGGCGACATCCTCTCGGACCTGGGCCCGCGTGCACCGGCACCATCGGCATCGCGCCCTCGGCGAACCTCAACCCGGAGCGCGAGTTCCCCTCGTGCTTCGAGCCGGTGCACGGGAGCGCGCCCGGACATCTACGGCAAGGCCATCGCCAATCCGATCGGCCAGATCTGGTCGGGCGCGATGAT
Organism: uncultured beta proteobacterium; assembly: GCA_963816035.1. Lineage (GTDB taxonomy): Bacteria > Pseudomonadota > Gammaproteobacteria > Burkholderiales > Usitatibacteraceae > Usitatibacter. Next base: position 989,632 of record CAWFIU010000002.1, read on the forward strand.
GCTCGAGCACCTGGGCCACAAGGACGCGGCCGACGCGGTCGTGCGCGCGATCGAGACGGTGCTGAAGGAGGGCCCGCGCACGCGCGACCTCGGCGGCAAGGCGGGCACGGTGGAAGTGGGCAAGGCGATCGCGCAGGCGATCTAGCGCGGGAGCGCAAGCATGGCGCAAGCATGCACCCTCGACAATCCCGCCGGCCCGAGGCAGCGCGCACGCCTGCTGCAGCGCATCATGCGGCGCGAAGGGCTCGTCCGGCATAATCGGGCCTTTTGCGCACGCCCAACGACCACGGGATCGAGCACATCGACATGAAGATCGGGCACCCGAAGAACTTCTGGGGCGGGGTGATATTCGCCGCCCTGGGTTTGATGTTCGCAATCATCGCCAGCGGCGTGAGCTTCGGCGACACCGTCGTGCTCGCGGGATACACCATGGGAACTCCCGCGCGCATGGGCCCGGGGTTCTTCCCGTTCTGGCTCGGGGTGATCCTCGTCGCCATGGGCGTGCTGATCTCGGTGGTGGCGATTCGCACCGAAGGGGGCAACGACGGGCGTCTCGAGCGCTTCCACTGGAAGGAGCTCTTCTTCGTGATCGGCGCCATCGTCCTGTTCGGCATCCTCTTGAAGCCTATCGGCATGCTGCTCTCGGGCATCGTGCTGATCGTGGGCGCAGGCTTCGGCAGCCATTCGTTCAATTTTCGCAAGTCGCTCCTGCTGGCCGTGTTCCTGGTGATCTTCTCCGCCCTGGTCTTCGTGATCGGGCTGAAGTTGCCGATCCCGCTTTGCCCCGACATCGACGCGCTCCAGGGCTTCTCGCTCTGCCGCGCCTGAGGAAGAAACCGCCATGGACCTGATCCACCACCTCATCGATGGCTTCGCCATCGCGCTCACCTTCCAGAACGTGATGTACTGTTTCATCGGCTGCGTGCTGGGGACGCTGATCGGAGTGCTGCCGGGCATCGGGCCGGTGGCGACCATCGCGATGCTGCTGCCCGCGACCTTCGTGCTGCATCCGGTCTCCGCGCTCATCATGCTGGCCGGCATCTATTACGGCGCGCAGTACGGCGGATCCACGACGGCGATCCTCGTGAACCTGCCCGGGGAGGTTTCCTCGGTGGTCACGTGCATCGACGGCTACCAGATGGCGCGCAAGGGCCAGGCCGGCAAGGCGCTCGGCATCGCGGCGATCGGCTCGTTCTTCGCGGGCTCGGTGGCGACCGTGCTCATCGCGGGCTTCGCCCCGCCGCTGGCGGAGCTGGCGCTCAAGTTCGGCCCCGCCGACTACTTCTCGCTCATGGTGCTGGGCCTCATCGCCGCCGTGGTTCTCGCGCACGGCTCGCTGCCAAAGGCGATCGCGATGATCATCCTGGGACTGCTCACCGGCCTCATCGGCACCGACGTGAACTCGGGCGTGGCGCGCTACAGCTTCAACATGCCGGAGCTGATCGACGGCGTGGGCATCGGCACCGTCGCCATGGGTGTCTTCGGCTTCTCGGAGATCATCCGCAACCTCGAGCAGGGCGAGGCGCGCGAGATCTTCACCAAGAGCGTGACCGGGCTGTGGCCCAACTGGAAGGACATCAAGCAATCGTCGGGCGCCATCATGCGCGGCACGATCCTCGGCTCCGCGCTCGGCATCCTTCCGGGGGGCGGCCCGATCCTGGGCTCGTTCTCCGCCTACACGCTCGAGAAGAAGCTGGCGAAGGACCCGTCGCGCTTCGGCAAGGGCGCGATCGAGGGCGTGGCCGGGCCCGAGTCTGCGAACAACGCCGCGGCGCAGACGTCGTTCATCCCGCTGCTCACGCTGGGCATTCCCACCACGCCGACCATGGCCCTCATGATCGGCGCGATGATCATCCACGGCATCCAGCCGGGCCCGCAGATCATGACGGCGCGCCCCGACCTCTTCTGGGGAATGATCGCGAGCATGTGGATCGGCAACCTCATGCTGGTGGTGCTGAACCTGCCGCTGATCGGCGTGTGGGTGAAGCTGCTCACCGTGAAGTACGACTACCTCTTCCCGGCGATCCTCATCTTCTGCTGCGTGGGCGTCTACTCGATCAACAACGCGCCGATGGACGTGCTGCTCGCCGCGCTCTTCGGCTTCATCGGCTACGCGTTCATCAAGTTCCAGATGGAGCCCGCGCCGCTGCTGCTGGGATTCGTGCTCGGGCCCATGATGGAGGAGAACCTCCGGCGCGCGCTGCTGCTGTCGCGTGGGGACCCGGTGGTGTTCTTCCAGCGGCCGATCAGCCTCACGCTGCTGATCATCTCCGCGCTGCTGCTGGTGCTCGTGATGGCCCCGTCGATCGCGAAGAAGCGCGAGGAAGTGTTCGTCGAGGGCTGAAGCCTCAGGCGAGAGCGGCTTCGAGTCCGGCGAGGTCCTTCACGATCGCGTCGGGCCGGACGCCGAGCCGCTCGACCGGGGCGCCGGCGCGATTGACCCAGTACGCGCGGAACCCGAAGGATTTCGCCCCCGCGGCGTCCCACCCGTTCGACGACACGAAGCCCATGAGCGCGCGCGGCACGCCGAGCGCCTCCTCGGCGAGGCGATAGACGCCCGGGTCCGGCTTGAAGCGCCGCGCCGGGTGCACGCTCAGCACCCCGCCGCGGAAGAGGCCGCGCAGGCCGTTGTGGTCCACCACCGCGTCGAGCATCTCGGGATGCCCGTTCGAGAGGATCGCCAGCGGCCGCGTGGCCGCGAGCGATTCCAGCACGCCGCGCACTTCGGGAAAGGGGGCGAGCCGCCGATATTCCTCGAGCAGCGCGCGCTCGGCCGCCTCGTCGGGTTCGAGCCCCAGCGATTCCAGCGCCCATTCGAGCGAGGAGCGCGTCACGCGGCTGAAGTCCTCGTAGCGGCCCATCAGCGTGCGCAGCCACGTGTACTCGAGCTGCTTCGCGCGCCACGCCGCGGAGATCGCCGCTCCCTTGCCCGGAAAGAGCGATTCCGCGCGGTGCGTCACCGAGTGCACGTCGAAGAGCGTTCCGTACGCGTCGAACACGAGCGCCGAGCCTTCACCGTGCATCCGGCCTCCCCCTTGTGGCGCGATGCTACCATTGTCGCCTTTCCGCAACCGCGCCCTCCATCCACGATGTTCTCCTGGGATTTCCCTTACCCGTCGCAACGCATGCCCGTCCTCGCGAAGAACGTCGTCGCGACCTCGCAGCCGCTCGCCGCGCAGGCGGGCCTCGCCATGCTCGCGCGCGGCGGCAACGCCGTGGACGCGGGCCTCGCCGCCGCGATCACGCTCACGGTGGTCGAGCCCACCTCGAACGGCATCGGCTCGGACGCGTTCGCGATCCTCTGGGACGGCCAGCGCCTCGTGGGGCTCAACGCCTCGGGACGCTCGCCCTCCGGCTGGACGCCGGAGCGTTTCGCCGCGCACAAGACGATGCCCACGCTGGGCTGGGACTCGGTCACGGTGCCGGGCTGCGTGTCGGCCTGGGTCGCGCTCTCGCGGCGCTACGGCAAGCTCCCCTTCGAGGCGCTCTTCGAGCCCGCCATCCGCTACGCGCGCGAAAGCTTCATGGTCTCGCCGATCACGGCGGTGAGCTGGGCGCGCCAGGCCCCGAGCTTCAAGGACATGTCGGAGTTCTGCTGGACGTTCCTGCCGAAGGACCGCGCGCCGTTTCCGGGCGAGCGCTTCTATTGCCCGCAGCAGGCCGAGACGCTCGAGGACATCGCGGCCTCGCGCGGCGAGAGCTTCTACCGCGGCGCGCTCGCCGAGCGCATCGCGCTCGCCAGCCGCTCCGACGGCGGCGCGATGACGCAGGAGGATCTCGCGGCGCACAAGTGCGACTGGACCGACCCCATCTCCATCGACTATCGCGGCTACCGGCTGCACGAGATGCCGCCCAACGGCCAGGGCATCGCCGCCTTGATCGCGCTGGGCATCCTGCGCCACCACGACGTCGCGTCGCTGCCGCCGGATTCGGCCGACAGCCTGCACCTGCAGCTCGAGGCGATGAAGCTCGCGTTCGCGGACACGTGGCTCAACGTGACCGATCCGGACGCGATGCGCGTGACGACCGCGCAGATGCTCGACGACGCGTATCTCGCCGGGCGCGCGAAGGCGATCGACATGAAGCGCGCGCAGGATCACAAGGCCGGCATCCCGAAGGGCGGCGGCACGGTGTACCTCACCACGGCCGACGAGCGCGGCATGATGTTCTCGTTCATCCAGTCGAACTACATGGGCTTCGGCTCCGGCGTGGTGGTGCCGGGCACCGGCATCAGCATGCAGAACCGCGGCGCGGGGTTCAGCCTGAAGGCGGGACACGCGAACCAGGTGGCGCCGCGCAAGCGCCCGTTCCAGACCATCATCCCGGGCTTCCTCACGCGCGACGGGCAGCCGGTGATGAGCTTCGGCGTGATGGGCGGCAGCATGCAGCCGCAGGGGCACGTGCAGATGATCGTGCGGCTGGTGGACTACAACCAGAATCCGCAGGCGTGCTCCGACGCGGCGCGCTGGATCGTGAACGCCGATTTCACCGTGAGCCTCGAGGACGCGGTGCCGGCTTCCGTCAGGGAGGAGCTCGCGCGCCGCGGGCATCGCCTGGTGCCTTCCGATCGCCCGCAGTTCGGCTTCGGCGGCGCGCAGCTCATCCACCGCCTCGAGGATGGCTACTGCGCGGCGTCCGACCATCGCAAGGACGGCTGCGCGATCGGGTTCTGATCAGCGTAAGACGCGGCGAGGAAGGGCGTCGGGAACGTGGCGCCCGGGAGCGTGTGGCCGTTGCGCTGCGCTTCACGGTGCCCTCGCTCGTCGAATCGGTCCGGCGGCGGCGAGAACTCGCGCGTGATTCGTCATGTGTGATTCGGCCGTCCGTGGACGCGCTTCAGACATCTCGCCGCTCGAAACCCCGTCCCGATCCGATTCGCTCGGCCCGCTCCAGGTTGCCCCGTCCCCGACGCCCTTCCTCGCCGCCCCTCAGCTGCGCCCCGTTCGCCGTCGTGCCACTTTGTGGATGGGAGTCGCCAAAACCCGCGACGGCCACGGCGCGCTGTGCGTGCGCTGAAGCGAAGCGGCGCTGCCAATCAATAGGGGATGCTGGTCGACGCGAGGGAGGCGGTCGGTCGTCGATCCAGGCCAACCTGGATCACGCCGAGCCGATCGAAAACGAACGGGGTTTCGGCTCGCAAGAAGCGCGTCAGGCCAAACACGTACCTGCTGACTGAGTGCCCATTCCTGCGCGCCCCTTCTTGCGAGACGCCGTTCGTTTTCGATCGGCGAGGGTCACCCCGGCCGCGAGCCGGGGCGTGATCCCGGGCGGCCTGGATCGACGACCGACCGGCTCCCTCGCCGGCACGACTCCAACTCAGCGACGCCGCAGCGTGAGCACTCCGAGCGTCGACTCCGGACTCTCGCTGCAATTCCAGTCGCTCACCGAATCGCCGAGCAGGTCCTGCGCGAGCGCGACGGTCTCGTCGCGCGTGCGGTACGCCATGTGCCAGTCCATGAACGCCTCGAGGAACGCGGCTTCCGTGAGGCCGGCGAGGAACTGCGTGATCACGAGCGTGCCGCCGGGGCGAAGCATGTCGAAGAGCGCGTGCGCGAGGCCCGAGGCCGCGGCGTCCGGAAGCGACTCCATGAGACCCGAGCAATAGACGAGATCCATGTCGCTGAACGCGGACGCCCCACGCACCAGGTCGCGCACCGGGCCGAACTGCGTCACGATCGGCAGGTTCGCGTAGTCGCGGCGCACGCGCTCCAGCGCATCGCGATCCGTGTCGAAGGCGACGATCTGGCCGATGCGCCGCGCGCCGAAGCCGACGATGCGGTCGCATTCCCGCAGGTGTCCGCTGCCGGCGGCGAGGATGCGCGGCGGCCGGTCGCAACGCTGCGCCGTCTCGTCGATCGCATGCGCGAGGCAGTCGCGGCGGAAGCGCAGCGCGCGCGCGGTCTGCCCGCGGATGATGCATTGGTGCAGCGCGGCCACCGGCTCCGATAGCGGCATCGCGAGCGCGCGCGGCCGCAACGCGTAGTCGAGCGCGTTGGCATCGGCGCACTGGCCACGCGGCCGGGCGTAGCAGCGCAACGTGAAGGGATCGAGGTGCAGGAAGCCGCGCAGCGGATGGGCGCGCGCGGCTGCGAGCACGCGCGACCAGGTCTCCGGCGACACGTGCGCGCGCACATCCGCCATCGACTCGGCGAGCCGCGCCAGCGCCTGCTCGATGCGCCCGGAGCGCGCCGTGGCGAGCACGTCGTCCAGCGCGAGGCGCGCGATGGCGTGCACGGCCGCGTCGTCGCCGGGCCCGCGGCGGCCGGGAAATGGCGCAGGCCGCCGGGTCAGTCGCAAGGCGTGGCGGCCGGCGTTGCGTTTGCCGGTGATGCGGCGCGCCCGTCGTGGAACACGACGTGGCCGCGCGCGGCGAAGCGGCGCTGGTCGGCGGCCGTCGTGGCGAGCAGCGGGATGCGGCGCAAGAGCAGCGCCGCCTGCTCGCGATAGCGCAGCCCCATCAGCACGCGCCGCACCGCGAGCCCGGGCACGCTTTCCGCGCCACCGAGGATCTCCATGCCGAACGCGCGCCTATAGAAGCCCATCTGCGTCTCGCGCACGGCCGCCACGAGCCAGTCGGCGTCACACGCGGCGCACGCCAGCACGTGCGCCTTGAACAGGTGGAAGACCGCCGAGGCGGGATCCGGCGCCGCAGGATCGACCACGGTCAGGCTCGCCTCGACCACGTTCGTCCCGGCCAGCGCGAAGCCCAGGTCGCGCTCGAACGCGTCCATGGCGGGCAAGCGCGCCGGACGGCCCGCGCGCGAGATGGTCGCTCGCGTGGAGCCCACCGGGCGGCCGTTGCGCGTGAGGAGGAACGTGCTCGTCGCGGCATCCGTGTCGTGCCGGTCGGCGTGCGCCGGGACGGCCGAGCGTGCGACGTCGCCATGGTTCGCGAGGGCCGCGAAGCGCAGCGCGCGCACCGCCGCCCAGTCCTCGCACGAGACGGCACGGCGCATCGCGAAGCCGCCGCCGGTCGCCACGCGCCGGATCGCGGCCGCGCAGTCGCGCAGCCGTGCCGCGAGAATCGGGGTATCCATGGGCCCGAGGATAGGCCGCGGCCCCTGCGCGCGTCCCCACCCGCAGGGGTAGGGAATACGGTGCGCTCGCCGGGCGGCCATGACAAACTTACGGCTGGACCGCGAGGCACCGCGGCAAGGGGGGAAGCCATGGGCAAGGCGCTCGCCGTCGCCATTTTCCTGGCGGTGGCAGCCATTGCCGGCGGCTGCGCGGAGAGCTCCGCCGCGGACGGCGCCGGCAAGCGCGTGATCGTGGTCAATCCGCGGACCGGGGGTCCGGTGGATGCGCGCTCGCTCGCCGCGCGCATCGCCGCCGAGACCGGCGCCGACGTCCGCATTCGCGACGTGGACGTGCTCTCGCCCGATGCGGTGCGCGCAGCCGCGCGTTCCATCGTCGCGCGGCACCCGGCGCTCATCGTCGCCGCGAGCTCCGAGATGGTGTTCGCGTTGCGCGACGAGACGCAGACGCTTCCCATCCTCTTCGTGACCCTCGTCGACCCCATACAGACCGGGCTGATCGCCGACGATCGCCGGCCGCGCGGCAACGTGTCGGGCTTCTCCTTCCACGTGCCGGTGGGTCCCAAGCAGCTCGAGCTCCTGCTGCGGGCCTTCCCGCAGGTGCGGCGCGTGGGCGTGGTGGGCGACCGCGCGCTCTTCAGCTCCACGTCTTTCCACCTGCTGTCGGAGGCCGCGCGCGATCCGCTGCATGTCGAGATCGAGCGCTTCCACTTCGAGAACGCCGCGGACCTGGAACGCGTGTTCTCCGCCGCCGCGGTGAAGGGCGTCGACGCGTGGATCGTGCCGGAAAGCGCCGCGGCATTCCGCGTCGCGCGCGAGCTCGTGGCGCGCATCGACGCCACGGGGCGCCCCGCGATCTACGGCAGCGAGCGCTTCGTGCGCCTGGGCGGGCTCATGTCGTACTCGCCGCAATTCGAGGATCCTTCCGACCGCGTCGCGCACATGGCGCACAGCATCCTGCAGGGCTTCCCCGTGGGGGACCTGCCCGTCGAGCGCCCGCAGGGGGTGCGGCTCGCGATCAACACCGCGGCATGGGCGCGCTTCACGCCGCGGCCGCCGCGCAGCCTGCTCGTGCTCGCCACCGATTTCTATTCGTCCGATGCGCAGCCCTGACGTCTTCCCGCTCCCGCGCTACAGCCTGTTCCGCCGCTATGCGACGGTGCTCATGCTGCTGGTGGCCGGGGCGCTCGTGATCGAGGGGTTGTTCGAGATGGCGTTCGCGTACCGCGAGAGCCTGCAGGCCGCCGCGCAGGTGCAGCGCGCCGAGGTCCGCGCGGCGACGGGGCGCATCGAGCAGTACCTCGCGGCCATCGAGCGGCAGGTGGTCCAGGTGAGCGACCTGCCGTGGGGAACGGGCCTGCTGCAGCTGGCCGATCGCCGCGACGAGTACCACCGCGCGATGAAGCTCGTGCCCGCCATCGCCGAGGTGCGCAACGTGAGCGCCGACGGCCGCGAGCGGCTGCGCGCCTCGCGCTTCGAGCTGGACGAGATCGGCAGCGGGCGGGATCTCAGCGCGACGCCGGAATTCCGCCGCGCGCGCGAGAAGGGTGCGTGGTACAGCCCGGCGTTCTTCCGCGAGGGCTCGGTGCCCTTCCTCACGCTCGCCGTGCGCGACTCCGGCAAGCGCGGCGACGTGACGCTCGCCGAGCTCAACCTCAAGTTCGTGGGCGACGTGGTGAGCCAGATCACGATCGGCCGGCGCGGCCACGTCTACGCCGTCGACAGCGAGGACCACCTGGTCGCGCACCCGGACCTGAGCCTCGTGCTGCGGCGGCCCGACCTCTCGTCGTACGGCGTGCTGAGGCGGGTGCGCGCCGAGATCGCGGCCAGCGCCGAGCCCGTGGTCGGCATGTTCGCGGGGCGCGGCCTCGAGGGCGACGACATGATGCTCTCGGCCGCGCTGATCCCTTCCACGAACTGGCTCGTGGTGGCCGAGCAGCCGCGTGCCGAGGTGCTGGAGCCGCTCTACCAGTCGATGGTGCGGACACTCTGGGTGATGGGCGCGGGACTGCTCGCCGCGCTCACCGCGAGCTACATCCTGGCGCGCCGCCTCGTGCGCCCGATCCTCGAGCTGCGCGGCGGCGCGGAGAAGCTCGCGAGCGGCGACCTTTCCACGCGCATCGGCATCGCGACCGGCGACGAGGTGGAGGCGCTCGCCCGCGAGTTCAACCGCATGGCCGACCAGCTCCAGGACTACACCACGGGCCTAGAGCACAAGGTGGCCGAGAAGACCGCCGAGCTGGAGGTGTCGAACCGCCACAAGAGCGAGTTCCTCGCCAACATGTCGCACGAGCTGCGCACGCCGCTGAACGCCATCATCGGGTTCTCCGAGGTGCTGAAGGAGCGCATGTTCGGCGACCTCAACCCGAAGCAGCTCGAGTACGTGCGCGACATCTACGGCTCGGGGCAGCACCTGCTCTCGCTCATCAACGACATCCTCGACCTCACCAAGGTCGAGGCCGGCCGCATGGAGCTCAACGCGCACGACTTCCCGGTGCGCGCGGCGATCCACAACTGCTGCACGCTGATCCGCGAGCGGGCGCTGCGCAAGCGCCTGCGGCTCGAGTCCCACGTCTTCGAGGACGTGGGCACCTGGACCGCCGACGAGCGCAAGTTCAAGCAGGTGGTGCTGAACCTGCTCTCCAACGCGGTGAAGTTCACGCCCGCCGGCGGCGAGGTGCGCATCGTGGTGCGCGTCGAGGGCGACACGCTCGTGGTGGCGGTGAGCGACACGGGACTGGGCGTGGCGCCCGAGGACCAGGAGAAGATCTTCCACTCCTTCCACCAGCTCCCCGGCTCGGACGACGACATCCGGCAGGAGGGCTCGGGCCTCGGGCTCGCGCTCTCGCGCCGGCTCGTGGAGCGCCACGGTGGCACGCTCACGGTCGAGAGCTCGTCCGGGCGCGGGGCCACGTTCGTCGCGCGTTTCCCGCGCGTGCCCGCGGAGCTATCCCATGGCTAGCCGCATCCTGGTGGTCGAGGACGACGAGAAGAGCCGCCGGCTCCTCACCGACGTGCTGCGCTGGCATGGCTACGAGGTGGCCGCGGTGGAGACCGGCGAGCTGGGGCTCGCGGAAGCCGGCGCCCGCCCGCCCGACGCGGCGCTGCTCGACATCAGCCTGCCGGGCATCAGCGGCTTCGAGCTCCTCGCCGCGCTGCGCGCCAACGGTCTGCCGCCGTTCCCGGCCGTGGCGGTGACGGCATCCGTGATGGACGAGGACCGCCGGCGCATGCTCGCCGCGGGCTTCGACGCGTATGTCGGGAAACCCGTTAACATGCGTGAGCTCATCGCCACCCTCCAGAGGCTGCTTTCCGAGGCCCGCCCGTGAACGCCCAGGCCGATCCGCAAGCCCCCGCCGCGAGCCGCGCCTCGCCGGGGCGCATCCTCGTCGCCGACGACAACCCGGCGAACGTGAAGCTGCTGGAGGACCTGCTCGGCTTCCACGGCTACGAGGTGGAAACGGCGTTCGACGGCGAGTCCACGCTCGCCAGCATCCGCGCGCGCGTGCCGGACATGCTGCTCCTCGACGTGCTGATGCCCGGCCTCGACGGCTACGAGGTGTGCCGCGCGGTGCGCGCCGATCCGGCGCTCGCGATGCTGCCGGTGGTCATGGTGACCGCGCTCGGGGACCGCGAGGAGCGCGTGCGCGGGCTGGAAGCGGGCGCCGACGACTTCCTCTCCAAGCCGCTCAGCCCGCCGGAGCTGCTGGCGCGCGTGCGGTCGCTGCTGCGCATCCGCCGCCTCTACGAGACGGTGCAGCGCCAGGCCGCGCAGCTCGCGGTGTGGAACCGCACGCTCGAGGCGCGCGTGGCCGAGCAGGTGTCGCACGTGGAGAAGCTGCAGCGCCTGAAGCGCTTCTTCTCGCCGCAGCTGGCCGAGCTCATCCTCGCCGGCGGCGCCGACGATCCGCTCGACAGCCACCGCCGCGAGATCACCGTCGTGTTCCTCGACCTGCGCGGCTTCACCGCCTTCGCCGAGAGCGCCGAGCCGGAGGAGGTGATGGCGGCCCTGTCCGAGTTCCATCGCGCGATGGGCCGGCGCGTGCTCGAGTACCAGGGCACGCTCGAGCGCTTCACGGGCGACGGGCTCATGGTGTTCTTCAACGATCCGCTGCCGATCCAGCAGCCGGCGCGGCGTGCCGTGGAGATGGCGTTCGCGATGCAGGAGGACGCGCTGAAGCTCGCCGCGCAATGGAAGACGCCGCGGCTACGACCTGGGGCTCGGCATCGGCATCGCGCAGGGTTACGCGACGGTGGGCGCGATCGGCTTCGAGGGGCGCATCGACTACGGCGCGATCGGCACCGTCACCAACATGGCGAATCGCCTCTGCGACCTCGCCGAGCCCGGCAACATCCTCGTCTCGCAGCGGGTGCACGCGGAGGTCGAGAACGGCGTGCTCGCCGACGACCTGGGCGAGGTGCCGCTGCATGGCTTCAAGCGGCCGGTGCACGCGTTCCGGCTGGTCGATCTTCGCGGCAAGGCGGGCGCGGCGTGAAGCAGTCCAACGTGCGCGCGCGCATCCGCCAGCTCTGCTGCCTGGGGCTTCCGGGCGAGATGCTGGTCGCCTCGCTCCTGGGGTCCCTGCGCGAGCTGGTGCCCAGCGAGTCGGCGGCGTTCTTCTGGGTGGACGCGCGCGGCGAGATGCGCAACCTCTACGCCGAGCGCCTGCTTGCGCCCGAGGTGATGTCGCTCTACTTCGAGCGCTACTACGACGGCAACGAGTCGTCGTTCCGGCGCGCCTTCCTCGAGCGCGCGGGCGCTCCCGACGGCGTGAGCGCGGCCACTCCCGACGCGCAGGAACGCAAGAGCGATTACTACAACGAGATCATGCGCCGCCTCGATGCGCACCACGTCCTCTACGGCGTGGTGCGCGAGCAGGGCGCCGCGTTGGGGCAGATCTCGCTCTACCGGCCGCAGGACGCGCCGGCGTTCGGCCCGCGCGAGAGGAACGACCTCGCGAGCGTGATGCGCTACATCGCGCATGGCATCGCCGTGGGCGACCAGGTGCACGCGAGCGCCGACATCCCGCTGCGCGATTCCGACGACGAGGCGATCCTCGTGGTCGATCGCACCGGGCGCATCCGCCACGCCTCGGCGAAGGGCAGGAGACTGCTGCTCCTCGCGACCACTTCGGAGATCAACCCGGCGAACCTCGCCTCGGCCGTGAACGACCGCGCGACGCAGGCGCTGCGCGCCCTCTGCGCGCGGCTGGAGGCGGTGACGCGCGGCGAGGAGGAATCGGCGCCGCCCGCGATGACGCTCGACACGAAGTGGGGGCGGCACGTGCTGCGCGCCTACTGGCTCGACGACGACAACCGCGCCCCCGACGCCGTGATCGGCGTGCGCATCCAGCGCCAGGAGCCGATGATCCTGCGCTTCGTGGAGGCGATGGGCCGGCTGCCGCTGTCGCCGCAGCAGCGCGAGATCGCGCTCATGATCGCGCAGGGCCGCAGCAACCAGGAGATCGCCGAAGGGCTGGGCGTCTCGGCGAACACGGTGGCCTACCACATCAAGCAGCTCTTCCTGAAGCTCGACGTGCACGACCGCGCCGGAGCGCTCGAGCGCATCGCCTCCGGCGCGGCCGAGCTGCGCGGCTAGCCGGCGCGATCAGCCGAGCCTGGCGGCGCTCACCGCGACGGCGGGTTGGCGCGGGATGCGGGCCGGGTCCCAGCGGCGCACGGCTTCGGCGAGAAGCTCGCGCGGCGCCGCCGCCGCACTCGCCGGCTGCCCGAGGAATTGCAGGGCCGACCGCAGGCTCGCCACGGCGCCCGCGCCGTCGAGCGCCGGGGCGCGGGTCTGCTTCGAAAGCTTCCCGCCGTTCGCGTCGGTCGCCACCGGAAAGTGCAGGTAGCGCGGCGTGGGCAATTCGAGCGCGCGCTGGAGCAGGATCTGGCGCGGCGTCGAGGCGAGGAGGTCCGCGCCGCGAACGACGTCCGTGATGCCCTGCTCGGCGTCGTCCACCACGACCGCGAGCTGGTAGGCATGCAGCCCGTCGCGCCGCCGCAGCACGAAGTCGCCCACCGCTTGCGCGACATCCTGGGCGATGCGTCCCTGCACGCGGTCGTCGAACTCCACCGTCCCGCGCTCCACGCGGAAGCGCTCGGCGCACGGCTCGTCCGCCGCGAGCGCGAGGTCGCGGCAGGTGCCGGGGTATACGGCGCCCTCGATGCCCTGGAGGGCCGAATCGGCGATCTCGCGGCGCGAGCAGCGGCAGCGATAGACGCGGCCGCTCGCGCGCAGCCGCTCGAGCGCCGCGTCGTAGAGCGCGGTCCGCCGGCTCTGCCATGCCACCTCGCCGTCCCACTCGAGCCCGCACGCGGCGAGCGCGCGCAGGATCGCATCGGCCGCGCCGCGGACGGTGCGCGGCGTGTCCACGTCCTCGATGCGCACGCTCCAGCGGCCGCCGGCGGCGCGCGCGTCGAGCCAGCTCGCGAGCGCGGCGACGAGAGAACCGAAATGCAGCGCTCCGGTCGGCGAGGGCGCGAACCGCCCGTGATAGGTCACGAGAGCAGCTCCGCGGCGACGAGCGGGTCCTCGAGGCGCTTGAGCATCCAGCGCAGCGCCTTGCCCTCCTGGCCGGGGCGCCACGCCGCCACGAGCTCGATCGGCGCGCGCGCGGCGGCGACCTGCAGGATGCGCAGGCGCCCCGCGAGCGCCTCGCGCTCCGCGATCCAGCGCGGCAGGAATCCGACCCCGAGCCCCGCCACGTGCGCCGCCGCCTTCGCCTCCATCGACGGCACGGTGAGGGTGTCCTGCCCGGAGAGCAGGCCCACGGTGCGCGGCGGCAGGAGGCGCGAGGTATCGGCGACGCTCACGGCGCGATGCGCCTGGATCACCGCGTCGGTGAGCGGCTCGGGCTCGCGGCACACCGGGTGGAAGGGCGCGGCGACGAACAACATCTCGGCGCGGCCGAGCGCGCGCACGGAGTAGCTGCGCCCGGCGGGCGCATCGCCCGGCGCGCCGATCGCGAGGTCCGCGCGGCCCGATGCGAGCGCGTCCCACGTGCCGCCGAGCACCTCGTGCAGGAAGCGCAGCCGCGTGCCGGTGCCCTGCGCGTAGAACTCCTCGACGATGCCGAAGATCCTGTCGATGCCGACGATGGTGTCCAGGGCGATGCGCAGCTCCGACTCCCAGCCGCGCGCCACCTGCTGCACGCGGCACTCGAGGTCGGCCGCGGCGCGCAGGAGGCGCCGGCCTTCCGCGAGCAGCTCCTTTCCCGCGTCGGTCAGCACCGCGCGGTGGCCGCGGCGATCGAAGAGCGCGATGCCCAGGCCCTCCTCCAGCTGGCGAACGGAGTAAGTGATCGCTGACGGGACGCGGTGAAGCTCGTCGGCCGCTGCGGCGAACGATCCCTTGCGGTCGATAGCGTCCACCACCTGCAGGGCATCGAGCGAGAGCTTCATATTCAGGAAATTGGAATGAATAGGTCCAAATATTCCGCTATGAACTTGAAAAATCAAGCTCTATCATACACTTCATCATTCAGCAAAGAGAATAAAACATGGTCGAAATTCGTCGCGGCACGGACCGCGGGCTCGCCGACCACGGCTGGCTCAAGTCCCTCCATACGTTCTCGTTCGCCGATTACCACGACCCCGAGCACATGGGCTTCGGCCCGCTTCGCGTGATCAACGAGGACCGCGTGCAGCCGGCGCGCGGCTTCGGCGCCCACAGCCACCGCGACATGGAGATCATCAGCTACGTGCTCGAAGGCGCTCTCGCGCACAAGGACTCGATGGGCAACGGCTCGACGCTGCGCCCGGGCGACGTGCAGCGCATGAGCGCGGGCTCGGGCGTCACCCACAGCGAGTTCAACGCCTCGGACCGCGAGCCGGTGCATTTCCTGCAGATCTGGATCGAGCCCAACGTGCGCGGCGGGAAGCCGGGATACGAGGAAAAGCGCTTCGACGACGCGTCCAAGCGTGGCCGCCTTCGGCTGGTCGCCTCGCCCGACGGCCGCGACGGCTCGGTCACGATCCACCAGGATGCGAGCCTGTACGCCGCGCTCCTCGACGGCGACGAGGCGGCGGAATTCACCCAGCGTCCCGGCCGTCGCACCTACGTGCACATGGCGCGCGGGGCCGCGCGCGTGAACGGCCAGGCGCTCGAGTCCGGCGACGCGCTCAAGATTTCCGGCGAGCAACGCGTGCGGATCGACGGCGGCCGGGACGCCGAAGTCCTGCTGTTCGACCTTCCCTGAACGACCGACAACAAAGGAGCTCACATGAATCCCAACCTCACCAACACCGCGGCGCTCGCGGGCCGCATCCTGCTGGCGATCATCTTCATCACGTCCGGCTTCGGCAAGATCACGGGCTACGACGGCACCGCCGCGTACATGGCGACCAAGCTGCCGATGGTCGCGCTGCTGCTGCCGCTCACGATCCTCACCGAGCTGGGCGGCGGGCTCGCGCTCGCCGTCGGCTTCAAGGCGCGCTGGGCGGGGCTCGCGCTCGCGGCCTTCACGCTGCTCGCCGGCTTCCTCTTCCACGATTATTGGAACGCCGACGCGGCGCACCGCATGGGCCAGCAGATCAACTTCATGAAGAACATCTCGATCAGCGGCGGCATGCTGATGGTGTTCGCCTTCGGCCCCGGCGCCTGGAGCGTGGACAGGAAATGAACGCTCGCGTCGAAGAAACCGCCGCGCTGCCGCGGCCGCTGGACCTGGTGCTCGATTCGGAAGTCGCACCCGTCGGCACATTCACCGTGCGCCGTGCGCTGCCGGCCCGCGCCCGCCACTCGGTCGGCCCGTGGGTCTTCCTCGACCACTTCGGCCCGTTCCGGGTGACCCCCGGCAAGGACGGCGTGGGGGCGCACCCGCACGCCGGCATCGAGACGGTGACCTACCTGCTCTCGGGGCGCAACGAGCACCGCGATTCCGCGGGGCACGTGGGCATCGTGAGCGCGGGCGGCGCGCAGTGGATGACGGCGGGCCGCGGCGTCGTCCACGCCGAGCGTCCCCTCGCCGATTGCGAGGCGGAGATGACGATGCACGGCATCCAGCTCTGGACCTCGCTGCCGCGGCTGCAGAAGCTGTCGGAGCCGCGCTACCAGCGCATCGACGCCGATGCGATTCCCCGCATCGAGCGCGCAGGCGCGACGGTGCGCGTCATCGCCGGGGACTTCGAGGCGGTGCACGGACCCGCGGTCACGACCGACGCCGACGATGCTCTGGCACGTCACGCTCGAGCCGAAGGCCGCGGCTGCGCGGCGGCGATCGCGCCGCAGCTCGAGGCGGGGCTCTACGTGATCGAAGGCCGCGCGAAGCTGGACGACGAGCAACGTCGGGGCCGGCGAAGCTGGCCGTGTGGGGCGCGGGCGGCGAGATCCGCTTCGCCAACCCGGGCAGCACGCGACTGGAGGCGATGGTGCTCGGCGGCGCCGGCGCCGAGGGCCCGCTCGTCTTCCACGGGCCGTTCGTGATGAACAGCGTCGAGCAGGTGCGCGCCGCGGAGATCGCCTACCGCACCGGCCGCATGGGCCGCCTCGAGGAGGACTGACCGATGGTGAAGGTGCTGGTGCTCGCCGGCAGCGCGCGGCGCGAATCGCTCAACAAGAAGCTCGCGCGGGTGGCGGCGCGGCACGCGCGCGACGCGGGCGGCGAGGTCACGTTCGTGGACCTCGACGACTATCCGATGCCGCTGTACCACGGCGACCTCGAGGCCGCGGAGGGATTGCCCGCGAACGCCCGCAAGCTGCGCGAGGTCTTCCTCGCGCACGACGCGCTCCTCATCGCCTCGCCGGAGAACAATTCGTCGGTGACCGCGCTGCTCAAGAACACGCTCGACTGGCTGTCGCGCAGCATCGGCGACGGCAAGGGCGCGAACAGCGGGCTCGCACCCTATCGCGGCAAGCTCGCCGGGATCATGTCCGCCTCGCCCGGTCCCTTCGCGGGCGTGCGCGGCCTGCCGCACCTGCGCCAGGTCCTGTCCTCTCTCGGAGTGACGGTGCTCGGCGCGCAGGTGAGCATCGCGCGCGCCGACCACGCGTTCGCGCCGGACGGCGCGCTGGCGGATGCGCACAGCGACGAGCTCGTGGCGAAGCTCGCGCAGGCGGTCGTGGACACCGCCGGCAAGCTGCGCGAGGCGCCGGACCCGCCGCGCATCATGCAGGACCACTGAGGCGCCGGGCGGGGATTGCCTGCCTCTTTGCCGTGCCCGGGACTTATTCGGCATACTCGATGCTCGCGTCGATTCCCGAGACCGAAGGCCAGGTGCACGAGAAGACCGCCTGGATGCTGCGCACGCTGCTGGAGGAATGAGATGGCCGTCGTCGAGCTGACCAAGGACAACTTCGAGCAGGTGGTGACCACCAATCCCACCGTGATCGTGGACTACTGGGCGCCGTGGTGCGGGCCGTGCCGCGGCTTCGCGCCGGTGTTCGAGAAGGTCTCCGAGCAGCATCCGGACGTCGTGTTCGCGAAGGTGAACACCGACGAGGAGCAGGAGATCGCCGCGCATTTCCAGATCCGCTCCATCCCGACGCTGATGGTGTTCCGCGAGCAGATCATCGTCTTCTCGCAGCCGGGGGCGCTGCCCCAGGGCGCCTTCGAGCAGGTGGTGCAGAAGGCGAAGGACCTCGACATGAACGAGGTCCGCAAGCAGATCCAGGAGCAGGAATCCGAGTCGCCGCCGGCCGCGTGACGCCCGGCGTCGGCGCTGGCTTGGCCGCGTAGAATCGCGGCATGGACCAGCCCGTCGCCCCCTCGCGCGATCACCTGCGCGCGCATTACCTCCGCGACGAGGGCGAGGCGCTGGCCGAGCTGATGCCGCGTGCCCGGCCCGCGCCGGACGCGGCGGCGCGCGTCCAGGCCCGCGCCCGCGCGCTCGTGGAGCGCGTGCGCGCGAAGCAGGAGGCGCGCACCGGCATGCAGTCCTTCCTGAGCGAGTACGACCTCTCGTCGCAGGAAGGCGTCCTCCTCATGTGCGTGGCCGAAGCGCTGCTGCGCATCCCCGATGCCGCGACCGCCGACAAGCTGATCCGCGACAAGCTCTCGCAGGGCGACTGGGAGCGGCACGTCGGGCGCAATCCGTCGCTGCTGGTGAACGCGGGCACGTGGGGCATGATGCTCACCGGCAAGCTCGTGAGCCTCGAGCCCGCCGGCGCCGGCAGTCCCGGCGCGTGGTTCGCGCGGCTCGCGGCGCGCGCCGGCGAGCCGGTGGTGCGCCTGGCGCTGCGCCAGGGCATGCGCCTCATGGCCGAGCAGTTCGTGATGGGTCGCACCATCGGCGCGGCGCTCGAGCGCAGCCGCGAGGGCGACCACGCGCGCTACCGGCATTCGTTCGACATGCTGGGCGAAGCCGCCTTCACCGCGGCCGACGCCGAGCGCTACTTCGCCGCCTACGCCGCCGCGATCGACGCCATCGCCGATCATGCGCGCGAGCGCGACGCCGGACGCCCGGTGTTCGAGCGGCCCGGAATCTCCATCAAGCTTTCGGCGCTGCATCCGCGCTACGAGTTCGCGCAGCGCGAGCGCGTGATGGCCGAGCTCGTGCCGCGCGTGCTGGCGCTCGTGGAGCGGGCGCGCGCCGGCGAGGTCGGTGTCACGCTCGACGCCGAGGAGGCCGAGCGCCTCGAGCTCTCGCTCGACATCTTCGAGCGCGTCTTCGCCGCGCCCTCGCTCGCGGGATGGGAAGGCCTGGGCCTGGCGGTGCAGGCGTACCTCAAGCGCGCGCCCGACGCGATCGAATGGCTCGCCGGCACCGCGCGCGCGCAGCACCGGCGCATCGTGGTGCGCCTCGTGAAGGGCGCGTACTGGGACGCCGAGATCAAGCGCGCGCAGCTCCAGGGGCTCGCGGGCTATCCGGTGTACACGCGCAAGTGCAACACGGACGTCTCGTATCTCGCCTGCGCCGCGCGCATCCTCGCCGCGCCCGACGCCTTCTACGGCCAGTTCGCGACGCACAACGCGCACACCGTGGCCGCCATCCTCGAGCGCGCCGCGCCGGGCCAGCCGTTCGAGTTCCAGCGCCTGCACGGCATGGGCGAGGACCTTTACGACGAGGTGATCGCCGCGGGAGACGCGTGCCGCGTGTACGCGCCGGTGGGAAGCCACGAGGACCTGCTGCCGTACCTGGTGCGCCGGCTGCTGGAAAACGGCGCCAACACCTCGTTCGTGAACCGCATCGCCGATCCCGCCGTGCCGGTCGAGACCGTGATCGCGGACCCGGTCGCGCTCGCCGCGTCGAACGCGAGCGCCGCGAACCCGAAGATCGCGCTCCCCGTGGCGCTCTATCCCGACCGGCGCAACTCGGCGGGCTTCGCGTGGGCCGACGTGAACGCGTCGGGGCCGGTGCTCGCCGCGATCGAGCCGCTGCTCTCGCGCTCCGATTACGCCGCCGCGCCGCTCGTTTCGGGGCGGGCGCCGGAGGGCGCGGCCCGCGCGGTGCGCGATCCCGCGAGCGGCCGTGCGATCGGGATCGTGCGCGAAGGCGAGGTGGACGGCGCCCGCGCGGCACTCGACGCCGCGGCGGCCGCGGCGATCCCGGCCGCCGCAGAGCGCGCCGCGATGCTCGAGCGCGCCGCGGACCTGATCGAGAAGCGGTGCGTGGAGTTTCTCGCGCTCCTCGCGCGCGAGGCGGGCAAGACGCTGCCCGACGCGCTGGGCGAAGTGCGCGAGGCGGTCGATTTCTGCCGCTACTACGCGCTCCTCGCGCGGCGCCATTTCGCGCATCCGCAGGAGCTTGCGGGCCCGACGGGCGAATCGAACCGGCTGGCACTCGCCGGGCGCGGCCCGTTCGTCTGCATCAGCCCGTGGAATTTCCCGCTCGCGATCTTCACGGGCCAGGTCGCCGCCGCGTTCGCCGCGGGCAATCCCGTCGTCGCGAAGCCCGCCGAGCAGACGCCGCTCGTCGCCGACCTCGCCGTGCGCGTCCTGCACGAGGCCGGCGTTCCGGTCGAGGCGCTGGGGCTCGTCCCCGGGCGCGGCGAGACGGTCGGCGCGGCGCTCGTGGCCGATCGGCGCACCGCGGGCGTGTGCTTCACCGGGTCGACCGCCACCGCGCAGGCCATCAACCGCACGCTCGCGGCGCGCGACGGGCCGCTCGTGCCCCTCATCGCGGAGACCGGCGGCCTCAACGCGATGCTGGTGGATTCGAGCGCGCTCGCCGAGCAGGTGGTCGCGGACGTGATCGCCTCGGCGTTCAACAGCGCGGGCCAGCGTTGCTCGGCGCTGCGCATCCTCTGCCTCCAGGAGGAGATCGCACCGCGCGTGATCGAGATCCTCGCGGGCGCCACGGCCGAGCTCACGCTGGGAGACCCCGCGCGGCTCGCCACCGACGTAGGCCCGGTGATCGACGCCGAAGCGCTCGCTATGCTCGAGGCGCACGCGGCGCGGATGGACCGGGAAGCGAAGCTGCTGTGCAAGGCGGCCGTGCCCGCGGGCCTCGCGGGCGGGTTCTTCTTCGCGCCGCGCGCCTACGAGATCGCGAGCCTCGATGCGATCGATCGGGAGGTGTTCGGGCCGATCCTGCACGTGGTGCGCTTCGCCGCGGCGGACCTGGAGCGCGTCGTCGATGCCGTGAACGCGAAGGGATACGGCCTCACGATGGGCATCCACAGCCGCATCGAGGAGACGGTGGAGCGCGTGCGTTGCCGCGCGCGCGCGGGCAACCTCTACGTGAACCGCAACATGATCGGCGCCACCGTCGGCGTGCAGCCCTTCGGCGGCGAGGGCCTGTCGGGCACGGGACCCAAGGCGGGCGGCCCGCACTATCTCTTCCGCTTCGCCACCGAGCGCACGTTCACGGTGAACACGGCGGCCGCCGGCGGCAACGCGTCGCTCATCGCCGGCTCGGAATGATCTTTCGCGGCAAGCTCGTTCCCGGCCGGCTCATCCGCCGCTACAAGCGCTTCCTCGCGGACGTGCAGCTCGCCGACGGCGTGGTGACGGCGGCGTGCCCGAACACGGGCTCGCTCCTCGGGTGCTGCGAGCCGGGCAGCCGCGTGTGGCTCTCCGAGAGCGACAGCGCCACGCGCAAGTACCGGCACACCTGGGAGATCGTCGAGGTGGGCCAGGTGATGGTCGGCATCAACACCGGGTTGCCCAACGCGCTCGTGGCGGAGGCGATCGGCGCGGGCGCCATCGCGGAGCTCACGGGGTATTCCGCGGTCCGGCGCGAGGTGGGGTTCGGCGCGGAGAGGAGCCGCATCGACCTGCTGCTCGAGCACCCGCGCCGCAAGCCCTGCTACGTCGAGGTGAAGAACGTGACCTCGGCGGCCTCGAGAGGCGTCGCGCTCTTTCCCGACTGCGTGACCGAGCGCGGCGCCAAGCACCTGCGCGAGCTGATGCGCCTCAAGGCCGCGGGCCTGCGCCCGGTGCAGCTCTATTGCGTGCAGCGCGGCGACGTGAACGAGGTGCGGCCCGCGGACGCCATCGACCCCGCGTACGGCCACACGTTGCGCGAGGCGGTGAGCGCCGGAGTGGAAGTGCTCGCCTACCGCGCGAAGGTCACGCCGCGCGAGATCGCGCTCGAGGAGCGCATCCCGGTCGTCTGCCCATGACCGCTTGCGGGCGTTGACCGGCGGCTTGTCGTCCGGTCCAACGCCGTTCCCGCTGCCCGCGTCTTATTCCGCCGTGCTTGATTTCAAGCGCGCCACGCCCTTGGGCGCCTTGCTCCCCGAGAGCAGCACGATCATCGCGGTGCCGTCTTCCTTCCACGAGTCGACCGCGTCGCGCAGGATCTCCACCAGCGTCTCGAACTGGTCGGGATGCTCCGCGAGCAGGCCGTCGATGTGGTCGTAGTAGATCAGGTAACCCTCGCCGTCGATCCACTCCAGGTCCGTGAGGCACTCCTCGAGCGCGTCCCAGTTGTCGCCGAAGTGGTTCGGGAAATGCAGCGCGTGGGCGAAGTGGCTGAGGAGCTGGTCCTTGCGCCCGATGTTGCGGCCCTCGATATGGAAGCACGCGAAGCCGGCGCGCTTCGCCGTCGACTGCAGCGCCTTGGGATCCACGTGGCTCGGCAGGTACCACACGCCGCCGTGGTTGTCCTCGAGCAGGGCTTCGAGCGCCTTCAGGGCCATGGGCTAGTCGTGGATTCGCCAGAAGTGGTTGTAGTGGTCGTCGGTGTAGTAGTACTCGCCGCCCGCCCCCCAGATGATGCGCCGGGCGCCGCGCGTGCGCACGTGCGGCGTCTTCACGGTGTACTCGCGGTAGTAGCCGCGCCGCTGCTTGGGCAGCGCGCCCTCGCGGTTGCCGAACACGGCGCCGTCCTTCGCGTACGGGAACGGGCCGCCCTTGCGGATGAGCTCGAGCGTGGCGCGCGCTTCGGGCGGAAGGTCCGCCAGCTGGATGGCGCCCGCGATCTGCGGCCGCGGGGCCGGCGCCTTCTGGGCGCTCGCGCCCGGCGCGAGGAAGCCCAGCGTGACGAGCAGCACCGCCGCCAGCGAGCGGGCGATCATGCGGTCGCTCCGGCCGAGCCCGCCTTCGCGGCCACCTTCGCCGCGAAGCGCTCGGCGAGGATCACGTGGCGCTCGTGCCGGCCCTGGCCGATGGTGTCGACGCCGTCGTGCGCGGAGACGGCGAACACGAGCTTGCGGCCCTCCACGGCCTCGAGCCGCGCGCGCACCTCCACGGTGAGGCCGGGAGGCGTGGCGGCCAGGTGCGAGAGGTCGATGTGGGTGCCCAGCGTCTGCTCGCGCGGCCAGTCGAGGTGCGGCTTGATGAGCTCGATGCACGCCCATTCCGCGAGCGCCACGAGATAGCCGGTGGCGAGCACCGCGGGCATCATCTGGAAGTCGGGCGCCTCCTCGTAGATGCGCGGCACGGTCTTCGACTCGGGGACGCGGTAGCGGTAGGTCGCCTCCAGCCCGGGGCGCAGCGTGTCCTTCACCGCATCACTCCTTCGGGCGGTGCGGGCAGTCGGACTTGATGCAGTCGACGTACAGGTAGAGCTGGTGGTCGTGGATCTGGAAGCCGCGGTCGCGCGCGACTTTCTGCTGCCGCTTCTCGATCTCGGAGTCGTAGAACTCCTCGACCCGTCCGCACTGCAGGCACACGAGGTGGTCGTGGTGGCCGCCCTCGTTGAGCTCGTACACCGCCTTGCCGCTCTCGAAGTGGTGGCGCACCAGCAGCCCCGCCTGCTCGAACTGGGTGAGCACGCGGTACACGGTGGCGAGCCCGATGTCCGAGTGCTCGTCGAGGAGCTTGCGGTACACGTCTTCCGCGGTGAGGTGCCGCGTCTCGCTGTGCTGGAAGAGGTCGAGCACCCTCAGGCGGGGGACCGTCACCTTGAGGCCGGTGCTCTTGAGTTCCTTCGGATCGCTCATCCCGTGAAGCATACAGCGGAACGATATAATGCGCGGTCAACCGCCCGCCTCCATCCCCATGCGCCTTCCCGCCCTCATCCTCGTCGCCGTGCTCGCCGCGGCCTGCGTGCACAAGATCGACGTCGAGCAGGGCAACTACGTCACGACGGACCTGGTCGAGAAGCTCAAGCCCGGCATGACCAAGGCGCAGGTGAAGCAGCTGCTGGGCACGCCGCTCCTCTCCGACATCTTCCACGCCGACCGCTGGGACTACTACTTCGACAACAAGATGGGCGGCAAGCCGGTGGCGAGCAAGCGGCTCACCATCCACTTCAAGGACGACAAGCTCGTGAGCTTCACCGGCGACGCGAACCCGCCGCTGCCGCCGCCGACCAATCCGCAGGCCCCGGCTCCCGAGATCAAATGAGCGCGGTGCGGGTCGCCATCGCGGGCGCCGGCGGTCGCATGGGCCGCGCGCTCATCGAGGCCGCGACATCGACCGAGGGCGTGAGGCTCGGCGCCGCGCTCGACGTGGCGGCGAGCCCGTTCGCCGGACGCGACGCGGGCGAGATCGCACCGGGCGCGCGCGGCGTGCGCATCGGCTCCGACCCCGCCGCGGCGCTCGCGGCCTCCGACGTGCTCGTCGACTTCACGCGCCCGGAGGGCACGCTCGCGCACGTCGCCGCATGCCGCATGGCGAAGCGCGCGATCGTGATCGGCACCACCGGGTTCGAGAGCGCGCAGCTCGCGGCGATCCGCGCCGCCGCGGCCGAGATCCCGATCGTGATGGCGCCCAACATGAGCGTTGGCGTGAACGTCGCGCTGAAGCTCGTGGAGACCGCGGCGAGGGCGCTGGGTCCCGACTACGACGTCGAGGTCTTCGAGGTGCACCACAAGCTCAAGGTCGACGCGCCCTCGGGCACGGCGTTGAAGCTGGGCGAGGTGGCCGCCGCCGCGCGCGGCACGACGCTCGAGAAGGCGGGCGTCTTCGCGCGCCACGGCACGACCGGCGAGCGCAAGCCCGGCTCGATCGGGTTCTCGGTGGCGCGCGCCGGCGATGTCGTGGGCGACCACACCGTGTTCTTCGCGGGCCCCGGGGAGCGCATCGAGATCACGCACCGCTCGTCCAGCCGCGCGACGTATGCGCAGGGCGCGATGCGCGCGGCGAAGTTCGTCGCCGGCAGGCCGCCGGGCCTCTACGACATGCAGGACGTGCTCGGCCTCAAGTAGGTCAGACGAACAGCGCCACCACCGCCGCCGTCATGCAGGTGGCGATCGTCCCCGCCGCGATCGACTTCATCCCGAGCGACACGATCTCGTGGCGCCGCTCGGGCACCATCGCGCCCATGCCGCCGATGAGGATGCCGAGGCTGCCGAAGTTGGCGAAGCCGCACAGGGCGTAGGTCATCAGGAGCTTCGAGCGCGGCGAGAGCACGCCGGCCGGCGTCTTCGCGAGGTCCAGGTAGGCGACCAGCTCGTTCAGCACCGTCTTGGTCCCCAGCAGCGCTCCCGCCGCGTGCGCCTCGCTCCACGGCACGCCCGCCGCCCATGCGAGCGGCGCGAAGAACCATCCGAAGATGCGCTGCAGCGTGAGCGGCTCGGCGAGCGGGAGCAGCCCCAGGATCGCATTGGCGAGGTGCACGAGCGCGATCAGCACGATTAGCATCGCGACGATCTGGATCACCAGCTCCACGCCCTCGACCGTCCCGCGCGTGATGGCGTCCATGGAGCTCGCGTCCTGGCGGCCGATGCCCACGCCTTCGTCGCGCGTCATGGGGCCCGGCACCATGAGCGCGGACACCGTGATCGCGGCGGGCGTGGAGACGATCGAGGCGATCAGGATGTGTCCGATGGCGTCGGGCACGACGGGCCCGAGGATCGCGCCATAGAGCGCCATGACGGTCCCCGCGATGGTCGCCATGCCGCACACCATCACCATGAAGAGCTCGGAACGGGTGAGGCGCAGGAGATACGGCTTGATCACGAGCGGCGCCTCCACCATCCCCACGAACACGTTGGCCGCCGCGGACAACCCGACCGCGCCGCCCAGCCCCATCGTCTTCTCGAGCACCCAGCCGAACGCCTTCACGACCACCGGGAGGATGCGCCAATGGAAGAGCAGCGCCGAGACGGCGCTCACCACGATCACCAGGGGCAGCGCGCGAAAGGCGAGGACGAACGTCGATTCGGGATGCGTCGTGTCGAACGGCGCCGGGCCGCCGGCGAGGTAGCCGAACACGAAGGACGTGCCCGCCTGGGTCGCGTGCTCGAGCGCCTGCAGCGCCCCGTTGAGCGAGAAGACCGCCGCGCGCAGCCATGGCACGAGGAGCAGGAGTGCCGCCAGCACGCCCTGCAGCACGAGGCCGGCGGCGACCACGCGCCAGCGCACGCGGTCCCGGTCCTCCGAGAGCACCCAGCAGAGGCCCACGAGGGCCGCGAGCCCCGCCGGCGCGTGAAAGATTTCCATGGCGCCGGATTATCGCAGGTGCCCTCGCTTCTGCTATAATTTTGGGCTAATGAAAGCGGGATGAGCCAGGTCGGTAATTGCGCTCTCCCGTTTTTTTGCGCCCTCGTTTCCCAGGGGTTGTTTCCCGAAATTCCACGCATCCGGAGCCGTTCGTGCCGCAGAAAACACCCGCCGTCCTGGTCCTCGCCGACGGCAGTGTTTTTCGCGGCTGCAGCATCGGCTACGACGGCGACGGCGATAGCGGGGCCCGCACGTCTGGCGAGGTGGTCTTCAACACCGCCATGACCGGCTACCAGGAGATCCTCACCGATCCCTCCTACGCCGGGCAGATCGTGACGCTCACCTACCCGCACATCGGCAACGTCGGCGCCAACGCCGAGGACGCGGAATCGCGCAAGGTGTTCGCCGCCGGCCTCGTCATCCGCGACCTGCCGCTCGCCGCGTCCAGCTGGCGCGAGCAGGAAGACCTGCCGACCTACCTCAAGCGCAACAAGCTGGTGGCCATCGGCGACATCGACACGCGCCGGCTGACGCGGCTGCTGCGCAGCCAAGGCGCGCAGAACGGCTGCATCCTCACCGGCAAGCCGGGCCAGCGCGCCGCGGACATCGATGCGAAGGCGGCGCTCGCCGCGGCGCGGGCCGCCCCTCCCATGGCGGGCCAGGACCTCGCGAAGGTCGTGAGCGTGACGCAGCCCTACGACTGGAGCGGCAGCCTCTGGGCGCTCGGCACCGGCTACAAGCCGACGGGCGAGGGGAAGTTCCACGTCGTCGCGTTCGACTACGGCGTCAAGCACAACATCCTGCGCAACCTCGCCGAGCGCGGCTGCAAGGTGACGGTGCTGCCCGCGACCGCCACGGCCCGGCAGGCGCTCGCGTTGAAGCCCGACGGCGTCTTCCTCTCCAACGGCCCCGGCGATCCGGAGCCGTGCGATTACGCGATCGACGCCATCCGCGAGATCGTCGCCACGGGCACGCCGGTCTTCGGCATCTGCCTCGGCCACCAGATCCTCGCGCTCGCGGCGGGCGCGAAGACCACCAAGATGAAGTTCGGCCACCACGGCGCGAACCATCCGGTGCAGGACCTCGAGAGCGGGCGCGTGCTCATCACCAGCCAGAACCACGGCTTCACGGTGGACGAGAAGACGCTCCCCGCCAACGTGAAGCCCACGCACCGCTCGCTCTTCGACGGGTCGCTGCAGGGCATCCAGTTCACCGACAGGCCGGCCTACAGCTTCCAGGGACACCCCGAGGCGAGCCCCGGCCCGCACGAGATGGCGTACCTCTTCGACAAGTTCGTGAAGCTCATGCAAGCGCGCAAGAAGGCCTGATGCCGAAGCGCACCGACATCAAGTCGATCCTCATCATCGGCGCCGGCCCGATCGTGATCGGGCAGGGGTGCGAGTTCGACTACTCCGGCGCGCAGGCGTGCAAGGCGCTGCGCGACGAGGGCTATCGCGTGATCCTGGTGAACTCGAACCCGGCCACGATCATGACCGACCCGGAGATGGCCGACGTCACCTACATCGAGCCCATCACCTGGTCGATGGTCGCGCGCATCATCGAGAAGGAGCGCCCCGACGCGCTGCTGCCGACGATGGGCGGGCAGACGGCGTTGAACTGCGCGCTCGATCTGGCCAGGGAAGGTGTCCTGGAAAAATTCGGCGTGGAGATGATCGGCGCCAAGAAGGAGGCCATCGACAAGGCCGAGGACCGCGAGAAGTTCAAGCTCGCGATGGCGAAGATCGGCCTGGAATCGCCCCGCAGCGCGCTGGCGCACTCCCTCGAGGAAGCGCGCCAGGTGCAGGCGATGGTCGGCTTCCCCACCATCATCCGGCCGTCCTTCACGCTGGGCGGCACCGGCGGCGGCATCGCCTACAACATGGAGGAGTTCGACACCATCTGCGAGCGCGGCCTCGACGCCTCGCCCACCAAGGAGCTCCTCATCGAGGAGTCCGTCATCGGGTGGAAGGAATTCGAGATGGAGGTGGTGCGCGACAGGAAGGACAACTGCATCATCATCTGCTCGATCGAGAACCTCGATCCCATGGGCGTGCACACCGGGGACTCGATCACGGTGGCACCCGCGCAGACGCTCACCGACAAGGAATACCAGATCATGCGCGACGCCTCGATCGCGTGCCTGCGCGAGATCGGGGTGGAGACGGGCGGCTCCAACGTCCAGTTCGCGATCAACCCCGACAACGGGCGCATGGTGATCATCGAGATGAACCCGCGCGTCTCGCGCTCCTCGGCGCTCGCCTCCAAGGCCACGGGCTTCCCGATCGCCAAGATCGCGGCCAAGCTCGCCGTGGGCTACACGCTGGACGAGCTGAAGAACGACATCACGGGAGGCGCCACGCCGGCGTCCTTCGAGCCCACGATCGACTACGTGGTGACGAAGGTGCCGCGCTTCGCCTTCGAGAAGTTCAAGCAGGCCGACGACCGCCTCACCACGCAGATGAAGAGCGTGGGCGAGGTGATGGCGATCGGGCGCAACTTCCAGGAGTCGCTGCAGAAGGCGCTGCGCGGCCTCGAGGTGGGTGTGGACGGCTTCAACCTGAAGAGCGTCGATCCCGACAAGATCGAGGACGAGCTCGCCTATCCGAGAGCCGAGCGCCTGTGGTACGTGGCCGACGCGTTCGGCGTGGGCATGTCGCTCGAGGAGATCCACGGCTTCACGAAGATCGACCGCTGGTTCCTCGCGCAGATCAAGGACCTGGTGGACACCGAGCTCGAGATCGAGAAGAAGGTGCTCGCGGATTTCAGCGACGAGGAATTGCGCGAGCTCAAGCGCAAAGGCTTCTCCGACCGGCGCCTGGCGCATCTCTGGAAGACCACCGAGCACGAGGTGCGCAAGCGCCGCCATGCGGGGGGCATCCGTCCCGTGTTCAAGCGCGTGGACACCTGCGCCGCGGAATTCGCGACCAGGACCGCGTACATGTACTCCTCGTACGACGAGGAGGACGAGTCGGAGCCCACGAACCGCCGCAAGATCATGGTGCTGGGCGGCGGGCCCAACCGCATCGGGCAGGGCATCGAGTTCGACTATTGCTGCGTGCACGCCGCGCTGGCGCTCCGGGAAGACGGCTACGAGACCATCATGGTCAACTGCAACCCGGAGACCGTCTCGACCGACTACGACATCTCGGACCGCCTCTATTTCGAGCCGCTCACGCTGGAGGACGTGCTCGAGATCGTGGACCGCGAGAAGCCCGAAGGCGTGATCGTCCAGTTCGGCGGCCAGACGCCGTTGAAGCTGGCCCGTGACCTGGAGGCCGCGGGCGTGCCGATCATCGGCACCTCGCCCGACGCGATCGACCGCGCCGAGGACCGCGAGCGCTTCCAGCAGATGATCGACGAGCTCAAGCTCAACCAGGCGCCCAACCGCACCGCGCGCACGCCCGAGGAAGCGATCGCGGGAGCCCGGGCGATCGGCTACCCGGTGATCGTGCGCCCCTCGTACGTGCTGGGCGGGCGCGCGATGGAGATCGTGCACGCCGAGACCGACCTCGTGCGCTACATGAACGAGGCGGTGAAGGTCTCCAACGACTCGCCGGTGCTGATCGACCGGTTCCTCAACGACGCGACGGAAGTGGACGTGGACGCCGTGAGCGACGGCGAGCAGGTGCTGATCGGCGGCATCATGGAGCACATCGAGCAGGCGGGCGTGCACTCGGGAGACTCCGCGTGCTCGCTGCCGCCGTTCAGCCTTTCCGCCGAGCTGCAGCGCGAGCTGCGCCGCCAGACGGTCGCGATGGCGAAGGAGCTCAATGTCGTGGGCCTCATGAACGTGCAGTTCGCGATCCAGGACGGCAAGGTCTACGTGCTCGAGGTGAACCCCCGGGCCTCGCGCACCGTGCCCTACGTCTCCAAGGCGACGGGCGTGCCGCTGGCGAAGATCGCCGCGCGCTGCATGGTCGGCAAGACGCTGGTGCAGCAGGGCGTCACGCACGAGGTGATCCCGCCTTACTATGCGGTGAAGGAGGCGGTGTTCCCGTTCATCAAGTTTCCCGGCGTCGATACCATCCTCGGCCCGGAGATGAAATCCACCGGCGAGGTGATGGGCGTGGGACAGAGCTTCGCGGAGGCGTTCGTGAAGAGCCAGCTCGCGGCGGGCGTGCGCCTGCCCAAGGGCGGCAAGGCGTTCCTGTCGGTGCGCAACGCCGACAAGGCGCGCTTGATCGACATCGCGCGCGCGCTGGAGGAGCTCGGCTTCTCGCTCGTGGCCACCAAGGGCACTGCGGCCGCGCTGGTACAGGCCGGCCTCAAGGTGCAGGCGGTGAACAAGGTGCAGGAGGGCCGCCCGCACATCGTGGACATGCTGAAGAACCGCGAGATCGCCTTCATCGTGAACACCGTCGAGGAGGACCGCCGCTCGATCCAGGACTCCTGGTCGATCCGCAACACGGCGCTGCACAATCGCATCACCTACTACACGACGCTCGCCGGCGCGCGCGCCGCCTGCCTGGGCATGCGGCACCTGCAGGAGATGCGCGCCTACGACATCCAGTCCCTCCACGCCGCCCTGCCATGAACAAGATCCCCATCACCCTGCGCGGCGCCGAGATGCTGAAGACGGAGCTCCACCGCCTGAAGACCGTGGACCGCCCGGCCGTGATCACGGCCATCGCCGAGGCGCGCGCCCACGGCGACATCACCGAGAACGCGGAGTACGAGGCGGCGCGCGAGCGCCAGGGCTTCATCGAGGGACGCATCATCGAGCTCGAGTCGAAGCTCGCCAACGCGCAAGTGATCGACCCGACGCGCCTGGAGGACGACGGGCGCGTGGTCTTCGGCACCACCGTGGAGCTCGCCGACACCGCGCTCGGCGAGAGCGTGAGCTACCAGATCGTCGGCGAGGACGAGGCCGACATCAAGCAGGGCAAGATCTCCTACTCCTCGCCGATCGCCAAGGCCCTCATCGGGAAGTTCTCGGGCGACGTCGCCGAGGTTCGGACGCCGGGCGGGGTGAAGGAGTTCGAGATCGTGGACGTGAAGTACGTTTGACGGCCGTCGCGGCGGGCTTGGGCTTCGCCCGCGGGCCGTCATTCCCGCGCAGGCGGGAATCCACCTTCTTCTCGGGATTCTCGCGGTACACCACCAGCACCTTGCCGATCTGCTGCACCGGATGCGCCTGAAGCTTCTCGCAGATCGATTCCATCCAGACGTTGCGCGCGTCGCGGTCGTCGGTGGCGGCGCGGACCTTGATCAGCTCGTGGGCCTTCAGCGCGCGGTCGATCTCGGCGACGACCTCGTCGGTAAGCCCCTTGTCGCCGATGATGACCGTGGGATTCAGCGGGTGCGCTTCGGAGCGCAGCTCGCTGCGGCGCTTGGGCGAGAGCGGATGCATCGGGGCAGTATAAGCGAATGAAGAAGTCGCACTCGAGCAAGCAATGGCTCAAGCGGCACGTGAACGACCCGTACGTGCAGCGCTCGAAGCGCGAGGGCTATCGCTCGCGCTCGGCCTACAAGCTCACCGAGATCGACGATCGCGACCGGATCCTGGCGCCCGGCATGACGGTGGTCGACCTGGGGGCGGCGCCGGGCGGCTGGTCGCAGGTCGCCGCGAAGCGGGTGGGTGCATCGGGAAAGGTGATCGCCATCGACCTGCTGCCGATGGAGCCCCTCGCCGGCGTGACCTTCGTGCAGGCCGATTTCACGGCGAAGAAGGGGCTCGCGTCGCTGGAGGCGGCGCTGGAAGGCGGCGGGGCCGACGTGGTCCTTTCGGACATGGCGCCCAACATGTCCGGCATCGCCGTCTCCGACCAGGCGCGCTCCATGGACCTCGCGGAGCTCGCCCGGGACTTCGCGCTATCGCACCTGAAACGCGGGGGGGTGCTCCTGGTCAAGATTTTCCAGGGCGCGGGGTATGATGATTACCTCAAGTCGCTGCGCCGGGCATTCGGGAAGGTGGCGGTACGCAAGCCCGGCGCGTCGCGTGGCGAAAGCGCTGAGCAGTTCCTCCTGGCGCGTGGGATCCGACCGGAAGCGAAATCCACCCCTTCGGGGGGTTGATTTCCCCTCCGCCGGCCCGAATGTGTCCTGGAGGGCCTGGCCCAGGCCCCGTCGAGTCGTAGGGTCATCAATCCGCGGAAGGATCTGCCTGTGAACAACACCATTCGAACCATCATGGTCTGGCTCGTGATCGGAGTCATCCTGACCATGGTGTTCATGCAGGTCGGCAATCGGGCCTCGAGCCAGAACACGATGGACTACTCCACCTTCATGGACGAGGCCCGCCAGGGGCACATCGCGAAGGCGAAGATCGAGAGCATCAAGACCGTGCGCGCGACCACGCGCGACGGCAAGATCTACGTCGTGAACACCCCGGGCATCCAGGACCCGTGGATGGTGGGCGACCTCATGAAGGACGGCGTGGCCGTCGAGGCGAAGCCCGAGGAGGAGCCCTCGCTCCTCATGAACATCTTCGTGTCGTGGTTCCCGATGCTGCTGCTGATCGGCGTGTGGATCTTCTTCATGCGCCAGATGCAGGGCGGCGGGCGCGGCGGCGCCTTCTCGTTCGGCAAGTCGAGAGCCCGCATGCTCGACGAGAACCAGAACCAGGTGACCTTCGGCGACGTCGCGGGCGTGGACGAGGCCAAGGAGGAGGTGGGCGAGCTGGTCGATTTCCTGCGCGATCCCTCCAAGTTCCAGAAGCTGGGCGGGCGCATCCCGCGCGGCGTGCTGATGGTGGGCTCTCCCGGCACCGGCAAGACGCTCCTCGCGCGGGCGATCGCGGGTGAGGCCAAGGTCCCGTTCTTCTCCATCTCCGGCTCCGACTTCGTCGAGATGTTCGTGGGCGTCGGCGCGGCGCGCGTGCGCGACATGTTCGAGCAGGCGAAGAAGAACGCGCCCTGCATCGTGTTCATCGACGAGATCGACGCGGTGGGCCGCCAGCGCGGCGCGGGCCTCGGCGGCGGCAACGACGAGCGCGAGCAGACGCTCAACCAGCTGCTGGTCGAGATGGACGGCTTCGAGGGCACCTCGGGCGTGATCGTGATCGCCGCGACCAACCGCCCGGACGTGCTCGACCCGGCGCTGCTGCGCCCGGGGCGTTTCGACAGGCAGGTCGTAGTCCCGCTGCCCGACATCCGCGGCCGCGAGCAGATCCTGCTGGTGCACATGCGCAAGGTGCCGATCGCGCCCGACGTGGACGCCTCGATCATCGCGCGCGGCACGCCCGGCTTCTCGGGCGCGGACCTCGCCAACCTCGTGAACGAGTCGGCCCTCTTCGCCGCGCGCGGGAGCAAGCGCCTGGTGGACATGGAAGACTTCGAGCGCGCCAAGGACAAGGTCATCATGGGCGCCGAGAGGCGTTCGATGGTCATGCCCGAGGAGGAGCGCCGGAACACCGCGTACCACGAGTCGGGCCACGCGATCGTGGCGCGCCTGCTGCCCAAGACCGATCCGGTGCACAAGGTGACGATCATCCCGCGCGGCCGCGCGCTGGGCGTCACGATGCAGCTCCCGGTCGAGGACCGCTACAGCTACAACCGCGACTACCTGCTCAACAACATCGCCGTGCTCTTCGGCGGGCGCATCGCCGAGGAGCTCTTCATGAACCAGATGACCACGGGCGCCTCGAACGACTTCAAGCGCGCCACCGAGATGGCGCGGCGCATGGTGACCGAGTGGGGCATGTCGCAGGCGCTGGGACCGATGGTGTACGGCGAGAACGAGGGCGAGGTCTTCCTCGGCCGCACGGTCACCACGCACCAGAACATGTCCGAGGACACGATGAGGGCGGTGGACAAGGAGGTGCGCTCCATCATCGACGAGCAATACGCGCTCGCCCGCCGGCTCCTCGAGGAGAACCGCGACAAGGTCGAGGTCATGGCCAAGGCGCTGCTCGAGTGGGAGACCATCGACGCGAACCAGATCGAAGACATCATGTCGGGACGGCCGCCGCGCCCGCCCAAGCCGGTGGCGACCAAGCCGTCGTCGCCCTCGGATGGCGGCGGAAGCCGCGGGGTGGAGCCGAGTCCGTCTCCGGCGGAAAGCGCCTGAGCGCGAGCACGACGTGAAGCAACCCGAGGGGTGGCGCCGCGCCACCCCTTTTTCTTGGTCCTGCGAGCGGCCCCTGGTCATGGGGGTCGTCAACGTCACCGTCGATTCCTTCTCCGATGGCGGCAGGTTCCGCGACCCGGCGCGCGCCATCGAGCACGGCCTGCGGCTGCATGCCGACGGCGCGGACCTGGTCGACGTGGGCGGCGAATCGACGCGCCCCGGCGCGCAGGCGGTCCCCGCCCCGGAGGAACTGCGGCGCGTCATCCCGGTCATTGAAGCGCTGGCGCGCGAAGGCGTGGTCGTGTCGGTGGACACGATGAAGCCCGAGGTGATGCGCGCCGCCATCGCGGCGGGCTGCGCCGTGGTGAACGATGTGAACGCATTCCGCGCGCCCGGCGCCATCGAGGCCGTCGCGCGCGCCGACGTGGGGCTCGTCCCGATGCACATGCAGGGCACGCCGCAGACGATGCAGGAGGCGCCGCGCTACTACGACGTCGTGGCCGAGGTGGGGGCTTTCCTGCGCGAGCGCGCGGCGGCACTCGAGGGCGCGGGCGCGGCGCGTTGCCGCATCGCGATCGATCCCGGCTTCGGCTTCGGCAAGACGCTCGAGCACAATCGCGCGCTCTTCCGGGCGATCCCGGCCCTGGCGGCGATGGGCCATGCGCTGCTGGTGGGTGTGTCGCGCAAGAAGATGATCGGAGAGCTCACCGGGCGTCCGGTCACCGAGCGCGGCCCGGGGAGCGTTGCCGCGGCCCTCCTCGCGGCGCAGAATGGCGCGGGCATCGTGCGCGTGCACGACGTGAAGGAAACGGTGGACGCGATCCGCATATGGCAGGAGCTGCGATGAGCAGGAAGTTCTTCGGCACCGACGGCATTCGCGGGCGCGTGGGCGAGCCACCCATCACCCCGGACTTCGTGCTGAAGCTCGGCTATTGCGCGGGCAAGGTGCTCTCGCGCGCCGACATCGCCCCTCCCCATCGCGACCGGCCCGCCGTGCTGATCGGCAAGGACACGCGCATCTCGGGCTACATGCTCGAATCGGCGCTGGAGTCGGGCCTGTCGGCCGCCGGCGTGGACACGCTTCTCGTGGGTCCGATGCCGACGCCGGCCGTGGCCTTCCTCACGCGCGCGCTGCGGCTTTCGGCGGGCGTGATGATCTCCGCCTCGCACAATCCGTTCGAGGACAACGGCATCAAGTTCTTCTCCGCCGACGGGATGAAGCTGCCCGACGCGGTCGAAAGCGAGATCGAGGCGCTGCTCGACGCGCCGCTCGCCCTCCCGCCCTCCGCCCAGCTCGGCAAGGCCGAGCGCGTGCACGATCCCGAGGGCCGCTACCTCGAATTCTGCAAGGCGACCTTCCCGCGGCAGCGCTCGCTGCGGGGACTCAAGCTCGTGGTGGACTGCGCGCACGGCGCGAACTATCGCGTCGGCGTGCGCGTCTTCCAGGAGCTCGGCGCGGAAGTGGTCGCGGTGGGCAGCCAGCCCAACGGCCTCAACATCAACGAGGGCTGCGGGGCGACGGCTCCCCAGGCGCTCGCGCGCGCGGTGGTGGAGCACCGCGCGGACTTCGGCGTCGCCTTCGACGGCGACGGCGACCGCCTCGCCATGGCCGACCGCGACGGCAAGCTCTTCGACGGCGACCAGCTCCTCTACGCGATCGTGAAGGACCGCCACTCGACCGGACGCCTGCGCGGCGGCGTGGCCGGGACGCTCATGACCAACTTCGCGCTCGAGCGGCGGCTGGCCGAGATGGGCGTGCCGTTCGCGCGCGCGAAGGTGGGCGACCGCTACGTCCTCGAATGCCTCGTCGAGCGCGGCTGGGAATGCGGCGGCGAGAATTCCGGCCATCTCCTCTGCCTGGACTGCCACTCCACGGGCGACGCGATCATCTCGTCGCTCCAGGTGCTGGCGGCCCTGGTTTCCTCGGGTCGCTCGCTCGCCGAGTACACGCGCGAGCTGGTCCTGCTGCCCCAGGTGCTGGTCAACGTGACGCTCGCGGGCGTGCCGGACCTGCAGGCGAGCGCCGTGCGGGAGGCCATCGCACGCGCCGAGGCGGCGCTCGCGGGGCGGGGCCGCGTGCTCCTGCGCCCGTCGGGCACCGAGCCCGTCGTCCGCGTCATGGTCGAGGGCGAGGACCGGGCCCACGTCCAGGCGCTCGCCGAATCCATCGCGGCCGCGGTCCGGGTGGCCGGGCAGCGGGCCGTCGCCTGAGGAAGCGAATTGCGCCCGGTGGTGTCGAGCGGCCGCCGCCTTTGCCCGTCCGCGCCGGGGCGGCCTTTCGGTCCGCTCCGACACCGTTCCCGATCCTCCGCGTTGCAGCTCATGCTGCAACGCGGTAAAATCCTTAGGTTTCGAGGGTCGCGATGCGGTCGAAAGTCGTCGTCGGCAACTGGAAGCTCAACGGCAGCCTTGCCGGCAACGAGACGTTGCTGAAAGCGCTGCTGCGAGAGATCCCCCGCGATAACCCGGTGGCATGCGCGGTTTGCGTGCCCAGCCCCTATCTCGCCCAGGTGCGGGCGCTGCTCGAGGGGTCGGGAATCGCCTGGGGCGCCCAGGACCTGAGCCGGTTCGATCATGGCGCGTACACCGGCGAAGTCGCGGGGCGCATGCTGGTGGAATTCGGCTGCCGCTACGTGCTCGTCGGCCACTCGGAGCGGCGCACGATCTTCGGCGAGACCGACGCGGTCACCGCCGAGAAATACGTCGCCGCGCGCAAGGCGGGCCTCACGCCGGTCTACTGCGTGGGCGAGACGCTGGAGGAACGCGAAGGCGGCCGGATGCAGGAAGTGCTGGCCCGGCAGGTGGACGCGCTGCTCCAGGCCTACGGCGTCGCGGGGCTCGATCGCGGGTTCGTCGCGTACGAGCCGGTGTGGGCCATCGGCACGGGCCGCACGGCGACGGCGGAGCAGGCCGACGAGGCGCAGGCTTTCATCCGCGCGCGCGTCGGCGCGAAGGACAAGGCGGTGGCCGAGCGCCTGCCCATCCTCTACGGGGGCAGCGTGAAGGCCGGGAACGCGGCGCAATTGTTCGCGATGCCCAACGTCGATGGCGGGTTGATCGGCGGGGCTTCGCTGGTGGCGGAAGAATTCGTGGCGATCTGGCGCGCAGCCGTCGCCCTGAAAGGCTGATTCGATGCAGACGCTGGTCCTCGTGTTGCACATCCTCGCCGCGGCCGGCATCGTCGTGCTCGTGCTGCTCCAGCACGGCAAGGGCGCGGACATGGGGGCGGCGTTCGGCAGCGGCTCCGCCGGCAGCCTCTTCGGCAGCGCGGGCGCGGCCAACTTCCTGTCGCGCACCACCGCGGTCCTCGCCGCGGTGTTCTTCCTCACGAGCATGGGGCTCACCTATTTCTCGGTGCCGTCGCGATCGGGCGGCGTCACGCAGCAGCTCGAGGTTCCGGCCGCGCCGAAGGCTCCGGCCGCCGCCTCCGAAACGAAACCGGCGGCGCCTGCTTCCTCGGCACCGGCGCCGGCGACTCCTCCCGCGGAAGGCAGCAAGTCCTCGGAGATCCCGAAGTAGCGTTAGTCGCAGGGCATTTGCCGTAGATCAGAAGCGTGCGCAAGGTAGTCCCGGATCATCGCCGTCGTGGTGGAATTGGTAGACACGCTGTCTTGAGGGGGCAGTGCCGAAAGGCGTAAGAGTTCGAGTCTCTTCGACGGCACCAATCACTTGCTAGCCAACTACTTCCCGATCCTGCTGTTCCTCGCCATCGGCGCCGCGGTGGGCATCGGCGCGTTGGTGACGAGCGGCGTCCTCGCGCGGCTGTCGGGCGCGCAGAACCCCGACAGCGAGAAGCTGTCTCCTTATGAGTGCGGGTTCGAGGCGTTCGAGGACGCGCGCATGAAGTTCGACGTCCGCTACTACCTCGTGGCGATCCTGTTCATCCTGTTCGACCTCGAGATCGCGTTCCTCTTCCCGTGGGCGATCGTGCTGCGCGACATCGGCTGGTTCGGCCTGGTCGCCATGCTGGTCTTCCTCGGCATCCTCGTGGTCGGCTTCGTCTACGAGTGGAAGAAGGGAGCCCTCGAGTGGGAATGAAGGAGCTCGCGCATGGCTGAAGGCGGCGGCATCTCGCAACAAGGCTTCGTCGTCACGCAGGTCGACAACGTCCTCAACTGGGCGCGCACCGGGTCGCTCTGGCCGATGACGTTCGGTCTCGCCTGCTGCGCGGTCGAGATGATGCAGGCCGGCGCCTCGCGCTACGACCTGGACCGCTTCGGCATCGTCTTCCGCCCGAGCCCGCGCCAGTCCGATCTCATGATCGTGGCCGGCACGCTCTGCAACAAGATGGCGCCCGCGATGCGCAAGGTGTACGACCAGATGGCCGAGCCGCGCTGGGTGGTCTCCATGGGCTCGTGCGCCAACGGCGGCGGCTACTACCACTATTCCTATTCCGTCGTGCGCGGCTGCGACCGCATCGTGCCCGTGGACATCTACGTGCCGGGCTGCCCGCCCACCGCCGAGGCGCTGATCTACGGCCTGATCCAGTTGCAGAACAAGATCAAGCGCACGAACACCATCTCGAGGCGCTAGCCCATGCCCGGATCCCTGGACGACCTGCAGTCCGCGCTCGATGCCGCCCTCGGCGGCCGCGTGCAGGCGCGCACGCTGGACCGCGGGCAGCTCACCATCGAGGTGGCGAGCGGCGACCTGCTCGGCGCGGCGACCACGCTGCGCGACCACGAGGCGCTCGCGTTCTCCACGATGCTCGACCTCCTCGGCGTGGACTACCAGGGCTTCGCCGGCCACGACGGCCCGCGCTACGCGGTGGTCTACATCCTGCTGTCGATCAAGCACAACTGGCGCCTGCGCGTGCGCGTGTATTGCCCCGACGACGGCTTCCCCGAGCTCGATTCCGTGATCGGCGTGTGGCCGTCGGCCAACTGGTACGAGCGCGAGGCGTTCGACCTCTACGGCATCGTCTTCAAGGGGCACCCGGACCTGCGCCGCATCCTCACCGACTACGGCTTCATGGGGCATCCGTTCCGCAAGGACTTCCCGATCATGGGCTACGTCGAGATGCGCTACGACCCCGAGCAGAAGCGGGTGATCTACCAGCCGGTGACCATCGAGCCGCGCGATATCGTGCCGCGCGTCACGCGCGAGGAGTCGTATGGGGACTCGGGAAGAAGTAATGGCTGAAATTCGAAACTACACGATGAATTCTAGTTCCGGCCCGCTCGAGGGCGATGCCCTCACGCTTGACTTTCCCAAGGGAAAGTCAGCCTGCACTGAAGTTCATTGCTTGGGTAATTTCTGATGGCGGAAATCAGAAATTACACAATGAACTTTGGCCCGCAGCATCCGGCGGCGCACGGAGTGCTGCGCCTCGTGCTGGAGCTCGACGGCGAGGTGATCCAGCGCGCCGACCCGCACATCGGGCTGCTGCACCGCGCCACCGAGAAGCTCGCCGAGACGCGCACGTACCTGCAGAGCGTGCCGTACATGGACCGCCTCGACTACATGTCGATGATGTGCAACGAGCACGCCTACGTGATGGCGATCGAGAAGCTGCTCGGGGTCGACGTGCCGGTGCGCGCCCAGTACATCCGCGTGATGTACGACGAGATCACGCGGATCCTCAACCACCTGCTGTGGATCGGCTCCCACGCGCTCGACGTGGGCGCGATGACGGTCTTCCTCTACGCGTTCCGCGAGCGCGAGGACCTGATGGACATGTACGAGGCGGTCTCCGGCGCGCGCATGCACGCCGCCTACTATCGCCCGGGCGGCGTCTACCGCGACCTTCCCGACCGCATGCCGCAATACGCGCCGTCCAGCGTGCGCAGCGCCGAGAAGGTGCGGCAGCTGAACGAGAACCGCCAGGGCTCGCTCCTCGACTTCATCGAGGACTTCACGAAGCGGTTCCCGACGTACGTGGACGAATACGAGACGCTGCTCACCGAGAACCGCATCTGGAAGCAGCGCACGGTCGGCATCGGCGTGGTGACTGCGGAGCGCGCGCAGGCGCTCGGCTTCACCGGTCCGATGCTCCGCGGCAGCGGCATCGAGTGGGACCTGCGCAAGAAGCAGCCCTACGAGGTCTACGACCGGATGGATTTCGACATCCCCGTGGGCACCAACGGCGACTGCTACGACCGCTACCTCGTGCGCGTGCAGGAAATGCGCGAGGCCAACCGGATCATCAGGCAATGCGTGGAGTGGCTGCGCGCCAATCCCGGCCCGGTCATCACCGCGAACCACAAGGTGGCTCCTCCCTCGCGCGTCGAGATGAAGGAGAACATGGAAGAGCTGATCCACCACTTCAAGCTCTTCACCGAGGGCATGCATGTCCCGCCTGGAGAAGCGTACGCCGCGATCGAGCATCCGAAGGGCGAGTTCGGCGTCTTCATCATCTCCGACGGCGCGAACAAGCCGTGGCGCCTCAAGCTGCGCGCCCCCGGCTTCGCGCACCTCGCGGCGATGGACGAGATGGCCAAGGGCCACATGATCGCGGACGTGGTCGCCATCATCGGCACCATGGACATCGTGTTCGGGGACATCGACCGATGAAGGACACCGCCCGCCGCGCGATCGACACGAAGGTCGTCAACATCGACGAGCTCGAGCTCGAGCACTTCGAGAAGGGCGACAAGTTCGCGTGCGACGCGGTGCGCGTGGGACGGCTCGTGGGCGCGAAGGACCTGGGCTATTCCTACGACGTGGTGCCGCCCGGCAAGCGCTCGTGCCCGTTCCACAGCCATCGCGCCGAGGAGGAGATGTTCTTCATCGTGCGCGGCGAGGGCACGCTGCGCTACGGCAACGAGACGCGCAGGATCCGCGCCGGCGACTTCATCTGCTGCCCGACCGGGGGACCGGAGACGGCGCACCAGATCATCAACGATTCCGACGCCGAGCTCGCGTACATCTCGGTCTCCACCATGATGCCCGCCGAGGTCTGCGAGTACCCGGACTCCGGCAAGGTCGGAGCTTACGGCGAAGGCGGGAAGCGGCTGCGCCACATGACCCTCGCCGCGAGCGCCGTGGACTACTGGAAGGACGAGGTCTGACATGGGCCTGCTCGACGCCGACTCCCTGCAGAAGATCGATCGCGAGGCCGCGAAGTACCCGCCGGAGCAGAAGCAGTCGGCGGTGATGTCGGCGCTGCGCATCGCGCAGGAGCAGCACGGATGGCTTCCCAACGAGCTGATGGAGGAAGTCGCGACCGTCCTCGGCATGCCTCCGGTGGGGGTCTACGAGGTCGCCACGTTCTACAACATGTACAACCTGAAGCCGGCCGGCAGGCACAAGCTCGTGATGTGCACGAACCTGCCGTGCGCGCTCTCCGGCGCGGTGGAGGCGGCGGAGCACCTGAAGCACCGCTGCGGCGTCGAGGATTTCAACCAGACCTCCGCCGATGGCCGCTTCACGGTGAAGGAAGGCGAATGCCTGGGCGCCTGCGGCGACGCGCCGGTGATGGTCGTCGACGACAAGCGCATGTGCGGCCGCATGACGCCCGAGCAGATCGACAAGCTGCTCGAGGAGCTCAAGTGATGGCGACGCTCGACTACGGCCCCGACGCCGTCATCATGAAGGGCCTCGACGGCGCCAACTGGGGCCTCAAGGCCTACGAGGAGCGCGGGGGCTACCAGGCGCTGCGCAAGCTCGTGAACGACAGGATCGCACCGGACGCGGTGATCGCCGAAGTGAAGAATTCGGCGCTGCGCGGCCGCGGCGGCGCGGGCTTCCCCACCGGCCTCAAGTGGTCCTTCATGCCGAAGAGCTACACCGGCCAGAAGTACCTCGTGTGCAACTCCGACGAGGGCGAGCCGGGCACGTTCAAGGACCGCGACATCCTGCGCTACAACCCGCACGCGCTGATCGAGGGCATGGTCATCGCCGGGTACGCCATCGGCGCGACCGTGGGCTACAACTACATCCACGGCGAGATCTGGAACGAGTACGAGCTGTTCGAGCGCGCGCTCGCCGAGGCGCGGCAGGCCGGCTACCTCGGGAAGGACATCCTCGGCGGCGGCTTCGACTTCGAGCTCCACGCGCACCACGGCTTCGGCGCCTACATCTGCGGCGAGGAGACGGCCCTGCTCGAGTCGCTCGAGGGCAAGAAGGGCAACCCGCGCTTCAAGCCGCCGTTCCCCGCGACCTTCGGCCTGTACGGCAAGCCCACAACGATCAACAACACCGAGACCTTCGCCGCCGTGCCGGGCATCATCCTGAACGGCGCCGACTGGTTCCTCGGCCTCGGCAAGCCCAACAACGGCGGCACCAAGATCTTCTCGGTCTCCGGCCACGTGAACCGCCCCGGCAACTACGAGGTGAAGCTGGGCACGCCGTTCGCGAAGCTCCTCGAGATGGCGGGGGGCATGCGCGGCGGCAAGAAGCTGAAGGGCGTGATCCCGGGCGGATCGTCGATGCCGGTGCTCACCGCCGACGTGATGATGCGCCTCGACATGGACTACGACTCGATCGCGAAGGCGGGCTCGTTCCTCGGCTCCGGCGCGGTGATCGTGATGGACGAGGACACCTGCATGGTGAAGGCCGCCGAGCGCCTCGCCTACTTCTACTTCGAGGAATCGTGCGGCCAGTGCACGCCGTGCCGCGAGGGCACCGGCTGGCTCTACCGCATCATCCACCGCATCGAGACCGGGGAAGGGCGCCAGGAAGACCTCGACCTGCTCCTCGACCTCGCCGACAAGATCCAGGGCCGCACCATCTGCGCGCTGGGAGACGCGGCGGCGATGCCGGTGCGCGCGTTCGTGAAGACGTACCG
This sequence comes from uncultured beta proteobacterium, assembly GCA_963816035.1. Lineage (GTDB taxonomy): Bacteria > Pseudomonadota > Gammaproteobacteria > Burkholderiales > Usitatibacteraceae > Usitatibacter. Next base: position 1,032,117 of record CAWFIU010000002.1, read on the forward strand.
CAACGAGTTCCAGCACCACATCGACCACAAGCGCTGCCTGGTGAAGCCGGGCGGCTACAGCTCGAGCCCGCCCGACTCCGCGCGAAGCGCCCCCATCGACAAGCTGGCCGCGGACTGAACCCACTCATGCCCATCAACAATCCTGCCGACGCCAAGGCGATCACGCTCGAAATCGACGGCAAGCCCGTCACGGTCGACAGCGGCGCCACGGTGATGGACGCGGCGACCAAGCTCGGCGTCTACGTCCCGCACTTCTGCTACCACAAGAAGCTCTCGATCGCGGCCAACTGCCGCATGTGCCTGGTGCAGATCGAGAAGGCGCCCAAGCCGCTGCCCGCGTGCGCCACGCCCGCCACCGAGGGCATGAAGGTGCAGACGCACTCCGCGGCCGCCATCGAAGCGCAGAAGGGCGTGATGGAGTTCCTGCTCATCAACCACCCGCTCGACTGCCCGATCTGCGACCAGGGCGGCGAATGCCAGCTCCAGGACCTCGCGGTGGGCTACGGGCAGTCGTCCTCGCGCTACCACGAGGCGAAGCGCGTCGTGGTGAACAAGAACCTGGGGCCGCTCATCTCCACGGACATGACACGCTGCATCCAGTGCACGCGCTGCGTGCGCTTCGGCCAGGAGATCGCCGGCATCATGGAGCTCGGCATGGCGGGTCGCGGGGAGCACGAGGAGATCGTCACGTTCGTGGGCCGCACCGTCGACTCCGAGCTCTCGGGCAACATGATCGACATCTGCCCGGTGGGCGCGCTCACCTCGAAGCCGTTCCGCTTCACCGCGCGCAACTGGGAGCTCGTGCGCCAGCGCAGCGTGAGCCCGCACGATTCGCTGGGCTCGAACCTCATGGTGCAGTCGAAGGGCGATCGCGTGATGCGCGTGTTGCCGATCGAGAACGACGCGGTGAACGAGTGCTGGCTCTCGGACCGCGACCGCTTCGCCTACGAGGGCCTCAACTCGGAGGAGCGGCTCCTCTATCCCATGATCAAGCGCGCGGGCGAGTGGGCCGAGGTGGACTGGCCCGAGGCCCTCGAGGCCGCGGCGCAGGGACTGAAGGACGTCGTGGATCGCCACGGCGCCGGCGCGTTGGGCGTGCTGCTCGCTCCCGAGCTCACGCTCGAGGAGCTGCACCTGGGCGCCAAGCTCGCGCGCGCCCTTGGCACGGAGAACGTGGACCATCGCGTCCGCCAGGCGGACTTCCGCGCGAAGGACGCGGGCGCGCCGTGGCTGGGCATGCCGATCGCCGCGCTCGACGACCTCGAATCCGTGCTCGTCGTGGGCTCGAACCTGCGCAAGGAGCAGCCCCTCGTGGCCGCGCGGCTGCGCGGGGCGACGAAACGCGGGCTCGCGGCGAGCTTCCTCGAGGTCGCCCACGACGAGCAGCTGATGCCCGTGGCCGCGCGCGTGACCGTGAAGCCCTCGGAGCTCGCCGCGGGGCTGGCCGCCATCGCGGCCGCCGCCGCGCAAGGCAAGGGCGAGCGCGTGAAGGGCGACCTCAAGCGCGCGGCCGGCGACGCCGAGCGCGCGATCGCCGCGAGCCTCGCGAAGCCGAAGAGCGCCATCCTGCTCGGCCACTACGCGCAGCAGCATCCCGATTACGCCGTGCTCCTTTCCATCGCCCGCGAGCTCGGACGCCTCACCGGCGCCAAGGTCGGCGTCCTGCCCGACGGCGGCAACAGCGTCGGCGCGCACCTCGTGGGCGCGCTGCCGCGCGGCGGCCTGGATGCTCGCGCCATGGTGGAGCAGCCGCGCCGCGGCTACCTCGTGGCCGGCGTGGAGATGGACGTCGACATGGGGCCGCGCGCGCTGAAGGCGCTCGACAGCGCCGAGTTCGGCGTCGTGATGACCGCGTATCGCGACGCGACGGCCGATGCGGCGCACGTGATGCTGCCCATCGCGACCTTCGTCGAGACCGCGGGCACCTTCGTCAACATGGAAGGGCGCGTGCAGTCGTTCAACGGGTGCGTGAAGCCGCAGGGCAACGCGCGGCCGCTCTGGAAGGTGCTGCGCGTGCTGGGCACGTTGCTGGGCCTGCCGGGCTTCGACGCGGAGCAGGTCAACCAGGTGCGCGCCGACATCGCTCCCGACCTGCAGGCCTGGGCGCGCGGCAAGCTCGCGGGCGGCTCCGCGACCGGCATCGATTGGCAGGTCCGCGCGGTCCCGGGCACGCTCGAACGCATCGCCGAATTCCCGCTCTACGGCACGGATCCGATCGTGCGGCGCTCGCCGCCGCTGCAGAAGAGCGCGGACGGGAAGGCCGCGCGCACCGCGCGCTTCAACCCGGCCACTTTCGCGGCCCTCGGCCTCGCGGACGGCGCTCGCGTGCGCATCCGCCAGGGCGGCGGCGAGGCGATCCTCCTCGCGGCGGCCGACGCCGCGGTGCCGGAAGGCTGCGCGCGCATCGCGCGCGGCATCCCGGAGACGGCGGCCCTGGGCGAGGGCGAGCTCGCCGTGGACGTCGTGCGCATGGAAGCGGTCGCATGAACGAGTACGTGACGCAGATCCAGGGCTACGCCAGCGAATGGCTGGGTCCGGTATGGGGTCCGCAGGCGTTCACCCTCGGGCGCTCGCTCGTGATGATCGTGGTGGTGCTCGTGCCGGTGCTGCTCACCGTGCTCTATTACCAGCTGGTCGAGCGCTGGGTGATCGGCTGGATGCAGGTGCGCAAGGGCCCCAATCGCGTGGGCTGGAAGGGCGTGCTGCAGCCGATCGCCGACGCGATCAAGCTGCTCATGAAGGAACAGATCATTCCGGGCGGCGCGAACAAGGTCCTGTTCATGATGGCGCCGATCATCTCCGTGGCGCCCGCGCTCGCGGCGTGGTCCATCGTGCCCTTCGCGCCGGGCTGGGTCATCTCCAACGCCGACGCGAGCATCCTGGTGCTGCTCGCGATGACGTCGCTCGGCATCTACGGGATCATCATCGCCGGCTGGGCGTCGAACTCGAAGTACGCGTTCCTGGGCGCCATGCGAGCGGCCGCGCAGATGGTCGCCTACGAGCTCGCCATGGGCTTCGCCATCGTGGGGGCGCTGATGGCCGGCCAGAGCATGAACCTCACGCAGATCGTGGCCCGGCAGCAGTCGGATTACGGCTTCCTGGGCTGGTTCTGGATCCCGCTCTTCCCGCTCTTCCTCATCCACTACATCGCGGGGCTCGCGGAGACCAACCGCCACCCCTTCGACGTGGCCGAGGGCGAGAGCGAGATCGTGGCCGGCTTCCACGTCGAGTACTCGGGCATGGCCTTCGCCGTGTTCTTCCTCGCCGAGTACGCGAACATGATCCTCATCTCGACCATCTCGCCGCTGCTGTTCTGGGGCGGGTGGCTCTCGCCGTTCGACTTCCCGGCGATCCGCGACGGCGCGGAATGGTACTCGTGGCTCGCCGCACCCAGCGTGCTGTGGCTGCTCGCGAAGACCGCGTTCCTGATGTTCGTGTTCCTGTGGATCCGGGCCTCCTTCCCGCGCTACCGCTACGACCAGATCATGCGGCTGGGCTGGAAGGTGTTCATCCCGGTGACCCTCGTCTGGATCGGCCTGGTGGGGATCGCGATGATGGACCCCATCGCGCAGTGGCCGGTGCTGCGAATCTGGTTCGGAAAGTAGACATGCTCACCCGCGTCAAGGACATCGCCTCGAGCTTCATGCTCGTGGAGCTCATGAAGGGCCTCAAGCTCACCGGCCGCTACATGTTCTCGCGCAAGATCACGGTGATGTATCCCGAGGAGAAGACGCCCGCGAGCCCGCGCATGCGGGGACTGCACGCGCTGCGCCGCTACCCCAACGGAGAAGAGCGCTGCATCGCCTGCAAGCTGTGCGAGGCGGTGTGCCCGGCGCTCGCCATCACCATCGAGAGCGACCAGCGCGACGACGGCACGCGGCGCACGACGCGCTACGACATCGACCTCGTGAAGTGCATCTTCTGCGGCTTCTGCGAGGAGAGCTGCCCGGTCGATTCCATCGTCGAGACGCGCTTCATCGAGTACCACGGCGAGTCGCGTGGCGACCTCCTGTACACCAAGCCGATGCTGCTGGCGATCGGCGACAAGTACGAGCCCCAGATCGCGGCCGACCGCGCCGCCGACGCCGCTTATCGCTGACATGAACCTTCCCCTGATCCTGTTCTGGGTCTACGCCGCGATCCTGCTCGCCGCGGCGTTCGCGGTCGTGCTGGTGCGCAACCCCGTGCACGCCGCGCTCTTCCTCGTCCTCTCGTTCTTCACCGCCGCCGCACTCTGGCTGCTCCTCTACGCCGAGTTCCTCGCGCTCACGCTGGTGCTGGTGTACGTGGGCGCGGTGATGGTGCTCTTCCTCTTCGTGGTGATGATGCTCGACATCAACCTCGAGCGCCTGCGCCAGGGGTTCTGGAAGAGCCTCCCGCTCGCCGGGCTCGTGGGCTTCCTCATGGCCGCCGAGATGGTGGCGCTCCTCGCGCGCGGCGCGGTGGGCGCAGGGCCCCCCGCCGCGCCGCCCGCGGACTACTCGAACACCAAGGCGCTGGGCCAGGTGATCTACACCGATTTCGTGTTCCCCTTCGAGATCGCGGCGGTGATCCTGCTCGTGGCCATCATCGCCGCCATCGCGCTCACACTGCGCCATCGCAAGGAGACGAAGTACCAGGATCCGGCGCGGCAGCTCTCCGCGCATCCCGCCGGGCGGTTGCGGATCGTGAAGATGGCCCCCGAGACCACCGTGCGGCGCGCCGGAGCCGAAGGGGAGGGCGCCGAATGATCCCGCTCACGCATTACCTCATCCTCGGCGCGCTGCTCTTCGCGATCAGCGTCGTGGGCATCTTCATGAACCGCAAGAACCTGATCGTGCTGCTGATGGCGATCGAGCTGATGCTGCTCGCGGTGAACATGAACTTCATCGCCTTCGCCCACGCGCTGGGAGATCTCTCGGGGCAGGTCTTCGTCTTCTTCATCCTCACGGTCGCGGCCGCCGAGTCGGCCATCGGGCTGGCGATCCTGGTGGCGCTCTTCCGCAACCTGCACTCCATCGACGTGGACGACCTGGGGAGCCTCAAGGGCTAGGACCGCAAGGGAAAGAACAAGAACATGGACCTGATGACCCTCGCCTGCATCGCGGCCTTCGCACCGCTCGCGGGATCGATCCTCGCGGGCTTCCTGGGCTGGAAGCTCGGGAGAGCCTTCTCCCACTGGGTGGCGATCCTCTCGGTGGCGGTCTCCTTCGCCGCCTCGGTGGCGGCACTCCTGCAGGTCTGGCACGGCGCCAGCCTCGACGCGACCGTCTATACCTGGATCGCCGGCGACGGATTCCGGCTGCAGGTGGGCTTCCTCCTCGACCGCCTCACCGTCACGATGATGGCGGTGGTCACGTTCGTGTCGCTCATGGTGCACGTCTACACCATCGGCTACATGGCGGACGACCCGGGCTACCAGCGCTTCTTCTCGTACATCTCGCTCTTCACCTTCTCGATGATGATGCTGGTGATGGCGAACAACTTCCTGCAGCTCTTCTTCGGCTGGGAAGCGGTGGGCCTGGTCTCGTACCTGCTGATCGGCTTCTGGTACACGCGGCCCACGGCGATCTACGCGAACCTCAAGGCCTTCCTCGCCAATCGCGTGGGCGACTTCGGCTTCCTCCTCGGCATCGCGATCATCTTCACGGTGTTCGGCACGCTCGACTACGGCCCGGTGTTCGCCACGGCGGGCAAGTTCGCGAGCGCCAATGCCACCGTGGAGCTGATCCCGGGCTGGACGTGGTCGCTGCTCACCGTGATCTGCATCTGCCTCTTCGTGGGCGCGATGGGCAAGAGCGCGCAGTTCCCGCTGCACGTGTGGCTGCCCGACTCGATGGAAGGCCCCACGCCGATCTCCGCGCTGATCCACGCGGCCACGATGGTGACCGCCGGGATCTTCATGGTGGCGCGCATGTCGCCGCTTTTCGAGCTGTCCGAGACGGCGCGCTCGGTCGTGACCGTGATCGGCGCGATCACCATGTTCTTCATGGCGCTGGTGGCGGTGGTGCAGTACGACATCAAGCGGGTGGTGGCCTACTCGACGCTCTCGCAGCTGGGCTACATGACCGTGGCCCTGGGCGCCTCGGCCTACCCGGTGGCGATCTTCCACCTGATGACCCACGCGTTCTTCAAGGCGGTCCTCTTCCTCGGCGCGGGCTCGGTCATCATCGCGCTGCACCATGAGCAGGACATGCGCAAGATGGGCGGGCTCGCGAAGTACATGCCGATCACCTACGCGACGGTGCTCATCGGAGCGCTCGCCAACGCCGGCATCCCGCCCTTCGCGGGCTTCTTCTCCAAGGATTCCATCATCGAGGCGCTGGCGATCTCGGAGGTGCCGGGGCACATGTTCGCGTACGTGCTCGCGCTCGGCGCCGTGTTCGTGGGCGCGCTCTATTCGTTCCGCCTCGTGTTCTTCGCCTTCCACGGAAGCGAGCGCTTCGAGTCCCACGGGCACGAGGAGGCGGGCCACGGCGTCGAGGAGCCGGGCCACGAGGCGATGCACGGCAAGCCGCACGAGTCGCCGTGGGTGGTGACCGTCCCGCTCGTCCTGCTCGCCATTCCCTCGGTCTTCATCGGTGCGATGACCATCGAGCCGATGCTCTACGGCGACTGGTTCGGCAACTCCATCGCGCACACGGCGACGATGGGGGAGATGGCGAAGGAATTCCACGGCTGGCTGCCGATGGCGCTGCACGCTTTCGCGTCGCTGCCGCTCTGGCTCGCGCTGGCCGGCGCCGCGACGGCGTGGTTCCTGTACATCGCGCGCCCGGACCTCCCCGCCGTGGTGAAGGCGAGGCTGGGCCCGCTCGCCACGCTGCTCGACCACAAGTACTACATCGACGAGTTCAACGACTGGTTCTTCGCCGGCGGCATGCGCAAGCTGGGCTCCGGCCTCTGGCTGTGGGGCGACAAGACGCTCATCGACGGGCTCATGGTGAACGGCACGGCGCGCTTCATCGGCTGGTTCGCGGGTGTCGCGCGCCGTCTGCAGACCGGCTTCATCTACCACTACGCGTTCACGATGATCTTCGGCGTGTTCGCGCTCCTCAGCTTCTTCTGGGTCTACCTGCGCAAGCTCTAGGCCCCACGAGCGAAAAGAAAAAACGCGATGTTCCAGGGATACGTGCTCTCACTGACGATTTGGGTCCCGATCGCCTTCGGCATCGCGGTGCTCGCGATCGGCAACGACCGCGCGAGCGCGCCGGCGCGCTGGACCGCGCTCGTGGGCTCCGTCGCGGGCCTCCTCGTCTGCATCCCGCTGTGGACCGGCTTCCAGTCCACGGCGGACATGCAGTTCACCGAGATGGCGCCCTGGATCCGGGCGTTCAACGTGAACTACCACCTCGGCGTGGACGGCATCTCGATGCCGCTGATCCTGCTGAACAGCCTCATGACCGTGCTGGTGGTGATCGCGCACTGGGACGTGGTGACGGACAAGGTGGGGCAGTACCTCGCCGCCTTCCTCATCATGTCGGGCCTCATCAACGGCACCTTCGCCGCGCTCGACGCGATCCTCTTCTACGTCTACTTCGAGGCGATGCTGATCCCGATGTTCCTCATCATCGGGGTGTGGGGCGGGCCGAACCGCGTGTACGCGGCGGTCAAGTTCTTCCTCTACACGCTGCTCGGGTCGCTCCTCATGCTCGCGGCCTTCATCTACCTGTATTACCAGACCAACGGCAGCTTCGAGATCCTCGACTTCCACCGGCTGCCGCTCGGGATGACGGCGCAAGTGCTCATCTTCCTCGCGATGTTCATGTCCTTCGCGGTGAAGGTGCCGATGTGGCCGGTGCACACGTGGCTGCCGGATGCGCACGTCGAGGCGCCCACCGGCGGCTCGGTGATCCTCGCGGCGATCACGCTCAAGATCGGCGGGTACGGGTTCCTGCGCTTCAACCTGCCGATCGCGCCCGACGCCTCGCACGCGCTCGCCGGGTTCATGATCACGCTCTCGCTCATCGCGATCGTCTACATCGGCCTGGTCGCGCTGGTGCAGTCGGACATGAAGAAGCTGATCGCCTACTCGTCGATCGCGCACATGGGCTTCGTGACGCTGGGGTTCTTCATCTTCACCTCCGACGGCATGCTGGGCGGCCTCATCCAGATGGTCTCCCACGGTTTCGTGTCGGCCGCGCTCTTCCTCTGCGTGGGCGTGCTCTACGACCGCATCCACTCGCGCCAGATCGCCGACTACGGCGGGGTGGCCAACACCATGCCGGTCTTCGCCGCCTTCTTCGTGCTCTTCGCCATGGCGAACTCGGGCCTGCCGGGCACCAGCGGCTTCATCGGGGAGTTCCTGGTGATCCTCGGGACGATGAAAGTGAGCTTCTGGTTCACCTTCCTCGCCGCCACGACGCTCATCACCGGCGCCGCCTACACGCTGTGGATGATCAAGCGCGTGGTCTACGGCGCGGTCGCGAGCCCGAAGGTCGCGGCCCTGAAGGACGTGGGCGCGCGCGAGCTCGCATTCCTGGTGATCCTCGGCGTGGCGGTGCTGGCGCTCGGCATCTATCCCAAGCCGCTCGCCGACGTGGCCAATCCCACCATCCACCAGCTGCTCCAGCACGTGGCGCAGCCCAAGACCGAGTAGAGCCCGATGACCACCGCCACCTTCTCGCTCGCCACCATGGCGCCCGCGGCACCGGAGATCGTGCTGCTGGCCCTTGCGTGCGCGCTGCTCGTGCTGGATCTGTTCCTGCGCGGCGAGGACAGGCACACCACCTACTGGCTCGCGCAGGCCGCGCTCGCGGTCGCGGCCGTCGCCACCCTCGCGCAGATGGGACAGCCGTCGGAAGTCACCTTCCACGGCATGTACGTGGCGGACCTCCTCGCGCAGGTGCTCAAGGTCGGCACCCTGGTCGCCGTGATGGCCACGCTCGCCATGAGCCGCACCTACCTCGTGCTGCGGCGCCTGCTCACCGGCGAGTTCCTGTGCCTCGCCCTCTTCGGCACGCTCGGGATGATGGTGATGATCTCCGCGCACCATTTCCTCACGCTCTACCTGGGGCTCGAGCTCATGGCGCTCTCGCAGTACGCGATGGTGGCGCTCGAGCGCGACTCGGCGCGCGCGACCGAGGCCGCGATGAAGTACTTCGTGCTGGGCGCGCTCGCCTCGGGCCTCCTGCTCTACGGGATGTCGATGCTCTACGGGGCGACGGGCTCCCTCGAGCTCACGCGCGTGGCCTATGCCGTCGAGCACGGCGAGGCGCATTCCATGCTGGGCGTCTTCGGCCTCGTGTTCGTGGTGGCGGGCATCGCGTTCAAGCTGGGCGCCGCACCCTTCCACATGTGGATCCCCGACGTCTATCACGGCGCGGCCACGCCCACGACGCTCTACATCGGCGCCGCGCCCAAGCTCGCGGCGCTCGCCTTCATCCTGCGGCTGCTCGCCAACGGCCTGCAGGGCATGACCGGGGACTGGCAGCAGATGCTGGTGGTGCTCGCCGTGGCCTCGCTCCTGGTGGGCAACATCGTGGCCATCGCGCAGTCGAACCTGAAGCGCATGCTCGCCTACTCGACCATCTCCCACATGGGCTTCATGGCGCTGGGCGTGATCGCGGGCGACGACAACGGCTACGCCTCCGCGCTCTTCTACGCGCTTTCGTACGCGCTCATGACGCTGGTGTCCTTCGGCATGATCCTGCTGCTGTCGCGCGCGGGCTTCGAGGCCGAGAACATCGACGACTTCCGCGGGCTCAACCAGCGCTCGAAGTGGTATGCGTTCATGATGCTGATCACGATGTTCTCGCTCGCCGGCATCCCGCCCACGGTCGGATTCTTCGCCAAGCTCTTCGTGCTGCAGGCGGTGCTCGCGGCGGGATACACCTGGCTGGTGGTGCTCGCCGTGCTGCTCTCGGTCGTGGGCGCCTTCTACTACCTGCGCATCGTGCGTCTCATGTACATGGAGGCGCCGGCCGGGGAGCTCACGCTCGACCCGAGAGCCGACGCGCGCTGGGTGCTCTCCGCCGCCGGCGTCGCGGTCCTCGTCCTCGGCATCCTTCCCGCGCCGCTCATGGACCTGTGCGTGCGGGCCATCGCCGCCTCGATGTGATGCCGGCGAAGCCCCCGGCGTTCACCGAGGATTTCACCGAGGCCACCGTCTCCACGCGGCTCGCCTTCGACGGCGGGCTGCTCAAGGTGCGCCGCGACGAGGTGCGGCTGCCGGGCGGCGCCGTCGCCTGGCGCGAGTACGTGGTCCACCCGGGCGCGGTCGTGATGCTCGCCTTCGTGGACGAGGAGACGATCCTCCTCGAGCGCCAGTACCGCTACCCGAAGCACCGCCATTTCATCGAGCTGCCCGCGGGCAAGCTGGAGAAGGACGAGACAGCCCTCGCCACCGCGAAGCGCGAGCTGGTGGAGGAGTGCGGCTTCGAGGCCGCGCACTGGTGGCGCATCGCGGTCCTCGACCCCTGCATCGGCTATTCCACGGAGGTGATCGAGCTCTACGGCGCCCGCGGCCTCACGCACGTGGGGCACCGCCCCGACGAGGGCGAGCACCTGGTCACCTTCGAGGCGAAGATCTCCGACGCCCTCCAATGGGTCCGCGATGGCATCATCACGGACACCAAGACCTCCCTGGGGCTGCTTTGGTGGGCGCAATGGGGCAAGTTTCCGACGTCCTGATCGTCGGCGGGGGCATCAACGGTGCGGGGATCGCGCGCGACGCGGCCGGCCGCGGGCTCTCCGTCACCCTCGTCGAGCAGGCGGACCTGGGGTCGGCCACGAGCTCCGCGAGCTCCAAGCTCATCCACGGCGGGCTGCGCTACCTCGAGCAGTTCGAGTTCCGCCTGGTGCGCGAGGCGCTGCAGGAGCGCGAGGTGCTGCTGAGGCTGGCGCCCCACATCATCCGGCCGCTCATGTTCGTGCTCCCCCACGACGCGAGCATGCGGCCCGCCTGGATGATCCGCGCGGGCCTGTGGCTCTACGACCACCTGGGCGGGCGCATCACGCTGCCGGGCTCGAAGGCGGTCGCCTTCCCGAACGCCGAGTGGAGCGCGGGGCTCAAGGGCGATTACCGCTCGGGATTCGTGTACTCCGATTGCCGCGTGGACGACTCGCGCCTCACGCTCGTCAACGCGATGAGCGCGCGCGACAAGGGCGCCACCGTGCTCACCCGCACGCGCTTCGCCGGCGCGCGGCGCGTGGACGGCGAGTGGGAGGCCACCCTCGAGCCCGTGGGCGCAACGCCGCGCACGATCCGCGCGAAGGCGCTGGTGAACGCCGCCGGCCCGTGGGTCGTCGACGCGCTCGACCGCATCCAGGGCGATCGCGTCGCCGATCGCGTGCGCCTCGTGAAGGGCAGCCACATCGTGGTCCCCAAGGTCCATTCCCAGGGCCACGCGTACATCCTCCAGAACCCCGACAAGCGCGTCGTGTTCGTGATTCCGTACGAAGGGCGCTTCAGCCTCATCGGCACCACGGACATCGCGGTCGATCGCCTCGAGGACACCTGGCGCATCACGCCGGAGGAAACGCGCTACCTCATCGAGGCCGTGAACCGCTTCCTCGCGCGAGCGCTCGCGGAGAGCGACGTGGTGTGGAGCTACGCCGGCGTGCGGCCGCTCTACGACGACGGCAGCGCCGACCCCTCGCAAGTCACGCGCGACTACGTGCTGAAGCTGGACGGGGCGCCCGGCCGCGGCGAGGCTCCGCTCGTGACGCTCTTCGGCGGCAAGATCACCACCTATCGGCGGCTGGCGGAGGAAGCGCTCGCGAAGCTCGTCCCGTTCTTCCCGGCGGCGAAGGGCGAGTGGACGGCGGGCGAGACGCTGCCCGGCGGCGACGTCGGCCATTTCAACGCATTCCGCGACGAGATGCACGCGAAGTACGACCGGCTCGGGCGCAAGCTCGTCGAAGGCGTGGTGCGCCGGCACGGCAGCCGCACGACGCGCATCCTGGGAGAGGCGCGCTCGCTCGACGCCCTCGGCCGCAACTTCGGGGCGGGGCTCACCGAGCGCGAGGTCGAATACCTCGTCACCGAGGAATGGGCCGCCACGGCCGAGGACGTGCTCTGGCGGCGCACCAAGTGCGGCCTGCACATGGAGCCGGCCGAGCGCGCCGCGGTGGAAGAATTCATGAAGCGATGAGGCCGCTCGCCGATTTCCCCCGCGAGCGGCTCGCGGCAGTTCGCGGCGTGCTCACCGACATCGACGACACGCTCACGACCGACGGACGCCTGCACGCCGTCGCCTTCGCCGCCCTCGAGCGGCTGCGCGCGGCCGGTCTCCTCGTCGTGCCGGTCACCGGCCGCCCGGCGGGCTGGTGCGACCACATCGCGCGCATGTGGCCCGTGGACGCGGTGGTCGGGGAGAATGGTGCCTTCTGGTTCCGGCACGACGCGCGCGCCGGAAAGCTCGTGAAACGCCACGTGATCGGGGATGCGGAGCGCGCGCGCCGCGCCGCCCGGCTCGGGGAGATCGCCTCGCGCATCCTCCGGGATGTGCCGGGATGCGCGATCGCATCCGACCAGCCCTACCGCGAGGCGGACCTCGCGATCGATTTCCGCGAGGACGTGCCGGAGCTGCCGCGCGCGGCGGTCGCGCGCATCGTCGCGATCATGGAAGAAGAGGGCCTCACGGCGAAGGTGAGCTCCATCCACGTGAACGGATGGTTCGGCGGCTACGACAAGCTCTCGACCACGCGCCTCATGCTGCGCGAGGACTTCGGCATCGACGCGGCGGCCGAGCGCGAGAGGCTGGTCTTCGTGGGCGACTCGCCGAACGACCAGCCGATGTTCGATTTCTTCCCGAACGCGGTCGGCGTCGCGAACGTGCGCGACATGGCGGACCTCATGACGGTGTTTCCCGCCTGGATCACGCCGTCGCGCGGCTCCGCCGGCTTCGCGGAGCTCGCCGACGCGTTGCTGAGCGCGAGGTGATGCAACGGGGCTGACGGAAGCCAACGTCCAGGAACGCAGATGAACGCAGATGTAGCGCAGATGAACGCAGAGAGACCTTGAGAGCTACGGGGCAATTTGAGACGCCCCCGTCATTGCCTCGTAGATTCCCTCTCTCGCCTTACTGCGTCCATCTGCGCTACATCTGCGTTCATCTGCGTTTCAAAGACCTTCGCTAACCGTTAGCCACATCGCCGTGACGGTGTAGCGGCCCTCGGGCAGCCGCGCCAGGAAATACGGCCCGTCGGTGCGGCCCGCGAAGACCACCTTGCCGGTCGCGTCGCGGATCACCACCGGGTTGTCGTAGAGCCCGGTCTTGCGCGCGCCGTCCTTCTCGACGAAGACCAGCTCGAGCGGGAAGTCCTGCGCCGCGCGCTTCACCGAGTCCGCTTCCTCGGGCGTCTTGCCGCCCGTGAGGTATTCAACTCCTCCTGTCGCGATGCCGGGCCGCCTCAGCCCAGCTCGATCGGGACGAAGAGCTGGCGGTCGTTGCGCTGCACGAGGAGCGCCACGTGCTTGCCGCTCTTCTCGACCTGATCGCGCAGCTCGCGCACCGAGTGCACGGGCTTGCCGTTGAGCGAGAGCACGATGTCCCCGGGCTGCACGCCGGCACGGGCCGCCGCTCCGCTCGCCTCCTCGACGAGGAGCCCGCCCTTGCCATCGTTCTGCTCGCGCTCGCCCGGCGTGAGCGGCCGCACCGCGAGGCCGAGCGGGCCGCCGCTCGCCGACTGCGAGTCGTCGCTCGCGACCTTTTCATCCTTCGCTTCGCCGGCCGCGACCGTCAGCGTCTTGTTGCCGTGGTCGCGCCACACCTGGACCGACGCCTTCGCGCCCGGCGAGGTGTTGGCCACCAGCAGCGGCAGGTCGGAGGAGCGCTCGATCGGGTTGCCGTTGTAGTTGAGGATGATGTCGCCCACCTTGATGCCGCCCTTGTCCGCGGGGCTGCCCGGATCGACGGAGGCAACGAGGGCGCCGTGCGGCCGGTCGAGCCCGAACGAATCCGCGAGCGTCGCGTTCACTTCCTGCACCACGACGCCGAGGCGCCCGCGCGTGACGTGCCCGTGCTTCATGAGCTGGTCCTTCACGTTCATCGCGACCTCGATCGGGATCGCGAACGACAGGCCCTGGTAGCCGCCGGTGCGCGAGTAGATCTGCGAGTTGATGCCGATCACCTCGCCGGCGAGGTTGAAGAGGGGACCGCCGGAGTTGCCCGGATTCACCGCGACGTCGGTCTGCAGGAACGGCACGTAGGTCGCGTCCGGCAGCGAGCGCGACTTCGCGCTCACGATGCCCGCGGTGACCGAGTTCTCGAAGCCGTAGGGAGAGCCGATCGCGACCACCCATTCGCCGACCTTGGCGTCGCGCGAGTTGCCGAGCTTCACGGTGGGGAGGTCCTTCGCGTCGATCTTGATCAGCGCGACGTCGCTTTCCCTGTCGACGCCCATGACCTTCGCCTTGAACTCGCGCCGGTCGGTGAGGCGCACGTTCACGATGTTGGCGTGGTCCACCACGTGCGCGTTGGTGAGGATGTAGCCGTCCGGGCTCACGATGAAGCCGGAGCCCTCGCCGCGCATCGGCACGGACTGGGGGCCCTGCGGTCCGCGGAAGCCGCGGAAGAACTGGAACAGCGGATCGTTGGGATCCATGCCGGGAATCTCGAGCTGCGGCCCGTCGTTTCCGGCCACCTTGGCCGTGCCCTCGACCGTCACGTTCACGACCGCCGGCCCGTAGTGCGCGACGAGATCGGTGAAGCCGTTGAGGGGCAGGCTCGAGGAGCGCGGGTCCGCCGCGGGAGCGGCGACGCCGGCCGCGACCGCCGGCTGCGCGTGCGCGATGCCGTACGGTCCCTCCAGGTGGCCGCGCCAGGCCGCTGCGCCGCCCGCGATGAGGCCGGCCGCGACCAGCGTGCCGATGATCGTCTTCGATTTCATGCTTCCTCCGTGGAATGGAATTCGCCGGGCCCTGGAGCCCCGATGAAGGGGAGTCTGGAGGGGCCCGCTTAAGCGGGACTTAAGGCCGGGTGTGACGCATTCGATTGCATTTTTCCCGTCCTCTCCGCTACCTTCTGCGCTCGATGCGCCATTGCCTTCGCACCTTCGCCTGCCTGCTCCTCGCGGGTGCCGCCACCGCCCATGCACAGATCCACATGTGCAAGGACGCACGGGGCCACAAGGTGTTCTCGGACGTCTCCTGCGGGCCGGACGCCGCGTTGGTGAGCGTGGCCCCCGCCTCGGGACAGCTCGCCATCAACCCGGACGTTCGCGTGAAGGTCGACTACTACGACATTCGCGGCACGAGCTGGGATGCGCTGAAGCGGGAAATCGATTCCAAGGGGCCCGAAGGATGGTGGGGACAGGCCAACACGGGCACCAGCTACAAGGTGACGACGCACCGCGCCGACGGCGGTTGCGGCGTGGACTCGGTGCAGGTCGCGGCCGACGCGCGCGTGCGCCTGCCGTCGTGGGCCAACCGCTTCGAGGGACCGCGCGCCCTGCAGGTGTACTGGGATGGCGTCTATCGCACCCTGGACCTGCACGAGCGGGGTCACGTGGCGATCAATCTCGAAGGCACGCGCGAGATCGAGCGCGCGCTCAAGACGATCCCGCCGCAGGCCACGTGCGAGGCCGTGCTGAAGGAGGCGCGGAGCCGGTACGACGCAATCCGCGCGGCCGTGACGCGGCGCCAGGTCGACTACGACGCCGAGACCAACCATGGCCGCAACCAATGGACGCCGTACCGGGACGATTCGCGCTAGGCGCGAAGCGTGACGCGGACGCGCAACCCCTGGCCCCCGAGAGGATCTAGCAGCGCCACGCGCCCGCGATGGCGCTCGACGATGCGCCGGACGATCGCGAGCCCCAGCCCGCTGCCCCCCTCGGCGACCGCTTCGCCGCGATAGAAGCGGTCGAAGACGCGCGCACGCTCGGCGGCGGGGATGCCGGGGCCGGTGTCCTCGACCTCGACGATCACCTGCGTGCCCTGTTGCCACGCACGCAAGGTGACTCGCCCCGCCGGCGTGTAGCGGATCGCGTTGTCGACGAGGTTCTCGAGCATCGTGCGCAGCGCGTCGCGGTCGCCCACGACGACGGCCGGCCCCGAGGCCTCCACGCCGAGGGAAAGGCCGCGCGCGTGGGCCGTGGCCGCCTGGACGTGCGCGACGCTCCTCGCGAGCTCGGCGAGATCGACCGGCGCGCTGCCTTCCACCGGCGCGTCGGGATCCTGCCGCGCGAGGGCGAGGAGCTGCTCCACCACGCGCGTGGCGCGCGCGATGCCTTCGCGCAGCATGGCGTGCGCCTTGTCGCGCTCGGCGCTGTCGTGCGCGCGCTCGGCGAGCTGGAGCTGCAGGCGCAGCGCCGTGAGCGGCGTCCTCAGCTCGTGCGCCGCGTCCGCGATGAAGTGCCGCTGCTGCGTGAGGGCGCTCCCCAGGCGCGCGAGGAGCCCGTTGAGCGCCGCGACCAGGGGCCGGATCTCGTCGGGCACGGCCTCGCCGGTGATGGGCTCGAGGGACTCGGGCGTGCGCCGCGCGACCGCCTGCGCCGTGGACGTCGAGGAAGCGCAGCTCCCGCCCCACCAGGTGCCAGATGAGCAGGCCCATGAGCGGCAACGCGACGAGGAAGGGGATCAGCGTGCGCCACGCCGCGGCGAGCGCGAGCTGGCCGCGCACCGAGAGCGGCTGCGCCACCTGGATCGTGAGCCCGCGCTGCTGGATCGCGAACACGCGCCAGCGCTCGTCGGGTCCCTGCACGTCGCTGAAGCCGATCTGCACCGCGCCCGGGACGCGCAGGCGCGGATGCGAGTTGTAGAGGCGCGTGCCGTCCGGGGCCCAGACCTGGATCACGAAGTCGAGCGCCTCCTCGCCCTGCAGCACTTCCGCGAGCTGGCTCGGCAGGTAGGTGCGGTCGCGCAGCGTCAACGCGAGCTGGCGCAGCTGGTAGTCGAAGAGCTCGTTGGCTTCCTCGCGCGCCTGGAAGAAGACGACGCCGGCCGCGACGAGCCCTCCGGCGAGCACGCTCGACAGGAGCCACACGAGGAGCCGGTGGCGGATCGACATCATTCGTCCCGCGCGAGGCTGTAGCCCAGCCCGCGCACGTTGCGGATCAGCGCCGGATCGAGCTTGCGGCGCAGCGCGTGGATGTGCACCTCGACCGCGTTGCTCGCGACCTCCTCCTCCCAGCCGTAGAGGCGCTCCTCGAGCTGCGCGCGCGACAGGACCGCGCCGGGCCGGTCGGCGAGCGCCTCGAGCAGCGCGTACTCGCGCGCCGAAAGCGCCACGTCGCGGCCCTTCCAGCGCACGTGGCGCGCGGCGGTGTCGATCTCGAGCTCGCCCATGCGCAGCACCGCGCTCGCGCGCCCGGCGCGCCGTCGCAGCACGGCGCGCACGCGCGCCGCGAGCTCGTCGAAGTCGAAGGGCTTCACGACGTAATCGTCGGCGCCCGCGTCGAGACCGGCCACGCGATCGGAAACCGCGTCGCGCGCGGTGATGATGAGCACCGGCACCGCGTTGCCCTTCGCGCGCAGGGCGCGCAGGACCGCGAGGCCGTCGCGGCGCGGAAGCCCCAGGTCGAGCAGCACGAGGTCGTAGACGCCGTTGGCCGCGGCGAGCTCGGCCTGCGCCCCGTCGCGCACCCAGTCCACCGTGTGGCCCTCCTGGCGCAGGCCTTCGCGCGCCGCCGCGCCGATCATCGCATCGTCCTCGACGAGGAGCAGTCGCATCGCGGGAGAGCGGCCGCTAGACGGCTCCCGCGGGTTCGCGCCCGCGCACCGCGAGGAGCTCCAGCAGGTCGTCCTTGCGGAACGGCTTGGCGAGCGTCGCGTCGAAGCCGGCCGCCGTCTTCGCGGCGTGGAACTCGGGCGAGTGCTCGGCGCTCGCCGCGGCGAGCACCACCGACTCCGCGTCGCGCGTGATGCGCGCGCGCAGCATGCGCGCCGCGTCGTCGGCGCCGAGGCCCTCGAGCGCGGTGTCCACGATCACGATGTCGTAGAAGTCCTGGTCGAGCGCGGCGTTCGCCTCCGCGAGATCGTGCGCGACGACGACGGCGCAATCCTTGCGGCCGAGCACGTGGGCGGCGAGGATCTGGCTGTCGCGGCTCGGATCCACCAGCAGCAGCGTCGCACCCTTGCGCTGCTCGCGCAGCGAATGGCGCGTGACGAGGGTCGGCGTCTCGTCGGCATCGACCGATGCGCCGGTGACCGCGACGATCGCCTCGTTCAGCTGCCGGTCGTTGATCGGATAGCGCATGTAGGCCGCGATGCCGTTCTCGCGGCACGCGATCGCGTCGCCCGGCTTGCCCTCGGTGGCGAGCATCACGAGCAGCGTGGGCGCGAGGCGCTTGTGATGGCGGATGCGGAACGCGAGCAGGAAGCCGTCCTGCACCGGCAGCTTGTTGGACAGGATCACCAGCGGCACCGGGCTCCCCTCCTGGTCCATGCGCTCGAGGAGCGCCAGCGCCATCGACGCGTTGTCCGCCTCGAGTGGCACCATGCGCCAGCCGCGCAGCAGCGACGAGAGCGCGAGCCGCTGCCGCGCGTCGGCCGACACGACGAGCACCGTGAGGCCCACGAGCGACACGTACGTGGGGCGCCGCGGCATGGGCGGCGCGCGCCGCACCGGGAACTCGATGCCGAATCCGTAGAGCGCCTCGCCGGGCCTGGAGCCGAGGGCGATCTCGCCGCCCATCGCGGCGACCATGAAGCGCGCGACCGCGATGCCCATCCCCGTGTCCGCCGCGGCGCTCGCCCGCCCGCCGGTGGCGGTCACGGAGAACGAGAGCTGGATGCCGCCCTCGGTCGTGTATTCCGGCGTGATCTGCAGCGCCACCTCGCCGCCGGGCGCGGCGTCGAAGGCGTTGGCGAGGAGGTTCTTCAGCACGAGCTGCAGCCGCCCCACGTCGCCTTCGAGCGCGTCGCTCACGTCCTGCTCGATCTTGATGCGCAGCCGGCAGCCGCGCTCCTCGGCCTCGGGCACCAGGCGCGCGATGAGCTCGGCGAGCGCCGAGCGCAGGCTGAAGCGCTCCTTGCGCAGCACCACCCCGCCCGAGAGCGTGGAGAAATCCACGAGGTCGCCGATCGCCGCCATCGCCGCCTCGGTCGAGGCGCGGATGTTGCGGAAGTGCTCGACGATGGCGGGCTCCACTTCCATCTGCTGCGCGCGGATCGACAGCGCCGACAGGCCCTCGAGCGCGACCGAGAGCTCCTCGCCGATCTTCTCGATCAGCGCGATTTCCGCGGCGCCCTTCACGCCGCCCGGCGCCGGGCCGCCGCCCGCGGAGGCTTCCCCGGCACGCGGCGCCCACACCGCGCCCGCGTGCTCGCCCTCGACCGCGATGGGCTGGCGCTCGAGTGTCACGACGCGCCCGCCCGCCAGCGTCACCGTGACGCTCGCGCGCTCCTGCGGATGCGCGCCGATGCGCTCGAGGGTCTTCGGGTCCACGAAGCGCGAGCGCGCGAGCACTTCGTGGACCGGGAGGCCGGAGAGCGACTGCGCGGCGCTTCCCAGCTCGAGCAGGCTGCAGAACGCGTCGTTCACGAGCTCCACGTCGCCGGGCGCGGTCTCGATCATCAGCGCGGCGGGCACGGCGTCGGTGAGGGCGAGGAGCCGCGCGGTGAGGAGGTTCAGCGCCTCCTCGGTCTCGCGCTGCACGCCGATGTCCTGCAGCACGGCGATCACGCCGGCGGGCTTGTCGCGGGCGTCGAGCGCGGGCTGCAGCGCGGCCTGCACCCACTGGGGCGCCTTCGACTTCGCCTTGCGCGCGAGCTCCGCGTCCACGAAGGCGCTGCCCGCCTTGCCCTGCGCGACGCGCTCCACGTTCTGCTGCACGCGCTTCTGGTCGCCCGCCGCGAAGAGCTCCGCGAGCGGCACGCCGGCGAGCTCCTTGCCGCTGCGGCCGAGAAGCTGCCCGAGCGCCGCGTTCGAGAAGACGATGACGCCCTTCGCGTCGGCGATCGCCACCGCGAGCCGCAGGGATTCGACGATGCGCTTGAAGTCCTCGATCGGCATGGCGTCGGGCGGCGCGGGTCGTCAGCCCGATTCGCCGGCCCTGCGGATGAGGGCGAGCAGGTGCTCCGTCGCGGGGTGCAGCGCGGTGGGCGTTGCGCGCAAGGCGGGCAGCACCTGTCCCGCGATGGTCTTGCCGAGCTCCACGCCCCACTGGTCGAACGCGTTGATGCCCCACACCGCCGCCTGCACGAACACCTTGTGCTCGTAGATGGCGAGCAGCGCGCCGAGGTGGAACGCGTCGAGCTCCGGCAGCACGAAGGTGGTGCTCACGCGATCGCCGGGGCAGGCGCGCCAGCTCTCGGGCGCCTCGACGCCGGTCATGAGCGCCTGCGATTGCGCGCACGCGTTGGCGAGCAGGATCTGGTGGTGCGCGATGTCGCCGCCCATCGGACGGGCGACGACGATGAAGTCGCACGAGGCGCGATCCGTTCCCTGGTGCAGCCACTGGTGGAACGCGTGCTGGCCCGGCGTCTCCGTGCCGCCCCAGATCACGGGGCAGGTCTCGAAATCCACGGGGCTGCCGTCCTGCGTCACGCGCTTGCCGTTGGATTCCATCTCGAGCTGCTGCAGGTACGCCGGCAGGCTCTCGAGGCGCGACGCGTAGCTCAGCACCGCGTGGCTCGCCATGCCGAGCGCGTCGCGGTTCCAGATCCCGACGAGGCCCAGCAGCGCCGGCGCATTGTGCTCGAGCGACTTGGAGCGGAATTCGAGATCGGCCGCATGCGCTCCCGCGAGGAGGCGGTCGAACACCGGCATGCCGACGGCGATGGCCACGGGAAGCCCCACCGACGACCAGACCGAGTAGCGCCCGCCCACCCAATCCTGGAACGGGAAGATGTTGCATTCCGCCAGGCCCCAATCGACCGCCGCGTCCTCGTTGGCGGTGGCGGCGATCACGTGCCGCTCCACCGCGGCCGGGCCCAGCGCGGCGGAAAGCCACGTGCGCGCCGCCACCGCATTGGCCATCGTCTCGTGCGTCGTGAAAGTCTTGGAGGCGACCACGACCAGCGTCGAGGCGGGGTCGAGCCCGCGCACCGCGTCGTCGAATTCCGCCGGGTCGATGTTGGCGACGAAGCGCACCTCGGGTCCGTCGGCCTGCGCGCGCAGCGCCTCGATCGCCAGGCGCGGGCCCAGCGCCGAGCCGCCGATGCCGATCGCGAGCACGTGGGTGAAGCGCGCCCCGGTCGCGCCCTTCCAATGGCCTTCGCGCACCGCCTGCGAGAACACGCGCATGCGCTCGCGATGGCGCTGCACTTCGGGCAGCACGTCCACGCCGTCCACCGCGACGTGCTCGTCGCCGCGCAGCGCCGTGTGCAGCGCCGGGCGGTTCTCGGAGACGTTCACGCGCTCGCCCGCGAAGAGCCTCTCGATCGCCCCGGGGACCCCGCGCTCGCGCGCGAGCGCCACCAGGAACCCCAGCGTCTCGCGCGTGATGCCCTGCTTCGAGAGGTCCACCGCGATGCCCGCGCAGCCCACGGTGAAGGCACTCCCGCGCCCCGGATCGTCACGCCACAGGCGCTCGACGCGCGTGCTTGCGGCGGCGAGCGCATCCCGGTGCTCGATCAGGGCCCGCCAGGCGGGCGAAGAAGTGAAGGAAGACATGGAGGAGCCCGCGGAAGCTTCGAGCAAATTCTACCCCAGCGCCAGTCCCGACACGCCCAGCACCATGCCCGCGGCGGCGACGAGGCGGCGCGCGAGATCGCCCTCGCGCAGCAGGTGCGCGCCCATCAACGCGGCGAAGAGGATGGAGACTTCGCGCGCGGGGGCGACCAGGCTCACCGGCGTGAACACCATCGCGGTGAGCACCAGGATGTAGGCGAGCGGGGACATGACCGCGATCGCCACGACGGTGCCGCGCCGCTCGCGCCAGGCGCGCTCGATCGAGCCCGGCGCGCGCGCGCGCGTCCACGGCACGAGGACGCCGACGCGGAAGGCATTGCATCCCCAGTCGTAGACGAGCGGCGGCACGAGCCATGCGGCGACGCTCGCCTTGTCCCACACGGTATAGCCCGCGATCGTGCAGCCGGTGAGGAGCGCGAAGCCCATCGCGTGGCGCGCGCCGCCGCGATGCTGCGCGAACGGGTTGCCGGTGAGCACCATCGCCGAGGCGCCGATCAGCACGGCACCGGCGATCGCGGTGGGCCCGGGATGCTCCCCGAGCGCCACGATCGCGACCCCGATGGTGAGGAGCGGCCCGCTCGCGCGGGCGAGCGGATAGACGATCGAGAGGTCGCCCCCGCTGCGGTAGGCGCGGTCGAGGAGCAGGAAGTACGCCGTGTGGATCACGCCGCTGCCCAGCATGAGTACCAGGTGAATCGGCTGGAAGTGGTAGCCGCGCAGCCACACCGCGATCGCCGCCACGGGGGCGTAGACCACCAGCGAGACGGCCGAGGCGGCCGTGATGAGGCCGGCGCCGCCGCCGCTCTTCTTCAGCAGGTAGTTCCAGCTCGCGTGGAGGAATGCGGAGAAGAGGACGAGCCCCAGGGCGAGCGCGCTCAAGGCTTGAGCAGGCGCAGCAGGTCCAGGTATTGCGCGTCCTCGGGCAGCACCGCCCCCAGCCGCAGGAGCCCGTCGATCGTCACCGCGCCCGCGTCGAGCGTGAAGTCGCCCGCGAGGATGTCGGCGATCACGTCCTCGAGGGGAAGGAGGCGGATCTCGCTCACCTCGCCGTCCTGGTTCGCGGGCTTGAAGTCGGGCGGCAGCCACAGGTCGTGCACGAAGAGGATCTCGCGGTGCAGGCCCTCCGGAACCGAATACTCGACGCGCACCGCGCCCAGGCAGGTCACGCCCTCGAGAAGCGACGGCGCGATCCCCGCTTCCTCCCACGCCTCCTTGCGCAGCGTCTCGTCCACCGTGAAGCCGGCGGGAATGCGCCCGCCCACGAGGTTGTCGAGCTTGTCGGGATAGATGTGCTTGTCGGGGCTGCGGCGCGCGATCCAGGCGTGCGCGAAGCCGCCCACGCGCGTGAAGCCGTTCACGTGCGCCGCGTAGCCCATCATCCCGAAGTGGCGCGTGGCGGCGCGCTCGATGCGCAGCAGCTCGGGCGCGGCGTAGTGGTGCGAGACGGCGACCAGCTCGTCGCGCCAGCCGCGGATCACGCCCTCGCGCTGCAGCTCGCGCGTGACCTCGGCCAGCGCCGCCGTGCGCCCCGCGGGCGTATCCGGCTTCGCGCGCAGGGTGACGAAGGCAGGGTTTACCTCGAAGAAGTGGGGCCAGCGGCGCAGCTGGTCGGCGAACGACGGCCGCAGCCATCCCACGGCGTGCTCGCGCACGTAGAAGGGCAGGACGGGGAGCTCGCGACCCGTGTGGGAAGCGTGGGTGCAGGCGGTGCGGAGGAAGCCCAGCAGGTCGGCGTAGATGCGCGGTCTCATCGGAGGAGCGGTTTGCGCCGGAGCAGGAGACAACGTTTCTTGCGTTGACAAGTCTAAGCCAATTCCCCAGACTCCGCCCGCCATGAAAGTCCTCGTCCTCGGGGCCGGCGTCATCGGCACCGCGACCGCGTGGTACCTCGCCGCGCGCGGCCACGAGGTGACGGTGGTCGACCGGCGCGAAGGCCCCGGCCTCGAAACGTCCTTCGCGAACGGCGGCCAGATCTCCGTGTGCCACGCCGAGCCGTGGGCCAATCCCGAGGCGCCCGGGCAGATCCTCAAGTGGATCTGGCGCGACGACGCGCCGCTGCTGTTTCGCCTGCGCATGGATCCGCGCCAGTGGGCCTGGGGGGCGAGCTTCCTCCTCGAATGCCTTCCCGCGCGCACCCGGCGCAACATCGGCGACATCGTCAAGCTCGCGCTCTACAGCCGCAGCTGCCTGCAGGAGTTGCGCGCCGGGACCGGCATCGAGTACGACCAGCTCGCCCTCGGCATCCTGCACTACTACACGGACCCGAAGGTCTTCGAGGGCGCGGTGCGCGCCGCCTCCGTGATGCGCGACTACGGGCTCGAGCGCGACGTGAAGACGGCGGACGAGGCGGTGGCGATCGAGCCGGCGCTGGCGAGCGCGCGCTCGCGCATCGTGGGCGCCACCTACACCGCCACCGACGAGTCGGGCGACGCCTATCTCTTCACCGCGCGCCTCGCGAAGCTCGCCGAGGCGCGCGGCGTGGGGTTCGCGATGAACCGCGGCATCGTGCGGATCGCGCGCTCGGGCGGGCGCGTGGAGGGCGTGGCGGTGCGCGACGGCGCGGGCCGCGAGGAGACGCTCGCCGCCGACGCGTACGTGATCGCGCTCGGAAGCTACTCGCCGCTCGTCGCGCGCGACCTGGGCCTGGCGCTCCCGGTCTATCCCGCGAAGGGCTACTCCGCGTCCGTGCCGCTCGCCGATCCCGCGCGCGCTCCGCGCGTGAGCCTCACCGACGACGAGGCGAAGATCGTCTTCTCGCGGCTGGGCGAGCGGATGCGCATCGCGGGGACGGCGGAGCTCTCGGGCTACTCGACGGAGTTGAACGCCGTGCGCTGCGAGTCATTGATCCGCCGCGCGCGCGAGATCTTCCCCGGCGCGGGCGCCTACGACCGCGCGACGTTCTGGACCGGGCTGCGTCCCTCGACGCCTTCCAACGTGCCGCTCGTGGGAGCCACGCGTTATCCCAACCTGTTCCTCAACACCGGCCACGGCACGCTCGGGTGGACCATGGCCTGCGGATCGGGGAGGGCGCTTGCGGATATCATCTCGGGACGCCCCCCCGAAGTCGACTTCCGGTTCACCTCATGAATACGTCACCCCGCGAGCGGGAATCCACTCCCATGCCAGTCACGCTGAAGGACATCGAGGCGGCGGCGAAGGTCATCGAAGGCCAGGTGATCGAGACGCCGTGCCTCGCCTCGCGCACGCTGTCCGAGATCACCGGCGCCAGCATCTACCTCAAGTTCGAGAACCACCAGTTCACCGCCTCGTTCAAGGAGCGCGGGGCGCTGAACAAGCTCGCGTCGCTCGACCGCGCGCAGGCGGCCAAGGGCGTGATCGCGTGCTCGGCGGGCAACCACGCGCAGGGCGTGGCGTACCACGCGCATCGCCTGGGGATCCCGGCGGTGATCGTGATGCCGCGCTACACGCCGTACGTGAAGGTCGAGCAGACGCAACGCCACGGCGCGGAGGTGATCCTCGAGGGCGAGAACTTCGACGGCGCCAAGGAGCACGCGATCGCGCTCGCCGCCTCGCGCGGCCTGACGCTCGTGCATCCCTACGACGACGAGAAGATCATCGCCGGGCAGGGCACGTGCGGCCTGGAGATGCTGCGCGCCCATCCGGAGCTCGACGTGCTGGTGGTGGCCATCGGCGGCGGCGGGCTCATCTCCGGCATCTCGATCGCCGCCAAGGCGCTGAAGCCCTCGATCGAAGTGGTCGGCGTGGAGATGGTGCGCTTCCCCGCGATGTACCACGCGATGAAGGGCACGACGCCGCAGTTCGCCGCCTCCACCATCGCGGAAGGCATCGCGGTGAAGGAGCCGGGAAAGCTCACCCGCGCGATCGTCGCGCGCAACGTCTCCGAGATCCTGCTCGTGGACGAGGGCGACATCGAGCAGGCGATCGTGCTGCTGCTCGAGATCGAGAAGACCGTCGTCGAGGGGGCCGGCGCCGCGCCGCTCGCGGCGGTGCTGACGAACCCCGAGCGCTTCCGCGGCCGCAAGGTGGGCCTCGTGCTGGGCGGCGGCAACATCGATCCGCTGATGCTGGCCGAGATCGTCGAGCGCGGCATGGTGCGCGCCGGGCGCCTCGCGCGCGTGCTGGTGGAGGTGCGCGACCTGCCCGGCTCCCTCGCGCGCGTGACGGCGTGCCTCGCCGAGCAGAACGCCAACATCGAGGAAGTCCACCACCAGCGCGCGTTCACGGCGCTCGCGGTGCAGAACGCGGAGGTGGACCTGGTCTTGAAGACCCGCAACCACGAGCACGTGGCGCAGATCGTCGCCGCGCTCAAGCGCGCCGGCTTCAACGCCCGCGCCCACCCGGTCGAGTGACCATCGCGAAGGAAATCGAACATGGCCATCCAGCGTCACAACGTCGGCAAGCGGCTCTCGGAGATCGTGGTGCACAACGGCACCGCGTATCTCGCGGGCGAGGTGCCCGACGACACGTCGAAGGACATCACGGCGCAGACCGAGCAGGTGCTCGCCAAGATCGACAAGCTCCTCGCGCAGGTGGGCAGCGACAGGACGAAGATCCTCTCGGCGCAGATCTTCATCGCCGACATGGGAGAATTCGCCGGCATGAACGCCGCGTGGGACAAGTGGGTCGCCCCGGGCCACACGCCGGCGCGCGCGACGATCGAGGCGAAGCTCGCGAACGCCGCCTACAAGGTCGAGATCATGTGCGTCGCTGCCATCTAGCGTCATGTGGCGGGCCGCCCTGTCGCTGTGCCTCGCCGTCGCGGCGACCGCTGCCGCCGCCAAGACCTACGTCTGGGAGGAGGACGTCACCGTCCACGATGGACGCACGATCGCGCTCACGCGCACGGTGGAGCGCGGGGACGGCCGCGCGAGCCTGCCGGGATCCGGCAGCCTGAGGCGCCAGTCCATCGCCGTCCATCTGACGAGCCGCACGGTCGTGTGGCGCGACGACCTCGAGCACCCTTACGTGATGCCCGTGGCCTTCGAGATGGCGGGTGACGATCCGGTCGTCGTGATCCCGGTCTACGGCTGGTTCGCGTGCCGCCACTATGATTTTCCGCCGGAGGGCCTGGCCGCGCTGCGCTACCGTGAGGGCCGCTGGACTCGCATGCCGCTCTCCGAGCTGCCCGAGGGAATGCGCAAGAACCTCCTGCCGTCGCCGGAGTCGATCGAGTCGTCGCGCTGGAAGGGCCAGCGCATCGACGCCGCGGCGCGGCGCGAGCTCGACTATGGGCTGGGCGCACCGGGGAACCCCGTCGACATCGCGGGGTTGTCGCGCCTCTACGCCGGGTACGGCGAGGCGTGCCGGCGCATGCGCCCGCCACCGGATCCGGTCGCGGACGCGGCGCGCGAACGGATCGCGGCCGCCGAGCGCACGGCGCGGGAGGTCCGCTCGACGCTCGTCGAGGACAGCCGCGAGGCGCTGCCGGTCTCCCCGGCCGAATATCGCCGTGTGCGCGGGAATGCGGGCGTCCGCGATGAGTGCCGCGGCATTCTCGATGGCGTGGAGACCGTCTCCTGGTACACGGGCGATGCGAACAACATGAGGGGTTCCCTGACGGGCTATCGCGTCCGCCTGGCTGATCAGGAGCGCAAGCCGGGGCGAATCGATTTCGCGAACAGCTCCGCGCCGATACAGACGCTCACATGCGACGCGGGAATCGTCTACGTGGTCCGGAGGCTGGACGCAACGCGCCTCGTGCTGCATCGCTTCCGCGACGACGGCACCCTCGTCGATGCGTTCCGCATCGCGATGCCCGGCGCCGAGCGCATGGGCGGCGGCCGGCGCTGGGGCGGGCTGTGGGAGATCGTCCCACGCGCCGGCGGCGTCGATCTCGTGCTCGCCGACTACTCGTATCCGCAGCTCGCGAACCTCGGCGGCACCATCACGCATCGGCAAGTGCACCGGGTGGACCTGCCCGTGGCGCGATGACGCGCGCGTTCGTCCTCGTCCTGGCGCTCCTCGTCCTGCACGTCCTGCTGGGCGCGTTGTGCCTGCTCATCGCGCGCGGCGAGCACAAGTCGCCTGCGTTGCGATGGTGGGGATGGGGGCTCGTGCTCTACGCGGCGGGCCTCCTCGCCACGCTCTCGGCCGCCTTCGGCCTGCCGCGGCCGGTCGCCAGCACCGCGGGCAATACCCTGATCGCGTTGTCCTCCGTGGTCTGCGTGCGCGGCGTGCTCTCGCACACGCCCTTCCGCCTTCGCACGGCGTGGGTCGGCGCGGGCCTCCTCGCGACGGTCGTGGCGCTCATCGCGGGCAACCTCACGGGCTGGCGGACGCTCCTCGTGAACGTGACGGCCCCGACGGTGATCGCGGCGGTCCTGTTCGTGATCGCCGCGGTCGCCATCGCCCGGCAGGGGCCGCGCGACGCGCGCCAGGCGGCGCGCCTGCTCTCGGTGCTGCTGCTCTTCGCCGTGGCGACCTGGATCGCGCGCATCGCGGCCCTCCTGCTCGTGCCCGCCGGTCCCGCCGCGGCCGAGCGCGTGGACCTCGTCATGGCGTTCTTCGCGATCGCGCAGATGGTGAGCGGCGTGGCGGCCACGCTGGCGCTGGTGTGGATCGACGTGCGCCTCATGCAGGCGGAGCTCGCGCGGGTCGCGCATTCCGACGCGCTCACGGGGCTTCCCAATCGCCGCGTGGCGCGCGAGCGCTTCGGCCAGGAGGTGGCGCGCGCCACGCGCGCGGGCCGGCGCTTCGCGATGGCGCTCTTCGACGTCGACTACTTCAAGCAGGTGAACGATCGCCACGGCCACGCCACCGGCGACGAGGTGCTCAGAGCCGTGGCCGACGCGCTCGCCGCCGCCAAGCGCGGCGAGGACGTGCTCGCACGCATCGGCGGCGAGGAATTCCTCATGCTCCTCGCGCAGGAGAGCCGCGCCGGCGCGCGCGACGCCGCGGAGCGCCTGCGCCGCGCCGCGGGCGAGGCTTCGGTCGCCGTGGGCGCGGAGCTGCTGCGGGTGACGTTGAGCGGCGGCGTGGCGCTCTTCCCCGACGACGGCGAGGACTGGGACCATTTGTTCGCTTCGGCCGACCGGCGCCTGTACGCGGCGAAGCGCGAGGGGCGCGATCGTATCGAAGTCGTGGGATAGCGTTGTACCATCGCGTCACGAAAGGAAATCCCATTCCATGAACATCCTCATCACCGGCGGCGGCGGGTTCATCGGCTCGCGCCTCGCGACCGCGCTGGCCGCGCGCCATCCCGGCGCCCGCATCCGCCTGCTCGACGTGGCCTTCCCCGCGGGGCTGCAGAAATCGTTCGAGTGCATCGCGGGCGACGTCGCTTCGCCGCCCGTCATCGCGTCCGCGCTCGGCACCGACACCGACAGCGTCTTCCACCTCGCCGCGGTGGTGAGCGGCGGCGCGGAGGCGGACTTCGACCTCGGCTACCGCGTGAACCTCGACGGCACGCGCGCGCTGCTCGAGGCGTGCCGCAAGCTCCCGCGGCCGCCGAAGCTCGTGTTCGCGAGCTCGGTGGCGGCCTTCGGCGGCGTGCTGCCCGACGTGCTGGACGATTCCACCACGCCCGCGCCGCAGACTTCCTACGGCACGCAGAAGGTGATCGGCGAGTACCTCATCGCGGATTTCACGCGCAAGGGCATGATCGACGGACGGTCGCTCCGGCTGCCCACCATCGTCGTGCGTCCGGGCAAGCCCAACCTCGCGGCATCCTCGTTCGCGAGCGGCATCATCCGCGAGCCGCTCGCGGGCGCCGTGTCCGAGTGCCCGGTGCCCGAGACGACCGGCGTGTGGATCCTGTCGCCGCGCCGCGTGGTGGAGGCGTTCGTCCACGCATGGGAGCTGCCGTCGTCGGCGTGGCCCACGACGCGCGTGGCGAACCTCCCCGGGATCACGCTCACCGTGCGCGAGATGGTCGATGCGATGGGGCGCGTGGCGGGACGCGAGACCGTGGAGCGGGTGAAGTTCAAGCCGGACGCGCGCATCCAGGCGATCGTGAAGACCTGGCCGGTGCGCTTCCGCACCGAGCGCGCGCTCGCGATGGGCTTCCGCGCCGACGACGATTTCGACTCCATCGTGCGCGACCACATGGCGAACGAGGGCAAGCCGGTCATTCCCGCGTAGGCGGGAATCCACGCCTCATGCTCTCCTTCGTCGTCCCGGCCTACAACGAGGAGCGCTACCTCGCGGCCACGCTGGAGGCGATCCACGCGGCGGCGCGCGCGGCGGGTGAAGCGTACGAGATCGTGGTGGCCGACGATGCCTCGACCGACGCGACCGCGGCGATCGCGAAGGAGCACGGCGCGCGCGTGGTGCGCGTCGAGAACCGCCAGATCGCGGCGACGCGCAACGCGGGCGCACGGAGCGCGGTGGGGGATTCGCTGATCTTCGTCGACGCCGACACGATCGTGAGCGGCGCGCTCGTGGCCGAGGCGGTGGCTGCGCTTCGCGAGGGTGCCGTGGGCGGCGGCGCGCCGGTGAAGCTCATGGGCTCCCCGCCCCTGTGGGTCCGGCTCTTCATGCGGGCCTTCGTGCCGCTCTATTTCCGGCTCGCGCGCTGGGCCGCGGGCTGCTTCGTCTTCTGCACGCGCGCGGCGTTCGACGCGGCCGGGGGCTTCGACGAGAGCTACTATGCAGCCGAGGAGATCATATTGAGCGGCGCGCTCAAGCGGCAGGGACGCTTCGTGATCCTGCGGACCTGCGTGACGAGTTCGCCGCGCAAGGTCGAGGCGCATTCCGCGGGCGAGATGCTGTGGATGATGCTGCGGCTCGCCGCGGCCGGCCCCGCCGCGTTGCGCAAGCGCGGGCCGCGCACCGCCTTCTGGTATCCCGACCGGCGCTAGAGCGCCGTTCAGCCGCGCGGGATGCGCCCGCGCATCGGGTAGGCGGGATCGTTGTAGCCGGGCGTCGAAGGATGGCCCGGGCTCACGAGCGAATCGACGAGCGCCTCGTCCTCGGCGTCGAAGCCCTTGCCCAGCGCGGCGAGATAGTCGTTCCACTGCTCGAGCGTGCGCGGTCCCGCGATCACGCTGGTCACGATCGCGTTGTGCAGCACCCAGTTGATCGCGAAATGCCCGGGCGCCATGCCCTTCGCGGCGGCGTGCGCCTTGATCTTCTGCGCGATCGCGAGCGACTCGGCGCGGAACTCCGTCTCCATCATGCGCTTGTCCTTGCGGCCCGCGCGCGTGTCGGCGGCGGGTGCGGCGCCGGGCGCGTACTTGCCGGTGAGCACGCCGCGCGCGAGCGGGCTGTAGGGCACCACGCCGATGCCGTGGCGCGCGCATGCCGGCAGCACCTCGTTCTCGGGCTGGCGGTTCATGGCGTTGTAGTACGGCTGCGACGCGACGGGCATCGGAAGCCCGAGGGCGCGGCACGTGTGCACGACCTCGGCGATGCGCCAGCCGCGGAAGTTCGACACGCCGAGGTAGCGCGCCTTGCCCGCGCGGATCACGTCGGCCATCGCCTGGAGCGTCTCCTCCATCGGCGTGGATTCGATGTCGCGATGCAGGTAGTAGAGGTCGACATAGTCGGTGCCGAGGCGCGCGAGGCTTTCGTCGATCGCCTTGAGGATCCACTTGCGGCCGGTGCCGCGGCGGTTCGGGTCGTCACCCATCGGGTTCGCGACCTTCGTGGCGAGGACCCAGCGGTCGCGGTCGGCCGCGATGAGCTTGCCCGTGATGCGCTCGCTCTCGCCCTTGGCGTACACGTCGGCGGTGTCGATGAAGTTCACGCCCGCGTCGCGCGCGGAGCCCACGATGCGCGCCGCCTCGGCCGCGTCGGTGCGGTCGCCGAACATCATCGTGCCCACGCAGAGCGGCGACACCTTGAGGCCGCTCGCCCCGAGATTGCGGTATTCCATCGCCATCATGCCCTCCCGGCGAGCGCTTCGATGAGGTGCAGGCCCGAGCGGATGCCTGCGAGATAGAGCGACACCTTGGTCGATTCGTTCGGCGCGTGGTTGTTCTCGTCGTAGGGCGCCAGCGGCACCACGATCGACGGCAACCCCAGCAGGCGCGTGAAGACGAAGTCGGGCGTGGTGCCGCCGAGCGAGGGCACCACGAGCGCCTTCTTGCCGAAGCCCTTCTCGACCGCCGCTTTCACGAGCGGGACCAGCGGATGGTCGAGCGGCGTGCGCGAGGCGGGTGTCGCCTTGATGCCGCGGATCTCGATGCCGTGGTAGCCGCGCTCCCCGGCGAAGCGCCGGATCGCCGCGAGCACGGCGTCGGGATCCTGTCCGGCGACCAGGCGCACGTCGGCCTTGGCGAGCGCTTCCTTGTAGATGATCGTCTTCTGCCCGGGGCCGGTGTATCCCGCGGCGAATCCCGACACGTTGAACGCGGGGCGCAGCATGAGGCGCTCGTGGAAGAGCGCGTCGTCGGCGCCGGTCGTGGGCTCGACGCCGACGCTATCGCGAAATCCCGCATGGTCGAGCTTCAGCGCGCGCACCGCGGCGAGGTCGGAGGGCGCGACCTTCACTTCGGCGTATCCCGCGCCCGGCACCGTGAGGCGCCCCTCGCGGTCGACCATCTCGGCCAGGAGGTGGATCAGGTCCAGCGTGGGATTGGGCGCCACGCCGCCGAAATTGCCCGAGTGCAGGTTGCGCTTCGCGCCCTTCGCCACGAACTCGAGCCCGAGGTTGCCGCGCACGCCCATCAGCAGCACCGGCTGGTCGTCGGGAAACATCGGGCCGTCGGAATAGCAGCAGAGGTCCGCCTTCAAGCGCTCGCGATGCGCGGTGATGAAATTCGGGAGCGGAGCGCTCCCGGTCTCCTCGTCGCCCTCGAGGATCACCTTCACGCGGACCGGCAGCTCGCCCTTGAGCTCGCGCCAGAGCGCGATCGAATGCAGCATCGCGAGGTGCTGGCCCTTGTTGTCGCCGGTGCCGCGGCCCCAGATGCGATCGCCCTCCACCACCGGCTCGAACGGCCGGGTGCGCCAGCCTTCCTGCTTCTCGTCTGCCGGATACACGTCGTAGTGGCCGTAGAGGAGCCAGGTGAAGCGCGCATCCTTCGGGCCGGCCTCGGCATAGACGATGGGGTGGCTCGAGGTGGGATGCACCTCGACCGCGAAGCCCCAGCCCTCGAGGCGCTTGCTCAGGAACGCCACCTGGTCGGCGATGCCTTCGCCGGTGAGGCTCACGGAGGCGATGCGCACCGATTCGAGGAGGGTGTGGACGAGCGTTTCGGCGCGCTTGCCGACCGCGTCCGCGATGAGCGTATCCATGGGGCTTCCGGTAGGCGTGTCGAGCGGATACTACTCGAAGAACGGCGGATGCGAGCGGCGGACGACGCGTCCCGGGACCCTCTCCCCGGCCCTCTCCCAGGGGAGAGGGAGGGCGTCAGCGGAAAGCGGCGTCCAGCTCGTCGAAGCGGCGCTTGATCTCCACCGGCGCGTGGCCCTCGAGGCGCTTGCCGAGCATCTCGGCGTGCAGCTTCATCTCGCTCGCCCACTGCGACTTGTCCACCGCGGTGGCGGCCGCCAGGCGCTCGGGGCCGAACGACTCGAGCCCGTGCATGTCGAGGTGCTCGGGAACGTGGCCGAGCGGCGTGTCGGTGGCGCGCGCCTTGCCGTCCACGCGCTCGATGATCCACTTGAGCACGCGCATGTTCTCGCCGTAGCCCGGCCAGATGAACTTGCCGTTCGCGTCCTTGCGGAACCAGTTCACGAGGTAGATCTTCGGCGCGTGGGCGAGCTTCTTGCCGAACGCGAGCCAGTGCCCGAAGTAGTCGGACATGTTGTAGCCGCAGAAGGCGATCATCGCGAACGGGTCGCGCCGCACCACACCCACCTGGCCGGTGATGGCGGCCGTGGTCTCGGAGCCCAGGGTCGCGGCCATGTACACGCCGTCGCTCCAGCTCCTGGCTTCCGTCACGAGCGGCACCGTGCTCGACCGACGCCCGCCGAAGATGAACGCGTCGATCGGCACGCCGTTCGGATCGTCCCAATGCGGATCGAGCGAAGGCACTGCGCCATGGCCACGGTGAAGCGCGCGTTCGCGTGCGCGGCCGTGCGGCCGCAGCCGGGCGTCCATTCCTTCCCGGTCCAATCGGTGAGCTTCGGCGGCGGCTCCTTCGTCATGCCCTCCCACCACACGTCGCCCTCGGGGGTGAGCGCCACGTTGGTGAAGATCGTGTTGCTCTTGATCGCCTCCATGCAGTTCGGATTCGTGTCGTAGCCCGTGCCCGGGGCGACGCCGAACATGCCCGCTTCCGGATTGATCGCGTAGAGGCGCCCGTCCTTGTGCGGCTTGATCCACGCGATGTCGTCGCCGATCGTGGTCACCTTCCAGCCCTTGAACGCGGGCGGCGGGATCAGCATCGCGAAGTTGGTCTTGCCGCAGGCGCTCGGGAAGGCGGCGGTGACGTAGTGCTTCTTCCCCTCGGGCGACTGCACGCCGAGGATCAGCATGTGCTCGGCGAGCCAGCCCTGCTCGCGCCCCATGACCGATGCGATGCGCAAGGCCAGGCACTTCTTGCCCAGCAGCGCGTTGCCGCCGTAGCCGGAGCCGAAGGACATGATCTCCTTGGTCTCGGGAAAGTGCACGATGTACTTGTGCTCCTTGTTGCACGGCCACGGCACGTCCTTCCCGCCGGGGGCGAGCGGCACGCCGACCGAGTGCAGGCACGGCACGAAGTCGCCGTCGCCCAGCACGTCGAGCACCTTGCGGCCGATGCGCGTCATGAGCTTCATGTTCACGGCGACGTACGCGGAGTCCGAGATCTCGACGCCGATCTGCGCGATGTGCGAGCCGAGCGGGCCCATGCTGAAGGGGATCACGTACATCGTCCGGCCGCGCATGCAGCCCTTGAAGAGCTTGTCGAGCGTAGCCCGCATCTCGACCGGATCGACCCAGTTGTTGGTGGGCCCCGCGTCTTCCTTCTTGCGCGAGCAGATGAAGGTGCGGTCCTCCACGCGCGCGACGTCCGAGGGATCGGACCACGCCAGGTACGAGTTCGGCCGCAGCTTCTCGTTCAGCTTGCGGTAGGTGCCGGCCGCGACCAGCGCATTCGAAAGGCGCTCGTACTCCTCCTCGGAGCCGTCGCACCAGTGGACGCGGTCGGGTTGCGTGAGGGCGGCCACCTGCTCGACCCACTTGAGCAGCTTGGCATTGCGCGTGGGCGCGGCACCGGCGACCGGCGCGGCTTGTGCATGCATTTGCAACTCCTCCGAAATATGGGCCGGCCCTGCCAGTCCTGCCGCCCTGAAACTCCGATTATGTCTGAACGCGAAAACCGGGGACAGACCCCGTCTTCCCTTAGGCGGAACAGTGGTTCACGATTTCCCGTACGTGGTGAACAGCGCCACCACCCGGGACATTTCGACCTCGTCCAGCAGGACCGGTTCGCCGGCCTGCAGCGCCTGCCAGTAGAGGCGCGCGAGGGCCTCGACCTTCTCCGCCAGCTCCACCGCCTGCTCGAGCGTCGCGCCGAAGGCGACCACGCCATGGTTGGCGAGCAGGCAGGCGCGGCGTCCCTCGAGCGCGGCGAGCGCGCGGTCGGAGAGCTCCTGGGTGCCGAAGGTGGCGTACTCCGCGCAGCGGATGTCCGATCCGCCGGCGAAGGCGACTTCATAGTGGAATGCGGGAATCGCGCGCCGCAGGCACGCGAGCGTCGTGGCGCATGGCGAATGCGTGTGCGCCACCGCGCCGGCCTCGGGATGTCGCCGATAGACGTCGCGATGCAGGCGCCATTCGGAGGACGGCGCGCGCGGGCCATGGGCCGCGTCGGCCGCATCGACGAACACCACGTCGTCCGTCCCGATCTTGTCGTACGGGAGCGCCGAAGGCGTCACGAGGAATCCGCCGTCGACACGCACGCTCAGGTTGCCCGAGCGTCCCGGATTGAGCCCCAGCGCGCTCATGCGTCGTGCGCCGGCGACGAGCGCCACGCGCGCGCCGCGCTCCGCCCCGCTCACGTGAGGTACGCCTTGCTCTGCTCGCGCCGCGGCCAGAACGCGAGCAATTCCCGCTCCAGCGCGCGCACGATGCCCTTCTCCGTGATGATGCCGGTCACGAGGGCGGCCGGCGTCACGTCGAACGCGGGATTCGCCACCGCGGTGGCGGGAGGGGCGATCATCACCTCGGCGAAGCGCCCCTCGGGATCGAGACCACGCACGATGCGCACCTCGTCCTCCGGGCGTTCCTCGATGGGAATCCCGGTGAGCGCGTCCTCGATGCCCCAGTCGATGGTGGGCGTGGGCACCGCGGCGTAGAACGGGACCTCGTTGGCGCGCGCGGCGAGCGCCTTGAGATAGGTGCCGATCTTGTTGCACACGTCGCCGCGGCGCGTCACGCGGTCCGCACCCACCATGACGAGGTCCACCTGCCCGCGCTGCATGAGGTGCCCGCCGGCATTGTCGACGACCAGCGTGTGCGGCACGCCGTGACCCGCCAGCTCCCATGCGGTGAGGAGCCCCTGGTTGCGCGGGCGCGTCTCGTCCACCCAGACGTGCACCGGGATGCCGCGGTCGTGCGCCATGAAGATCGGCGCGGTCACGGTGCCCCAGTCGACCGTCGCGATCCACCCGGCGTTGCAGTGGGTGAGGATGTTCACCGGGCGCTTGCGCGCGGCGTATTCGCGCTCGAGGAGCGCCAGGCCGTGCCGGCCGATGGCCTCGTTCAACGCCACGTCCTCGTCGGCGATCGCTTGCGCCTCGCTCCATGCGGCCCCGGCACGATCCGCCGGCGGCAGGGCCGCGAGGCGCTCGCGCACGCGGCCGATGGCCCAGGCGAGATTGATCGCGGTGGGCCGGGTCGCGCGCAGCAGGCTGGACGCCTTCGAGATCGCCTCGTCGGAAGGATCGCGCGCCACGGCGAGCGCCAGCCCGAACGCGGCCGCGACGCCGATCAGCGGCGCGCCGCGCACGCGCATGGCGACGATCGCCTCGGCCATCGCATCCGGCGAGGCGATGGTGCGCGTCTCGAAGACGTGCGGCAGGCGCGTCTGGTCGATGATGTGCACCGCCCCGCCGCCCGCGTCGGCCCAGAGGCTGCGGTAGTGCCGGTCTCCCACCTTCATGCTCCGAGTGTAGCGCTTTGCCGATGACGGCCGTTTGACGCCGATGGAACAAAACGACCGGATTCCCACCTTCGCGGCGCTGGCGCTTTGCTGTAAAATTCAGATTTCCAGCACGAGGCTCGCACATGACCAAGTACGTCTTCGTGACCGGTGGCGTGGTTTCGTCCCTGGGCAAGGGCATCGCCGCCGCCTCCCTCGCCGCGATCCTCGAGTCGCGCAAGATCAAGGTCTCCCTGGTCAAGCTGGACCCCTACATCAACGTCGATCCCGGCACCATGTCGCCGTTCCAGCACGGCGAGGTGTTCGTGACCGAGGACGGCGCGGAGACGGACCTCGACCTCGGCCACTACGAGCGCTTCGTCTCCTCGAAGATGAGCAAGGCCAACAACTTCACCACCGGCCAGATCTACGAGCGCGTGATCAACAAGGAGCGCCGCGGCGACTACCTCGGCGGCACCGTGCAGGTGATCCCGCACATCACCGACGAGATCAAGGCCTCGGTGAAGGCCGCCTGCCGCGACGCGGAAGTGGGCATCATCGAGATCGGCGGTACCGTGGGCGACATCGAGTCGCTGCCCTTCCTCGAGGCGATCCGCCAGATGGGCATCGAGGAAGGCCGCACCAACACCTGCTACATCCACTTGACCCTCGTGCCGCACCTGGCTTCCGTGGGCGAGATCAAGACCAAGCCCACCCAGCACTCGGTGAAGGAGCTGCGCGGCATCGGGATCCAGCCCGACATCGTGATGTGCCGCTCCGAGATGCCGATCCCCGACGAGGAGCGGCGCAAGATCGCGCTCTTCACCAACGTGGACGTGCGCTCGGTGATCTCCGCCTACGACGCGGACTCCATCTACAAGATCCCGGTGATGCTGCACAAGCAGGGCCTGGACGAGATCGTCTGCCGCAAGCTGGATCTGGCCGCGTACCCCGCCGACCTCACCATGTGGGAGAAGATCGTCGATGCGCTCGAGAACCCCGAGCACGAGGTGGACATCGCGATGGTCGGCAAGTACGTGGACCTGCAGGATTCGTACAAGTCGCTCTCGGAAGCGCTCGTGCACGCCGGCATCCACACGCGCACGAAGGTGAACATCCACTACGTCGATTCCGAGCAGATCGAATCGAAGGGCGTGGAGACGCTGAAGGACATGGATGCCGTGCTGGTTCCGGGCGGCTTCGGCAAGCGCGGCATCGAGGGCAAGATCGCGGCGGTGAGGTACGCACGCGAGAGCAAGGTCCCCTACCTCGGCATCTGCCTCGGCATGCAGATCGCCGCCATCGAGATCGCGCGCGACAAGTGCGGGCTCGAGGGCGCCAACTCCACCGAGTTCGACCCCGACACGCCGCACCCGGTGATCGCGCTCATCACCGAGTGGCAGAACCACGACGGCCGCGTGGAGCGCCGCGACGCCCAATCGAACCTCGGGGGCACGATGCGCCTGGGCGCGCAGGCGTGCACCGTGAAGAAGGGCACGCTCGCCTACCGCATCTACGGCAAGGAGACGGTCGCCGAGCGCCACCGCCACCGCTACGAGGTGAACAACCACTACGTGCCGCGGCTGGAAGCGGCCGGGCTCATCGTGAGCGCCAAGACCAAGGCCGAGGACCTCACGGAGATGGCGGAGCTCGCCGACCATCCGTGGTTCTTCGGCTGCCAGTACCACCCGGAATTCACCTCGACCCCGCGCGAGGGCCACCCGCTCTTCATCTCGTTCGTGAAGGCGGCGCTCGAGCAGCACAAGCAGCGCGTGCAGGAGCCGGGGCTGAAGGTGATCGGCGGCTCGGCGGCCTGAGACCCTCCCTCTTACTTGGGAGAGGGTCACTAGACAAGGATGGAAATTTGAAACTCTGTGGCTTCGAGGCGGGCCTCGATAAACCGTTCTTCCTCATCGCGGGACCGTGCGTCGTCGAGAGCGAGCAGCTCCAGATGGATGTGGCCGGGCGCCTCAAGGAGATCACCGCCGAGCTCGCCATCCCGTTCATCTTCAAGAGCTCGTACGACAAGGCCAACCGCAGCTCCGGCAAGTCGTTCCGCGGGCTCGGGATGGAGAAGGGCCTCGAGATCCTCGACAAGGTGCGCCGGCAGATCGGCGTTCCCGTGCTCACCGACGTGCACGCCGAGGACGAGATCTCCGAGGTCGCGCTCGTGGTGGACGTGCTGCAGACGCCCGCGTTCCTCTGCCGGCAGACGGATTTCATCCACGCGGTCGCCTCGGCCGGCAAGCCCGTCAACATCAAGAAGGGCCAGTTCCTCGCGCCCGGCGACATGAAGAACGTCGTCGAGAAGGCGCGCGAGGCGAGCGGAGCCGACAACATCATGGTGTGCGAGCGCGGCGCGTCGTTCGGCTACAACAACCTCGTGTCGGACATGCGCTCCCTCGCGATCATGCGCGAGACCGGCTGCCCGGTGGTCTTCGACGCCACGCACTCGGTGCAGCTTCCCGGCGGGCAGGGCACATCGTCCGGCGGCCAGCGCGAGTTCGTGCCGGTGCTCGCGCGCGCCGCGGTCGCCACGGGGGTGGCGGGCGTCTTCATGGAGACGCACCCGAATCCGGAAAAGGCGCTCTCCGACGGCCCCAACGCGTGGCCGCTGGGCCGCATGCACGAGCTGCTCGCCACGTTGAAGGACATCGACGCGCTCGTGAAGAAGCGCGGCTTCGCCGAAACCTCGCTCTGACCCCGGTTTCCATCGGGAGGAACCATGAGACGCATCGCCGCTCCGCTCGTCGCATTGTTCGCCGTCGGTTGCGCCGCCACGGCGACCGCACCGCAATCGTCCGAGGGCATCCAGAAGATCGAGCACGTCGTCGTGCTCTTCCAGGAGAACTGGAGCTTCGACGGGCTGTTCGGCAAGTTCCCGGGCGCCAACGGCCTCGCGAACGCGACCGATGCGCTGCCGCAGAGCGACAAGAGCGGTCACGTGTACGCGGTCCTTCCGCCATCGATCGGCGCGAACGGCAAGC
The DNA here is from genome assembly GCA_963816035.1 of uncultured beta proteobacterium. Classification (GTDB taxonomy): domain Bacteria; phylum Pseudomonadota; class Gammaproteobacteria; order Burkholderiales; family Usitatibacteraceae; genus Usitatibacter. The sequence continues at coordinate 1,071,534 of CAWFIU010000002.1, forward strand.
CCGACCCGCGCATTCCGACGGACCTGCCCAACGCGCCGTTCGACCTCGGCCGGTATGTCCCGCCGACCGAGAAGGCGGGCAACCCGATCCACCTCTTCTACCAGAACCAGCTCCAGATCGACGGCGGGAAGATGGACAGGTTCGTCGCGTGGACGACAGGCCGGCGGGCTCGTGATGAGCTACTTCGACGCGAGCGATTTCCCGCTCGGGCAGCTGGCGCCGCGAGTACACGCTCGCCGACAATTTCTTCATGGGCGCTTTCGGGGGCTCGTTCCTGAACCACTTCTGGCTCGTCTGCGCCTGCGCGCCGGAATGGAGGAACGCCCCCGCCGCGATCCGCGCGGTCCTGGACGACAAGGGCATCCTCGTCAAGGACGGCGCGGTGTCGCCCGACGGATACGTCGTCAACACGAGCTTCACGGTCAACGCGCCGCACCCGGCGAGCATCAAGGACCCGTCGCGCCTCATGCCGAACCAGACGCTGCCCACCATCGGCGAGCGTCTCAGCGCGAAGGGGATCTCGTGGGCCTGGTACTCGGGCGGATGGAACGACGCGCTCGCCGGCCATCCGCACCCGGTCTTCCAGTACCACCACCAGCCGTTCGCCTACTTCGCCGCGTACGCCGACGGCACCGAGGCGAAGAAGAAGCACCTGCTGGACGAGGAGGAATTCTGGAAGGCGGCGAAGGCGGGCACGCTTCCCGCCGTCGCGTTCGTGAAGCCCATCGGCCCGCTCAACGAGCACCCCGGCTACGCGGACGTGATCCGCGGCCAGGAGCACATCGCGAAGATGGTGGACGCGATCATGGCGGGCCCCCAGTGGAAGAGCACGGCGATCATCATCACCTACGACGAGAACGGCGGGCGCTGGGACCATGTGGCGCCGCCCGTCGTCGATCGCTGGGGCCCCGGCACGCGCGTCCCGGCGGTCGTCGTCTCGCCGTTCGCGAAGCGCGGCTACGTGGACCACACGCAGTACGACACGACCTCGATCCTGCGCTTCATCGAGAAGCGCTGGAGCCTGGAACCGCTGGGAAGCCGCGACGCCGCGGTGAACGACCTCACGAACGCCTTCGAGTTCGGTCCCGGGGTCATGCCACGCCGCTCGATGTATTGAGCCGGTGAAGATCCTCGTCCTCGGCGCGGGCGGCATCGGCGGCTATTTCGGCGCTCGGCTGGCGGAGGCGGGCGCCGACGTGACGTTCCTCGTGCGCTCGAAGCGCCGCGAGCAGATCGCGCGCGATGGCCTGCGCATCGAGAGCCCGCTCGGAAACGCCCGCCTCGACGGTGAAGACCGTGGTGGCGGGGGAAGTCCGGCCGGACTACGACCTCGTGCTCTTCACCTGCAAGGCGTACGACCTGGATTCCGCGATCGACGCCATCGCGCCCGCCATGCCGGCGCGCGGGGCGGCAGGCAAGGCCTGCGCCGTGCTTCCGCTCCTGAACGGGCTGGCCCATTTCGACCGCCTCGACGCGCGCTTCGGCCGCGCCCACGTGATGGGCGGCACCTGCCAGATCAATGCCACGCTGCGCGGCGACGGCGTCGTGGTGCATGGTGACAGCCTGCAGCGCGTGCTCTTCGGCGAGCGCGACCGGTCGAAATCCGCGCGGGCGCAGGCGTTGGCGCAAGTGATGGGCACGACGAAGATCGACTGGAAGCTCTCGGACGACATCGTGCAGGACCTGTGGGAGAAGATCGTGTTCCTGTGCGCGCTCGCTTCCACCACGTGCCTTTTCCGCGGCCGCGTGAGCGAGATCATCGCCGCACCCGGCGGCCGCGAGGCGATGGAGCGGGCGCTCGCCGCGAACGAGCAGATCGCGCGCGCCGAGGGCCACGCGCCGCGCGCGGAGATGCTGGATTTCTCCCGCAAGCGGCTCACCGACCCCGAGGGCACGTGGAGCGCCTCCATGCTGCGCGACCTGGAAGCGGGCCGCCAGGTCGAGGCCGACCATATCGTGGGCTGGATGCTCGAGCGCGCCCGCGCCCATGGAGTCGACGCGACCATCCTTTCCCTGGCCTATACCCACCTCAAGACGTACGAGGCGCGCCGCGCCGCATCCCGGTTGCCCGGGGCCTGATGCGGCTTGCGGGGAGCGCTACGGGCGGATGTTGATCCAGCCCTCGCGTTGCCGCGTGATGATGTGCTCGACGCCGGCGCGCACGAAGACCACGTCGGGCGCCATGTCGTTGCGCGTGAGCTTGTTGCGCGCCATGGAGTTCTCGCACGCGTAGGCCTTGAGGCCGAGCTTGCCGTGCGCTTCCACGAGTCGCGAGGAGACCGGCGAATCGAAGGTGAGCATCTTGATGCCCTGCCCGAAGGCGACCAGCTCGATCTGCGTGTCGGCGCCGTAGGCCTCGCGCAGGTTGCCGACGACGTTGAGGGCCTGGTTCCACGTCGCGGGATTGCCGTCGCTCACCTGCACCACGATCTTCTCGGCCGAGGCCGTCGCGGCCACCGCCAGCGCGCCGAGCGCGAGGAGGGCGATGGCGACGCTGCGAAGCAAGCGAAGGGACGAGCTCATGGGCGGCCTCCGAAAAAGCGGATGGTAGCTCACTTCGATGGCGCGGGAGAGCGCGGCTTGAGCCCCATCGCCCACGACACCACCCAGGGACGGATGCCGAGCGCCATGCCGATCGTCTCGCGCTGGCCGGACGGCAGGTAGCTGTCCAGCTCCGCGAGCTCGTTGAACTCCGCCGCCAGCCGCTCGAGCCGGCGCTGGAGCAGCCCCACGGAGGCTTTCGAGAGCTCGCGCACCTCGAAGCGGAAGAGGGCGTTCGGCGCGTTGAATTCCGCCAGCACGAAATCGCCCACCACGCTGCGCCCGTGCGCGGTCTCGATCGGGCCGTCGCGGCGCAGGCGCAGCGTCTTCGGCACGCGCAGCTTCACCTTGTCGTTCGGAAGCAGGTCGACGAGCCGCAGCCTCTCCAGCCGCAGGAGCAGCTTCAGCAGCTCGGCGCGCGTGAAGACGTAGCGCTCGAGGATGTCGTCCGGCTGCCAGTCGTTGAAGACGAGGTAGAACACGCCTAGCAGCTGGGAATCGGCGGCGAGCTCGCGCTCCTGCAGCACGGTCATTTCCTCCACCACCGCGGTCGAGCCGCGCGCGAGCTTCGCGAGCTCGAAGAAATCGACCTCGAGCACGCGGCAGATCTCCTCCAGGCGCTGCAGCGTGAACGTGCGCTCGGAGAAGAGGCGCTTGATGCTGGGCTCGCTCAGGGCGAGGCTCCCGGCGAGCACCCGGTAGGTGATCCCGCGCGACTTGAGCAGCTTCTTCAGCGCTTCCACGAGCACGGCGGTTTGCGGTGTGGCGGACATCGGCGCCTCCTCGACCGAAGGTATTGGAAAGCAATACTACGATACTTCGGTCTTGTGAAACGAACCCGCCGGCAGATACTGGCGCCGTGGCATGTGCCACGCGAAAGGGAGCCAACATGAACAAGCGCACGATCGCAGCCCTGGTGCCCGCCATCCTCATCGCCACGGCACCCGTATACGCCGAATCCGACCAGTACGACTGCTTCCCGCTCTGCAAGGAGCCCACGGTCGAGACAGCGCCGCGGAAGCTCAACCTGTGCGACCACCGCGCCGTGCGCGACGTCGCGCGTGCCGACCGGCAGCTCAAGCCCGTGAAGGAACTGGTCGGCATCGCGACCAATCCCACCGGCTTCGCGCTGAAGATGGTCGACCAGCACGTCGTCCACATCCCGCCGTGGGTCGGCTTCGCCATGGACCCGAAGGGCACGATCAAGGCCAAGGTCCTCGAGCGCGTGCGCGACGAGATGAAGAAGGAAGTCGGCCTGCAGCACGAGTGCGCCGACGAGGACGCGCTCGACGGCGCGGCGACCGTTACGGTCCCCGAGAATGCCACGCCGGCCGACTTCTTCGGCACGATCCAGGGGTGAGCCTCAGGGCGAGCTGCTCCCCGCCTTTTCCACGAGGCACGCGAGCATCGCCTGGCCTTCCGGGCCGATCACGGACGACGCGTCGTCCTGCAGGAAATGGCGGTTGAACGCGCGCGCGGCCGCCTCGGGATCGGAGATGTCGTAGCCGAACGCCTGCAACGCACGCAGCGTGTCGAATCCCGGCGGCACCTCGGGGAGCGGCGCGTCGCACCACAACCCGAAGCCGTTCGCCGCGAGCGTGCGCCACGGAAACCAGCGGCTCGGATCGACCTTGCGCCCCGGGGCCACGTCGCCGTGGCCGAGGAAATTCGCGGCGGGAATGTGGTATCTCGCCTCGATGTCGGCGAGCAATGCCAGCAGCGCCGCGATCTGCGCTTCCGCAAAGGGCTCCGCGCCGTTGTTGTCGAGCTCGATTCCCACCGACGCGGAATTGATGTCGGTCTGCGCGCCCCAGCGCGAGACGCCGGCGTGCCACGCCCGCGCGCGCTCGTCCACGAGCTGGTAGATCGTCCCGTCGCGCGCGACGAGGTAATGCGCGCTCACCTCGCTCCCGTGGTCGGCGAGCACGCGCAACGCCTGCCCCGCGGTGTCGTCGCTCGTGTGGTGGATGATGACGAAATCGGGGCGGCGCTCGTCGAAGTTCGGCGAGGGATGCCAGATGGAGGGCACGCCGGCGCGCCACGGGGCTGGCGCGCAGGCCGCGAGCGCGACCGCGAGAGACGGGAGGAGCCAGTGCCAGCGCATGGCGCCATTATGACGACGACGCCCGCGCCTCGGGCGCCATATAGAATGATCCGCTCGATCGGACTCTCCCGAACCCGCTCATGTTGAGGCCCGAAGGGCGTGTCGATCCCCCGCGTCTGGCGCAGTTCGCCGCGGACGTCTATCGAGCGGCCGGCGTGCCGCCCGGCGACGCGCACCTCCTCGCCGACTCGCTCGTGCAGGCGGACCTGTGGGGCCACCAGTCCCACGGCGTGCTGCGGCTCGACTGGTATCGCGCGCGGCTCATCGCCGGCACGATGAAGGCGGTGACGCAGCCCGAGCTCGTCACGGACGCCGGCGCCATCGCGGCGATCGACGGCCACGACGGCGTGGGCCAGGTGCTCGCGACGAAGGCCATGGAGGAAGCCATCGCGCGCGCGAAGCGCCACGGCATCGGCGCGGTCGCGGTGCGCAACTCGAACCACTTCGGCACCGCCATGTACTACACGCGCAAGGCGGCCGAGCGCGGCTGCATCGGCTTCCTCTCGACCAACGCGAGCCCGGCGATGGCGCCGTGGGGCGGGCGCGAGAAGGTCCTCGGCAACAATCCGTGGTCGATCGCGGCACCCGCGGGGCGGCACGCGCCGATGATCCTCGACATCGCGAACACGGCGGTCGCGCGCGGCAAGGTCTACCTCGCGCGCCAGAAGGGCGAGCGCATTCCGGAGGGCTGGGCGATGAACGCGCGCGGCGTTCCCACGACGGATCCCCGCGAGGCGATCGAAGGGCTCATCCAGCCGATGGCCGGCCACAAGGGCTACGGCATCACCGTGATGATGGACGTGCTCTCGGGCGTGCTCACCGGCAGCGGCTTCGCCTCCGAAGTCCACGGCCCGTACCAGGCCGAGAAGCGCAGCCGTTGCGGCCACCTCGCGATGGCGATCGACATCGAGGCGCTCCAGCCGCTCGTGGAATTCGACGCGCGCATGGAACGGCTGGTGGCCGAGATCAAGGGCGTGCCGCTCGCGCCCGGCGCGGAGGAGATTTTCTATCCGGGCGAGATCGAGGCGCGCAACGACGAGCGCAACCGCCGCGACGGCATCGCGCTTCCGGAAGCGACGATCGCGGACCTGCGTCGCGTCGCGCAAGCGGCCGGGGTCCCGGCGCCGTTCGGCTCGACGCCATGACGCTGCGCATCGCGCCGCTCGAGCCGGGGGACCGCGCCGCGTGGGAGCCGCTCGCGCGCGGCTACAAGGCGTTCTACAAGACGGAAGTGACGCCGGAGGAGGTCGACGCGGCCTGGGCGCGCGTGCTTCGAGCGAGACGAGGTATTCGGACTCGGCGCGAAGGAGGACGGCAAGCTCGTGGGCATCGCGCATTACCTCTTCCATGCCAGCGCCTGGGCGGAGCGCGTGTGTTACCTGCAGGACCTCTTCGTGGCGCCGGAAGCGCGCGGAAAGGGCGCGGCGCGCGCGCTGATCGAGGCAGTCGCCGACGCGGCGCGCGAAGGGGGAGCGGCGCGCTACTACTGGCTCACGCAGGAGCACAACGCGACGGCGCGCGCGCTCTACGACCGCGTGGCGCGCTTCAGGGGCTTCATCCGCTACGACTATCCGATCGACCCGGCGGCGCGATGAAGACCATCGGCCTCCTCGGCGGCATGAGCTGGGAATCGACGGCCCTGTACTACCGGATCATCAACCGCGCGGTGGCCGAGCGCCTGGGCGGGCTGCATTCCGCGCGGATCGTGCTCACCAGCGTCGACTTCGACGAGATCGAGAAGCTGCAGCACGCGGGCCGCTGGGACGAGGCGGGCGAGCGGCTGGCGGACGAGGCCGCGCGGCTGGAGCGCGCCGGTGCGGACTTCGTCGTGATCTGCACGAACACGATGCACAAGGTGGCGCCCGCGATCGAGGCGCGGGTCGCGATCCCGCTGCTGCACATCGCGGATCCCACCGCACGGGCCATCGCGCGCACGGGCGCGAAGGTCGTGGGCCTGCTCGGCACGCGCTTCACCATGGAGCAGGAGTTCTACCGGGCGCGGCTCGAGCGCGAGCACGGGCTGCGCGTGCTCGTGCCCTCCGCCGACGAGCGCGCCATCGTGCACGACGTGATCTACGACGAGCTGTGCCGCGGGAAGGTGGAGCCGGCCTCGCGCGCGAAGTACCGCGGCGTCATCGCGAACCTCGTCGCGAGCGGCGCGCAGGCCGTGATCCTCGGCTGCACCGAGATCACCATGCTGGTCGATGCGTCGGACTCGGCCGTGCCGCTCTTCGACACCACCGAGATCCACGCGCGCGAGGCGGCACTCGCCGCGATTTGCTAGCATCATCCGGCGATGGCTCGATTCGGGGAATACGACTACATCGTGGTCGGCGCCGGCAGCGCCGGCTGCGTGCTCGCCAACCGCCTCACGAAGGACGGGAAGTCGAGCGTGCTCCTCGTGGAGGCGGGCGGCAAGGACGACTGGTTCATGATCGACATCCCGGTGGGCTATCTCTACTCCATCGGCAACCCGCGCACCGACTGGTGCTTTCGCACCGAGCCGGAGCCGGGCCTCAATGGACGCACCCTCGGATACGCGCGCGGCAAGGTGCTGGGCGGCTGCTCCTCGATCAACGCGATGGTCTACATGCGCGGGCAGAAGGTCGACTACGACCACTGGGCCGCGCTCGGCAACCGCGGCTGGTCCTGGGACGAGGTGCTGCCGTACTTCAAGCGCGCCGAGCGCCACTTCGGCGGCGCCAACGACTGGCACGGATGCGACGGCGAGCTCTGCGTCGAGGAGCCGCGCGTGCGCTGGGAGATCCTCGACGCGTGGCGCGACGCCGCGGAGCAGGCCGGCATCCCGAAGGTGGACGAGTTCAACCGCGGCGACAACTTCGGCAACGCCTACTTCCACATGAACCAGCGCGGCGGGCGGCGCTGGAGCGCCACGAAGGCGTGGTTGCGCCCGGCGCTGGGCCGCCCCAACCTGCGCGTGATCACGAACGCGCACGTGAGGAAGCTGCTCGTCGAGCCGCGCGACGGCGTGAAGCGCGCCACCGGCATCGACGTGTGGGTGGAAGGCGAGGGCGAGGGCATCGCGAAGGCGCGGAAGGCCGTGGTGCTCGCCGCGGGCAGCATCGGCTCGCCGCAGATCCTCCAGCTCTCCGGCATCGGCCCGGCGGAGCTGCTGCGCAAGTTCGCAATCCCCGTCGTGCACGAGTCGCCCGGCGTGGGCGGAAACCTCCACGACCACCTGCAGATCCGCATGATGTGGAAGGTGACGGGGCCGACGCTGAACGAGCGCGCCAACAGCGTCTTCGGCAAGGCGGCGATGGCGCTCGAGTACCTGTTCTTCAAGACCGGGCCGCTCACCATGCCGCCCTCGCAGCTCGGCGCCTTCGCGAGGAGCGATCCCGCGGAGGCGACCCCGAACATCGAATGGCACGTGCAGCCGCTGTCGCTCGAGAAGTTCGGCGACCCGCTGCATCCGTTCCCGGCGATCACGCCGTCGGTGTGCAACCTGAGGCCCACGTCGCGCGGCTGGGTGCGCATCAAGGGCACCGATCCGCTCGCGGCCCCCGAGATCCGCCTCAATTACCTGATGACGCCCGAGGACCAGGCCGTGGCCGCGAGCTCGATGCGCTTCACGCGCCGCATCATGGAGCAGCCGGCGCTGGCGAAGTACCAGCCGAGCGAATGGCGTCCGGGACCCGACACGCAATCGGACGCGGCGCTGGTGAAGGCCGCGGGCGACCTGGGCACGACGATCTTCCACCCGATCGGAACCTGCAAGATGGGCAACGACGCCGCCGCGGTCGTGGACGACCGCCTGCGCGTGCACGGAATCGCGGGGCTGCGCGTTATCGATGCATCCATCATGCCGCGCATCACTTCCGGCAACACCAACGCGCCGACGTACATGATCGCGGAGCGCGGCGCGGAGTTCCTGCTCTCGGACGAAAGATGAATGCCCGCATCGCCATATTCCTCGCCGCGCTCGTGGTGTTCGTGGCGGCCGCGTACCTCGAGCTGAAGCCCACGGGTCCGGCGGATTTCGGGGCCGGCAAGGCGGTCGCGGCGAAGGATGCGCCGGCAACGTCGCGCATCGTCGCCCAGGCACCCGGCTCTGCCGCGGCGCCGCATGCAGCGGCATCCCGGGCGAAGGCCGCACCCGAGCGCGCCACACTCTTCAACGAGTACCTGCATGCGAAGTCGTACCGCGCGCTCTACGACCGCCTGCGCTCCTCGCCCGAGGGCGCGACCGCGGAAGGCCTCTACGTGACCTACGACATCCTCAACAAGTGCGCGAAGGTGAGCGACCGTCCGTACCGCTGGCGCGCGCGGCAGCAGAAATCGCCCGAGCAGGCGCGCGAGGAGTTCCTCGCCGCGCTCGCGCCCGACGATCCGCTGCGCGACAAGCGCATGGCCGCCTTCGAGGGCGCTTCCGTGAACCATTGCGTGGGCTTCGACGACGTCACCGTCACGCAGGCCGATCTCGACAAGCTGCTTTCCGCCTCGGCGAGCGCGGGCGATCCGAAGGCGAAGGCGGCGACGGTCGAGCAGGAGATCTGGCAGGCGCGGCGCAACGGGCAGTGGCGCACCGCGAGCCTTTCCGACACGCAGATCTCCACTCTCGAGCAGGCCATCGGCACGAAGGATCCGGAAGCGATGGTGCTCGCGGGGCAGCTGCTGTCGAACACGTGGCCCGACATCACGCTGCGCCTCGGCGCCGACGGCCAGGCGGTGGAGCCGCGCGCGTTCTACAACGCGTGGCAGGTGCTCGCGTGCGAGTACGGCTACCCGTGCGGCGCCGACAACCAGCGCCTGCTCGACGAGTGCGCCTACAACGCCCACTGCGACGCGACGAGCCTGCCCGACTATCTCTCCTACTACGCGAGCTCGCCCCACGAGATGCAGCTCCTCGCGCAATACGAGGCGGTGCTGCGCGGCGCGATCGAGAACGGCGACTGGTCGCAGGTCGTTGTCACGCGCGGGGCGAAGATGCCGGGCACGGGGTACGTGTTCGGGCATCCGGGTTGATCCAGATTAAGGTTGCGCGTCCTTTCAGGGTTGACGTTCGTTAGCAGACCCCGTTAACGTCCTGAGAGGCTGGTGACAACCAGCCACACACGGAGCCGCTCAGGATGCACCCCCGCCGTTTGACGGGGCTGGCCGACCACGTTTTCGCCGGCCTGCGCCTCGCAACGCAGTCGATCCACGCCGTTCGCAGCATCCTCCTCGTCGCATTCACGCTCTGCCTCGCGGGACTGGCATCGGCCGCGAGCAACGTCGTCGAATATACGTACGACGCGGCTGGGAACATCACGAACATCCAGCGGCAGACCGCCCCCGGGTTCGCGATCACCAGCTTCAGCCCGACGAGCGGCCCGGTCGGCACGGTGGTGACGATTTATGGCACGGGATTCAGCCCGACTCCGGCCAACAACACCGTTCAGTTCAACGGAACGGCCGCGACCGTGACGGCTTCGGATGCGGGTTCGATCGGCACGACCGTGCCGACGGGAGCGACCACCGGACGGATCAGCGTCACGGTGGGCGGCAGCACGGCGACGAGCGCGACGGACTTCGTCGTGACGATCCCGGGCGCGCCGACCATCTCCAGCTTCACGCCGACTTCGGGCGCCGCGGGCACTACGGTCACCGTCACCGGAACCAACTTCGACACGGCCGCCGGCGCCACCACCGTGAAGCTCAACGGCGTGACCGCGACCGCCACGGTCACGAACGACACCTCGCTCGCGTTCACGGTTCCGGCCGCCGCGGCCTCCGGGAAGGTCACGGCGACCACTTCAACGGGCACCGGCACGAGCGCCACCGACTTCATCGTGCCGCCCGCCGGGATCAACGCGGCGGACATCGTCTCGAGCGTACGCGTCGTGCCCGGCGGGCCGAACGCCAATATCGTCGTTCCCACCGTGAACAAGAACGGCGTGGTGCTCTTCGACGCGCAGCCGAACGTCTTCTATTCCATCCAGTTCAACGCGCTCGCCGCGAGTCCGACGACCGCGACGGCGGCGTACAAGGTCATCAAGCCGGACAACACGGTCCTGCTTTCCGGATCGATCGGCGGCACGAATCGCCCGTCGGTCCACCTTCCCATGCTCCCGACGGCGGGGACCTATGGCCTCGTGCTCAGTCCGGGCAGCGCGACGCTGAACACGAACGTCCGTGTCGAGGTGAACCCGGTCATCGGCGTCGACGGTCCGGCGGCCGCGTCGACGCAGGATTTCGCCTACCAGTCGTCGCGATTCGTGTTCAATGCGACAGCCAACCAGCGCATCGGCATCGGCTTGGTGAACCTGGTGTTCACGCCCGCCAACATCAACACGGTGTACAACGCCGTGAGAGTGTTCCGGCCCGATGGCGTCGAAGTGAGCATCAACACGACCTGCGCCGGCCCGCTGAGCTGGAACCCGGAAGGCAACTGCGATGCGGAGCTGCTGGCTCCCGTCACGGGCACGTACACGCTCATCTTCGAGACGCCGTCGAACGCCTACGGCACCTTCTCGATGCAGCTGAGCAGCGAGGTGACCGGCACCCTGGCGGCCGATGTGAGCCAGGCCGTGACGCTTTCCCGGGTGGGACAGGATGCGCGGTTCACGTTCAGCGTGAACGCGGGCGACAGCCTTGCACTCGACCTGTCGGCCGCGGCGCCCCTTCCGCGCGCGCAGTCCATCAAACTCAATGTGTACAAGCCGGACGGCTCGCTGCTGACCTACTGGACCGCCACGCCGCCTGCCGGGATCTATGGCGACCTCAATACGCTGGCATCGGCCGGAACGTATACGGCCTACGTGGATCCTGCGGTCGGTGCATACGGTTCGTTCAATCTCACGCTCAAGCAGGGGCCGATGCTGCTGGTCTCCGATCCGCCCACTGCATTCGCTCCAGGCGGGGCCTCGGAGACGGCGCGCTTCCGCTTCTCGAGCACCGCGGGCCAGAACCTGAGCCTCGGCGTCGCCGGCCTCGCCTATGACACGGGCAGCGGCTCGACGACATTCTCCGTCTATGCGCCGAACGGGACCGCGGTCGGCACCGCCAGCTCCTGCAGCACGGTCGGCGTGTCGAACGGGTATTGCCGGATGACGCTCACTAACCTGCCGCAAACCGGCACGTACAGCGTCGCGCTGCAGCCGCCGAGCGGGACCAAGATCAGCGGCAACATCAGTCTCTCCGGCCGAGCTCACAGGAACGCTCGCTCCGGCGACGCCTCAGCCGATCGGCATGAGCCGTCAGGGCCAATTGGCGCGCTACACGTTCGCCGGCACCGCGGGCGACAGCACCTCGGTGAAGCTCCTGGCCGTCACGACCGTCGCCGCGGGGCGGACCGTCTACCTGTACGTCTACCGCCCGGACGGGGCCTATCTCAATTCGGCGAGCGTCAATTCGACGACCAGCGCCACGATCATCAACTTCCCGTCGCTGCCCTCGACCGGCAACTACACGGTGCTCGTCGATCCGACATATGGCGGCGCATGGCAAGGGACCCTGGTCCTGGATCCGGGCACCGCCATCTCGGTGGACGGGCCGACCGTATCGCCGACGACGTCCAATGCGGGCGAGTCGCTGCGCTACACGCTGCCGCTCACGGCCGGCCAGCGGGTCGAGTTCGGCATGAGCGGGCTTACCTACGGCGCGCCGAACTCCGGCGCGACGTACGTGACCCTTTACGGGCCGACGGGATCGGCGGTGATAGGCCCGAGCTGCGTGACGACCAGCGGGTGCGAAGCGCTGTTGGCGAGCGCGCCGTCGACGGGCACGTATTCGCTGATCGTGGCTCCGCCCGCGGCCAGCACGATCGCCGGCGGGACGTTCGCGCTCTCGACCGCGCTCGCGGGCACGTTCGTGATCGGCGACCCGGCGCAGGCGGTCGCGATCGCGCGGCCCGGGCAGACCGCCCGCTACACGTTCAGCGGAACGGCCGCGCAGCTCCTGCGGCTCAACTGGACGTCGGCCGTGGTGTCGGGAGGCAGCAGCGTGGGAGTGACCGTGCTCAAGCCGGACGGGACGACGCTCACGTCCTCGTCGTTCCTCAATGGCGCGAACGGTGGCATCGACATCCCTTCGCTGCCGACGACCGGGACGTACATCGTCGTCTTCGACCCCACGTACGCCGCGACGATGTCGGCGTCTGTTTCCCTGGTTACGCGGTGAAGACCATGAGAGCCGTGATGAGAAGCCTGCTCGAGATCGTTGCGGTGGTAGCCGTGGTGGCGGGCTTTTCTTCCGGCGCCTTAGCCGGAAACTGCTATCAGAACGGCGGGCAATCGAGCTGTGCCAGCTACGTCCCGACGACCGATTGGAAATACCAGCTTTGCGACGACACGGCCGCCTACGTCTATCGCGAAGTGGCGTGGTGCATTGTCTACGGAGGCACGTGGGGCGCGAACGGTTGCGTGGGGGCGAGCATCACCGCAGATCCGGGAAACGCATCCGGCCTGGCGGGGCAGTTCGAACACCTGATCCACGGCGACAACACATGCGACGGGCCGCCTCCCGCTCCCACCTGCTCGAATTACTACTGCAACTGCAACACGCTGACGAACAACGGCGTCCTGGTATCGGACTTCTCGCTCATGCCGTTCCACGGCGGGCAGCTGGACCAGTACAACAATTGCCAGTCCTGGGCGGAAAACGTGGTGTTGTCGAAGGCGCGCTCCGCGGGATGCCCGGAGGGCTACGTCAATGGCGGGGGCGACGCGGATACGCCGTGCGTGAAGAACCCGCCCTGCAAGGAGTGCGCCGAGAAGCAGAAGAACTCCGTGGGAAATCCGATCGATGTCGGAACGGGGACGAAAATCCAGGTCGAAACGGATTACCGCTCTGCCGCGCCCGGTGGCCTCGCGTTCGAGAGGATCTTCAACAGCGCGGGGTTCTTCGATCTCGTATCCAGGATGGAAACCCCCACCGACAAGTGGCGGCACACGTACAGCACGCGCGTCATTCCGTATGCGGGAAATGCGTATGTCATGGCGGCAGTGCAGGAAGCCGACGGAACGGTGCGGCCGTTCAATCTCTCCGGCGTGGAGATGCAGAACAACGATGGCGCGGCCAATCGCCTTCAGAAGCTCACCGATGGCTCGGGCAACGTGACCGGCTGGCGGCTGACCACCGCGAGCTCCGACGTGCAGCAGTTCGACGCCCAGGGGAAGCTGTCGTCGATCACGACGCGGGCGGGCTTCGTGACGACGCTGGCTTACAGCGCCGGGGGACAGCTGACCACCGTGACGGACGCCTTCGGCCGCACGATCACCCTGACCTACGACGCCGCCGGAAACATCGCGACCATGACCGATCCGGCCTCGCGTCTCTACCAGTACGGCTACGACGCGAAGGGCAATCCGGCGTCGGTCACCTATCCCGACAACTCAGTACGGACGTATGTTTACGAGGACGCAAGCCATCCGTACTTGCTCACGGGCATCGTCGACGAGCGCGGCATCCGGTTCGCGACCTATGCGTACAACACCAACGGTTACGCGATCTCGACGCAGCATGCCGGCCAGGCCGACAAGTACACCTTGAGCTACACGATGGGCGTGAGCACGGTGAGCGTTTCGGTGTCCGACGCCTTCAATTCCGGCTACAGCTATACGTTCTCGAAGGTCGCCGGGGCGCTGAAGAGAACAGCCCTGTCCGACAGCTCCGGGACCGAAGGCGCAACCTACGATGCCAACGGCAACGTGACGAGCCGCAGCGACCGCCTCGGCCACGTCACGACCTACGTCTACGATGCCACGCGCAACCTCGAGACGTCGCGCACGGAAGCTTCGGGCACCTCGCTCGCGCGCACCATCACCACCACGTGGAACCCCACGTACCGGCTCCCGGCGACCATCACGGAGCCCTCCGGCGTGTCGGGCGTGAACCTGGTGACCACGTTCACGTACGACCCCGCGGGGAACCTCACGAAGAAGAACATGACCGCGGGCGCGAGCGTGCGGGAGTGGAACTACACGTACAACGCGCGCGGCCAGGTGCTCACCATCGACGGCCCGCGCACCGACGCGACCGACGTGACGACCATCACGTATTACGCGGACAACGACTCTTGCGTGGGTTGCCGCGGGCAGGTCTACACGGTCACCAACGCCGCCTCGCAGGTGACCACGTTCAACGCCTACGATGCGGACGGAAGGCCCGCGCAGATCACGGACGCCAACGGCGTCGTCACCACGCTCACGTACAAGCCTCGCGGCTGGCTCGCCTCGCGCTCGACGGCGGGCGAGACCACGATCTACGACTACGACACGGTGGGCAACCTCACGAAGGTGACCCTCCCCGACGGTTCATGGGTCGCCTACACCTACGACGACGCGGCCCGTCTGGTGGGCGTGGACGACAACCTGGGCGACTCCATCGACTACCAGCTCGACCTCATGGGCAACCGCGTCATGGAGTCCGTCTACGACCCGCAGCAGGCGCTCAGGAAGTCGATGCAGCGGGTCTACGACGGCATGAACCGCATCTTCCGCGAGCTGGGCTCGGCCGGGCAGACCACCGAGTACACGTACGACCACGACATCCTCTGGAAGGTGACCGACCCGCGCTACAACGTCACCACGAACAGCTACGACCAGCTGAACCGCCTCATCAACATCCTCGACCCGGCCAACGGCAACACCGTCTTCACCTACGACGCGAAGGATCATCTCAAGACGGTCAAGGACCCGAAGCTCACGGCCACCACGACCTACAACTACGACGGGCTCGGCAACCTCACCTCCCAGGTCTCGCCCGACACGGGGACGACGGCTTTCACCTACGATGCGGCCGGTAACGTCACCACACAGACCGATGCCCGCAGTACCGTCACTACCTACGCGTACGATGCGCTGAACCGCGTGACCGCCGCGACGGTCACCGACGGCACGGTCACCTACGAGTACGACAACACCACCACGGGCGGGCCGTATGCGCTGGGGCGGCTCACCAAGGTCACCGACCCGTCGGGGAACACCACCTACGCCTACGACGCGCTGGGGCGCGTCACCTCGAAGGCGCAGAGCGTCACGGCCAACCCCGCCAACAAGACCTTCACGGTGGGCTACAGCTACGCCTCGGGCCGGCAGACGGGGATCACCTATCCCTCGGGGCGGGCGGTGGCCTACGGGTTCGATGCCCAGGGGCACGTCACCTCGATCACGGTGGACGGGACGACGAGCGTGCTGGCCAATGGCGAGTACTTCCCGTTCGGGCCGGTGAAGAAGTGGGTGTGGGGCAACGGCGAGCCGTACACACGCAGCTTCGACCTGGATGGGCGGGTGAAGACGATCACGCTGGGGCCGGCGGCGGGGACGTATGCGGACCTGGGGGAGGTTTTTGGCTACGACAGTTTGAACCGGCTTATCAACGCGAACCTCGCGGCGGGGCAGACGCAGGGCTTCACGTATGACGCCAACGGCAACCGCACGAATGCCACGATCAATGCGGCAAGCACCACTTACACGTACCCGGGCACGAGCCACAAGCTGACCAGTCTCAGTGGTGCAACCACCCGCAGCTTCACCTACGACAACGCGGGCAATGTCACCGTGAGCGCGGGGCTCACGTACACCTATGACGGGCGCGGGCGGATGAAGCAGGCCGGCACCACGACCTACGCCCTCAATGGGCTCGGGCAGCGGGTGAAGAAGACGAGCGGCACGGACGTATTCTTCGCCTACGACGAGGCCGGGCACCTGATCGGCGAGTACGACGCGACGGGAGCATCGATTCAAGAAACCATCTGGTTGGGCGATCTCCCGGTGGCGGTGCTGAAACCCAAGACTGGTGGCTTCGATGTCTTCTACGTCTGGGCCGACCACCTGGGCACGCCGCGGCAGATCACGGACACGCTGAACCAGAGCCGGTGGGAGTGGCCGAATGCGGATCCGTTCGGCAACAACGTACCGAATGAGAATCCGGCGGGGCTTGGCACCTTCAGCTACAACCTCAGATTTCCGGGGCAGTATTACGATAGCGAGAAGGGATCCAATTACAACTACTTCCGCGACTACGATCCGGGCATCGGGCGGTACGTGGAGAGCGATCCGATTGGGCTAGAAGGCGGATTGACCACTTACGGCTACGTGCTGGCAAGCCCGCTCGGGAATGCTGATCCCACCGGTGAGCTAGGATTTCTGCCGGGTTGGGCGGTGAACGGAGCTGCAGGCTTCGGGGACGCATTCCTGGTTCCAGAACTGATTCGCAACTGGTGGGGCATAGGAAGCGTAGATAAATGCTCGACGAGTTATGCAGTAGGCAAGGGGCTCGGATTCGCAGTAGGACTGGGGCCGTTCGCGTTGCGCGGCCTAGCGGCAACTAGCGGGCTTGGGCCACTACGTTTCCTGAATAGCAACCGCTATCTGCGTGTTGGCCCCGGTCGCATGCCTGGAAATGGACCAGGTCTCGGGTCGGGCACTAATGTTCCCCGGATGTCAATCGGCGAGGGACCGGGAAACCCGCACTTCGATCTCCGGACACGGATACCACCGCCACCGCCTATTGGAGGGCCCAGTTGTGAATGTCAGCGATCGAATTAGAAGCTTACGCGCAGAGTCACCAGACTGGCTGCGCTCATTGCCGCAAAAGCGAGAGGAGCACGACATAGAGATAGAAGGTAGGCGGTGCTCGGTTATTACATGGCATGACGAGCCGTCGCCAGGTAATCACCGAATTGTCCTCGCGGTCTATGTTCCGGCAATGATGGGCTTAGCCAAACGAATTACTGCGGGCGGCTTCATGCTCGCTTCGGACGGATCAATTCGCGAGCTCACCAAAGAAGAATTGGCGCCATTCCAGTGATAGTCCGTGCGTCCTGGTGCCCAGCTCCACTGTCCGACGAGGCTGCCATCCAGGGATGATGTGTTACTCGATCCGGGGCGGCAGAGATAGGGCAACCTCTTCATTTGAAACCAAAGTGAGCTCCAAGTCGGGCTGGTGGTTGTCGTGGAGGAGAACGAAGTTCTCAGCAGCCGAGCGAGCGGATGGCACGAAGAGTCCGTCAAAGCCGAGGAAGGCAACGGCGGCGCCGATTTCCTGGGTGCGCGCGTAGCCTCTATCTCCGAATTGCTCAAGAGATATGCCCAACTTCGCAAAATCGCCTCGCTGAATGCGGACGGACTTTCGCGCACTGACCAGGAGCTCGTGTATGACCGCTGGTTTGGTAGGGGGCGGCGTCAGGAGGCCCCAATGGAACGTGATCTCCGCGATGGCGCCCAGCTTCGTCGTGCTCGTATACAGGACACTAGCGCGTTGAGGAATCATCCAGCGTCCACCGGCTGTGGAGGGCGCAAGAGGATCAAGATTTCTGCGCGTCGCGCGAAAGACTGCTCCGCGAAATTCTATAGGCTCGCAGGCTTCGAGAAAGTCGATAATCTGTGAGTCGAAGACCACCGCCGGACGCGACTACACAAAGACGGAGTCACGTAGCTGTCTAATGGCATCCAAGACCTGCTCAGTCTTGCCGTCCGAGATCAGATCCGCTGGGCTCTTCCCGTCGAACAACTTCTGTCTCGAAAAGAGCCACATTCTTGCTTCCTTTGGGGAATAGAAATCGGCGAGCTGATCGACAATCCATTCCAACTCCAGGAGCAAGCGTTCGGTGTTGGCGTGCGGAAATGCACGCCCCTGATTCCAGCGAGAAACGGTTTCAGGCCGAGTTCCAAGGACATTTGCGATATCGACCAGGAACAAGCCGCCTTTCTCCGAAATGGACTGCAGTTTCTTAGCAATTGCACTCATAGTGTTTCCCCAGTCTTATAGCCTGTGGCCTATCGCGACATCCTGTGTTCGCGGACGGCCCGTGTTTCGGCGCCAGCGGACGAACTCCGCAGCCGAGGCGAACCGATCAAGTCCTCGAGCGCCACTCGCAACAGATCAAGCCTCTTGCGCTGGCGTCCAATCCGTTCGCGAAGGGCGTCGCCAAGGGATTTAGATTGGCCGAATCGAACCGCTGCATCCGCCGTCGGCCTCACGTACCTGACGAGGAATTCCTGCGGTCGCAACGACTCCGGTACCTGGCTTAGAGCGGCGAGCTGATTCATCCGCTGGTTGAGGAAATGCAGTCCGGGACTCTCGAGCATGTCGATGGCTCCCCGTGGACAGCATCTCGGGTCACTGCATGCGAAATGGCTCTTCAAGGTCAATGAACTGTCGAAGATGCGCCTCGCCTCGCGTGTGTCGAGGTAGATGTCAAGCGACGGCAGGTAAACGCGATGGGGCAGCATGAAGCCCTTGCCATCCGAGGGATTCTTCCAAGCGCTCCCACCGAAGCGCTCTCGCAAAGTCACTCCGTGGCTGATCCCCGCGACGGCCGAAGTGGAGGTCAGCGCCAGCCCCACAAGGCCGCCCACCTGATCCGCGACGATAGGCGCCCCGATCCGATGAAATTCAGAGGACCCATCAAGAAAATGCCTGACGGCAGCGCCGGTGCTGTGGTCGCCGAAGGGATCGATGCGCAGCCACAGGGCATCGATGGGCACACCTTGCAGCTTGTCAACCAGTTCGGAAACTACCGATTCGTCACGAAGCATCGCGTAGGTGATTGTCAGCAGGTAGATCAGACCGATTCCCTTGCCGCCGCTCCGGTCGAGCTGAGTTCGCATGGCCCGAGTCGCGGCGATGTCGATCTTCAACCAAGGGTCGTTCGCCGCCGCGAGGTAGTGGGTCGGCGAAATCACCTCGGTAAGTCGATGCTGAACCGCGAATTGCGCGATACTCGTAACGACCGGCAAGAGACGCGAAGCTTCAAAATCCGCCGGTCGATGTCGATGTCCGGCACCCCAGGGAAGCTCGCCGAGGGCGTCGGAATAGCCCCCTGGCATCGCTGACGCCTGAGTGCAAGGATCCAGAATGCACTCGAGCCCTGCCTTCTCGACGAGATCGAGGAGCTCGCGATGACGGTCAATCCGATGCGCATCGACCACGACGCCGGAGAATTGAGTCCTGCCCGATACGATGGCAGCGGCGATCTCTCTGTGGTCGTTATAGCCAACGCGCAAGTAGAGACCCAAAGGAGTCAGGGCTGGGCGTACCAGTCGCGGAACGGAGAGTTCGCCCATTGGCGTCTCCTTGAAAGGGTTTAGAGGCTTGATGTTAGCATAGACATTGATAATGTGCAATGGGATGACGTTTTGATTGACATTCGCGGGGATGTGGGGCGCCCGTCAACGGCAACACCGTCTTCACCTACGACGCGAAGGATCATCTCAAGACGGTGAAGGACCCGAAGCTCACGGCCACCACGACCTACAACTACGACGGGCTCGGCAACCTCACCTCCCAGGTCTCGCCAGACACGGGGACGACCGCCTTCACGTACGACGCGGCCGGCAACGTCGCCACCCGGACCGACGCGCGCAACACCGCCACGACCTATGCGTACGATGCATTGAACCGTGTCACGGCTGCCACCGTCACCGACGGCACGGTCACCTACGAGTACGACAACACCACGACGGGCGGGCCGTACGCGCTGGGGCGGCTCACCAAGGTCACCGACCCGTCGGGCAACACGACCTACGCCTACGATGCGCTGGGGCGCGTCACCTCGAAGGCGCAGACGCGTCACGGCGACCCCGGCCAACAAGACCTTCACGGTGGGCTACAGCTTCTCGAGCGGCCGGCAGACGGGGATCACCTATCCCTCGGGGCGGGCGCTCGCCTACGGGTTCGATGCCCAGGGGCACGTCACCTCGATCACGGTGGACGGGACGACCAGCGTGCTGGCCAACGGCGAGTACTTCCCCTTCGGGGCGGTGAAGAAGTGGGTGTGGGGCAACGGCGAGCCGTACTCACGCACCTTCGACCTGGATGGCCGCGTGAAGACGATCACGCTGGGGCCGGCGGCGGGGACGTATGCGGACCTGGGGGAGGTTTTTGGGTACGACAGCCTGAACCGTCTCATCACGGCCAACCTCGCGGCGGGGCAGACGCAGGGCTTCGCGTACGACGCCAACGGCAACCGCACGAACGCCACGATCAATGCGGCAAGCACCACTTACACGTACCCGGGCACGAGCCACAAGCTGACCAGTCTCAGTGGTGCAACCACCCGCAGCTTCACCTACGACAACGCGGGCAATGTCACCGTGAGCGCGGGGCTCACGTACACCTATGACGGGCGCGGGCGGATGAAGCAGGCCGGCACCACGACCTACGCCCTCAATGGGCTCGGGCAGCGGGTGAAGAAGACGAGCGGCACGGACGTATTCTTCGCCTACGACGAGGCCGGGCACCTGATCGGCGAGTACGACGCGACGGGAGCATCGATTCAAGAAACCATCTGGTTGGGCGATCTCCCGGTGGCGGTGCTGAAACCCAAGACTGGTGGCTTCGATGTCTTCTATGTCTGGGCCGACCACCTGGGCACGCCGCGGCAGATCACGGACACGCTGAACCAGAGCCGGTGGGAGTGGCCGAATGCGGATCCGTTCGGCAACAACGTACCGAATGAGAATCCGGCGGGGCTTGGCACCTTCAGCTACAACCTCAGATTTCCGGGGCAGTATTACGATAGCGAGAAGGGATCCAATTACAACTACTTCCGCGACTACGATCCTAGCATCGGGCGGTATGTGGAGAGCGATCCGATTGGGTTGAGGGGGGGTTGAATACGTATGCATATACTCGGGGCGAATCCATTGTTGCTACGTGATCCCTTCGGGGAATCAAGCTGCGGAACTGGTGGAGACGGAAACCCGCTGCAGCCAATCTCGTGGGGCTTTGAGGTTTGCACTTGGAGCGAGGAAGAGTATGGGCAGCATTTGCGCGTATGACTGCCCCAGCGGAATTCCCCTAATCCTCATCAAGACAAACCCATTCGTGCCTTGCCCTTGGTGTGGGTGAGGACAGGAAAGTGACGAATCAATGACTGCTAATTCACACTGGACTACGGCGTCGCTGCGACTGACTCCTCGAGCAAAGGCGGCGGTACAAGCAGCGATGAGTCAGGTCACGGATTTCGATCCTGTCGCTTGCGTTAGCTGGGTGCTGGACGAAATAAGCGGAGAGGGTCCGAATGCCCGACACCTTGGGGCCGGCTGGGGCCTTGGCTTCTATTCGAGGGCCCAAGTTCCCGAGAGCGACTTAACGGTAATCGACGGAATACCTTTCACATTCGCCACAGAATCGGCCGTGCGACTTGACGGGGCTGAATTAGATTTTGTAGATGGCCGTCTTGTGGTAAATCATTCGCACTAATACGACGCATCAGGCTCGATCAACTACAACTACTGCCGCGGCCACCAGGCGGGGCTGAGGCCGTTTGCATATAGCTCCTAGGATATGCTATCCTTTAAGCTATGCGCATTGTTTTGGACACCTCGGTGCTCGTGGCCGGCTTTCGAAGCCGCACCGGGGCGAGCAATCTGCTGCTGCAGGCAGTCGCAAAGGGCACACTCCGGCCGCTGGTAACGACCGCGCTTTTTCTGGAATACGAGGATGTGCTGCTGCGACCGGAGCACCGTCTGGTGACCGGCATGACCGAGGCCGATGTCGAGGCCGCCTTGGCCGCCTTCGCCAGTGCGGCCGAGCCTATCGAGGTTCACTTTCGCTGGCGGCCGCAGTTGGCTGATCCTTCGGATGAGCTCGTTCTCGAGGCAGCCGTGAACGGAAGCGCTGACTACCTGGTCACGCACAACGTCAGAGATTTCGCACCCGCCGCGGCAAAATTCGAGTTGAAAGTGATTACGCCACAGGAGTGCCTCAAGGAGATCAAGCGATGAGCAAAGCTTCCTATCTGCTGAAAATGCCCCGGTCCGTCAAGGCCGCCGCCGCACGTCTCGCGAAAGAGGATGGCGTTTCACTCAATCAGTTCATTGCGGTTGCGGTGGCAGAGAAAGTCGGCACTATCGAGACCGCCGAACAATTTCTCAAGCGGCGGGCGGCGAAAGCCAAGCCTTCGGACCTGACGCGATTCCTGCGTGGTGCGCCAGCGGCATCGCCGAGCAAGGAAGACGAGCTATAGGGCCGATTTGTCGCTGTCCATTACAACTACTTCCGCGATTACGATCCGGCGATCGGGCGGTATTTGGAAAGTGATCCGATTGGGTTGGCAGCTGGGCTCAACACGTTCTCCTATGTTCAAGCCTCGCCACTCGTTTGGATTGACTCAAGAGGCTTGGCAAGGAAGCTTGATCCCAGCGGAGAGGAGTGCCAAAAACTGGCAAAAAAGATTGAGGACATTCGGCGCGATATTAAGGACGGCAAGGACGCGATCTCCTTCAATCCACGGAATCTGCCGCTCTTGCCCCCGTATCCCGGCGCTCCTCACAGGGCAAGTGTTTCCGGGCATCAACTCCTCGTTGATTTCTACCAGCAGAATCTTGAACGTCGTCTCAAAGAGTATGAGGATAAGTGTGGATGTGGCCCCGACTGCCCAAATGCGGGCGGATCGGCCGCCCAAAACAACACGTCGAGTGCGTCAACCGCTGCAAAGGTAGGGGCCGGGGCGGCCGGGGCGGCTGGTGCCACCTGCGTCGCGATCTGTGTTCTCCAACCAGAGTCGTGTCCGCTCATTCTTCTCGGCTTCGGCATTTACAAGGCCGCTCAATGACTATCGTCAAGAATAAGCAAGGCGCTGTGATCTTCGAACTTGACGGGGTGGATGGCCCTGATTTCGACAGCCGTGATCTCCGAGGCCATGATTTCACGCAGGGGGTGCTGGAAGGCGCTATCTTCTCCGACGCTAATCTGGAGCGGACCATTTTCAGGGAAGCAGATCTCTATTGGGCTGTGCTGTTCAGGGCAAATCTTAGGAATTCGATTCTTGACGGAGCACTGCTGTGTGGCGCGAACCTTAAAGAAGCCGACTTGACGGGCGCGAGCCTGCGAGGGACAAATCTAGGCAGGGATCAAATGGGGGGAGGAACTCACTTGCAAGCGGCGCGTCTGGCTGGCGCCGACGTCACAGGCGCAAACTTCGAGGGCGCCGAATACGATTTCTTTACAACGTTTCCTGATGACTTCGATCCGAATGAGCACGGAATGGTCTTTGCCGGGGTGGTCGACAAGTGAAGGATGACGTGTCGAAATGATGCCCCTTGCGATCGCTCGGTCAGTTGAGTTACGGCCACCACGACCTACAACTACGACGGGCTCGGGAACCTCACCTCCCAGGTCTCGCCCGACACGGGAACCACGGCCTTCATCTACGATGCGGCCGGCAACGTCGCGACGCAAACCGACGCCCGCAACACCGTCACGACCTACTCCTACGACGCGCTGAACCGTGTCACGGCTGCCACCGTCACCGACGGCACCGTCACCTACGAGTACGACAACACCACCACGGGCGGGCCGTACGCGTTGGGGCGCCTCACGAAGGTCACCGACCCTTCCGGCAACACGACCTACGCCTACGATGCGCTGGGGCGCGTCACCTCGAAGGCGCAGACGGTCACCACGACACCGGCCAACAAGGCCTTCACGGTGGGCTACAGCTTCTCGAGCGGCCGGCAGACGGGGATCACCTATCCCTCGGGGCGGGCGGTCGCCTACGGGTTCGATGCCCAGGGGCACGTGGTCTCCATCGCCGTGGACGGCACCTCGATCCTCGCTTCCGGCACCTACTTCCCCTTTGGGGCCGTGAAGGGCTGGACGTGGGGCAACGGGGAGCCGTACAGCCGCAGCTTCGACCTGGATGGGCGGGTGAAGACGATCACGCTGGGGCCGGCGGCCGGGACGTATGCGGACCTGGGGGAGATTTTCAGCTACGACAGCTTGAATCGCCTCATCACGGCCAACCTCGCGGCGGGGCAGACGCAGGGCTTCGCGTACGACGCCAACGGCAACCGGACGAATGCCACGATCAATGCGGCAAGCACCACGTACACGTACCCGAGCACGAGCCACAAGCTGACCAGTCTCAGTGGTGCAACCACCCGCAGCTTCACCTACGACAACGCGGGCAATGTCACGGTGAGCGCGGGGATCACGTACACATACGATGGCCGGGGAAGAATGAAGCAGGCGGGGACCACCACCTACGCCCTCAACGGGCTCGGGCAGCGGGTGAAGAAGACGAGCGGCTCGGACGCGTTCTTCGCCTACGACGAGGCGGGGCACCTGATCGGCGAGTACGACGCGACCGGGGCGCCGATCGAGGAGACGGTGTGGCTGGGTGATCTCCCGGTGGCGGTGCTCAAGCCCAAGACGGGTGGGTTCGATGTCTTCTATGTGTGGGCCGATCACCTGGGCACGCCGCGGCAGATCACGGACACGCTGAACCAGAGCCGGTGGGAGTGGCCGAATGCGGATCCGTTCGGGAACAACGCGCCGAATGAGAATCCGGCGGGACTTGGCACCTTCAGCTACAACCTCCGGTTCCCCGGGCAGTATTACGATAGCGAGAAGGGATCCAATTACAACTACTTCCGCGATTACGATCCGGGCATCGGGCGGTATGTGGAGAGCGATCCGATTGGGTTGCAGGGCGGACTGAACGTCTATGCATACGTCGCTGACGACCCTCTAGGATTCTTCGATCCAGAAGGGCTGGATTCACAAGGCTTGCAGAATCCGCCTTTCCGCTATAACCAACCTCCGCCAGGCACTGTGCCGCTGACGCCCGATATGGTCGACTGGGTCAAGTGCATCGCGCGTTGCCTTGGCACCTGTGACAAGGGCATCGACTGGCATCCCCTATATCTCGTTGTTACCGGAGGCTCGGAAGCCAGAGGTCACGCGAGAACAAGTCTGCATCCGAAGAGTTTGGCCGTTGATTTCTCCGCAGCCAGAAATCCGGAGTTGTTCCAGAAGGACCAGGACAACGTTGTACGGTGCGCGAAGAGCTGCGGATTCACACATGGATGGATTAACCAAAACCCAAGCACTATCACTTTCAGATTGGCGCTGGGGCTGGTGTTCCTCCCTTACCCACTCCGAGGGCAAGATGAAGCGATCGATATTTGCTGTGGCTTGCGCCGCCGCCTTGATTTTTAGCACAGTAGCCGCTTCGGAGACAACCGCCCCGCCAATGCGCCGCTCCTCGTCCAAGGAATTGGTAATGACAGCGTTCAGGGAGGCTCCAGCAAGTTTTCAATCTGCCATTCGAGCCGGGCGAATTCGCACGGAGCTCTGTTTTGATCGGTGCTACGAATTTGAAGGAGACTCTGGGTACCCTGCTGAGTATTGGGATGCCATCGTGGTGTTCATGGCGACCATCGGGATGTGGGATGTCCCCGATATTCACAAGGACAAGCTTTCCTCTGCAGCCAACGAGATTG